>CBDICJ010000007.1:0-553825 GCA_965277335.1 Edaphobacter sp. | reverse complement strand
ATGAGCGCTCTCTGGGCGCGCAGGAAGACCGCGACTTCGGCTCCGGCAATTCCACTGATTCGCAAGAGTCGGCTGATACAAGCGGCGGCGGCGATTCGCTGTACGCCAACGACGACTCCGTCACGACGGACGATTCCAGCTTCGATGCCGACACCAGCTCCGCCGACGGCTCTTCCTTCGATGACAGCGGCAGCGACTTCGGCGACGACGGGTCCGGCGGTGGAGACGACAGCAACTTCGCTTGACCCGGTGTGGCCGCAAATTTACATGGCGCGACGGACGATGAGACTGTCTGTCGCTTACCAGCCAGCGAGCAAGTGCGCTCGCCTGCGGACCCCCGGTCGCTTCGGTCGAGATGACGTGACGAAGAATTGAGGTTTATCTTCCTGCTTTATCTTGCTTCGATCGGGAAGACTGGCCGACCCGCTTGAGCAGCCATGCCTCCTGCTGGCGATAGATGGGAGTCGATAGGACCAGGCTCGTGGTAGGCATTCCATAGGGCAGAAGCCGCTCGATGAGAGACTCCAACTGATCGACGGACTCGAGCGTGACCTTGATCAGGAACGCCTCGCCGCCGGTGATGTGGTGGCACTCCTGCACGGCGTCGATGGTGGGCAGAAACTTCAAAAACGGGCGATAGTGCGAGTGGTCGCAGGTCAGCCGGATGAATGCGATGACGGAGTAGCCGAAGGCTTTTTCGTCGAGCAGCGCACGATAGCCGAGAATGACCTTTTCGGCCTCCAGACGATGCACGCGCTCGGCTACAGCCGACGGCGACAGTCCCACCTTTCGGCCAAGCTCCGCGTAGGAGAGCCGGGCGTCGGCGGCCAGCGCGCGCACGATGTTATGGTCGATGGAGTCCAGATCGTAAGACGCCGCCATGGAGTTGGAAGGTCCTTTGCGCTCAAGTTGTTTTATGCGAGTAGACAACAGAATGCACTATTCTATCAAGTTTGCCCAGACGCTAATCCAAGGCAAAGAGGCGCCTTCGTAGCTGATTCGCTTGCATTCATCGTGACAAGCCAATGGTTTGACGGCAACTTCGCCGATTTTACCGCGAGGCTGCATGGCAAGCAGGCGGGCTTCTGCTTTATTCTGCGCATTATGGTCAAGTTACAAGGAACCACCCTGATGTTCGATGAAGTAGTTCGGGTCGCGCGTGGGGGCGAGGCGGTTTCGATCACAGCCGAGGCGCTTGCCCGCATGGCATCTTCTCGCGCCAAGGTGGAAGAGGCGCTGCGCGGAAAAGCGGCTGTCTACGCGCTGAACACGGGCGTCGGCCTACTGGCGAAGGTGCGACTGGAGGCGGCCGATATCGACCAGATGCAGCTGAACCTGGTGCGCTCTCATTGTTGCGGAGTAGGCGATCCGCTGCCGATGGATGTAGTCCGGGCGATGATGTTGATCCGGGCTAACATCCTGGCCATGGGCCTGTCGGGGATGCGTTCTCTCGTCGCCGAGCGGCTATGCGATCTGCTGAACCATGACATTACGCCGGTGGTTCCGATGCGCGGAAGCGTTGGCGCGAGCGGTGATCTTGCTCCGCTGGCGCACATGGCGCTGGCGCTCATCGGAGAAGGCGAGGCCATCCATGACGGCCAGCGATCGCCTGCAGCGGAGTGCCTGCGGCGGGCAGGTCTGGAGCCGCTGACGCTGCAGGCCAAAGAGGGGATCTCGCTGCTGAACGGAACCCAGGCGATGCTGGCCATTGGGTGCCTGCAGCTTCACGATATGGATTCCTTGTTCGAGTCGGCGCAGATCGCGGCGGCGCTGACGCTGCAGGCGTTGCGCGGAACGGCGGCTGCCTACGATGAGCGGCTGCATGAGGCGAGGCCGCACCCCGGGCAAATCCACAGCGCTGCGTCGCTTCGCAATCTGCTGAGCGGGTCTGCACGTTACAGTTCGAGCGCGAGCGTGCAGGATGCCTACTGTCTGCGCTGTGTTCCGCAGGTGCACGGCGCGGTATGGGACACGCTGCGCTATGCGGAACGGGTCTTCGGGATTGAACTCAACAGCGCGACCGATAACCCGCTGCTGTTTGGCGACGACTTCGTCTCGGGCGGCAACTTTCATGGCGCGCCGCTTGCGCTTGCGCTCGATCAGCTTGCGATCGCCATGTGCCAGCTTGCGGGCATCTCCGAGCGCCGGACGGAGAGGCTGATGAATCCCAGTCTCAATGAAGGACTGCCGGCGTTTCTCGCGACCAAGCCCGGGATTGAATCCGGCCTGATGATGGCGCAGGTAACCTCCGCGGCGCTGGTGGCGGAGATGCGCGTCCTCGCAACGCCGGCCTCGGCCTGTTCGATTCCGACCAGCGGCAACCAGGAAGACTTCGTGAGCATGGGCATGACGGCAGCGCTGAAGCTGATGCAGTCGGTCGCGCACTGCCGGATGGTGGTGGCGATTGAATGGCTGACGGCGACGCGGGCGCTTGATTTGCGTGGAGACCACTTCGTCTCTCCCACGCTTGATGCGGCGCGCAATGCGTTTCGCCTCTGCTGCCCGGCGTGGGAGGGTGACTGCGTTCTGTCGGGCAAGATGGCCGATGCGGACCGCTTTCTTGCGGATGTCGGCTGGGACGCTGTTCTCAAGAGTGAGGAGGCTCTGTCCGCATGAGCGACTACAAACCGATTCGCGCGCCACGCGGCAACACCCGCACCGCTCCGGGATGGATTCAGGAGGCAGCCAAGCGGATGCTGATGAATAATCTCGATCCCGAGGTCGCGGAAAAGCCGGAAGAGCTGATCGTCTATGGCGGACGCGGGAAGGCGGCGCGCAACTGGGAGGCTTACCACACGCTGGTTCGCACGCTCGATCGCCTGCAGAATCATGAGACCATGCTGGTGCAGTCGGGCAAGGCGGTGGCCGTGCTGGAGACGCATCCGATGGCGCCGCGTGTGTTGATTGCGAACTCCAACCTCGTTCCGCACTGGGCGAACTGGGAGGAGTTCGATCGGCTGGACCGAGCCGGCCTGATGATGTACGGGCAGATGACAGCAGGGTCGTGGATCTACATCGGCACGCAGGGGATTCTGCAGGGCACGTATGAGACTTTTCTGGGTGCTGCGCAGAAGTACTTCAACGGCTCGCTGAAGGGAACGATTACTTTGACCGCGGGGCTGGGAGGCATGGGCGGCGCGCAGCCGCTGGCGGTGAAGCTGGCGGGGGGTGTCAGCATCTGTGTCGAAGCGGATGAGAGCCGTATCCAGCGACGGATCGCAACGCGGTATCTCGATGAGGCGGCGAGTTCGCTTGAGGATGCGATGACTCGCGCCCAAGAGGCAGCCAAAGAGGGGCGCGCTGTCTCGATCGGCCTGCTGGGAAATGCCGCCGATGTGCTGCCGCGGGTGGTGCGCAGCGGGTTTGTGCCAGATGTAGTTACAGATCAAACCAGCGCGCACGATCCGCTGTACGGCTACTTGCCCGTAGCGAAAGAGGACGAGGATCTGGCGGCGCAGCGTACCAGGAACCCTGAGCAATATCTTGAGCGCGTGCGCGGGAACATCGCCCGACATGTGGAAGCCATTGTGGAGCTGCAGCGGCGCGGCTCGATCTGCTTCGACTACGGCAATAACTTGCGGGCGCAGGCGAAGCTTGCCGGTGTTCAGAATGCATTCGACTATCCAGGATTTGTGCCGGCATTCATTCGCGATTCTTTTTGCGAGGGCCGAGGACCGTTTCGCTGGGTGGCGCTCTCGGGCGATCCGGGCGATATCGCGGCCACCGATGCTGCGCTGCTGAAGCTGTTTCCCGACGATGCGCGGCTGAACCAGTGGCTTCCGTGGGCGGGCGAGCACGTTGCGTTTCAGGGGCTTCCCGCTCGCATCTGCTGGCTTGGCTATCGCGAGCGCGACAAGGCGGGGCTGCTGTTCAACCAGATGGTGCGGGACGGCCGGCTGAAGGCTCCCATTGTGATTGGCCGCGATCATCTGGATGCGGGTTCGGTGGCGAGCCCGTATCGTGAGACGGAGGCGATGTTGGATGGTTCAGACGCAGTGTCGGACTGGGCGCTGCTTAACTTTGCGACCGGCATTGCGAGCGGCGCGGGCTGGATGAGCTTCCATCATGGTGGAGGCGTAGGTATGGGGTATAGCCAGCATGCGGGTCTGGTTGCGGTGGCCGATGGAAGCGATGAGGCGGAGCAGCGGCTACGACTGTGTTTGACGAACGATCCTGCGATGGGAGTGGTTCGCCATGCGGATGCGGGATATGAGAAGGCCAAGCAGGCAGCGGCGCAACGCGGGTTGGATATGCCCAGCCTTGACGGAGCAAAATGAGCGAGCTGCTGCTGAGGGGAATCTCTCAACTGGTGACGCCGATTGTCGCCGGCCCGAGGCATGGGGCGGAGATGCGAGAGCTGCGTGTCCTCGAACGCGCGGTTGTGGCGATCGATGCAGGCTGTATCTCGTGGATGGGCTCGGAAGGCGAGTGGCGTGGACAGGCTGAGACGGTGGTCGATCTCGGTGGGCACGCCGTCGTGCCGGGGCTCATCGACCCGCACACTCATGCGATCTGGGGCGGTGACCGGCTGGCTGATTTTGAAGCACGCTGCGCCGGTGCGACGTATGAGCAGATACTTGCGGCGGGCGGAGGCATCTGGCACACGATACGGGAGACCGCAGGTAGAAGCGCAGAGGAGATGACCGCGCTAGCGCTGCCGCGGATTCAGGCGCTGGCGGGTTCGGGCGCGACGACCATCGAGGTGAAGTCGGGATACGGATACAGCGCCGAGGCCGAGCTGCGAATGCTAGAGGCGGTGCGGCTGCTGCAGGCAGAGACACGCGCGCGACTTGTGCCTACGCTGCTGGTTCACCTCTGTCCTGAAGACGCCGGCACGCGGACTGAGTATCGCGAGATGGTCTGCCGGGAGTTGATTCCGGCGGCGGCGCGCGAAGGGCTTGCCGCGGCGGTCGATGTGTTTGTGGAGCATCATGCTTGGAGCGCGGAGGATGCGCGCGTGATTCTTGCTTGCGCGCAATCGCACGGTCTGAAGATCAAGCTGCACACGGAACAGTTCCAACGGATCGGCGGGTTGGAGTTGGGCCTGAAGATGGGCGCCTTGAGCGTCGATCATCTTGAAGTCTGTTCTCCGGAGCAGACCCGGTTATTTGCTTGGTCAAATACCGTCGCGACGATTCTTCCCGGAGTCAGTCTGCATCTGGGGCTTGCTGCCGCGCCTGGACGCGCCTTGATCGATGGCGGGGCGGCGGTCGCCATCGGAACGGACCTCAATCCGGGGTCGAGTCCGCTCTTCTCGACAGCCGCCGCGATGAGCCTTGCGGTGCGACTGAATGGCCTGACTGCAGCCGAGGCTCTGACGGCTTCGACGGTGAATGCTGCTGCTGCTCTGGGGCGGATGGATGCTGGGCGACTGGCTGCAGGGCTTGCCGCCGATCTGCTTGTGCTGGAAAGCTCCGACTGGCGGGATCTGGCTTACACGCTGGGCCAGAATATGGTGAGCGAGATCTGGATCGCAGGAGAGAGGCAGAGGGCATGAGCATTTTGTATCATCCCGATCTTCTGCTGGTCGATGGCGTTTTCCGCAGCGGCTATGCGCTTGAGGTAGATGACGATGGAACTGTTGCGTATGTAGGACCGTGTCAAGACGATGGCGATGCGACTGTGCTTCGCATGGCCGGCAGAGCCATGCTTCCAGGCATGATCGATATTCACTCACACTCATTTCAGCGCGCTCTGCGGGGCAGGGCAGAGTCGCGGCGCAGAAGCGGACCGGACTTCTGGTCGTGGCGCAACATCATGTATCGCTGCGCGCTGGCACTCAGTCCGGAGGAGATCTACGACGTTGCGCGCATGGCGTTCCTGGAGATGATGTTCGCCGGCATCACGACGGTGGGAGAGTTTCACTATCTTCATCGCGCGCCGTCGGGGGCGAGCTACGACGATCCGAATTTGTTAGCCAAGCAGGTGATCCGGGCTGCCGAGAGTGTGGGGATACGGATCGTGCTGCTGCGCTGTGGCTATGTTCGCGCGGGCTTTGAACTGCCTCCCGATCCTGGGCAGATTCGCTTCATTGAACCGAATGCGGAGAAGTTTCTTCGCGATGCGGAGATGCTGCAAGCCGACATCGCCGCGATGCCAGCGACGGTCAGCTTCGGGCTCGCGCCGCACAGTGTACGGGCCGTTCCGCGCGAATATCTGAAGACGATCTCGGCGTGGGCGCAGGGCTACGGGCTTCCGCTGCATATGCACGTCGCCGAGCAGCCGGCCGAGGTCGGAGCCTGTGTCGCCGAATACGGCTTGACGCCGTTCGCTTTTCTCGATGAGCTTGGTCTGCTAACGCCGGACTTTACCGCGATCCATGCGATCCATCTGCAGCCGGGCGAGATCGAGCGGATGGCGCGCGGCAAGATTACCGTCGGCGCCTGTCCTACCACGGAGAGAAACCTGGGCGACGGGATACTTTGCGCTGACGAGTTGATCGACGCAGGCGTGTCGATTGCTTTCGGAACTGACAGCCACACCCAGACCGATGCGCTTGAGAATGCGCGGGAGCTCGAATCGAATCTGCGGCTGCGGCATCTGCAACGCGCGGTCCTCGATGGACGGCAAGGCGAGTCGCTGCCGGCGCTGCTATTTGATTTTGCGACGCGTGGCGGAGCGCGGTCGCTTCATGTCGAGACGGGAACTCTCGAGACCGGCAAGCCCGCGGATTTTTTCACCGTGGACCTCGCCGACTGCTCCATCGCAGGAAGTTTGCCGGAAGAGCTGCTGACCAACGTCGTCTTCAGCATGTCTGGCAGCGCCGTGCGCGACGTTGCCGTCTGCGGGCGAATGGTAATCGAAGACAGACAGCATGCCTTGCAGAGCGAGATCATTCAGGCATTCTGCGGTGTGCAGCAACGGCTCGGGTCAGAGCTATGACCTCTCCGCAACGTCTGCTGGCGGAACTGGTGGCGATACCGAGCGTGTCGAGTGAAAGCAATCGTCCGCTGGTGGAGTGGATTCAGAGATTCTTCGAGGCGCTCGGCTGGCTTCAGCGCGTCTTCCGCTATGAAGATGCAGCAGGCCTCGAGAAGTTGAACCTGATCGTCTCGCCGCAGGAGTTCGACGCAGGACGGATTGATGCTGAGTTGGCGATTGTCTGTCATACCGACACGGTTCCGTTTCGTCCGGATTGGAAAGACGCGACCGAGCTTCGGGAACAGGAGGGCATGCTGCACGGCTGCGGAGCTTGCGATGTGAAGGGATTTCTCGCCTGCATGCTGGCCGCGGTGTCCGATCTGGATAAGACGCAGTACAAGCAGCGGCTCTGCCTGGTGTTCACCTCGGACGAAGAGGTAGGTTGCCGAGGAGCACGTTTTCTGCTGGACCAGAAGGCGCTGCGCGCGCGGTACGCGATCGTCGGCGAGCCCACGTCGCTTGTTGCTGCGCGCGCGGGCAAGGGCTACTGCCTCGCCAGAGTTCAGGTGAAAGGGGTCGCTGCGCATAGCGCTTTTCCAGACGCTGGCCGGTCCGCGATTTTTGCCGCCGCGCACCTGCTCGGTGAGATCGAAGCGTTGTCGCAGGAGATGAGGAACATTCGCAACGAAGCTTTCTCTCCGTCATGGACGACCTTGAATGTGGGTGAGATTCACGGAGGGACCGCCAAGAACATCATTCCCGCCGAATGCACGTTTCTGCTGGAGTGGAGACCCGTCCCTGGGCAGCGGCCGGAGCTTGTGCTGGAACGTCTGCGAACGATCGTCGAGCGATTCTCCACGCCAGAAGACAATGGGCCTGCGGTCGAGGTCGAGGTCTTACGGTTGGAGCAGGGATTTGAAACCGCTGCCGATAGCTCCATCGTTCGCGCTGTTCTGAGCCATCCCGATACTCAGGTGCGGACGATTGCCTTCGGCACGGAGGCGCCCTGGCTGGCGATGATGGGCGCGGAGGTTGTGGTGATCGGACCGGGATCGATGCTGACCGCGCACAGTCCGCGGGAGTGCGTCCCAAGCGCTGAACTCGATGTTTGCGTGCAGTTGCTGCGCACAGCCATCGAGCGGATCTGCGGGTAGGCTGCGATTTGCCATCGCATCGGTCCTCGCGATATGGGAGATACCGGCGACACCCTACGGCCGCTGCCTCTGCTTCAGATATGTAACCAGTGATGTATCGTTTTCCTGCAGCGGAAGGTTCAGGCCATCAGGCATACGCAGAACGCCAGCGACTCCTGATCCACAATGTATTGCGAGCTTGAGACCAGGACACCTAGTGGTGGAGCAGGGGTATGAGGAGATCGCTGAGGCCGTTCCAGGCGATTTGGACGCCGATGCAGAGCAGGATGAAGGCGACGACGCGGAGGATGCCGTGAACCGTGGCGGGCGAGATGGAACTGGCGATCCTTGGGGCGTAGGCGTAGCTGAAGTAGATGAGGGCGCTGAGCAGGATGACGGCGAGAAACAGGCCGACGTGGGCGAGGACCTTGTCCTGAATGCTTCGTTGCTCAGTGTGAACGCTGAGAGTCAGCATGACCACGATGCAACCGGGGCCGGCGGTGAGGGGAAAGGTGAAGGGATAGAAGGCTTTTTGCTGAAGGCTGTCGATCTCGTACTGAGTGATGGCGGGTACGGCTACGTTGGTTTTCTCTGAACTTGGAGCGCTGTCCTTCTGGTTGAGAAGCGACCAGCCGATCATGGCGATGACGATGCCTCCGGAGAGCTGGACGATGGGAAGAGAGATGCCGAAGAAGCCGAGAAGATAAGAGCCGATGAGTTGGATCACGGCGAAGAAGATGACGGTGTTGATGGCAATGCGGCGAGCGAGCGAGCGGTAGGTTTCGCGCGGCGCGGCGCCGACGAGGCCGAGGAAGATGAGCGCGGAGCTGAGGGGATTGACGAGCGGAAGAAGCGCGCTGAAGCCCAGAGCGAAATATTTCCAGAGAAGGTACATGGATCTCACGCGGGTGTAGAGATGGCTGCAAGGTTCAGGGTGATTGTACGTGGTGGGGTACGTGAAGATTGACATTGCGGAACGGTGCTGAGGGAAAGTGCCGCTAAATGAATTCCAGGCTCGTTTCTATTGCGGTGGAATTCCCCTTTTCGATGAGAAGGCATATCTCAGGGGCTGAAGCCCCGAATTGCTTTCGATCTGAATGTCCGGGCTAAAGCCCGGACCTATCTCAAAAGCAGAAGCAACAACTCTAAAAAGCGGATGCAACAACATGATCTGCCAGCGGCAAATGATCCAGGGGCCTTCTTCGCTACGCGAAGATGTCTGGATGATAAAAACAGACAACACACAAGAACAAGCGACGACGGAGAAGCAGATTTTGGATAGGTTCTCAGGTTGTTAAAGACGGGAAGGTCATTTCTTCGATTCGGTGCGTATCGAAGTCGCTGTAACGGATCCAGAGCGGGGTGACAAGGAACCAGGTGATGTCGGGCCATTGCTGGTGTTCGATGCAGCTTGGCCAGGCCTTGAAGTAGAACTCTTGCGCCTGGCGAAGGGCCTCTCCGTGGGGCTCGGTGGCGATGCCCTCGTATTGCGCCGTGGTCTCCGAGTCCCAGCCGATGACAAAAGAGATGCGCGGGTCGGCTTTGAGATTGGCGTACTTGCGTGAGGATTTCACGGTATCGAAGACGATGTGGAGTTGAGGGGAGACGGCTATGCCGACTAACGCGGATTGTGGGTTGCCGTTTGAGGCGGTGGTGGAGAGGACGGCGAGTTTGCGCGCGTGGAGGAAGGTGTAGAGTTCTTCGACTTGCATGCGGTTCTCCCGGAGGCTGGGTCTGACGAATCGATAATTGTCACTTGGAGTTCTGGTAGCGACGACGAGAAGGCATACCCCAGGGGCTGAAGCCCAAATACTTTTGTGCGACGGAAGAGGCCCAAGGCTAAAGCCTTGGGTTACCTCAGAAGCAAAGAACGATTCGTCAGGCACTCACTACTGCATTGTGGCTGCGCTGGTTGACGATGTGGCGGGAGTGGCGAGGGGAAGGGTGATGGTGATGGTGGTGCCGAGACCGGGGCCGGGGCTTTGGGCGGTGGCGTCGCCTCCGTGCTGGCGGGCGATATTGCGGACCAGGAAGAGGCCGAGGCCGGTGCCTTTAATGGCGGCCATGGCGCGGCCGGGGACGCGGTAGAAGCGGTTGAAGATTCGCTTGAACTGATTGGCGGGGAGGCCGACGCCGGTGTCGGTGACTCTGAGCGAGACGGAGGTGTAGTTGGCGATGGCGAGCGAGCAGCGGATGTGGACGCCTTCGGGAGAGTATTTGACGGCGTTGTCGAGGACGTTGAGGATGGCGGTGCGGAGGTCTTCGGCGATGCCCATGGTGTGGAGGCGGAGGGCGCCCGGGGTGGGTTCGAGGACGATGCTTTCGGGCGGGAGGTGGTGGCGCTGGAGGGTGATGGCGATGCAGTCGGCGAGGAGGGCGTCGAGGTGGATGAGGGTGCGGTTGAGCTGGCGGCTGCGCTGGCCGAGCTGGCCGGCTTTGAGGACCTGTTCGACGGTGGCGAGGAGGCGGTCGGAGTCGGAGAGCATGATGCGGTAGAACTCCTGCTTTTGGACTTCGGAGGTCTCGCGACGCTGGAGGGTTTCGAGATAGAGACGGATGCTGGCGATGGGGGTTTTGAGCTCGTGGGTGACGGCGTTGAGGAAGGAGTCCTGGCGCTCGTTGCGGCGGATCTCGCGGACCAGGAAGACGGTGTTGAGGACGACGCCGGCGATGAGGACGGAGAAGAGGATGACACCGAGGATGGCGAGGGCGACGGTGCGCTCGTTGAGGATGATCCAGCCGATGTTGAGCGCAACGGCGAGGCCGACGGTGAGCACGCCGAGGGTGATGAAGGTGGCGATGGCTCCGCGGCGTCGGGTGATGTTCATGGCCTGAGAGGCAAGTATAGCGGGGTCCTGCCGGACGGGCCCACTGCGCGTGGGGCGCCCACTTCGTGGGGTGTATACCCCTTCGGTTGGCCCTCCCGTTGGTCGGGATTGGAAATTCTCGTTGCCGACCAATGGGAGGTCCTATACTGACTGTCCTGCCCAGACCGGTATACGCGTCACGAAGTGAGTGCTTCGCGCGAAGGCCCACATCTCAGAATCGAGATATGGGGCACCCGGTTTGTTTCCGCTTTCGAGGGTCTCGGAGTTAGTTTCGGACGCGGAAGTCGGCGCGGCAGCCTCGGTCGACCCAGAGGCCGCGGCGGTCGACGCCCCAGGTGTTGTCGCGGATACAGGCTGTGCCGCTGATCTGGCGAGCGAGCTGGACGTCGCGGCTGCGGCCGACGTCACACCAGTTTCTGCGGCCGTCGTTGGAGGAGCAGGTGACGATGCGGCCGGGCGGCGGCTGCGGTGGGCCGGGGCGGCCTGCGGCTACGACGAACTCGGCGCGGCAGCCTCGGTCGACCCAGAGGCCGCGGCGGTCGACGCCCCAGGTGCTGTCGCGGACGCAGGAAGAGCCGCTGATCTGGCGGACGAGGCGGACGTCGCGGGTGGGGCCGATGTTGCACCAGTTTCTGCGGCCGTCGTCGGAGGAGCAGGTGATGCGCTGCTGAGGCGGCCCACCGTAGCCGTAGCCGGGCTGGGGCGCGGCTTTGACTGCGAAGGGTGCGGCGAAGGCGGTTGCGAGGGCTGCGGCTGCCAGCAGGAGAAGTTTCGGTGTGTGTCTCATCGTGCCTCTTTCGAGATGGAGATTTCGGACCTGGATTGCTTCTCGTTCGGGATGAGGATAAGCCGGGGAGAGAAGTTTGTCGAGAGAAACAGGATGCAGGGAGTAGGAACGACAAAGGCAAGGAGGTATGGGGAGGAGAGTGGCTGGCCTGGTTGTTAAAAGCAAAGACCGCCACTTTGTGGGTGGCGGCCAGAGGAGGGGAGGTTGGAGCGGGTTATGCGCCTGCGGGTTTGGGATTTTTGGGGTCGAATTTGGCGATCTGGACTTTTTCAGCGAGGCCGAGTTTCGAAAGCAGCCAGATGCCGTAGTAGTTGATGTCGAACTCGTACCAGGCGAGGCCGTGGCGGGCGCTGACCGGGTGGGCGTGGTGATTGTTGTGCCAGCCTTCGCCGCCTGTGAGCAGGGCGACCCACCAGTTGTTGCGGGAGTCGTCCTTGGTCTCGAAACGGCGGTTGCCCCAGAGGTGGGTGGCGGAGTTGACCAGCCAGGTGGCGTGGAGGCCGATGGTGACGCGGAGGAAGGTTCCCCAGAGGAGCATGCCGATGGCGCCGACGATGTGGTGGCCGGCGGGGGCGAGGGCTGCGCCGAGGCCGAGCTGGAGGACGCCGGTGGCGATCAGCGGCAGGTAGTGATATTTGCTGAGCCAGACGTGGACGGGATCGCGGGTAAGGTCGGGGGCGTAGCGGCCGAGGAGCGCGGTCTCGGAGTGGAGGGCGCGGCCGGAGAGAATCCAGCCGGCGTGTGCCCACCAGGTGCCGTCGTGCGGGGTGTGGGGGTCGCCTTCGTGGTCGGAGTTCTGATGATGGACGCGGTGGGTGGCGACCCAGAAGATGGGACCGCCTTCTAGGGCGAGGCAGCCGCACATGGTGACGAAGTACTCGACCCACTTGGGAGTGCGATAGCCGCGGTGGGTGAGCAGGCGATGGTAGGCCATGCCGATGCCGACGTTGATGGCGAAGAAGTACATGATGACGAAGGCGGCGAGGTTCTTCCAAGAGAAGAAGAAGAGGGCGGCGATGGCTCCGACGTGGAAGGCGCCCATGGCGATGGTGGTGATCCAGTTGATGCGTCCCTGCTGGTGCTCGCGGCCCATGCGGAGGTCCTGCTTGATCTTCTGGGTAACTTCGGCTACGACGGGAACGACGAGAGCGAGTTTGGGGGCGGTCTTTACCGGGGCTGCTTCGATCGTACTGGGGCTCATGCTGGGGCTCATGGTTTTGCTTTCCTTTGACTGCTGTTAATGACGCTAGCAGGGGGCGGCGTATGTTGGGTGTAAGACTTTTGTAATCTGGCCCGAAAGGGGTAGGCGGAGGTGTAAGAGTTTTGTAACGGCGGTTTCGGGCGTTTGTTGAGAGGCTTCTTGGCGGGTTAGAGGCAATCAAGAACAGACAACAACAAAGGCGAAATGCGGGGAATCTTCCGTGGCGCGGAAGCCCACTCATGCGATGAGGCCGCATGAATGGGGCACCCGAAGTTTCGGGTCATCCGGGACCTCGGTGGCTTCGGTCGAGATGACGATTTTAAGGAGTTATTAGACAGGTTCTTACACAGATACTTAAGAGGGGTTGATAGGGTGGAGGGATGATGATCTTCGGTCGTTCGGCTGTGGCGGTGTGGGTGTTGGGTGCAAGTGTCTTCGGCGGCGAGCTGACGTGGGGGCAGGTAATCGATCTGCCGACGAGCAAACAGATTGTGCGGCCGGTTCCGGGGAGTCCGCAGCGGTTGAACAGCTTGCCGATGTCGATGGCGGTGTCGCCGGACGGGCGTTATGTGGTGACGGTGAACGCGGGCTATGGGACGTTCGAGTCCGGATATATGCAGTCGCTGGCGGTGATGGACACGCAGACGGGAGAGGTTGCGGATTTTCCGGATGATCGCACGTTGGTGGGGGTGAAGCAGACGCTGTACTCGGGGCTAGCGTTCAGCAAGGACGGCAGGCATGTGTATGCGAGCATGGGGTCGACGAGCGATCCTGAAGGCGTTGGGAAGGGTGCGACCGGCAGCGGGGTGGTGGTGTATGGGTTCAGCGCGGGAGAGATTACGCGGGAGCGGATGATCCGGATTCCGCTGCAGCAACTGGCTCCGGGACGCAAGACCAAGCTGATCGGGAATAAGGATGGAGATCGGGGGGTGCCGTTTCCGGCGGCGATTGCGGTGTTGGGCGAGGTTGGGACGGAGCGGCTTCTGGTGGCGGATAACCTGTCGGACGATGTGCTGCTGATGGATGCGGCGACGGGGAAGATCGAGACGCGGTTCGATCTCTCGGAGAGCGATGCGGTGCCTTCGACGTATCCGGTGGCGCTGGCGGTGACCAAGGATGAGAGGAGGGCGTTTGTGGCGCTGTGGAACTCGTCCGAGGTGGTGGAGCTGGATTTGAAGAAGGGAACGGTGGGGCGGAGGCTGGCGCTGCTGAAGCCGCGGAGCGCGATTGCGCCGGGGACGCATCCTTGCGCGTTGGAGATTGCGCCGGATGGGCGGACGCTGTATGTGGCGTTGGCGAATCGCGATGCGGTGGCCGCGGTGCATGTGGGGACGGGTCAGTTTTCGGTGAAGGGATACTTCGACACGCGGCTGCCGGGGCAGAGTTACTTTGGGGCGGAGCCGGAGGCGTTGGCGGTGGGCGAGGATGGCGCGCGGCTGTATGTGGGCAACGGCGGGACGGATTCGGTTGCGGTGCTGGATACGCGCAAGCTGACGGGGCGGGCGGCGAAGCAGGGGATGGTGGAGCCGACGGGATTTGTGCCGACCGAGTGGATGCCTATGGCGATGGCGTTTACGGGAGGCAAGCTGTACGTGGCGACGGCGAAGGGTAAGGGAACGGGGCCGAATAACTTTCCGCAGCGGCAGACGGAGCTGACCAAGAACATGCCGCGGATGAAGCAGAGTTCGACTTACATTGCTACGCTGCTGCATGGGTCGTTGGCTACGCTCGATATGGCGGCGATGGAGCGGGAGTTGCCGCGATGGACGGCGGAGGTGGTGGAGTCGAACCGGATGAAGGCGGCTGCTGAGAAGATTTCGTTTGCGAGCGGGGTGGGAATGGGGTCGGGGTCGGGACCGATCAAGCATGTGATCTACATGATCAAGGAGAATCGGACGTACGATCAGGTGCTGGGCGATCTTGAGGAGAATGGGAGGCGGGTAGGGAACGGCGATCCTGGCCTGACGATGTATGGCGCCAAGATCACGCCGAACCAGCATAAGCTGGCGCTGCAGTTCGGGGTGCTGGATAACTTTTACGATTCGGGAGAGGTTTCGGGCGACGGGCATGTCTGGTCGACGGCGGGGATCGGGACCGACTACCTGGAGAAGACGTGGGAGCAGAACTATCGCGGCGGGGCGCGGACGTATGACTTCGAGGGCGTGGTGGCGGAGGGGTATCCTCTGCTGCAGAAGATTCCGGATGTGAATGAGCCGTCGAGCGGCTACTTGTGGGGAAATCTGGCGGCGCATGGGAAGACGTACTATCACTTCGGCGAGTACATTTCGTCGATTTTCTGCGACGAAAAGGAGAGCGTGAGTTCGCAGGCGGGGCCGGTGCTGGAGGGGAAGAAGTGCGAGCATCCGGCGATCGCTCCGGGCGGGGAGATTCCGGCGGAGTGGGGCGGCGGAGTGAACCGGTGGCCGTGGGCGATTCCGCTGCTGGCGAAGAATACGCCGACCAAGCCGGAGTTGGTGGGGCACTTCGCCGCTGAGCAGCCGGACTTCAATCTGCTGATCCCGGACCAGATTCGGGTGAATGTATTTTTGCGGCATTTAAAGGGGTGGGTTGCGGATCGGGAGGCGGGGCACGATACGATGCCGGATTTTGTGCTGCTGCGGATGCCGGACGATCATACGGCGGGAACGACCCCGGGTTCGCCTACGCCGAAGGCCTCGGTTGCGGATAACGATCTGGCGATCGGGCGCGCGGTGGAGGCGATCTCGCACTCGGCATATTGGGAGGACACGGCTTTTTTTATTCTGGAGGATGACGCGCAGAACGGAGCGGACCACGTGGATGCGCATCGCAGCCTGGCGCT
The DNA here is from genome assembly GCA_965277335.1 of Edaphobacter sp. Lineage (GTDB taxonomy): Bacteria > Acidobacteriota > Terriglobia > Terriglobales > Acidobacteriaceae > Edaphobacter. The sequence goes on along the minus strand of CBDICJ010000007.1, from coordinate 538,194 downwards.
GGTGGTGAGCAAGTATGCTCCCCGCGCGACGGATGGCGCGGCGTATGTCGACAGCCGGTTTTATTCAACGGTGAGCGTGATCCGCACGATGGAGACGCTGCTGGGGCTGCCGCCGATGAACCAGAACGATGCGTTCAGCTCGATGATCGCGTCGCTGTTTGCGGGCAAGGGCGATCAGCCGGCGTTTACCGCGGACTATGCGAATCGCGATAACGGGTTGATCTATACGGCGAACAAGAAGACAGCGCCGGGGGCTCGGGCCAGCATGAAGATGGACTTTCGCCATGCCGATCGGGCCGATGCGCAGAGGCTGAACGTTATTCTGTGGGAGGATGCTATGGGCGACAAGACAGTTCCGGCGCAGTTGAAAGAGCGGCGGAAGAAAAGTAAAAAGGATGATGATGACGACTAATATTGCGCCGTTTCGGTTGAAGCCGTGGTTCAGTGAACGAGTTTGGGGCAGGAAGGATCTGAAGCCATGGTTTGCGGAGACGGGGACGACGGAGCGCGTGGGCGAGGCTTGGCTGACGGGGCCGCAGTGCGTGGTGGAGACGGGTCTGTTCGAGGGCGATACGCTGGCTGAAGTGGGCGAGGAGCTGGGCGGCGAGTTTCCGCTGCTGGTGAAGATTCTGTTTCCGGAGGAGAAGCTGTCGGTGCAGGTGCATCCGGACGATGCGCAGGCGCAGGCGCTGGGAGAGGCGCGCGGAAAGACGGAGTGCTGGTATGTGCTGGAGGCTTTTGCAGGAGCGACGGTGGCGCTGGGGTTGAAGGAGGGCGTGGGGGCGGAGGAGGTGGAGGCTGCGGTGGCGGATGGAAGTATGGAGTCGCTGCTGGAGCAGGTTCCGGTGTCAGTGGGCGATATGTTGTTTGTGGATGCGGGGACGGTGCATGCGATCGGGCCGGGCGTGGTGCTGCTGGAGACGCAGCAGACCAGCGATGTGACGTATCGGCTGTATGATTATGGACGGCCTCGGGAGCTGCATCTGGAGAAGGGCTTGCAGGTGATGCGGTCGAAGACTGCTGCCGGGAAGATTGCTCCGAAGGCGATGGATGGATTTACGCGGTTGATCGAGCAGAGGTATTTTGTGGTGGACCGGTTCGAAGTTGGATCGGGTGAGGTGACGTTTACGCTTGATGGAGCCGGGTGTCTGGTGAGTCTGGCGGGAAGCGGCGTGGTGCGGTGCGGGGAGGAGGAGGTAGCGTTGAAAGCGGCGCAGGCTGTCGTGGTGCCGGTGGGGAGCGGGCCTGTAAGTGTGAGCGGGACGGAGTTATCGTTTATGCGGTGCGTGGCTCCTGTTGGGGCGAACGGGGCTTTGTGACGGAAGCGCAGCGAGCCAGGAAAGGGTCGAGGTACGCGGCGCTGCTGCGTGGAATCAATGTGGGTGGCAAAAACTTGCTGCCGATGAAGGCTCTTGCCGCGATGTTTGCCGAGGCGGGTTGTCAGGATATTTCGACTTACATTCAGAGCGGGAATGTCGTCTTTGGCGCTAAGGCCGGAGTTGTTGCGGGACTGGGTGCGGCAGTTGCGAGGCAGGTGGAGGCGCAGTTTGGGCTGCGCGTGCCGGTGGTGGTGCGGTCGGCTGCGGAGTTGGAGAAGGTCATTGCCGGCAATCCGTTTTTGCAGGGCGGAGTGGAGACCGATATGCTGCATGTCTGTTTTCTGGCGGATTTGCCGGATGCGGCGATGACGGCTGGGCTGGATGCGGGGCGGTCGGCGCCCGATGAGTTTGTGGTGGTGGGGCGGGAGATTTATATGCGGCTGCCGAATGGGATGGCGCGGACGAAGCTGACGAATGCTTACTTCGATCCGAAGCTGAAGACGGTGAGCACGATGAGGAACTGGCGCACGGTTCTGAAGCTGGCTGAACTCACCGCATAAGACTCGAAGGTCCACCGGCCTCTAGCCGATTGCCTATGGTAGAGCGTCGGCTGGAGAGAAGAGGGTCTCGCCTCTCCACCCCAACGAGCAAGTGCGCTCGTCGGGGACCCCGGTTCTCCACCCCAACGAGCAATTGCGCTCGTCGGGGCCCCGGTTCGCTCGATGCCCACATCTCAAAATCGAGATATGGGGCACCCGACTCCATAGCTTCATAGAATCGGCTTTAGTGGAGAAAGACGCTTAGCTCGCTGGCGGCGTTGCGGAGATGGGCGAGGTAGCGGCTCTGCATCTCGAAGACGGAGAGGCGCGGGGCGCTGCCGCTGAGGTTGACAGTGGCAACGACGCGGCCTGCGGGAGAGAGGACGGGAACGGCCATGGAGCGAAGGCCGACCTCGTACTCCTGATCGACCAGCGCGTAGCCGTTGCGGCGGACGTTGCGCAGGGCGAGGTGCAGCTTTTCGGCGGAGGTGATGGTGCGGGTGGTGTGCGGGGTGAGGACGACGCGAGAGAGATATTGTTCGAGCTGCTCGGTGGGAAGGTAGGCGAGCAGGACGCGGCCCATGCTGGTGCAGTAGGCGGGAAGGCGGCTGCCGATGTGGAGGTCGACGGCCATGACGCGGTTGACCTGGGTGCGGGCGATATAAACGATGTCGTCGCCGTCGAGGGTGGCTACGGAGAAGGACTCGCGGAGGGCGGCGGACATGCGTTCGAGGATGGGTTGCGCGGCGGTGGAGAGGGTGTTGGAGGCAGTGTAGGTGTGGGAGAGGGTGAGCATGCGGGGACGGAGGGAGTAGCGGGAGCCGTCTTCGGCGCCGGCAAAGCCTAGCTTGGTGAGGGTGTAGAGGCAGCGGCGGACGGCGGCGCGGGAGAAGCCGGTTTTGACGCTGAGCTGGGAGATGGTCATCTGCGGCGTCTGCTGGGTGAAGGCCTGGATGACGATGAGACCGCGGGCGAGGGAGGTCATGAAGTTGGGATCGCCGGCGAAGACGTCGAGAGAGGCGGAGGGCGTGGGTTTGGGGGTTGCGGGCTCGGGAGCGGTGGCAGGAGTGGAAGACGTCGATGCGAGGGGAGGGCGGGGAGTGAGACTCATGGCGGATCCCTTTTCTGGGCAGCCCGGCGAGCGTGTGTGTTCGATAGACGGCCTACTACTACGATAAACGCACAGACGTGGATTCGGCAACATTCCGGGTGAAACGATTGGATGAGGAAGCGGCTCTTCCATCCCGGCGAACGCCGTGAACCAGAACAAGAGCCAGCCCGCGTCTGTCGCGCTGAAGATCGGCCGTAGTCTGCCCTGAATTTTCGCCGCGCCGCGCAGCTACTTCCAATCGAGTATTGGGAGGATGTCGGTGGGTTCGGGGCGGACGCGGGAGTCGGCGTGGGCTTCTGCGAAGCGGATAGTGTTGGTTCGGTCTACGACGAAGACGGCGGGCAAGGGAAGGCGCCAGCTTGCTTCGATGGCATTGTGGTAACTGAGGCCGGCGTTGTGGAAGGGGATGTTGACGAGAATGGACTGGAAGTAGCGGCGGTGGCCGGGCGGGATGGTGTAGGCGATGCCGAACTGCTCGGCGACCTTGGCACCGGGGTCGGAGAGAAGCGGGAAGCGAGTGCCGTGCTGCTGGAGGGTGAAGTCGTTCTGCCGGGTGGTCTGGGGAGAGATGGCGACCAGCAGGGCTCCGCGGTCGCGCAGTTGGGGTTGGAGGTCGCGCCAGGCTTCGAGTTCGGTGACGCAGTAGGGATCCCAGCGGCCGCGGAAGAAGTTGATGACGACAGGGCCGAGGGCGATGAGGTCGGCGGAGCGGACGGGCTTGTGGGTGGCGGCGTCTTCCAAGGTGAAGGAAGGAGCTTGTGCGCCGACCTTGAGGATGCGATCTTCGATGCCAGTGTGGAAGAGGTCTTCGGCGGCCTTTTCGGAGATGGCGAGGCGTTCGGGTTGGACGAGGGCGCGGGTGTTTTGGGTGATGCGGTCGAGGCGGTCTTGCAGCGAGGTGTTGAGAGAAGCGGCCACAGCTACATTATGGCAGCGATCGCTTTGTCCGCGGAGACGGGGTGGCTTCGGTCTTCGCGGCTACGGGTTTGTTTTGACTTACATTCGGTCCTGTGGGGACGTTCTTGAGGTTTTTGAGGAGATTGACGAGGCGGGCGAAGGCTTGTTGGCGGGCGGCCTGGTTGGCGGGGTTGGCGTCGGGGGCTTCGCCGGCGCGCATGAAGCCGTGTCCCGCGCCCTGGTAGGTGACGGGTTCGTATGTTTTCCCGGCGGCCTTCATGGCGGCGGTGGTGGCGGGGAGGGTGGCTCCGATGCGGGCGTCGTTGCCGGCGTAGAAGCCGTAGACGGGCGCGGTGATGGCGGTTACGTCGGAGGGGCCGGGACCGTAGAAGACAAAGGCAGCGGAGAGGTCGTGGCGATGGGCGGCGAAGGCGAAGGATTTGCCTCCTCCCCAGCAGAAGCCTGTGACGGCGAGTTTGCCGTTGGCGGCGGGCAGGTGCTTGCCGTAGTCGGTCGCGGCGTCGAGGTCATCGTTCACGACTGCTGGGTCGAGGGCGGAGACGGCCTGGATGGTGGCATCCTGGCTGGGGAAGGCGTCGGAGCCGCCGCCGTTGGGGCCGAAGCCGGAGAGCAGGTCAGGCGCGACGACGATGAAGCCCTGCGCGGCGAGTTCGTCGGCCATCTCCCTGGCCCAGTCGCTGAGGCCGAAGATCTCGTGGATGAGAATGACGACGGGCGCTTTGGTCTTGACCTCGGGGTAGACGAAGAAGGCCTTGATGGTGCGGTCGCCGTGCTTGAGGGAGACGTACTCGTGGTGGCGGGGGGAGGCGTCGAGGCGGGTCTTGGCCCAGTCCTGCGCGCGGGCGGCGGGGGCAAGCGGAAGAGTGAGAGCGAGTAGGGTTAGAAGAGCGGATCGGCGCATAGGAGGAGTTTAGAGCAAATTACCTGTCGCTGTGGAGGGGAAGGTTGAGTGCAGCGCCGCTTCCTTGAGATAAGACTGCGTCGATGATTGAGCGTCGCTCTATACCCGCAGGTACTTTGCTTGAGTGTGGGTGGGGAGGGTGCGGCAAGGCGCGTCTAAAGTTCCGATTATGATTTGACGGTCTTTGCTTCACCCAGACTCCGAGTAGCTCGTGACTTGGGAGTCACCGTAACTTCCGACAATGCGACTTGTCGTTACCGACCTGGCTTTGCATACTTTATTCCGTTCCATGCATCCCGAGATACGCTGCGACCAATATCGCAATCAGAACGGAGAGGAACGACGCAGCAAGCTCCTCACGGTTTGCATAGGGAGAATTTGCTTTATCGATGGCTTTCCTGCCCGGATCTTTGCGTTTCCAAAGTCTGTAGTGCGCCGCAATTGTAAGTGGATGGAAAGCGATCAAGACGTAAGCGCAGCCCAAAACCATGCGAGAGAGCCGGAAATAAGAGTCGGTCGCGAGGGGTAATACGATCACGCAGCCGACCGTCGCGAACAGGCTCATGATGTTGATCACGTCCGGTAGAGGTATGACGGTCTGCCTCTCAGCATCAGCGGCATTGATCTCTCGATTCACTCTCCATCCGAAGGCGAGGAACTGTAGCGCGATTAACGGCGGGGCAAGTCTGTAGAGCGTTTCTGGTGTCATGGCGTGCCCGTTTACGGCGGATAGAAGTGATGAAGCGTTTTGAGCAGCCGCGGGCGGGAGTGTCCGACGCGCGGCTGCGTTGTGCCGATGTCAAGCAGCAGACATTTTGAATCCGGTTGTTGCCTCTATTGCGCGGTGCAGCATGGCTGGATCCGATACACCCTGGTAGTCCCTACGTGGTGTGTATGGCGACTCGAGTCTGGTCACCTCGTCGTCCGTCAAGGTGATCGCGAGCGCCTCAATCGCGTCGTCGATGTGCCTGGTCTTGAGCGCGCCCACGATTGGCGCGGCTACGACAGACTTGCCATGCAGCCAGGCTAACGCGATGCTCGCTTGGCTGACGCCGCGTTCCTTTGCAATTGCACCCACCGCCTCGACGATCTTTTGATCACTTTCTGCGTTTGTATCATCTTTATAGCCAGCAGCGGCCTCAGTTTCTGATCGCGTCGTGGTCTCTCCCCAGGGTCGGGCAAGAACTCCACGCGCAAGCGGACTGTAAACGATGGTTTCCACGCCTTCGTCGGCGCAGAGCGGCAACATCTCGCGCTCTTCCTCACGCGTGAGCAGATTGTAGGTGTCCTGCAAGGACACGAAGCGCGCCCAGCCGTTCGCTTTCTGCAGGTGCAGCGCTTTGCTGAACTCCCATGCCATCATGGAGGAGGCGCCGAGATAGCGCACTTTGCCCACCTTCACCAGATCGTGAAGCGCCTCCAGCGTCTCTTCCCACGGAGTGAGTTGGTCGCGACGATGGATCTGGTAGAGGTCGACATAGTCGGTGCCAAGCCGCTTCAGGCTATGATCGATCTCCGTCATGATCGCCTTCCGTGACAACCCGATAGCATTGGGTCCGTTATGCGTGGCGGGGGCTACTTTGGTAGCGATGACGACACTGTCGCGGTTGGTGAAATCCTTCAGCGCCTTGCCTATGATCTCCTCGCTGCCGCCGTTCGAATACATGTTGGCCGTGTCGAAGAAGTTGATTCCTGCCTCAATTGCGTGGCGGATCAGCGGGCGGCTGGCTTGCTCATCGAGCGACCAACTGGGATAGGCGCGCGAAGGGTCCCCAAATCCCATGCAGCCAATACAGATGGAAGAGATGTCAAGACCTGTGCGACCGAGCTTTTTGTATTGCATATTCCCTCCGAACCGGATAAAAAAGGATAACTCTCCGGTTACGGTGAGCTTATCGGAGAACTCTCCGCTTAGTCAAGAGGTTATGGCTGACAACGAAAATTTGCGCGCAGATGCGCAGGCGAACAGAGACCGCATTCTGGATGTGGCGCGCGATGCCTTGGCTGCCGATCCTGCGGCGTCCCTGAACTCAATCGCGAAGGCGGCTGGGGTCGGCGCAGGCACGCTCTATCGTCACTTTCCGAGCCGTGAATCTTTGGTGCTTGGCGTGTATCGCAAGGAGATCGACACGCTGGTAGCGCTTGCTCCTATGCTGCTTGCTAAGTACCCGCCGCTGCACGCCTTTCGTACCTGGTGCGATCGCTTAGCGAAATTCGGGAGAATGAAATACGGAGTTGCGGACATCGTCCATGCAGCGACGTCGGATCAGGACATGCAAGAGACCTATGAGCCTATCCTGGGTGCTGTGCGCCAACTGATCCATGCTTGCGAGGGTTCAGGTGAGATCCGTCCCGGAGCCAATCCCGAGGATTTTCTCGTGCTTGTAGGACTTTTATGGCGAATCCCACCAAACGCAGCCGGAGAAGCGCGCGTCAAGAGACTTGTTGCGCTTGCCTTCCGTGGCTTGGGCGCAAACGGTTAGCAATTCTAAACGCGCTGGCCGCTCACCGCCAGGGACGTGACGAAGAAGGTTTCGACAGCTTCGTTCCAGGCAGCCGCATTTCACGAGACAGACGGAGGATCGCTTGCGGATGGCTGCGGCTGAGGGCGTAAAGAGGATTCGCGGGCTCCGGGTGGGGCGGCGCCGAGGCTCGGCTTGACGGAAGGCGGGAGCCGTGTAGTCTTCAAGCTGATGGAGGGAACAGCGATGGTTGAGATGGCGATGATCGCGAAGGGCGCCGATGAGCTGTACCTGCTGCCGGGGATGACGAATCGGCATGGGCTGGTGGCGGGGGCCACAGGGACCGGCAAGACGGTGACGCTGCAGGTAATGGCGGAGGCGTTGAGCGCGATCGGAGTGCCGGTGTTCGCGGCGGATGTGAAAGGCGATCTGTCGGGGATCTCGCAGGCGGGGAAGAGTTCGCCGAAGTTCGATGCGCGGGTGCAGGCGATGGGGCTGGGCGAGTGGAGCTTCGCCGGATGCCCGGTGGTGCTTTGGGATGTGTTCGGCAAGCAGGGCCATCCGGTGCGGGCGACGGTGAGCGAGATGGGGCCGCTGCTGTTGAGCAGAACCTTGAACCTGAACGATACGCAGACGGGCGTGTTGACGCTGGTGTTCAAGATCGCGGACGACAACGGTCTGCTGCTGCTGGATATGAAAGACATGCAGGCGATGCTGCAGCATGTGGGGGAGAACGCGAAGCAGTATCAGGCGCAGTATGGAAATATCTCGGCTGCGAGTATTGGGGCAATTCAGCGCGGGCTGGTGGCTCTGGGGCAGCAGGGCGGGGACTTGTTCTTCGGCGAGCCGGCATTGAATATCGAAGACCTGCTGCAGGTGGATGCGCAGGGGCACGGCGTGGTGAATCTGCTGGCGGCGGACCAGCTGCTGCAGGCGCCGCAGTTATATGCGACGTTTCTGCTCTGGCTGATGAGCGAGTTGTTCGAGAAGCTGCCGGAGGTGGGTGATCCGGAGAAGCCGAAGCTGGTGTTCTTCTTCGATGAGGCGCATCTGCTGTTCAAGGATCTGCCTTCGGTGCTGCAGAACAGGATCGAGCAGGTGGTGCGGCTGATCCGGTCGAAGGGGGTTGGAGTGTACTTTGTGACGCAGAACCCGATCGATGTGCCGGATACGGTGCTGGGGCAGCTGGGCAATCGGGTGCAACATGCGCTGCGGGCTTTTTCGCCGCGGGATCAGAAGGCGGTGAAGGCGGCGGCGCAGACGTTTCGGGCGAATCCGAAGCTGAATGTGGAGTCGGTGATTACGGAGATGGGGGTGGGGGAGGCGTTGGTGTCGTTTCTGGATGAAAAGGGCGTGCCGGGGATGGTGGAGCGGGCGATGGTGTGTCCGCCGCACAGCCAGATCGGGCCGATTACACCGGAGCAGCGAGCGGAGATTGTCCGCGGGTCGGTGCTGGCAGGGGTATATGAGACGGCGGTGGATCGGGAGTCGGCGTATGAGAAGTTGAAGGGGAAGGTTGCGGCTTCCGGGGCGGCGGCTCCTGCCGCGGGCGCTGGGTGGGTGGGAGGGTTGGAGGCTGCGGGAACGGCGTTGGGCGGGGTTTTTGGGTCGGGGAGCGGGAGACGGGGCGACACGGTGATGCAGGCGATGGTGAAGAGCGCGGCGCGGACGATGGGAAGCACGGTGGGGCGGCAGTTGATCCGCGGCGTGCTGGGATCGCTGCTGGGAAGCTCGAAGAGGTAGCCGGCACGGTGATGGCGGCCATAAGGCAGATTGGGCAACGATCAGGAGTCGTTACAAATGGGATGTTGGCGTTACGCGGGGCTGTGGGGGCCCACTCTCCGGAGGGGGAGGATGAGCCCTTTGCCAGCTAAAATACTTTAAGAAGAAGAAGGATAAGGACGATGAGCAGAATGAGGCTAATGCCGCCGCCGCCGTAGTAGCCGATTCCCGGCCCCATCCGAAAGCCGCCAAAGCCGAACACCAGAATCAGGACGATCAAGAGGATAATCATTTATATTTCTCCGTTCGGCGAAGGTTCGCCACATGGAGGTCTGATGCAGAATTTGTGCAGCGTGGCAAAACAACTGAATGTTTGTGCGCACTCTTTGCGAGAAAGTGGTTTAGGTTGTGCCGGCCAGCGCAATTCATGGAAGGACGGGGTTCTGGACATCCACTGTTTCGCTCGAGGAAAGACGCTTGCCCCTAAGAGTCTCCAATTGACTCTGTGCGAGCTTCCTATCTTTTGCATCCTGAGATATCTTTTTGAACGACTCGAGCGCCCAATTCATCTGCTCCTTGTCGCCGGTCGCTCGGTACGCTCTTGAGAGTAGATAGTAAGCATCTGAATTGCCCTTCTCTTCCGCTAGGTAGTGTGTCAGAGCAGCAATAGCGGCCTGATTGTTGCCGCGTCTCAACTCCAGTTTACCGAGCAGGATGTAGGTTTCGATCGGGGGTCTATCGTCCTGGAGTGCGCGGGCGAGCATCTTGCCGGCACCTTCGTTGTCTCCCATGAGGAGCAGAGCACGCGCAACGTTCATATGCGCCGTAGCCGAGTCGGGTTGAATCTGCAGTTCGGACGTGAATTCTTTCAGGGCTTCTTCCAATTTCCCTTTTGCGATCAAGCTGTTTCCGATCGCCTCGTGGATTCCCGGAAGATCCGGCTTCAGCTGCAAAACAGTTCGGTACTCCTGGACCGCTTCGTCCGGCCGCTTTTGCGCGATGAGCGAATCCGCCAAGACCTGGTGAGCGCGGTAGGAATCAGGGGCAATCTGCATGACGCGTTCAAAAGCCGCACGCGATTTTTCCTCAGCTTGATGCGCCTGCAGGTAAAGATCATCTTCCCGGCCGCTCTCTTTGTGCTCGATAGCAGGAGAGGACGAAACCGTTCCCCCGAGACTGGTGATGAGCGTTTGCAACTCCGGAATGCCGGGACGGCGGGCGTTCGCCTCTTTGAAATCGTCAAGCGCTTTGTCCTTATCGCCCCGCAGCTGAAATTGCTCCCCTGCAAGCTGCCAGGCTCTGGCCCCGTCGGGTGCGAGCGCGAGTAGCTTCAGCGTGGCATCGTTTCCGATCTGCAAATAGGATTGGCCAAGCGCATACCAGCCGTCAATATCGTCCGGCGCAAGCCGGCACGCGGCTTCGAACTCCCTGGCGGCGACGGCGTATCGAAATTGGGCGATGTAGGCATAGCCTAACCAGGTGTGCGCGACAGCATCCGAAGGCTGGATGCGAACTGCCTCTTCCAGCTGCGAAACGGCTGCGTCGGGCTTGGAGAGGTGATACCACGCCAGCCCGGAGAACAGATGAGGCGCGAGCAATTTCGGATTGAGCGAGATCGCTCTCTGAAAGACCTTGAGCGAGCGCGTGAGTTCATGGTCGAAATATAAGGCGACTCCAAGATTGCTCTGCATCGCGGCGTTTCGGGGCAGTGCGGACACCAGAAATTCATAGTCGCGGACGGCGGCCGGGAAGTCGTTCCGCTTCTCAGCCTCCTTCGCTGACTGAAAGTGTGCGGCAATCGGATCAGGAGCCGTTTGCGAATACATCGGGAGGGCCATGCTCGCGAGCACCAACAGCTTGCGCAGCATGGCCCACACTTCAGAATTGCAGCCTGAGAGCAAACTGGATTCTCCTGGGTTGGTTTTGCTGAGCTGCCATGATTCCGAAGATGGTACTGGAGTTTTGAAGCGATGCGGCAGTCAGGTCCGCCGGAGCGCCGTTGAAGATGAAGGTTTGCGCGTTGCCGCCCGCAGAAAAGACGGTGCGGTTGAAGGCGTTGAAGAAGTTGGCCTGGAACTGGAGATTCAAGCGTTCATAGATCTTTGTGTCCTTGATGATCGATAGATCTTCATTCAGATAGGCCGGGACACGCAGACTCGACACGAAGTTGGGAGCATTGCCGAACCCGCCCAAAAGCGGAGCGCTAAACGCCGCGGGATTGATCAGGAACTGGCACGGATTGCGGCCTGGAGTGTCTTGGATGAGACCGGAACAGTTCGATCGGTATGCGGGATTCTTGAACGGCTGACCGGGAACGACATTTGGGCGAAAGCTGAAGCCGTCACTCGCGTGGAGCGGATTTGCGCTGCCAAACGTGTCGTACTCAATGTGAATCGGCCGGCCGCTCTGGTACTGGTGGATACCTGCTACCCTCCATCCCCCCGTGGCTTCTCCGGCCAAACCTCCATGAGTGAGGAAGCGCTTGCCTGGACCTATGGGAAGTTCGTAGGTGTAACTCAGCGAGACCACATTCGGGATATCGGAGCTGGTCACGGAACGCTCCGCCCTCTGGTTGTAGTAGTCCTGGGCAAAGGATCCGGCGAAGATGGCGTTTTCTGCCCCCGCCGCCGATCCAAGGTTGGAGTCGACATCTCCCATGGTCTTCGAGAAGGTGTAAGCAACCAGGAAGTTCAACCCATAGGAAAATCGCTTTTGCAGGCTCGTCTGTAATCCGTTGTAGCCGACGCTGCCGATGGGGTTCAATACATTGTCCACATCGCCGTACTGCGGAAAGGGCCGAAGAACCTGCCCGACTGTGGCGCCAACTCCGAAGATTCCACCGAACCCCGAGAAGGGCTCCCTGATGCCTGCTGCTACTGCTCTTGGATCGTCGAAGGGCAGAACCAGAAACTCATTCAAGGGCAGGCCTGCAGCCGCGGCGGCTGCGCTGTACTTCTGCGCAACAGCGGGATCTGTCTGGTTCGGCTTCGACCACACGCCGAGATGGTAGGTGTGCATCCCTACATAGCCGATATTCAGCACCATGCTGCTGGACACCTGCTGCTGCACCTGCAAAGACCAGTACAACTGAGTCGGGGGAATACCGGCGGTTGGACGAACCTGCGGCGGATTATCATTTCCAATCAGAGCTCCCGGAAGCAGGTCCGGACTGCTGACTGCATTTGCCGGATACGGATTATCCCAATAGTAGGCTGGAGATCCTACAGCATCTCCGGGTCTGTTGAGGGTGGCGAAGGTAGAAAATCCTGTATCGTATTGCGCACCGCTGATACCGCCCTCGATGTTGTCGTTGCCGAGAGGCCGGGTGATCGCGAAGCCGCCGCGAATAGCAGTCCTCTGGTTGGCATAGGGCGAGTAAGCAAAACCGACCCTGGGCTGGAACCCCTTGTAATCGATTTTGCCGATACGAGCCTGTCCGTTCCGGCCCGGGCCGCTGCCATAGTAAGTAAACACGCCGGGAAGTCCTCCCGCAGCCGGGTTCGGCAGATCCGGGTTCATGGTGGAGACGTTCCCCTTTACCTCTGTCCGGGGCACCTGGATGTCATAGCGAATTCCGAGGTTGAGGGTAAGATTTGGGGTGGTCCTCCAATCGTCCTGGAAGTAAACGCCGGCTTGCCACCAGCGGTAGCCTTGCGAGACTGGATAGTTGATACTGGAGAAGTCGGATCCGCCAAAGAGGAAACTGGCAGCCGGGTCTCCTGTGCCGGTTGGGCCCGCGGTAAGCGACACAGTCTGGCCGCCCGCGAACCCAGTGCCGTTAAGGGCGGTCTGGGTGGGCTCGAAGGTGAAGCCGCCGCCGGGAATCCCGCTTTCGTTGCGCTGCAGGCGCCGAAGTTCGCCGCCCATGGTCAGCGTGTGGTGACCTCGACTAAGCGTCAGGTTGTCGTTTTCGATAAAGCGGTTTTCAGCGTCGGTCGATGCGGCTCCTGTGCCGATACTGCCGTATTCCGTGCCCAACCCGATATTTGGATACGGACTGTCAGCAGCGAGAGGCGGCAGACCCGTGATCCCAAGCGCGGCGAAGCCCGGCCCCTGCTGAGTCGGCCCAGTGAAGCCGTTGTCGCGCAGAAAACCGATATTGAGATTATTCACAAACGTCGGTGAATGAGTGTAGTTGTACGTGAAGCGAATCTGTTTGGTAGGAGCAAGCGTGTCTATTGCGTCCAACAGATTCAAGCCGCCATTGTTGCTGTTGTTAAAGCCCCCGAGAAAGACGCTGCCGGAGATTGCGTGCTTCTCCGAGATGTGTTCGTCGATCTTGACCACCAGCCGGTGCTGGTCAATCTTCGAGCTTTGCTGGCGAGCGATATTGTTTTGCAAGGCGTCCGTGTCGGCCATGGGAAAGCTGCCCAGAATAGCCTGCGAGACCTTGCTCAGGCCGGGAGTGCCCTGAGGGATGATGTTTCCCGGGAATGGGTCTCGCACCTGATATTGTCTCCCGTCCGGACCCACGACGGTGTGCACTGAAAAAGGATTGTAGATGGCTCCCTGGAAGACCGGGCGCCCCGCGGGATCGAAGACCGGCGACCCGCCTGACATGAGCTGGGGTCCCAGCAACTGCGAGAAGTCGCCGGTGCGGAATCTGTTTGGAATCGTCGTCAGGCTGGCGTTGACGGAACTGGGACGATACTTGAACTCAGTAAAATCGACAAAGAAAAAGGTCTTGTCGCGTCCGTTGTACAGCTTCGGAATCCGTACGGGGCCGCCGAAGGTACCGCCAAACTCATGCTGCTTCAACGGAGACTTCTTGCACTGCGTGGGTAAAGGCGCCACCTGGCACTCCGGCCGGGTGCGTAACTCATTGATGGTCGCGCCATTGGCGTTCAGAGCGTCGTTCTGCAGAAACTCAAACAAGCTTCCATGGAAGTCGTTGGCGCCGGAGTTGAACGCGAACGAGACGATGCCGCTGGCAAGTCCGTACTGCGCGGTTTGATTGTTGTTGATGATCTTGAACTCGCCGATGGCGTCGATAGGAGGGTGATTGTTGGCGATATTGCCCGAGAGACTCGTGTTGGCAACAGGAATGCCGTCGATGTAGACCTCGTTCGCGTAGCTACTGGAACCGCTGATGTGCAGCCGGAAATCCGGACTGCCGCCGGGAGTCGAACCGCTTACGCCCGGCGTCAAGACGACAAAGCTCAAAGGATTGCGCGAGTCCCCATTCAACGGGACGGGCAGGTTCTTGATCTCCTCCGGAGTGATGACCGTGCCAATGTCCGAGGTTTGTGCCTCCACCGCGGCTGCGGTACTGGAGACCGTGACCGTCTCCTGCACCTGACCTGTCTGCAATGCGACCGTGACTGGGACGGTGCTTCCAACGCCGACAATGATGTGCTGCTGCACCGACGTGCTGAAACCCTTTGCCGTCGAGGTAAGCGTGTAGTTGCCAGGGGAGAGATTGAGGAAACTGAACTGGCCGGACGCCGCGGATGTGGCATTCGCTATGATTCCGGTCGCCTCGTTCCTCAGGGTGAGTTGGGCACCCGGCACGACGGCGTTCTGCGTATCCTGCGCGATGCCTTTGATGGCTCCGCGATCTGCCTGAGCAAACAGGCAACCTGGTGCGATCATGATCGCAAGTAGAATCACGAACAGAGCAGCTCGCGAAGTTTTCATAAGTTCCTCCTGAAATTACGTCAAGTTTGAATCTTTAAACCTTTAAATTCGACCTCATTCCAGCATGGTGGCGAGAGTGCTGTCAAGCGCTTTTTTTATAAATCGAAAACTAGCCGGACATCTAAGCAGATATTGGAAGCCTTGCAGGGGTTGGGGAAAGTTTTACGCTCCGGCTGATCGCCGACTATCTGGGATACCCCAAAGAGTCGTGTACAGCAACCCGGCCCAAACCTCCCGGATCGGCATCGCGACGACGCACACCGAGCGAAAGGAGGATCTATTTGGCGGAGGTTGCGTCCAGACGCTTCCATCCAATGAAACACTGGAATTAGGCAGTGCCGGATATGACGGCAGTATCGAACCCGAAGAGAAGGCCTCCAAGAGAGCCGACAATGATGCTCTTGATGACATGAGGCGATAGTTCATGGAGACCTTGGATACGAGGTAAGTAGTTCGTTGCTTAGCAATGCAGATAGCAGATAGCAGAGCAGGAGTGCAGTGTCTGAGAAAATCGTCAGCTAGGTCAAGTTCACCTCTCCGCAGAGGTGCACGGTGAAGCCCAATCCCTGAAACATCGCCGCCTTCACCGCCAGCGCGCGCCTGGAATGCGCCTCACTCGGCGTATAGGCGATGCTGACGTGGTTGGCACGGTGTCTGGCCATAAACGAATCCCGTGAAACGCCTAAAGTTGCATTCACCATCGGCCACTGTCGCGTAGTGTTCTGCCAGCGGCGCTCCGTCTCCTCTTCAGGCAGCTCGACCACGAAACCCAACCCCAAGTCGACGTGCAGCGAGCCCTTCTCCACGAAGACCCGGCTCCACACAATGCTTCCGGCGCGGCCTATGCCCTTCAGAGTGCCGCCGCCTTTGGGAAAATACATAGCCGGCTGGCGCTCGCTTGATGATCCTGCATAGCCGCCCACGAAGTGGTTCGCCGGCGCAGCCCCTGAGATCTGAAGCACCCAAACGAATTCTCCATTGTATGGCTCGCCCCAGCGAATATCGTGCAACGTCGTGGACGGATCGAAGCCGAGCGCACGCCATGTCCGATTGGTCACGACGGCGTCGACACCCGCACACTCGTCCACCTCGTTGAAGTGCGGCAGCGGACCACCCGCATAGAGCTCAGCGCCGGTGGTTTCGTGAAACACAGGCGGACGATCCGCGTTGTTGAGCAGACCTTCCACCAAATCGGAGGCGGGCGCCATGTCCTTCAAGCCCTGCTGATACTGAATACCGATCGCGTCGCTTGAAAAGTCGTGGGCCATGCGCACAGCGGCGATATACATCTTGCACTGCTCAAGCAATTGAGCGTCGGTCAGATCCTGTTCGGGATTGTTGCCCGTTCTGAACTGAACTCCCTTATCGTCGAGCCACCTGCGAGTAGCGTTTGCTTCGTCGTCCGAGACGGTCCGCATGCGCGCAACCAGCGCGGACTGACTAAGCCGTTCCTTGAAGAATCCCGCGGGGTTCAACAGTTCGTCATCGATGATGGCGTTGTACATGCCCATGCATCCCTCGTCGAAGACGCCGAGAATGATCTTGCGCGCCTGCAGCTCGTCAGCGAGTTTGCGTCCGAGTTCCGCCTCCTCCTTCGGCATCCGGTTCGCTGGCAGCGGCCGCACGTGCGAGACATCATGGGTGACACGTCCGTGCTGCGTCCACTCGCGCAAGCGGCTCAGAAAATATTCGTCGTCGAACTTCTCGCTCCATAGCGTGCTGAAGGGGACACCGGCCTTGACCAGAGAGCCATTCAGGTTCAACAGACCCACAAGCCCGGGCCACTGTCCGGACCAGTTAGCCACCGTAAGAATAGGTCCGCGGTGGCTTCGCATGCCGGGCAACACGTGGTGCGTGTACTGCCAGGCAGCCGTCGCAAAGACGAGATTTGCTTCGGGATCGATGTTGGCAAAGATGTCCATCCCCATGCGCTGGCTTGAGTTAAAGCCATGACCTTTCGCCTGGTCGACCGGGAATGCGCGCTTCAGAGCCACTCCATGGCTGGCAAAGCACGAGGTCAGCCGATCTTCCAACTCTTTTTGCGCAGGCCAGCAGACCTTATTCGCCGCCTCGCGAAGATCTCCGCTGGTAACAAGTATGGCTTCCTTCATAGGTACGCCGCTCCTCGACGGCACAGGTTTTCTGTTGTCATTCTCTATCGGGGGCTCTGTTTTCGTGGAGCTCGCGATCCCAACCGCTTGTTTGAGCATAGCTTGTCTGTTGCCGGCGTGAAGAATGCTTTGCACGGGGGCGCGGAGCCCTATGCTAGCTTGCGTCGCACCCTTCGTAAATCTATCGCGCTCTGTCCGTTCTCATCCCGGATGGATATTTAGGATGGTTTATTTAAACCTTTAAAGAAGAAATCACTACAACATGGATTGGGCGCGATTGTCAAACCTTTCGAAGGTGCCGATTGACTCAGCGAAGGATGCTGAGGTCGACGGCCGTGCCCGAGCAGAGAATGTGCAGGGAGTGATCGCCGGGCTCAAGGCGCCAGTTGGGCTCCCGATTCGAGGCAGCGTCTGTGCGCTCGGGGACGGCAACTCCCGCCATGCGCACTTCACGCGGTTTTGCTTTGACCGGCAGGACAATCTCATAGTGGTGCGCGACGGAGGCTCCGGTCAGTTGAACTCGGATGGCAGTGGCGTCCTGGTGAAGGTTTGCGCTTCTGCCGTCATACAGCTTAAAGGTCTGCTCGATGGGCGTTGCGGAAGGAAAGATGCGCCAGGTGAGATCGCCGGTGAGCGTCTGATACTTGGTGTTGGGCAGGTCCTGCGCGAGGGTCTGCGTGTCAGGGCTGATAAACGGCAGAATGCTTCCTGCGCGGACGAGGATAGGAATATGCTCCACGGGCGCAGGCACGGTGACCTCCTGACCGCCGCTTACCGAGTCGCCGGTCCAAAAATCGACCCAGGCGCCCCGAGGCACGTAGAGCGAGCGGGTGGTGGCGCCCTCTTTGAGGACAGGCGCAACCAGAATTTCGTTGCCGAGGAGGTACTCGCCTTCCGTATTGTAGGTGGCGGGATCGTCGGGGGAGGCGAGCATCGGGTGCCGCATGATGGGCAGGCCGGTGACGCTGCTCTCGTGCGCGTAGGTATACAGATAGGGAAAGAGCGAGACGTGCAAACGGGCGTAGTCCCGGAAGATGCGACGGGTGTCTGTGTCGGTCCAGAGGGTGATGGCGTTCTCGGGTTTATCCCACGGGTGGTTGCGCATGATCGGCGAGAGCGCGCCGAACTCGGTCCAGCGGGTCCAAAGCTCACGCGAATGGCCGTTGTCGGCGATGTCCGGCCCCCAAACACCGAAACCGGACAGCCCGGCAGTGATCCCGGCATTGACCACCGAGGGTAAGCCGTAGTCAGCGGACCAGTTGGGGAACTGATCGCCGCCCCATACCACCCGCGTGTAAGCCTGGGAGCCTGCGTAACCCGAACGAACGAACTCGACGACATCGGGCTTGGCGGCCCGGGAGATCTCATAGGTGATCTTGTGATAGAGGAACGGGTTCAGATTGCTAAGCTTGCGGCCACGGTTGCCGTCGGAGAAGCGATCGCCATCGTTGACCCACTCACCGTAATCCTCCATCCAGCCATCGAAGTTGTCTTCGAGCAGGATGTGGCGGAGCTTTCCCTCGTACCAGTCGACGGCTCGTGGGTTGGTGAAGTCTAGATTGCCGTCGAGGAACGGCTCGAACGCCGGACCGGCAGGCCTTCCATTCGCGTCGTGAACGAGAAAGCCGTTGCGGTCCTGCTCTAGAAATGAGGGGTTAGGTAAGTTGTAGGGCGCGAGCACGGAGCGCAGATAGGGATGCACGTAGGTCAGCGCCTTGAAGCCGAGTTGGTGGAGCTGGTCGGTCACTGCGCGCACGCGTGGATAGTAGCCGGTCCACCAGAGCGGCCAGCCCATGATGTCGCCCTGATCCATGGCATCGAAGAGCCAGATGGCGCTGGAGGGTATGCCGTACTCGCGCAGACGGCGGGCGTCGTCGAGGACGCGCTCAGGGGTTTGATAGGCGCACAGCCATACGCCAAAGGCCCAGGGCGGCGGCAGGGGCGTGGCGCCGGTGAGGGTGGCGTAGCTCTGCAGGATCTCTTTTGGGCCCGCGCCTGCAAGGAGGAAGGCATCGAGCGAGGCGTGGTCGAGTTCGATTGAGAAGGCGCCCTCGGCAGCGCGGGTGAGGTCGTAGGTAGTAATCTCGCCGGTGTCGAGGAACAGCCCGAGCCCGCGCGGTGAGTAGAGCAGCGGCACAGGGATGTAGGTCCAGTTATGGCCGGGCTGGCCGAGGAGGTCTTCGGGTCGGAGCGTGGTGCGGATACCATCGAGCTTGCTCTCACGAAAGCGTTCGCCAAGGCCGAAGAAGGGGCCGGCGCCGGTCCAGTTGAGGCGAAGGGAGGCTCCCCCGCCGAGAGACGCGGCATCGAGGCTCAGATGAATGACGGATGGGGAGAGGACGGCCAGGGTCAGATCGACCGTTTGTGTGCTCGCAACGGGAGAGTTCGAGACGGGGGAGTTCGAGGCGGGGGAGTTCGAGGCGTCGAGACCAGCGATGCCGATGCGCAGCTTCCATGTATTGCCGGTATGGGAGAGCTCCGTCACAGACGTAGGCCGGAACATGGGAGCGGCTGCAGGGCGTGGCAGGGTGGGGTCGTGCAGTTCCTTTCCCGGCGGCGGCGGTTCCGGTGTGCCGACGGAGCCCGTAGGCTGGGCGGTTGGAGGCGTGGGATTGGCAGGGGGTGTGTGCCGGACCCAGGAGATACCGTCGGCGCTGCCCGGATCCGAGGAGCCAAGCAGGCGCCAGGTCAGCCCGGTCTGTCGATTTGTGAGCGCAAGGCCAAGGTGGTCTTTGCTTATTTCGAGCTGCCACTGTTCGGAGCTGATGCGGAGATCCTTGCCCGTGGAGCGGGTCTGCAGGCGGACCGGCTGCGGAGGATTTCTGAGCAGGGCGCCATTTCCCATCGCCGTGGGCCGAGGCTGCTCGCGTTGCAGTTCCTGGAGCATGCCGCGGTAGTCAGCGCTGCTCGAGAAGGGCGCCGGCTGCTGCGCGATTACGGCCGGTCCGACGAAAGCGAAGACAAAAGCAGAAAGGAGCGCGAGCGAGGCGGAGAGGAGATGTTGGCGGACAACGTGCATATCTGATTCAGTCTTTCTCCGCAGATTTCATTGGCGAAAATCACGGCTGGTGGATTAAGTTCGACTATCTCACGCAAGGTGAACTGCCAGGCTGCTTCTCGGTTCACAGGAGCTCGGGGCTACTGTCCCTGGCGGACCGCGACATCGTCCAACCGAAAGAAATGGTCAACATTCTGCGCATAGAAACCTGCGTAGATCTTCATCGTTGAATTCGAGCCGGAGTTGAAAGCGACGGTGAGCAGGGTGTAACTCGCGGCAGGGCCAAACGAGGTCTCCTTGACCACCGTCACGCCATCCGACGCCCGAACGCCGAAGTAACCCTGGGTGGTCGAGAAGTTATTCTGAACCCAACCCGTGAGGGTGTAGTCGGTGTTCGATTTCACGGCTATAGTCTGCGTGATCGAATTCCAGTTCGCAGTGGAGTTACGCAGCCAGGCGTTGTTGGAGCCCGTATGCGCGAACCCAACCCCGCGATCGATGCCATGCGGGTCCGAACCTTCGATACCCCAAGGGGAAGAGACCGTGTTTGTCGCCTGGAGTTCGAAGCCGGGATCGCTGACCAGATTGCCGTCGCCGTAATAAACACCTAGTTGCGTGATCGAGGTGAAGTGCGAGGATCCGCCCGGTGTACCGGTGATGCGTACCCCGTCTCCGTACGTGTTGGGGAGATTGAAGGTGTAGACCGTCTGCGCTCCAGCGGCGTTGCTGTAAGGATAGGCGGGGGTGATGGTAGCGTTGGCGACGTCGATCCAGTGGAAGTTCTGCCGGACTTGCACGTGAAGATTGCTGGAGTACCAGCCTCCGTCGGGAAAGACGTTCCCAGTCTGGTAGACGACACTGTTGATGTTGTAGGGCTGAGGCCATGTGTAACCCCACCAGTCGGTCGTCTTCGTCTCCTCGTCAAAGTCGTCTTCGCTCTTGTTGAGAGCGCCGCTGTTCAACTGGTCGGCGCAGTTGAGGCCGCACAACGATCCAAAATGCGTGCTCTTGCTGATGGCCGTGGCGCCTGGGGACAACGCAAGGTTTGTGGCGTCGGGATGGTTGGTTGGAGAAGCGGCGGCGTAGGTCTGCAGGTACATCTTGCGCAAGGAAAAGGTGTAAGAGTCGCCGCCGCAGCATACATTGCTCTGCAGGTACATAGTCTTACCGTCGGCGCTGATGAACTTGGACGGGATGCTGGTGCCGTACTGGCCGCGGTTCTGCGTCAGCCGGAGGGGACCGAAATCGATCGACGAAATGTGGCTCCAGGGACCCCAAGGCTGGGGCGCCTCATAAAGCTCATGCGTGGTGCAGGACCACGAACTGAACAGGTATCGATGCAGCGGCGAATCATAGGTAACGCCACCCTGCGCGACTACAGGCTGATTGGCCGGGCAATCGGTTCCGAACATCGTGGGATACAAGAGCCTCTGGTCGGTGAGAACGGATGCCTTTTGCGTGATGTCGCTCGACCAAATCGGAGTCCCGTTGGCGTTCGAGCCGCTGTAGAACTGCCAACTGGAACGCGTCATGACAGCATTGCTGGGAACTCGCGCGAGATACATCGCCGTCTGTGATCGCCAGTTATTGTCCAGGCCATACGCATAGACATAGCCATCGACGGCATTCGCCGAATTTTTGCCGAAGTCGAGAAAAAAGATGGTGGTGAACTTGTAGGCCAGAGGGCTGTTTGCGTTGCCGGGTGTGCCGAACATCGGCGTGTTTGTGTCCCATGTCCAGGACGTGCCGTGATTGGTGGACATCGCGATTGAGGCAGCTGGAGCGTCATTAAACGTCGAGAGATTTAGGTTCTGAAAGGCGAGGTAAAGTGCGCCGTTAATGCACAACATGCCTGTGGGCTTGCGGTTGTAGCCGCTGCCGCTATAGTTGGCGCCTACGTTGGTGTCGATGGTCGTGCCGGTCATGCTGGGAGGAGCTCCGGTGAGCCTACTCACCGCTAAGTCGAATCTGGATGAGCCACCTGCGAACGCTGTTCCGTCGCCATTGGCCGTGTAGAGGTTATCGTCGTCGGCCCAGCACATTGGCCAAAGGTCGCCATCCCCCGGCAACTGATACGTCGAGTAGGACTCCTCGGCGCTGGTGGCGAAGAAGGTGCTCTGGGGTGGTGTCGTCTGCGCTTGGAGACTAACAACCGAAGTCAAAAGGAATAGCCCGGCAAGAAACGCGGAGAGTCTGAGCGAACGGCGGATGGGGCTCATGGGTAACCTCGTGGAGGAAGGAAGGGTGATGTTTCGTATTGCGGCCGGCAGAGCGAAATGCGTTTGTTGCTTCGGAAAGGAGTAACAAGGCTCAGCCGAACTAAGAATCCTGCGTTACTGAGGAGCTACAAAGTTAATCGTTTCAATTACGCGCGACCACAATACTCAGACAAGTAGAGTGATGTCAATAAAAACTTGTGAGCTTTAGCTGTACTCGATCGGCATTGGAGGTAAAAAACCGCGCGGGGTAGACCGGAGCCAAACTCTTGAGTCTTCACCTAGATCACTGATCCGCTCAATCAGAAGACTATTCTGGTAAAAGGCTGTTCGAACCCTAAGCAACTTATCTTGGAGCTTAGATCTTGGAGCTTAGATCTATCCTTCGTTGCGGCTTCACTACGGTATAGACGTCCAATCCAGCGCGGGGGAGCGGATCTTCCTCGATGAAATTCACGAACAGAAGGCTTATAAGCGGTTACTCGCTTATGGCAGCTTAACGGCAGCTAGAGGGTGAGAGCCTTTAGCCAAGTTGTTGAGGAATTTGGAGGCGCGGGTCGGGATCGAACCGACGCATAAAGGTTTTGCAGACCTCTCCCTTACCACTTGGGTACCGCGCCTCGGGTGGACTAACAACTCTTCCGCCCTGCTGAATCGGGAGAAGTGTACCGCACTCAGGGATGATTTGGAGCGGGAGACCGGGGTCGAACCGGCGACATCTTCCTTGGCAAGGAAGCACTCTACCACTGAGCTACTCCCGCTCTTGTAGATGTAAGTATAGCGGCCATATTTCCAGCGGTCAACGCTGCAAGCCTCTCAATCCAATGCTTTGCTTTTCAGCCTGCCCTTGTGCGGAATCTCTGCATCAGACTGTGAAGAGCATGACGGCAACGCTACTGGATTTGGGGACGCTTCGCATGATTTTATCAAGCCCGCATCCCAAGGAACACAGGCAGCACTGGCAGGCGCTGCTTGACTCGGCTGGGGAAGGAATCTGGGGACTCGATCTCGAAGGCAACTGTACCTTCGTGAATCGAATTGCGGTCGATACCTTCGGCTTTGCCAGCGAGGAGCTTGTGGGTAACTATATGCACGACCTGGTCCACCATCACTATCCCGATGGACGCGCCTACCCCGGCGCCGAGTGTCCGCTCCATGAAGCGGCACGAAAGAATCAGCCCTTTCGTCAGATGACGGATACGATGTTTCGCAAGGATGGGAGCTTTTTTGTTGCCGAGGTTTCGGCGCAGCCTGTGACCGTGCAGGGCGGTGTGGTCGGCGTCGTCATAACGTTTCGCGAGTTGACCCAGTTACTCCAACAGCAGGAGGAGCTGCGCAGAGCGCAGGAGATCGCCGAGCAGAGGACAGCGGAGTTGGATGCGGTTATGGAAAGCATTCCGCATGGGGTCTATATCGCGACGCCAGGCGCCCAGATTCGTACCCCGACTCGTTCCAATCACGCCGCCAAAGTTATGAGCGGGGATCAGTTCCCAGAGACGTTGCATACGCTGGGACGCGCTCTCGCCGGGGAGTCGTCAACCGAGACGGTGCAGACCAGAGGGCGCTGGATACGCAGCGCTGCAACTCCGATCCTGCTGAATGGAAAGATTCTCGGCGGAGTCGCGGTCAACTCAGATGTAACGCAGGAGCGAGTCCAAGAAGGCGGACTGAGGAAGCTGGAGAAGTTAGCTGCAGTAGGACAGCTGGCTTCCTCGATCGCGCACGAGATCAACAACCCTCTGGAATCGATTACGAATCTCTTGTACTTGATTCGGCAATCGGACTCGATTGGGGATGTGCAGCAGTATGCGAAGCTTGCGCAGGATGAGTTGTCGCGCGTGGCCCAGATCACCTTGCAAACGCTGCGATTTCACAGGCAGCATAGCAAGCCGGCCGAGATGGATCTGGCCGAGCTGTTACGAACGATCATGTCGCTGTACGTTGGCCGCATGCTGGTGAGAAACATTGGCGTCGATATGCGAATGAAGGCGTCACCGCGTGTGATGGCGCTCGAGGGGGAGATTCGCCAGGTAGTGAACAATCTTGTGAGAAATTCTCTGGATGCGATGGACAGAGGCGGCCGGCTGCTCATACGATTGCACCCCCAGCGGGACCTGGAGAGCGGTCGCCGGGGGGTGCGGCTTACGGTGGCCGATACCGGAGAAGGGATCGGTCCGGAGATCGCGGCGCATTTGTTTGAGCCTTTTCAAACGACAAAAGATCAGACCGGAACGGGGCTCGGACTTTGGGTGAGCAAAGGCATCGTCGAGAAGCATGGAGGACGCATTGCGAGCCGGAGTCGACGCGGTCCAGGTCATGGAACTGTATTTACGGTATGGCTGCCGGTCAGCGGGAGCGCTAATCTGTCGGCTCAGGCAGGTTGATCGCGATGCGTGGGCCGGCCACAATGCTGGAACGCCGGCGGGTAATATGAGGCGTGATGAGCAGGACGAGACTGCTGGCTGCGGTGGTTGTCGTTGTATCCGACGTCGCTGTTTGAAAGCCGGGAAGTTCGCCTAGTCCCGTCAGACCGTCGATGGCGGCGGTCTCGGATTTGTTGAGACTGCTGGCCATCAGCGCAGTCTCTCCGTCATCGACGGTAACATCCGACGTGAATTGCTGGCTGTTGAGAATGGGAATGTTAGCCAGCGAACCGCCGGACAGCGATTCGATCTTGAGATCGACGTGCATTCTGATGGCACCCGATTTCTGCACGTTCGGCGTCGCCTTCAGAGTGAGGCCAAGGTCTTCGTACTGAATTTCGGGAATGGTCGCTGAGGTGCCGACCGCGGAGTTGAGCAGGTTGGCAGCGCTGACTCCATTGATCTTAATGTTAGAGAGGCCGGCCGCGCTGCCTGTCAGCCCGCTCGAATAAGTTGCTGTCGTGATGGGATAGCGCTGTCCGACGCGGAAGGTAGCGGTCTGACGGTCGCCGATACGAACCTGAATGTCGTCGAGCGCGCGTGTATCGCTGGAGGTGAGGGCTAGATTGAAGGCGAGATTCCGGTTGGTGGTAACGCCGGTCTGGGTGAGACCGCCGCCGAAGAAGCCGACGGTGCTGGAGAGCAGCGTGCTTTGCACAAGGCCGGAGGCAATCAGCGCGAGCGCGATTGTGATGTTGCTTGAGCCTGCTGGAATGAGGCCCTGAGCGATGGCCTGTGTCACCAGGCTCTGGTTAGAACTGACGAGGTTTCCCGCAGCGGAAGCTACGCTGTAGATCCCGACCTGCTGAGGCAGCTGCGCTCCGATGTTGCGCTGGTTGGTCCTGTCTATCGAATACAGCTTGAGTTCGATCATCACCTGGCTGCCGCCATCGATCAGGTCGGCGAGCGTCAGATTGATGTAAGTCAATGTGTCTTCCGGCGCCCGGAGGACAAGGTTGCCGGATGATTTTTCAACGGTGAGCTGCTTGACATCGAAGACGTTGCGGACGACGTTGCCTAGCTCGTCCATCTCTTCATTGGACATGCCGGGAATGGCGATGGTCTCCTGCAGCAGACGTTCGAAGCGCTGGCGATTCTCCGGAGTGTCCTTCGCAAGGATGACGCTGGTGGAGTCAAGCGGCACTGCGAAAAGATGGGTCATGTTCAGCAGAATGGGGACTGCCTGCCGATAGGGCGAATGGTCAAGGTCGAAGCGCAGGTTCTCTCTCGGCACGGATTCATCGAAGACCGCGCGTATGCCATAACTAGCGAGAACCTGCCGCAAGACATCCTGTTCCTCGGAGTGCAGATGGAAGCTCTGCGGGCCGGCCTTGGGCGCGAGGGAGATCGGGCCTGCAATGGCCGGGGCTTCGCGAATCCAAGGCTCGACTTCGGGGTGGAAGACTGCCGGCGGAAGACCGGAGTTCCTGTGCTGGCCGACCATGCTGTTCTCCGGATCGAGCAGAGCTGCTTCGGCGAGGAGAGTTTCAGCTTTCTGAGGCTGTCCGAGCAGACGGGCCTTGCCGGCCTCCTGCACCAGTTCGGAGATATGGTTTTGATGAGCCAGCGCGCGCGCCAGGGCGTAATCACGGTTTGCTGGATCCAGCTTTACCGCTTTATCAAACTCGATCTCCGCTCCGGCAAGATCGCGCTTCGCGAACCGACGCGCTCCGGCGAGATAGGCGTTGTCGGCTGCTTGGACCTCACGCCTGGATGCGACCTTCGAGGTAGCTTCAGCGCGCGGATTTGCCGGAGATGACGGCGCACTGGCGACGGTCGGCGATGGCGGTATCGCAGATTGTGCCCACCCTGTACAGGTAAGACTGGCGATCGCAAACAGGGCGGTACATCGGACCATTGCGGAGGCACGGTGCTGTTGGAAGGATCTCATCGTCTGCTGGTTAGACGAAGAAGGCGGCTATCGGACGCCGGCAATGCTTTGTACGTGGGGACGCTCGCTTCTCGGCGGCCGCCGCATTCCATTGCGGATCTGAGATGTGTTCATATCAAGTTCTGCGAGCGTACGACTGAGGGTATTCCGGTGCATGCCAAGCTCTTCGGCGGCTTTGCACTGATTCCCCCTATGATGCGCGAGCACTTCGAGGATGTAGCGCTTCTTGAATTGACGTACAGCCTCAGCGTAGGGAACGCCGGCGCTATACATCTGCGTGATCAGACCGTCCAGTTCGCGCTTCAAATTGAGTCCTCGCCCGCGGTCACGTTCCGGAACCGCTCTTCCATTGTGCCTCTACCGCAACGGCTTGATCCAATCGGGCGCGGTGTGCTTGCATTGTGCGGCGCCACTTAGAATCTGCTGCTGAAGGTCATGAGGTACAACGAAGGATACCGCATGCGCTCCCGCAAAGAAATAGGGAGATAGATAAGAATTTGCTATCCAGGAGGGATTGGGCAGAAATGCGGCAATCGCCATCAAAACGGCGATGCCAAGCAGACAGCCGCGCGCGAAACCGAAGACAGCGCCGAGCAGACGGTCGAAAAATCCCAAGCCAATGGCGTGCGCGGTGCGATTCAGCAGTTTGCCGAGAAGAGCGCTCAGCACCATGACCCCGGCGAGGATAAGAAAGAAAGAGAGGATCTGGGAGGTAGCCGGGGTACTCACAAGACGCTCGATGAACACTGCAACCTGGCGGTAGTTCCAGCTGGCCAGCAGGATACCGGCGATCAGGCCGCCAAGCGAGAACAGCTCGAGGAGTATGCCGCGAAGGAACGCTTTGATCGTCGAGTAGGCCAGGATGGCGATGAGGAACCAGTCGAAAGCGCTCATACAGTTCAGGTATTCGCGAGCGTGACGCGCCCGCTTAAAGTGCGGAACGCTTCGAGATATTTGTCACGGGTGCGGGCGATCACCTCTTCAGGCAGCGCGGGTGCGGGCGCTTGCTTATTCCAGCGAATGGATTCGAGGTAGTCGCGAACGTACTGCTTGTCGAACGAGGGTTGAGGGCCGCCGGGGTTGTAGGTTTTTGCAGGCCAGTAGCGTGATGAATCGGGAGTCAAGACCTCGTCGGCAAGCGTGATCCGATCGTCGATGAGCCCGAATTCAAACTTAGTATCGGCGAGAATCAAGCCTTTGCTCTCAGCATGTTTCGTTGCCTTCTCGTAGATGGCCAGGGTAAGGTCGCGAAGCGCTTTGGCGTCGGCTGCGCCTATGGTCTGCTCGATAAGTTCAAACGAGATGTTCTCATCGTGGCCGCCGGTGTTGATCTTGGCTGCTGGCGTAAAGATAGGTTCGGGCAGGCGGTCGGATTCACGTAGTCCGGAAGGCAGCTTGATGCCGCAGACGGTGCCGGTGTGCTGATAGTCTTTCCAGCCGGAGCCGGAGAGATATCCGCGTACCACACACTCCACCGGGAACATCTTCGCCCGCTTGACGAGCATGCTGCGGTCCTCCAACTGACTCAAGTACGGCTGCAGTTCGCTGGGGAACTCGGCGGGATTCGCGGTAATCAGGTGATTCGGGACGACAGACTTTAAGAAATCGAACCAGAAAAGCGAGAGCTGCGTAAGGATCTTCCCCTTGTCGGGTATGCCGCTGCCGAGGATGTGATCGAAGGCGGAGATGCGATCGCTGGCGACAAAAAGAAGCTGTTCTTTCGGTTCCGAGAATTCCGGGGATTTCGGGAGCGCGTAGATGTCGCGAACCTTACCGCGGGCGATCAGTGGGAGAGAACCGAGATCGGTTTGGAGAAGGGCTGGTTGCATCACGTTGAAGGTACCACCTCTGCCGGCCAATTATTCGATCTTCTACATCGTTCCGACATAGAGAATTTTATCTACCGTTCCGGCGGGCTGGGCTGGCCAGTGCGGACAGCGGAGGAGGACGGTCTTCGGTTCGGGGCCAGGCACGACCAGCGTGGCATAGGCATTGCATTCCATGGTGTTGAACGGTTGCGTCTGAATTTTGTGGCTGATAAACGGCGCGAAGACGGGACGATAGTAGATGTCGACGTCGACGCCGGCGTTACCTGCTCCGCTGTTGCTCCAGGGAGCGATCTTGTAATACAGATGACTCCCGATGAACGTTTTCTTAATCGAACCAGGCGCGAAGATTCCCGTCAATGGAAGCAGGATTGCGGACGCGAAAAGCGGAACGATCAGGATAGCGGCGCTGATGGAGGTGACCCACCGAGGGGAGAGGCGAGAGAAGAGCAGGACGAGGAGTTCGTAACCTGCAATGGCCAGCCAATTAATGATGATGTTGGCATAATGTGACGTTGTGCCCCATTTGGTCACGGTAAATATTGCTTGAAGGAAGATTACGGCGATCGCCGCGCGGATAAGGAACCAGCGCAGCCCCGCCGGCACGTGCAGCCACAGGATACGCACCAGAACCATCATTGCGGTCAGCAGGGCAAGGGCAGCCATCGTCCAGGGAATCAGCATACGTTGGTAGATTAGCCGTTCCATCAAGCGAGCAGGAAAAGAAACGCGGGGAATGCCTCAGGGCAAGTAGATCTTTGAACTTTGCGGAGCTGCGCATTCTTGAGAAAATTGCTGGAGCGAGTGAAAAAACGCTCCAGCTGCGCAAAGTGAAATTCAGGGGACAATATATTTCAGGCATCGGCGCGGCATGTCAGGCAGCGGCGCGGTTCGTCAGGCAACGGCGCGGCGATTTTCGGTCGCGTCCCGGCGATTGAGATTGACGCTGACGATCTTCGAGACGCCCGGTTCCTGCATGGTGACGCCGTAGATTACGTCGGCCTGTGCCATGGTCCGCTTGTTGTGCGTAATCACAACAAACTGAGTCGTCGCGCTCATGTCGTGAATCAGTTTGGCGAAGCGGCCGACGTTGGTCTCATCGAGAGGCGCATCGACCTCGTCCAGGATGCAGAACGGAGCAGGCTGGAATTGGAAGATGCCGACCAGCAGCGAAAGGGCGGTGAGCGCCTTTTCGCCTCCCGAAAGCAGCAGGATGTTCTGCATTTTTTTGCCAGGCGGCGACGCGACGATGTCGATGCCACTCTCGTTGGAGTTCTCCGCGTCGGTAAGCTTCATGGATGCGTGGCCGCCGCCGAAAAGCTTCGTGAAGGTTATGGAGAAGTTCTCGTTGATGACTTTGAATGCTTCGTCGAACTTCAGCCGGGAGACATCGTCGATTTCTTTAATCGAGGCCTGGGTGTTCTCGATCGAATCCAAAAGGTCTTTGCGCTGCGCTTCGAGAAAGCTGTGCCGGGTCACGGTCTCGTTGTATTCGTCGAGAGCCATCATGTTCACCGGTCCCATGGCTTCGAGCCGCTGCTTCAGCCCGCGAGACTCCTCTTCTTGCGCGTGCAGGTCGTCGCCCTCGATGCGAGCAATGGCCTGATCTTCGCGCAGGGTGACGGCCTCTGCCCCAAGGTCGTTCAGGCAGGTCGCGTCAATGTGCTCGATGTCGGAGGCGAGCTTGGCGGCGCGGGCGGAGAGTGCCGCGCGCTGCTCTCGAAGAGCTTCCGTCTCGTGGCGCAGCGCGCGAAGGCGAGCGTCAAGTTCACTCATGGCAGAGCGCAACTCGGCTGCCTCCGCGGTCAGGCGCGCTCCTTGTTCTGCCGCGGTCGCGCGAAGCTCCGAGAGTTCCGTATGCTGAACGGCCAAAGCAGAGATCTCCTCTTCCCGGCGGAGCCTCTCGGCCCGGGACGACGATAGCTGTTGTTCGATCTGCTGGATTCGCTGGTTCTGGCCGTTATACAAGCGCGTGGTCTGCTCGAAGTTCGCGGCGGCGTTGCGGCGGCGCTCTTCCAGGCCGGCCAGGGCGGCGGAGGCAGCCGCGGCGGACTGCTGAAGCTCTTCGCGTCGGCCGCGCAGCTCGTCCAATTGTTCCTGCAGGGCAGCAAGGCTTGTCTCCAGCGTGGCGCGTTCGTTTTCGAAGGCCGCAGCTTCTTGCTGACGACGCGAGATCAGATCGGCTTTTTGTGCTCGAGCCTCGCGGCTACGTTCCGTAGCGAGAGACCAGTCCTGAAGACGGCGTTCTATGCGAGCAACTTCCGACTCCATCTGACGGAGGGCCGCGTCGGAGTGAGCCGACTCGCGTTCTGCCTCGCGGCGTTCGTGGGTCTTGCCTTCGATCGTCGCAACTAAGGCAGCGATCCGATGCTGAAGCTCGATCGTCTTCAGGTCCGTCTCGGCCAGTTCCCGCTCTGCGCTTTGCAGCTTATGCTGCACTTCGGCCAGTTCCCGCTTGAGCGCCAAAGGTCCCTGGGTGCGCGGACGACCGCTGGTGACGGTGACATTGTGGAACGTTTCTCCGGAGGGGGAGAGGAAAAAAGCTTGGGGATTCGAGAGAGCTAACGAACGCGCGGTGTAAGAGTCCGGCGCCACAAAGCCTTCGCGGAGCTTGGGAAGAATGACCTCGAGCGACTTACCGAAGCCATCGAGCACGCGCACACACTCCTTGAGCGGCACGACGCCTTCGATGCCATTGATCTCGGTTTGGGCAGCACTTTCCATGCCCTCGGAGAAGGCGAAGTTTGCCTGAGAGTCGTTGGGGTGAACCAGAAACGTGGCGCGGCCTGACACGTCGGTCTGCAGCAGATCCATCCCGGCGTTTGCTGCGTCCCAACTTTTGACGACAACATAATTCAGCTCGTCCCGCAGGAACTCGTCGACGACGTCCTCGTACTTGCCGTCCACTTCGAGGAAATCCGCCAGCGTGCCGACAGCGGCCATTCCGTTGGCGTTTCGCTTATACGCATCGGTCTGGAAGAGGTTGCGCACCGTGTCGGTCGAGTAACTGTGCTCCCGGATCAGCGCCTCCAGGGAACTGCGCCGCCCGGTCAGGCTCGCCACCTCTCCGCGCAACTGATCGCCGCGGCGCTTGGACTCCGCCTCCCCGCTGCGGCAGCTTTCAAGTTGCAGGCGAAGTTCGGCGATTTCGGCCTCGAGCCGCTTCAGGCGCTCTGTTACCGATTCGAAAGACATCTTCACCTGACCGCGCTGCAGGCCTAAGGTTCCAAGCTCCTGCCTGGCGATTTCAGACTCGGAGACCAGCCGTTCCGCCTCCCGGTCCAGACCGGCGAGCGCAGCCTCCGCCTGTGCCTGCTCGTTGCGAGTCTGAGCAATGCGCTGCACCAACTGCATGGTAGCGCGACGGTTCTGCTCAGCCTGCTGTTCTCCCGCTGTTACAGCGCGGGCTGCCTCATGCACCTGCGCCTGGCGACTCTGCGCCGCCTCGCGGGAGCCATTCGTCTCCGCAGTTGCGTTCTCAAGAAAGCTGCGGTGTTGTTCGAGTTCCCCGGCGAGGCTGGCAATCTGTTCGCGCGCCTGAGCAAGGTCCTCGGTCCCAGCCGCGAGCCGCGTAGTCAAGTCGGCGATGCGGTCTGCATTGGCGGCGGAACGCGCCGCAATGCGTTCCAGTTCCACCGCGGACTGGTTCGCCTGCACCCCGGCCTCGCGGATCTGCTGGTCGAGCGTATATCCGCTGCGAACGCCCTCTGTGTGCTCGGCGTCCATAGCTTCCAAAGTGGTGGCTTGCGCGTCGATCTGCGCAGCCAGCGCAGCGATCTTCTCATTGGCTACGGCTTGTTCCGCATCGAGCTGCGACATGCGGCTGGCCAGCACGACACGCAATCGCGTTCGAAGTTCGTCGCGAAGAGCGCCATAACGCTCAGCCTTCGAGGCTTGACGCTTCAGGCTCGTCATCTGCCGCGTAACCTCGTCGAAGATGTCGTTTATGCGCGCCAGATTCTGCCGAGCCGACTCGAGACGAAGCTCAGCCAGCCGCTTCTTCGTCTTGAATCGCGTGATACCCGCGGCCTCTTCGATGATCGAGCGCCGATCGTGCGGTTTGGCCGAGAGCAGCTGCCCAATCCGCTCCTGCCCAATGATGGCGTAGGATTCGCCGCCTAGTCCGGTGCCCGTGAAGATATCCTGAATGTCCCGCAGACGGCAGATCTTGCCATTCAGCAGATATTCGCTATCGCCCGACCGGAACAGCCGCCGCGTAATCGTCAGCTCTCCGGCCCGAACCGGCGCTTGTCCAAACTTCCTGCGGCGAATCTTCAGCACGACACTGTTCGCATCCGCTAGCTTCTCGGAAGCCTCACCCGCCTGCGGCATCTGCGGTTCCTTCTTCTCGCCCTCGATGAGGGTACCCGGCTGCGCCTCCGCAACCGCTTCTTCGGTCTCCTCGGCGCTCTGCTGACGCAACGTCGTCTCATCCCAGTCGGCAGGCAGCTTGGGATAGGTCTCGGAATCGATCTCGATCTCGGGCGAACCCTGCAGGCTTGCGCCGTCATATACCTCGGGGTCGACCAGGGTCAGCGACACTTCGGACATCCCGGTTGGCTTGCGATCGCGCGTGCCGGCAAAGATCACGTCTTCCATCTTGATACCGCGCAGCGACTTCGCCGACTGCTCGCCCAGCACCCAGGTAATCGCGTCCGAGATGTTGGATTTCCCGCAGCCGTTCGGCCCGACGATGGCGGCTATGCCTTCGCCGGAGAGTTGGACCTCGGTGCGATCACAGAACGATTTGAAGCCGAGTATCTGAACCTTCTTGAGCTTGAGCAAGACGACCTCTGCGGGAACGAATCGTGAGATTAGAAAGCGTTCGCCCTGTTCCTAGGACTATCTCAACTGTAGCCGCGGTTGAGCGCCGAATCAACGGTAACAATACTGCTTGTTGTGGATAAGGGGAACGAAACACTACTAATATGCATCAGTAGCATCTCAGCAACACTTTCCTCCGAACCGGTGCCCTTGGTTTGCAAAACCGCACCAAAGCGAACCGACACAAACACAGCTATTACTGTTATCTCGACCGGAGCCGGGCGGCTCTATCGCAAGGCCACGTGGGGAGATCCCGTATTTTTTCCTGATTGTTGCCTGTCCTTGGATCCGACTAAGCCCTAACGGACTGCTTGGACAGAAATCCCTAGCAGTAAGACGGTTCGCGAAGGAAGCTTCCGTTTCCAAGGTAAACTACGATGCGGCTTGCTATTTGAGCAACGGCGTTTCTATAATCCGCATCATCATCTAAATGGTGCCGCAAACGCTTCCAATGCTTGGCCGAACGGCTGGGCGGGGTGGAGACTACTGCGGGATGCACTATGATCAGGCTGTGTTTTGTCTTATCCTGATGTTTCCGAGCATCGGGGACACGGTGGAACGAAAGATTTATTGAGGAGTGTGGAATGAAGAAGGCAGTCGTTGTGTCTCTCCTGGTGGTCGCCAGCGTTACAAGTGTTGCGAGTATCGCAGTGGCCCAGAGCCAGGTCGATCTTGGTTCGAATGCGCAGTCCTCAAATGGCGGCGTTCAGATGTCCCCCGCGGAATATGCCGCGTACAACAACGCCATCACCCAGACAACCCCGCAGACCAAAGCCCCGGCTCTTGAGGCTTACCTGGCGGCATATCCCAACTCTGCCGTCAAGGCCGCCACCTTGGAGCAGTTGATGATTGCCTATAGTCAGTTCGATCCTGCGAAGACGCTGGAAACGGCGGACAAGCTGTTGGCAGTTGATCCCAACAACCTTCGCGCGCTGACTCTTGAGGTCTACTTCCGCTCCCAGGAGGCCGATAAGGCCACCGATCCGGCAGCCAAGCAGACCGCCCTTGACTCGGCAGCTTCTTATGCCACCAAAGGTCTGGCCGTCACCACCAAACCCAAGGACATGAGCGATGCGGATTTTGCCAAGGTCAAGGACGCGGCGACGCCGGTTTTCTACCGCGCCGTCGCGACGGCCGCGCTGAATAAGAAAGATTCCGCGACGGCAATCACCAACTTCAAGGCCGAACTAGCCGCGGTGCCAGTCGCCCAAACTCAGGTTCCGGGGCCGATGCTGCAGGACACCTACACGCTCGGCCAGGCATACTACACGTCCACGCCGCCCGATTACGTCAACTGCACCTGGTACGCCTCGCGCGCCGCGGCCTTCGCTCCTGAGCCTTACAAATCTCAGATGTTGCCGCTGGCGAAATTTTGCTACAAAAAGTACCACGGCGGCGACGACGGTTATGACGCCGTCACCACTGCGGTTCAGACCAATCTGAATCCTCCCACGGACTTCGCCATCAAGCCTGCGCCTTCCCCGTCTGACATCGTGGCTGGGGTAATCGCAAGCACGCCCGACCTGGGCGCCCTCGCCGTGAGCGACAAGGAGTTCATCCTCCAGAACGGAAAACCTGCCGATGCGGCCAAGGTCTGGGACACCGTCAAGGGCAAGTCGGTGGAACTCCCCAACGTGACGGTGGTCTCAGCGACCCCCACCGTCATCCAGGCTTCGGTCTCCGACGATGCCGTGCAGTCGAAGGTAGCGGATTTCACCTTCAATATGAAAGAGCCCCTGAAGACTGTCCCCACGGCTGGTTCGACGGTGACTCTGTCGGGAACCTACACCTCCTATACAGTTGGGGGAAAGACAGCCGAGGAGCTAAGCGGCGCAGCTTCTCCGACAACCGCGGCGGCCGCCACCACACCACCCGCCTCGACAACCACAACCCCCCCAACCGACGCTGCCGCTGCTCCGGCGACCCCGGCCGCTGCACCGGCAACTCCGGCTACCGCTGCTCCGACCGCTCCCGCCGCAGCCCCTGGTCCGGTCATGATCATCATGAGCGATGCGGCTATCGCGACCCCAAAGAGGGCTGCGCCAGCGCATCATCCAGTACACCGGAAAGGGTAAAAAGCATTTTGCATGCGAAAAGAGCAGCCTTGTGGCTGCTCTTTTCGCGTCTGGAGGTCAACTTTGCGAACTCTCCTAAGCGATCTACTCGCCCAGCATGATGCGCTGAATGCTGTACGCGCGGCCGGTGGCACCGTCGCAGCCGATCAGCGCGGCGCACATCTTCGGGTTGCCTTTCGCCGGTTCAAACTTTCCTGGCATGCCGGTCAGAAAACGGGCGAGCACCAATTCCTTCTCGACGCCGATCACCGAATCATATGGCCCAGACATGCCTACGTCGGTCTGGTACGCTGTGCCCCTGGGAAGCACGCGCTCGTCTGCGGTAGGGATGTGCGTATGTGTGCCGAGCACCGCGGTGACTCGACCGTCAAGGTACCAGCCCAGCGCGACCTTCTCGCTGGTGGCTTCGCCGTGTAGGTCGAGCAGGATAACCTTCGCGCTGATTTTGTTCAGCAGTTCATCGGCTTTGCGAAATGGATCGTCGCAACTGGACATGAACACGCGGCACTGCAGATTCATCACGGCGTAGCTCTGGCCATTTCCCAGCTCTCCTTCGTAGAAACCGAAGCCAGGCGTTCCCACGGCGTAGTTGGCAGGGCGCAGAACGCGGCGTCCGCGCGCGTGCGAGTCAACGGCAACAGACATATATTCGAAGATCTCGCGCTTATCCCAGATGTGGTTGCCGGTGGTGATGACCTGGACGCCGAAATCGAAGAGTTCTTCCGCGATCGAAGGCGTGATCCCGAAGCCGCCGGCCGCATTTTCCCCATTGATCACCAGCAGATCGACGGCGTTGGTTTCGACTACGTGGGGCAGGTGTTCGCGAACGATGTGCCGGCCGGCGGAGCCGAAAACGTCGCCGACAAAGAGGATATTCACTCTCAGAGTTTACATGCGGAACGGAACCGTCATAATTGTTGATGCGTATGGCGGCCAGGCATGATCGCGTTAAACGTGAGCGCGGCGCGGCCCGCAGGCCCTTGGGGTGTGGTAGCTTTTTTGCATGGCACAGAGCGGACGATTTCAGTTGAGTGTGCGGGTGTTGGCGGTGCTGGCCGGGGAGCCGGCCCGAATGCATACCTCGGCGGCGATCGCGGAGGAACTCAAGGAGAGCGCCGTCATGGTGCGCAGGAGCTTTCTACTGCTGCACAAGGCAGGGCTGATTGAGCAGAAGAAAGGCCCGCATGGCGGCGCTAAGCTCGCGCTGGCGGCTAAGCAGATCGGGCTTGGGGACGTCTTCGAGGCGACAGCAGG
The DNA here is from genome assembly GCA_965277335.1 of Edaphobacter sp. Lineage (GTDB taxonomy): Bacteria > Acidobacteriota > Terriglobia > Terriglobales > Acidobacteriaceae > Edaphobacter. Next base: position 501,967 of record CBDICJ010000007.1, on the reverse strand, counting down.
GGACTGGCTGAGCCTGGAGGACAAGGCGGTGGCTGCGCTGATCAAGAAAGTTCGTGGAGATGCGGTGGCGGCGATGAACGAACACTCGCTTGCCGGCGTCGTCAAAAGGCTGAAAAAGGCACAGTAGGTTTTACCCACCATCGTACAACCGGTGCTGGGCAACGAGCGAGGCTATTCGGCCGATTCTCCGTGCAGGGCCTCGGGGGCTTCGGCTTGCTTGGTTTGTGGGCGGAGAAGAGGGAAGAGGATAACGTCGCGGATGGATCTGGAGTTAGTGAGCAGCATCGTGAGGCGGTCGATGCCGATGCCTTCGCCAGCAGTTGGCGGCAGGCCATAGCCGAGGGCTCGCACGTAGTCCTCGTCCATTTCGTGAGCTTCATTGTCGCCTCGCTCCTTCTCGGACATCTGTTGTTCGAAGCGGGCGCGCTGGTCATCGGGGTCGTTCAGCTCGGAAAAGGCGTTGCCCACCTCGAATCCGCCAATGTAGAACTCGAATCGCTCGACCCAGTCCGGCTCGTCAGGCTTCTTCTTTGACAGCGGACTGACGGCAAGAGGAAAGTCGTAGATGATCGTAGGCTGGATGAGCGGCTCCTCCATGCCCATTTCGCCACCCTTGAGCGACTCGGCTCTCAGCTCGAACAGATCGGCGATAGCGCGTCCAAACGGCGCACCGCGGCCGAGAATGAACTCTCGAACGAACTGACAGTCCGCCCCAAGCCGGTTCAGCACACGGTCCGAGGTCAACTCCGGATCGCCGAGCTTCGCGCCCTCATCCAACAGCTCTCTAAACTTCGCTTCGGAACTGAAGTGCTCCATAATCGGCTGAATGGGTGCGTTCGTTGGCCACCACCTCATGATGGCCTCGCGCATGGAAAGCCTGGTCCATTGACTGAGGTCGATCTCATGACCGTTGAAGTGGGTGATCGTGGTGCCGTTGACCTCTCTCGCAACGAAGAGAATGAGCTCTTCGCTGAGATCCATCAGATCGTGATAGTTGGCGTAGGCCTGGTAGAACTCGAGCATGGTGAACTCGGGGTTATGGCGGGTGCTGATGCCTTCGTTGCGGAAGTTGCGGTTGATTTCGTAGACGCGGTCGAGGCCGCCTACGACCAGCCGCTTCAGGTAAAGCTCGGGGGCGATGCGGAGGAAGAGGTCGAGGTCGAGCGCGTTGTGGTGGGTGGTGAAGGGCTGGGCCGCGGCTCCTCCGGCGACCTGATGCATCATGGGGGTCTCTACTTCGAGGTAGGCGCGACTGTCGAAGAAGGTGCGAATGGCGCGGAGGATAGCGGCACGTTTGACGAAGACCTCGCGGACGTTGGGAGTCTCGTTGATCTCCGGTGAGATTGGTGGCGCTTCTTCGCTGATAACGCCGCGGGCCGGCGCAAATGGTGCTGAAGTAGTGGATCTGGCGTTGCCGGTATTCATGAAGAGATCGACGTAACGCTGGCGATAGCGAAGTTCGGTGTCTTCGAGGCCATGGTACTTGTCCGGCAACGCGAGCATGGCCTTAGCGAGGAAGGTGAGAGGGGGCTGGCCATTCACGAATGCCGCGTGAACGCTCAGTTCGCCGGTGCGGGTGCGGAAGAGATAGCCGCGAACGCCGATGTGATCGCCTAGATCGAGCAGCTTGTAGAGCGCGAAGAGGTCTTCTCCAACGTCGTCTTTGCGAACGTAGATCTGGAAGCGCTGGCCGCCCTGCTGAAGCTGCGCGAAGCCGGCTTTGCCCTGAACGCGGATGGCCATTATGCGGCCGGCAATGCTGACCTCGATCTTTTTCCCGACAGTGAGACCGGCTTCCAACTGTTCCGCGGTGAGCAGATCGTAAGCGGCGCGGAGCTGGGGGATAGTGTGAGTGAAGAGGTAGGCGTTTGGATAAGTGGCGTGGCCCAGCTTTGCGATCTCGGCGAGCTTGTCGCGGCGCTGTTGGTAGAGATTCTTCTCGAACTCTGACTCGTACACGATCATCCTTTTGGCTCAATGCGCTGGGTCTTCAGTATAGCGGCGCGGCATAGAAGAGTGACCGGCTGTCCCTCGCCGGATGGACCGCTGCAACTCAAAGTATTCGCGGAGAGCATTCCGCCCCCAGCCGAATCGCTCTCACGAGAGGGTGATGCCGGGATTGTTGAGATGCTCGCGAAGCAGGCGCTCAATCAGCGTCTTGAGAACCTCGCCAGTCTTCGGCAGAGTGAACGCACCGGCGGCCTCCGACCAATCGAGCTTGAAGCTGGTCGCCTGCGCCGAGACCCAGACCTGGCGAATGGGAGTGTTCGGCGTGATCACGAATTTGCTCGAGCCGTTTTCGAAGATGATGTTCATCACGCCGTTGTTGTCTTCGAACTCGAAGCCGCCGTCGTCATCCTCAGCGGCGATTAAAGACTGTTTCAGAGACTCGAGGGCGCGATCGGATTCGCGGCGGAAGGTGGCTTCGTCGATCATGGGTCTAGTTTAGCTGGTAATGGCCATGGGTTACTTTCTCCGACATCCTTCATCAAGTCTTCCCCGCCGGCCCATCTCTATGGATAACGTTGGCAGGTGAACAGCGGCAATTATTTTCTTGACAAGTCATTTCCTGAAGAGTGATAGTGCAGACGCTTCACCTGCCAGAATGTGCCCGCCTCTTTCGCCTGGGCGGCTTCCCCATTCCTTCAACTGCTTCCAAGGATAGTGTTCGATGTCAAGTTTGACACCAGCTTGAGAGCAGAAATGATATCGATATCTTTAAGCCGCCTGTTTTCACACCATTGGAGAGGATCAACCATGTTCAAGCGTTTCGTTCGTTTCTTCGGTCTTATCGCGCTGTTCCTCGCGTTCATAATGTCCCGCACAGCGTTTGCTCAGGAGTCGGCCGCTGCCGATCACGTCGATGCCCTGGGCCACCACTTTGTCAGCCGCAGCGGACACAGGATCTATCACCGCGGCGAGAACTTTCGCATGGCAGGTTCGAACAACTACTATCCGATGTATGCGTCGCAGTTCATGGTGGACAATTTGTTGACCACGGCGGCCGCGCAGAACTTCAACACCTTCCGCCTCTGGGGCTTTCTGGACGTCGGCAACCAGGACGGTACGAACTCGGTCGACGGGCCTCACAATGGCGTTTACTTCCACTACTGGAACGGCAGCGAGCCTGCTTTCAATGACGGGGATACCGGGCTGCAGCACCTGGACTACGTCATCTACAAGGCCGGGCAGCTCAACATCAAGCTGATCATTCCATTCGTCAACGACTACGACCAGTTCGGCGGCATGGATCAGTATGTGCGCTGGAGAGGAGGGGAGTACCACGACCAGTTCTACACGGACGCCACGATCCGCAAGTGGTACAAGGAGTGGATCTCGCACTTGCTCAACCATGTCAACTACTACACCGGTATCAAGTACAAGGATGACGCGACGATCATGACTTGGGAGCTTGCCAACGAGGAGCGCTGCGCCGGGTATGGCGTGTATCCCCAGTCGAACAGTTGCACGACGAAGACCATCACGAGCTGGGCTGCCGATGTCAGTGAATATGTGAAAAGCATCGACCAGAAGCATCTTCTTTCGCCCGGTGATGAAGGCTTCTATTGCACCAATCCGCAATCCTCCGACTTCACCATCAACTGCAGCACGGGAGTCGACAGCATTGCCTTGGCGAAACTGCCGGATATGGATATCCTCTCGTACCACCTGTATCCAGATTCTTGGGGGAAGACTCCGGAGTGGGGAACGCAGTGGATCCAGCGACATATTGAGGACTCGCATCGGTTAGGCGATCGCGCGGTTGCGGGAGAGTGGGGAATTCTGGAGAAGAACATCCGCAATCCGGTCTACCACGAGTGGGAAGATACGGTATTGAATGACGACGGGGCCGGCGCGCTGTACTGGATTCTCTCCGGACTTCAGGACAACGGCACGCTCTATCCCGACTATGATGGCTACACCGTGTACTGCCCCACGCCGGTATGCAGCGCATTCACCAACTTCGCGCGACAGATTCAGCATCTGCCGGTCAACTACTCGCCGGTCGCGGACAACGATACGGTGGCGACGCCAAACAATACGCCGGTGACGCTGGACATCACCAAGAACGATATTACTTATCAGGATGTACCGCTCAACCTAAAATCCATTGACCTGAATCCGTCGGCGCCGGGCAAGCAGACCAGCGTGACGACTGCATTTGGCACCTATACACTGCAGTCCGGCGGAGAGGTACTCTTTCAACCGGCGTCGCAGTGCGTGTCCGGCAGTGTTGGCACGCCGTACACGATAGCGGATAGGCTGGGGCGCGTCTCGAATCCAGCTAACATCGTGGTCACGGTTGGCGGCATTACAGGCGAACTTTATAACTTCGAGGATGGAACCGATACATGGATGGCGGCCAGTTACAGTCCAGGAGCTGGGACAGTAGCGCAAGGTACAGTAGGCGCCACCAGTTGTATGCACAGTCTGCAGATTAACGCTACGGGCGGCGGCTTCTTCGGGCCTGCCTACAACACCACGCCGCTTCCACTCTCTACGGCTACGGTTCACAGCCTGCTGTTCGACCTTACGACTACCACGGTAGGAACATCGCAGTCGGTAGCCGTGCAGTTCGGCAGCGATTATCACTACTGCTCCACACCGTTCAGCTATATCAACGCCGGAACTGCGACGACGGTGACGGTGAACCTGCAAAGCCTGGCAACCCCAGCCAACTGCGGAGGGACTGCGCCGGCCGACACCAGCATTATCGAAGGTTTCTTCGTGTACTTCAGCGGAGGAGGAACCTACTATCTGGATAATGTCCGGACCAACTGAACCAGACATCTTTGGCTCGGGGAGCGCCAGATTCTGGCGCTCCCGGAGTCGTGAATAGTCGTGAATATTAGGGGTGCTTTAGTTGCTGGTGTAGGGTTTGGTGGTCGGGCCATTGGTTACGGCGTAGTCGTCTCCTGAGCCGCCGAGAAACTTCAGGAACGACTTTGCCGTGGTCGACCAATTGAAGTTGGCGGCGGTGTCGTTGGGCTGGCCGCTGGAAGTAAAGAAGGCGTTGGGATCGTAGGTGTTGAAGTTCCAGTTCCAGAGCAGGGTACTGACCTCCTGATGCAGAGCGGCCTTGAGGAAGTTGGTTGGGTCCACGACCCCGCCCGAGGTGCCCGGCCCATCTTCCCCGAAGATAAGGGCAAATCCGCGGCTGCGAATCGTCCGGATCCTCTGCTCGGTGTTTTCCTGCGAGTTCTGCTCCCAGGCATAGCCGTGCAGATCGAAGAGGATATTGGCGCGGCCTTCCAGCAACTGCCTGCCATGGCTCAGAATGACACCTTCCGAGGACCCAAAGTAGTCGCCGGGGACGAGCACGATGTTGTTCCCGCCGGCGTCGCGGATGTTGTCCACCATGTCTTCGGTGTCACGCAGCCAGTTGGGATCGTTGGCGTCGGGGTAAGGCTCATTCCAGGTTTCGAGCCAGACATCGGGCTGGTTTGCGAAGTACGCCGCGACGGCTTGCATCTTCTCTTTGTAGGCCGCATAGTACGTTTGCTTGGAAGGCACCAGCCCGGCAAACTGACCGGTCCCAGGCGCCCACTGGAAGGGGCAGAGAATCGTAATCTTTCCGTTAGCTCGATTGTCAGCCACCACGTCTGCCATGGGATGCAAATAGGAGCCATCCGAACCTTGCACGGTTGAGCCGCTGATGGGAGTCTCGGAAAAGTCGGGAAGTGGTTCCCGGACGATGTTGATGTTCCAGCCAGCCATGCTGGAGGAGCTTCCGCCATAGATGAAGAACGCGTTTGCTCCTCCGAAGACGGTCGGGACGTCGTTCTGCAGAATATCGGCGCCGCGAATCGCGTACGCAGCCCCGGGGGTGATGGTTTGCGCCTGGATCGTCTCCGCGGCGCAGAGGAGTGCTGCGCAGCAGAGGGAAAAGGAAAGAGATTTGATTGAGAGATGCATGCGTGGCCCCTTGTTCGATTTTGATTCCGGGGCAAAGTATCCAGACGAGCGCAAGGCCATGCAAGTTAAAGGGGGCAATCGGCGCAGGTTAAAGGTCGTTTGGCGGGTGCCCTGCCCTTTAACTTTCGCCTTTTTCAGGTTTCCGGGTGGGGAACCCTCAGGACTGCATAATGATCCGCGGCACAACAGGAAGCGGAGTACGGAGATCTCTCCAATTTGCCAGTCACGATAAGACTGTGAGTGGTTTACCATCCCCGCGAGCAAGAGCACTTGCCGGTGCCCCCCGGTGGCTTCGGTCGAGACGACGGCTCTTCAGGTGGTGGAAGGAAGGCGGTCTCGCTACGCTCGATGCCCACATCTCAAAATCGAGTGTTCAGTCTCATGACATGCTTTCCATATTGTCTCGGGACATCCTTTACACTTTTGCGCTTGCTTTGAGCGGGCGTGGAGTGTTGCGGGATGGCATGGAAGGCGATGGACGTACAGGATCAGCGGGTGCGTTTTGTGTTGGCTGCGTCTCTGCGGGAGAAGCCGCTGGGCGTGCTGTGTGCGGAGTTCGGCGTCTCCCGGCCGACCGGCTCGCTGTGGATCAAGCGCTACGCGGAGGCGGGTCTTGCCGGTATCGCAGAGCGCAGCCGGCGGCCGCGCAGCTCGCCCGCCCAGACGCCGTGGGAGCAGGAAGAGCGGGTGATCGCGCTACGCCTGAAGTACCCGGACTGGGGCGCGCGCAAGCTGGAGGTGGTGCTCGGCCGCGAAGGGTTGCGCCTGACCCGGAGCACGATCCACCGCATTCTGCTTCGCTACGACCTGGTGCGGGAGCGGGACCGGCATGCGCCTGCGATCCAGCGCTTCGAACGGGCACGGCCCAACGAGCTGTGGCAGATGGACTTCAAGGGGCCCAAGAACTGGCCCCAACGCATCGGGCCGTTGTCGGTGATCGACGACCACAGCCGCTATCTGGTGACGCTGGCGGCGACCGGCAAGCTGGACGGCGACCTCGTCCGCGAGCAGCTGGAGCAGGCCTTTGCACGGTGCGGCGTGCCGGAGGCGATGCTGATGGACCATGGCACCCCATGGTGGAACTGGCAGTCGTTCTCCGGGCGCACGCGCCTCTCGGTGTGGATGATGCGGCAGGGCATCCGGCTGTGCTGGTCGGGCATCCGCCATCCCCAGACCCAAGGCAAGGTCGAGCGCTTCCACGGCAGCCTGCAGCGGGCGCTCGACCGGCGGGGCGGCGTGGGCGCCGAGCCGCAAACCTGGCTCGATGCCTTCCGTTCCGAGTACAACCAGGTGCGCCCGCATGCAGCCCTGGGGATGAAAACCCCAGCCAGTGTGTGGTCCAGGAGCGAACGCCGCTATGATCCCGATCCTCCGCCATGGCAGTATCCGGAAGGCGCGTGGCTGCTCAAGGTCGACTGCCAGGGCACGGTCGATCTGCACGGTTGCCGCTGGCGCATCGGCAAGACCCTGGCCGGAGAGAGAGTCATGATCCAGCCCATCGAAGAACGCTTCCTGGTCTTCTTCTGCTCCACCCTGGTCCGCGAAATCACCCCTTCGATCCAGCGTTCGACGATCGTCGAACGCTGGATCGAAACTCCCTCCTAACACCCACATCATGTAAAGGATGTCCCGAGACAAAACGTAAAGGATGTGTCGAGACTTGACAAATCGAGATATGGGGCACCCGGCTTGGGGCTATGGCAAATCTCCTGAAGGTGTAAAGGGAGGTAAGCCTGCCCGCATGCCGGCGTCGCCGAGTCGAGCGCCCCGCAGCTGCCAAGCGAACTGGCGCTGCTCGATCAGAGCTTGCTGTATATCGTTTGCGGCGAATACAGATCTAATTTCGATAGAATCACAGGTGTGGCGAAGTATTGCCGAAAGGACGTTGAAACGTGAAGCGGAGTCTATTGGTATTGGGCGTGATGGTCGTCGGGGTTGCGCTGCTCTTGTGGGCGGGATGGCATAACCTGCGGGAGCGTCGCCTGGCGATGCAGCAGGCTGAGTCGAACCATGTTGTTCTGGTGCCGGATAAGGGCGGGCAGGCGGCGGCCGATTCGTCTGGCGCGGCGGAAAGCGAGGCTCCGACGATGCGGGGGAAGATGGCTCCGGGCTTTTCGCTGACGACGCTCGATGGCAAAAAGATTTCGTTGAGCGATTACAAGGGGCGGCCGGTGCTGGTGAACTTCTGGGCAACGTGGTGCGGGCCTTGCAAGGTAGAGATGCCGTGGTTCGAGGAGTTCCATAAGCAGTATGCAGGGCAGGGGTTCGAGATTCTCGGGTTGGCGGACGATGTGGACGCGGGCAAGGACGCGATCGCGAAGGTGGTGCAGAAGACCGGAGTGACGTATCCGATTCTGCTGACCGATGGGAAAGTGCAGACGTCGTATGGCGGGTTGGACTATCTGCCGATGTCGTTCTATATCGACCGGCGCGGCGTGATTGTGGAGGAGACCGCGGGGATTGGCGGCAAGGACGAGATCGAGGCGCACATCAAGAAGACGATCGCGTCGGGTGCAGGGGCGGGAGCTGCGCCGGGGGCTGGTGGACAGTGAGGCGGCTTCAGGTTGCGATGATTGAATTGCTGTTTGGGCTGACCAGTGCTGCGAAGGCGCCTGCGCAGGAGATGGGAAATCTGAATGCGGCTCCGGGAAAGGCGAGGTCGTATGTTGCGTATGCGGCGGAGCAGCAGGCGGTGCCGGCGGGAAGGCGCGGTGTGCTGGAGCTGCGTTTTCAGGTGCTGGATGGATTTCATGTGAACTCGCATACGCCGAAGTCGGAGTTGTTGATTCCGACGCAGCTTAGGTTCGAGCCGGCAGCAGGGGTGAAGGCGGAGGCGATCGAATATCCAGCGGGGACGTCGTACAGCTTCCGCTTCGATCCGGCGAATAAGCTGGATGTGTATTCGGGTGGGTTTACGGTGAAGCTGCCGGTGCTGGCCGAGGCGGGTTCGCATACTTTGGATGGGATGCTGCACTATCAGGCTTGCGACCATGCGGCGTGCTATCCGCCGAAGAGTCTGCCGGTGCAGGTGGTCTTTACGGCGAAGTAAGAGGGAACGCCTAATACCGAACTTCATTGATGGCACCGATCACAGACAGATCACCGTGGATTGTTCCCGATGGGTATTTCTTTTGATTGTTGGTAGCTTCGGTACTTCTGCGGATGAGTGCGTGTGGCAGTGATGGCATCATGGTGTGAGCGAGAGAGACGGGAGTACGTAGACTGCTATGGAAGAGTTCCGAAGGCTGACGCGACTGCCGGCGTATGTGTTCAACATCACCAGTGAGTTGAAGGCGGCGGCGCGCAGGCGGGGCGAAGACATCATCGACTTCGGCATGGGCAATCCCGATGGGGCTACGCCGAAGCACATTGTCGACAAGCTGGTGGAGGCGGCGCAGCGGACGGCGACGCATCGTTATTCGCTGTCGCGTGGGATTCCGCGGCTGCGGCGGGCGATCTGCAACTGGTACAAGAGGCGGTATGAGGTCGATCTCGATCCCGAGACAGAGGCGATTGTTACGATCGGTTCGAAGGAGGGGATTGCGCACCTTTGCCTGGCGGTGCTCGATGACGAGGATACTGTGGCGGTGCCCAATCCCAGTTATCCGATTCATATCTTCGGGCCGGTGATTGCGGGTTCGAAGGTGCAGAGCATTCCGATGCAGGACGGGACGGCGGACTCGCTGTTGGAGCAGTTGGAGGTTCAACTGCCGCGGATGCAGCCTCGGCCGAAGCTGCTGATTTTGAACTTTCCTTCGAACCCTACGGCGCAGTGCGTGGAGCTGGCGTTCTTCGAGCGGGTGGTGGCGCTGTGCCGTGATTCGGGGATCTTTATCGTCCACGATCTGGCGTATGCAGACCTGGTGTTCGATGGATATCGTGCGCCGAGCATTCTGGAGGTCGCGGGGGCGAAGGAGATTGCGGTCGAGTTCTTTACGCTCTCGAAGAGCTACAACATGCCGGGGTGGCGGGTGGGCTTTATGGTGGGGAACAAGCAGCTGGTGTCGGCGCTGGGGCGAATCAAAAGCTACTTCGACTATGGTACGTTTACGCCGATCCAGGTGGCTTCGATCGCGGCGCTCGAGGGGCCGCAGGAGTGCGTCAAGGAGATTGTGGAGAACTACAAATGCCGGCGGGATGTGCTGGTGCCGGGGCTGAATAAGCTGGGCTGGCCGGTGGAGCTGCCGAAGGCGACGATGTTTGCGTGGGCGAAGATTCCGGAGCGCTATCGGGCGCTTGGGTCGGTGGAGTTTGCGAAGAAGCTGCTGCTGGAGGCGAAGGTTGCGGTGTCGCCGGGGGTGGGCTTTGGGGAGCATGGGGACGGGCATGTGCGGTTTTCGCTGATCGAGAATGAGGAGCGGACGCGGCAGGCGCTGCGGGGGATTAAGCAGATGTTCAAAGCGGGTTAATGCGCAGCAAGCTGATTTGGCAGGAATGAGGACGGGGGACGGATCAATAGAGGGCGTTCCGGACACAAAGTTTGTATGAGGGTGCCGTGGTAGCGTTCGACCATTGGTTACACTACACCAACATGTTCACCTCAAAGCGAAATCAAGGTGCTTTCTGTAAAGAAGGAATGCCTCTGAGTTGGCGCTGGACGTTTGCTTTCGGCGCTTTGACGTTGATTTTCTATTTTACAGAATGGAAGGAGCTAGCAGAGGTTTGCCTTAGCGCGACCGCGGTATTTGGAAGTATTTCAGCAATATCTCGATTTACGAAGACGCTCGTTGAAATTTCTTCAAGTCATAAGCCACCTAAAGAAAAATTTACGCTGCGCTACCCAGATCCCGGAGAGAGCGGCTGGCATACGTATACGGTAGTGCCTTCGATAAACACTTATGAAAAGAAGTGTGTTACGGCGGGCCGCCTACCGATAGGTCAACATATGAATACACAATCAAGGAGAACCAGATCTTCGTCCGTCTAATCGATTTGCGCGAAGACGGTATTTATGGAGTTAACTACGAGGTCGTCAACGCTCAAGTCCTTGAGGCTGATATTAGACGCAGGAAGAACTACGATTCCGTTGGTACGCATGTCGAACGTCTCAAGGCAGCAGTTTTGTGGAATGAACTTTCCGGGTCGCTCCGGTACTTCATACTTTACAAGCATGGTTGCCAACTAGCGTTTTTCTCAAAGGAACGGCAGCGACTCCAAAAAGGCTTCGAAACACTGGAGAAAGAAGCAATGCAACTGGGAGCAGTAAGAAAGTCTTTCAGATGGTACGAAGCTTCCGATGAAGCAGACGAAAAAGCAAAGAAGGCGATTCAAAGACTACAACAAGACGATCAGTTGAAACGCTTTCAAATATCTTTCAGTGAACTGATTCGTTACGAACACATCATTCAAACGTTGAATCACCTGATCTCTGGCTCAGAAGTCTCTGTTTAGCCACCGTAAGCCGCAGTGGCTACGCACCCGAGTTAGTCATCAAAACGGAATTTACGGCCTTCTGGCTGAGTCAAAATGCTGGGCTGAGGCTGAGTTGCGCTCGTTTTCAATTTGTCGCCTAAGCTTTCTCGGGCCGCGTCCCTCCACGGCATTTGGCGGAGGAAGCGGCGGAGGCGGTCGAGGGTGCGGGCTTTTCCTAAGACGATCATGCTTTCGAGCAGCGGCGGCGACATGGTGCTGCCGGTGAGGATGGCGCGGAGGAGCATGAAGTTCTCTTTAACGGACCACTGCTTGGCTTCGCCGAGTTGCTTGATGGCGGGTTCGAGGGCATCGTGGGTCCAGGCGGTGGCTTCGAGGAGGGTGAGTTGTTCGGCGGCGAAGGCGAGGGTGTCTTCGAGAATGCGCTTTTTGGGGAGGAAGACCTCGGGGGTGGGGAGGATATCGTCGGCGAAGAAGAAGTGGGTGAGGTTGCCGAACTCGCCGAGGGTTTCGATGCGGGTCTGGACGAGGGAGGCGATCTGTTTCAGGTAATCGTCCGAGAGGATAGTGGCGCGCAGGGCGGCGTAAAAGGCTTCGGGGGTGAGGGCGCGGAGGTATTCGCCGTTGAGCCATTTCAGTTTGGTGAGGTCGAAGACGGGGCCGCCGAGACGGATGTTTTCTATCTCGAAGCGGGCAAGCATGTCGTCGAGGGAGAAGATGTCGGCTTCGCTGGCCTTGGAGACGGCAGCGCCTGCGGCGGGTTCGATGGCGGGCATGCCTCCGCCCATGAGGCCGAGGAAGTTGATCATGGCTTCGGGAAGGAAGCCGGCCTGGCGGTAGTAGATGAGGGAGACGGGATTTTTGCGTTTGGAGATCTTTGACTTGTCGAGATTGCGGAGGAGGGGCATGTGCCAGAAGCGGGGGCGCTCCCAGCCGAAGGCTTGGTAGAGAAGGACGTGCTTGGGGGTGGAGGAGATCCACTCTTCGGCACGGATGACATCGGTGATGCGCATGAGGTGGTCGTCGACGACGTTGGCGAGGTGGTACGTGGGGAAGCCGTCGGATTTGAGCAGGACCTGATCGTCGACGTTGTTGTGGTCGAAGGTGATGTCGCCGCGGAGCTCGTCGCGAAAGGTGGTCTGGCCGGGCGGAACCTTCATGCGAATGACATAGGACCGACCTTCGGCTAGGTAGGCGTCGATCTTGGATTGGGGAAGTTCGCGGTGGGCTCCGTCGTAGCGTGGGGGGAGCTTGGCGGCGATCTGGCGCTGGCGGAGGGCTTCGAGTTCTTCAGGAGTTTCAAACGCCCGGTAGGCGGTGCCGTTGGCTAGGAGAAGATCGACGTGCCGGCGATAGATTTCGGTGCGCTCGGATTGGCGGTAGGGGCCGTAGGGACCTCCGACGTCGGGGCCTTCGTCCCAGGCGAGGCCGAGCCAGTGGAGGGAGTGGAAGATCTCCTGTTCGGAAGTGGCGACGAAACGGGTGCGATCGGTGTCTTCGATGCGGAGGACGAACTGGCCGCCGCGCTGGCGGGCGTAGAGGAAGTTGATGAGGCCGATGTAGGCGGTGCCTACGTGTGGGTCGCCGGTAGGGGAGGGGGCGATGCGGACGCGGATGGGAGGGACGGAGATGTCGATGCTATTCGTCATAAGGCAAACGTTAATGCTAGCAGAGCGACACGATTGCGTTGAGCTGTGCTGAGGAGGAGTTGGCTCGATTGCGCGTAGCACGACTTCAAGTTTAGTGTTACGTGGGTGCGATCGTTACATGAGTACGCAGACGGAGCGGAGCAGATGGGGAATGGCTTATGCCGCATAATTTCAGCCGATTCACCAGTCGGTGACGGTCCGTACGGGCCATGCCGAAATTGAGCTGCACCTGCTTCGCCTGGCGTGCGAGTCCACGAACGTCACTGTCACCGCGGACGTGAACGTCGAGTGAGACTCCGGTTCGGCTCAACTGTGGCCTCGCCTGCCTCCGTTTCGATTGCAGCCGCGCCATGGGTATCGCGATATTCTCCCCTATCGCATGCGTTTATTCGGCATGATTCGCGGGGAGAATTACAGGCGCTTCAGGTACGTTTTGGCGGCGTTCAGCTCCGGGAAGAGCCGCTCTTCGGCCTGAAACTCGCGCGAATGAACGCAGCGCCGGCCGGCCTTCACCCGCACGGGATGCTTCAGGTGCAGCATCTCGTGATAGAGCAGATACTCGATGGCGCAGCGCGGCGTGTCGGCGCGATCGAAGACTCGGCTGACCACGATGGTGTTATGCGCGGCGTCGTAGTGACCGAGCATGCGGCGTGCGTGATGCGCGGACCAGGTGAGCGTCGGGCGGCCGAGCAGACCGTGAAAGAAGCGCGCGTTGAGCGACTCGAAGACTTCGTTGAGGTCATAATGATGGCCCACGGGGGTGGAGACCCGCTTGCGGCCGCGCGTCTGCCGGATGTGCTCGGCTTGGCGTGAGATGGCCTCGGACGAGACATGGCGGCGGTAACGGTCGGCATGCGAGGGAGAGATGGGCTTCTTGTAAAGCTTAGCGAGAAGGATATGCGCGATGGCGTGATGGACCGTCTCCGGCGCCGACTCGAGCAGGTCGGAGAGCCGCACATGCAGCCGGCCTTCCCGCAGCCGGATGGTCGTATTCAGTGAAGTAAACCGGCGAAAACGAATATCGAGCGCAGGTATGGGCGCACGCGGCCGAAGCTCCCGGTACTGCTCCTCAAAGACGGCCACCAGCGAGGCGGAAGCGATTGTCTTCGCGGCGCGTGATGTTCCTGGCGGGCGCGTCCGGCGGACCTTTGCGGGTGGGATGTGGACCGCTGCAGGCGTCGTGTGGAGCTGGTCGAAGAGTGTTGGGGTTGATATGGGAGCCGGCGAAAAAAGCTGCAGGAACTGACGCAGAGGGGAGGCGCCGGGATGCTTGGGAGTGGTCAGAATGCTCGTCCTTCTTGCGAAAGCTGGGTCTCTCGAAGAGATCTCCGCACAAACGATTTTACAAGAGGCGAGACTCGGCATGCAGGTGTGTCTGTGGATACGTCCTGACGGCTACGAATCCACGATTCAGTTTGAGACGGGAGACCGAAGAGTGAAGACCGAAGGCAGGCGAATCCTAAGCAACAGCCAGGCCCTTTGCCGGTTATCGAGGCGCCTGCGCAGGTCCGTTCTGGTCCTTCGCCGGAGGATGTGCCGCGAACCAGGTCTTTTGCTCTTCAATAAGTTGAGTGGCCTGTTCCCGGATATCGCGGACAGCCTCGAGCGCCAGCCTGCGCGAAACATTGTAGGCGCCGTTCTCGGGAGGAGACTTCATATCCGAACCCCAGTGCTCCGTCGCATCCAGCAGTTTGGGCAGAGACTTGCGGATATCGCGATGACGCGGACCATAGTCGTCCAAATTGTCGTTCAACTCATCAGCGATCGCGGTGAACTGCTCCAGCAGATCGTGCGTGTCCTGTTCGCGGCCCGGTCGACGCGGGTGCGCAAACAAGTCCTGAATCGATTTGTCGCGGGCGTCCAGAATTTTTATAAAAAGCAGCACGCGATCGTTGGGCACGTAGGCCGATTCGCGAAGCTGTTCGACCTCGCCATCGGAGAGCGCGCTCTCACCCCGCTGGGCACACAGAGGAAGAACCAGCAGAAGCAGAAGCAGTGGCGCGGACAGACGGCGGATCATCGATTCCTAGCGGGATTCCTAGGGGAATCCCCGGTTGGATTCCTAGTGATTGAAGACTTGAGCGAGCAGCTCATCGTGAACGTGATTGAGCTGCTTGAGGGTGACTTGCAGCGACTCACGATCTTCAAATGCTGCCAGCCGGACATACTCGCCCAGATGATAGGTCGTATGCTCCAGAAGTATCTCCGCGTTCTTCAGCCGCTTGCTGTTGCTGCCGAGATCCATATGGATAAGCTGGGCATACTGATTGACCTTCTTCAATGTCGCGCTGGCCTGATCGATCTCGCCGTCGTGCAATTGTTTGCCGGCGAGCTCGGTCATGATGTGGACCAGTTCGGTGTACAAGAAACATTGGTCGCGCGGGCTTGCCTGCTGGGCGCGAAGCTCTAACTGGTTCACCGTCTGGGCGTCGGGAAGATTGTCGTCGATGGAAGAGGCGAAGGCTGGGGAACACAGGAAGAGAACCGAAGGCAGGAGCACGAGAGTGGCGAACCGAAAGACCGTTCTCATAACGCACCTCAAGGGGAGCGCTTGCTATCTCATGTGATCGAGGGTGAGGAGGCGGTGGCGGGCCTCCCACTCCTCATCCGGAAATTTGCCGTTTGCCACGGAGAGAAACTGTCGGTACAGGTCGGCTGCCTGTTTCGTCTGATGCAGCTTGTCGTGCGCAGTTGCTGCGAGGAACAAAGAACTTGGCGAATTGGCCAAGATAGTAGCACGAATTGCGAGCGCTTGCAAGGTGGTCTGCGGGTCGTTGTTGGTGGAGGCTGCGAAAGCCAGGCGGCCGGCTGCCTGGCCCAGGTCGTCCCTGGTCGGAAAAGCGCTTGGCTGGGCTACTGCCCGCTTCAAGAGCGACTCGGCCTGGGCAAAGTTGTGCAGGTGGATCTCGACGTTTGCGCTGGCATCGAGCAGCGTAGGATCCGTTGGCGAACCAGCGACGAGCGCTGCATAGAAAGAGGCTGCCTTGTCGTATTGCTGATTGCTGCTGTACAGCCGCGCGAGCAGGCGGGCAATGTCCGGGTTCTCGGGGTGCGCCGCGTGCAGTTTTTCGAGCAGAGGAATCGCCTGCGCCGTCTTGCCTTCCTGGTCGTAGACAGCCGCCAGCTGCGCATTGAGCGTTGGGTTCTCGGGGTCTTTGGCCAGCGCCGCGGTCAGCAGCGACTCCGCCTGTTCCGGCTTGTGCTGCTGGATCAGCAGGTGAGTCAGCGCAGCCGTCGCGTCATGGTTCTGCGGGTCGGCAGCGAGCAGGCGGCGGTAGGCGGCTTCAGCAGCGGATGCATCTCCGGAGGCCTCCGCCAGCTCGCCGGAGAGCAGAATGTCGTCCGGCGTCTCGGGCGAGATCTTGATCGCCGAAAGCAGCTCATCGCTGGCCACGGCAGGGTTCGATGTCTGGTCGAGCCGGGCGAGCGCGCGATAAGCTCGCGCCTTGAGCGCCTGATGATCTGTAGTCAGTCCGGTAGCCGCAACCAGTTCCGCGCGGGCTGGATCATGTTTGCCGGCGCGCGCCAGCAGCAGCCCTAACGCCAGATGCGGATCGAAGTAGGCGGCGTCGTCGGCGATGGCGCGGCGATAGCTAAGCTCGGCGGCGGAGGTCTGGTCGAGCGCGTCCTGGCTGAAGCCGAGATCGTAGAGCAGATGCGCGTCCTTCGGATTTTTTTCCGCCAGGATGGAGAGCAGCTTTGCCGCCGTCGCATAGTCCTGTTTGTTCAGGGCTGCGTCGGCTTCAGCGCGGAGCGGATCCTGCGGAGCGGCTGCGGGCTGCACGGTAGTGTCGGTCGTTCCGGCAGGAAGCTGCGCCTGAGCGCCTGGTGCAACGAAGCCGAGAACGAAGAAGAGACCGCATGAAGAAGAGATAAACTTCGCTCGTCTGCGGAGAAAGGCAAGCCGTTCTTGACGCGAAGGGCCGGCTGATTCAGGAACCGTTGCAAGCAGGCAAGACGGTGTTGTGACGACAGATATCATGCGGTAGCCTGCAACGCTGCTGCTCCCTCTTGCGAAGTCGAATGGAGAACCCGCCCGAGCCAATGGCCAGTGTGGCTCGCAGGATTCGCGGCGATCTCTTCTGGAGTCCCCACAGCGACGATCTGGCCGCCGCCGCTGCCTCCCTCGGGTCCCATGTCGATCACCCAGTCGGCTGATTTAATCACGTCCAGATTATGTTCGATGACCAGCAGCGAACCTCCGCCGTCAATCAGCTTGCGAAATGCTGCGAGCAGCTTGGCGACATCGTCGAAGTGCAGGCCGGTTGTCGGTTCGTCGAGAATATAGAGGGTACGGCTGCGCACCTTTGCGGCCGTCTCGTTGGTGCCGGATCGCGAGGTCACGGAACGCGCCGTAGCCAGGTGCGACGCGAGTTTGACGCGTTGCGCCTCGCCGCCGGAGAGCGTGGTCGCCGACTGGCCGAGACGCACATAGCCCAAGCCGACTTCGTCCAGAACATAAAGCTTGTCGACGATCCTGGGATGCCCGGCGAAGTAGACCAGCGCTTCCTTGACGGTCATGTTGAGCACGTCGTGAATGTTCTTGCCTTTATAGCGGATATCGAGGATGGCCGGTTTGTAACGTGTTCCATTACACTCTTCGCAAGGCAGCTCGATGTCGGCGAGAAACTGCATCTCCACCGTGACGGTTCCATCGCCCTCGCATACGTCGCAGCGGCCGCCGGGTACGTTGAAGGAAAAATGTCCCGGTCCGAAGCCGCGCCGTTTCGCGTCCGGCTGCGCGGCAAAGAGAGCGCGAATATCATCGAACGCCTTGATGTAGGTGACGGGGTTCGAACGCGGCGTGCGGCCAATGGGAGATTGGTCGACAAGAACCACATCGTTCAGATGCTGAGTGCCGGAGAGTTCGCGGTAGAGATGCGCCGGATCGCTGCCCTCTGTCTGGCCCAGCGCCTGCATGAGCGCGCGGTACAGCACCTGGTGAACAATGGTGGATTTACCCGACCCGCTCACACCGGTGACGCAGCACAGAAGCCCAAGCGGAATGTCGAGATCGACGCCGCGCAGGTTGTGAATGCGCGCGCCGGTGAGCTTCAGGTGCTCGCGGCCGGGTTCGCGGCGGTGCTTGGGCACGGGAATCGTGGCGCGGCCGGACAGATACTTTCCCGTGATCGAGTTCGGGTTGGCAGTGACCTCGGCGACGGTTCCTGAAGCCAGCAGCAGGCCGCCAAGTTCGCCCGCGCCGGGTCCCAGGTCGAGAAGGTGATCGGCGGCGCGAATCACGTCGGGATCGTGTTCTACAACCAGAATGGTGTTCCCGAGATCGCGAAGCTCCTGCATGATGTGGATCAGCTTGGCCGTGTCGCGTGTATGCAGCCCGATGCTTGGCTCGTCCAGAACATACAACGCGCCCACCAGACGCGAACCGAGTGAGGTAGCAAGCTGGATGCGCTGCGACTCGCCGCCGGAGAGCGTCGAGCTGAGACGGTCCAGCGTGAGGTAGTCCAGGCCCACCTGATGCAGGAAGTGAATGCGCTGGCGGACCTCTTCCAGGATCTTTCCCGCGATCTCGGTTTGTGCCGGCGATAGTTGCAGATGATTGAAAAACTGCTGTGCCGCGGCGATCGTCAGCGCGGAGGTCTCGCAGATGTTTTGATTGTTGATCAGCACGGCGCGAGCTTCGGCGCGCAGACGCTGGCCCCTGCAGTCCGGGCAAAGCGCATAGCCGCGATACTTCGACA
Organism: Edaphobacter sp.; assembly: GCA_965277335.1. Taxonomy (GTDB): domain Bacteria; phylum Acidobacteriota; class Terriglobia; order Terriglobales; family Acidobacteriaceae; genus Edaphobacter. Next base: position 483,330 of record CBDICJ010000007.1, on the reverse strand, counting down.
GGAACACCCGGACGTGCAGCTTGTATTTCTTTCGGTCCAACTCGGCGAAGAAGCCGCGTATGCCGGGAAAACTGCCGCTGCCATCTTCGATAAACCGCTGCTGCTCCGGCGTGAGATCGTACCAGGGAACGTCCGTGGGAACCCTGGCAGCCTTGGCGGCACGCTTCATCTCGCCGTGGTGCGAACGATATTTCGTCGTGGTCCATGGAGCGACGGCGCCCTCGTCCAATGTCTTCGATTTGTCCGGGACGATCAGGTCGGGATCGAAGTCGATGGTATTGCCGAAGCCCTGGCAGCGCGGGCAGGCGCCATATGGATTGTTGAACGAGAACAGGCGCGGCTCCGGCTCGCGATAGGCGCGGTGGCAGGTGGTGCATTCGAACGCGGCGGAAAATCGCAGCCGCTGCGCCTCGGCGTCATCCTCCCGCGGCGCGGTATGGAACTGCACCTCGCCGGATTCGCGATATCCCGTCTCGATCGCGTCGACGATGCGGGCGCGCGAATCGGCGTTGACGGCGAGCCGGTCGATCAGAGCGAAGATAGGCTGGTTGAAATTAAGCTCCAGCAGCGACTCCGGCGTGGAGAACTCCACGATCTTGCCTGCTTGATAAAGCCGGTTATATCCGCGACGGCGAAGCTCGGTGAGGCGCTCCTTCAGCGAGTCGGTCAAATTCAGAGACGGGTCAGCCGCAGCCTTGACTGTCTTCGCGGACTTCTTTCCCGCCGCCTTCTTCGGCGCGGGCGACTCCACCTCAGCTTCACTCGCGCGGACCTGCATCGGCTCCAGTTTGACCGTAGCCCGGACGATCGGGAAGAGCACGAATGTGCGCGTCCCTTCCGGAAGAGTGAACAGCGCGGCGACGATCTCGTCCACTGTGTCGTGCTTCACGATTCCGCCGCAGTGCAGGCAGGTGACCGTGCCGCACCGTGCGTACAGCAGCCGCAGGTAATCGTAGATCTCAGTCGCCGTAGCGACGGTCGAACGCGGATTGCGCGTCTGGTTCTTCTGTTTGATGGCGATCGCGGGCGCGAGTCCATCCATGTGGTCGACGTCCGGCTTTTCGATCCGCTCCAGGAACTGGCGCGCATACGCCGAGAGCGATTCGACATACCTCCGCTGCCCCTCTGCATACACCGTATCGAACGCCAGCGAAGACTTGCCCGAGCCGCTCACGCCAGATACAACCGTGAGCGCATTGTGGGGAATGTCGACGTCGATGCCCTTCAAGTTATGGGTGCGAGCGCCGCGAATTGTGATCTGGTCATTCATCGTCTGTCGCAGAGTTACAGTTCCTTGGGTTGGATACGAAAGATCTCAAGCAGAAGAAGACAGGCGCCGATGACGATGCAGCTGTCGGCCACGTTGAAGTCCGGCCAATGATAGTGATAGATCCGGACCTCGAGAAAATCCACGACATAGTGGTAGCGCACACGGTCGTATAGATTGCCGAACGCCCCGCCCAGAATCAGCGCAAGCGCGACCGAGCTGACCGTGATCACGCGGCCGACGCGCCACAGCATCGTGAAGATCAAAAGGACAGCGGCTACCGAGAATGCGATGAGCACGTTTCGAATGGTCACTGGAGACGTGCTCTCCGCGAACATGCTGAAGGCCGCGCCGGTGTTGTGGACATCGGTGATGCGAAAGATCCCCGGAATGACAGTGTGCGCCTGCCCATTGGGAAGCTGCTGCGAGACGATCAGCTTTGTAATGCGATCAATCACGACGACCCCAGCGGAGACAAGCAGCAGAAGCCCGCGCCGATCGCGAAGCTTCGACTCTGAATGCGCGGAGGAGACTTCGTAGGTCGAGGACATCAGGCTCGCGACTCCGTGACGAGGCTGGCTAGCGCTGTGTATGAGGGAAAACCGATCGCATCGAGCGCCTCCGAGCAGCGCAGGCAGACGGTCGGATACTTTGCTTCGTCGCCTACATCGGTAGTGAAGCGCCAGCAGCGCTCGCACTTCGAACCTGCGGCGGGTTTCGCCTGCACGTAGAAAGCTCCCCGGGCAACTTCGCCCTCCGTGATGACTGCATCGGCGATCTCCACCTGGGCCACGCCAAAGAGCTCCGGCAGCACGCCTCTGTACTGCTCGAACACGGGATTGGGTCGTTCCGCGATGGAGTTGAGCCAGCCCAGCACGATCCGCGTCTCGGATGGCTTATTGCTGATGGTCTTCGCGGTGCGCGCCTCCTCCAGCACCTTCAGCACCTCATCGCGCAGAGTAAGAAGCTGATCCCAGTCCCGCTCCAACTGCTCCACGTTGTCCGGAACAAAGTCAGCCGTATTCGGAAAGAGCGCAAGATGCACGCTCGCCTCGCGGCCTTCGACCTTAGGCAGCAGCGCCCAGGTCTCATCGGCGGTAAAGCTCAGGATTGGAGCCACCAGGCGCGTCAATGCCTCGGCAATGCGCCACAATGCTGTCTGCGCGCTGCGGCGGGCCGGATGATTCGGCGCAAAAGTGTAGAGCCGATCCTTCAGCACGTCGAAATAAAGCGCGCTCAGGTCGGTGTTGGTGTATTCGTTCAGCGCATGGTACGCGCGATGAAATTCAAAGTCTTCATAGGACGCGCGAATCTTCGCATCGAGCTCGGCGGTGCGCGCGAGAATGTACTGATCGAGCGGCTGCATATCGACAAAGCCGACCGCATGCTTAGCTGGGTCAAAGTCGTACAGATTGCCCAGCAGGAACCGCAGTGTGTTGCGCAGCTTGCGATAGTTGTCGCTGACGCGCTGCATCAGATTTTCGCTAGCCGCGACATCTTCGCGAAAGTCGACGGAGGCAACCCAAAGCCGAATGATCTCGCCGCCCAGCCGCTTAGCCACGTCCACCGGATCCACCCCGTTGCCCAGCGACTTCGAAAAGGCGCGGCCCTGTTCGTCCAGTGTCCAGCCACTCGTCGCGACCATCTTGTACGGAGCCTTGCCCGTTACTGCGACCGAGGTCAGCAGGGAAGAGTGAAACCACCCGCGATGCTGATCGCCGCCCTCCGTATAAAGGTCCGCAGGCGAGTGCAGCTCAGGGTCCGCATCGAGCACCGCATGCCAGCTCGCGCCGGACTCGAACCACACATCGAGGATGTCCATCTCCTTGCGAAACTTGTGATGTCCGCAACTGCCGCAGGACGTGCCTGCAGGAAGCAGCGCACTGGCATCATGAACGTACCAGGCATCCGCTCCCTCTCTCTGAAACAGCTCAATCATGCTTCTATTGACGGCTTTATCCTTCAGAGGCTCGCCGCATTGATCGCAGAGGAAGACTGCAATCGGCACGCCCCAGATGCGCTGGCGGGAGATGCACCAGTCCGGCCGCGTCGCGATCATATTCGAGATGCGCTCCTGGCCCCACGCTGGGTCCCACACCACGGTCTTGATCTCGTCCAGCGCAAGCTGCCGGAATGTGGTCTCGGCGCCAGTCGCACTCACCATCGGCGTCTCCATGCCGATGAACCACTGCTCGGTCGCGCGCACGATCACCGGGTTATGACAGCGCCAGCAGTGCGGGTACGAGTGCTCGAAGCTGGTAGAGCTCAGCAGCGCCCCATGCTCGCGAAGAAGCTCGATGATCGGCTGGTTCGACTGAAAGACTGTGAGGTCGGCATAAGGCTGGCCTTCGCTGTTTCGCTGGCGGCCGGCATTGTCGACATACTGGAGTTCGGGCAGCTTGTAACGCTGTCCGGTGTGGAAGTCGTCGACGCCGTGAGCCGGAGAGGTGTGGACCGCGCCGGTGCCTTGTTCCGCCGTAACGTAGTCCGCCGTGACGCCGAGAACGCTGCGGTCGAGGAACGGATGCTGGAACGTGGCGTGTTCGAGGTGGCTGCCGGTGAAAACGGCGACGATGTCGCTCTGGGAGGCGGGTTCGGTGGGGTGCTTCGCGCTCATCAGGCGGCAGTGCGCGATGACAGAAGACATCAGCGCCTGGGCGACGATGTACGTGCCTCCGTCGCAGGCGATGGCGACGTACTCAAGCTGCGGATGAAACGCCACCGCCTGCGACGCCGGTATCGTCCACGGAGTCGTCGTCCAGATGATGGTGTAAATGTCCTTGCCGGCCAGCGCGGGATGGATCGCCGCCGGATCGCTGGTTAATGCGTAGCGGACGTAGACACTCGGCGAGGTGTGCTGCTCGTACTCCACCTCCGCCTCCGCCAGCGCAGTCCGGTCGTGGATGCACCAGAAAACCGGCTTCAGCCCCTTGTAGACGAAGTCTTTTTCGAAGAAGTCGTAGAACGTCTGGACGACATTGGCCTCATAGCCGAACGACATCGTCAGGTAAGGGTGGTTCCAGCGGCCGAAGACTCCGATACGCTCGAACTGGCTGCGCTGCAGGTCCACATACTTCTGCGCATACTCACGGCAGGCGCGGCGGACGGCGATCGGGTCCATCTCCAGCTTCTTCCGACCAAGCTGCTCGTCGACCTTAATCTCGATCGGCAGGCCATGGCAGTCCCATCCCGGAACATAGGGCGCGTCGAAGCCGGCCATGGTCTTGGTCTTCACCACAAAATCCTTGATGCATTTGTTCAGGGCATGCCCGAGGTGAATCGCCCCATTCGCATAGGGAGGGCCGTCGTGCAGAATGTATTTCGGCGCTCCCGCCCGCGCGACGCGAATCTCGCCGTATAAATCCTGCTGTTGCCATGTTTCCAGGCGCGCAGGCTCGTTTTGCGGCAGGTTGGCTTTCATCGGGAACGAGGTCTGCGGCAGGTTCAGCGTCGTCTTCAGCGCCTTGGAGTCGGGTTTGGTCTGGGTTACTTCCGGCATCGGTTCCTTATCGTTCCTCAATCGAACAAGTGCAGTTTGTGCCAAACTCCTATTGTAGACGGCGGGAAGGGGTGACGAAAGCAGTCCCGGGAGACATTCCAGGGGTTCACTACGTCCAATGGGGAATGCGCCGCCGGAGGAATCTTTGTAAAATGTTTCCAGAAGCATGTTTCCGGGAGCCAGGGTCGAGGGGTCAGGTGCCGCTCGCCGTATAAGCAATCGAAAACCGGCATCAGACCGGGAACGTAGTCTCTATCAGAAACGCGGCGCAGGATGTACCAGGGTGTGCGGTAGCTGCGGCTTACCGGCACTGAGGGCTAAGAGATTTATGGCGAACACAGTTTTGACTCCACCACCGCAGATCGACCCAGACAAGCCCGGTCCGGCGCTGCGTCCAGCGAACGCTCCCCACCTGAATGAAGAGACCGACGGCTCTATGTGGACTTCGCTGATCTCCAATCTGCGGGATGCGTTCAGTTCGAACAAGGAAGCGCCGCTCCAGCTCGATTCCAGGCCAGTGGACAACAGCCTGATCATCGAGGAGGAGGGCGTGTTCGCCTCCTTGTGGAGCAGCGTGCGGGATGTGTTCTTCCCCGTGAAGCTGCCGCCATTGGTGCTCGAATCGAAGCCGATCGCGGTCGTCGACCGGATGAAGACGAAGCAGAACCCGGTTGCGACCGGCTCTGCGATTGCGATCTACGGCTTGCTGATTCTTCTCATCGCGTTTCTGATTGCCAAGAAGGTCAAGTTTGCGGCTCCGGTGAAGACCGAACAGGTGACCGCATTGACGATTCCTCCTCCGGCTCCTCCCAAAGCACAGGCCATGGGCGGCGGCGGCGGCCAGCGCGGACCCACGCCGGTGACCAAGGGAACCCCGCCGAAGTTTGCCGAGACACAGATCGTACCCCCCAAGGCTCCTCCGCTTGAGCCGCCGAAGATTGCGATTCAGCCCACCATCGAAGTGCAGAAAGACGTGAAGATGGCCAGCAGCATTCCGCAGCTGGGTGTCGCCAACTCTCCAATCATCGGCATGTCGATGGGCAACGGCAGCGGCACGGGCATGGGCGCCGGCAACGGCTCCGGTCTTGGACCGGGTTCGGGCGGCAACACCGGCGGCGGCCCCAAACGTATCGGTGGAGGCGTCTCCGCGCCGGTGCTGATCTATTCGGTCGAGCCGGAGTTCTCGGAAGAGGCGCGCAAAGCCAAGATCGCCGGAAACGTCCTCGTCAATCTATGGGTCAACACCAACGGCCTGCCGGAGCATGTGCATGTCATCCGGGGCGTCGGCATGGGGCTGGACGAAAAGGCCATCGAAGCAGTCAAGCAGTACAAGTTCAGACCGGCCATGGAAAACAGCAGGCCCGTACTCGTCGAATTGAACGTCGAAGTCAACTTCCAGATCTTCTAGGCCAGCAGTCATCCGACGAAAGGTCTTGCTCAGGCGAGACCTTTTGCTCTGATATGGTCGCCCGAACCTAAGCAGGTTGCAGCGAAGACTGCCGTTCAGAACCGGCAGCCGACCGAACCAGCCTGGCATGTGGCGCTGCCTGTAGGCTGAAGCGATCCACCTGCTGCTCCAGAGTCACCGCCGTCGTGCGCAGCGATTCGATGCCCGCCGCAGTCGTCGCCATCTCCGTAAGATTTTCATGGCTCAGCGAATGGATCGCCTCCAGGCTGGCGCTCGACTGGTCCGCCGCCACCGCCTGCTGCGACGCCGCAATCGCGATCTGCGTAATCATCCGGTCCACGCGCTCGGCCATGCCGATGATGCGCTCCAGAGCCTCCCCGGCTTGGGTCGTCGTCCCGACACCCTGCTGCACCGTGCCGGTACCGCTCTCCATGCTCGCGATCGCGGTGCGGGTGCGGTCCTGAATGCCCTGGATCATGCTGGCGATCTCGCCCGTAGCCTGCGCGGTGCTCTCGGCCAGCCGCCGGACCTCGCCCGCAACGACCGCGAATCCGCGCCCCTGATCTCCCGCCCGGGCCGCCTCGATCGCAGCATTCAGGGCCAGCAGATTCGTCTTTCGCGCGATCTCGTCGATCACGGTGACGATCTGGCTGATGCGCCTCGAATCGTCGCCCAGCAGGCCCACCGTGGCCGAGGTGTCGCTGACCGCGGTTGCGATCGAATGCATGCTGCCCAGCACCTGCTTGACGATCGTGCCTCCCTCGCGTGCCGTCTCCGCCGCGCTGCGTGCCGTCTCCGCCGCCGACTGCGTATGCCGCGACACCTCCGCGATCGACGCCGACATCTCCTGCATCGCCGTGGCCGCCTGCTGCGTCTGCTGGCTCTGCTGGTCCATCCGTCGATGAATCTGGTCGCTCGCCGTCCGCATCGAAGCCGCGCTGCCAGTCAGAGACCCCGCCGTGTTGACCACCGTTCCGATGATGCCGGCCAGGTTCGTCTGCATCTGCTGCATCGCCAGCGCAAGGGTTCCTATCTGGTCATGGCTGTCGAGATCGAGCGGACCGCCGGTCAGGTCGCCCGCTGCGATCGCATCGGCGCGCTCGGCCACCAGGCTTACGCCGCCCGTGATGCGCCGCGCCAGCAGAATCGAGATGCAGCTACCCACCAGCGCGCCCAGGATCGTGGCCAGCCACAGCGTCATCACTGTCGAGCGATTGGCATGGCGCAGACGGTCTAGGTCCTCGCTCGTCTGGTTCATCTGCGACTGCGCCATGTCCGACGCATTGGCGAACATCGTCTTCTCCAGCGGCAGAATCTGGTTCTGCAACGTGTCGTACGCCTGCGCCGTGCCTTGCGGGGTCTTCGTCTCGTTGAGCGCCTCGACCTTTTCTTCGAGGGGCTTCAAGCTTGCCAGTCCGGACTCCAGCGCCGATAGCCGCGCTCCATCCGCCCCCAGATCGAAGTGCGCGCTGTCCATTCGCAGCTTCGCGTTTGAACCCTCCGCCATCTCGAGCTGGTCGGCCCGCGCCTTGCGATATGCCGCCGACGATACCGGATCGATCCCGAACAGCATGTACGACTCCAGCGACCGGATCGTGTCGGTACAGTGCGAGCGCACATCGCGGCTTCCTGTAATCAGCGGAAGCCGATTGGTAAGGATCACATCGGAGAGACGGTTTGCCTCCGCGATCCGCACATGCGCCGTGAACGCACTGAGAAACATGGCAGCGACGAGTATGCCGGTGCTGAAACCAAGTTTTGATTCGAGTTTCATGATCCATCCTTAATGATGCTTGCCTGCGCGGGAATGACGCTTGCCTGCGGGGGGTGGCTGCTGCGAGAGGACGAGGTCTATTGGGCGTTGAAGTTCACTTCGATCTCCGATTCGGAGACGCTCGGACTTGGAGCAAAACGCCAGTGGCTCACCGCATCCTGAGCGGCGGGCGCAAGCAGGGCATGTCCCGACTCGACCTTCGTCGATGACACGGTTCCGTTCGGCTGAACGGTCACCAGAAGAACGACCTTCCCGCTGAGGTGCATCTTGCGGGCAAGTTCGGGAAAGATAGGGGTAACGCGGGACACAACGGCGCGATGAACGTTGTCCGCGGACGCAGCGCCGACGCATAAGGCGAGGCTTCCGATCAGCAGAAGATGACGGAGAAAACGAAGTTGGATCGCCAAGAAAACCTCCGGGTACAGAGGTTGTATCGGCTAAGGTCGGCCCATCCTTTAGCGCGTCAGGACCAGCTAGCGCGTCAGAACCAGCGCAGGCGCGATCTCGGCGAAGGTCAGGTTCTCCGCGGCGCTGCCCGTGCGCTGCTTCCAATCCAGAAACAGCTTGCCGTAGCTGTCCGTCGAACAAACGGCAGAATCAATCTCCAGCTCCGCCAAGGTCCGATCGATCCACGCCGTCGGACCTTCCAGTTCCGCGTAGTTGCCGATTGCCGTCTCATCGATCACGAGGTGGGCCATCGTCGCTGAACCTTCCTCAGCGGAGTGGCTCCACTCCGAGCGGTACTTTTCGTACTCGAACACAGGCAGATAGCCGAGCTGTTTGAAGATCTCCGCCATTGCCTCGCACTCGGCCACCGTCGTCTCGGTCTCGATGCGAATCTTGTATCGCGTCGTGTCCATGCACTCGCCGGCTTCCTCGTCAGGCTGCCGCTTGTGTGTCACCGTACAGATTCCGCCATATTGCCGAATGCGAAGAACCTGCCGCTGCGCCCGCAGATCGCGAGCTCTCGTGTCGTACAGCGTGTTGTGCTCGAAGGTGCGCGGCGTCTCCAGGTGAAACCCTAGTTGAGGAAGGCGCGCCTGAAGAGCCTCTGGATCTTTAACAGGGAACTTGAGTTCGATCTCAGAGTTCTGCATGGAAGCAGTATACGAGCATAGCCCGACAGCCCGGTGCAAAACGAAGGCATTACTTTGCCCGTGCTGCTTTTTCCAGGCGGTCTCGAATCGCCAGCCCCAGGCCATCGCTTTCCGGAAGCGGACACACAATCACGGTCACGCCGCGGCCATCCAGATCCCGCAATCCCGTAAACAGGCTCTGCGCGAGGCCTGACGCATCGCTATATCTACTCCAGCGAAATACCTCCACCGGCGCATCCCTTACTGCCCATCCCTGCGGCAGCATCACGCCCACGCGCTCGCCTTCGTTCACCAGCCCCGCCAACCGCGCCTTCAACTCGCCTTCCGTCCCCACCAGCACCAGCCGCGCACGTGGAGCATAGTGGCGCATCCCCACTCCTGGCGAAGGTAGACTCTCCGGCTCGCGCGAACTCTCGTGAGCCTGAAACACCTCCGCCGGGCCGCCAACCAACTCGATCATCGCCTTCGTCGCCGCGCCCGGCCGATAGATCATCATCGGCGTCCGGTTGGGATCGAGCACCGTCGACTCCACTCCCACTGCCGTCGCGCCTCCATCCAGCACCGCATCGATGCGGCCGTCCAGATCCTCCAGCACATGCGCCGCAGTCGTTGGGCTCGTTCTGCCAAATCGATTTGCACTGGGAGCGGCCACCGGAACCCCCGCCACCTCGATCAGCGCCAGCGCCACCGGATGTTCCGGCATCCTCACCCCTACCAGCGGCCGCCCTGCCGTCACCGCATCCGGAATCTCCGCCCTGCGCTCCAGCAGAAGCGTAAGCGGTCCCGGCCAGAACGCTCGCATCAATCTCTCCGCTGCTTCCGAAACCACAGCGACCCTCTCCAGCATCACGCGGCTGCTGACGTGAACGATCAGCGGATCCCAGCACGGACGCTCCTTTGCCGCGAAGATCCCCGCGACCGCCTCCGCATCCAACGCGTTCGCGCCGAGCCCATAGACCGTCTCCGTAGGAAACGCCACCGTGCCTCCGCCACGAAGAATCTCAGCCGCCCGAGCGATCTCTCCTGCTCCAAGCCGCTCCGTCACTTTTGTCTCCAAGCTCACAGCGCCGCCAACTGACCCGCGAATGCGTCGAGCGAAAGACTCCGCAGCAGATTGCGCCGCATCCCGCTCTGCACCTGATCCAGCCCCCGCGAAGCGCCTTCGATCCAGGCGAAGCTCAGCGCCTCGTTCAGCCGCTCCAGCTCCGGTCGCAGGTCCGTATTGCGAATCAGCTCCGGCGTCCCAGCCCCCAGCAGCAGCAAATCTTCCAGCAGCAAGGACAAGCTACGCAGCAGCGCAGAAGTCTTCTGCTGCCCCTCGGCTCCCGCCCGATAGGTCTCCGTCATCTTGAACTGTGCCGTATGGTCGGGCTCAGCCGCCGCATTGCGAAGCAGCAGCAGAGCATCCGCGCGCGCCGCCACGTATCCCTCCAAATCGAAGCTCAGCGCCCTGCCTGCCGCCCCCTGCGCCAGCCGCGCAATGAGCGTCCTCTGCTTCGGAGCGACCTCCGGCCGCCGATCCGTCAACAGCATCTCGATCTCCTCCACCGGAAGCGCGCCCAGCCGCACACTCGCGCAGCGAGATCGGATGGTCGGCAGCAGCTCGCCCTGGTTCTCCGCCAGAATCATAAGGTTCACCGTAGCCGGAGGCTCCTCCAGCAGCTTCAGTAGGGAGTTGGCCGCCTCCTTCATAAAGCTTGCCGCCGTCACAATAAAGATCTTTCGCGGCCCCTCGCTCGGCAGATAGTGCGCCCGCTGAATCATCGTGCGCACCTGTCCCAGCTTGATCAGAAGCTGCGGCGGATCGGGCGGCACGATCAGCACATCCGGATGCGGCTGCACCAGCACACGAGTCTCCTTCTTGTCCGCCTCGCGCAGCTCTTCCCGCGCAGCGACTGCCTTGTCCACCTCATCGTCCAGGTTCGCCGCCGAAGCAATGCGCGTGCAGTTGGGGCACACGCCGCAGAAGCTCGCCAGCGATTGACCGTTCGACCACAGATCGCGCGGCTGCCGTTCGCACTCCACCGCCATGGCCAGCATCAGCGCCAGCGTATATTTGCCTGCTCCGGCAGCCCCGCTCAGGATCAGCGAATGCGGCAGGCGGCCAGCGGCAATCGCCGTGCGCAGATGCTCCACAGCGGAAGAATTCCCCAGAAAGTCATTGAAAGTAGCAGGAAGCACCGTCGGATTGCTCACGTCTTGGACCCCTATCACTCAGGCGTAAGCCTGCACTCATGATACCGGTCAAATCCGAAGCTGCCTGCCGGCCTCATCCGTCAATACAGCAGCACCGCGACATGATACGTCGTAAACTGCCCACCCTGCTGTCCCGGACAGACTCCCACGCCCGCGGTCGTGAATCGTCCGCTCGCCAACTGCTGCAGCAGCGCATCCGGCAGCACGGTCGGATCCGCCCCATCCCACTGCACCACCAGCTTCGGGCTTCCCGCCGCTCCCTTCGCCATGCCGCACGTCTTCCGCGCATCGTCGTTCGACTCCGCCGGCGCGATGCCGTGCGCCTGAAGCTCCTGCGCCACCCGCCTCTCGATATCGTCATTGCGCTGAACCGGCACATCCTTGGCAAAATCTTCTACCGCATCCAGCAGTCCATCCTTCTCGACCACGGCGATGCCCACCCGATCCAGATTCGGATCGAGCAGGATGTCGCGGTGCACCGCCGTGCTCATCCACTTCTGCTGCAGCCGCGCCGGATCTTCCCCTCGCGCCGCGAGATTCTCCGACACCGTGCTGAACCGCGCCCCCGCCTGCGAAGCCCGCGCCGTCAGATCCTGCTCGCCCGAATACTGATGCAGCAGTTCCCCCGGCTCGCCTACCATCCGGACAAGATGCGCCCGCGCCGCGCGAGCCAGAGCCACATCCCACCGTAGCGCAGGCAGGCCATGCTCCGCGCGAGCCTGGTTGGCCAGCCGCAGCAAAGCCTGCTCCGGGGCAGAAGACTCCGCCTGAGCCAGCAGCAGACTCGGCCAAACCGTCAACATCAGCAGGAGCACCAGCCTTTTCATTCGTCTTCTCCGCATCCCCCTTGATTCAAACCCGATGCAATCCCAACTTAGCGCAACTTAGCCGCCCACCGCCAAGAAATCTTTACTGAAAACGCGCAATCAAAGCCGAGGCGTCCGAGGTTCACCTCATTGTTTCGGTAGACTTGAAGAGCAGGTCCGCACATAGACTGGTATCTGCGCCATCTCGGCGGCTCGGTAAGTTTTTTTGAACGTAAAGGATTGTTCCCCCTATGAAGTTGCGGTCTCTCGTTCCATGCCTCACGTTGGCCCTTATGACCATCGCCGCCCACGCCCAGATCGGTGTCTATCTCAATCCCGTCGGCATTCATGTGAGCAACTCCAAAGCCGACACCGGCACCTTCGCCTTTCTCGGCGATGGCGTCACCGGCCGCACCTTCTACGGGATCAACTTCGGAGGCTACGATGACCTCTACCACGGCGAAAAGTTTGACGCAGGCATAGACATCCGCGACTCCTACACCAAAGGCAATAACGCCAGCCTTAACAGCTTCCTGGTCGGAGGCCGCCTCGTCGGCAAACTCACCAACTCCTCCCTCCGGCCCTACGTCCAGGTTTCAATCGGCGTCGGCAGCACCAAGCCGCCTACCAGCACCGTCCACATCAGCCGCGCCACATTCGACATCTTCGGCGGCCTCGACTTCCCCCTTGCCAAACACGTCGATTTCCGCGTCGTCGAAGTAGGCTACGGTTCGCTCTCTACCGTCAGCAGCGCAAACTTCAACACTCAAACCTCAATTCCCGCATCCAGGCTCTTCAACTTAAGCACCGGCTTGGTCTTCCGCTTCCACTAAGCCGTCGACGCGTGCCGATGGACCGACGCTTTGCATGCCAAACCGCTAATGCGAGCTCCACGTCTTATCCCCGGAGTTGCATAGCTTCTCCAATGTGCAATCCACGCACTTCGGCTTTCGCGCCACGCAGATCTGCCGCCCGTGGTGAATCAGCTCATGCGAAAACGCGATCCACCGATCCCGCGGCACAATCTTCATCAGATCCTGCTCCACCTTCTCGGGCGTCGTCTCTTTGGTCAACTCCAGCCGCCGTGACAACCGCATCACATGCGTATCCACCACCACGCCCACCGCAATGTCGAACCAGGACCCAAGCACCACATTCCCTGTCTTGCGAGCCACCCCCGGCAGCCGCAAAATCTCCTCCATCGTCTGCGGCACCTTGCCCCCAAACTCCTCCACAACCACCCGCGCCGCGCCCTGAATCGACTTCGCCTTATTGCGAAAGAATCCCGTCGTCCGAATCATCTCCTCGAGCTCCGGTAACGAAGCCGCAGCCATCGCCTTGGGCGTGGGAAACGACTTGAACAGCGCCGGCGTCACCAGGTTCACCCGCGCATCCGTGCACTGGGCTGAAAGAACAGTGGCGACCGTCAGCTCCCACGCGCTCCGGTGATGCAGCGCGCAAACCACTCCCGGATACGTCTTCCGCAGCGCATCCAGAATCGCTGCCACCCGTGTCGGATCGGTCGAACTCTTCGCCTTCCCCGCAGGTTTTTTACCCGCCCGCTTCGGCGCAGTAATCGGCTTCCGTGTCGTTTTCCGCTTCTTATCCTTGTTCATCCGCGTCATCCGTGGTCGGCTTCTAGTCTTTTTATCCCAGCCGGTCCAGCATCTCCGCCGCCTGAACCCGCACGCAGCTGAAGATCGGCGTGTCCTGCAAGGTATACATGCTGATCTCGGTCTCCCGAAGCTGCTGCACCAAATCCAGAAAATCCTCCGGAAAGTTCGTCTCGAACGCCACCACAAACTCCTGATCGTCGATCCCGAACGAGTACGTCGTATTCAGCTTCACCCGCGGATACATCAGTCCAATCCGGATATGCTCATCCATCAGCCGCTTCCGCTCCGGCGCAGGCAGCAGATACCAAGCCCGCGTCTTCCAGAACGGATAAATAAAGATGTACTTCTGCCCCCCCGGCCGAATCGCTCCCCGCCCCTCGCCTTCGCTCTCATCCGGGCGATCAATCTGGTACTGCGACCGCTTGGTCATCGCCAGAAAATTATGCGGCGAGTTCAAATACCCGCCCAGCGATGTCCGCATCAACTCGCTCCGCATCTGGTTCAGTTCATCCACGCCATAGCCGATCGACCACACGCACATATCCACATCGCCGCGCGTTCCAATCGTCGAATACGTCAACGAAAGAAACTCCCCCGGCTTATTCCAGCGCGCCAGCACCTCGGCAAACGCCTTCTTGTGCGCCGCCCTCTCCTCCACCGGCAGCCTCCGCCACTCCGGCATCACCTTATAGAAGCTGAAGCAGACAATCTGCCGCTTCACCGCCGGCTTCGAAGGATCGTGCTTTTGCTCCTGCGGCTGAGCACCAGCACCATAGCTGCTCGCCGGGCGTCCGGCCGAAACCGCCGCAGGGGAGGGAACCGTCGAAGTAGAAACTGCTTCTTCTGAAACCACTACCGTATCTGCCATGAAAACTCTCCTTGCTGTCTGTAAATCTCCGAGTGCTGGTCATCTCGACTGACGCAACAGACAGTGTCATTGTCGGTTGCGAAGTGGAGAGATCCCCGTATTTCATCTTTGTCGTTGCTTGTTCTTGGTCGAGCTTTGCGAACCTGGCCGGCATCGCTTTCGCCTGCCTCTTCTCTCCCACGTATCTCGTCGCCCGAAAGCCACCACACTTCCATGCTAGCTCATTCCGCCACTCCATTCCCGACCCGCTATACTGCACCTGCATGTCAGAAAAAATCATCGCAGCCCTCGCCGGCTTCATCATCTCCATCATCTCCGCCGGCGGCTATGCAGGCGTGGCCCTGCTCATGGCCATCGAATCCTGCTGCATCCCGCTCCCCTCCGAGATCATCATGCCCTTCGCCGGCTATGTTCTCGGCACCAGCCTGACCAAGCTTCTCCTCCTCGCCACGGTCGGCGCCATCGGCTGCAACCTCGGCTCCATCCTTCCCTACTGGCTCGGGCACTGGGGAGGCCGCCCCGGAGTCGAGCGCTTCGGCCGCTTCCTGCTGCTCAATCGCCACGACCTCGACCGGACCGAACACTTCTTCCACAAATTCGGAGCCTTCGCCGTCCTCGCAGGCCGCCTCCTGCCCGTCGTCCGCACCTTCATCGCCCTCCCAGCGGGCATCGCCAAAATGCCGCAACTCCGCTTCCACCTCTACACCTTCCTCGGCTCCTGGCCCTGGTGCTTCGTCCTGGCCTATGTCGGCATGAAGCTAGGCGCAAGCTGGGACTCCGACCCCCGCTTCAAATCCATCTTCCACCGCTTCCACCTCGGCGTCGAACTCGTCCTGCTCGCCGCCATTGTCTGGTTCGTTGTCTCCCACTGGAAAAACCGCATCCGCACCGAACCCGCTTAAAGTGGAATCTCTGCTGGATCAGCTACATCTTCCCACGGAAAGAAAGCAGCCCGGAGGAAGATTCTTCGACGCCTTGGCTTCTGCGGTAGCATAATCCGGCGCAGTTATTGGGATCGTCTTTCCGGTGTCGAAGCCAGGGCAAATTTGGCAGAAGTAAAAGGTCTGGTCGCCGCCGCCACCACCCGGCGGGGGGGCGGTAGTTGGCTTCAACGTGGTGAATTGGGAGATGGTTGACCAGCCCGACGGAATCAAATTCCCAGGATGATAGGCTCGCACCTGCCAGAAATACGTAACTCCTCCTTGGAGGATTCCACTTGGAACAGGAATCGTGTTAGCGGTGATCGTCAACTTCGGCGCGAAGACAAGATCAGCAGGCGCCATAGACGAGCTCTTACCCACCCGCACGTCGTAGCCGGACGCCTGGCTGCAAGGATTATTTCCGACGTCAGTCCAATTGAGAAATGTGGTCAGAGAAACATTAGCCTCAAAGTTAAACGGCGTAAACAGTTTAGGGGGCTTTGCTGCAGCGGCTTGCACCGTAGTGGAGGAGGTTCCGCTCCAGTCGCCTGGACCACCACATCGGTTTTGCCGTACCGTAATCTGCGCGCCTGCGATTTGAACTGGCAGTGGTGGGGTCCCAACTGCAATGGAAAAGCTATCTTGCGGCGCACTGGCGCCATAATGAATCGTCGTCGGAGTACCGGGATGATGGATCACGATCTCTACGAGCGCATTAAGGTCCAAGCCGTCGAGAACAATCTCCAATGTGTCGGTACATATCGTGTTCAAGATGTTAGGGGGGCTGAGGGGCGTCGAATCGACTGACAACACGATCTTGGTTCTCACCGGTATCTTGCATGTATGCAGGTCTGTTTCAATGACCAGAACCTCGTCAGTCTGAAATGGCGCAAACCCCCAAAGCGTGAATGGCTGAGTCGGAATGCATCGCGGGCTAAACTTCTCGGAAGGTCCGCCCTTTGGGGTTCGAGTTATTTCAATCGAAGCCCCATCCATAATCTTTTCGATGTACAGCGTAGTGTCGCATCGTTTCACAGTCTGCACTAGGGTTTGTGGCAGAGTAAGGCCAGCCAACGCGACTGGATTTCCGCCGTTGATCGGAACAGCGGACTTAACTGCTCCCCCTTTCGACGCGCACGCCGTCTGCGTGGCGGTGATTTGGTCGCTGTCCCTGAGGGGTCGCGTCAAACCGACCTCAACAGATCCATCGGGTCGAACCACGCCTTTACCAATTATGTCGTCACGGTTGTTAGCGACCTGCACGTCCGCTCCGGCAAATAGGCCAAACAACCAAACGCATTCACCGCATTCGAACAGAGGCTTGGCGAACGCCCCTGCATTTAGATCTGTTGGAGTAGGGTGCCCGTTAACAGGGACCAGCTTCGAGAGCTGTCCACTTTCACTCGCGGTGAACTGCACCGCCTGAACAGTCATTCCCGCCTTCAACCCCTTGCCGGGATCGAAGTCGAAGGCCTGTTCGGCATTTACGACTGTCCATTGACCAATCTGAACGGCAGCCGCGGTTAGCAGCCGAACGGTAGCTCCGACGACGAGTTGATGAAACTCGACTCCTCGTGAACATTCCGACAGTGTGCCTTGGATCTCTGGGGCTCCGAGCACGACGACCTCCAGTCAGCCCCTTTTTGGCCCACCCACTGAGGCAATCTGATCTTTGACATAGCATAGCCTAAAGTTTGTGCATCGCAGACGGAATCCGTTATTTTCTCATTCTCTCTTGCTGATACTACGCAAGCTCCAGCGGCACGTCCGATCCCAGCGTCCCTGCGCCATTGACAATCAGCGATGGACGGTCCTATAAAGTCTGTGGCGTGAGCGCGGCTGGCGTCTATCGATGATTTCTGCGGGTGCGTAACGGATGCCATCTCGATCGGCCTCGCGGCAAGTTGAATCGTCCGTACTTTGTGGCAGTTCTCTCCCCCGGGAGTTTCAAGGCGAACTGCCCGAAGTGACAGAACGCGCACAAAGTATAAGGAAACCACATGCAGCACGAACTCAGGAGATATGCCGTGCAACCTATAGCTATCCGAAGCACTCTCGTCAGAACCCTCGCAGGAGCGACTCTGTTACTGATCGCATCCTTCACGACACCGGCAAAGGCCCAAGCTCAGAACGAAAAAACACTCTCGCCCAGCACCCGCTTCTTTGTTCCACAGCCTGCCGACGGCTCCATTCAGCAAGCCCTCGGTCTTTTGGAGAAAGGTCAGCTAAAGAATGCCTTGCTCATTGGATCCATGGAAGCGACTCCCCAGGCCGTATGGCTTACCAGCGGCACTCCCTCTGCAACAGGCGCCACAGTGAAGAAAATCCTTCGGGAAGCCAGGGAGCAGCGGGCGGTGCCGATCTTTGTGCTGTATAACATTCCGGGCCGGGACTGTGGCAGCTACTCCGCCGGCGGCGCACAAAACACCGCAGACTACGATGCCTGGATCGACGCGATCGCCGGAGCCATTGGAGACCGGAAAGTTGTGATCGCCCTGGAACCGGATGCACTCGCGAACCTGCCGAGTGACTGCGGATACAACCCTGCACTGGTGAACATCGCGCAGGCCACAGCGGACCGCTACACCCAGATCAACTATGCGGTGACAAGGCTGGGACTCGACCCACAGACTTTCGTCTATCTCGACGGCGGAAACAGCAACTGGCAGGCTGTGGGTAATATGGCGACGCGGCTCGTCACTGCCGGGATAAAACAGGCGCAAGGATTCTTCTCGAATGTCTCGAACTTCAACCAGACAAGTTATGAGACGAAGTTCGATACCTGGGTCTCCGAGTGCCTCGCCTTCGGCAGCAACTCCGCGGATGGCGGCTGGCGGCTCGGGAACTACTCCTACTGCGCCAGCCAGTACTACTCCCCGCTCGGGACCGTCGACCCGCACAACATCGCAACCTGGATCTACACCGACGAGTGGTTCGCGCAAAACATGGGAACCGCTGTCCCGACAACCCACTTTGTCATCGACACAAGCCGCAACGGACAGGGGCCGCTCAATGCCACCGTCTACGCGACCCCGCCGTACAACCAGCCGGCTTCGGTGGTCCAAACCTTGACCGGCGGAAGCTGGTGCAACCCGCCGGCCCGCGGTCTGGGTGTCCGTTCAACGGCCAACACTGGAGTTGCGCTGCTCGACGCCTATCTGTGGGTCAAGACGCCCGGCCAATCCGATGGCACCTGTGACGCGCAGGGCGGCGCACGCGCATGGGATTACACCCTGTACACGCAGCCAGGTTGGCCGACCACCGCGGCCAGCCAGGCGACCTTCGATCCGCTGTGGGGGCTCTATGATCCCGCCGCGGGCGCATGGTTTCCGCAGCAGGCTCTTGATCTGGCCCAGAGGGCGAATCCTCCATTGCTGCGCTAATGCCGGCAAAAAGGTCTCCGGAATCAAGCGTCACCTTGCGGTGGATACGCAAGGTCTGCCCCATGTCATCGCGGTGACCACAGCCGAGGTGACCGACCGCAAGGGCGCATTGGAGGCCTTTGATCGGTGCGTCGACAACCTCAGACAGGTCAACAGCGTGCTGGTCGACGGAAGCTATGCCGGCCAGCCCTTCGCCCAGGCGGTCCGACAACGCCTGGGCGCGACCGTGCGGGTGGCCAAGCGCAGCGAACTGCACACCTTCGCGGTGATGCCGCGGCGCTGGGTGGTCGAACGCTCCTTCGCTTGGCTGGAGAAGTGTCGCAGATTATGGAAAGACTGCGAACGGAAACCCAATTCCAGCCTCCAGTTCCTCCATCTCGCCTTCCTCGTGCACCTCCTAAGAATCTGTCTACAAACTAGGTAGAACGGCGTACGAGTTGATGAGCGAAGGCGATATGGATCATGGATTCAGCCGAGGTGTGGCAAAGTTCGTAGTCTTTGGAGAGGCGGCGTGACCAGTTGAGCCAGGCGAAGGTTCGTTCGACGATCCAGCGTTTGGGCAGGACTTGGAAGAGGGGTTGCTGGTTGCGTTTGACGATCTCGACGCTATATCCAAACATGTCCTTTGCCCAGTTGATCAGCGTGCCTGTATAGCCGCCATCGGCGAAGACAGTCTGGATGGTATCGAATCGGCGGAACAATCGCATCAACACGGCGCGAGCCGCTACCCGGTCCTGGATGCCGGCCGAGTGCACGACCACCGCGAGCAGGTTGCCTTGCGTATCTACCGCAATATGCCGCTTACGCCCTTTGATTTTCTTGCCTGCATCGTAGCCGCGCCGCCCCCTTTTAGCGCCGTCTTCACTGACTGCGAATCGAGAATCGCCACGGTGGGCGTAGCGTTTCGTCCGCCTGCCTTGCGGCCCTGTTCGCGTAGAGTCTGTCCTATGCGCTCCCACACTCCGCTGTCGCGCCACCGCCGGAACTGCTGATGCACGGCCTTCCACGGAGGAAAATTGCTGGGCAACTGCCGCCATTGACAACCCGTCTTCACCACGTACAGCAGCCCATCCACCACGCGCCGTAGATCATACTTGCGCGGCCGACCTCCGGGGTGACGATCTCTCCACGATGCTTGCAGCAGCGGCTCCAGTTTTGCCCATTGCTGGTCCGTCAAATCGCTCCCATACATCCCGTGACCTTAGCCCAAGCTAACCCGCACCGCATATGTCGTCCAGGGTTCCTCAACTAGTTTGTAGACAGGTTCTAAGAATCTGTCTACAAACTAGGTAGAACGGCGTACGAGTTGATGAGCGAAGGCGATATGGATCATGGATTCAGCCGAGGTGTGGCAAAGTTCGTAGTCTTTGGAGAGGCGGCGTGACCAGTTGAGCCAGGCGAAGGTTCGTTCGACGATCCAGCGTTTGGGCAGGACTTGGAAGAGGGGTTGCTGGTTGCGTTTGACGATCTCGACGCTATATCCAAACATGTCCTTTGCCCAGTTGATCAGCGTGCCTGTATAGCCGCCATCGGCGAAGACAGTCTGGATGGTATCGAATCGGCGGAACAATCGCATCAACACGGCGCGAGCCGCTACCCGGTCCTGGATGCCGGCCGAGTGCACGACCACCGCGAGCAGGTTGCCTTGCGTATCTACCGCAATATGCCGCTTACGCCCTTTGATTTTCTTGCCTGCATCGTAGCCGCGCCGCCCCCTTTTAGCGCCGTCTTCACTGACTGCGAATCGAGAATCGCCACGGTGGGCGTAGCGTTTCGTCCGCCTGCCTTGCGGCCCTGTTCGCGTAGAGTCTGTCCTATGCGCTCCCACACTCCGCTGTCGCGCCACCGCCGGAACTGCTGATGCACGGCCTTCCACGGAGGAAAATTGCTGGGCAACTGCCGCCATTGACAACCCGTCTTCACCACGTACAGCAGCCCATCCACCACGCGCCGTAGATCATACTTGCGCGGCCGACCTCCGGGGTGACGATCTCTCCACGATGCTTGCAGCAGCGGCTCCAGTTTTGCCCATTGCTGGTCCGTCAAATCGCTCCCATACATCCCGTGACCTTAGCCCAAGCTAACCCGCACCGCATATGTCGTCCAGGGTTCCTCAACTAGTTTGTAGACAGGTTCTAAGAAGATCGTGAACAGGCTCCTAGCGGCGGTTTGGAATGCTTGTGGTGTACTTGTGAGAGGAGATAGGTTCGATGGGGATGGTGAAGAAGTTCGAGTTTGCGCATGTGGCGGAGGGGATTGCGCGGAAAGCGGGGGCGCTGCTGCGGGAGTTCTATGCCAAGGGCGTGACGACCGAGTACAAGGGCGATGTGGACCTGGTGACGGAGGCGGACCGGGCGAGCGAGCAGATGATTGTGGAGAGGCTGAAGGCGGCGTTTCCGGCGCATGGGGTGTATGGCGAGGAGGGAACGCGGAGCGGGTTGGAGAGCGAGTATCGGTGGTATGTCGATCCGCTGGATGGAACGACGAATTTTGCGCATGGATTTCCGGTGTTCTGCGTGGTGCTGGGGCTGGAGCGCAGGGCGGTCGGGCTGGCACAGGACGGCGGCTCGATAGCAAAAAGTCAAGGCTCGATAGCAAAAGGCGAAGGCTCTGTATCGAAAGACCAAGACGGCGAGATGGTGGCGGGGGTGATCTACGATCCGCTGCGGGATGAGATGTTTTCGGCGGAACGGGGCAAGGGGGCGTGGCTGAATCAGCGGCGGCTGACGGTTTCGCAGACGGCGTCGCTGCAGGAGGCGCTGACGGCTACGGGGTTTCCCAGCAAGAAGCGGCATGAGAGCCCGAATGTGCATTTTTACAATGAGATTACGCTGCGGTCGCATGGGGTGAGGCGGGCGGGGTCGGCGGCGCTGGACCTGGCGTATGTGGCGGCGGGGCGGCTGGATGGATTCTGGGAGTTCAACTTGAATCCGTGGGATACGTCGGCGGGGTATCTGCTGGTGGAAGAGGCCGGTGGAACGGTGACGCACTTCGATGGCGGAAGGTTTACGCTGGACAGCCGCGAGGTGCTGGCGACCAATGGGCGGATCGCGGGGGAGTTGCAGCATATTTTTACGGAGATGTTCGCAGGGCGGGAGATGGGGACGATTCCTACGCCGGCGGAGTTTGCGAAGAGGCGGGCGGAGACTGCTCAGGTGAAGGTGAAGTAAGTGCTTCCTGAGGGATTGGGTTTCAGTGGGTGAGGAGAGCGGTCTCGCTTCTCCACCCCAACGAGCAAGTTCGCTCGCCGGGGCCCCGGTTCGCTCGATGCCCACATCTCAAAACCGAGATATGGGCACCCCGGTTCTGGGGCATGACGAGTGTGATTGGAGTAGACCTTGTATTTGCGATAGGGGGTGACTGTGCTGGTAGAATCGAGGGACACGCTTAGTTTGGGCAGCGACTTTCGAGGGGATAAGGGAGATTTTTCAACGATGGCTTATGTGATTGCGGAACCGTGCATCGGGACGAAGGATTCGGCTTGCGTGGATGCCTGCCCGGTGGATTGCATTCACCCGAAGAAGGATGAGACGGGGTATGGCGAGGCGGAGCAGTTGTTTATCGATCCGGTGGAGTGCATCGACTGCGGCGCGTGCGTGCCGGTTTGCCCGGTGTCGGCGATTTATGCGGGGGATGATCTGCCGGAGAAGTGGGCGGAGTTTCAAGTGAAGAATGCCGCGCATTTTGGGCGGTAAGGTCTCGATAATGATTCTCGACCGCGTGGTCTTAGGGGCTGCGCGGTTTTGCTCTTGGGAGAGATGTTTCCGCAGGTGAGTGTATCCGGCGGGGAAACGCAGATCCCCTGCGGGGATGACAACCGGAAAAGCAAATGCGACAGCAACCGGAAAAGCAAGTGCGACAACAAGAAAAGCAAGTGCAAAAGCGGGTAACAGCTTTCGGCTGGCCTCCGACAGAGAGCGGATGGGCGCTTATCTGGCCTGGATGCGGGTGGCGATCTGGTTGTACTCGGGCTTGGTGAGGATGCGTTTGGTGACGAGTTCGCCTGAGTTGGCGTACGGGCGGTTTGCAATAATCCGCCGCGCTCTGGCACGGTCTATGCCTGGCAGGGCTTCGAGATCTTCCTGTGTGGCCTTGTTGATGTTGATGGCGCCCTTTTGCTTGAGGCCGGCGAAGACGCCCTGGACGATGGCTTTGGTGTTGCGGACGGCTCCTGCGGTGACGTTCGCGGTGCCTTGCCTGACCGCATCCGGGCTGCGGCTGGCGGGGGAGCAGCCGATGGTCACGGCCAGAGCTAAGACGGGGAAGAGAGCGCGCTTCATGGTGGCAATATGGTAACGCGGTTTTTGGTTTCGTGGAGTGATGGGGTGCGTAGGGAATAGGCTGGGAGGGATGATACAGCGGGTGGGAGAGGCGATTGTGTTGCGGGTTTGGCCGTTTCAGGAGGCGGATCTGCTGGTGAGCCTGTTTACGCGGGAGCAGGGGCGGGTGAAGGGAGTGGCACGGCATGCGCTGCGGTCGCGGCGGCGGTTTGGTGGGGCGCTTGAGCCGATGACGCATGTTCGGGCGAGCTATGCGGAGAGGCCGCGGCAGGAGTTGGTAAGGCTGGATGGGTTTGAGATTTTGAGTTCGCCGCTCTCGCGGCCAGTAGACTATGCGCGGACGGCGGCGCTGCAACTGATGGCGGAGGTGGTGGAGGAGGCGCTGCCGGAGGGGGCTGCGGAGGATGCGGTGTTTCGGCTGGCGCTGGCGGTGCTGGAGGAGACACAGGTGGGCAGGGTATGGATGCCAGTGACGTACTTTGCGTTGTGGATGAGCCGTTTGATGGGGTGGATGCCGGAGCTGGGGCGGTGCGTGGCGTGTGGGCTCGTGCTGGATGCGCAGGACGTGGGCGAGGGCACGGTCTGGTATTCGGCTACGAGCGATGGAGTGACGTGCGGGGATGACCGACGGGTAGGGAGTATGGCGCTGTCAGCGGGTTCAGTGGCGGAGGCGCAGAGGATGTTTCGGGGGACGGTGAGGGGATTGGCGGAGGAGGATTGGCCAATGGAGCGGGCGGCGGACCTGCGGCGGTTTGCGGTGGAGGTGCTGGAGCGGCATTTGGAGCGAAGGCTGGTGAGCGCGAGGGCCCTCGAACGATAAAGCTCGGGTCTTGCCGGAGCCACTTCGTGGCGGGTATACCTCTTCGGGTGGGCGTCCGATGGTCGGCAGGAGGATCTCTCATCCCGACCAACGGGAGGACCGAGGCAGTTCATGCTATCGCGAAAAAGGTATACACCCCACGAAGTGGGCGCGCCGCGCGTAGCGGCCCGTCCGGCAGGACAGGCGTTTAGTAAGGTTGGCTCATGGTGTCGTTGAACTGCTCGAATAAGGCTTCATACTTCTCGTGGCCGCTTTGTTCGGCGTAGCGCAGCGGGAGGACGCGTCGGACGCAACTTCGGTGGCGTTGGGTTGGGTCTCGATGATCTCTGTCTTCTCGGCGATGAAGTCGGCAGTTATCATCGGAGAATGGTTCAAAGACGGGGTAGTTTGAAGGTGCTGACGTTTCAGGAGTTGTTGTTTACGCTGCAGCGCTTCTGGGCGGATCGGGGATGCGTGCTGCAGCAGCCGTATGACGTGGAGGTAGGGGCGGGAACGATGTCGCCGGATACGTTTCTTCGGGTGCTGGGGCCGAAGCCGGTGCGGATTGCGTATGCGCAACCATCGCGTCGACCGGCGGACGGGAGGTATGGAGAGAATCCGAATCGGCTGTTTCGGCATACACAACTGCAGGTGGTTCTGAAGCCGCCGCCGATCACGATTCAGGAGATGTACCTGGAGTCGCTGGCGGCGATCGGGATCGATCTTCGCGAGCACGATATTAAATTTGAAGAGGACAACTGGGAGTGGCCGGTGGGCGGCGCGTGGGGCGTGGGCTGGCAGGTAATGCTGGATGGGCTGGAGATTACGCAGTTCACGTACTTTCAGCAGTGCGGAGGAATGGATCTCGATCCGATCTCTGGCGAGATTACGTACGGGCTGGAGCGGATCGCGGGATTTCTGCAGGATGTGGATTCGATCTATGACATTGTCTGGGCGGTGGAGTCGGATACGGGTAAAAAAGTGACGTATGGCGAGATGCGGCTGGCCGAGGAGGAGCAGTTTTCGGCGTACAGCTTCGACTATGCGGATGTGGAGTCGCTGTGGAAGCATCTGGAGTTGTACGAGGCGGAGTGCCTGGGGCTGCTGAAGCAGGCGAGAAAGTTGTTTGATGATGAGCGCGGCGAGCCAGATTCTGAAAGGAATGATGCGCTGCGGTTGAGACGATTTCCGGTACTGGGCGCCTATGAGCTGGCGTTGAAGTGCTCGCATGTGTTCAACCTGCTGGATGCCCGCGGGGCGATCTCGGTGACGGAGCGAGTGGGAGTAATGGCACGGATTCGAACACTGGTGGTGGGAGTGGCCAAGGCGTATGCGGCGCAACAGCAGGGTGTAGGGAATAGCAAGCGATTGGGCGCAGTTGCGGGATGAGTGTAGTTGCGGGCTGGATTGATCGTGTTCTTCCCGAAGCTGTAGTGAATGGACAGAGGCGAAATGCGGGGATCTCTCTGCTGCGCTGCTCACGATGATGCTGTGAGCAGCTTCTGTCGAGATGACGAATCTTACCTATGTAGGAGTGCAGAGGCGGACGATGGCGGAGTTTTTGTTTGAGATTGGGTTGGAAGAGGTTCCGGCGCGGATGATTGCCGGAGCGCAGGAGGAGCTTGAGCAGCGCGTGGTGAAGATGCTCGAACGCGAGCGGCTGGTGCGGCCGGGGGTGGTGAGCAGGAGCTTTGCTACCCCGAGGCGGCTGGCGGTTTGGGTGGACGGCGTGGCGGAACGGCAGGAGGATGTCGCCGAGGAGATGGTGGGGCCTTCGGTGAAGGTGGCCGGCTGGAATGGATTGAGGGACGGTGTGGCTACGCAGGCGGCGATGGCGTTTGCGAAGAAGGCGGGCGTGGATTTCGGCGCGTTGAAGACGGTTACAAATCCGAAGGGCGAGTATCTGGCGGCGACTTCGGTGAAGGCGGGCAGGGCTGCGACGGAGGTGATTGCGGCGGAGATGCCGAAGGAACTGGCGGGGATCTACTGGGCGAAGAACATGTACTGGCGTGCGGGCCGGCCGGAGCGGTTTGTGAGGCCGGTGCGCTGGCTGATGGCGCTGCTGGGAGACGAGGTGGTACCGGTGAGCTTTGGCGGATATGTAGCGGATAGAGTTACCTATGGCCATCGAGTCCTGTTTGGGGATGCGGCGATAGCTCTGGCGTCTCCGAGAGCGTATGAGGAGGAGCTGCGGAAGGGGTTTGTGATTGCGGATTCGGAGGCGCGGCGGCAGAGGATTCGTAAGGCGCTCGATCATGCGACGCGAACGGTGGCGGGACTGCGGTGGCGTGAGGATCATGCGCTGGTGGATAAGCTGACCCATCTGACGGAGTGGCCTTCGGTGCTGCTGGGCGGATTTGAGAGAGAGTATCTTGCGTTGCCGGAGGAGGTGTTGGTGACGGTGATGCGGGATCACCAGAGCTACTTTGCGGTGGAAGATAAGGACGGCAAGTTGGCGCCGTATTTTCTTGCGGTGCTGAATACCGAGACGGAGGAGGCGGGGCTGGCGGTGATTCGGCATGGAAATGAGCGGGTGCTGCGGGCGCGATTCAACGATGCGCGGTTCTTCTGGGAGTTCGACCAGCGGGTGCCGCTGGTGGAGCGGGTTGGGTTATTAGAGAAGGTAACGTTTCAAAAGGAGTTGGGAAGTTATGCGGCGAAGACGGAGCGGGTGCGGAAGATGGCGGCTGCGCTGGCGAAGTTAGTTGCGGAGCGCGGGATCGTGGTGGATGGTTCGGCGTTGGATAAGGCTGCTCTGTTGTCGAAGACGGATTTGACGACGGAGTTGGTGAAGGAGTTTACGGAGTTGCAGGGCGTGGTGGGCGGGTTGTATGCGCGGGCGCAGGGGCTTTCGGCTGCGGTGGGCGAGGCGATATACGACCAATACAAGCCGGAGTCGATGGAAGATTCGGTGCCGCGGACGGTGGAGGGGTCGCTGCTGGCGATTGCGGATAAGGCGGACACGATTGCGGGGATGTTCGGGCTGGGGTTGGAGCCGACGGGGTCGAAGGATCCGTTTGCGCTGCGGCGGGCGGCGAATGGGATCGTGAAGATTCTCGCGGAGACGAAGGAAGCGCTGCCGCTGAGACTGGGTGAGCTTGCGGGTGTGGGTTCGGAAGATGCTGCTGTCGTGGCTAAGGTGAGAAGCTTTTTTGCGGAGAGGTTGGAGTTTTCTTTGCGGGAGGTGCGTGGGCAGGCTTACGACGTAATAAAGGCGGTGCTGCCGGCGGGCGGCGACGATGTGCGCGATGCAGTGGCGCGGGCCGAGGCGGTGACGGCGGTGCGGGGGGCTTCTTCTGGAGAGACGGGGGACTTTGCGGCGGTGGCGGCGGCGTTCAAGCGGATGAAGAATATTCTCTCGCAGGCGAAGGCGAAGGACATTGCCGCGCGGCCAGAGGTTGACGCTGCGCTGCTGAGCGAGCCGACGGAGAGGGTGCTAGCGGAGCGTTCGGCGGAGTTGGCGGAGCGGGTTTCAGCGCTGCGGGCGGAGAGGAGATACAGGGAAGCGCTGGAGCAGATTGCTACACTGCGGCCGCAGGTGGATGCGTTCTTCGATGCGGTGATGGTGATGGCGCCCGATGCGGCGGTGCGGGCGAACCGGCTGGCGCTGCTGGAAAAGGTGCTGAAGGATTTTTCGGGGATTGCGGATTTTTCGGAGATTGTGGTGGCGGGATAGATCTGGCGCCGCTTGTTTTCCGGGTCTTTGAGTCTAGGGCAAGTGGCGCCTTGGAGTTGGCCTCCAAAGCAGTTCAGAGCTGCAGTTGCACGAGATCGGCGGATTGGTGGAGATGCTAAGGCTCGGTTGATCCGGGCGTCTGGGAATAGGGAAGCTGTCCGAGAATCATGGCGGTCTCGTCACAGGCGTTGCGGCGCGCGCAGTGCATGCAGTCTTTAAGCACCTTATCGCGCAGGGCTTGATGTTCGGCGGTGTGGAAGTGGAAGTGTTCGAAGAAATCGGGAATGCGCGTGAAGAGACAGAGGCAGCGGATATCTTTTGCTTCTGCCTGGCGGAGGAGGGCGCGAACGAGGAGACCTCCGGCTCCGGCGCCCTTGTCCTGAGGCCGGACGACGATGGAGCGGACCTCGGCGAGATGTTTCCCGTAGACGTGAAGCGAGGCGCAGCCGATGAACGTATGGCCGCGGGTCTCAACGACAGTAAAGGTGCCGATGTTCTGGCAGATCTCGAAGTAGGAGCGGCGGAGGAGGGTGCCGTCATGGGAGAAGCTGTCGATAAGATTGTGAATGGCGGGGGCGTCTTGAAGCTGCGCCTGGCGGGTGTGCAGGGATTCGGCGAGGTCGCCGGTTGTAGAAGACGGCGCAAACGAGCGGGAGGGAGGTTCAGGTGCGAGGGATAATGCCATACGACACTACGCTCTTCTTTCCGGGTGTTGGTGGGGAACAGCGGGTTTTATGACGGTTTGTGGTGAAATGAGAACGGGTTAGCAGCCGTAGCTGCGGCCTTCCTGGGTCGGCTGCCAGGGAATGGGCGCGAAGGTGCGCTGGAAGAAGGCGTTGTCGACAATGTAGCGCTCGTGATTCTCGCCTTCAATGATCCAGTCGCCGGGGAAGGCTCTGCGCTGGCCGGAGTCGGTGAGGATGAGGGCGGGGCGACGGCATTGCGTGGCGTTGACGAGAAGCGGTCTGCGGGTGCGAAAGGTGTTCATGGTGCTGTCTCCTGAGGGCCTTGGCGCGCCCACGAGATCTATCTCAACACCGCGCTCATAAAGATGGCATAAGAGGTTTCGAAAAGATTCGTAAAGGGCCGGCAATGGGTTTTTATTTTGAATGAAGCGGATTTCGCGCCGGAGCGTCTACCATTCACATAGGCTGAAGGCAGGCGCGGGCGGGAGTTGCGCGGTGCTGTAGCTGGGGAAGACGAGGTGAGGGGTGGAGGTGACTGCTGCCAAGACGAAGCGTCTGCCGGCGCTGGATGCGCTGCGGGGGCTGTTCCTGGTGTGGATGACCTTCGCGCATATGCCGACGCACTTCAGCGACTTGGTAAATCAGCCGTTGGGGTTTGTGTCTTCGGCAGAGGGCTTTGTCTTTATGTCGGCGCTGCTGGTGAGCTATGTGTATCTGGGGGAGGCAACCGAAGATCCGTCGGGGATGCGCGCCAAGCTGTGGCGGAGAACACTGAAGATCTACGGGTATCACCTGCTGATGCTGGCGCTTGCCTTTACGTTGGCGGCGGAGTTCGCGACGCGCACGCACCGGCTGGCGATCTATAACCTGCTGAACTTTTACTTGGCGCATCGGGTGGTGGCGACGGTGGGGGCGGTGCTGCTGGTTTACTGTCCGCCGCTGCTCGATATCCTGCCGATGTATGTGCTGTTTCTCTTTATGACGCCGATGCTGCTGACGATTGCGGTTCGCCGTGGCTGGGGGTGGGTGCTGGGAGGGAGCGGTGCGGTGTGGCTGGCGGCGCAGTTCGGGCTGCGGGAGGCTGTGCATGATGTGCTGGTGCGGGTGACGCATCTCCCGATTCCTTTGCAGGAGACGGGGGCGTTCAATCTTTTTGCGTGGCAGGGGGTATGGATCCTTGGACTGTGGCTGGGGGCCAAGAGCGTAGGGCGCGATATGCCGCTGAGGCGCATTCCGGGCTTTGCGGTTGCCGGCTGCGGCGTGGTGTGCGTCTTCTTTCTTGGGGTGCGGCATGACTGGCTGGGTCCGCATCTGTCGCAGGAATCGCTGGGGATGCAACTGGACAAGTGGAAGATCGGGCCGATGCGGCTGGTAAACTTGGCGGCGTTCATCGTGGTTTGCTACTGGCTTCGGCGGCATCTGCTGCGGCTGGTGTCGGTGGAGCCGCTTTTGACGTTGGGGAAGGCTTCGCTGCAGGTGTTCTGCGCGCATGTTTTTTTTGTGTTTGCCGGGCTGGCGCTGCTGTACGGGGATGTTCCGCAGCTGCATGGGGCGCGGGCTTACGGAATGCTGATGCTGACCTTTTCAGGGCTGATGCTGGTGGCGATGCGGGAGGCGAGATTGCGGCGCGAGGCGCATGCGGCGGCGGTTCGCGCGGATCGGCCGGTGGTGAACCGGTCGGTTGTGAACTGATGTAGGTGAACTGATGCTCAGTTGACGCGCTGGAGGCGGTCGATGAGCTTCTGGGCGAGCGGTTCGCCGGATTCGGTCCAGAGCAGGCGGCTGCTGACGCCGCAGTGTTTTTCGACCGAGAGGGTGAAGGCGAGGAGAAGCTCTACGTTCTGCTGAATGTGCCTGGTAGCGGCTTCGTCGAGCTGTTCGTCTTCGAGGGTCTCGGCGAGCCAGGGGGTGTCGAGGCCGAAGTCGATGCGGATATGACCGTTCTGGTCGAAGCTGGCGTCGTCGAAGCGAGGGCCGAAGCCGAGGATGCGGACGGTGGCGGGCTGGAGACGCCAGATGGGGTCGAGGGCGGCTGAGCCGTAGGAAGACTCTTCGGAGTCGGAATCTTCGTCGTCGGGATCGATGACTGGATGGGCTAGGTCATACTCGGGAGACCAGAGTCGCCAGCGCATCTCGAACTCGTAGGCGGTGTCGTCGTGGAGTGGTTCGGTGGCTTCGGCGACTGCGTTTTCGATGATGGAAGAGGCTGTGTCGGAGTTTTCTTCGGCGCGGTCGTCGTTGACGTAGAGGCGCTGGTAGGTGGGCGGTTCGGTGAAGCTGATGGGGTAGGCGGTGGCGGCGGCTACGCGCTTGCTCTCTGGGAATCCGCTGACGGCGGCAAACTGGCGCATGACCGAGACCAGAGCCGCGGGGAGAGAGTCGAGGCGGAAGTTGGGAAACCAGAGGCTAAGGTAGAGCTGATCGGCCATGGAGCTAGTTTAGACCAGGTGTCCTGCCGGACGGGCTCACTGCGCGTGGAGCGGGCACTTCGTGCCATGTATACCTTGTGTTGCCAGTTTGAACAGCAGAGGGCCTCCCCGGTGGTCGGCGTCAAATGTTCCCTTTCGACCAACGGGAGGACCGAAGAGGTTCGTGCTACTGAGAAAAAGTATACGCGTCACGAAGTGACCGCCCTCCGCGCAGGAGGCCCGTCCGGCAGGGCCTATCCTTAGGGTGAGAACCTTAGGGTGAGAAGATAACGAGGAATGAACTTTTCAGTAGAGCGGCTGCGGGTCTGGTTGCTGGCGGGTGCGGGTCTGCTGGTGATCGTGATCTCCGGGTTCCTGGGGTACGCGCATTACCGGGCACACCGGTTTCTGACGAATCTGCCGAAGAAGCTGGGGGTGGATATCCGGCGGGAGACCAACGGGTACACCTATTCGCAGTCGGTGCAGGGCAGGACGGTGTACACGATCCATGCAGCGAAGGCGGTGGAGCGTTCCGATGGCAAGATCACGCTGCATGACGTCGGGATTGTGCTGTACGGGCGCAACTATGGGCACAATCAGGACAGGGCGGACAGAATCTACGGCCATGAGTTTGAGTATGACCAGGCCGCTGAGGTAATTCGGGCGGTGGGAGAGGTGCATCTCGATCTGCAGGCTCCTGAAGCCGCGGACGCGAGCAAGAAGATGGAGTATGCGTCAGGGAAAGATCTGCAGGGTAGCGGCTCGCAGGAGAAGAAGGACGAGCGTTTGATCCATGTGACGACGAGCGGGCTGGTGTTTCTGCGAAAGCTTGGCGTGGCGGCTACGGACAACGAGATCGAGTTTGAATCGGGTGGACTGACGGGGCATGCCGTGGGTGCGGACTACAACTCGGATACGGGCGTGGTGGTGCTGCACTCGGCGGTGAGGGTGAACGGACTGCAGCATGACAGGCCGGTGGTGTTGACGGCGTCGCGGGCGGAGCTGGACCGGCCGGGCCAGAAGGTGCTGCTGAGCCAGGCGAGGTATGTGGCGGTGGGCGGAGTTGCGGGTGGGCAGACGGCGCAGGGGGAGCATGTGGTGGTGCATCTGCGGAAGGATGGGACGGCGGAGCGGGTGGAGGCTGAGGGCGATGTGACGCTGACAAACGGCGAGGGTGGGAAGGTGGAGGCTCCCCGGGGCGAGATGATGCTGAGTGCGCAGAATCAGCCGCAGTCGGCGGTGATGACTGGCGGAGTGAGGTATTCGGCGGAGGATGCGCTGCGGCAGGCGCAGGGAGAGGCGGCGGAGGGCCGGGCGGGATTCGATAAAGCAGGGCGGCCGGAGCATGTGGTGATGACGGGCGCGGTGCGTCTGCAGGAGAAGATACGGGCCTCGGATGCGGCTGGCGCGCCCTGGAGTGAGCGCGAGTTGGATGCGGGTGCAGTGAATGTAGCGCTGGATGCGGGCGCGGCGGGTAAGGCTCGGTTGCGGGATGCGAAGGCAAGTGGGAATGCTCGGCTGAAGGTGGTGAATGGTGTTACGCGGGAGAGGGGAGCTGGGATGACGAGCAGTGCGATGGCGGGAGATGTGTTGACGGCTCATTTTGTGCAGATGGGGAACGCTGATCATCTTGGCGAGGTTCACGGCGATGGACACACGACACTGCGGAAGGACGATGAGAAGGGAGTGGTGAGTACAAGTTTGGCGGACTCGCTGGTGGCGCACTTCCGGCCTGCGGCGTCCGGCGTGAGGCATGCGAAGAGTCACGCAGCGCAAGGTGATTTGAGCAATGGGCAAGGTGCGGATGAGATCTCGAATGCGGTGGAGCTTGGGCATGTGGTGATGACACAGCTTCCGGTGCAGAAGCCGGGCGAGGCTGCGCCGGCGGAGGAGCGGGTGACAGCGGAGAGGGCTGTGTACGATGTCGGTCTTGAACGTACTGCGCTGACCGGGAACGTGCAGGTGAGCGATGGAACGAGCGTGCTTTGGGCGGACCGAGTGATGACGGAGCAGCAGAGCGGAGATGCTACCGCGGATGGTTCGGTGAAGGCGAGCTATGGGCAGCCGGGAGGCGCGAGCGAGCCGGTGCATGTGCTGGCTGCGCGCGCCGAGATGAAGCACGACTCGCAGGTGGCGACATTTTATGGCGTGGCGGGCAGGCCGGCGCGGATGTGGCAGGGAGCTTCGCAGGTGGATGCTCCGGTGCTGCAGTTTGAGCAGAAGCAGCGGCGATTGCTGGCGCATGGTGTAGAGCACAAGGAAGGGCAGGGCGCTCCGATGGCGGTGCATACGGTTTTGGTGAGCAGCGGGGCGGCTGCGAAGACGGATGCGGCCGGGGCTGAGATCAAGGCTGCCGTGAGTGGAAGGAAGGCGGATGTGATTCGGGTGCAGAGCCGGGATCTGGTGTACTCGGACGAGGCGCGAAGGGCGGATTTTAGCGGCGGAGTGGAAGTCGAGAGCGCAGATGGCAGCATGCGCGGGCAGCAGATGGCGGTGTATCTCCAGGCTGCTGACAACGGAAGTTTCAAGAAGGCAAAGGGTGATGTAGGCGCGGCGGTCAGCAGTGCTAAAGGTCTAGACAATGCAGGTGCGGCGAACGGATTTATGGGCGGCAGCGTAGAGCGCGTGGTGACGAGCGGACACATCGAGATTTCGCAGCCGGGGCGACGGGCTACAGGCGAGCAAGTGGTGTATACCGCAAGCGACGGAATGTTCGTGTTGACCGGGACGCCTACAGTGCTGCCGAAGGTGATCGATGACCAGCGCGGCACCGTGACAGGCACTTCGCTGCGATTCCATGCGGGAGATGAGAACGTTGTAGTTTCTAATGAAGGCAGCGGCGCGGGGCAGAGAGTGCGCACGGAGACGCGGGTGAAGAACAGGCAATGAAGACGCTATCGACGGAGGAGATCGGCAAGTCGTACGGCGGGCGCCAGGTGGTGAGGGGCGTAAGCCTGGAGATAGAGCAGGGCGAGGTAGTGGGACTGCTGGGGCCCAACGGCGCGGGCAAGACGACGAGCTTCTACATGATCGTCGGGCTGGTGCGACCGGATGCTGGACGAGTGTTGGCGGATGGGCATGACATCAGCCGATTACCGATGTATCTGCGGGCGCGGAATTATGGCATCAGCTATCTGCCGCAGGAGCCTTCGGTGTTTCGCAAGCTGACGGTGCAGGACAATATCCTGGCCGTGCTGGAGGCGCAGCAGTTGAGCTGGGAGAGCCGGCGGACTCGCACTGAGAAGTTGATCGAGCAATTGAACCTCGGTCAAGTGCGGAAGACGCGAGGATATGCATTAAGCGGCGGAGAGCGAAGGCGAGTGGAGATTGCGCGATGTCTTGCGATCGAACCGGCGTTTATCTTGCTGGATGAGCCGTTCTCGGGGATTGATCCGATTGCGGTGCTCGACTTGCAAGAGATCATCTTCGGGCTGAAGAAGAGCGGGATTGGCGTGCTGATTACGGACCATAATGTACGGGAGACGTTGTCGGTGACGGACCGGGCGTACATCATTACCGAGGGCCGGATCTTCCAGCATGGCACGCCGGCTGAATTGAGACGAGATCCTGAGGTGCGTCGGATCTATCTGGGAGAGAATTTTTCGATGGACTGAGGCGCTACAACTTGTGTTGTAACGCGGAGTTGCTATCGGTGCAGTTCGCATGGCAGTCGGCAGGGTTAGACTTACAGCCAGAACAGGTGAAGGCGTGTAGACTGTGGCCAAGCTGGTTTGGCACTTCGTTTGCAGATGGTCTGCACGATGAGCGCCAAACGGCAGACCCATGCCAACGTGTGACTCACTCGATGAGAGGTTAATGTGTTGCTGCAACCGAAGCTGAACTTGAAGGTCTCGCAACGGCAGGTGCTGACGCCTGGACTGGTGCAGATGGTCAGCGTGCTGGCGCTGAACAAGCTTGAGCTGAAGGAGATGATCAATACCGAGATGGTGGAGAATCCAGTGCTGGAAGAGCTGGAGGAGTCCGCAGTCTCGCTGGAAGAGAGGTCGGGACTGGAGGGCGACCGGGAACGTTCGGCGGAGGACGTTGCCGCGGCCAGCGAGAAGGTCGAGAAAGATCCCTTCGACGAGATTGATTTTGGCAGCTACTTTCAGGACTACCTGGATCCTGGATTTAGGACGGCCTCGAACTTTGAAGAGTACGACAAACCTTCGTTCGAGAACTTTCTGTCGCAGCCGAGCACGCTAAGCGATCACCTGGCATGGCAACTCGGTTCGCTGACGTTGAGCTCGGAGATTGCGGCGGCTGCGGAGTTGGTGGTGGGAAACCTGAATGAGAATGGATACCTGACGGCGAGCGATGAAGAGTTGGCTCGTTCGCTGGTGCAGTTCAAGAATCCGGTTCGATCGGAGCCGATTCCGTTTGAGCGCGGAACGAAGGCGAAAGGGATGCTTCGGTGGGATGAGGCGCAGCGGGAGGAGAGCGGCGATGGAGCCGCTGAGGTTGAGCAGGTTGCGCTGGCGGCAGGGATGGACGGAGAGATGGAGGCAGCGCTTGCGGCGGTCCATGAGGCGCGCACGATCGTGAACTATCTCGATCCCGTAGGCGTCGGCGCACGGGATCTTCGGGAGTGCCTGCTGATTCAGATCTGTGCCCAGCAGGGAGAGGCGGCGATTGTGCTGCGGCGACGGCAGATGGTGGCTGCGCGCAGGATTGAGGACTTTGAAAATGATCGCTTTCCGCTGGATGGCGAGACTGAGCCGGCGCCTATAGTCAATGGGTCCGGGCGGGAGGATGTGTTCAGCATCGCGAAGCACGTGGTGACGCATTGCCTGGCGCTGCTGCAGAAGAAGGATATGCGCGAGCTGACGCGGAGTTGCGGCCGCACGGCGGAGGAGGTGAACGCCGCGGTGGAGTTTATCCGGACGCTGGATCCGAGGCCTGGACAGCGCTACAACCAGAGCGAGACGCGGCTGATTGAGCCGGACGTTGCGTTTGTGAAGCGGGACGATCAATACATCGTAGTAGTAAATGAAGAAGACATGCCGACGCTGCGGCTGAACCAGGGATATCGCAAGATGCTGCAACAGAAGCAGACGGAGAAGGACGTCAAGGAATATGTGAAGGAGCGTTACAAGTCGGCGATCCAACTGCTGCGGAATATCGAGCAGAGGAAGAACACGATTGTGCGCACGTGCGAGGTGATTGTGCGGCGGCAGACGGAGTTTCTGGAGCACGGGGTGAATGCGCTGAAGCCGATGATGATCAAAGAGGTGGCGGAGGAGATCGGGGTGCATCCTTCGACGGTGAGCCGCGCGGTTGCGAACAAGTATGTGCATACGTCGCAGGGGGTGTTCGAGCTGCGGTTCTTTTTTTCCGAAGGCGTGAACGGGCCGGAGGGAGGAGATCTGCCGCTGGTACTGCTGAAGCGCAAGGTGAAAAAGCTAATCGAGGAAGAGGACGAACGGAAGCCGCTGACGGACGATCAATTGGCTGCGGAGTTGCAGCGGCAGGGCATCCAGGTAACGCGGAGAACCGTCGCCAAATATCGCGAAGATATGCAGATTCCAAGCACGCATCAACGTCGTGTACGCTGATCGTCTGGATTTGAGCGTCTGGGTTAGACTGCAGGGACGAGGTGAGCGGATGGAAGTCGAGTACACCGGCAGACAGACCACAGTTACCAAAAAGCTGAAGACACAGGCGGAAGATGGGCTGGCGCGGCTTGCGAAGATCATCGGCAACACCGCGAATGTGCATGTAATTCTGTGCAAGGACAAGTATCGGCATAATGCGGAAGTGACGGTGCAGACCAGGCATCAGAAGCTGGTGGCGAGCTGCGAGGCGATCGATATGGAGGTCGCGCTGCGCGATGCGTTGGCGAAGCTCGAGCAGCAGGCGATTCGCCACAAGAAGCGATTCGGAACGATCAAGCGGCACCCGAAGACCGATGTGAAAGGGGCCGCCACGGAGGATGGCACGGCTGTTGCCATGAAGAAGGCGATAGCGGTGAAGGTGGTGAGCAAGAGCAGCGTCGGCCGGAAGGCGGTGCCGATGCTGGTGCACTCTTTTCCTTTTCATTCGCCGTTGCCCGAGCCGCATGTGGTCCGTTCGACCGATGGGGTTGCGCTGCGGCCGATGTCGCTGGAAGAGGCGGTGAAAGAGGCTGCGTTTCGGGACCGCGACGTGTTTGTATTTCGCGATCATGGGGGGCAGGCTATGGTGTTATGCCGCAAGCGCGATGGAAAGATGGAATTGATCGAGGTTCCGTAGGATGAGGATGCCAGGATTTCCAGGATGACAGGCAAGCAGGGCAGCAAGAAGACGGTCAGAGCAAGGACGAAACGCAGCAAGCCGGCTTCGGCTGCCGAGCATCCGGCAGAGTTGGTGATTTTGACGGGGCTTTCGGGTTCGGGAAAACTGTCGGCGCTAAAGGCGTTCGAGGACCTGGGATTTTATTCGGTCGACAATCTTCCGTTGGAACTGGTGCCTCAGTTTGCCGATCTGGTGCGGCAGTCGGCAGAGATCGAGCGGGCGGCGCTGGTGGTCGATGTGCGAGAAGGGATGCGTCTGGACAGGTTTCCGGCGATCCTGAAGAAAGTTCGCAAGGCGCTTCCGACGCGGGTGGTGTTTCTCGAAGCGAGTGACGATGCGCTGGTGCGGCGCTTCTCCGAGACGCGGCGGCCGCATCCGCTGGGTCGAAACGAGACGGTGGTGAAGTCGATTCGGGCGGAGCGCAAGCGGCTGGACCCCATCCGCAACGTCGCCGATATCGTGCTGGATACGACGAAGTTCAATGTGCATGATCTGCGGGCGCACATCAACTCGCAATTTGAGCGAGAGGCCGGCGACCAAAGTTTAATGATCTCTTCGAACAGCTTCGGGTTCAAGAATGGCGTGCCGGCCGAAGCGGATCTGGTGTTCGATGTGCGGTTTCTGCCGAATCCGCATTTTGTGCCGGAGTTTCGGAAGCTGACAGGGAAAGACCCGAAGGTAGCGAAGTATGTCCGGCAGTTTCCACAAACCACGGAGTTTCTGGACAAGGCGAGCGAAATGCTGAAGTTTCTTTTGCCGCACTACATCAAGGAAGGCAAGAGTTATTTGACTGTAGCATTTGGATGCACAGGCGGGCAGCACCGGTCGGTGTTTATCGCGGAAGAGATGAAGAAGCGGCTGTCAGAGGCGGGGTATCGGGTGAAGACCGCGCATCGCGATATGCCGAAGTAGACTGCGTTCGGCCGGCTCGGCGCACTAGAATGGTACTATGCGGCGTGCGATCAGAACGGACGGGAGCGTGGCGGCTTGAGGCGTATCTGGCGTTTGCTGCTGTATGTCCGGCCGTATGCGCTGTATTCGCTGGCTTCGGTGGTGCTGATGGCAATCGTAGGCGGGATGGCTGCGTTTCGCATCCTGCTGGTGAAGCCGATCTTCGACAATGTGTTGAGTCCGAATGCCCCGCCAGGGTTGGTGCTGGTCTTCCGCATTCCTCACACAGATCATGTGATTAACCTGCAGCGGCTTCTGCCGAGTTACTTTCACAATGCGTGGACCGTGGTGGCGGTGGCGCTGGTGGGATCGGCTTTCTTGAAGTCGGTTTGCGATTATTCAGGCACGTATCTGGTGAACCGCGCCGGGTTCGGGATGATTACGGATCTGCGGAATGATTTGTACAACGCAGTGCTGCGGCGGTCGGTTGGATTTTTTCAGAAGCATACGACGGGAACGCTGCTGTCGACGCTGATCAACGATATCGAGAAGGTCCAGTTTGCGATGTCGAGCGTGCTGAGCGATTTTCTGCAGCAGTTCTTTACGTTGATCTTCACGGCAGTTGCGGTGGTGATCGTTGGCGGCAAACTGGCGTGGGTGCTGCTGCTGTTTGTGCCGGTGGTGATTCTGTCGGCGCGGCGCATTGGACGGCGAGTACGGCAGACGACGCGCAAGGGGCAGGATAAGCTAGCGGAAATTCAGAACATTCTTCATGAAACGATTACGGGCAACCGCATTGTGAAGGCGTTCGGGATGGAGTTGTGGGAGATGAACCGCTTTCGCCGGGCGGCGCGACGGCTGTTCGACGCGAATTTGCGGTCGGTGAGCGTGCAGGCGATCAGTTCTCCTTTGATGGACCTGATTGCCTCGGTGGCGATTGCGCTGCTGCTGCTGCTGGGCCGGATCAGTATTCAGCGTAAGGAGATGACTGCGGGATCGTTTATCACGTTTCTGATTGCGGTGTTTACGCTGTATGACCCGGTGCGGAAGTTTGCGGCGTTCTACAACAGCTTCCAGCAGGCGTTGGGCGCGAGTGAAGATATTTTCAAGTTCATGGACGCAGAGGACGATGTGCAGGAGAAGAAGCGAGCGCATGTGCTGAAGGGATTCAGCGAAGGAATTCAGTTCGAGGGTGTGGGCTTTGCCTATGAGAGTGACGGCGAGGTGAAGCAGGTACTGCATGAGATTAGCCTGGCGGTACAGCCCGGCGAGGTGATTGCGCTGGTGGGGCCGAGCGGCGCGGGAAAGTCTTCGCTGGTGAACCTGATTCCGCGGTTCTTTGATGTGAACGAGGGTAGGATTCTGATCGATGGACATGACCTGCGAGATGTGACGATCGCGTCGCTGCGGCGGCAGATCGGCAAGGTGACGCAGGAGACGGTGCTGTTTAACGACACGGTGCGGAATAATATAGCGTACGGCCAGCCGGATGTTCCGATGAGCAAGGTGGAAGAGGCGGCGCGCATGGCGCTGGCCCATGAATTTATCCTGAACATGCCGGAAGGGTACAACACGAAGATTGGCGAGAAGGGCACGCGGTTGAGCGGCGGGGAACGACAGCGGTTGGCCATCGCGCGGGCGATTTTAAAAAATGCGCCAATTTTAATTCTGGATGAGGCGACCTCTGCGCTGGACATGGAGAGCGAGCAGTATGTGCAGGCGGCGCTGGCCAATCTGATGCAGGGGCGGACGGTATTCGTGATAGCGCACAGGATGTCGACGATAAGGCGGGCTACGCGGATTGCCGTGATCGAGAGCGGACGGATTACAGAGATTGGATCGCATGAAGAGCTGATGCAGCATTCGGGCACTTACCGGCGGTTGTACGACATGCAATTCAGCGAAGATGAATTGGCCGCTCCGGCTGGTGGTGAGGCTGCTTTGCCGGTGGGGCTGGAGGAGATTGCGTGAGTGAGATCTATTCGATGACCGGATATGCAAGTCTCCGCGGTTCGCTGAGAGATAGCGCTGGGTTTACGCTGACGATCAAGAGCGTCAATCATCGTTTTCTCGATCTTCATCTTCGGCTGCCTTCGTCCTGCGATGGGATGGAGCTGCAGATGCGGCGAATGCTGAAGGAAGGTTTGAAGCGTGGGCATGTTGAAGTGATGTTGCAGGTGGAGCGCAGGGCTAGTTCGGAGATCCAGTTGAATGCCGGGTTGCTCGAGGCGTATGTGCAGGCGTTTCGCAGAGCCGCGGAGATGAATGGAGTTGCCGGCGAGCCTGATCTGAATGCGATGTTGCGGATTCCCGGGGTGATGAGCGCGGACAGTAGCGGCGGAGCAGGCGAGACTGAAGGACTGGATGCCGCGGTGCTGTCGCATGTTTTCCCGCTGGTGGAGAAGCTGAATGAGGTTCGGTTGCAGGAGGGCGCGGCGCTGGTTGCGGAGCTGCGCGCTTCGATGCTGCGGCTGCAGGAGTTTGCGGAAGAGATGGCGGAGCTGCGAAGTGGCGTGCGGGAGAGCCAGTTCGAGCGGCTGCGTAGCCGGCTGCTGGAACTGACCCAGGGTGTTCCTGTAAGCGAAGAGCGGCTGCTGGCAGAGGCGGCTGTGCTGGCGGAGAAGAGCGACATCGAAGAAGAGGTTGTGCGGTTGCGGACGCACGTGGAGCGCTTTGTCGGTATGTTGGATGAGGGCGGGGAGTTGGGTAAGCGGCTGGATTTTCTGCTGCAGGAGTTGAACCGCGAGGCGAACACGATGCTTTCGAAGACCAGTGGAGCCGCGGGCGCAAACAGTCTGCGCATTACCGAGCTTGGACTGGAGATGAAAGCAGAGATCGAGAAGGCGCGGGAGCAGGTCCAGAATTTGGAGTAAAGGCTTCACGGGGCGGTTGGTACACTGGCACTGATCACATATCGTTTGGTTCCCTGGGGCGCATGGCAGGCATACTCTTTATTATTTCGGCGCCTTCCGGTTCGGGCAAATCGACTTTGGTAAGTATGCTGCGAACGCTGGTAGAGGGGTTGGATTTTTCGATCTCGTATACGACGCGGGCGCCTCGCGGATCCGAAGAAGACGGGCGCGAATATCACTTTACGACGCGCGAGAGGTTCGAAGCAATGATCCGGGCAGGGGAGTTCTTGGAATGGGCGGAGGTCTTTGGGAATTATTACGGAACGGCGGTTTCGGCGCTGGCGCACGCGTCGGCGGCCGGCAAGGACCTGCTGCTGGATATCGATGTGCAAGGCGCGGTGCAGGTGATGGAGAAGCTGCCTGCAGCGGTGTCGATCTTCGTTTTGCCGCCGAGTCCTGAGGTGCTGGAGATCCGGCT
Organism: Edaphobacter sp.; assembly: GCA_965277335.1. Classification (GTDB taxonomy): domain Bacteria; phylum Acidobacteriota; class Terriglobia; order Terriglobales; family Acidobacteriaceae; genus Edaphobacter. Next base: position 442,153 of record CBDICJ010000007.1, on the reverse strand, counting down.
GCGCAACCGAAGCCTGGCGGAGCATGTCACGTCGGAGGACGTCATCAAGAATCGCCTGGCCGAGGCGCGGAATGAGCTGAAGAAGATTCGAAGCTACAAGTACGCGCTGGTGAACGATGTTCTAGATCATGCGGTTGGCGAGATGCGGGCGATCGTTTTGTGCGAACGTGGGGAGCGGAATGGAGTGCAACTGGCAGCCTCCAGTTGCAGGACGGACGCCGCTTCGTCGAGATTGCAGGCGGCTTTGCAGACCTTTTGTGTTTAGGAAAGCTTTGAATAAGTGTAGTGGTCTTCGAAGAGCGTTCCCTCGGGGCCTAAGCCTGCTCTATTTAATTGATTTACGGCGCGGCTGAAGCCGCGCCCTTTCAAAGCCGAGATTAGATCAGAGGTTCTTTAGAGATGGTGATCCACGACGAATTGTGTAGGGCATTTCCTTGCGCTGAGTTATAACTTCAGACACGGGGTGAAACGCATGACGATCGAGAGTGCTTTCCACAACAAATACAGTCTGGTCAAAGGTGCGGCGCGACGTGCGCGGCAGTTGCAGTCCGGTGCGGCGCCGCTGATTATGGCTAAGTCGATGAAGGCTTGCCGCGTGGCGCAGGATGAGATCAAGCAGGGACACGTGAAGTTCGTGCTGCCGGAGCGGGTGGTTGAGCCGGCGTTGGAGACTACACTGCAATAATCCCGGACGCGCTGGGCGCGATACGATAGGTGTATGGCAACCGGTCTAGGGACAGGCGAGGCGAAGCAGCAGCTTCGGGACTACGTCGAGTATCTGCGCGACGTGGGCATTCACGACTTCTATCGCCAGGGTGAGCCGGTGTATGCCGAGACTGCTCCTGAGCCGGTCGCTTCTTTATTGGCTACAGGGACGGCGTCGACTCCGGAGGTCGCTTCAAGGGCCCGCTCGTTGCCTGTTCGGAGTGAAGCTTCGGTCGGATCGGCTGAACTACAGTCAGCTAAGAGACGGCCTGCATTTCTGGAGACGCCTATTCCAAAGCTGGTGAGCTTCAACGATCTTACGCCTTTGCCGGTGACGCGCGTGAATGCGGCACAAAAGGGCGATGCGCTGGCTGCGATTCACAACGAGATTGGCGATTGCACGCGATGTCCGCTGGCCTATGCGGGCCGGCGTACGGTTGTGTTCGGCGACGGCGATGCCGATGCGCGACTGATGTTTGTCGGCGAAGGGCCGGGTGCGGATGAGGATGCCTCGGGCGTGCCGTTTGTTGGTAAGGCCGGGCAGTTGCTGAACAACATGATCCAGGCGATGGGGCTAAAGCGGGATGAGGTTTATATCGCCAACGTTGTGAAGTGCAGGCCGCCGGGCAATCGTGTTCCCGAGCCGGAGGAGGCTGAGACGTGCGATCAGTTTCTGCTGCGGCAGGTTGACGTGATCCAGCCGCGCGTGATCGTGGCGCTGGGCGCGACTGCGGCAATGTATCTGCTGGGAGTGAAGCAGTCGCTGAGTTCGTTGCGCGGCAGATGGCACGGATGCCGGGGGGCAAAGCTGGCGGTGACCTACCATCCGGCATATCTGCTGCGCGATCCGCGGCAAAAGAGCGAGGCGTGGAAGGACCTGCAGATGGTGATGGGGGAGTTGGGATTGAAGGCTCCCGCGAAAAGTTGAGCTGTACCTGAGCTGTTGCGTGGTCTGAATCCGTCCGTTCGAGTTGACAAACGGCGGTGAATGATCGAACCTTGTCTACAGATGCATTTCTCCACCGCCAACACGGCTTGTCGCCTCTATAGCAACTTCTGTTGCTGTATGACCTGTCCGTGTGCGTGCGCGTGTTGTAGATAGCTTCCTCTCCTATCTCGATACCTTCTGAAGCAAAAGCGCCCACACTCTGAATTTCAGGTTGTGGGTTTCTCTTTTTTGCACTTCAAACAGCACACCATCACATCGGGAAAACCTCATGGCCTCATCGTCCTTTGCGGATTTGATCAGCGGACAATCCGAACAACCCGCCCTCTCGCCTCAGCGGCTTAGCCATCTCGAGCTGCTGGAGGCTGAGAGCATCCACATCTTTCGCGAGGTGGCAGCCGAGTTCCAGAAGCCGGTGATGCTGTACTCCATCGGCAAAGATTCTTCGGTGATGCTTCGGCTCGCGCAGAAGGCGTTTTTTCCCGGGCCCATTCCATTTCCGCTTCTGCATGTGGACACGGGATACAAGTTTCACGAGATGATCGAGTTCCGCGACAACATGGCACGTTCGCTCGGGTTGGACCTCAAGGTCTGGCGTAACGAGCAGGCGCTTGCCGATGGCGCCAACCCGGTTCGGCTGGGTACGCAGCGCTGCTGCGGCCTGCTGAAGACGACTGCGCTCCTCGATGGGCTGCGCGAATATGGGTTCGATGCAGCCTTCGGCGGAGCGCGCCGCGATGAGGAGAAGTCGCGAGCGAAGGAGCGCATCTTTTCTTTTCGTGACCGTGCGGGCCAGTGGGACCCGAAGAATCAACGCCCCGAAGTATGGAATTTGTATAACAGCCGCATCTCTCCGGGCGAAAGCATTCGCGTCTTTCCGGTTTCGAACTGGACCGAGCTTGACATCTGGCATTACATCTTGCGCGAAGAGATCCCGATCGTTCCGCTCTACTTCGCCAAGGAGCGACGCATGATCGTTCGCGGCGACAGCCTGATTCCGGTCGAGCAGAGCTTCGTGCAGACACTGCCGGGCCAATCCGAGGTCCAGTGGGTCCGCTCGCGTCTGCGTTCGCTTGGCTGCAGCCCTTGCACGGGAGCCATCCGCTCGGATGCGGACACGATTCCGAAGATCATTGCCGAACTCGTCGGCTTCCGGTCGTCCGAGCGCGCCAACCGCGTCATCGATCACGACCAGGACGGCTCTATGGAGATCAAGAAACGCGAGGGGTACTTCTAATGTCCAGCCAGAGGCCCACTTACGGAAAATCCGCGGCAGTGTTAGACGAAGCGCCTGAGCAGCTTGAAGACGCTGCTTTTGTGATCGATGAATTTCTTGCCTCGGAAGAGACCAAGGATCTGCTTCGCTTTAGCACTGCCGGGAGTGTCGACGATGGAAAATCCACGCTGATTGGCCGCCTTCTCTACGACTCGCGCAATGTCTACGAGGACCAGGTTCGTGCCGTCACCGGCACCAGCGTCGCGCCCGGCCAGAAGAAACCGATGATCGATTTTGCGCAGCTTACCGACGGGCTTCGCGCCGAACGCGAGCAGGGAATTACGATCGATGTCGCGTACCGTTACTTCTCCACGCAGCGCCGCAAATTCATCATCGCCGACACTCCCGGGCACGAGCAGTACACCCGCAACATGGCCACTGGCGCCTCCACAGCCGATCTCGCCATTATCCTGATCGACGCTCGCAAGGGCATCCTCACGCAATCGCGGCGACATGCCTACATCGCGTCCCTGCTCGGCATTCGCCATCTCGTCGCAGCGGTCAACAAGATGGATCTTGTCGATTTCTCCGAAGCGGTTTATCGGAAGATCGAGCGGGATTTCGCAGCTCTCGTGAAACTGTACGGCGCCACCAGCCTCATCATTATTCCGGTCAGCGCTCTCGATGGAGATAATGTCGTCGATCCCAGCCTGCGCACTCCGTGGTACACGGGACCTACGCTGCTGGAATATCTTGAGCAAGCGCCTGTCAGCGGTCACGATCTGAACAAAGGTTTTCGGTTGCCGGTGCAGCGCGTCATTCGCCCCGACCAGCATTACCGCGGCTTCGCCGGCCAAATTGCCGCCGGAACAATACGCAGGGGCGATGAGATCGTCGCTCTTCCCTCTGGCCGCAGCAGCCGCGTCGCGTCCATTACCACCTTCGATGGCGACCTGGAGGAGGCGAATGCGCCGCAATCGATCGCGCTCACTCTTGAAGATGAGCTGGACATCAGCCGCGGCGACATGATCGCCAGACCCGGTCTTCTTCCGCAGCATGCTATCGACATCGAAGCTTCTCTCGTATGGTTCGATGCTGAGCGTCTTGAAAGCCAAAAGCCTTACCTGCTGAAGCACGGGACGCAAACGCTCAACAGCCGCATCACACGCGTTTGCTACCGCACCAATATTCAGACCCTCGAAGAAGAGGCGGTTCACACGCTCGGCATGAACGATATCGGCGTCGCGGAGATCTCGACTTCCCGCCCTCTCTTCTTCGATCCATACCTGGAGAATCGCGCTACCGGCAGCTTCATTCTTATCGACCCAGCGACGAATGCGACCGTGGCAGCCGGGATGATTCGCCGAAGCCTCAACAACGACGCCGATCAAGCGAAGCAGAAACAACACGGCGCTTTGCTGTTTGTTTTCGATAACGCGCGCGCAAACGAAGTCGAACGACTTCTACTCGACCAGAGTTTCGCGGTCGTCCGCACGCGCGTTTGCTCGCGCGCACTCTGGCAGGCGCTCCTCGGAATCGGGGTGGTGGTCCTTGTCGAAGGAGTTGATCCAGAGAGCGCGCGAACGTTATCCGACGGACTCTCGCTGGAGACTTTCGATGAAGCACAGCATACGCCGGAAGACTTCATCAGGCAGCTGACAGGAAGCGGTGTTCTCACAACGCAGAAGGGAAGCAATCCATGAGCGAAGCCTTGCGTCCGATTGGAATCACTGCTGCCGCAGCCGCAGCCGAAACGGTCGTGGATAAAGTGAATGCAGCGGAGCAGTTGATCCAACAGGAACTCGCACTGGTGCAGCAGGATGTCTGTGTTACCAACAGCTTCCAGGCCGAGGACATGGTGGTCCTACACATAGTCCGACAGATTTTGCCTGATGTTCCCGTGATTTTTCTGGATACCGGATATCACTTTGCCGAGGTCTATGACTATCGCGATCGCATGACGCGGGCCTGGTCGATCCATCTCATCAATCTGCTTCCCGAACTCAGCGTTGCCGAGCAGGAGGCGCAGTTCGGCATTCTCAACCAGACCGATCCCGGGCGTTGCTGCGGCCTGCGCAAGGTCAAGCCGCTCTTTGCCGCGCTCGACCGGTACAAGCTATGGTTTACCGGCCTTCGGCGAGAACAGGCGAAGAGCCGCGCCGCGCTTCAGCCGGTAGAAGATTTTTCGCTGCCGACCGGCAAGACGATTCGCAAGATCAGCCCGCTCACCGAGTGGAGCACAAGAGACGTCTGGCAGTACGCCAGGCAGCACGAGATTCCGCTGCTCCCGCTCTATGACATCGGGTATTCCAGCATCGGCTGCGAGCCTTGCACCAGTTTGCCGCTCGATCCCAACGATCCCCGCTCCGGGCGCTGGGGCGGACAAAAGCAGGAGTGCGGCATCCACCTGCAGGCGCAGTAGGACGCAACGGGAAAGCGTGTCGACATGGATTTCATCATCGGGTTCTGCATCGCAGTAGTGATCGCGCTGAGCGGCGTCGGCGCTGGAGTGATCACCGCTCCGCTCTTGATCCTCTTCCTGCACGTTCCGGTCGAAATCGCAGTCAGCACGGCGCTGGCCTACTCGGCTATCGTGAAATTGATTGTCGTTCCCGTGCAGGTGGTTCGCAGGCAGGTCAACTACCGCGTGCTGGGGATCATGCTGATGGGCGGTCTACCCGGCGTTATTTTCGGGTCCATTCTGTTTAAACGGATCGCGACTCATGGACCTAAGACCGCGCTCTATTTCGTGCTTGGCGCGATCATCATCTTTACTTCCGGATGGCATCTGTATCGTCACTTCCGTCCCGCCGGCATCGCTCGTCCCGCAGCCGACCGTTCGAAATGGATTGCGGCGATCATGCTCCCCATTGGGGCGGAGGTGGGCTTCTCGTCGTCCGGGGCTGGCGCGCTCGGTACAGTCTCGCTGCTGAGCCTGACCTCACTCACCGCGGCGCAGGTTGTCGGCACCGATCTTGCCTTCGGTCTTGCGATTGCACTTACCGGAACGGGCGTACACATGATCGGCGGCACCTACGACGGCGCGCTTCTCACCAAGCTTGCCATTGGGGGCGTGCTCGGCGGCATTGTCGGCAGCGGGGCGGCGCCGAAGATCCCCAACCGCAACCTTCGCTTCGCGCTCTCCCTCTGGCTCATGGTGATCGGTTTGCAGTTCTGCTACCAAGCCGCGATGCGATAGACCGGCGGTTTCGCTGAAGTTGCGGGCGATTGCCTCGGGGTACCCCCCCTCCCCTCCCCATTGCCCGCGTGTAAGTCTCACCCTTTCAGTAGCTTACGACACATCACGTACGCTAAATTCGTGCAGCGTAAAGAGTTACGTCCAAATTCGTGCAGCATAAGGGGTTAGCGGCACATCCGAAGCTGTCGGCAGCGATTGGTCCTTAAATTAGAAGACCCGGGCCAGTGGGCTCGGGCTTTTTCTATCGAATTCAAGTGTATCACACGAAGCGAAACTAATTTGCAAACTCGATCTGTTCTGTTTGCAGCAACTTAGGGGATTTCTGGACTTGACAACATTTTTCTGTGGAAATCTTTGCGAGGATATGGGCAAAGACGAGGGTGGAGACTTTTGAGTGTTGGGACGGGTACTTGGAATCTGTCCACATACTGCGTAGTTGGTGGAAGACGGTCTCGCTGCGCTCGATGCCCACATCTCAAAATCGAGATATGGGGCACCCGGCACACATCTCAAAATCGAGATATGGGGCACCCGGCGGGATCTTTCCGCTCCGCTGCGCTGCGGTCGAGATGACGTTCGTGTGAAAACGAACTATAGAGTCAGGACGTTAGCCTTCGTTTGCGGTTTTGGCCTGTTCCGCGACGATGGACACGTTCTCATGTTTGATATCGAGGCGCAGCCGGTTGAAGAAGCTCATGTAGATATTTGCGATCCATACCAGAGCAAGCTCTGCGACGAGAAATCCGCGCCAACCCTGGTAGAGCATTTGGAATCGTGTGATGAGCAGAACGAGAGCCGTGACGTAGTGGCTGAAGCAATATTCACAGGTGAACAGGTAGAAGAACTTTCGTTCGACAAGGCGCTTCTTTTTTTCGCTTCTCTCCCTGCAAAACTCCCGGGGCTCCCGAAAGACCTCTTCGTGGGTGACGGTCCACGAGATGCAGGCAATCGGCAAAGCGAGCAGGAGGAGAAAGGCGAACTGATGGACCAGCGTGACAGGGAGTTCGATGGGCAAGATGTCAGGCATGAGATAGCCTTGGAAAACCAAAAACAACGGGTAGGTTTGAAGCAGCGAAGACAGGAAGGGGAACCTGCATCCAATAGCAATTATGGATCATACATCCCATGCCGCCCCGACCACTGTTGAATCGAACATTCGATCTGTCGCCGATCTGCAGCGATCGCTGGAGAAGGGGCGAGGAATTGTTGATCGCATCGCAGATCTGATTGGGGGTTTTTCGGGAAGCATGAGCTTTGTCGCCCTTCACGTTCTCTGGTTCACCCTGTGGTTTCTCGTCAACACAGGCGTGCTTCCCTGGGTGCGGCGCTTCGATCCATATCCGTTCATCCTGCTGGCGATGATCGTTTCGGTGGAAGGTGTTCTTCTCAGCACGTTTGTGTTGATGAAGCAGAATCGCATGCAGCGACGGAGCGATATTCGGGACCAGCTCAACCTGCAAATCGACCTGCTCTCGGAAAAAGAGATCACCAAGACGCTGCAGCTTCTAAGGGCGATCTGCCGGCACCTTGACATCGCGGAGGCGGAGCTTGATCCGGAGCTTATCGAGATGGCGAACACGACCTCCGTCAATACGTTGGCCGAGCGGGTGCAAACTGATCTGCAGCAAAGCCAGTGAGGACTGGGGAGCAAATCGCGTCGAGAGGTAGAGAGTCGCTAGCCCACCCATCGCAGAGAACGCGATGAATGGGGCACCCTCTAGCACCCGCCGCTAGCCCACCCATCGCAGAGAACGCGATGGATGGGGCACCCTCTAGCACCCGCTAGCCCACCTATTGCAAAGAACGCGATGAATGGGGCACCCGCTAGCACCCGCCGCTAGCCCACCCATCGCAGAGAACGCGATGAATGGGGCACCCGCTAGCACCCGCGCTAGCCCACCCATCGCAGAGAACGCGATGAATGGGGCACCCGCTAGCACCCGCTAGCCCAGCCATCGCAGAGAACGCGATGAATGGGGCACCCGCTAGCACCCGCCGTTAGCCCACCCATCGCAGAGAACGCGATGAATGGGGCACCCGCTAGCACCCGTCGCTAGCCCACCCATCGCAAAGAACGCGATGAATGGGGCACCCGCTAGCACCCGCCGCTAGCCCACCCATCGCAAAGAACGCGATGAATGGGGCACCCGCTAGCACCCGCCGCTAGCCCACCCATCGCAGAGAACGTGATGAATGGGGCACCCGCTAGCACCCGCCGCTAGCCCACCCATCGCAGAGAACGCGATGAATGGGGCACCCGGTTATTGCTACACCTCAACCTTACTCGGCGGGTTTTCCCGCGGGCGGAGGCGGGATGGCGATGTCGAGAGGCGTTACTTTGCCCAGGGCGTCGAGGTCGGGCGTGATCTCGGCTTGGTTGCCTACGACCACGATGGCCAGCTTCGAGACGTCGATGTACTTGTTGGCTACGCGCGAGATATCGGCGGAGGTGACCTTTTCTATGCCGGACTTGTATTTTTCAAGGGTGTCGGCGGGGTAGTTGTAGAAGGCCAGAGTGACCTGTTCGCTGAGGGTCTTGTCGGGCGTGTCGTAGTGAAAGACGAAGGAGTTGAGGAGCTGGTCCTTGGCTTTGCTGAGTTCGCCCGAGGTGGGAGGCTCGGTCTTGAGGCGTCCGATTTCGGCGAGCAGGGCCTGGGTGGCGGCTACGGTGGTGGGGCTTTTGGTGGCGGCCTGAACGTAGAAGATGCCGGGGTGGTCGTAGGAGGCGCTGAAGCTGCCGCCGACAGAGTAGGCGAGGCCGAGTTTGGTGCGAACGTTCTGAACGACCCGAGAGCCGAAGCCGCCGGAGAAGACCTCGTTCATCACGCTGAGGGCGTAGTAGTCGGGGTTGCTGCGCTCGGTGCCGAGGCCGACGATGAGGATGTTGGACTGGTCGACATCGGATTTTTCCGCGAAGTTGACGCCGTGTTGCGGATCGGTGAAGTCGATTCTGGCGGACTGAAGGAGTTGGCCGCGCGGCAGGGGCTCGAAGGCGGCGCGGAGCTTGCGCTCCATGACGGCGCTGTCGAAGTCTCCGGAGACGCCGACGATGATGTTGTTGGGAACAACGGTGCGATCGTGCCATGCCTTGAGATCGGCGAGGGAGACGGCGTCGACGGTGGCGTACTCTGCCTCGCGGGCGTAGGGGTTGTGCTTGCCGTAGGCGATCTGGATGGCTTCGCGGATGGCGATGCCGGAGGCGTCATCGTTGCGCCGGGAGATGCCGGTGTTGAGCTGCTGGCGGGCTAGTTCGAGCTTGTCGGCTTTGAAGGCGGGGTGGAGGAGAAGGTCGATGGTATTGGCGAAGACGGTGTCGAAGTCGCCTTTGAGACTGGACCAGGTGAGGGAGGTGGAGGCGGTTCCGCCGGAGGTTTCGATGGAGGCGGCCTTGCTTTCGAGCTGGTCATCGAGTTTGTCGCCACCGATGGCGGCGGTTCCGCTGGTGCGCCAGCTTTCGCCGTAGAGGGAGACGAGGCCGACCTTGGTGTCGGGAACATCCCGGCTGCCGCCGCGGATGAGGATGGTGCCGTTGATGAAGGGGAGTTCGTGATCTTCCTGAAGGAAGAGAACGAGGCCGTTGGAGAGTTCGATGCGGCGCGGCTGCTGGGGCTTGAAGGCGTGCAGCGGCGGGATGGCGATCTTCTTCCACGGCTGGGGAGATACCGTGGCGGGCGCCGTTGTGGTCTGTGCCGGTGCGGCGGTCTGCGCTGGGAGGGCAAGGGCGGTGAGGAGGAGGGGAAAGACTGCAAGGCGCATTGTGAACAGAGACTTCATTATCTTGATTGTCTTCATTTCGCACCTCCGGCGTTCTGCTGGGCAGGGGAAGCGGCCGGCTTGGAGGAGGCCGGGGCTTTTCGTTGGGGTGGAACGAAGTCGATCTGCGCGCTGGTGCGATTGCTTTCGGTGAAGATCTTGTTGGCGACGCGACGGACGTCGGCTTTGGTGACGGCGTCGATCTTGTCGAGTTGGCGGAAGAGTTCGCGCCAGTCGCCGTAGCGGGTCTGGTATTCCGCTAGCTGGTGGGCGAGGCCTTCATTGTCGGCGAGGCCGCGGAGGAGGTCGGCGCGGGCGCGGGTCTTGAAGCGCTGGAGTTCGGCGTCGGTGATGTCTTCGCTTTTGAGACGGTCAATCTCTTTGTGAATGGCCTTGCGCATCTCTTCAGGATTGTGGCCGGGGAGGGGGACGGCGTAGACGGCGAAGAGGCCGGGATATTTTTCGCCGGGAAATCCGCTGAAGCCCTCGGCCTCGGCGGCGATGCCCTGGTCGCGAACGAGCGAGCGGTAGAGACGGGCGGTGCGGCCGTTGGAGAAGATGTCGGTGATGGCGTCGTAGACGGCGTCGTCGGGGTCGCGGTAGTCGGGGCGGTGATAGCCTTCGATGTAGAAGGGCTGGGTGGCCTCGCGAAGGGTAACGAATTTTTCCGCGGTCTGGGCAGGCTCGATGGTGGTCATGGGCTCGGGCTTGGGGCCGGCGGGAATGGCAGCGAAGTAGCGCTCGAGGACGGGCATGGTTTGAGCAGCGGGGACGTCGCCTACGACGGCGATGACGATGTTCGAGGGAACGTAATACTTGTGGTGGAAGGCGGTGGCTTCGGTGGCGGAGACCTGGCTGATCTCGCTCTCCCAACCGGTGCCGGGAACGCGATAATGATGGGCGACGTAGGAGGTGGCGAGGAACTGCTCGATCATGCGGCCGGTGGGGGAGGAGTCGACCCGCATGCGACGCTCTTCCTGGACGACGTTGCGCTCTTTGTAGAACTCGCGCTCTACGGGATGGCCGATACGCTGGCTTTCAAGATAGGCCCAGAGCTGGAGGCGGTTGGAGGGCATGCTCCAGAAGTATTGCGTGGAGTCTTCTTCGGTGGAGGCGTTGATGCCGACGGCGCCATTGTCTTCGGCGATCTCGGAGAACTGGTTGGGGATGACATACTTCTGGGCGGCGGACTGCGCGTCTTCGAAGGCTTTGTGCAACTCGGCGAGTTTTGCGGGGCTTTGGCCTACGCGTTTGCGGTACTCGGCGTCGTAGGCGGCATAGGTGGATTCGACTTTGGCAAGGGCGATCTTCTCGGCAGGATAGTTGGTGGTGCCGATCTCGGTGGTGCCTTTGAAGGCCATGTGCTCGAACATGTGGGCCAGGCCGCTGGCTCCCTGGGGATCGTCAGCCGAGCCTGCATCGACGAGGGTGTAGAAGCTGAAGACAGGAGCTTCGGGGCGCTCGCAGACGATCAGGGTGAGACCGTTGGGGAGCACCTTGACGGTGGTGCGCTTCTCGAAGCTTGCAAGATCCTGGGCCTTCGCCACCCCAGCTTTCGCCAGACAACCAAAGGCGATCGCACAGACCGCGACTACGGCAATACCGCTTTTTCCTCGCACCAAAGTTTTCTCCTTCGCATACTTTCCCGCGCGCTCACGCTTCGAAGTTTCAATGATACCGAAGCCGCGGTGAGATCCTATTTGCGGGGTCGGAATCTGCGGCTGGAGGTAGGACGCAGCCATCGCCAAAATCGTGTCATTAAGCTCTCTGCTTCGGCCTGGATGGCGCCAACGACCGAGTTGAGAAACTGCTGCCTGGTCCAGTCGTTGCGAGCGGGGTCAGGGCCTCGGCGAAGACAGTGCGCGGCAGCCTGTGCCCAGGCTCCGGCCTCGACGGCGGCGAGGAGGTGGGGAAATCCCTGGAAGAGACCTTCGGGGCCGAGGTTGTAGATCATGTCGAGGAGCGCCATCTTTACGCCGTCTGGAAAGGTATCGTAGCGCGGGAGGCGGGCGCGGAGGTCGGCTTCGAAGTTTTCGAGAGTGCCGGTGAGTTTTGCATCGATGGTTTGCGGGGGGAGTTCGAGCGATCCGGGCGATTTATAAAAGGCCGATCCGTGGCCTGGGGGCAGAGTGTCGACGCGGGCGAACTCGGCGGCGATCTCCTGCGGTGTGGCTGCGCGGGAGCCGGCGAGGAAGGGAAGCAGTTCGGCGGCCCTGGCGTTGGGGAGCATGAGGCCGACACCGACAGTGATCTTTCCCACCGTGTCGCGGTACATCCAGGGAACGCATCCTTCGAACTCTTTCAGCTTTGCCAGCGATCGTTCGAGGTAGTTCGCCGCCATAGCGAAAGCCTAGCATGCAGGAATGGGGAAGTTCGAAGTTGCCTGGGGGCAAGCTATACGGGAATAATTCAGAGCATCTACAAATGCGAAGTCCGGTGATATAAAGACACGTCAGCCAAAGGCAAGCAGAGGATGCATCGAAGACTCGCAAGGTTGGCGCGATGACCGCTCTATAGAATCATTTGCACGAAAATCACGATCTTCTATCAGACCGGAAACTCACCCATGTCCAGTCCTTCGCCGGATCGATTTACCTTCACTCGCAGACAGAGCGCCACGAACAAAACGCCTCGTCAGATCAATCGCAATCTTGTCTTCAATCTTGTGCGCACGAGGCAGCCGCTGTCGCGCGCGGACCTGGCGCGGGTGTCGGGCCTGCAGCGCAGCACGGTGTCGCTGATCGTCGAAGAGCTGATCAAGGAGCGGTGGATTCTGGAGGGTTCAACGGGCAGGCTGCCGCGGGGGCGGAGGCCGACCTTTCTCGAGTTGAACCATCAGCGGGCGGTGATTGCGTTGGACATTCATCCGGCGCAGACCACGGTCGCGGTGACGGACCTGGGGGGCAAGATCGTCGCGCAGAACGTGGTGGCCGTGTCCGCAGATCCGAACAAGGCGATTCAGACCATCATTGCGGCTATTCGCAAGCTGATCGCGGCGCATAGCGACAAATCGTTCGATGGGATTGGGATCAGCCTGCCGGGGCGAGCCGATCCCCGGCTGGAGAAGCTGATCTTCGCGCCCAACCTCAACTGGCCGGAGGCGAGCATCAAGTCCCGCATACAGCGCGCGACCGGCCTGCGAGTGGAGATGGACAATGTGGCGAACGCCTGCGCGCTGTCGGAGGTGTGGTTCGGCGATAGCGATGGCCTGCATGACCTGGTGGTGGTCAACATCTCGGAGGGGATCGGGACGGGAATCTTTGCGAATGGGCAGCTGTTGCGCGGCGCGAACGGCATGGCAGGCGAGTTCGGCCATGTGCAGATGGATAGCAGCGGGCCGCTCTGCGGATGCGGGGCGCATGGCTGCTGGGAGACGGTGGGGTCGAACCGCGCGGGGCTTCGCTACTATCAGGAGATGAGTGGAGGCGCCGCGCCGCCCAGCTTTGCCGCGCTGTTGAAGATGGCGCAGGCCGATGACGCGCACGCGGTGAAGGCGCTCGAGAAGATGTCGGTGTTTCTTGGTCGCGGGCTGCGCATGATTGCTTCGGCGCTGGCTCCCAGCGAGATTGTGATCGTTGGCGAAATCACTTCGGCCTGGCACAGGTTCGGGCCTATTGTCGAGGCGGAGCTGCGGCAGAATGCCTTGTCCAGAGAGCCGAAGCTGCGGCCTTCGTTTGAAGGCAATACGGCGCGTCTGCGCAGCGCGGTGGCGCTGGTGATGAATGGAAATCTGGTCTGACGGACTTACGTCCGCTTGCTGAATCAATAAGTTGATCGTGTTGCTTGACCAACTGAATGGTCATTCAGTATGCTTCGCATCGTTCGGGTAAATCCGCCCGTGGGAGCCTGTCCTCTATGTCCGCCAGCACCCTTGCCGCACCTTTTACTCACGATTCCACAAAGACCAGACCCACCGGACCGGCGGTACAGATACGCAAAGTAGCGGTGCTCGGAGCCGGGACCATGGGCTCGCGCATTGCCGCTCTTATCGCCAACGCCGGGATGCCCGTGGTGCTGCTGGACATTGTGCCGCCGGGTATGGAAGCCGCTGCGCCGAAGCAGGAGCGCAACAGGATTGTGTTGGCTGCGCTCGACGGACTGAAGAAGTCCAGGCCTGCTGCGTTCTACGCGCCGGAAGCTGCGCGGCTGATTACGATCGGCAATTTTGACGACGATCTGGCGCTGATCGCGGACTGCGACTGGATTATCGAGGTGGTGGCGGAGAATCTTGAGATCAAGCGCGCGCTTCTTGAAAAGGTGCAGCAGCAGCGTCGGGCGGATTCGATCGTGACCAGCAATACGAGCGGGCTGCCGATTCACAAGATCGTCGAAGGCATGGCGATGGAGCTTCGGCGCCATTGGTTCGGGACGCACTTCTTCAACCCGCCGCGATACATGCGGCTGCTGGAGGTGATCCCCACGCCCGATACCGATCCCGGGGATATCGCTGCGATCGAGCGCTTCTGCGATCTGCGTCTGGGCAAGGCGATCGTGCACTCGCATGACACGCCGAATTTTATCGCGAACCGTATCGGGACGTTTTCGATGGGCAATGCGATTCGGCTGATGCAGGAGCAGGGGCTGACGATCGAGGAGGTGGATGCGCTGACTGGCTCCGCGCTCGGCTGGCCCAATTCGGGCACCTTCCGGCTGGGCGATATGGTGGGGGTGGATGTGCTGGCGCATGTGGCGAGGAACTTCTCCGCGCAGGCCGCGAAGATCAAGGATGAGCGCGCGGAGGTTACGCTTGCGCCTTTCATCGCCACGATGCTGGAAAGGAAGTGGCTGGGCGATAAGACGAAGCAGGGATTTTACAAAAAAGAAGGCAGGGACGCGGAGGGGCGCGATCTCAGACATGTTCTCGACTGGCAGACGCTCGACTACAAGCCGAGCCTGCGGCCGAAGTTCCAGGCCATCGAGATGGCAAAGAACGTGGAGCAGACGGGAGCGCGCATCGCTCAACTGCTGCATGCCGACGCCGCGAAAGATAAGGCGGCGGCGTTCTATTGGCCGCTGCTGACGGAGTTGTTCACCTACAGCGCGAATCGCGTGCCGGAGATTGCCGACAACATCGTCGAGATCGACCAGGCGATGAAGACGGGATTCAACTGGGAGCTTGGACCGTTCGAGATGTTCGACGCCGCGGGCGTACGCGCGGTCACGGAGAAGATGCGGGCTGCGGGAGCGCCTGTTGCGGCGAATGTTGACAAGCTGCTTGCTTATGCAGACGAGCATCAAGATGCGAATCCTACCTGGTACAAGGAGGATGCGTCGGCGGTTTCGGGACGTCTCTTCTTCGATCCGGTGTCGGGCAGTTATCGGCCGGTGGTGTCCGCCGAGGGCGTGAGTTCGCTGAGCGTGGTCAAGAAGGCCAATGGCGTGATCAAGAAGAACCCAGGCGCGTCGGTGATCGATCTGGGAGATGGAGTGGCAGGCATTGAACTGCACTCGAAGATGAACGCGCTGGGGGATGACATAGTGACTCTGATTACCCAGACGCTCAAGCCTTCGAGCGAATTGGTGAAGAACTTTGAAGCAGTGGTGATTACGGGCGATTCGGCGAACTTCTCCGTGGGCGCGAACCTGATGCAGCTTCTGCTGGGCATTCAGGAAGAGGAGTGGGGCGAGGTCGATCTGGCAATTCGCGCCTTTCAGAATATGATGCAGTCGATCAAGTTCTGCTCTCGACCGGTGGTGGTTGCGCCGTATGGCATGTGCCTGGGCGGAGGCGCTGAGATGGCGCTGCACGCGGCAGCCCGCCAGCCCCATGCTGAGCTTTACATGGGATTGGTGGAGACCGGAGTGGGGTTGATTCCGGGCGGCGGCGGATGCAAGGAGATGGCGATTCGCAGCGTGGAAGCGGAATCGAGCATTCGTCCAGATGCGCGCGGCGAGGGTGTGGAGATCTTCGAGGCGTTGAAGAAGAACTTCGAGACGATTTCGACGGCGAAGGTGTCGACCAGCGCGGGGGAGGCGCGTTCGATGGGATTTCTGAAGGCTTCGGACGTGATTTCAATCAATCGCGAACGGCTGCTGATCGATGCGAAGCTGCGGGCGCGGGCGATTGCCGATGCGGGATACAGCGCGCCTGCACCGCGGGCAGAGATTGCCGCGCCGGGAGAGAACGCGCTGGCGACGCTGAAGCTTGCGGTGTGGACGATGCGCGAGGGGCAGTACATCTCCGATCACGATGTGAAGGTCGCGAACTGGGTCGCGTATGCGTTGTGCGGAGGCAAGGTAACGCCGGGGACTCCGGTGTCGGAGCAGTATCTGCTGGATTTGGAGCGTGAGGCGTTTTTGAGCTTGTGCGGAGAGAAGAAGACGCAGGAGCGGATTGCGTTTACGTTGAAGACGGGCAAGCCGCTGAGGAATTGACATACATATGTAAATTAGACTTGGACGTGAGGTGGGTATGCCATACGTCGATCCGCACACAGTGCAATCTCCTAAAGGGCGCGTGTCCGATGTTGAAATCCTTTATGACAAAGGACCTATCAACGACAGTTGGTCTATTGCAGCGATGAAGTGGGACGGGAAAAAAGTTTATGGGATTCGATGGAATGGTGAAGTCAGCCAGCCTGGCAGCGGCACTCCGCAGTCACGTGGGAATGCGACATGGTTCATCCTTCCGAAGGAGATCGTCGACGCAGTTGTGGGCGCGACAGCGAATCTTGAACGCGATAAGAATAGCGAACTGCTTCATGGTTATCGACAGATGGCGGCAGATGTAGAACGCGAGTCGGAGGCGCAGGATTGGAGTGAAGCCTTAATCCGAGATGGTTTCGATGCGCGGTGAGGTTTATTGGGTAGCTTTCGACCCTGCGATCGGAGGCGAGATCCAGAAGACCCGCCTGCAGTGATCGTCAGCAATGATGCAGCAAACGCCGTACTGAACCTCGTCATTGTTATTCCGATCTCGTCGAAGACTGACCGCGTGTACCCTGACGAGGCGCTGATTCAACTCAATGGAGAGACAAGGAAGACGATGGCCGACCAGTTGACGACGGCAAGCAGGCTTCGACTTAAGGGCAGCATTGGAAGCATTTCGCCGGAAGACATGACTCGGATTAAACGGGCGATTTTGTTGCAGTTGGGAATCAAGACATGAGGTATTGAGAATGAAGGAAGTCGTTATTGCATCCGCCGTTCGTACTGCCGTCGGCAAGGCTCCGAGGGGAACGCTGCGCACCACGCGGCCGGATGATCTTGCGGCGTTCGCGATTACGGGAGCGCTCGAACGGGTGCCGCAGCTGGCGAAGTCAGAGATTGAAGATGTGATTCTAGGCTGCGCCATGCCGGAGGCGGAGCAGGGGATGAATGTGGCGCGGGTGGCGAGCTTTCGCGCGGGGTTGCCGATTACGACTGCGGGCATGACGATCAACCGCTACTGCGCCTCCGGATTACAGTCGATTGCGACTGCCGCGGATCGGATTCGCGGCGGCGGAGCGGACGTGATCGTCGCGGGCGGCACGGAGAGCATGTCGTATGTGCCGTTTGGCGGAAACAAGATCTCGGTGAATCCGTGGCTGGTGGAGAACTATCCGGGCTCGTATATGTCGATGGGGCTGACCGCCGAACGTGTGGCCAATCACTACGGCATTACGCGGGAGCAGATGGATCAGTTCTCGTACGACAGCCACAGGAAGGCGCTGGCGGCGATCGAGGCCGGGAGGTTCGCCGATGAGATCGTGCCGGTTACGGTTACACATTCAGCGCCGAACGGGAAGGACGAGGCGAAGGCTGTCGATAGCACGTTTCAGCAGGACGAAGGCCCACGCGCGGATACCTCGCTCGAAGTATTGGCGAAGCTGAAGCCGGTATTTCATGCGAAGGGGACGGTGACGGCGGGGAACTCGAGCCAGACGTCGGATGGCGCGGCGGCGGCGGTGGTGATGTCGGCGGAACGCGCCGCGCAGCTTGGCATTGCGCCGATGGCCAAGTTCATTGCGTTCGCCTATGCGGGATGCGATCCCGAGGAGATGGGCATTGGGCCGATTCATGCGATTCCGA
The DNA here is from genome assembly GCA_965277335.1 of Edaphobacter sp. Lineage (GTDB taxonomy): Bacteria > Acidobacteriota > Terriglobia > Terriglobales > Acidobacteriaceae > Edaphobacter. The sequence continues at coordinate 424,324 of CBDICJ010000007.1, read as the reverse complement.
AGGTGTTGAAGATGGCTGGATTGTCGCTTGAAGATATCGATTTGTTTGAGTTGAACGAGGCTTTCGCCGCGCAGTCGCTGGCCGTGCTGAAGGTGCTGAATATCGATCCTGAGAAGGTGAATGTCAACGGCGGCGCGATCGCGCTGGGCCATCCGCTGGGGTGTACTGGAGCGAAGCTGACCGCTACGCTGCTGCGCGAGATGCCTCGACGGAAGGCCAAGTATGGGATTGTGACGATGTGCGTTGGCGGCGGGATGGGCGCGGCGGGGATCTATGAGGTAATGTAATGGCTGATGTTTGCGCACCGGTAAGTATCGTTATAGCCCCTTTTGGGGATGTTGAGCAGAAGTGTGCTAACGATAAGATTTTGTGCATGAAAACACTTCTACTTGTCTCGTTTTTCTCTATCTCTGCGTTTGCAATGGCGAAAACGGATCGGCCTCCTTTGCCAGCCGAAATAATGAATGCGAAAACCGTTTACCTCGATAACGAAAGCGGCATCGCTATTGTGGCCGATTATGCTTATCGCGAGCTGAAGAAGTGGAACCACTTTCAAATTTCCAACACACCGGATAAGGCCGACCTTGTTTTTGTTTTCACTGCAATGGATGGTCGAACCTCTACGACGGGGATTGTTAACGGTCAATTACTTACGATGAGTGGCGGTCCCTGTCACGCTTCAATTGACGTACGCAGTGCCAAAGGTCGTGACACATCGCTTTGGCAAGACACGAAGAAATGCAGCTGGCATGGAGCTTCCGCAGATCTTGTCCGGGAACTGAAAAAAAGAATGGAAGCTCAATAGTCATTCGCCCTGATCCAAGTAGACGAGGTAATCGTATGGCCACATTAACCATAGTCGTCCCCGCCACAGGCCGCATTGCAGGCGGTGGCTTTCTGATCAACGAAGTGACTCCGTCTGACTGCTTCTTCCCGGAGGATTTCACGGACGAACATAAGCAGATTGCCGAGACTACGGCTAACTTTGCCACGAACGAGATCATGCCGGTCTCTGATTCCATTGAGGCGAAGGACTTCACCGTGACGCGGCGGCTGCTGAAGGAGGCGGCGGAGCTTGGGTTGACGGCGATCGATATTCCCGAGGAGTACGGCGGCCTGGAGATGGATAAAGCCACTGCGGCGATCGTTGCGGAGAACATCTCGAAGCAGGCGAGTTTTTCGGTGGCGTTCTCGGCGCATACGGGCATCGGGACGATGCCGCTGGTGTGGTATGGCAACGATGAGCAGAAGAGGAAGTATCTGCCGAAGATTGCTTCGGGAGAGATCGTGTCGGCCTATGCGCTGTCGGAGTCGACGAGCGGGTCGGATGCGGTGAATGCGCGGACGCGGGCGGTGCTGTCGGCGGATGGCAAGACGTACACGCTGAACGGCGAGAAGATGTGGATCTCGAATGCCGGCTTCGCGGACCTGTTTACCGTCTTCGCGAAGTGCGCGATTCCCGATGGTCCCGACGCTGGGAAGGAAAAGCTGACGGCGTTTCTGATTGAGCGCGGGACGCGTGGCTTCACGAATGGCAAAGAGGAGCACAAGCTGGGGATTCGCGGCAGCTCGACCTGTCCTCTGATCCTGACCGACTGCGTGATTCCGGCGGAGAATCTGCTGGGCGAGGTAGGCAAGGGGCATCATATTGCGTTCAACATTCTGAACGTGGGCCGCTACAAGCTGGGCAATGCCGCGATTGGCGGCGCGCGGATGGCGCTGAACAACGGGATCCGGTATGCGATCGATCGCAAGGCGTTTGGCAAATCGATCTCCGAATTCGGTTTGATTCAAGAGAAGATTGCGAACTGCGCCGCGGGAATCTTTGTCGGCGAGGCGGTTTGCTATCGCACGGTTGGCTTGATCGATAGAGCGCTGGCGGGGGTGGACAAGAACGACACCAAGGAGATCCAGAAGCGGATTGAAGAATATGCGGTCGAGTGCTCCATTGTTAAGGTGTGGGCGAGCGAGATGCTCGACATGGTGGTGGATGAGGTGCTGCAGATCTTCGCGGGCTACGGCTATGTGGAGGAGTATCCGGCGGAGCGGGCGTATCGGGACGCGCGCATCAATCGAATCTTCGAAGGCACGAACGAGATCAACCGGCTGATTATCACGGGCTGGCTGATGAAGTCTGCGATGAGCGGCAAGCTGGCGCTGATGCCGGCAATCAAGAAGCTGATGGATGAGGTGATGTCGGGGCCGGGCGAGAAGGTGGAGCGGGAGGGTCCGCTTGCCGAGGAGCTGACGCTGCTGGCGAATGCGAAGAAGCTGACGCTGTTTGTCGCTGGAGCCGCCACGCAAAAGTACATGGCGAAGATCGCCGAGGAGCAGGAGGTGATGGGAGCGATCGCGGACATGATCATCGAGGTGTTTGCGATGGAGTCCGCGATTCTGCGCGCGGAGAAGATGGCCGGGGAGACTTCGGGCAATGCAGCAGAGGCTGTGCCGGTCGCGATGGCGCGCATCTACGCGGATAAGGCGATGTCTACGATCGAGCTGTCGGCGAGAAAGGTGATTGCGGCGGTCGCGGAGGGCGATATGCTGCGGACGCAGCTTACCATCTTGCGGCGGCTCGCGAAGCATGACCCGGCGGATGCGATTGCGTTGCGGCGTCGAGTCGCTGGCCACGTCATTCAGGGGGGAAAATACAGTCTTTAGACGGTCAGGGTTCCAGATCGCTGGGCAGCGCGGAGCACCAGAAAAGGACCAGCAGGATCACTCCGGGGGCTGGTCCTTTTCCGTTGCCTTGCAGGCGCTCCTCTGGAAGCGTCATGCGGATACCAGGGCAAATCTCCTGATACTGTGGAGCGGTAAATTTTGAAGAACGCTGTTTTGCTTGAAAGAAAACAGCGCGAGCAGCTTAGGCTTCCTTTACAGCTTCAGGAGATTGGCCATACGCTCATCTTCCCGACCCTTGCGCCGGTTCAAGCGCGGGAGGGCTGAATCGATCCGGATGGCATCGGCAGCTTGTAGCTGGAGGCAAGGCCAATCTTTCCGTTTCGGAACTGATGGAGGCGCATACGTTAAAATCTTTCAGCTTCGCCGTCGGCTGCCGCCGTTTTGCGAATAATCTCTTATCGTGTAGGCGCAACTTTCTTCTCTGTCGTCTGTCTAACTATGTACTCGGTTTTCGTAAGGATCATGTTGCATCAGCAAATTGCCGTGTGTGGACAACAGGCCACCCCGTAACCCAGCCGTAAGGTAGAAACAATTCATGCGCAGCCGCCTGATCTCTCGTCTCCTCCTCCCCGCGATTCTCCTTTTTACCGGATTTGCCCAGGCCGCCCAAGCTACCCAGCACACCGTACAGAGCCGGATTGCGAGGATCGACACTGGGAACCGCGTTGCTCTTGGCGGTACGATCTCGAACCGCGCGAGGCGAGCCGCCGATTTGGGCGCTGCTCCCGCTGACCGCAAGCTCAATTCGCTCACGATGTTCTTCAGCTTGACGACGGCGCAGCAGGCGGACCTCGATCAACTGCTGGCGGAGCAGGTGAATCCCAGTTCGCCGAACTATCACCAGTGGCTGACGCCGGAGCAGTTCGGGGCTCGGTTCGGACTCAGCAGCGCCGACCTGGCGAAGGTCTCCAACTGGCTTGCCAGCCAGGGATTTGCAATCACCGGCATGGCGCGGAGCTCTACCTTTGTCCAGTTTACGGGGACTGTGGCCCAGGCCCAGCAGGCGTTCGGCGCTACCATTCACTCGCTTTCGGTGGATGGCGAACAGCACATCTCGAACTTGTCGGATCCGGTGCTGCCGTCAGCGATCGCAGGGGTTGTGACCTCGATCGCAGGGCTCAACGATTTTCGGATGAAGCCTCGCTCGCGCCCGAGTCATATCGGCATTGATCCGGCGAAGCCTCGCAATACGCAGACGATCGGCGGGACGGTAAGCCACTTCATCGCGCCTGGCGACCTCTACACGATCTATGACTTCCCGGCGTATTCGGCGACCGCAGGCGCGGGGGTCACGATTGCGGTGATGGGCCAGACCGACCTCAACCAGGGCAATACGCTGCCGGACGCGAATGTGGCCGCATTCCGAACCGCCTCTGGACTTTCCCCAATCAATCTGAAGCTTCAGTTTGCCGGCGGGACCGATCCGGCAGTCCAGACAGCGGATATTGACGAGGCTCACCTGGATATAGAGTGGTCCAGCGCGGCTGCTCCGGGAGCAACGATTCTCTATGTCTACGGCTTGGACGCGTTTGGAAGCTCGCTGACGTACTCGGTCGACAACAAAGTCGCGCCCATCGTTACGATCAGCTACGGAGGCTGCGAGAGCGAGTTCAACTCCGCAAATGCATCTACCGCCGGCACTGGACAGTCGGAGCTGGCGGCCTACAACAACCTCCTTGCCCATGCGAATGCGCAGGGAATGACGGTGATCAACTCTTCGGGCGACTCCGGCGCTACAGACTGCGAAAACGCCAGCCTGGGGGGACTTGCTTCCAGGGGTTTGAACGTTGACTTCCCGAGCAGTTCGCCTTATGTGACGTCGGCCGGCGGCACCATGTTCAGCGGCGATGTGAACACGCCCAGTACCTACTGGAGCAGCACGAACGGAGCCAACGGGGGTTCAGCGCTCGGCTACATACCCGAACAACCCTGGAATGAGACGGCCGCGGCTACTGGTCTGACCAGTGGTGGATCGGGCGGCGGCGGCGCCAGCGCCTTCTTCTCCAAGCCGTCATGGCAGATGGGGACAGGAGCGGGCACGACACCGAACGACTCATCGCGCGACGTCCCGGATATCTCGTTCAATGCCGCGTCCAACCACGACGGCTATTACCTCTGCACCTCGGGAGCCAATGCTCAGGACCTCCCCTGCGCGAACGGGTTTCTCGACTCCACCGGCACACCCAACGTCTTCGGCGGCACGTCGTTTGTTGCGCCGATCATGGCCGGGATCCTTGCCCAGGTTGAGCAGCATCTCGGCGTTGGCGGCACGGCGGCTACGGGCCTGGGTAATATTAATTCCGTCCTGTACGGCCTTGCGAACGGTCCGACCTACAGCAGCGTCTTCCACGATATCAACACGGGCAACAATTCGGTTCCGTGCTCGCAGGGAACTCCGAACTGCCCCAACGGCGGCTCGATCGGCTATAACGCCGGAACGGGCTACGATCAGGCCAGCGGGCTCGGCAGCATCGATGTGGCGAAGCTGATCAATAGCTGGAGCAGCGCAACCCCGACCGGCATCGGCGGCACGTCCTCTCCTGGCGCTAACTCTACAATGGCGATTACCACGACGGCGAGCGCACTGTGCGGCGTGTCCGGCAGCCTGAGTTTGAACGCTGCGGTTACGGGGACAGTCGCCAACATGACACCAACCGGCACGGTGCAGTTTTTTGTGGACAGCACGGCTGTCGGCACGCCTCAGCCTCTGGTCAACGGCAGCGTGGCGAGCTTCTCTCTGAGCACGGCTGCCTATTCCGGCGGCCATACTGTGAGTGCTGTCTATTCCGGCGATTCCACCTACGCGGGATCAAAGAGCACACTTCTTGCCTCCGACGGAACACTGGCTTCGGTAGATACCGTCTCCACCACCAAGCCCGACTTTTCGATCACACCCTGCAGTGGCGCTGTGACGGTCAGCCCCGGGGCTACCTCTACGGGCGTGGCCTTCACCATTACGCCGGCGAACGGATTCACGGGCTCGGTGGCCATGAGCGCCACGAACAAGGATGGGATGATCGCCACCACCAGTTTCACGGTCTCCCCGGTCAACATTACCTCCGCGACGGGCGTGTCCACTTCGTTTGTTGTGGTGGCCTCGCAGCCCAAGGCGGCGACAGCTTCAAACGGCAGGACTGGACCTGGGGGAAGGCAGCACCCGTCCGGCAACCCGCCCTGGTATGCTGCGGGCTCGGGCGCAACGCTCGCCTGTGTGCTGCTGCTCACGCTTCCGAGGCGCCGGCGCTGGACAGCGTTGCTTGCGGTGGTTCTCTCTATGGCTGGTCTGACGGCTGTAGGCTGCTCGAACACGTCAACAACGGGAGGCAACACGGGGGGCAATGGCAATACGCCGACAACCACGGTGGCAACGGCAGGCACCTACACCTTCACCATCACGGGTGTAGCCACCGGCGGTCTGGTCCATAGCGCGCAAGTCACGGTAACGGTTCCCTAAACGGGTTGGAATACTGAAGGCCGCGGCCTCCCTTCTTGGGCGGCAATACCCCAGAGTTCCTGTCTCGCACGTCTTTCTCTTCGATTTGCTATCTACGCCACGAAAAGAATCCATGCGTGCTGCGAATCTTATGTGCTAAGAGAGGACGTCAGCACCCTCTCAGCGGCGTAAACGATTTTCGTCCTGCAAGGTCGCTGCTGTTCGGGCTATCGCTTCTCATGTTTCGCCATCTCGGGAACCTTTTCGTCGGATCCCTCCGCTACGCGCATGAGGTAGTCCTGCGCATTGAACGCTTCGCCGGTATGCGAAGCGCGGAGGTACTCTCCGTCCGGCTGCAACAGCCGCGCCTTGACGTTGTCCGCGAGATAGGCAGCCAGGATCTCGTCACGCAGCCGTTTATGCAGATCGGCCTGCGTGACCGGAAACACTACTTCGCATCGCTCGATCAGATTGCGCGGCATCCAGTCCGCGCTTCCGCAGTAGATCTCCTCTTTGCCGGCGTTGGCAAAACAGAAGATGCGACTATGCTCCAGGAAGCGTCCTACGATGCTCCGCACCCGGATGCGCTCGCTGAGTCCTTTCACTCCGGGTCGCAGCGAACACATGCCACGGACGATCAGGTCGATCTCGACGCCCGCCGTGGATGCCGCATAGAGCGCCTCGACGGTTCGCCGATCGAGCAGGCCATTCATTTTAGCGATGATCGCGGCCGGTTTTCCTGCCTTGGCGTAGGCAGCCTCCCGTTCAATGAGCGCAACAAGGCGATCCGCGAGCGTTAGCGGGGCGACCATCAGCGGTCCGAACGACTCCGACTCCGTCTCGGCGGTCAGATAGTTGAACACCTTCTGCACCGCCTCGGTCAACTCAGGCTTCGAGGTCAGCAGGCTGATGTCGGTGTAAAAACGGGCCGTCACCGGGTTGTAGTTCCCCGTACCGAGGTGGGCATAGCGCCGCATGACGCCGTCGGAGTCGCGCCGCACCAGCAGGGAGAGCTTGCAGTGCGTCTTCAGCCCGAAGATGCCGTGAAAGACTCCGACTCCAGCATCCTCCAGCTCGCGCGCCCACCGGATGTTGGAGTCTTCGTCGAACCGGGCCATCAGCTCCACGACCACGGTGACTTCTTTGTTAAGACCTGCCTCCGTGAGAGCCTTGAAGATCGGCGAATCTTTGCTGGTGCGGTATAGCGTTTGCTTCATCGAGATCACATCGGCGTCGTACGCGCCGGCTTCGATGAAGTCCTCGATTGTCTTGTAGGAGTCAAACGGATGGTGCAGCAAGATGTCTGTGCTCCGCAGCTCATCGAAGATGTCGGTCGACTTCGGGCCAAGCTTGTATTCTTTCGCGGAAAACGCTGGATACTTTAGCCCCGGCCGCTTTACCTCCGAATAGAGATTCATCAATCGCGACAGATTGACCGGGCCGTCGGTCTTGAAGACCTGCTCGGGGTCGAGTTCGAAGTTGACCCGCAGACGCTCCACAATCTCTTCGGTGGCGGAGATCTCGATCTCCATCCGGACCGCATCTCCCTTGCGGCGATTATGCAGCTCCGCGCGCACACTTTCGAGCACCGAGCGCGACTCCTCCTCCTGCAGATAGAGATTGCTGTTGCGCGTCACGCGAAATGCCGACCGCGAGAGCACCTCGTACCCTCGAAACATTCGCTCTACCTGCGACTCCACCAGCTCGTGCAGCAGGATGAAGTCGCAAGATCCTTCGGCGCCTACAAGGGAGATCAGGCGCGGCAACGCACGCGGCACCGTTACCACTCCGAGCGCCGTCGCGGCCTTGGCTCCGAGGCGCTTGTGGCGCAGCAGCAGGCCGATGCAAAGAGCCTTGTTCAGCACGCGCGGGAAGGGATGCGAAGGATCGATCGTTACCGGCGTCAGCAGCGGATCGACCTCGCTTTCGTAGAAGTGCAGGGCCTGTATTCGCGCCTCCTCACTCAGCTCGCTCCAACGTAGAATCCGGATCTGTTCAGCCTGCATGGCTGGAAGCAACTGTTCGTTCCAGCACTTGTACTGCGCGCCGACGAAGCTGCGGATCCGGTCCATCAGGCCGTTCAAGCGTTCCTGCGGGGTCAGCCCGCCCTCGTCGGGAGGCTGCGCCTGGTTGTAGCCATCCTCGATTCGCTGCAGAAACCCGGCTACCCGAATCTCCACGAACTCATCCAGGTTGCTTGCGGTGATGGCCAGAAACTTTACGCGCTCCAAAAGCGGATTTGTGCTGTCCTGCGCCTCTTCCAACACGCGCTGGTTGAATCGCATCCAGGACTCGTCACGGCTGAAGAACAGATTTTCGACAACTTTGGCTGCGGTCTTCTTGGCCCGCGTCGATTTCCCGGTAGCTCGTTTTGAAGCGGTCTTTGTGGCAGTCATAGAGGTCTAAAGCTTACCGCAATCGTGTGAATTGCAAGTTTAATCGGGCGATGAAATCTCTCCTGCGCTCGAATCGACGGTGTTGCAGAGGCGATCTCGTCTCCTAGAATCACGGTTCACCCTGTCCTACATCGCATTTTTCCTACGATAAAGAGGTGTGGTCGATTACAAGAAATATTCTGAGCACGTAAAATATCCGCACCCCTCCCTTCGTCTACAGCATTAGATGATGCAAACCCCAAGCAAGAACTGGACGATCATCGAGCAGGACCAACTGGTCTCCCAAGCCGTCGAGCGGGACCAGTCCAGGCTGCGCAGCTTTATCCGCAGACACGTCTCCGATTCCGGCGAAGCAGAAGACATATTGCAGGAGGTCTTTTACGAGCTGATCGAAGCCTATCGCTTGATGAAGCCGGTAGAGCACGTCACGGCGTGGCTGTTTCGCGTCGCGCGCAATCGCATGGTCGATCTGTTCCGCAAGAAGAAGCCCGACTCGCTCAATACGCCGGTTTCGAACGAAGACAGCGCCGATACCCTGGAAGACCTTCTCCCGTCCGCCGACGCAGGACCCGAAGCAGTCTACGCGAGAAATCTCCTGCTCGATGCGCTCGAGGAGGCGCTCGACGATCTGCCCCAGGCACAGCGCGAGGTCTTTCTCGCTCACGAGGTGATGGGCCAGAGCTTCAAAGAGATCGCCGAGAAGACCGGCGTAAGCGTCAACACGCTGCTCTCGCGCAAACGCTACGCCGTGCTCTATCTGCGTGAACGGCTTCAATCCATCTACAACGACTATGAAACTTAGCAAGGAGCTTACGATGCATCCACGCCGCATACTCAGAGGAATCAAAATTATCTTTTTCGTCGCACTGGCCTGCGCCGTCTTCGGCTTCGCGGTCAGGGAGCTATGGAATGCTCTGATCCCGCCGATCTTCGGCTGGCACACGATCAGCTTCTGGCAGGCCATCGGTCTTCTGGTCCTCAGCAAGATTCTCTTCGGCGGCTTCCATGGTTCCTTCGGTGGCCGCCGCCGCGCTCATTGGAAACATCGCATGAAGGAGCGGATGGAGCACATGACGCCCGAACAGCGCGAGCAGTTCCGTACAGGAATCCGAGCCATGGGGTGCAACCGCGGCCCCTTCGCCCGTCCCGCGGAGCCGCAGGCATGACGCAATCAGAAAAAATTCCGATCCGCACTCCCGAGCACATCGAGTCGTCCAGTCAGCGCGGCTCAGGCGGAACATTGCGCCACACGCTTGCCGGTGCAGCCGACCGCGCACGCCTCGCCGAACTGGAGAGCGAGAACAACCGGCTGCAACTGCTGGTGGCGGAGCTGCTGATCAAAAATCAACAGCTCCGCAAAGCGAACTGACCAGCGGTGCAGGAGCGCTACTGCCGGTTGTGCCAGTGCATCTTCCAGCCAAGATACTGACTGGCCGCCTCGTAGACCGGGGCCGCTGTCGTCGAGAAGTTCGCCGCGACGTGATGCTCGAAGCCGTTCTCGCAGATGTAGCGCAGCAGCTGCTGCATCTTTGGGATTTCAACCACACCCGCGCCGCCGAAAGTTTGGAGTGGATCGTCGGTGAATGCGCCTTCACCGACGTAGCCTGTGATCTGGCCGTGGAAGTCGTCGGTGGAGAAGCGCGCGAAGCTCATGGCTCCGGCTTTGACCGTGCCATCCAACGTTCCGTGCGTGTTGTCCTTGCCTACCGTGCCGGCGATGATCTGCTGAAAACCCATCTTTACGCCTTCGTTGAAGAAGTGCTTGGGCAGGTTGGAGCAGTGGAAGCATACGGCCTTATCTGGATTGTCGCCGTAGTTGTTGTTCCAATCGAGCAGCGCGCTCGGCGTCTCGCTGGCCAGCGTCAGCGCGTACATGCTCAGCGTGCCTAGAATGTCGACCTCGCATGCGGAAGGAATCAGGTTCTCGCTCATCATGCTCATCACGGTGCAAGGGACGATGCCGAGAAACTCCTCGATCGATGTCCAGCACTGCACGGCGCTCACGGTCAGCTCGCTCGCCGTCATCCACTGATCGATCACCGCGCCCAGCTTCGCCATCTTCAGCAGCGCGGCGTCCGGCGTATCGCCGATCGGAATGTATTTTTTGATCGCGTTGAGCTTAGCCTGAGCGGCGTCATCGTTATCCTGCATGCGTCCGATGCGGCCCATGACCTCGCTCAGGTCGAGAGTCTCGACGGTGATGCCCGATCGCTCCAGCAGCTTCTCCGAGTAGCGGACTGTGTTGAATGCCGTGGGACGCGCGCCAATCGCGCCGAAACGGACATTCTTCAGCCCGCGCACCATGCGGCAGACAGCCGAAAACCACTCGAGGTCGGCCTTGAACTCCGTCGAGTCCGGCGCCTCCGTGTGCAGGCGGGTCAGCGAGTAGGGAATTCCATACTGCTTGAGGTTGTTGCAGATCGACATCTTGCCGCAGAAGCTGTCGCGGCGGAACGCAATCGTCATCTTTCCGGCGTGGTCCGGCGTTGCCTGAATCAGCACCGGCACCTGCAGGTTCGCCAGCCGCAGCGCATCGGCGAGCCCGCGCTCCTCGCCGAAATTGGGCAGGGTGATGATGATGCCGTCGATCTCCGTGGCATGCTTCTTGAACAGTTCGGCGCATTTTTTCGCGTCTTCGTAGGTTTCCACCGCGCCGTGCGCCGTCTCCTCGGGCCCCAACACGATCGGTTTGATTTTCGCAGCCTCGAGCGCCGCGACCATCTCCAGTCGGCCACTCGTCGCCAGGTGGCTGGGGAAAAATCCGCGGTTGCCCACAATCACACCCATCGTCATCTGCTTTGCCATGTCTCTCCTGAATTGCTTCGGCCCGCACTGGCCCTGTCTCGAAACTGCATCGATCGTTCGCCGCGCTTGCGTATGCGCACGGCCCTTCGGCGAAGATCGTCACGATCTTCGAGGGCGAAATCGAACTGTATAAAATCCGCCGAACACGGCCAGCACCGCACCCCACCACAACGTCGGATGCAGCGACTCCAGCCACGGCAGCAGCACCTCGTTCGGAGGCGGATGATGAAACTCTATGAGGCCTGTCACCACCAGCACGATGCCGTAGGCCAGCATCAGAATGCCGCAGAAAAACCAGATCGACAGCTCCGCCGACTCGATCTCTCGCTCGTGTTTCTCCATCTCTGCCACCTCTACCAGAAGATCAGGTTAAGAATAAAGAAGACGACAATGACGACCACGGCCCAGAAGATCGGCTTCTGCCACAGCGTTGTCGAACCATCGTGCGGAATCGGCGTGACGCCGTAGACCAGACCGGAGAGCTGCTCGGTCGGCACCGGCCTGGTCATCAGGCTCACTACGATCGTCACCACCACGCAGATAATCCAGCTCCATAGGGCGCGGTACAGGTTTTCGGCCATCGGTTTCGCATTCGCGCTCATCGCGATGTAGCGCAGCGCGCCGCCATCGGTCTGCACCCAGATGAACATGCCGATCGACGAAGCGGTTCCTGCCAGCAGGCCCCAGAAGCCGCCCGCGTGCGAGGCGCGTTTCCACATCATGCCCAGAATCACGGTGCCGAACAGAGGCGCGATGAAGAAGCTGAAGAGCGCCTGCACGTAATCCATAATGCTGGCCGCGTTCATTACCAGGTAGGCGGTGCCGATAGACACCAGCATGCCGATCACGGTCGACCACCGGCCCATCGCAACATAATGCTTGTCGCTGGCCTTCTTGTTCATGAACGCGCCGTACAGGTCGTAGGTCCACACCGTCGAAAACGCGCTTACATTACCCGCCATGCCGCTCATGAAACCCGCGACCAAAGCGGTAATACCGAGTCCCAGCAAGCCCGGTCCGCAGTAACGAATCAGCATCAGCGGCAGCACTTCGTTGTAGCTATGCTGGCCCGTTGCCGCCGCCACGCTCTCTGGAACCAGGTGCATGATGCTGCCATCGGGATTCTTCAACACGGCAAGCGCCAGCAGCCCAGGCACGATCACAATCAACGGAACGGCCATTTTGAAGGCTGCGCCGATCACCGGAGCCATCTTCGCCGCCCGCAGATGATTCGCGCTCAGCACCCGCTGCACGACGAGAAAGTCGGTCGTCCAATATCCAAAGCTGACGACGAAGCCCAGCCCGAAGACAATCCCGGTCCAATGGACGCCCATGGGGTTGTCCTTGAAGCTGCCGAGCGTGCTCCACATGTGGGTGTAGTCGGTTGTGCCCAGGTTGACGGCGATCTGGGCCTTCAGCTTCGTCCAGCCGCCGGCTTCGACCAGTCCCAGAATCGGAATCATCGCGGCGCCAGCCCAGATCAGCACAAACTGGAGAACCTCGTTGATGATCGCCGACCGCAGGCCGCCGAGCATCACATAGAGCGCAACGGTCGCCGCGCCTACCCAGATGCTGAAGCTGATGTTCCAACCCAGCACCGTCTTCATGACCAGCGCCATGGCGTACATGTTGACGCCGCTCATCAGAATCGTCATCACGGCGAACGACACCGCCGAAACTGCGCGCGCGCCTTCGCCGAACCGCAGTTGCAGATATCCCGGCACAGAATGCGTCTTTGAGATGTAGTAGAACGGCATCATGACGATGCCCAGGAAGAGCATCGCCGGGATCGCGCCGATCCAATACCAGTGCGCCGCCAGAATGCCGTACTGATACGCTGCGCCCGCCCAGCCCATCAACTCCAGCGATCCCAAATTGGCTGACACAAAGCTCAACCCGGCGATCCAGGCCGTCATCTCGCGCCCGGCAAGGAAGAAATCTTCGCTGGTGTTCGCCTTGCTCTTGGCGTAGAAACCGATAAACACTACCAGGGCGAAGTAGAGAACCAGAATCAGAATGTCTACCGGTTCCAGTTTGGTTAACTGGCGATTCAACAAAAGCGCAGCGAAAGCCTGCATCGGGTGCGTCCTAAGGTAAACGTCTTCCACGCAAAGCTGACGCGCGAACGTACCCATCCTCTCCGTCGAAACTGTTGCAATTTTTCAGCAGAATTTGCGGCGCTCCCAGGAACGCATCGTCCCGGGTTCAGAGTGTACGAGCCGCGAATTCACCGAACATCGCAACTATACAACAGCGAATTTGTGATCGACGAGGGGAAGGCCTGCTCTCGCGCGGGCACATGCTTCCTCCCGCAGTCCTCTTCCGTTTCTCTCTTGATCGGCAAGTTGCTTTGCATACCTTCTCTCCAGAGGCTACTCTGTCTGGGGACTGAAATTTTGTTCCTCCGGAGAATCTATGCAGATCCGCAAATTGACCTCGCTCGTGCTCGCGTCCGCGCTTACCGTATCCCTGTCCACCGGCTTCGCGCTGGCTCAGGAGGGCGCCAAGCAGGACATGAGGAACGCCGGGACCGACACAAAGAATGCCACTCAAGACGCTGGCCACGGCGTAGCCACCGGCACAAAGAAGGCGTATCACAAGACTGATCGTGGAGCTCACACCGCCGCCCACAAGACCTCCACAGGCACCAGCAGGACGTATCACAAGACGGTGCATGGAACCAAGAGAACGGCCGAGAAGACGGCGAATGGCACGGAACGAGTCGGCAAGGATGTTGGCCACGGCACGGAAAATGTAGGCGACCGGATCGCAGGCAAGCCGGCTGTCCACTAAGACGCTCGAAGGTTAAGCAAGGATTTGCTGTCCGGTATAAGCCGCTATCGCGTGCCGCCGCATTGCGAAGCGGCGCAACCGCGCGAGGACTATTTTGGCAGTCTTAGAACCTGTTTAGAAACTATAGATTTGTGGTATCGGTGATGTAAAAACAGGCAACGGCAAAGACGAAATGCGGGGATCTCTCCACTACGCCGTGCGATAAAACCACACGACTTACCACCCCACCGAGCAAAAGCGCTCGCCGGGGACCCCGGTGCTTCGGTCGAGATGACGAGTTCTTCGTAGTTATTAAACAGGTTCTTACAAAAGTTTGTGGCTGTTCGAGCTGCCTACACCGTCTTTTTTGTGCTCAAGCCTCGCGTTCGGCCCTATAGGCAGCAGGCAAGGTCTGATTCGGCCACACCACCGAGGCCGCCAACGCAACCAGCGCCACCCAATACAAATCCGCGCCGAGCAGATGAAGGATCTGCATCCATACCGGCGCCAGCAGCAGCACATCCGCCACTCCCAGCGCCAACTGGAAGACCAGCAGGCCGACAACAATTCCTGCCAGCCGTCCCGCACCCGCGCGCCTCGCCTGCGCGACCATCCAGAGCACAAAGACGGCTGCGACTATCGCGCTTGCGGGATGCACACCTCGCAGCCGCAGCAGCCATGGCGATCCTGCCGCGAAGTCCTGCACAAACGCCGCCCGCAGCGAAGAAGCAGGGAACAAGGTATCCCCCAGCGCAGCCAGCGATCCGCTCACTCCAACCACAAGCGTAGCCGTCAATCCCAACACAGCCCACACTCGCTTGACGCCACGCGTTCGCAAGCCGCGACTCATCTGCCCTGTGCCCAGCAGTCTCGCGGTCAGCGTCAATGCCGCCAGCAGAAGCAGCGTATTGCTCAGATGAATCGAAAGCACCACCACTCTGCCCATTGACTGATTGCCCGTGACATAGCCAAGCTTGACCAGCAATGCGCCAAGGAAAGCTTCGTTCAGCAGCAGCACCATGGAAGCGACCGCCGTAGCCCGCGCCGCCTGTCCCTTGACCGTGCCGCGGAATGTCCACACCAGCAATCCAAGCACAAGGAAGGTGGAACCGCCGGTCATGCATCGGTGAGTGAACTCGATGATGGTGTCCAGTCGCGGAGACAATGGAATCACCTGCCCATTGCAAAGCGGCCAATGGTTTCCGCAGCCGGCGCCAGATCCAGTAGCCCGCACCAGCGCCCCCCACAGGATCACCAGGACGTTATAACCCACGACGGCCCACCCAAAACGTAGCAACATCCGAGGCGTTCGCTTCACCGAGACTGCAGCCGTGGAAGCCATGCCTTTCATTCTACGCAGGCGGCCCCACCCGCGCCGACGCACCGGAGGAGACTCAGCCGTTCGCCAGCTCTTTCGCCCGCTGCGTCGCTCGCTTGACCGCTTTGATCAGGGTCACTCGCAGGCCGCCTTCCTCGAGTTCCAGAATGCCATCGACGGTGCATCCCGCCGGCGTCGTCACTGCGTCCTTCAGCAGCGCAGGGTGCGATCCCGTCTCGAGCACCATACGCGCCGAACCTAGAGTCGTCTGCGCTGCCAGAAGCGTGGCCACATCCCGCGGCAGTCCGACGTTCACGCCTGCCTCGGCCAGCGCCTCGATGATGATGTAAAGAAACGCCGGTCCCGAGCCAGAGAGTCCGGTCACCGCATCCATATGCTTTTCGTCGACGACCACCGTCCTGCCCACTGTTTGAAACATCGTTTGGGCCGCGGCCATCTGCTCCGCCGAAACAAACCGACCTCCGCATAGCGCCGTGATTCCCGCACCGACCATTGCGGGAGTATTCGGCATCGCGCGAATGACCGCCAGCTCACATCCGGCCGCGTCCTCGATGCTCCGCGTCTTCACCGATGCGGCGAAGGACAGCAGCGTCTTGTTCGACGTCAGCGCCGATCGAATCTCGTCGACCAGCGCCGGAACCTGCGTCGGCTTCACGCCCAACAAAATCACATCGGCCTGGCGCGCCGCCGCGAGATTGTTTGTCGTTACCTGGATGCCAAACTGCTCCGATAAGGCCTTTGCCCGATCTACGTGATGCACGGTCGCAAAGATCTGCTCCGGCGCGAGCAGCCGGTTCTTTAAGAATGCCTGAAGCAGAATGCCGCCCATTTTGCCTGCGCCAAGCACCGCAACCCGCAATCCGGCTATCGATTGAGCTGCAGCCGCACTCTCATTCCTGTCGCTCATGCCCAAAGGCTATCAGAAGAGTTATTTCTTCTGGGCCGCAATCCAGCTATCCACTCGCCGCTCCAGCACATCCAGCGGCAGTGCGCCGGAGTCGAGCACCTCATCGTGAAACGCCCTGATGTCGAACTTCGGACCCAGCGCCGTCTTCGCCTTCGCTCGCAGCTCCAGAATCTTCAACTGTCCCATCTTGTATCCCAGCGCCTGCGCGGGCCACGCAATGTAGCGGTCCACCTCCGCCTGCACGTTAGTCTCGTCGATCGAGGAGTGCTCATGGAAGTAGTCGACCATCTGCTGCCTGGTCCAGTGCTGCGAGTGCACGCCTGTATCCACCACCAGCCGGATGGCCCGCCAGATGTCCGCCTCCAGCCGCCCATAGTCGCTGTATGGATCCTTGTAAAATCCAATGTCCTTGCCCAGACGCTCGCTGTATAAGCCCCAACCTTCGGTGTAGGCCGTGTAGTAGGTGTACTTTCGAAACTCCGGAAGTCCGGTCAGCTCCTGCGCAATCGAGATCTGCAGATGATGTCCCGGAATTCCTTCGTGATAGGACACGGCCTCCACCGGAGCCAGCGAGCGCTCGGCGAAGTTGTACGTATTGACATACACGCGTCCCGGCCTGCTTCCGTCCGGCGTCCCGTTGTCGTAGTATGCGGCCGCCTGATCTTTTTCCATGTACGCGGGCACCGGCACGACTTCCAGCGGAGCCTTCGGCAGCCTGCCAAACAGCTCCGGCAGCTTCGGCTTCATCCCCGCGATGTACCCTTTGTAAGAATCGATCAGCGCCTCGGCGGAGGCGGGATGCTCTTTCGGATTCGACTTCAGAGCCGCGCTGAAACTCTTCAGATCCGAGAACCCGAAGCTCTTCACGATCGTCAGCATCTCGGTCTCGTCCCGCTTCACCTCATCGACTCCGATCTGGTGAATCTCCGCGGCGCTTTTATCCAGCGTCGTGCTTTGTCGAATGCGATAGGCGTAGTAGGCATCGCCGTCCGGAATCGCCCAGATGCCCGGCTCCTTGCGCGCCTTCGGGAGGTAGTCAGACTTCAGGAATCCCGCGAACCGTCTGTACGAAGGCAGCACATCGGACGAAATCACTGCGAGCAGATCGGCCGAGATCCGCTTCTGGTCCGCAGCACTCATTGTCTTCGGAAACTTCTTCAACGGCAGCGCAAACGGACTGTCGGCCGGCTTAGGGTCGGCAAGCGTCTGGGTCTGCACCAGCACCTTTTCCATCAGATACTGCGGCTCGGTCCGCCCCTCGTCGGCTCCCAACTGCATGTTCGTCATCACCTGCGAGAAGGCCACTGGCACCTTCTTCAGCCGCGCGATATAGTCGTCGTAATCCTTGACCGTGTCGAACTGCGTGCGATTCGGGAGCTGCGGGAGATCGGTGTGCAAGCCGTAGAACTGGTTGACCGGCATCTCCCATTCCTTGAACTTCGCTCCCTGCTGATCGTCGATCAGTGAGCGCAGCATGAGCTCCGCGGAGAGTTGCTCCTGCACGGTCAAACCGGCCGTATCGATCGCGCCCAGGCGCTCAATGTATTCCAGGCCGCGCTGCAGCGAAGCATTCACCTCTTTCGCCGAGTAGTCCGTAAGCTGATCGTTGTATCGCTTGTCTCCGATCGAGGTGGCAAACTCCGGCGAGTGTTTTAGGCGGTCTTCCCAGATGTCATGCAGCAGGGAAGAGAGTGCCTGGCTTCGCGCGTTCGCCGCAGCATCGGCTGGCAATGCAAGACTGCCCTTGAAGGTCTGTGCTCTCGCCAGCTTCAACGCTCCGCCCAATCCGCACACTATAACGGCACCGATGACGCCACTCAGCCAAACCCGCATTCTGTCGCTCCTTAATATCTCAACATCTCAACACCTCAACACCTCAACACCTCAACACCTCAAGACCTCAAGACCTCAAGACCTCAGGCCTCAAGACCTTAAAGTCCCGTCCAGTCTACCGTGAGGAACGCGGCAAGACCCAGCCTGAACAGGATGAGGGTGCGATCGAGAACCTGCAAGTCTCACCGCGAGAGAGTCGCGACGGCGCCGGCATCCAGCATGCGATACAGCGTCGACCGGCTGATTCCCAGCCGCTCTGCCGCGCGCAGCTTGTTGCCTCCACACTCTTTCAGCACGCGCATCACATGCCGCTCTATCACGTCCTGCAGGCGCAAGTTCTGCTCCGCATCCGGCATCGCCGAGGTCGCGATACGTTCCTCTGCAAACTCCGGCAGGTGGCGCGCCTCGATGGTTCCGCCCATTCCGTCCTCGCGCTGCAGCATGGCGCTCTGCAAAGCATTGCGCAGCTCGCGCATATTGCCCGGCCAACGATGACTCAGCAGGCGCTCCATGGCCTCAGGAGAGACGCTCGAGACCGCACAGCCATCCAGCCGGGCAAGCCGATCGAGCAGGGTCGTCGCCAGCTCTGGAATGTCTTCCCTCCGCTCTCGCAGGGGCGGGACGGCGATCTCGACCGTCGCGAGGCGCTGGTACAGCTCTTGCCCAAAGCGGCCGGCAGATGCCAGCACTCTCAACTCCTCACTCGTCGAAGCGATCACGCGCGAGCCCAGCCTCTGCGTAATCTTTCCTCCGCTTTCGGCAAACTCATGCCGCCGCAGCGTTCGCAGCAGCGTGGCCTGGGCAGCCAGAGGCATCTCGTCTACGGCTTCGAGAAAGAGCGTTCCGCCCTCCGCTCTCCTGGTCAGCCACTCCAGCGAGCCTTGCTTGAAGGGATCGGGCGAAGTATCTGGCGAGGGGTTCTCCAGCGCGCCGGCGTGACACTTTACGAAGCTCCCGGCCGCTCCCTGGCTCAACCCATGCAGCCTGCGCGCCACCTGCTCGGTCTCCGATCCCGCCTCGCCGCGAATCAGCACGGTGCGAAAGTGCGGCCCGATTCGATCTACCTGCAAGCGCAACCGCCGCATAGGGGCACTGGCTCCCACCAGATCAGGGTCGTTCTCATCGGCCAAAGCAGACGCGCAGTGCAGTGGATAGGCGGAATAACCGGAGGGAGAGATGTGGGTCGACATATCTACCCTCATCGGCCAGAGCGCGGCATGGGATGAGCGCGGACACGCAAAAGGCCGAAGCCCCGGCACATGGCAGGGATCTTCGGCCTTTACTCTATCGGTTGCGAATCCAGATCTTTGCGAATCTAGATCTTTGCAAAACTAAATCTTTGCAAAACTAGGCTGTTGTAGGCGCGCAGTAGGTGTCGAAGGCGCGGGTCAGCTCCTGGGCGATGGCGGGGGCGGTGGAGGTTTCGATCGCCGAGCGCTGCATGAGGTAGACCAACTGGCCGTCGCGCAGGATCGCGATTGCCGGGGAGGTAGGGGGATGGCCGCCGAAGTAGCTCCGCGCCTTTTCGGTGGCCTCGCGGTCCTGTCCCGCGAACACGGTGACCGCGTGGTCGGGTTTGGCCGCGTGCTGCATGGCCAGGCGAACGCCCGGACGCATCTTTCCCGCCGCGCAACCGCAGATCGAGTTCACCACAAGCATTGTCGTTCCCGGCTGCGCTACGGCGGCATCCACATCGGCTGCGCTGCGGGCCTCGGTCAGGCCGGCGCGCGTCAACTCTTCGCGCATCGGAATTACCATAATCTCTGGATACATAAGTTTCTCCCCCTGCTTCTCTGTTGCTGCTCGCGGGTGAAGCCGCGCCTGGATACGATTCTACGGCACATCCGGTCCAAGCTCCCCCCACCCCCCGCCTAAATTGCGCAAAATCTTCAAAGCAAAGAACATAGGTTTGGACTTCCGGCGTTTGATTCGATCCAGTTCGACCGCCGGTTCCTTGCCGGTTCCTTGCAGGCAAGCCAAGATGGCCTTTTCGGGGCCAGTGAATTGTCAAGTCCGGCGGCGGCTGTTGTAGTCTCAAGCGGTGCCAGGTTACCCGCTTGAGTTTCGGGAGTCCGTCTCGCTTGCCCCGTACACGACGCTTAACATCGGCGGTCCGGCGCGCTTGTTCTGCGAGATCACCTCCGAACCCGAACTCCTCGAAGCTGTAGGATTCGCTCGCCAGCATCACCTTGGAATCTTCGTTCTCGGCGGGGGCAGCAACCTCCTCGTCGGCGATGCCGGCTTCGACGGCCTTGTCCTTCACCTCGCCATTCAAACGCCGACGCAAGTCGCTTCGAGCGCCGACTCTCTCGATTTCACCGCGGCTGCGGGGACGGACTGGGACGCGTTTGTCCTTGACGTCTGCGCGCAGGGATTCAGCGGGGTGGAGTGCCTGGCCGGCATTCCCGGAACGGTCGGCGGCACGCCCGTCCAGAACGTCGGCGCCTATGGTCAGGAGGTCGCCGGCACCATCCTCGAGGTTCGCGTTCTCGATCTTGAGACTCTGGCCTTTACCACCCTTATCCGCGAGCAGTGCGGCTTCTCTTACCGGCGCAGCCTCTTCAACACCACCCACCGGAATCGCTACATCGTCACCCAGGTCACTTACCGGTTCGATCGCGCCGCGAGGCCCAATCTCAGCTATGCCGATCTGGCTCGCCATTTCGCTGGATTGCACCAGCCCTCCGCACCTACCCCCCTCGATGTCTACCATGCCGTTCGCCAGATTCGCCATGGCAAAGGCATGCTGCTGGTGGAAGGCGAGCCCGACTGCCGCAGCGCGGGGTCATTCTTCAAGAACCCCATTGTGCCGGAGTTTGCCCTTGCTCCCATCACTTCCGCTCTCAACATTCCTGTCGAAAAGATCCCTCGCTGGCCTGCGAAGGACAACCAGGTCAAACTTCCCGCGGCGTGGCTTCTCGAGCAGGCCGGGTTTCACAGAGGCTTCGAGTACGGCAATGCGGGCATCTCCTCTCGCCATACGCTGGCGCTGATCAATCGCGGTCATGCCACCGCCGCCGATATCGTCGCCCTGCGTAACCTCATTCAGCAGCGGATTGAAGCCTGCTTCGGAATTGCGCTCGAGCAGGAGCCGGTTCAGGTGGGCGTGTGAGTAGAGTGACGGTAAGGGGGATCGAAGTTTAGTCCCAAGCCTGTCTTTCGCCGGAAGTGTTAGAGAGGCCCAGCCCTCTTGAAAAGAGCGAGTTCCCCTGACACTCAATGCGTTTCTGCTCTTAGAATTTATTTAAATACTGCTTTATGGTTCAGATCTAACATGAAGACAGACAATAACAAAGGCGAAATGCGGGGATCTCTCCACTACGCCGTGCGATAAAACCACACGGCTTCGGTCGAGATGACGATTTTTGGTGGTGGAAGGAAAACGGTCTCGCTGCGCTCGAGGCCCACATCTCAAAATCGAGTGTTCAGTCTCATGACATGCTTTCCATATTGTCTCGGGACATCCTTTACACTTTTGCGCTTGCTTTGAGCGGGCGTGGAGTGTTGCGGGATGGCATGGAAGGCGATGGACGTACAGGATCAGCGGGTGCGTTTTGTGTTGGCTGCGTCTCTGCGGGAGAAGCCGCTGGGCGTGCTGTGTGCGGAGTTCGGCGTCTCCCGGCCGACCGGCTCGCTGTGGATCAAGCGCTACGCGGAGGCGGGTCTTGCCGGTATCGCAGAGCGCAGCCGGCGGCCTCGCAGCTCGCCCGCCCAGACGCCGTGGGAGCAGGAAGAGCGGGTGATCGCGCTACGCCTGGAGTACCCGGACTGGGGCGCGCGCAAGCTGGAGGTGATGCTCGGCCGCGAAGGGTTGCGCCTGACCCGGAGCACGATCCACCGCATTCTGCTTCGCTACGACCTGGTGCGGGAGCGGGACCGGCATGCGCCTGCGGTCCAGCGCTTCGAACGGGAGCGGCCCAACGAGCTGTGGCAGATGGACTTCAAGGGGCCCAAGAACTGGCCCCAACGCATCGGGCCGTTGTCGGTGATCGACGACCACAGCCGCTATCTGGTGACGCTGGCGGCGACCGGCAAGCTGGACGGCGACCTCGTCCGCGAGCAGCTGAAGCAGGCCTTTGCACGGTGCGGCGTGCCGGAGGCGATGCTGATGGACCATGGCACCCCGTGGTGGAACTGGCAGTCGTTCTCCGGGCGCACGCGCCTCTCGGTGTGGATGATGCGGCAAGGCATCCGGCTGTGCTGGTCGGGCATCCGCCATCCCCAGACCCAAGGCAAGGTCGAGCCCAGCCGCAAACCTGGCTCGATGCCTTCCGTTCCGAGTACAACCAGGTGCGCCCGCATGAAGCGCTGGGGATGAAAACACCAGCCAGTGTGTGGTCCAGGAGCGAACGCCGCTATGATCCCGACCCTCCGTCATGGGAGTATCCGGAAGGCGCGTGGCTGCTCAAGGTCGACTGCCAGGGCACGGTCGATCTGCACGGCTGCCGCTGGCGCATCGGCAAGACCCTGGCCGGAGAGAGGGTCATGATCCAGCCCATCGAAGAACGCTTCCTGGTCTTCTTCTGCTCCACCCTGGTCCGCGAAATCACCCCTTCGATCCAGCGTTCGACGATCGTCGAACGCTGGATCGAAACTCCCTCCTAACACCCACATCATGTAAAGGATGTCCCGAGACAAAACGTAAAGGATGTGTCGAGACTTGACAAATCGAGATATGGGGCACCCGGCGCATGAAACTGTCTGTTGCTTACCATCCCAACGAGTAACGCGCTCGCCGGGGACCCCGGGTGCTTCGGTCGAGAGGACGGGTTTTGGTGTTGAGGTGAGGATTTTCAAGAGGTGTCAGAGAGACTGGGAGGCGATCGCTCCGGCGCGAAGCTGCTCGAACACACGCAGTCGTTCCTCCTGCAAGACCTCCGCAGCCGGGCCTTGCCGGAGCACTCGTCCGTCCTCGATCTTGATTACCTCAGCCTGAAGCTGGAAGGCCTCGCCCACATCGTGGGTCACTGACAAGACCGGCACGCCCGCCTGCGCGAGCCACGCCTGCAGCTCTCGCATCAGATTGTTGCGCAGGCGCGTGTCCATGCCGGTAAAAGGCTCATCGAGCAACAGCAGCGTCGTACCTCGCGTGGTTGGTCCGAGACAGACCGCGGCGGAGGCGGCGCGCACTACCGCCACGCGCTGCCGTTCGCCGCCGGAGAGAGCGTGAGGATACTTGGCCGCGAGCGGTTCCAGATGAAACCGCTGCAGGGCATCCTCGACGAGCGATGCGGCGCTGATTCCGTTGCCTTGAGTCCTCGCGCCATACGCAATGTTCTCGCGCACGGTCATTCGCGGAAACAACGCCGTCGCCTGGGCCGAGAGCCGCACCGGCCTTCTGTACGCCGGCATAAAGATGCCCGTCTCGGTATCCAGCAAAAGCTGCGGTCTTTGCGAATGTTTGAGGGCAATCCGTCCCGCTTTCGGCCGCATCAGTCCGGCGATCGCGCGCAGAACGGCCGTCTTGCCCGAGCCTGACGGTCCGAAGAGCACCGTCCAAGGCTCGGACAGCGCGAATGCAACCTCGAGCGACAGTGCGCCGAGCGTGTGCTTTATCCGCACGTGCAAGAAGGGCGCGCGGTTAGACAAGTTCGCCTCGCCCCAGCCCTCGCCGGGAGTAGATCACCGCGAGCGCGACCAGCGAGAAGGCCAGCATGGCGAGCGCGGTCCGGTTCGCCGCGGCGTAGTTGAACTCCTGCACCCGGTCATAGATGGAGATCGAGAGCGTCTGGGTGGCGCCTGGGATGTTGCCTCCCAGCATCAAGACCACGCCGAACTCGCCAACAGTATGGGTGAAGCTCAGCACGGCGCTGGTGAGGAGCGATCCGCGGGTGAGCGGCAGCACCACGGTCCAGAAGGTTCGCCACGGCGAAGCTCCCAAGGCCGCCGCTGCCTCGACGTATGCGGGCTCGACGCCGGCAAATCCCGCTACCAGAGGCTGGACCGCAAAGGGAAGGCTGTAGATCACCGATCCCAGCAGCAATCCCGCAAAGCTGAACGCGAGCGGATGTCCCAGCACCCGGACCAGCAGGCGTCCCGGCGCAGTCACCGGACCGAGCGCGATCAGCAGATAGAAGCCCAGCACCGTGGGCGGCAGCACCAGAGGCAGCGCCACCACCGCCTGCACTACGGCCCTTGCGATTCCGCGCCCGGAGGCCACCCACCACGCCAGCGGCAGCGCGATGGCCAGCAGAATCACCGTCGTCCCGATCGCCAGCCGCAAGGTAAGCCACAGCGCCACGAAGTCCATACAGCGACAAGTCTACCTTCCGAGGAAGGTACTCTTTGGACTGTGTCTGAGGAACCTGTTTCAAAACTAAAAACTTAACACCGATTTTCACCGATGACACCGATTGGTAAGCAAACCAATAGCAGATTCCTTCTCTATGCTGCGGAATGACAACCAAGAGAACAGGCTGGCAACGACTACGGAGAGGGTGACCCTCGAAGTTTTAGACAGGTTCTAGAATCTGTCTAAGAAACTGCTTTACGGTTCAGAATCTAGCAAGAAAACAGACAACAACAAAGGCGAAATGCGGGGATCTCTCCACTACGCCGTGCGATAAAGCCACACGGCTTCGGTCGAGATGACGATTTTTGCGCCGTGCGATAAAGCCACACGACTTACCACCCCAACGAGCAAAAGCGCTCGCCGGGGACCCCGGTGGCTTCGGTCGAGATGACGATTTTAAGGAGTTATTGGACAGGTTCTTTTTAGATAGGTTCTTAGGTGCGCGCCAGGTAATGAGTGGAGCAGCAGATCGCTCCCTTCGCTGCGCTACGGTCGGGTGACAAACGCAGGGCGCGAACTTTGGAGGCGGGGCACGATTTATCTGAGATTCGATTGAAGTGCGTGTTTTCTACTGCACCGGCCTCAGTCCAAGCTTCGGCAGATCGGTCTGGATGGTCGAGGACAGGAGCCAGTTCATGAAGATGTGCGCCTCGGCCTTGTTGTTCGATTTCGCGAGGATCACCGCGCATTGGCGTATCTCGGGATAGACCGTGGGCACCAGCACGTAGGCGCCGATCTCGTTGAAGTGGGCCGTGCTCGCGATGGTCAACGAGATCAGACCTAACTGCGCATTTCCCGACTCCACAAACTGCGCTGTCTGGGCGATGTTCTCGCCTACGACCAGATGCGGCGCGACCTTGTCGTAGAGCTTCAGCTTGCGCAGCGCCTCTGCCGCGGCCCGTCCGTAGGGAGCATGCAGCTCATTCGCGATGGCAATTTTGGTCACCTTCGGGTCGGTCAGCCGGTCCATGCTCAGGGGCAGCAGGCCTGAGTCCTTGCGCGTCCACAGGACCAGCGTTCCCCTGGCATAGGGGGTCGGCGCGCTTGCGTCCGCCAGCCCCGCTGCGACCACCTGCTCGGGATGGACGTAGTCCGCGGAGAGGAAAAGGTCGAAGGGAGCCCCGTTCTCAATCTGCGTGGTCAGCGTCGCGGACGATCCATAGCTGACCACCAGCTTGACTCCTGTCTGGCGCTCATAGGTCTGGGCCAGCGGCGGCATGACCGGCTGCAGATCGGCCGCGGCGGCTATCTTCAGCTCCTTCTGGGCAGGTTGGGCAAGGGCGGACGTGGCCATGGAGAACGATGCCAGGCACACCAGGGCAGCAGACGCGAGCCGCCCTTTACGATAGGCTAAGGTCAACGGTGAACGGAGCAGCAAGGAACGGGTCGTCAATGAACGGATCAGCACACCAACTTAGATGCACCGAGTGCGGGGCCGTCATCGAAAAAGATGAGGTCGGGAGCGACTTTCGCTGCCCGGCGTGCAACGGCCTGTACGAAGTCGCCTATGCCTGGTCTGGAGAACGGTGGTCTGGGGAACGATGGGCTGGGGAACGGTGGGCTGGGGAACGGTCGCCTGACCGGGCGCAGCCCAGACCCGGCGTCAGCTTCCCGAACCCGAGCGCGCTGCGCTGGCTGTGGCAGGAGCGCCGGACGTCCACTCTGGCGGTGGACCAGTCCGGGGTCTGGCGCTTCCGCGATCTGCTGCCCATCGTCGACAGCGAAAAGATCGTCACTCTGCGCGAAGGCAACACGCCGCTTTACGATCTTCCCCGCTGCGCCAGGTCGGCCGGCATCGACTGGCTGCTGGCGAAGCATCAGGGGATGAACCCGACCGGCTCCTTCAAGGACACGGGCATGACCGCCGCGCTGTCGGTGGCCGCCGAGCGGGGATTCGAGTGGGTCGCCTGCGCCTCGACAGGGAATACGTCGGCTGCCATGGCCGCCTACGCCGCCCGCGCCGGTTTGCGCAGCATCGTCTTTATCCCCGAAGGGAAGATCGCCTGGGGCAAGCTCTCGCAGTCGATGGACTACGGCGCGCTTACGATTCAGCTCAAGACCGACTTCGACGGCTGCGTCAAAATTCTCGGCGAACTGGTGAAGCAGTTTCCCATCTACCTGCTGAACTCCGTCAATCCGTATCGACTGGAAGGCCAGAAGACTCCCGCCTTTGAGATGGTCGAGCAGCTTGACTGGCAGGTGCCCGAGCACATCATCGTTCCGGGCGGCAACCTGGCGAACTCGGCCGCGCTGGGCAAGGGCTTCACGGAGATGCATCAGCTTGGACTGATCGCGCGCCGTCCACGCATCAGCATCATCCAGGCGGAAGGGGCGAACCCGCTCTACCGCTGGTTCATCGACTCGAACCGCGTGATGCGTCCGGTGACGGCGGACACCCGCGCTTCGGCCATCCGCATCGGCAATCCCGCGTCGTGGCGCAAGGCGGCGGCGGTGATCGACGAACTGGGCGGCTGGTGCGAGCAGGTGTCCGAGCAGGAGATTGCGCTGGCGAAGGCCGAGATCGGCGCCGAGGGCGTGGGCTGCGAGCCTGCCTCCGCTGTCACTCTCGCCGGCCTCAAGAAGCTGGTCGCGCTGGGCAAGGTCGGTCCCGAGGAGCGCGCTGTGCTGATCCTGACTGGCCACACCCTCAAGGACTCCGCGTATACGATCGACTATCACCGGAACGAGCTCTTCTCGGAGCGCGAGCAATCGCAGCTTTCTGCCGATGAGCAGGCCCTGCATGCCGCTCTTCGCAAGCCCCCGATCGCGCTTGAAGCCGATTCGAATGTTGTGCTGCGCGCGCTGGAATCTTATATGAAGCAGTTGCAGCCTGCCTGAACTCTTACGGTCTAAGAACCTGTCTACAAACTAGTTGAGGAACCCTGGACGACATATGCGGTGCGGGTTAGCTTGGGCTAAGGTCACGGGATGTATGGGAGCGATTTGACGGACCAGCAATGGGCAAAACTGGAGCCGCTGCTGCAAGCATCGTGGAGAGATCGTCACCCCGGAGGTCGGCCGCGCAAGTATGATCTACGGCGCGTGGTGGATGGGCTGCTGTACGTGGTGAAGACGGGTTGTCAATGGCGGCAGTTGCCCAGCAATTTTCCTCCGTGGAAGGCCGTGCATCAGCAGTTCCGGCGGTGGCGCGACAGCGGAGTGTGGGAGCGCATAGGACAGACTCTACGCGAACAGGGCCGCAAGGCAGGCGGACGAAACGCTACGCCCACCGTGGCGATTCTCGATTCGCAGTCAGTGAAGACGGCGCTAAAAGGGGGCGGCGCGGCTACGATGCAGGCAAGAAAATCAAAGGGCGTAAGCGGCATATTGCGGTAGATACGCAAGGCAACCTGCTCGCGGTGGTCGTGCACTCGGCCGGCATCCAGGACCGGGTAGCGGCTCGCGCCGTGTTGATGCGATTGTTCCGCCGATTCGATACCATCCAGACTGTCTTCGCCGATGGCGGCTATACAGGCACGCTGATCAACTGGGCAAAGGACATGTTTGGATATAGCGTCGAGATCGTCAAACGCAACCAGCAACCCCTCTTCCAAGTCCTGCCCAAACGCTGGATCGTCGAACGAACCTTCGCCTGGCTCAACTGGTCACGCCGCCTCTCCAAAGACTACGAACTTTGCCACACCTCGGCTGAATCCATGATCCATATCGCCTTCGCTCATCAACTCGTACGCCGTTCTACCTAGTTTGTAGACAGATTCTAAGAATTTGTCTAAATACTTCACCAGGTCTGAGGCGGAGCAGAACAGGCAACGACAAAGGCGGAATGCGGGGATCTCTCCACTACGCCGTGCGATAAAACCACACGGCTTCGGTCGAGATGACGATTTGTTGGTTGGTGGAGGGAAGACGGTCTCGCTTGCGCTCGAGGCCCACATTTCAAATTCGAGTGTCAAGTCTCGACACATCCTTTACGTTTTGTCTCGGGACATCCTTTACATGATGTGGGTGTTAGGAGGGAGTTTCGATCCAGCGTTCGACGATCGTCGAACGCTGGATCGAAGGGGTGATTTCGCGGACCAGGGTGGAGCAGAAGAAGACCAGGAAGCGTTCTTCGATGGGCTGGATCATGACTCTCTCTCCGGCCAGGGTCTTGCCGATGCGCCAGCGGCAACCGTGCAGATCGACCGTGCCCTGGCAGTCTACCTTGAGCAGCCACGCGCCTTCCGGATACTGCCATGGCGGAGGATCGGGATCATAGCGGCGTTCGCTCCTGGACCACACACTGGCTGGGGTTTTCATCCCCAGGGCTGCATGCGGGCGCACCTGGTTGTACTCGGAACGGAAGGCATCGAGCCAGGTTTGCGGCTCGGCGCCCACGCCGCCCCGCCGGTCGAGCGCCCGCTGCAGGCTGCCGTGGAAGCGCTCGACCTTGCCTTGGGTCTGGGGATGGCGGATGCCCGACCAGCACAGCCGGATGCCCTGCCGCATCATCCACACCGAGAGGCGCGTGCGCCCGGAGAACGACTGCCAGTTCCACCATGGGGTGCCATGGTCCATCAGCATCGCCTCCGGCACGCCGCACCGTGCAAAGGCCTGCTCCAGCTGCTCGCGGACGAGGTCGCCGTCCAGCTTGCCGGTCGCCGCCAGCGTCACCAGATAGCGGCTGTGGTCGTCGATCACCGACAACGGCCCGATGCGTTGGGGCCAGTTCTTGGGCCCCTTGAAGTCCATCTGCCACAGCTCGTTGGGCCGTGCCCGTTCGAAGCGCTGGATCGCAGGCGCATGCCGGTCCCGCTCCCGCACCAGGTCGTAGCGAAGCAGAATGCGGTGGATCGTGCTCCGGGTCAGGCGCAACCCTTCGCGGCCGAGCACCACCTCCAGCTTGCGCGCGCCCCAGTCCGGGTACTTCAGGCGTAGCGCGATCACCCGCTCTTCCTGCTCCCAGGGCGTCTGGGCGGGCGAGCTGCGCGGCCGCCGGCTGCGCTCTGCGATCCCCGTCAGCCCATCCGCGGCGTAGCGCTTGAGCCACAGCGAGCCGGTCGGCCGGGAGACGCCGAACTCCGCACACAGCACGCCCAGCGGCTTCTCCCGCAGAGACGCAGCCAACACAAACCGCACCCGCTGATCCTGTACGTCCATCGCCTTCCATGCCATCCCGCAACACTCCACGCCCGCTCAAAGCAAGCGCAAAAGTGTAAAGGATGTCCCGAGACAATATGGAAAGCATGTCATGAGACTGAACAATTCGAGATATGGGGCACCCGGAAAAGTGCGCTCGCCGGGGGCCCCAGTGGCTTCGGTCGAGATGACGATTTTGATTGAGTTCTTGGACAGGTTCTAAACATCGTCGCGTTCCGCGGGGTCAAGCGCGGGGGATTACTTCGCGGTGGGGGCATTTGCGGCTTCGAGAATGGCGGCGGAGCGGTTGAGAGCGGAGGAGAGGACGGCGAGCTGGGCCTGGGCGCGCGGTGCGTCTGGGGCGTCGAGAGCCTCGTTGACGCCGGGGATGACGACGGCGGCGTAGCCGGTGAATTCTCCGGGGGCGTAGATGGTGTGCTTGTACCAGGGGCGGCGGGGCAGGCCGGCTGGATCGAGAAGCGCTGCTTCGGCGGTCCGGAGGGACTGATTGAGAGCGGAGGAGTTGGCGGGCGGTGCGGCCTGGATGGCGCGGAGGGCGGTTCCGGCGGCGGCGAAGCGTTTGGCAGCGGCGAAGGCGGGAGCGAAGTCGAGGGTGAGGTTGTCCGCCGTGGCGTGCTTTTGCGCGGCTTCGAGGTAGCCGACGATCTCTTTGCCGTAGAGCTCGTAATCGTAGGGCAGGACGTCGGCGTCGGCCATGTGCAGGATCTCAAGGCCGAAGACACGGGCCTGCTGCTGCTCGTAGACGAAGGTGGGGTCGGCGAATTTGATGAACCAGTTGTAGTCGTCGAAGGTGGAGTGATAGACGCCGTAGGGACCGTCGGAGCCGATGTCGGTGGAAGGCACGCCGAGATGCTGCAGGAAGGGTGTGTAGTCGGAGCCGGAGCCGAGGGTGCCGATGTGGACGTCGGCTTCCACAGGATGCGGATGGTGCAGGCGGGTAGAGGCGGCGGCTTCGGTCTGCTGGTCGGCCTTCCACTGGTCGTAGACGGTGCCGCCTTTGGGGCTGGGGACCTCCTTGGTGACCTCGCGAACGAACTGCATGAGCGAGGGGACGGCGGCGGCGGTGAACTTCGGGCCGGAGACGCCTACGTCGGTGTTGAGGTAAGCGGCGGCATGGGCGAGGACTTTTTCGTGCTGCTCGGCCCATTCGGTGGAGCCGATCAAGCCTTCCTCCTCCGCGTCCCAACTGGCGACGACGATGGTGCGGGTGGGCCGCCAGCCTTGCTTGAGGAGGTCGCCGAGGCCATGAACGGCTTCGAGCATGGCGGCGGTGCCGCTGTTGGGGTCGACCGCGCCATAGACCCAGGCGTCGCGGTGGTTGCCGGCTACGACCCAATCGTCGACGTGGTCAGAGCCGGGAATGGTGCCGATGACGTCCCAGATGGTGCGCAGAGAGATGTCCTGGTCGAGATGCATGTGAACGGTGACTTTGGCGGAGTCTGCGCTCTCGGTAGTGTCGCCTGCGGCTTGCGATGCGGCTTGCGATGCGGCTCCCGATCCGGCTCCCAGGTGATAGGTGAAGGGGAGGGCGCCTTGCCAGTCGCGGGGAGACTCCTGGCCGCCGAGGGCTTTGAGGATGGGGGCAGCGTCCTTGTACGAGAGGGGGTTGGTGGGGATGCTGGGCTGATTGTTCTGGAGCTTGTCGACCGGAATGCGTTGGGCGGAGGGGAGATCGGGCGTGGAGGCGATGCCGGGCGTGGTGGGGTCGCCGGGGTAGATGGGGAGAAACTGGATGGAGCCGCGCTGCACGGCGGATTCGGGGCGCCAGGGGCCTTTGGGGTAAACGTCGCCGCGGAAATAGCCGTCGTCGGCGGGGTCGGAGTAGATCAGGACACCCTTTGCGCCGTACTGCTGGGCGATGTAGGTTTTTATGCCGCGAAAGTTTTCGCCGTAGCGAACGATGACGATTTTATCTTTGACACTGATGCCGAGTTTGGCGAGTTCTTTGAAGTCAGCGAGGGTGCCGTAGTTGGCGTAGACGACGGGGGCGGTGATGTCGCCGGAGGGCGAGGAGCCGTTGAAGGCGGGGAGAATGCGGGGATCGTCCTGGAAGGGGTCGCCGCCGTATTTGGCGGGGTCGACATGCTCCGCGGTGGGGCCGGACATGATTTTTTTGCCGCTGGAATCGAAGGCCTCGACGACGATTTTGACGGGCTTGGTGAGGAGAACTTTGTAGGGGACGATCTCGGTTTCAAGGCCGGCGGCTTTGAATTTTTCTGCGACGTAGACGGCGGTGGCGTAGTCCTCGGGCGAACTGGCCCAATGGGGGGCGGCGGTGAGGACTTTGAGGTGCTGACCGGCCAGCCTGGCATCGGGCACCGCCAGGAACGCCTTATCCCACTTGGCTTGCTGAGAGAAGTCGCGATAGCCGAAGACCTGAGCGGCGGGCTGGGCGGGTGCGGGAAGAGCGAGGAGAGGCAGCAGGCAGACGGGAAGAAGGAGTCGGGGCAAATCGGGGCCTCTTGTGCGGATTATGTGGTGACAGGCTGGGTGCAGAACTTGCAGCGCGTGGCGGCCACGGGAATGTCGCCGAGGCACTGCGGACAGAGCCGGGTGGCTGGCGGCGTCAGGACGGGATGGAACTTCTTCACCAGATATTGCGTCGGCAGGACGAGGAAAAAATAGACTACGGCGGCGATCAGCAGAAAGTTGACGATGGCGGTGAGGAAGTCGCCGTAGCGGATCACGCCTCCGTGCACGTTGCCTACCAGGTAGCCGAAGTCGGGCTTTCCGATGATGGCGCCCAGCAGCGGATTGATGATCTTTTCGGTTAGCGAGGTAACGATTCCCGTGAATGCTGCGCCGATAATGACGGCGACGGCCAGGTCCATCACATTGCCGCGCAGGATGAAGTCTCGAAATCCTTTCAACATAAGTCAGTCTCCTTGTAAGGTAGAAAGCTTGGCCGGAGCTCTTCGAACGTAGGTCGTTCCGGTTCGGCGAGTATAACTCAGAGGGTTCCGGCTTGGCGTTCGATGTGGAGTGAGTTTCATGGCGGTTATTACGATGACTGGTTCAAATACATCCGTGCGGGTTCAGGTGGAACCAAAGAAAAGCAACAACAAAGACGAAATGCGGGGATCTCTCCACTGCGCGACAAACGATGAGACTGTTTGTCGCTTACCACCCCGGTAACTTCGGTCGAAGATGACGTTTCTTTGGTTGGTGGAAGAAGACGGTCTCGCTGCGCTCGATACCCACATCTCAAAATCGAGATATGGGGCACCCGGCTTGGCGTTTGATGTGGAGTGAGTTTCATGGCGGTTACTACGATCACTGTTCAAATACATCCGCGCGGGTTCAGGGGAACCAAAAACAAGCAACAACAAAGACGAAATGCGGGGATCTCTCCACTGCGCGACAAACGATGAGACTGTTTGTCGCTTCGGTCGAGATGACGAGTTCTTTGGTTGATGGAAGGAAGACGGTCTCGCTGCTCCACCCCAACGAGCAAGTGCGCTCGTCGGGGGCCCCGGTGCGCTCGAGGCCCACATCTCAAAATCGAGTGTCAAGTCTCGACACATCCTTTACGTTTTGTCTCGGGACATCCTTTACATGATGTGGGTGTTAGGAGGGAGTTTCGATCCAGCGTTCGACGATCGTCGAACGCTGGATCGAAGGGGTGATTTCGCGGACCAGGGTGGAGCAGAAGAAGACCAGGAAGCGTTCTTCGATGGGCTGGATCATGACTCTCTCTCCGGCCAGGGTCTTGCCGATGCGCCAGCGGCAACCGTGCAGATCGACCGTGCCCTGGCAGTCTACCTTGAGCAGCCACGCGCCTTCCGGATACTGCCATGGCGGAGGATCGGGATCATAGCGGCGTTCGCTCCTGGACCACACACTGGCTGGGGTTTTCATCCCCAGGGCTGCATGCGGGCGCACCTGGTTGTACTCGGAACGGAAGGCATCGAGCCAGGTTTGCGGCTCGGCGCCCACGCCGCCCCGCCGGTCGAGCGCCCGCTGCAGGCTGCCGTGGAAGCGCTCGACCTTGCCTTGGGTCTGGGGATGGCGGATGCCCGACCAGCACAGCCGGATGCCCTGCCGCATCATCCACACCGAGAGGCGCGTGCGCCCGGAGAACGACTGCCAGTTCCACCATGGGGTGCCATGGTCCATCAGCATCGCCTCCGGCACGCCGCACCGTGCAAAGGCCTGCTCCAGCTGCTCGCGGACGAGGTCGCCGTCCAGCTTGCCGGTCGCCGCCAGCGTCACCAGATAGCGGCTGTGGTCGTCGATCACCGACAACGGCCCGATGCGTTGGGGCCAGTTCTTGGGCCCCTTGAAGTCCATCTGCCACAGCTCGTTGGGCCGTGCCCGTTCGAAGCGCTGGATCGCAGGCGCATGCCGGTCCCGCTCCCGCACCAGGTCGTAGCGAAGCAGAATGCGGTGGATCGTGCTCCGGGTCAGGCGCAACCCTTCGCGGCCGAGCACCACCTCCAGCTTGCGCGCGCCCCAGTCCGGGTACTTCAGGCGTAGCGCGATCACCCGCTCTTCCTGCTCCCAGGGCGTCTGGGCGGGCGAGCTGCGCGGCCGCCGGCTGCGCTCTGCGATCCCCGTCAGCCCATCCGCGGCGTAGCGCTTGAGCCACAGCGAGCCGGTCGGCCGGGAGACGCCGAACTCCGCACACAGCACGCCCAGCGGCTTCTCCCGCAGAGACGCAGCCAACACAAACCGCACCCGCTGATCCTGTACGTCCATCGCCTTCCATGCCATCCCGCAACACTCCACGCCCGCTCAAAGCAAGCGCAAAAGTGTAAAGGATGTCCCGAGACAATATGGAAAGCATGTCATGAGACTGAACAAATCGAGATATGGGGCACCCGGCCGGGGACCCAGTGGCTTCGGTCGAGATGACGAGTCCTTCGTAGTTATTAAACAGGTTTGAAGACAGGATCGCTAGTGAGAAGAGGCGATCCACTGAGCGTAGGGGTAGAAGAGGAAGAAGAGGATCATGCAAAGGGCCATGAGGTCCATGTAGATGCAGAGCAGGACGCCGCCATGATAGAAGCTCCAGCGGCGCTGTATGCAGCGGATGGTGTCTACCGTGCCGAAGACAGCCACGAGGGCCGGCAGGATGAGAAGTGGATTGGCCCGGTTGTGAGGAAAGTCGGAGAGCAGGAGAGAGACAGCGAGGCTAAGCAGGACCAGCAGGCTGCCGCGCAAGAGAGATCGCATACGCGGATTGAGGAAGGGAGATATCACGCGGCCCTGTTTGACGATTCTGTCCCGGCGATTGTGTCTTGTCGCCATCTTGTCTCATCGCCAAGGATAGGCGTGTCGCCGGCATGATGCCAGTGCGCCGAGGGGTAGAACGTGGGTGACCAAGGCGGAAAGCGGATGGCGCGTGCCGCGGATGGCCCACTTTTTGTGACAAGACGAAAAAGTTGGGCCACCCGGATCTCCGGTGGATCAGGAGGTTGCCAGTTCGAGTTCGGGGATGTTCTGGTTCGCCATGTTGCGGATGGACTGCGCGAAGGGGGCGGTGAGTACGCCGCGCTCGGTGATGATGGCGGTGATGTATTTCGCGGGGGTGACGTCGAATGCGGGGTTTTCGATGGCGACGCCGTGGGGGGTCATCTGCTTGCCGTTGGAGTGGGTGACTTCGGTGGCGGCGCGCTGTTCGATGGGGATGAGGCCGCCGTGAGGGGTGGCGAGATCGAGGGTAGCCCAGGGAGCGGCGACGTAGAAGGAAAGGTTGTGCTCCTTGGCGAGGATGGCGACGCCATAGGTGCCGATCTTGTTGGCGGTGTCGCCGTTGGCGGCGATGCGGTCGGCGCCGACGATGACGGCTTGAATGCGGCCCTTGGACATGAGGTGAGCGGCCATGTTGTCGCAGAGGACGGTGGTGGGGATGTTGTCCTTCATGAGCTCCCAGGCGGTGAGGCGCGCGCCTTGCAGGAAGGGGCGGGTTTCGTCGGCGAAGACGTCCAGAATGTGTCCGCGCTCGATGGCGGCGCGGATGACGCCGAGGGCGGAGCCGTAGCCGCAGGTGGCGAGCGCGCCGGCGTTGCAGTGGGTGAGGACGGTGCCTTGCCGGGGGAGGAGGGCTGCGCCGTGGGCTCCCATCCGCTTGCAGGCGGCGATGTCTTCGTCGTACATGCGGCGCGCTTTGGCGACGACGGCTGCCTTGATCTCGGGGAGGGAGGCGTTGCCGGCGGCCAGTTGGTGGTAGAGGCTGCGGATCTGGTCGATGCCCCAGAAGAGGTTGACGGCGGTGGGGCGGGTTTCGGCGAGGGTCTGGGCGATGACGGCGACCTCGGCGGTGAGGGCTTCGAGGGTTGCCGCGGAGCTGCGGTCGATGCCGATGGCCATGCCCATGGCCGCGGAGACGCCGATGGCGGGGGCGCCGCGGACGATCATGTCGCGGATGACGGTGGCGACCTGCTGGTAATCGGTGGCGAGGACGTAGGTTTCTTCGAGGGGAAGCTTGGTCTGATCGAGGAAGCTGACGCCTTCAGGGAGCCATTCGAGGGTAGGGATCATGTCCCTTCCAGTTTAGACGACTTCGCGGCGGGGTGCGCCTGCGGGCGGCTTGGGGGCGTAGAAGCGCTGGGTGCAGCAGGTGCAGCGCATGGGGCGGAGGCCGATGAGGTTGAAGAACCAGTCGCGGCCGCGGCGGTGCGAGCGGTGGAGGGATTCCGTGTGGCAGTCGGGGCAGGTCTTTCCGTTGGAGAACATGGGGTGTTCATCGGCGGACGATGAGCGCGAGTTCAGGTGCGGAAGGATGATGGTTTGTACTGGAACGTCCTGTGTGCCCGAAATGGGAAATGTTTAGCTGTTTTGCTGCAAGGCGAGGTGGGCGGCTCGGACGTCGGTGGCGGTGAAGACGGAGAGGAAGGGGACGCCGGGGATGGCGGCTTCGATGTTGACTCGGCCGCCTTGTTCGCGGTCGACGAGGCAGAGGACGCCGGCTACGTGCATGCCGGCTTCGCGGGTGGCTTCGATGGCGGTGATGGTGCTGCCGCCGGTGGTGCAGACGTCGTCGACGATGATGACCTGGGCGCCGGGTTTGAGGAAGCCTTCGATGCGGCGGCCGGCGCCGTGGGTCTTTTCGGCTTTGCGGACGAGGAAGCCCTGGATGAGGGTGGGGGCGGGGCCGGAGTCTTCTTCGGGGTCGAGTGCTGAATCCAACCCCAGGGCGGAGGAGAGTTCGATGATCTCGTTGTAGTCGGCTAAGGCCCAGGCGCTGGCGGAGGCGGTGTTCGAGACCAGGGGGTCTGCGCCCATGGTGAGGCCGCCGACGGCTTCGATCTTTTCCGGATTGGGGATGCGCTCGCGGATGAGGTCGTAGAGGACGAGGCCGGAGAGGCGGCCGCCCTCGGCGTGGAGGGTGGAGATGCGGCAGTCGATGTAGTAGTCGGACTTCTGGCCGCTGGCCAGGGTGAAGTCGCCGAGTTTGAAGGAGAGGGCGGCGATGAGGTTGAGGAGAGCTGTGCGGGTGTCGGCGGGCATAGTCGGTGCTTTCGTGGTTTTGGTGGTACCCCTGGGGATGTTATTGCGCGAAGTCTTTCATTAAAAGCGATTAGGGCAAATCTCTTGCTATTGTGGAGCGGGAAATTTTGGCATTGTCACACATGTGCATGACCATGTGTGTCAGCGGGCGATCTTGTCGAGGTGGCGGAAGCCGTCGGTGGCGATGAAGGCGGTGAGGAAGATGGTGAAGTTGTAGCTGGCGTGAATGAGGGTGGAGGCGAGGACCGAGCGGAGGTGGAGGCGGACGGTGCTGAGGACGAGCGAGACGCAAAAGAGCAGGAGCAGGACGGGCCAGGTGAAGGCTACCTGCTGGCCGTGGACGGCGGCGAAGAGGATGCTGGTGAGGACGGCGGAGAAGACCCAGGCGGGGCGGGAGATTTTATTGGAGGAGTTCCAAGCCTCCCGGGCGGCTTCGGTGCGAGAGAGCGCGAGCCAGTCGTAGGCGATGGCGAAGGCGGGGAGGAGGAAGCCGCGGAAGGCGATCTCTTCAAAGAGCGGGGCCAGGAGGGTGCCGAAGAGGGCGATGAGCCAGATGTCGGAGGGAGTGCGGAAGAAGTCGTCGATGGGGATGTTCTTCGGCATGGTGGCGAAGGAGGAGGCGGCCTGGACGAGCAGGGAAAGGGCGACGCCGATGGGGATGAGTTTGAGGGCGTTGCGGCGGATGGCGTCCGGATTTGCGTGGATGCCTTCGGCGAAGGGACGCTTCCAGAGGAGGGGGAAGAGGAACCAGGAGATGACGATGGTGGCGAGGTAGGTTGCGGCTTCGGAGGCAATGAGGAGCTTGGGGGAGAAGGCGTTCTTGGCAGTGGCGAGGGTGGCGTGGGTGAGGGGCAGGAAGGCGAGCTGGGTGAGGATGAGGAGAAGGCCGGCGATGGCGAGGAAGAGGAGGGCGTGGCCGAGATTGGGGATGCGGTGCGGTGCATCGCCGGGGGCTTCGTTGGGGGTGTTGTCCATGGGGGGCTGGAGGATGGCTTCGCCCTCGGGGAGGATGACGTTTGCGGGCGGGAGGTCGGACTGGCTGCGATGGAATGAGTTCGCGAAGAGCAGGAGAGCGGTAGTGCTGCGCACAATGGCCATGTTCCAGAAGCGGGACTTGGGGTACTCAGATGTGTCAGCCGCAAGTCCTTGATTGGGTCTTCGAACTGGGAAGGAGAACGAATGCGGGGATCTCTCCACTGCGCAGCAAACGATAAGACTGTTTGCCGCTTCGGTCGAGATGACGGATTTTCTGGATAGCTTGCGGATCATTTCGCAGCCTTGCTGGGCAAGGATTTCTTTGCCTGGGTTTTCTTTGCGGCTTTGACGGGGCGGCCTTCCTGGGGTTTGATGGAGCTGGCTGCGGCGCGGCCGGTCTTCTTTTCGGGGGCAATGAATTTGCCGCGCGACTCTTTCTTTTTGTCGGGGGCGGCGATGTGGGCGGGCTGGGGGCCGGCGTGACTTGCGCCGTTGCGGCTGGCGTAGGCGCCGGCGTGAGCGGTGTAGTAGCGGGCGAGGAAGTTGCCGGTGTAGGAGTCGGGGACGGTGGCGATCTGCTCGGGGGTGCCGTGGGCGATGATGCGGCCGCCGCCTTCGCCGCCTTCGGGGCCGAGGTCGAGGACGTAGTCGGCGTTGCGGATAATGTCGAGATTGTGCTCGATGATGATGACGGTGTTGCCGAGGTCGGTGAGGCGGTGAAGGACCTCGAGGAGCTTGCGGACGTCGTCGAAGTGGAGGCCGGTGGTGGGCTCGTCGAGGAGGTAGAGGGTGCGGCCGGTCTGGCGCTTGGAGAGTTCGCGGGCGAGCTTCATGCGCTGGGCTTCGCCGCCGGAGAGGGTGGTGGCGGACTGGCCGAGATGGATGTAGCCGAGGCCTACGTCGACCAGGGTCTGGAGCTTGTTGTTGACGGTGGGGATGTCTTTGAGGATGGGGACGGCGTCGGCGATGGGGAGGTCGAGGAGGTCGGCGATGCTGTAGCCGTTGAACTTGACGGAGAGGGTCTCCTGATTGTAACGTCTCCCGTTACATATCTCGCAGAGGACGTAGACGTCGGGCAGAAAGTTCATCTCGATGCGGCGCTGGCCTTCTCCCTGGCAGGCTTCGCAGCGTCCTCCTTGCACATTAAAGGAGAAGCGCCCGGGTTTGTAGCCGCGCTCTCTGGATTCGGGGAGCATGGCGAAGAGATCTCTCATTGCTGTAAATACCCCGGTATAGGTGGCGGGGTTGGAGCGGGGGGTGCGGCCGATGGGGGACTGGTCGATCTGGATGACTTTGTCGAGCTGGTCGATGCCGATGACTTTGCCGTGCTGGCCGGGTTCTTCGCGGCTGCCGTAGAGTTCCTTGGCGAGGGAGCGGTAGAGAATGTCGTTGACCAGGGTGGATTTTCCACTGCCGCTGACGCCGGTGATGACGGTCATGACGCCGAGAGGGAAGTGGGCGGTGACATTTTGGAGGTTGTGGGAGTGGGCGTTCTCGACGGTGATCCAGTTGTCGGTGAGGGCGCGGGGTTCTTTGCGGGCTACGATTTCGATCTTGCCGGCGAGGTATTGGCCGGTGATGGAGGCCGGGTTGTCCATGATTTGCTGCGGGGTGCCGTCGGCGATGAGGAGGCCGCCGTTTTTTCCGGCTCCGGGGCCGAGGTCGAGGACGTAGTCGGCTTTGCGGATGGTGTCTTCGTCATGCTCGACGACGAGGACGGTGTTGCCGAGGTCGCGAAGGTCTTCGAGGGCGGAGATGAGGCGCTGGTTATCACGCTGGTGGAGGCCGATGCTGGGTTCGTCGAGGACGTAGAGCACGCCTCGCAGGCGGCTGCCGATCTGGGTGGCGAGGCGGATGCGCTGGCCTTCGCCGCCGGAGAGGGTGACGGCGGAGCGGTTGAGGGCGAGATAGCCGAGGCCTACGGCGTTGAGGAATTCGAGGCGCTCGATGATCTCGCGCTGGAGGCGGTCGGCGATGATGCGGTCGCGGCCGATGAAGTTCATGCCGCGGGCGGAGGTGAGGGCGCGGTCGAGCGGGAGGGCGGTGAAGTCGGCGATGGAGAGCTCGGTGGCGTCTGACGAGTTGTGGGGTGATCCGTTTTGGGTCTCGAAATCGAGGGGTGGATGATTCGTTAACCCACCCTTCGCGGAGGACGCGAAGGATGGGGCACCCGGAGCTGATGGAGCACCCGGGGAGGATGGGGCGTCCGGAGTGGCGACGATGACGGGGATGGTGACGGCGAGGGATTCGGGGCGGAGGCGTTTGCCGTCGCAGCGCGGGCAGAGGGTGGCGGACATGTACTGCATCATGTACTCGCGATAGCCTTCGGATTTGGTGTCTTCGAGGTTGGCGCGGAGATAGTTGAAGATGCCGTGGAAGCCGGTGCGGCCGGCCTCGCTGCGTGGAGGACCGTAGAGGAAGAGGTTCTGCTGCTCGGGGGTGAGGTCTTCGAAGGGCTGCCTGAGGTCGATCCTGGATCTTTCGGCAAAGAGCTTGATGAGGCGCAGGAGATAGGCGGAGCCGCTGCCCGGTCCCATGGCGCCGTCGAGCAGCGGCTTGGACCAGTCGGTGATGGTCTTGGCGGGGTCGAAGTCGTAGATGCTGCCGAGACCGTGGCACTCGGGGCAGGCGCCGTAGCTTGAGTTGAAGGAGAAGCTGCGGGGTTCGAGGCGGGGGACGTTGATGCCGCAGTCGGGGCAGGCCATGGAGGAGGAGTAGAGAGTCTCGTCCATGCCGTGGATGCCGATGAGGACGAGGCCGTTCGCCATCTGGAGGGCTTTGAGGACGGAGGTTTCGAGGCGGCGGAGGTCGTATTTTGGTTGTCCGTTGCCGGTTGTCAGTTGTCCGTTGGTGGCGTCGGGTGGGAGGGGTTTGAGGATGATGCGGTCGACGATGGCTTCGATGGTGTGGTTTTTGCGTTTCTCGAGGCGCATGCCTTCGGTGAGTTCGGTCATCTCGCCGTCGATGCGGGCGCGGAAGCCTTGCTGGTCGAGGGCTTCAAGCTCTTCGCGGAACTCGCCCTTGCGGCCGCGAACGATGGGAGCGTAGACGGTGATGCGTTCGCCGGGGGATAAAGACGCGATACGCTCCACGATCTGCTCGGCGGACTGGCGGGTGATGGGGCGGTGGCAGTTGGGGCAGTGGGGCTGGCCTACGGAGGCGTAGAGGAGGCGGAGGTAGTCGTAGATCTCGGTGATGGTGCCGACGGTGGAGCGGGGGCTGCGGGAGGTGGTCTTCTGCTCGATGGAGATGGCGGGGGAGAGGCCGTCGATGGCGTCGACATCGGGGCGTTCCATTTGATCGAGGAACTGGCGGGCGTAGGCGGAGAGGGTTTCGACGTAGCGGCGCTGGCCTTCGGCATAGATGGTATCGAAGGCGAGGGAGGATTTGCCGGAGCCGGAGAGGCCGGTGACGACGGTGAGGGTGTTGCGCGGAATGCTGACGTCGACGTTGCGCAGATTGTGCTGGCGAGCGCCGCGGACGGTAATGTGCGTGATGGCCATGGGTGACGTGGGGCGGCGTTTCGGCCAGAAGTCCCAAGCTACTAGGATACGACATGGCGCCGAGAGGATAACGGTGCGGCGTGAGGCAGCTTTTGGAAGAGAAGCAACCCCGGATCGGGAAAGATGTATCCGAACCAGCAACATATCACCCGGTTGGGGTATTCCAGTTGACAAAGAGTTTGTAACAATAGCGAGGTTGGAGCGATCTCGGCGGGCGGAAAGGTCTGGCCCGCAGGATGGACTCAAGGAGCGGATGTGAGTTTGACGATCATGTTGGTGTGCGCGGTGCTGGCTTCAATGGGAGTTGGGGTGCTGCTGGCCTATGGGGTGTGCGCGGCGATGTTTGAGGTGTTCCGCATGCATGCGCGCCAGGTAGCGGCGGAGAAGACGGCGGGGCGGGTGGTGGCGGCGCAGGTGTTAAAGAGCTAAGTCGCACGTTGTGCGGATTAGGGGATCGCTGATGAGCCGATCGCTATTGAGGCGCTTGCTGTTGCTGGCGGAGGCGTTGTAACTGCTCGTAGATCTGCTGCGGAGTTTTGACGCCGTTGGGGGACTGAGGCTGCGCGGCGTCGGAGGGGTTTGCCTGGTTTGGGGAGAACTCCGCGGGGGGAGCGCCTGGATTGGGTTGTGCGGTGGAGTAGGGCTGGGGAGCTTGGCGGGACTGCTGGTAGCTCCGGGAGTCCTCGGAATCCTGGGATTCGGACTGATCGGACTGATCGTTGAAGACGGCGGCGTTGGGGTTGGGCGGGGTAGGGCCGCCGGTGCGCGGGGTTAGGACGAGTTCGGCGGTCGTGTTGCCGTCGCGATGCAGGAGGAGCATGTTGCTTCCGGTGCCGTCGAGCAGGGTGGCGAGAACCTGCGAGGGGAGGGCTGGACCGTAGTTGCCGAAGACGCGCTCGTCGGTGACGCCGCCGGTGATCTTCATGCCGGTTTCGTGGGAGATCTGGCGGAGGATCTGGTTGAGGCTGGAGTTGTCGGCGGAGACGGAGAGGATTCCTCCGGCGTAGGTGACCTGGGCGTGCTTGGGATCGTTTCGCGGGGCGGGGAGGGACGGCTGGGCGGGTGTTTGGGTGGGGGGTTGAGCTGTGGGCTGGTTGGGGGGAAGGCTGGAGGGCTGCGCGATGGGGGTGGGTTTTGCCTGCGCGGCTGCAGGCGGCGGGGAGAAGAGGAGCGAGGCGCAGGCGAGGCTCACGGCGGCGGCGAATCGGGTTGGCGCGGGGCTTGGCATGGGAGTTTGTAGACGTTCCGGGCTAGGGCAAGGTTATACCGCGGCGGGGCGGATGTCGTCTTTTGCGGGGCGGATGTCGTCTTTACGGCTATCGAAAACCAGAGGCTTAACACCGATTATCACGATGACGCCGATTCAAAGACAACGGCAAAGGCGAAATGCGGGGATCTCTTCACTGCGCCGTACGGTATAGCCACACGGCTTACTCCCCAGCGAGCAAAGGCGCTCGTCGGAGGCCCGGTTCCACACTCCAACGAGCAAGTGCGCTCGTCGGGGGCCCCGGTTCTTCACCCCAACAAGCAAGTGCGCTCGTCGGGCCCCGGTTCGCTCGAGGCCCACATCTCAAAACCGAGATATGGGGCACCCGGCAAGGTTATCCCGTCGGGGCGGATGTCGTCTTCGGGTATGCCTTCGCGCGTGAGTGGGTGAAGGCGTTGCGGCGCATTCTGCCGTTTGTACTAGACTTATACTGACCTGCGAGGATCTTCGGCTGCGGTTGCCGGGGAGTGGCGGCAGGCGATGGCGGGCGCGATGATGAGATTCGGAGTGGCTTTGCTGGCGATGGTGCTGGCGAGTGGAACGGCTTTGGCGGATGTGTGCACGACGCAGTCGGAGATGAGCGCGGCGGATCGCGATGGCCTGGCGGCGGCGGCACAGGCACTGGCGGCGAAGGTGCAGCGCAACGATGTGAGCGGGTTGCAGGCCTCGACGGCGGCGGCCTCGGCAAATGATTTCAGCGGGATCGGCGGCGTGGTGGGCAGCACGGCGGCGAAGATCAAGGGCGGCACGCCGGTAGTGGAGCAGGTGTATCTGCTGGACGGAAGTGCCTTGAAGCCGGGGGCGAATGGAGCGCCGGTGGAGGGAGACTTCTTCTGCTCGTTGAACAAGAGTTCGGCGGAGACGGATTTTCTGATCCAGGGCCTGCTGCCGGGACGGTATGGGTTCGTCATGGTGGATGTAAAGGGCGGGGCCGAGCCGTGGCGGATCTCTTTTCTGCTGAAGCAGGAGCAGGGAAAGTGGGTCATGGTGGGTTTCTATCCGAAGCCGCTGACCGCGGCCGGCCATGACGGGTTGTGGTACTGGACCGAGGCTCGGACGATGACGGCCGGGAAAGAGCCCTGGAATGCGTGGCTGTACTACCAGCAGGCGGAAGATCTGCTGCTGCCGGTGGGCTTCATCCAGAGCCCGCATCTGCAGAAGCTGAGGGCGGAACAGACCGCGGCGGCTCCTCCCGCTCTGTCGGACGGGGTGAGCGCGGAGGCGCCGCTGGTGGTGAAGGGTCCGGATGGAGCGGAGTACCACTTCACCGGACTGGGAACCAACGATCTGCTGGCGAAGGACAAGATCGATGTGACGGCTCACCTGAAGGTGGATCAACTGGGCGATGCGGCGGCGGCGCGGAAGCGGAACGACGATGCGATGGTGGCGCTGCTGGCCGCGCATCCGGAACTGCGGAAGCCGTTTCATGGAGTGTTGATCTTCGCCGAAGCCCCGGGGCAGAATCCGTTTATCACCGAGCAGGCGATGACCGAGATTCACTGAGGCGCTGTTTCTTGTTGATCGTTCAGACTTAGGAAGAAACAGACAACAACAAAGACGAAATGCGGGGATCTCTCTACTGCGATGTGCGAAAAAGCCACACGACTTACCACCCCGGCGAGCAAAAGCACTCGCCGGGGGCGGCAGGTTTAGATTACAAGTGCAACAAATTCCGGAGATTGGAGATTATTTTACGGCTTCTGCGGCGCAGAGGATCTTTTGCCACTCGCTGACGGGAATTTGATGGGGCGGTGCTATCGTGGGATGCGTTTGCGCGGGAGATAAATCTCCTATCTCGATGATTGAGAAGATTTGATTGAGGGTGCCGACTTTGGACTAGCATTGCTTTAGAGAGTGGAGAATCTGTCTAAACACTTTGTAACGGTTCACGTCACAACAAAAACAAACAATGGCAAGAGCTAAATGCGGGGATTTCTCCACTACGCCGCGCGATAGAACCCGGTTGCTTACCACCCACCGAGCAAATGCGTTCGCCGGGGTCCCCGGTCGTTTCGGCCGAGATGACGAATCAGTTGAGTTTCCTGACAGGTTCTCCGAGGGAAGAGAGACAAGATGACGACGATGCGTAAGACACTTGCCCAGGCGGTCGAGGAGAGACGAGCGACCTCGAGCTTCGACGGCGCGCCCATTCCCGCCGAAGACCTGCGGCAGATTCTGGATGCGGGTTTGCAGGCGCCGAGCGGATACAACATGCAGCCGTGGCGGTTTGTGG
This sequence comes from Edaphobacter sp., assembly GCA_965277335.1. Lineage (GTDB taxonomy): Bacteria > Acidobacteriota > Terriglobia > Terriglobales > Acidobacteriaceae > Edaphobacter. The sequence continues at coordinate 379,335 of CBDICJ010000007.1, read as the reverse complement.
TGGTGCAGACGCCGGAGCAGAAGAAGAAGCTGCGCGCGGCGAGCTTCAACCAGGGCAAGGTGGAAGAGGCTTCGGTGGTGATTGTTGCCTGCGGCGACGCGGACGGGTGGCGCAAGGACCTGGACCTGATGCTGGAGCAGGGACGCAAGGGCGGAATGCCGGAGAGCTACGCCGCGCAGGCGCACAACAGCGTGCCGAACTACCTGTCGAGCTTCTCCAGCGGCCAGATGCAAGGCTGGCTAAACAAGCAGGTGATGCTGGCGTACACGCACATGCTGCTGATGGCCGAGGTGATGGGGTACGACACGGCTCCGATGGAAGGCTTCGAGCAGGACAAGGTGCATGAGGCGCTGCGGCTGCCGCTGAGCTACTGGGTGGTCGCGCTCCTGGCGATTGGACATGCGAGGGGGCCGGACAAGTATTATGGCGGCCGATTCGAGATGGCGCATACGGTGTTCGGCGAAGAATATGGCAAGCCGCTGAAGTAGAGGCAAGGGCCAGCGATTTGGCGGTCAAGAACCTGGGCGAAAAGTTCCTGGCTGTTGAGAGGTAACAAGGAAAACAGACAACAGCAAAAGCCAAATGCGGGGATCTCTCCACTACGCCGTGCGATAAAACTACACGGCTTACCACCCCACCGAGCAAAAGCGCTCGCCGGGGACCCGGTGGCTTCGGTCGAGATGACCGTTTTAAGGAGTGATTGGACAGATTCTAAGATGGATTGCTTGAGATGGGTGGGGTATGAGAGTTGTGCTTCGCGTGGTGGTTGTGCTTGTGCTCCTGGCCGTGGTTGCGGGGCTGGTGTTCTACGTGCATCCGCTTTGGGTGGCTGACCAGCAGATTCGGTTTCATCTTTGGCGCGAGGGCGTGAAGAGCGAGTACGTCGAGGCGGGTGGGTACAGGCTGCATTACTTCGAGGCGCGGCCAGCGTCGGGGCAGGGTGGCACGCCGCTGGTTCTGGTGCATGGGCTGGGGGCACGCGGGGAGGACTGGGCGGCGATGATGGCTCCGTTGGCCGCGCAGGGCTTTCATGTGTATGCGCCGGACCTGCTGGGGTATGGCCGGTCGCCGAAACCGGACGTGGATTATTCGATCGCGCTCGAGGAGCAGACGGTGGCGAAGTTCATGGAGGCGGTGCATGTGGCGCGGGCGGATGTGGGCGGCTGGTCGATGGGCGGGTGGGTGGCGATGAAGCTGGCAATCGATCGTCCGGAGATGGTGGACCGGCTGGTGATCTACGACAGCGCGGGGGTGTACTTCCCGGCGACGTTTGCGGCCGAGCTGTTCACGCCGATCGATGCGGCGGGGTTGAACCATCTGATGGCGATGCTGACGCCGAAGCCGATCAAGCTGCCGGAGTTCGCAGCCAAGGATGCAATTCGGAGACTGCGGCGGAATGCGTGGGTGATCGACCGGAGCATGGCTTCGATGACGCGTGGGCGGGATCTGCTGGACTTTCAGTTGTACCGGATTTCGCAGCCGATGCTGATTGTGTGGGGCGCACAGGATCAGTTGATTCCGCTGGCGGTGGGAGAGAAGATTCACCAGGACGTGCCGCAGTCGGTGCTGGATGTGGTGGAGGGGTGCGGGCATCTGGCTCCGGCGGAGTGCGCGCGGCCGGTGCTGGCGGCGACGGTGGGGTTCCTGCAGGCGGAGCCTCCGATGAAGGGGAAGACGTTTCCGGCGGCGCAGTGACGGCGTAACACCGATTTGCGCCGATGACACCGATTTAACTGGTTCGACCGCGGATGTGCGCGGATCTAAGAGTCTGTTTAAAAACTGCTTTACGGTTCAGATCGAATAAGGAAACAGACAACAACAAAGGCGAAATGCGGGGATCTCTCCACTACGCCGTGCGATAAAACCACACGGACTTCGGTCGAGATGACGATTTTAAGGAGTTATTAGACAGGTTCTAAGAAGAATACTCGACCGGTTGTGGCGAGAGTATGTCGCTGGTTTGCTGCACACGATGATTCTCGCCGACGCGGGCGGAAGGCGTAACGAAGAGGAGAGGGATCACTGCCGATAAGAGCGGATGGATCAGGGCTGCTGGCGCAGGGCGTAGGCGATCAGAGTTTGGCCGTGGAGGTGGTGGGCGGCGTTGAAGGCTGAGTTGCCGGCTTCTTCTTGCGCGGGGAGGGTGGGGTCGAGTTCGCAGGCGGCGATCTCTTCGGTGGTGGCGTGAGTGAAGCAGAGCTCGCAGGTGGCGAGGTTGGTTTCGCCGTCATCGCCGGGAGTGCGCAGGGGTGGGCCGAAGGTGCGGCAGAGGATGGGGCGGTGTGGGTAGAGGTCGCAGGTTCCGGCGGCTGGGTCGAGGACGGGACAGGGCTCGTCATTCGCGAACTCTTCGAAGAGGATGACGGGTTCCAACTCCAACGAGCCAACAGCGCTCATTGCGCGCCCTTCGTGGTCCTCGTGGAGAGTGCCGGAGAGGAGGTCTCCTGGAAACCAGGGGTCGAGACGGGTGAGAGATTGGGCTACGCGGCTGCGGATGTTTGCGGCTTTGGCTGGGTCTGTGAATTCGAGGATGCGAAGGCCTTCGCGGAGGCGTTCGGCGTCTTCGTGGGCGATAGGGAAGACGCCGATGCAGCATTGCGAGCAGCCGGGATGGCAGACGAGGTGCGCGCCGCCGCGACGGTAGGCATCGGCTACGGCGGTGTCCACGATCTGGATGAGGGTTTCGGTGGGGTGAGGAGAGGGGATGTGAGGCGGCATGGGTAAGAACTGTAGAGCAAGTGCGCTCTCCGGGGGGGCCGTTCGCTTCGGTCGCGAGGACGATCGCGTGGGGGTGGATGCGATGAAGATTCTACGACTTCAGGTTTACGGCTTCAGCTTGGTGAAGAGGTTCAGCTTGGTGAGGTCGTTGAAGATGACGAAGGCGAAGAAGGCGAGGATGCAGACGAAGGCGACCTGGTAGATACGCTCTTTGACTCGCTGGTTGACGTCGCGGCGCATGATGGTTTCGATGATGAGGAAGAGGATCATGCCTCCGTCGAGGACCGGGATGGGCATGAGGTTGAAGATTCCCAGGTTGAGCGAGATCAGAGACATGAGGCTGATGATGGGCATCCAGCCGGGCATCTGCGCGGCCATGTGGATCTGCTGGCCGATGCCGATGGGGCTCTGGAGGCTTTTGACCGAGACCTGCCGGGTGAAGAGGCGCTTGAGGACCTCGAGGATCAGCAGCGATCCTTTTTTGTTGAACTGCCAGGAGGCCGCCATGGCTTTGCCGAAGGGGAGCCGCTCGATTTTTACCGGCGGCTGAACGGCGACGAAGCCGAGGCGGTAGTCCTTTCCGGCGGAGGTGTCGGCGAGCTCGGGAGTGATCTGGACGGGGAGCGTCTGGATAGGAAGGTTCTGGGCCGCTGCGTTCGGGGCAGCGCGTTCGACCAGGAGGGAGGCGGGTTTGCCGGCTTGTTCCTGAAGGTACGAGAGCAGAGCCGTGACGGAGTGGAGACGGAGGCCGTCGATGCTGACGATCTTGTCTCCGGGCTTGAGGCCGGCCCGCGCTGCCGGCATGTTGGGCTCGAGCGCGCTCACCTCGACGGGAGTGTTCTGCATCTTGGGGACGAGGCCGAGGTTGTCGAGCGAAAAGTCGTCGGGGGCGCCTTTGCTTTCGACGCGCAAGGTGGTGTCGGTGCGTTGGCCGTCGTGGAGGTACGAGAAGGGGATGGTCTGGTTGAGGTTGAGCAGAGAGCGGATGCCGACCTGGTCCCAGGTGGGGTTTTCGACGGTGTCGTAGTGGACGATGGTGTCGCCGGAGTGAATGCCGGCGCGGCTGGCGGGGGTATTGGCGGCGACATAATCGGTGTGGGCGGGAGCGTCGACGAACTCCTGGACCTCGTTGTGGAGCATGGAGACGCCGGTCATGAGGCCGAAGGCGAGGAGGAAGTTGGCGAAGGGGCCGGCGAGGGCGACGAGCATGCGCTGCCAGCGCGGGTGGGTGTTGAAGTCGCCGGGGTCGCCTGGGTTGGGCTGGTCTGGATTGGGCTGGCTGACCTCGACGGTCTCAAAAGACATCTCGCCGGCCATTTTGACGTAGCCGCCGAGGGGGATGAGGGCGACCTGATACTCGGTGTCGCCGCGCCGGAAGCCGAAGAGGCGCTTGCCGAAGCCGATGGAGAAGACCTCGACGCGGATGCCGCAGAGCTTGGCGACGGCGAAGTGGCCGAACTCGTGGACCAGGACCATGATGCCGAGGACGATGAGAAGCTGGATGACGGTGGACATGAAGTTTGGGGAAGACCTCGTTGGCGGATCTGGCTATGGGGTGACGATCTGGCTGTGGCTCATTGCGGGACCACATTCTTATTGCGGAACTACATTCTTACTGCGGGATGCGGCAGATTGACGGGCAATCACTTCGCGGGCACAGGCACGCGCGGCAAGATCTGCCTTCAGCACATCGGGGATAGACGCCGGATGCCGATCGGATGTGAGCTCGAGCACAGCTTCAATTGTACGCGGGATGCCGAGGAAGGGGATACGACCTTCGAGGAAGGCGGCTACGGCGATCTCGTCGGCGGCGTTGAGGGCGATGCAGGCGTTTCCGCCGCTCGCCGCGGCTTCGTAGGCGAGGCGGAGACAGGGGAAACGGGCGAGATCGGGTTGGGCGAAGTCGAGTTGGCTCAAGGCGGCGAGGTCGAAGGTGAGGTTTTCCTTTTCGCTGACGGCGACGCGTTCGGGGTAGGCGAGGGCGTAGAGGATGGGGAGGCGCATGTCGGTGACGGAGAGCTGGGCGAGGATGCTGCCGTCGACGAACTCGACCAACGAGTGGACGGTGGACTGGGGATGGATCGTAGTGCGGACCCGGGCGGGTGGGAGATCGAAGAGACGGCAGGCTTCGATGACCTCGAAGCCCTTGTTCATCATGGTGGCGGAGTCGATGGTGATGCGCCGGCCCATGACCCAGGTGGGGTGCTTGAGCGCTTGGGCGGGGGTGATGCGGTCGAAGTCGGCGAGCGGGGTGTCGCGGAAGGGGCCACCGGAGGCGGTGAGCCAGATCTGCCTGACCTCGGCCGGGGCGCCGCCGCGCAGGCACTGGTGGACGGCGTTGTGTTCGGAGTCGATGGGCAGGAGGGTGACGTTGTGTTCGCGGGCGGCGGCGAGGATGAGTTCGCCGGCGGCGACCAGGCACTCCTTGTTAGCGAGGCCGATGGTCTTGCCGGCGCAGACCGCGGCGTAGGTGGCTTCGAGGCCGGCCACGCCGACGATGGCGGAGATGACGAAGTCTACTTCGGGGAGGGTGGCGACGCGGATGCTGCCGGAGGCGCCGTGGAGGACTTCGATGTCGGTGATGCCTTCGGCGTCGAGGCGGGACTTGAGGGTGGAGGCGAGCTCTTCGGTGGCCATGGAGATGACCCTGGGACGCCAGCGGAGGCACTGGGCGCAGGCGGTCTCGAGGTTTTTACCGGCGGAGAGGCTGATGATGCGGAAGCGGTCGGGGAAGGATTCGCAGAGGGAGAGGGCGCTCTGGCCGATGGAGCCGGTGGAGCCCAGGATGGCTAACTTTTTCACAGTGTTTATTTTCGCAGAGTTGGAGAGATGTAGTGGCTTCGGTTGTCTTCTTGTCTTGGATTGTCTGGGAGTTTGTTCAAAGAGTCTGCTCGAAGGACTTTCTGATGTTTTAGGAGAACAAGAAAAACAGACAAACAGCAAAGACGGAATGCGAGGATCTCTCCACTGCGCAACAGACGATGAAACTGTCTGTTACTTCGGTCGAGATGACGGGGTTGTTGGGGGGTGGGGATTAAGAACTGACAACAGCAAAGACGAAATGCGGGGATCTCTCCACTACGCGACAGACGGTGAGTTTGTCTGTCACTTACCACCCCAGCGAGCAAGTGCGCTCGCCGGGAACCCCGGCAGGTTCGGTCGAGATGACGACTCATATTGCCTTTTTGACAGTCTTGGGCAAACCGCCTGCAGCTGCGCCCAACTGCTGCATCGCCCTTGGGGAGTGGTTGGGTTAGGCTGGAAGGAGTTGCGGAGTTCACCGATATGGCCGAGCTGGACGACAGTAGAGAAGAGACAGAGAAGCTGAATGAACAGAAGACCGAAGCGCAGGAGGCGGCTCCGGTCACGGCGGAGACACCGCTGATCGAGAGTGTCTCGGAGGATGTGTCTCCGGTGGTGGGCGAGTTCATGGAGCAGGCCGCGCAGCAGAACGAAGCTGCGGCCGAGGCGGTTCCGGAGCAGAAGAATCGACCTGGTCCGTATATCTCGTTCGAGCATGTGTATAAGTCGTTCGGCGAGTTTGTGGTGCTGGAGGATGTCAACTTCTCCGTGCTTCCCGGGGAGACGCTTTGCATTCTGGGCCGAAGCGGCGTGGGCAAGTCGGTTTCGCTGCAGATGCTGCTGGGTTTTTTGAAGCCGGACCAAGGGACGATCCAGGTGGCGGGGGAGAACATCTGCGGTTTTACGGAGCGGGAGCTGCAGGCGATTCGGCGGAAGGTGACGATGGTCTTCCAGAATGGCGCGCTGTTCGACTCGATCTCCGTGGGAGAGAACGTGGCGTTTCCCATGCGGGAGCGCGGAGAGATGGCGGAAGATCAGATTCTGCAGGTGGTGAAGGGGCTGCTGGAGATGGTGGGAGTGGCAGGCATGGAAGATCTGCTGCCGTCCGATCTGTCGACGGGAATGAAGCGCTCGGTGGCGATTGCGCGGGCGCTGGCGGCACAGCCTGAGGCGATCCTCTACGACGAGCCGACGACCATGGTCGACCCGCTGATGGCGCACCTGCTGGGAGATCTGATCGAGCGGCTGAAGCAGCAGCTTCACCTGACCAGCATTGTGGTGACGCACGATATGAGGCTGGCGAAGAAGCTGGCGGACCGGGTGGTTTTCTTGAGCGCCGGGAAGGCGATTTTTTTTGGAACCATGCAGGAGATGGAGGGCTGTCAAGATCCGACGGTTCAGGAGTTCCTGGCGCTCGACGAACTGGTGGCGCCGGTTTAGCAACTCGATACGTGGGCGAGCGGAACAATAGCTAACTAGTTGTATTGATGCAGTTGCGTTGATGTCGCAATTATTTGCGAGGTGTCTTGCCAAGGTCGAAGAGGAAACGTATGCTTCTTCTAAGAAGTATCCGAACTACTTTCGATGAGGTAAGCCTTTCGCAGGACGGCGATACCTCTCCGTTTCTGGTCGTGGTTTCCCACTGAGAATGGTGTTTTGCACGTCTGGCGGTTCCGACTTTTGTGCTCCCGCATCCAAACAGAGATACGGCCCGTGGAATAGAGAGTTGAAAGCGTTCGCTATGGCGACACCGGATTATCTACAGCAAGTCATCGTCTCAGACAGAAAACATGCAGCGAGGGAGCGTCGCGGCTTCAGGGCCGGCAGCGGGCTGTTCCGGCGACCGTCGGTGACCAGTTCGGTGTGGGCTTCGCTGGATATGCTGACGGTTGTATTTGCCGCGATCCTGGCATTGCGCTTTCGTGTGGCGATGCCGGCCAATGTTTCGACGTTGCATATCGTTCCGCATCTTATTCGGTCGTCGCCGAATATGCTGTTCTTTTATATTGCGTGGTTCGGCCTGTGCCTGATCTTTGTGATGCGGTCGTATGGCCTCTATGGTCCGATTCAACACTTCAGCGGGCTGCACGAGCAGCGGATGACGATTCAGGCGACGTTGACCTCGGGGCTGCTGCTGTGCGGGACACTGTATCTTTCAAGCGGCGAGGCGATCTCTCGGATTGTGGTGGGCCTGATGGTGGTGGTGACGATGGTGCTGCTGTGCCTGCGGCGGGCGCTGTGGCGGCGGATGGTGTACCGGAAGTTCCGGGCCGGCGTGGAGACGCGGAATGTATTGATTGTGGGGGCGGGCCGGGTGGGGCATGCCTTGCGGAACCATATCGATACGCTGCAGCATCTGGGCTTTCGCTTCAAGGGCTTTGTGGCCTTGACCGAACGCGAGGCGGAGTCGGGCGATGTGGATGTGATCGGCGATGTGCGGAACTGCCTGTCGCTGGCGCGGTCGTTGTTTGTCGACGAGATATTCTTTTCGGTGCCGGCGGATAAGAAGCTGGTGATCGGCATGGTGGAAGAGGCGCGAATCGCGGGCATCGACGTGCGCGTGATTCCGGATATGTACGATGGGCTGGCGTGGAATGCGAAGGTGGAATATGTCGGCCAGTTCCCGACGATTCCGCTGCACCGACGGGATTTTCCGATCGGCGGGTTCCTGCTGAAGCGGGTGCTTGACATCTCGGTCGCTTCGATTGCATTGATCGCCGCGTCGCCGGTGATGCTGGCGATCGCCGCTGCTATTCGGATGGACTCCGAAGGGCCGGTGTTTTACAAGGCGCAGCGGATCGGGCGCAAGGGACGGGCTTTCTCCTGCTACAAGTTCCGAACGATGGTGGCGGACGCGGACAGGCTAAAGGCGGATCTGCAGCACATGAACGAACGGGATGGCGTGCTGTTCAAGATTGCGAAGGATCCTCGGATTACCCGCGCGGGAGCGGTGATGCGAAAGTACTCGCTCGATGAACTGCCGCAGTTTTACAACGTGCTGAAAGGCGATATGAGCCTGGTGGGGCCGCGGCCGCCGATGGCGTCCGAGGTGGAGCAGTACGATCTAGCTCATCTGCGCCGGTTAGATGTGCTGCCGGGCATCACCGGATTGTGGCAGGTGGAGGCGCGGCAGGATCCTTCGTTCGACAGCTATATCTCGCTCGATACGGCGTATGTGGAGAACTGGAATTTGATGATGGACCTGAGGATTCTTGCGCGGACCGTGGGTGTGGTGTTGAGCGGGACGGGCTCTTAGAATCTGTCTACAAACTAGGTAGAACGGCGTACGAGTTGATGAGCGAAGGCGATATGGATCATGGATTCAGCCGAGGTGTGGCAAAGTTCGTAGTCTTTGGAGAGGCGGCGTGACCAGTTGAGCCAGGCGAAGGTTCGTTCGACGATCCAGCGTTTGGGCAGGACTTGGAAGAGGGGTTGCTGGTTGCGTTTGACGATCTCGACGCTATATCCAAACATGTCCTTTGCCCAGTTGATCAGCGTGCCTGTATAGCCGCCATCGGCGAAGACAGTCTGGATGGTATCGAATCGGCGGAACAATCGCATCAACACGGCGCGAGCCGCTACCCGGTCCTGGATGCCGGCCGAGTGCACGACCACCGCGAGCAGGTTGCCTTGCGTATCTACCGCAATATGCCGCTTACGCCCTTTGATTTTCTTGCCTGCATCGTAGCCGCGCCGCCCCCTTTTAGCGCCGTCTTCACTGACTGCGAATCGAGAATCGCCACGGTGGGCGTAGCGTTTCGTCCGCCTGCCTTGCGGCCCTGTTCGCGTAGAGTCTGTCCTATGCGCTCCCACACTCCGCTGTCGCGCCACCGCCGGAACTGCTGATGCACGGCCTTCCACGGAGGAAAATTGCTGGGCAACTGCCGCCATTGACAACCCGTCTTCACCACGTACAGCAGCCCATCCACCACGCGCCGTAGATCATACTTGCGCGGCCGACCTCCGGGGTGACGATCTCTCCACGATGCTTGCAGCAGCGGCTCCAGTTTTGCCCATTGCTGGTCCGTCAAATCGCTCCCATACATCCCGTGACCTTAGCCCAAGCTAACCCGCACCGCATATGTCGTCCAGGGTTCCTCAACTAGTTTGTAGACAGGTTCTTAGAGGTGAGGTGGCATGAAGCAGACGCGCGGTTGGTGTATGACGGCGGCATTGACGGGTGGCGTTCTGGCGGGACTGACCGGATGCAAACCGGACGCCGCGGTGAAGCAGGGCCAGGTGATTGGAAATGGCTCGACGCCTGCCGCAAGAGACGAAAAACCGGCAGCGCCTCCCATGCGCTCGGCGACCGAGAAGACGCTGGGATCGGTGAGCGGGACGGTACACTTCACAGGCAAGCCGCCGGCGCGCGTAAAGATCGACATGAGCCTGGATCCGGTGTGCTCGAAGGCCGGTACGAACTACTCCGAGCAGTATGTGGCGCATGACGGGAAGCTCGCGAATGTATATGTGTACGTCAAAAGCGGGCCCCCGGCAGCCATGGCAGCGGGAGAGCCGTCGTCTGCTCCGGTAGTGCTCGATCAGGTGGGCTGCAGGTACGAGCCGCATGTGATTGCGGTGGTGCAGGGCGGAACGGTGGAATTTCGCAACTCCGATGCCACAATGCATAACATCGAGACCATGCCGATGGCGGCGGGCAACCAGCCGTTCGACACTTCGCAAGGGCCGAAGGGCGCGCCGGTGACAGAGCGGTTCGCCAAGCCGGAGACCATGATTCCAGTGCGATGCAACCTCCATCCGTGGATGGAGGCGTTCATCAATGTGTCGGCGACGCCGTTTTTTGCGGTGACCGATGAGAGTGGGCGCTTCTTCATCAGCGGCCTGCCGGCGGGCAAATATACGCTGGCGGCCATGCAGGAGAAACTGGGCGAGCAGGACAGGACCGTGACGGTAGAATTGCTGGGGACAGCCAAGGCGGACTTCACATTCAACGCGAGATAACAACGGCAGAGGGGAGGAAGCATGTCCTGCGCTTGAACCGCTTCGGGGTATTTTGACGCATTCTGAGGAACGGCCTGGACGTGAACTTTGTGTTCAACCGGCTGCCGCTGTTGTTCCTGGTATTTGACCCACGCACACCCCGGCCCTTCGCTGTCAAGGCCAAGAACGCAGCTCGCCGCGCTGCCAGCGAAATCGCATGGCGTAATACTTGGTCACATCCGCTATAATAACTTGACTAAAGGAAAACCCCGACGACCAGGTCGGGGTTTTCTCTTTCCCCTTCTCTCGTTTTATGAAGTCACGCACTGTGCCGATCTAGGCAAGGGAGCCAAGACAAAGTCCAGGCTTAAACTCCAAAGATAGAAGACTTTGCGCAACTTATGCGGGGGAGGGGGGTAATGCCGTCAAGACCCCTCCTGTCATGCAACAGCAATAAGAAGCTATGCTAAAGCAGGTTTCACCGGGAAGGCAGAACACCATGGTTGACCAGGCAGCACCGACAGCAGTAGACCTCCGCAGCATCGCGTTTCCGCCCGCGTTCACTCCCGGCGCGCGCAACGCCGTGACCACCTGCCTGCGCATTCAGCCAATCGAGAAGGTCACTTTGATCACCGACGAGCGCTGCCTCACGATCGCCGCCTCGCTTGCTCAGGAGCTGGACCGCGTCGGTTGTGTTTGGCACGCCTTCGTCCTCGAAGCACTCGCGCCGCGGCCCCTGGTCGACCTGCCCGCCGCCATCCTCGCCGACATGGAATCCTCACAGGTCAGCATCTTTGCCGTCGAGGTCCAGCCCAACGAACTGCGCAGCCGCATGCAGATGACGGACATCGTCAACCGCCGGCACATGCGCCATGCTCACATGGTCAACATCACCCCCGAGATCATGACCCAAGGCATGCGCGCCGACTTCCTCGCCATCGACCGGCTCTCGCAGGCCGTGCTGGACAAGGTTCGCGCCGCCACTTATGTTCGCGCCACCACTCCCGCCGGCACGGACATTCACGTCGAACTGGACCCCGGCTATCGCTGGTTCAAGACCTCCGGTATCATCAGTACCGAGAAATGGGGCAACCTACCAGGCGGCGAGTGCTTCACCGCGCCTGCTGAGGTCAACGGCGTCTTTGTCGTCGATGGCGTGGTCGGCGATTTCCTCTGCGCCCGCTACGGCATCCTTCGTGCCCACCCGCTCACCATCAACATCGAAGCCAACCGTATCACCCGCGTCTCCAGTGAAAATAAAGCGCTCGAGCGGGACTTCTGGGCCTACACCCACACTGACGCCAACTCCGACCGGGTCGGCGAGTTTGCCATCGGCACCAACATCGGCATTGAGCGGGTAATCGGCAACATCCTTCAGGATGAGAAATTTCCCGGCATCCATATCGCCTTCGGCGATCCCTACGGCGCCCACACCGGAGCGCCCTGGAAGTCCTCCACCCACATCGACGTCGTCGGCCTGGAGTTCAGCATCTGGCTCGGGGATGCCGACGGTGAAGAGCAGATCATGCGTGACGGACAGTTTCTGATTGATGTTTAAGTCAGTAGACTAGCTTCCATGCTGCAGCCTTACCGCGACCGGTTCAACGCGAACTTCACCCCTGCCGCTTACGACGATCTCCTCTCGCGCTTGAACCGCATTACACGGACGGACGCTGTCGAATTTCGCATCGCCGAGACGCCCTGCTTCTTTTCAGCCTCTCTGATGGACGCGCTTGCCGCTACGGGAGCGGAACTTACGCAGCAACTGCTGGACAATGCCGACTACATGCAGGCGTCCGAACAGACGATTCCCGCGCAGTACCGCGTCCCCAACGAAAATCCCCAGCCCAACTTCATGACCGTCGACTTCGGCCTCGTGCGAAACTCCGACGGCTCCCTGAGTCCTCGCCTGGTCGAATTGCAAGCCTTCCCGTCCATCTTCGGGTATCAGGACGCCGCGGCCCGGCAGTACATTGAATCCTTCCACCTGCAACCTGACCTCACCTGGCACCTCGGCGGTCTCAATCCGCAGACCTACTGGGATCTCCTGCAAAAGGTTATTGTCGGCGATCACGACCCCAAGAACGTGATCCTGCTGGAGGTTGATCCCGAGCGCCAGAAGACGCTGCCGGACTTCCACATCTATGAAGACAGACTTGGCATCGCAACCATAGACATAACCAGCCTCCGCAAGCAGGGCAACCGCCTCTTCTACCAGCGCGGCGGCCGCGAGATCCCTATCCGTCGCATCTATAACCGCACCATCGTCGACGAGCTCGAGCGCAGAAAGATTCAACTCCCCTTCGACTACCGCGACGAACTCGACGTCGAATGGGCCGGCCATCCCAACTGGTACTTCCGCATCAGCAAGTTCTCCCTCCCCTTTCTCGATCATCCCGCTGTGCCTAAGGCCGTCTTTCTCGACGACTGGTTCGCCCGGCGGAATCTCGGCGGCTTGCCCGAAGACCGCGGCGAACTCCTGCTCAAGCCTCTCTACTCCTTCGCGGGAAAGGGAATCCAGTTCGCCCCGACGGACGCGGATCTAGATGCCATTCCCATCGCCGACCGCCCTCTTTACCTCCTGCAGGAGCGAGTCTGGTTCGAGCCGGTGATCGCGACGCCGTTCGGCCCTACCCAGGCCGAGATCCGCATCATGTATCTTTGGCCGGATGGTGGCGACCTGCAGCCCGCGATCAGTCTGGTTCGCCTGGGCCGGGGAATGATGATGGGCGTGGACCACAACCGTGACCGGCAATGGGTCGGCGGATCTGCCGCCCTGATTCCGCCAGATTAGCCGAGGTGTCGAGAGAAAAATACTGGACGAGGCGGCAAGGTGCGGTAGACTCCAGTGTGTGCCGGCCCAGAGCAGGACGCGGGTTGTATCTCAGGAACAAGTGGAAGGAGGGCATGTGGCGCAGTGGCAAAAGCCAACCGGGGAAAATCCAGTTCGCACCGCAGTACGTTTTCCAATGAGACTCGCCATACGAATGCAGACCGAAGGTGGAGAACTGGAAGCCATCACGGAGAATATCTCTGCAAACGGGCTCCTCTTCGTCAGCGATACGTTGCCTGAACTGGAGACGAAGATTGAGTTCACCATCGCGATGCCCTCGGCCGTCATGGGGACCGAAACCGACATAACCATACACTGCACCGGCCGCGTAGTTCGCCACTATCTGCAAGGCGGCCAGAGGAAAGCAGCGGCAGTGATCGACGAGTACTTTCTAAAGGCATGATCTATGACCGTAGTGAATTTTGACCCAACTCGGAATAACGAGGAAGATTCTGAAGAAAGTACATCCTCTGCGGGGATCCGCGTCATCCTTGCCGACTCACAGGCGATCTACCGCGTAGGCATAAAGAAGATCTTCGCGCTGGAAGACGATATCCGTGTGGTGGCGCAGGTGGAGACGCTCACGAATCTGTATGCGGCGCTCCAGCGCTACCCTACCGATGTCGTTGTCCTCGAAGGCCAGTTGATCTCAGGTACGATCGACGCCATTCCCGAACTGGTTCGTCAGGCGCCCGACGCCAAGCTGATCGTCCAGGTCTCCGAGACCGACGAAGCCAATACTGTCGAGCTTTACCGGCGCGGCGTTCGCGGCGTCGTGCCCCGATCCATCACTCCGGATCTGCTGGTGAAATGTGTGCGCAAGATCGCCGAGGGTGAGACCTGGATTGACAATCAATCGATCAGCTGGGTCATCGAAGCCTACCGCTCTCAAGCGACGAACCTGACCGATCCCAAGATCCAGCCGAAGCTCTCGAAGAAAGAGCTGGCCATCATCAGTTGCATTACCCGGGGCATGCGCAACAAGGAGATCGCTTACCAGATAGGCACCACCGAGCAGGTCATCAAGAACTATCTCCGCAAGGTCTACGATAAGCTGGGCGTCTCCGATCGTCTTGAGCTTGCGCTGTACTGTCTGCATCACGAATTGCTGAAGAAGTACCTGGTCGAAGATTCAGGCGCACTGGCCGTGACCGAGCCTTCGCAGCCTCTTCGCGCCAAGATGTAAAAGGCGCTCGCTCGCGAACACTTTCGCTGCTTGGTGCTTCCATACTGCGGCGCGTTGATCCCAGGCGCTTGGAGCGTTCGTGGGGGCGGGTGCATCCAAAACGGAGGAGGGCGTCGCAATGCGAAAGAATCTGATCAGACTAGTTTTAGTCGCAAGCATAGAAGTGGTGGGAATGATGTTGCTGCAAGGGTGCAAGCGCCACACTGCTCCGCCTCCGGCGCAACCTGTCGTTCGCAGTATCCCCAAGATGGCGCAACCGGACATTCCGGGACCATTGCCGGTCGAGGGCGCCGACCAGGCCCCAATGGAAAGACGGGCTTCGCCTAGGCGCCATGCGAGAACAGAAGAGGTTCAGCCCCAGCCTGTGGACGCACAAGCTGCCGAGGCGACACAGCAGCGGCGGGACGCAGGGCTATTGCGGCAGCAGCAGGCGACATCGCAGGCGCAGCAAAGAGAGTTGAATGGAGAGGTGGAACGATCCGCGAAAGCGCGGCAGCAGGTGCAGGATGAGCCGCGCATCCAGGATGCTCCCGAGCCGCCGGCGTCATCTGGACTAGGGCCGGACGCGCCCAGAATTCAGGACGCACCGGGGCCGGATCAAGGACAGCCGGGGCAGGAGCCGCCGCGCATCCAGGATGCACCGGGGCCCGCGCAGACTCAGCCTCAGCCCCAGCCCCAAATGCGCTAGACGGCATGGATGAGGCATATAGCCGACGAAACGGCCCGCAATAGCTCGTGATGAACAGGATAGGTATAATTCCCTTCTGATTTGGGTTCAGGCCTGAGCCGCACGCCAAACCCTCTCCCCTTCCGGAAGCTTCATGCTGATCGCGAGGCGGGGTTAGTAGCGGGGAACGGAAGAATCGATAGTGCGCGACCAGCCGTCGATGCCGCCCGCGAGAGACTGGATGTGCTCGAAGCCTTGATTGCGCAGCCACATAGTGACGTTCAGCGATCGAGCGCCGTGATGGCAGAGAACGACAATGGCGGCATCGGGATCGAGCTCGGCGTGTGCGCGAGAGGGTACCTCCCCCATAGGCATAAGGAGAGCGCCGGAAATATTGGCGGTCTGGTGCTCCCAGGGCTCGCGCACGTCCAGCAGCAGAGGAGGATTGGATTGCAGGCGGCGCTGGGCCAAGGCTGCGGCGGTGATTTCAGGCTCTAACATGGAATCAAGGATATCCTTATAGCAGAATATATGCTCGGAGATGACCGGGATACGAACTCAGGCCGGAGTAGAAGACGAGAGTAGGGACGAAGCGAGCCAGTGGCTTCGGTCTGCGATGAAGGATTTGCACTTCTAGCGAGTACGCTTATCAGTCGAAAGAGGAACGGTGACTGCCTTGGAAAAGATTTTGATTGTTGAAGACGAGATGCATGCCCGAAGCGGTTTGACGGAATTGGTAGAGAGCTGGGGCTATCGCGCGGAGTGCGCGGCCGATGGCCTGGAGGGACTGGAAAAGGCGATTGCCTGGGCGCCGGCTATTATTGTGACCGACCTGAAGATGCCGCGGATGGACGGCATGGAGCTGTTAAGCCGCATCGGCGAGCTGCCGCAGCGGATCGCGGTGGTGATGCTGACGGCGCAGGGCTCGATTGGGTCGGCGGTCGATGCGATGCGCATGGGCGCGTACGACTACATCCCAAAGCCTGTGGATCCGGTGCGGCTGAAGACGATTCTGCACAATGCCAGCCGGCAGCGGGAGGCCGATGTCGAACTGGAGGCGACGCGCCGTCAGTTGCGGGACAATGGCGTGCTAGGCTCGTTGGTCGGCTCGTCTCCGCAGATGATGGATATTTTTACCATGATCGAGAGGATCGCTCCGTCGAATGTGTCGGTGCTGGTGACGGGCGAGAGCGGGACCGGCAAGGAGTTGGTGGCGCGTTCGCTGCATGATCTGAGTGCGCGTCGAATGAAGCCCTTCGTCGCTGTCAATTGCGCGGCCATTCCGGAGACGCTGATCGAAAGCGAGATATTCGGCCATGAGAAGGGAGCGTTTACGGGAGCGCTGGAGCGCCGGGCCGGATGCTTCGAGTTGGCGGAAGAAGGGACGCTGCTGCTCGATGAGATTGGCGAGATGCCGATGGCGACCCAAGCAAAGCTGCTGCGTGTGCTGGAGGACAGAAAGCTGCGAAGGTTGGGCAGCAAGATCGAAACTCCCGTGGATGTGCGGGTGGTCGCCGCGACGAACAAGGATCCGGAGAAGGCTGTGGCGAGCGGCCAACTGCGCGGGGATCTTTACTATCGGCTGAATGTCTTTAATATTCAGATGCCCCCGCTGCGGGAACATCTGATGGATGTCTCGGTCATTGCGGAGAAGATGATCGACGATATGAATGCGCGGCATCACTGCACGGTGGCCGGCCTGAAGGACTCGTTGATGACGCGGTTGGAGGAGTATAAGTGGCCGGGCAATGTGAGGGAGCTGCGCAATATGATCGAGCGCGCGGTGATTCTGGCGGGTTCGGGAATGCTGGGAGTGGAACACCTGCCGCCTCACTTTGGAGAGGCTGGTTTTGCGCCTCTGCCGAGCGGCGCTGGCGCGATGCCGGCCGAACCTGAGTGGGGCAGGAGTACAAGATCTGGTTCAAACGAGATGCAGCGAAGTCTGGATGAGTCCAACTCGGTTCGGGTCGAAGTAGGAACGACGGTCGATGAGGCGGAGCGTCAGTTGATTCTAAAGACGCTGGGGGCGACGCACAATAACAAGACCAAGGCCGCGGAAATTCTTGGAATCAGCTCCAAGACACTGCAGAATAAGTTGAAAGAATACTTGAACGCTTCTACTGTAGCGGAGTAGAGATGCGGCTGAAGACCAAGCTGGTGCTGTCGATCACAGCGTTGATGTTCGCGATTGTGCTGATGCTGTCGTCGCTGTTTGTGGGCGAGCTGCTGCGTCAGCGTGTGGAGCAGACAGCGGCGACTAACGACGTGTTGGCGCACGAGGTTCTGCTGATGACCCGGCAGGCGGTGGAGCTGGGATTGCGGGCGCATCCTCCGGCAGACCGGAGCGAGCAGGCTTTCAATATAGCAGTGGTGGATGCGTTGCGTAGCCAGCCTGCGTTGTCGGATGTGATGAAGGCGATCGTGCGCTACTCGCCGACGGTGCAGGATGTGAGCGTAACAGACCCGCATGGAATGACGCTGCTGAGCACCGACCCGGATGCGCTTAATCAACGGGCTCCGTTTCGGACAACTCTGGCGGCGGTGGAAACCGGAGGAATGCTCTTTCAGACGCGGCAGGTGTTTGGCAAGCCGAGAGTGCTGGACATTTCGCAGTCGCTGGAGCGGAATGGCCTGCCGTTTCTGATTGTGCATGTGGGGGTACGATCTACCTTCCTGAAGAACTCGTATGCGCCATGGCTGCGCGCCGCGCTTCTGTTTGCTTTGTTGGCGGGGATCGCGTCCATGGTAGCTGCAGGGGTGATGGCGAACTCGGCGCTGCGTCCCATTGAGCAGATTGGAAGCGAGCTGGAGCGATTGACGCTGGCCAGCGGGGCAGAAGCGCAGCCGATGCTGGAGATGGGGGCCGGTAGCGATGCCGTAGTACGAGTGAGCCAGACCATCGACCGGTTGGGGGAGCAGATGCGCACGAAAGAGGCTGGCTACACGGCGCTCCAGGCGAACCTCAATCAGATGCTGGATACGCTGCGGGATGGGGTGCTGTTGTTTACCGCCGATCATCGCGCGGCGATGGTATCGGATGCGGTGGCCTATTTTCGGGCGGCTCCTAAGGATGGAGAACACGAAGAGCTGGTTGGGAAGCGTTTGGAGGAGCTGTTTACACCGGATAGTATCTTGGGCGCGGCGGTGTTGGAGGAGTTCAACGGGCAAGGTCAGGTGAGCGCGCAGGTGTTGACGCTGGAAGATGGAAGACAGGTACAGTTTTCGCTGGATCGTATTGATGATGGGACCGGAAGCGGAGCGAACCTGGGAACGCTGTTGACGCTGAGGAATATGGAGTCGGCGGCGCAATTGGGGCAGGAACTGGAGGTGGCGCGGCGGTTGGCGGCGATCGGAAAGCTCACGGCCGGGGTAGGACATGAGGTAAAGAATCCGATCAATGCGATGGTGCTGCACCTGGAGTTGCTGCGCGGCAAGCTGATCGCGGGCGGCACGGAGGCTTTCGGGGGAGCACAGCGGCACGTGGACATTCTGGCCGGAGAGATGCAGCGTCTGGACCGTGTTGTGCAAACGTTGGCCGATTTCTCGCGACCCATGGAGTTGCATTTGAAGGAGCAGGATTTGCGCCAGGTGGTGGGCCAGGTTATGGATTTGACGGTGGCGGAGATGGAGGAGAATGGCGTTCAGCCGCGCATGGAGGCGCCGGGGGATGCGGTGATGGTCAGGGTCGATGCGGAGCTGATCCAGCAGGCGCTGCTGAACCTGCTGCTGAACGGAATGCAGGCGATGCCGGAGGGCGGCGCGCTGATCGCGAGGATCAGTCGGGAGCGGCACTTCGCGGTGGTCGAGGTGATCGATGCAGGAGGGGGTATCCCTTCGGAGCTGTTACCGCGTATCTTCGAACTGTACTTTACGACCAAGGCCAAGGGAAGCGGGATCGGGTTGGCGATGACGTATCGTATTCTGCAACTGCATGGCGGCGCGATGGAGGTGCGGACCAATGCAGATGTAAACGCGCAGGAGCGAGGCACTACCTTTACGTTTCGGCTGCCGCTGGCGGCTGGAAGCGCTGTTGATTTGCGAAGGACGATGGCAATTGCCGGTTCTCAAGAGATAGGGGAGCAAGCTTGAATTGGAAGAGCGACAAGGCGCGCAGGCTGGCAGCCGCGATCCTTTGCCTGGGTGCATGGGCCGGTCTGTCAGGGTGTCATCATCGGACGGTGGTGGCTCCGCTGCCTCCGGTGCAGACGCCGGTGCCTCTGGTGGGGATTCCGCCGGCAGCCGAGGGACCCGTATTAGAGGCGCCGCAGGTCAAGCTGCCGCCTGTTCCCATTGCGGCCGCGGCTTCGAAGCCGAAGCGGGAGAAGAAGCGACCCGCGAAGGCTGCCGTAGCGGCTCCCGCTGTGCCTGAAACTGCTCCGGCGACTCCGGGAACGCCTTCCGCAATACCTACCGCAACGCCTTCCGCAAAAGCTCCCGCTGAGGAGAACCCTGTGGGAGCGCTGACCGCGGGCGGCGAGGCGAATCCGCAGAAGATGCAGGACGCGGCTGACCTGATCGCCTCCATTGAAAAGAGATTGAACGGGTTGCCGACGCAGGGGAACGATAACCTCAAGGGGCAGGTCAACCAAGTCAGGAACTTCTGGCGGGATGCCAAGGCGGCCTTGAAGTCTGGCGACGCCGAAGGGGCGATGACGCTGGGTACCAAGGCCAAGCTGCTGCTAGACGATCTCGACGGGGAGAAGTAAATCCGCAGGGCAGTGAATCCGCAGTCAGTGAATCCGCAGGTCGTGAATCCGCAGGGCAGCGAATCCGCAGGGCAGCGAATCCGCAGGTCAGTGAATCCGCAGGTCAGCGGCACCCCCCTCCCCCCTCCCTATTGCCTGCGCGCAAGTTCAATCGACTCTGTGACTTACACGAGGTGATGGACGCTAAATTCGTCCAAACAAAGGGGTTACTCGCAAATTCGTCCAAGCAAAGACACTTACGGGTAAATTCCTTTTAAAAGGGAAAAGCCCGGGCACATGCGCGGGCTTTTTCTTTGACTAAGTTAATTGTACACGATCCAGCAAAACTAATTTGCAACGGATATCTTGCTCATAGGATAAGGGTTAGAGGGAATGCTGACTTGACAAGGATTTTCCTGTGGAAAACTTGTCCGGCCGCGATGGCCAACCGTGATTCCGCGCTAGGCTTCGGCGCCGTGGCACTTCTTGTATTTTTTGCCGGAGCCGCAGGGGCACTCGTCGTTGCGGCCGATCTTCTCGCCGGAGCGACGTGGGCCTGAGCCGTTGGAGGCTGCCGGGGCGCCGGCGGAGCGGGCCTGTTCGAGTTCGCGCTGCTTTTTTTTCTGGAACTCGCGCTCGAGGGCGTCGATGGTGGTGGAGGGAGCGCGGCTGGGAACGGGCTGGCGTGCTCCGGGAGCATTGGTGTGCTGCGGCGGGCCGGCGGGAGACAGGCCATTGGACGAGGGTCCGCCGACGGGCAACTGAAGAGCCTGCTGCGCCTGCTGGGCTGACTGCGCTTGCGCGGCGAGGGCCTGCATATGGGCCTGGGCCTGAGCGAGCTGTTCGGCGGACTCGATGGGGGCGCCGTCGGGGCCGATGATCTGCATGCGGAAGAGATGGCGGGCAGTGTCCTCCTGGAAGCGGAGCATCATGCCTTCGAACATCTCGAAGGACTCCTTTTTGTAGGCGACCAATGGGTCCTGCTGGGCGTAGCCGCGAAGACCGATGCCTTCCTTGAGATGGTCCATGGCGAGGAGGTGGTCCTTCCAGAGGCCGTCGAGGACCGAGAGCATGACGATGCGCTCGTGGTAGCGCATGGCTTCGGGGCCGAGGATCTGCTCCTTGACGTCGTAGCGGGCGCGAAAGTTCTGGAAGATGGCTTCCCCGAGTTCGTGGCGGTTGAGCTGACTGGCGTCGATCTCCGTTTCCAAGTGCGCGCCGAAGAGGTCGTGGAGCTGGGCGAACATGGGTTCGAGCTTCCACTCGTCGGCGTGGGCCTTTTCCGGGGCGTTCTCGTCGAGGATGTTGGAGAGGATGGTGGAGAGGTAGTCCTCGGTGATGAGCTGCTTCTGGTCGACGCCTTCCATGAGCTGCCGGCGGAGGCCGTAGACGGCTTCGCGCTGCTTGTTCATGACGTCGTCGTATTCGAGGACGTGCTTGCGGGACTCGAAGTTCTGGGTTTCGACGGCTTTCTGCGCGGACTCGATGCGCTTGGATATCATGCGGCTCTCGATGGGCACGCCCTCTTCCATGCCGAGGCGTTGGAGCAGGCCGGAGACCCACTCGCGGGCGAAGATGCGCATGAGGTCGTCTTCGAGGGAGAGATAGAAGCGCGAGGCTCCGGGATCGCCCTGCCGGCCGGCGCGTCCGCGGAGCTGGTTGTCGACGCGGCGGGATTCGTGGCGTTCGGTGCCGAGGATGTGGAGTCCTCCGGCTTCGACCACCTTGTCGTGCTCGGTTTTGGCAGCGGCTTCGTGGCTGGAGACGGCAGCGTCCCAGGCGGCCTGGGTGGTTTCGAACTCCTGGCCGGTGTAGTAGAAGCGGACCATGCCGGGGCCGGCGACGGGGTGGATGCTGCCTTCGGCGGCGGAGACGGCGCGAGCCTGCTGCTTGCGGACGAGATCCTGGCGGGCCATGAACTCGGAGTTGCCGCCGAGCAGGATGTCGGTGCCGCGACCGGCCATGTTGGTGGCGATGGTGACCATGCCCAAGCGTCCGGCCTGGGCGACGATCTCGGCTTCTTTCTCGTGGAATTTGGCGTTGAGGACGACGTGGCGAACGCCTTTGCGCTTGAGAATCTCCGAGAGCAGCTCGGATTTTTCGATCGAGGTGGTGCCGACCAGGACGGGCTGCTTTTCCGCGTGAAGACGGGTGATCTCGTCGGCGACCGCGAAGTATTTTTCCTTGGCGGTGCGATAGACGACGTCGGAGTTCTCGAGGCGGCGCATGACGCGGTTGGTGGGGGTGACGACGATGTCGAGCTTGTAGATGTTGTCGAACTCGGCGGCCTCGGTCTCGGCGGTTCCGGTCATGCCGGAGAGCTTTTTATAGAGGCGGAAGTAGTTCTGGAAGGTGATGGTGGCGAGGGTCTGGTCTTCCTTGCGGATGGCGACGCCTTCCTTGGCTTCGACCGCCTGGTGGAGACCGTCGGACCAGCGGCGGCCGGGCATGAGGCGGCCGGTGAACTCGTCGACGATAATGACCTCGCCGTCTTTGACGACGTATTCGACATCGCGCTTGTAGAGGTTGTGCGCTTTGACGGCGACTTCGACGTGGTGCTTGAGGTCCCAGTTCTCGGGGTCGGCGATGTTGCCGATGCCGAGCAGGCCTTCGATCTTCTCCCAGCCCTCGTCGGTGATGGTGACGGCGCGGGCTTTTTCGTCGATGACGAAGTCCCCGGACCAGGTTTTGGTTTCGAGAGTCTCGATGAGTTCGCCTTGTTCGAGCTTGGGGATGATGAGGTTGACGCGGGCGTACTTGTCGGTGGTCTGGTCGGTGGGGCCGCTGATGATGAGGGGGGTGCGGGCTTCGTCGATGAGGATAGAGTCGACCTCGTCCACGATGCAGTAGTAGTTGCCGCGCTGGACCATGTCCTTGAGGTCGAACTTCATGTTGTCGCGCAGGTAGTCGAAGCCGAACTCGTTGTTGGTGCCGTAGGTGATATCGGACAAGTAGGCTTCGCGGCGCTGGGCGTCATCCAGATCATGCACGATCACCCCTACGGAAAGGCCGAGGAAGCCGTAGATCTTGCCCATCCACTCGGCGTCGCGCTTGGCGAGATAGTCGTTGACGGTGACGACGTGGACGCCGCGGCCGGCGAGGGCGTTGAGGTAGCAGGGGAGGGTGGCGACGAGGGTCTTGCCTTCCCCGGTCTTCATTTCGGCGATTTTGCCGGAGTGCAGGACGATGCCGCCGATAAGCTGGACGTCGAAGTGGCGCATCTGGACGGTGCGCTTGCCGGCTTCGCGGACGACGGCGAAGGCTTCGGGCAGAACGGTGTCGAGGGCGGCTTTTTCGGCGGTGTAGCGCTGGTCGGCATCCTCGATACCTTCGACGGCAGCCGCGATGCGCTGGCGGAACTCGGCGGTCTTGTCGCGGAGGGCCTGGTCGGAGAGCGCCTGGGTGGCGGGCTCGAGGGCGTTGATCTGCGCGACAAGAGGCATGAGGCGCTTAATGGCGCGCTCGTTGCTGGTGCCAAAGACCTTAGCTACAACTGAGTTGAACAAAACTGGTGTCCTTCGGGGGCGCACTTTCTCCCACCTACTAGTGTAAATGGTATGAAGAAGAAACAGGGAGTGGGGAACAGAGGAAGAAGAGGGGCTAGGGGGTAGGGTTTAGTAGTATCTGTCCAAATACTTCATAGGAGGTTTGCGAATCTAAAAACAGGCAACGGCAAAGACGAAATACGGGGATCTCTCCACTGCGCCGTGCGATAAAACCACACGGCTTCGGTCGAGATGACGATTTTTAAAAAGTTATTAGACAGGATCTAAAGAAAACAGACAACGGCAAAGGCGAATGCGGGGATCTCTCCACTACGCCGTGCGATAAGACCACACGACTTACCACCCCAACGAGCAAAAGCGCTCGCCGGGGACCCCGGTGCTTCGGTCGAGATGACGATTTTTACGCTGTGCGATAAAACCACACGACTTACCACCCCAATGAGCAAAAGCGCTTGTCGGGGACCCCGGTCATTCGGTCGAGATGACAGTTTCTTTTGAGTTTCTGGACAGGTTCTTAGAAGCCGAGGACTGGATGGAGCAGGGCGCCGGGAGGAGCGGCGCCCCGGGTGAGGAGGTGGTTAGGCGCTGCGTTTGGTTTTGTCTTCGACGACAAGCTCTTCGTGGCGAACGTCGCCGGTCAGGCTGCGAACGTCTTCCACCGGCTTCTTTCCGACGGAGACCTCTTCGCGCACGAAGGTCGACTTGTCGATGTCGGCGCGTTCCTCGGAGAGTGGGATGCGGATCTCTTCGCCTTGGCCGATGCTGCCGGCTGTCGGCGTGTTCTGATCCACCGCATGGCGCTCGATGACCAACTCTTCGCGGGTGACTGGAACCTGAACGGTCTGGGTCTCGGTGATGACATCTTTGCGCAGACGAACCTCTCCCCGGCTCACACGGTCTTTATGAACGCGGAGCACCTCGCCGAGCAGCTGGATGTTGTTCTGGGCGGCGTGCGTTTCGGCGGGCTGGGCGGGATTGACGGCACCGGCGGTGTTGGCGGCACCGGCGGTATTGGCGACACCGGCGGTGTTGGCGGCACCGGCGAGGTCGGCGGTCTGCGAGTAATCGTATCCGGCGGCATCCTCGCCAAGGTCGGCGCCGCAACTGGTGAGAATGGATTCTGCTTCGGCCTCACGGTCGCGGGCGTTCACCGTGACGACAGCGCCGTTCTGGGTGCTGTTGAAGCGGTGTCCGAAGTAGCGGGAGCGATCTTCGGGGACCGACAGACCGTGCAGCGATTGATGAAGGTCCGAGGAATCGTACTGACTGCCATACGGAGCGGTCGCATCGCCGGGATCGGCCGCAGCGCCGGGATCTTCGGTGACCTCACGGTTGGCGAGGTCTCCCTGGGTGCGCTGGTCCGTATATTGTTCTGTGTCGTTGCCGCTGAAGAAGTTCTTGATACTTTGCCAGGTGCTGGAAGCTTTTTCGCCGGTGCGTGATTCGGAGGAGGTGGAGTCGTAGGCGCCCCGATGGGCGACCCCAATGTGAGCGGAGGTGAAGCCGGCATCGCGCAGAGCTTCTACGGCCTGCCGGGCTTTGGAACTATCTTCGAAGTATCCGGCAATCGTGCCGGTTTCGGTCTGTGTCTGTGCCATAAAGCCTCTTTCGGAGAGTTAAGGCGTGCGGAACGCGCGGAGGCGTACTTGAGGCGCGGCCTTCGGTTCTATACCTGCAGCCACTGCCTTTTTTGGTCGTACCCGCAACGGATAAGATGCAGGGTGGTGAAGAGATGTTGAGCGCCGGTTGAGGAAAATCGTACTACTTGAATGTTGTTGCGAGTGGAATGCCTCGAAGAAAGTGCAAAGGCGAGATTTCAGATAGTCTGGCGTATCGTTCTGAATCGAGTGAGGGGAGAGACGATGCTGAGTTATGCCGAGAGTAGCTTTGCCATTGGGCTGGCGCTGGCGGGGGCGCTGTCTCTCGTCGCGCTCCTCAACCGTTTCTGGCCGATCAAGAACCGCAAGCTGATCAATGACGTGACTGGCTGGCAACTGGGCATTCTGGGCACGACCTATGGGGTGATTCTTGGATTCATGTTGTATACGGTCTGGAACGACTTCCGTATGGCGGAGATAAACACCAATATGGAGGCGACGTCGCTGGTCGCGGTAGCGCGGATCGCGGCGGGTCTTCCCATGCCGGAACGAGAGCAGTTTCATGCGCTGGCGGTGAAGTATGCGGGGGTGGTCACCGGGGAGGAGTGGCCGGCGATGGGACGCCAGGAGGATAGCCATGGAAGCGAGGCGATCGCGGCGGAGATGTGGCGTCTGCTGGCTGCGATACAGGCTCGGGGCGGCGCGGCAAACAACAGCACGGACCATTTGACGAGCGCGTTGAGCGATCTTTCCGAGAGGAGGAACCTGCGGGAAGAAGAACTGAACGTGCAACTGCCGCGAATGCTGTGGGTTCTGCTGCTGGCGGGGGCGGCGGCAACGGTGGGATCGTCGTGCTTGCTGGGAAACGACAATCGGTGGCTGCACTACATCCAGGTGATGGCGCTGACATTTGTGGTGTCGGTGGCGCTGGCGGCGATTGCGGATCTGGCGAGGCCGTTCGAGGGGGGAGCGTCGGTGAAGCCGGTGGCGTTTGACAGGGCGCTGGTGATGATGCAGCGCTAGAGCAAATCTCCTGATACCGTGGAGCGGAAAAAACTGAAGAATGCTGTTTTCCTTGAGAGAAAACAGCGCGAGCAGGCTACCCTGCCTTTACACCTTCAGGAGATTTGCGCTAGTGGCCGCCCAGGGCTTCGGGGTCGGGCTTGGCATTTTTGCTGGGTAGCCGCATGAGGAAGGGCAGCGGGGAGAGCAGGAAGATGGCTCCGGCGAGAATGGCGAAGGCATTGCGATAGCTCAGCATGGAGGCTTGCGCGAGCATCTGCTGGTAGGCCTCGCCGAGGGCGGTCTGGGTCGCCGAGACCGAGGACATGCCGCGGGCTAGGAGCATTTCCATCATGCGATCCATGTAGATGCGGTAGGGGACGCTGTTGGGGGTGACGTGGGCGGCGAGGGTGACCTGGTTGACCTGCGCATTGCGGGCGAGGAATGTGGTGAGCAGCGCGGTGCCGGCGCTTCCGCCCAGGTTGCGAGCGAAGTTGGAGAGACTGGAGATCTGGTTCATCTTATTGGTGGGGACGCCGACGTAGTTGAGCGTGCTGATGGGGATGAAGATGAAGGGCAGGCCGATGACCTGCAGCATGCGCCACAGGGTGACGGTGCCGTAGGCCGCGTTGAGGTCGAGCCGGGTGAGGTTGTAGAGGCCGGCGGCGGTGACGAGATAGCCGAGGCAGACCATCAGGCGCGGGTCGATCTTGCCCAGACTGCGGCCGGCGACGAACATCATGGCCATCATGACGAAGCCGGCGGGGGAGAGGACCAGTCCGGCGCGTTCGGCGGTATAGCCGAGCAGTCCCTGGAGATACTGCGGGATGAGCACGGTCGAGCCGAAGAGCACCATGCCGAGGATGAGCTGAAGGAAGACGGCGGTGCCGAAGTTGCGGTTTTTGAGCAGCTTCAGATCGACGATGGGGTCGGGATGGTTCCACTCCCAGAAGGCGAAGAAGATAAGCGTGGCGACGGCGAGGATAGCGAAGGTGACGATCAGGGGCGAGCCGAACCAGTCTTTTTCCTGGCCTTTGTCGAGGGTGAACTCGAGGCAGCCAACGCCGAGCGCGACCAGTCCCAAGCCCATGAAATCGACTTTGAGGCGCTTGGATTTTTCCTTGCGCAGCTTGAGCGCCGGCGGATCTTCGACCATGCGATTGCTGAGATAAAGCGAGAGCAGCCCGATGGGAAGATTGATGAAGAAGATCCAATGCCAGTTGAAGTTGTCGGTGATCCAGCCGCCGAGGGTGGGGCCGATGGCGGGGGCCACGACGACGGCCATGCCGTAGACGGCGAAGGCCTGGCCGCGCTTTTCGACGGGAAAGGTATCGGCGAGGATGGCCTGCTCGCTGGGAGCGAGACCGCCGCCGCCCGCGCCTTGCAGGATGCGCGCGAAGATGAGAATGGGAAGGGTTGGCGCGAGGCCGCAGAGCAGGGAGCAGACGGTGAAGACGACGACGCAGGTCATGTAGAAGCGCTTGCGCCCGAAGCGGTCGGAGAGCCAGCCCGAGATGGGCAGCACGACGGCGCTCGAGACGAGATAGCTGGTGAGGACCCAGGTGGCCTCCTCGGAGCTGGCGCCGAGCGACCCGGCGATGTGCGGCAGGGCTACATTGGCGATCGAGGTGTCAAGGACCTCCATGAAGGTGGCGAGGGTGACGGTGAGCGCGACCGCCCATGGGTTGTGATGAGGCTTCCAGGCCGCGGGGGTAAGCGCGATAGCTTTCGGGCTCGCCTTGGCGGGCGGTGGTGCAGTCATGGTTGCCATATCAGTGTCCTGATATGATATCAGGTGACTGATACGTTTCATTGGGAAAAGCATGTGAAAAAGATTTCGGAGGAGCGGCGGCGGGCGGCACAGAAGATGAAGCGGATCATGATCCACTTCCGCGCTCTGCTGGACGAAAAGCTTCGCCCGCAGGGGGTGACGACGTCGCAGTTGCAGGTAATGAAGGCGATCAGCCGGGAGCCGGGAGTGTCGGGAGCGCAGTTGGCGCGGTCCTGCTATGTGACTCCGCAGTCGGCGCAGGCGCTTTTGAAGGGATTGGAAGAGGACGGGTGGATCGTACGAAGCAAAGACCGTATCAATGACCGGATACTGAACGCCTCATTGACTCCGGATGGGAAGAAGCTGCTGATGATTGCAGAGAAGGAAGCGAAAAAGATCGAGGCTCGGCTCTGGGATGGAGTTACCGAGGAATCGGTGGCCGCGCTGAATGGAATCCTGGAGCGCTGCCTGGCAAATCTGGAGCAAGAGCCGAACGGACGATAGAGCAGATGTTCCGAAGGACGGAAGAAGCTGCATGGACCGCGTTTGGGTCAGCTCCTGCTCATTCATACTCTACTTCGAGTCGATCTACTTCTGCCCATGAAAGAGCGCATGGTTGACGTCTGGCCAGAACTCATGGACCAGGAAGGTAGCGGCGTCGATGCCTACATTCTGGCCCCATTGTCCGGCGGTGTTGCTGAAGCTCCGTTCGCGTTGTGGATAGTAGAGGTTCGAGATGCCGGCCGCGGCGCCTGCGCCAACCACTTCGCTGATGTTGAAGGTATCGTGGCCTTCGTCGTTGCGGGTGATCACGGCACGGCTGAGAGAGTAGCCGGCGCGTTTTAGAAAGCCTCCGCTGCCAAGGGTGTAGTAGCGGGTGTCCTCGCGGGTAATGGTCGGCACGATGAATTCGACGAAGTAGTTTTCACTGGTCTGATCGACGAAGCTATGCCAGAAGTACCGGCCATATCCGGCGGCTCCCTGGTGGAACTCGGGCGTATTGTTTCTCGCCTGATCATAGCCAGCGACGGCAGCGGGGATGAGGATTGAAGAGTAATCGAAGCTGTCGTGGGTCGCGGTGAGGAACTTCTCCTTTACGGTCTGCGGAGGAAGATGGACGTTGGCGCTGACGGCTCGGAAGTTAGGAAAGATGCCGAGTATGCGCTTGGTCTGCACGCCTTCCCCGGCGGCGGCGGTATTGGCTCTGAGTTGGGCGTTCGATGGATCGTTACCCGTCTGCTGAGAGATCGCATCGTTTACCGGCACGGAGTTGAGGTTGGAGGAGGAACTACTTTCTGTGTGCAACATCCCGGGCGCATCGGGCAGGAGAGCAAGCTGGGTGGTTTGGCCGCTTGCGATTCCGCATAAAAGAAACAGTGACAGGAACATACCTGAGGAAACGCTACAGCCCGATATCTTCATCTTCATCTTCATAGGTTATCTCTGATCTTGTATTGGACGCAGGTGTATTGGACGCAGGAATGAGATGTCTGGGCAGCATGCGTTGATTCATTCCCATCGACTCCTTCCCGTTGACATGAGGGGCGCGGCGGCAGGGGAAACGGGGAGCGTGGAGCCGGACCTATACTTGTGTTTCGGCGTCAAGATGGACGCGCGATGCGGAAGATCGGTCAGGAGGCAAGCGGTGACGACAAAGACGACGGCGGTAGAGTTTGCGCGGGAGAACCAGGGCAGGTTCGTCGAGGAGTTGAAGGCGCTGCTGCGGATTCCTTCCGTATCGACCGATCCCGCGCATGTGGGCGACGTGCGGCGCGCGGCGGAGTTTGTCGCGGCGGAGCTGAAGCGCATCGGGCTCGAGAATGTGCGGCTGATCGAGACCGGCGCCGCGGAAGAGGTGATCGCAGATGCGGGCGGGCAGGCGAGGATGGTGCCGCCTCGGATCGGGCATCCTCTGGTGTACGCGGATTGGCTGCATGCGGAACCTGCTGCGAATGGCGCGCCCAAGCCCACGGTGCTGTGCTACGGGCACTATGATGTGCAGCCGGCGGAACCGCTGGAGGAGTGGAAGTCGCCGCCTTTCGAACCGACCGAGCGCGATGGCAACCTCTATGCCCGCGGCGCAGTGGACGACAAAGGCCAGATGTGGATGCATGTGAAGGCGCTGGAGTCGCTGATGAATGCTGGAGGCGGCACGCTGCCGGTGAATGTGCGGGTGATCGTCGAGGGCGAGGAGGAGGTGGGAGGAGAAGGAATCGCCGCCTTTGTGCGGGAGCATGGAGAGCAGTTGAAGGCGGACGTTGCGCTGGTTTCGGATACGGACATGTTCGCGCCGGACCTGCCGACGTTGTGTGTCGGGATGCGCGGAATGATCTACACCGAGATCGAGGTGCATGGCGCGAAGACGGATCTCCACTCCGGCCAGTATGGCGGGGCCGCGCCGAATCCGTTCCTCGCGCTGGCGCAGATCCTCGCGAAGCTGAAAGACGAGGAAGGAAAGATTCTGATTCCGGGAATCTATGACAACGTGACGAAGCCTTCCGATGCAGAGTTGCGGGCGTGGAAGCAACTGCCATTCGACGAAGAGGCCTTTCGCAAGGGGCAGGTCGGGTCGGTTGCGTTGACGGGCGAGGCCGGATATGAGGTGCTGGAGCGGCTGTGGTCCAGGCCGACGCTCGAGGTTCACGGGATGCCCGGCGGCTTCATCGGGCACGGCGCAAAGACGGTGATTCCGGCCAAGGCCATGGCGAAGGTCAGCATGCGGCTGGTGCCGGACATGACGCCGGCGCAGGCGTTCGAGAAGTTGAGAACGCACGTGGAATCGATGGCGGCCGGTCCGAAGGGACTAGGAGGATGCACGGTGGAGGTGCGGATGATTCACTCGGGCGAGCCGTTTGTGATGAGCACGGACAATAAATTTATCGGTGCGGCGACGAAAGCGATGCATGAGGTCTTTGGGAGAGAGACGGTCTTCGTTCGCGGGGGCGGATCGATTCCGATCATTGGAGATTTTGTGCGGATTCTTGGCGTGCCGACCGTCATTATGGGGTTCGGTCTGCCGGACGACAATCTGCACGCTCCCAATGAAAAGTTTCACCTGGCGAACTTTCATCGCGGCATCGAGTCGATCGCGCGCTTTCTGGACGGCGTGGGCGCCTGATGGGGGCGCCAGAGGTAAGCGGCTTTGTGCTGACAGGCGGGAGGAGTTCGCGCATGGGGCGGGACAAGGCTCTGCTGGAGCTTGCGGGCAGGCCGCTGGTAGATCATGCGGTCGCGAAGCTGCGGCGGGTCTGCGCGGAGGTGCATGTGCTCGGCAGCAGGCCGGAGTTGGAGGCGTTCGCTCCGCTGCTGCGGGATAGACACGAAGGCTGTGGGCCGATGGGAGGGCTGGAGGCCGCGCTTGAGCATTCACGGTATGCGTGGAACCTCTTCCTGCCGGTGGACGTGCCATTCCTGCCCGAGGCTTTTCTGGAGCGATGGGTGCGGCGTGTCACGACAGAGCTGCCGGCGCAGGCGCGAGTTGCGATGTTTACCGTGGAACAGGTGCCTCAGCCGCTGCTTTGCCTGCTGCACCGGGAGGTTGCGCCCTTCGTTCGCAAGGCGGTGGAACGAGGCGAGTTCAAGGTGTTTCCAATGCTTGAAAATGCGGGGCGGGAGCTGGCCATGCGGCAGAACGCGAGCGTTGAAAGCACATTTATCAACACGGCCTGGGAGGAAGAAGACTGGGAGAAAGAAGAGTGGGAGGAAGAAGAGTCGATGGCGGCAGATCTCGGCATCGAAGGCGATGGGCGAACCGCGTCCGAAGCTCAGCGACGAGCGAAGCATCTTTGGTTTGCGAATCTGAATACGCCGGAGGAGTTTTTAGAGGCGGGACGGAATTCGGAGGCTCTTGAGCGTCAGGACACTAGAAGCGGCCGAGGCCGAAGGCGTCCTTGAGCAGGAGGATGAACCAGAGCACAGGGGCGGCCAGCAGCAGAGCATCGATACGATCGAGGATGCCGCCGTGGCCGGGGAGCATGGCGCCGGAGTCTTTGACGCCCGCGCCGCGTTTGATTGCGGATTCGAGGAGGTCGCCCAACTGCGCGGCGATGTTGAGCACCACGGCGAGCAGGAGAGATTGCCAGAGGGGCTGGGATATATGCAGGAGCGTGTTGCCGCGAGCGGTCAGGGCGCCGGCGAGGGAGACGACCAGAGCCGCGGCAATGACGCTGCCGGCGATCGAAGCGACGGCGCCCTCCCAGGTTTTGCCGGGGCTGAGGCGCGGGGCGAGCTTGTGTTTGCCGAAGGCGCGGCCGATGTAAAGCGCCGCGATATCGCCGGTCCAGACGCAGACCATCAGAAAGAGGACGAGCGCAGGGCCATCCTCCTGTTTCCACAGGAGCGGGATCAGCGTGAGCGGGTAGGCGATGTAGATGAGCCCGAAGAGGCCCTGGGCGGTGTCGGGGAGGACTTGGATGAGGGGGGCGCGAAAGCCGTTCCAGGTGAACAACGCGATGGTAAGCGCGCTGAGCACGGGAAGCTGCGCCTCAACCGGGAAGTTGGGCAAGGTGACGACGAAGGCGAGCGCCGTGCCGAGCGTCATCCACCAGATGGGAATACGAAGCCTCGCGCCATGAGCCTCGGCGCCGACGGCGGCAAGCTTCAGATACTCGTAAGCGGCCAACTCGGCGACGATGGCGCTGAAGAGGGTGATCATCCAAAGCTGCCCGAAGAAGATCAGGGCGAAGACGGCAAGGATGAGGATGATGGCGGTCAGAATGCGTTTCATGTGCTTTGGTGAGGATACCGGAATCGTGCGCTTCGCGAGCCGCTGAGCGGAGCCAGCTTTGTGAGGCTGGGAGATCCGACGCAGGCGATATGCTGCTACGGAAGACTGGCCAACCTCGCTCGCTTAGGCATATCCTCGTCCATGTACGAACTGGAGATCTCACATGGCGACACCGACCCTTGCCCAGCCCGAAGCGGCGCAGACCACCGATTTTCTCCCTCTCAAAGGGACAGACCACGTTGAGTTTTACGTCGGCAATGCCCGTCAGGCTGCTTACTTTTATCGCGCGGCCTTCGGCATGTCGCTGGTCGCCTATGCCGGTCCCGAGACGGGTCAGCGCGACCGGGCGAGCTACGTCCTGCAGCAGGGGAAGGTTCGCTTCGTCCTGACGACCGCGCTGCGCAGCGACTCCGAGATTGGACGCCACGTTCACACCCACGGCGACGGCGTTCGCGCGATCGCACTTTGGGTCGACGATGCACGCCAGTCCTGGCTCGCAACTACCAGCCGCGGCGCGCGCAGCGTCCAGGAGCCCACCGAGCTTTCCGACGAGCACGGCCGCGTCGTCGTCTCCAGCATTGCCGCGTACGGCGACACGGTCCACACCTTTGTCGAACGCACCCACTATCAGGGCGCATTCTTCCCCGGTTACAAGGCGGTCGAACACGACGAGATCGCCCGGCCGGTGGGTCTTCTCCACATCGACCACATCGTCGGCAACGTAGGCTGGAACTCGATGAACCAGTGGGTTGATTTTTACCGCGACGTGATGGGCTTCGGTCTCTACCAGCACTTTGACGACAACGACATCTCCACCGAATACTCCGCCCTGATGTCGAAGGTGATGGCGAACGGCAATGGGTATGTAAAGTTCCCCATCAACGAGCCTGCCGAGGGCCGCCGCAAGTCGCAGATCGAAGAGTATCTCGACTTCTACCAAGGCCCCGGCGTTCAGCACATGGCTCTCGCCACCAACGACATCCTCTCCACGGTCTCGAAGATGAAGCAGCAGGGCGTCGACTTCCTCACCGTTCCGCACTCCTACTACACCGACCTGCAAGACCGCATAGGCAAGATCGACGAGCCGATCGAAGACCTTGAAAAGCTGGGCATCCTGGTCGATCGCGACAATGAAGGCTACATGCTCCAGATCTTCACCAAACCCGTCGAAGACCGTCCCACTGTCTTCTACGAGATTATCCAGCGCAAAGGCAGCCGCAGCTTCGGCAAAGGCAACTTCAAGGCACTCTTTGAGGCTATCGAACGCGAACAGGAGCTGCGCGGCAATCTTTAGATCGCAGAGTTTCGCGCTTTAGATCGCAGAGTTTCGCGGCTGGCTTTCGTTTCTGCAGGGCACTCTTTCATGATTAGGAAAGGACCTCGTATATATGTATAAGTAGCCGTTACAAATGCATAATCATTCGTGTTGACGCGGCTTCCGTCATCCTCCATGCTTTTTGTGGAGACACCTTCGCCATGAGCACGCAGTCCGTCGACATCGCCGCAGCCATCCCGGCGGTCGCTATCAACCCCGTCGCAAGCTTCCTGATGTGCCCGCCCCGGCTCTACGACGTCAACTACGTTATCAATCCGTGGATGGCCGGCAACGTCCACGCCTCCTCGCGCACTCGCGCCGCCGAGCAGTGGCAGAATCTCTATGAGGCCGTCAGCCGCATTGCCGAAGTCCAGCTCGTCGAACCTGAACCGGGCTCGCCCGATATGGTCTTCACCGCCAATGCCGGGCTCGAGCGCGACGGCATCGTTGCCATCAGCAGCTTCTTCCATCCCGAGCGCCAAGGGGAAGAGCCTCACTTCCGCCGCTGGTTCCGCGAAGCCGGTTATACCGTTCTAGACATCTCCCGCGCCACGCCCTTTGAAGGCGAGGGCGACGCGCTGTTCTCGGCCGACGGCATACGTCTGTGGGTTGGCCACGGCCCGCGCACTGCGCCCTCCAGCCATCAGGCCCTGCGCGAAGCCTGGAGGATCGAAGTCACTCCACTCCACCTCATCGATCCGCGCTTTTATCACCTGGACACCTGCTTCGCCCCGCTCCAGGGCGGCTACGTCCTGTATTATCCCGCAGCCTTCGACACCGAATCGATTGCCAGGATCGAAGCCTTCTACCCGCCCGAGAAGCGAATCATCGTCGATGAAGCGGACGCTGTTTGTTTCGCCTGCAACGCGATCAATGTCGATCGCACGATTATTCTCAATCGCATCAGCAGGAGGCTGGAGATTCAACTCGAGTCAGCGGGTTTTCACGCAATCCAGATTGAACTCAGTGAATTCCTCAAAGCCGGCGGCGCAGCCAAGTGCCTCGTGATGAAACTCGGTCCTCCATCTTTTCAGGACTGAGCGTTCAGTTCTGTTCAGAGATGTTGCTTATTCGACTCTTCGAACCGAAGGTGAACCTCACCCGCAGTCGAAAACCTCGCCTCCGCGGTAGAGCCTGCATCCGCCATGGTCACGCCGGTCCAGCTTCCCGTGGTGATCCACTGTCCGGCCTTCAGGCCACCGGTTCTCGCGGAGCCTTGGTTGGCGAGCCACGGCAGGAGACGCATCAGGTTGCCCGAGGTGTTCGATCCCGTTCGCTCCACGCGCACCACGCCGTCGACGGCGATCATGACATGCTCCGACGCGAAATCAATCTTCCGCCAATCCGCGACGGCAGGCCCGTAGACGAAACCGCCATGCATCTGCAGGTCGGCGAACATCGACATTCGCGCTGCCTTCAGGGGTTCGGCCAGCCCGCTCTCAAGCACCTCGATGGCTGGATGACAGCTCGCAATCGCCGCTTCGACCTCGTCCTCGGCGTAAGGCGTATCGCGAGCCGGCAGGTCGGCCCCCAGCAGAAAAGCAATCTCCGCCTCCAGTCCGCGAAACCTGCGCATGCCTCTCAGCTTCGCGCCATCGCTTGCTATCCAGGCCAGCGGCATGGGAGCGAAGACAGGCGTCGCGTCGGGCGAGGGTGCTCCGATCTTCCAGCCGCCAATCTCTCCATATTCGAGCGCCAGCCTGTCCTGCACAAAGTAAGCTTCGTCCAGCGATGCAGGCTGCAACTCAATCGGCAGATCGTCGATCGGATTTCCAGTCCTGCGGGCGTTCATCAGCCGTTCCGCCGCATCCAGCAACACCTGTTCCCGAGCGCCATCTCTCATGCAGCAAGTGTCTCTCAACCCGCGGCCTTTTGTCTTGCGGTTGGCTGAACAACCTCGCCAGAAGGAATGCGACCGGCTGGATCTTCAATTACTTCCAGCGCGCTTGCCTGCGCTCAACAGATTCGCGAACAACCTGTATGCTCCCGGCACTCCCTCCGGCAGCTCCCGGTATAAAGCGAACGCCACATAGATGTACACCCCCTTGCCGGTCTTTGCGACCAGCAGTCCGCCCTTCTGCGGGTCTTGCCCCGGATCGTGGGTCTCCAGCAGCGCCTCATACCGTGGGTCCCAGCTTCCCATAAAACTGTGTCCACGCTCCTCCACCCAGCCATGGAAGTCGCGCTCGGTAATCTTGTTCGGCCAGTTCAACAGCGGGCTCTCGGGCATCAGCAGCTTCACCGGCGCGGTCTCATCGACCACCTTCTCCTCGCTCTCCAGCGAGGTCGGGTACGGTCCATAGTCGAACTGCCCGCGGTTGTACTGGACGATGACCACGCCGCCGTTGTTCGCGTACTGCAGCAGACGTCCGTTCGCCGCCGCCAAGCCGGGATGCGCCGCATACGCTCGCACGCCCAGCACCACCACGTCGTATCCACTCAGCCTGCCTTGCGCAACGTCCTCCAAGGTCATCGTCGTCGCGTGGATCCCGATGTTTTCGAGCGACGCCTGCACCTCATCCCCAGTCCCCGGCAGATATCCGACCTTCAGTCCCGGAGCGAGCTTCACATCCACGCCGCGCGCCCGGTACGTCGCAGGCCGGTAGAGATTCGCCGGCAGAAGCCCCGCATACCCCGCCGTCTCGTAGCCCTCGCGATATTCCTTGCCCGCATAGCTCGCGATCGCCGTCATCGTGTAGGCCGTCTGCGCCATCCTGCCCGGCGTCACGACGAAGGGAACGTCCTCCGAATCTCCATCCTTGGCGAGAGAAAACTCCGCGCGTTCCGGCGTAGCCGTCCACCCCTTCGGCAACTGCAACGCCACGGTCCCTTTGGCCTCGCCCTTTACATTGCTCTTGACGTTCGCTGTCACCCGCAGGGTCTTCTCGGTCAGCGGCACCACGCCCGCCGACGGCGAAACCGCCACTGAGATAGCCGGGGCCACCACCAGAGGCTCATACAGCGTCCCCTGTCCCGTAACCCGGTGCAGCGTCTGCACTACTTGTCCCAGCCGCACGGCCACGCCATCGTAGTCCGCTGTCACCCAGGCCGTCAGCGGAGCAAGCGGCAGGGAAGCGTCGCGCATCTCCGGCTCTTTCACATCGTAGTAAGCCTGC
This sequence comes from Edaphobacter sp., assembly GCA_965277335.1. GTDB lineage: Bacteria > Acidobacteriota > Terriglobia > Terriglobales > Acidobacteriaceae > Edaphobacter. The sequence continues at coordinate 342,469 of CBDICJ010000007.1, read as the reverse complement.
TCGATTCCCAGCCGCGTAAACGGAGGCCGCGTCACCTTCGCATCCGCCGGCAGCTTGACCAGAAACCGGTTATCGTCAGCCGCTCCATTCGCAATCGCGGAATGCGTCCCCAGCACAGTTTCGTAGGTTGCACCGGCGCTCGACTGAAGCTCCGCTGACGCGATCTTCACCGGCACATTGCTTCCATTCACCACATGCACCTGCACAGCGAAGCTCTGCCCCGGCACCGCGGTCACAAATGTGTCGGACCCATCCCCAAAGCGCGAAAACGGCCCGTTCTCCGGGCGTCCCGCTACCTGGGCCCGCAGGCTGAGCCCAAGCGCTTCGACCAGCGCATCGTTGAACTGCACCCGTTTCACCCGCAGCTCATGCAGCACGTCGTACTTCTCGCGAGCTGTCAGCCCACTCGCCTCCACCTTCGCAATCAGCTCATCGGTGGTCCGCAGACCATCGCGCAGCAGCGGAGCCGTTTTCTCGGGGGCGGCGATTTTGTACATTGCCATCGCCTGCTCCACCAGCCTGTCGATCTTACCCAGATCAGCTCGCAAAAACGTCTGCTCTTCAGGGGCCAGCGACGCTGTTCCCGCCAGTGAAACATCCACCCCATCAAAGAAGCTCTTCTCCTGATCGATGGTTTCCACCCGCGACCCATACCGGTGATACGGCACATCGAATGCTCCCGCCGCCGGTATGCCCATGCCGCCGTTCTGCGACCTTTGCCGTCCCAGCCCTAGTCGCGCAAACTGCAGGTAGCTCATCCCCAGTACCGGGCTGTAGTCCCCCTCCGGTATCGTCACATTCGCCTTCGGAGCCTCGTTGGTCCACTCCTTGGTCACGTAATTGTAGAACCGCGCCGGAGCGTATTTTCCTGTGGCATAGTCGTACATTCCCTTCGCCGTCACCGGAAAGAACGGCGCCCGCGCATACACCTTCAGCGGACTCCACGGCATCAGTCCCGCCGCGATCTGCTCCGGAAACACCTTCGGATCGCCTGCCGCCGTAAATACTTCCTGCGCCATCTCTCCCGACACCTGATGCTGCCCATGGCCGTCCGTAACGCCACCCACAAACACGCTCGTCACCACCAGCGGCCGGTAAAGCCGCACCGCCCGCACCGCGTCGTACAGCACGCGTTCGTGGCCCCAGTTGGCGAAGCTCTCCTCCTTTGTTTTCGAGAAGCCGAAGTCCACCTCGGTTCCCCACATCTGGTCCACGCCCATGTACCGATCGGCCGCCAGCAGCTCCTGGGTTCGCACCAGCCCCAGGGCATCGTCGAAGTCCCCGGACATCAGATTCTGGCCGCCCTCGCCCCGAGTCAGCGTCATCATGGCCACGTGCGCACCCTGTCCGCGCGACTCATAGGTCAGCATCCCGCCATCCTCATCGTCGGGGTGCGCCACGATCATCATCAGACTTGCCCGGGTCCGCAGTTTGACTAAACTCTGCCAAAGCGCCGTAGCCCCTCGATTCGCCGCGATCGTCCGCACCTCGACCGCAGGCCGCACCTGCTCCGCGGCGAGGTTCGCGGGGTCGCGCAACTGCTGCCCACCCAGAGCGCCGCCCCAGATCGCAAAGGCCACCGCCGAAGCCGAAACCACACCTGCAACACCGTGCAAATTAGTCATTCTCTTCTAATCTCTCATACCCTCAATCTGCCTACCGCGCGGCCAATCCAGCATCCGCCGCGCCGCCCTGATCGTATTTGTAACCAGCGGGCGCTTTTGAGAGTCATATTCTCAGGTCTATCGTCTTCTCAGGTCTATCGTCCGCCCGGAAGGAAACTTATGCTTCTCCACAGATCCGCCCCCGACATCCGCTCCTCCGAGATCACGCCGCAGCATGTCCATGAACAATACCGGGAACAATACCGGGAGCAGCACCGGCAGAATCGCCGCCGCTTCCTCGCCGGAGCTGCCACCCTCGGCGCCGCAGCCCTTGCCTCCTCGCGCCTCCCCGGCCTCCTGCATCCCGCCGTCACTGTTCACGCCGCGGAGCAACTCAAAACCATCGCCAGCAAATACACTGTCTCCGATCTCCAGACCCCCCTGGCAAAGGCCTCGACCTACAATAACTTTTACGAGTACGGCACCGACAAATCCGACCCTTCCCACAACGCCTACCGTCTCCAAACCCGACCGTGGCCCATCCAGATCACCGGCATGGTTGCGAAGCCGCAAACCATCAACATCGACGACCTGATCGCGTACCGCCCGCTCGAAAGCCGGGTCTACCGCTTCCGCTGCGTCGAGGCCTGGTCCATGATCATTCCGTGGGACGGCTATTCGCTCTCTGAGTTCATCAACTTCTGCCAGCCTCTGCCCAGCGCCAAATACGTGCAGTTCTTCTCCTACAACAACCGCAAGGTGATGCCCGATCTCCCCTCCGGTTACGACTGGCCCTACCGCGAAGGACTCCGCATGGACGAGGCCATGAACCCCCTGACGCTTCTCACCTTCGGCTGCTACGGCCAGGTGCTTCCCAACCAGAACGGCGCTCCGGTCCGCGTCATCGTTCCCTGGAAGTACGGCTTCAAGTCCGGCAAGTCCATTGTCCGCTTTCACTTTACCGATAAGCAGCCCGAGACCACCTGGAACGAAGCCGACGGCCAGGAGTACGGCTTCTACTCCAATGTGAATCCCAACTATGACAACGCCCGCTGGTCTCAGGCCCATGAGCGCCGCATCGACGCCAGCATCTTGCCCCACACCATTCCCACCCAGATGTTCAACGGCTACGGCGACCAGGTAGCCGGCATGTACGCGGGCATGGACCTCAGAAAATATTACTGACCCTTAGTTTCCCTGCCAGTTTCCCTTTGCCGGCTCTTTCCTGTTTGTCACTCGGAGCGAAGCCGAGAATGTGCTTTTTCCTTGGCCCATGCTCATGCCTTTGTCACATTTGAGATCGAAACAAAACTAAAATCCACTCTGCATTCCGCAGCGTTCTATAAGCATTGCACTCCTGCTTTGCCCTCTTCCAGCCAGTTCTCTCTCGATCAGCCCTCCGACTGCCCAGATTACAGAGCGCGGAGGGCTTTCAAGCACACCCTTTCCCTCTCGCCATGCTGAAATTCGAATAAGCTTTTCACCCATCGATTGCAGACCTGGACTGGCTGCCATATAGCATGGCTGAAGTGGAGGGCTTATACGATGGGCTTGGGCCAGAACATCCATGCGGTGGAAACCGTAATCCTGCTTCTTCTGGTGCTGGTCGCGGCCTTTGCGGCGATGGCGAACCGCCTGAAGGTGCCTTACCCCATCGTCCTTGTGCTGGCGGGGCTCCTGATCAGCTTCGTCCCGCACATGCCGCGTGTGCCGCTCGATCCTAACGTCGTCTTCGTCATCTTCCTGCCGCCGCTCTTATATGCTTCTGCCTGGTCTCTGTCCTGGCGCGAGTTCCGCCGCAATGCGGTCGTCATCGGCCTGCTCGCGGTCGGCCTGGTCGGCTTCACCGTCTGGGGCGTGGCCGAGTTCTCCGATCGCTTCATCACCGCGCTCGATTGGAAGGCCGGCTTCCTCCTCGGAGCAGTCGTCGCCACCACCGACGCCATTGCCGCGACCTCAATTGCAAAGGCCGTCGGGTTGCCGCGCAGAATCGTCGACATCCTCGAAGGCGAAAGCCTGCTCAACGATGCCACCGGCCTGCTCGCGCTCGAGATCGGCGTGACGCTTCTGCTGACCGGAGAGTCGCCGACCGTAGGCGGAGGATTTCTGCGGCTGCTTTATCTGATCGTCGGCGGCCTCGTCATCGGCCTGGTGATCGGCGCGATCGTCGGCTGGCTGGAGCGCTATATCGACGACGGCCCGGTTGAGCTGGTCGTCAGCTTGGTGGTTCCCTACGCGGCTTACCTCGCCGGCGAACGAGCCAGAGCCTCCGGCGTCCTCGCGGTCGTGGTCTGCGGAATCTACCTGAGCCGCAAGAGCACCGGATTCTTCACCCCGGCCGTTCGCTTGCAGGTTCAGGGAGCCTGGGAGGCCCTTACCTTCATGCTGAACGGCCTCGTCTTCGTGCTGATCGGCCTGCAACTGCCCTATGTGCTGGCGGGCATTCACGGCAGATACGGCACCGGCACTCTGATCTTTTACGGCGCCGTCTTCAGCGGGGTGCTGATCCTGCTGCGGATGGTGTGGGTCTTTCCCGCGATGAAGTTCGCCTCCTTCATCGAGCGCCGCTGGATGGGGCACAAAGAAGAGCCGTTGGCCACGCGCGAGGTCTTCGTGGTCGGCTGGACCGGGATGCGCGGCGTCATCGCGTTGGCGGCGGCCATCTCCGTGCCTGAGGTCCTCGGCGATGGCCGGCCTTTCGGCGCGCGGAACCTCATCGTGTTCCTCGCCTTCTGCGTCATCCTGGTGACGCTGGTGCTCCAGGGCCTCACCTTGCCCGCGCTGATTCGAAGTCTGGACCTGGCGGGCGCGACCGGAATGGACCCCGAAGAGAAGGAGGCGCGCAAGCTCGTGCTGACCGCGGCCATGCAATTTCTCGAAGAGGGCCGGAAAAAGAGCGGTGCGGGAGCGGGCCATCTCTACGACGATGTCCTACACCGGTACCGTCACCGGCTTGCGGCAGTTACCGCCGGGACCGAGGGAGGCGCCGACGGCATGGATGGGGATTCTTACTCCCGGCTGCGCAGCATTCTCGAAGGCGCGCTGCAGGCTGAGCGGCGCACCCTGATCGGGTTGCGAGACGAAGGCAGAATCGGCGACGACGTCCTGCGCAGCATGGAGCGACAACTCGACCTGGCGGAGAGCCGGTATCGGGAAACAACGTCGTCCAACTGATTCCGCTCTTTTGAACCGAAGCAAAAGGGCCTGACTTGACTGGCCTCGACGCCGGGTGCGCTATGCTGAAAGCTTCCCGCTTGCCCGAGATGCGAGACCCGGACGAGGGCGGGTGTGGAGGAGAGCCAATTTGGAGTGCAGGGTTTTCTATCACGACAAGTGCTTCGACGGGGCCTGCTCGGCGTCGCTGTTTACGCGCTTTCATCGCGAGTGTGTGAAGACAGCGGACAAGTTCTCCTATTACGGGCTCGTGCACCGTGCCGGAGCGCTCTTCGACGAAAGCGAGTTTGTGGAAGGCGAGAACGCTATCGTCGATTTTAAATACTCGTCTTCTCCAAGATTGACCTGGTGGTTTGACCATCATCAGAGCGCCTTCCTCACCCCCGAGGATGAAAAGAACTTCAAGGCCGGCCAGGCAGACGGCTCCGAGCGGATGCGGAAGTTCTTCGATCCCAACTACATCTCCTGCACCAGCTTCATCGCTCACATCGCGCAGATGAATTTCGGATTCGATACCGCGCCTCTGCTCGACCTGATCAAGTGGGCGGACATCGTCGACGGCGCCCGTTACGAAAGCGCGCGCGCGGCAGTCGAGATGGCCGAACCCGCAATGAAACTTACCATGGTGATCGAAAGCTCTCCCGACAGCACTCTGGTGCGGCGGCTCATTCCGCTGCTCACCGAAATGAGTCTCCAGCAGGTGCTCGATCTAGCCTTCGTGCAGGAGCAGCTCGGCCCATTGATGGAGCGGCATCGCGCCGCGCTCGAACTGATCCGATCCCGGGCGACCGTAGACGACGGCGTGATCACCTTCGACATTACCGACCAGCCGACCGAAGGCTACAACAAATTCATCCCCTACTATCTGCATCCCGAGGCGACCTACAATGTGGGACTCAGCAAATCCAGCTTCCGCACCAAGATCTCCGTCGGAACCAATCCCTGGACGAAACGTCCGCCGTCGCAGCTGGTGAACCTTGCGGAGATCTGCGAGGAGTACGGCGGTGGCGGCCATGCCCGCGTCGGCGCCATCAGCTTCCCCCTGGATCGTGAAAAGGAGGCACGCGAGGCAGCCAAGGAGATCTTCGAGAGGCTGAAGAATAGACCCGACAGCCGCTAGAACAACTTTCTCGGAGCGATATGTTGTTGGGAGCAGCGCAGACTACTGACGGATGTGCGGCAGCTTCGAATCGTCGAGGACACGGGTGAAGATGGCGTCTACGTTGGCCAGTTGCCGAGTGTAGTCGAAGGCGCGGGCTAATTTTTCGGGGGAGAGGCGGGCGGTGATCTCGGGGACGCGGGCGATCTCTTCGCGGAAGATGAGGTCATTCTTCCAGGAGTTCATGGCGTGAGTCTGGACCAGGCGGTAGGCGTCTTCGCGGGACATGCCGGATTCGGCGAGGTCGAGGAGGAGCTGGCCGGAGAAGATGAGGCCGCCGGTGGATTCGAGATTCTTCAACATGCGCGCGGGGTAGACGAGAAGCTTGGCGATGAGGTTCTCGGTTTTGGCGAGGAGGTAGTCGGCGAGGATGGTGGAGTCGGGGAGGATGACGCGCTCGGCGGAGGAGTGGGAGATATCGCGCTCGTGCCAGAGGACGACGTTTTCGAAGGCGACCTGCGCGTTGGATCGGATGACGCGGGCGAGACCGGAGATTTGTTCGCTGGTGATCGGGTTGCGCTTGTGGGGCATCGCGCTCGAGCCCTTTTGTTTTTCGCTGAAGAACTCTTCGGCTTCGCGTACCTCGGTGCGCTGGAGGTGGCGGATCTCGGTGGCGATTTTGTCGAGCGTGCTGGCGAGGACGGCGAGGGTGGAGATATAGGCGGCGTGGCGGTCGCGCTGGACTACCTGAGTCGCGACCGCTACGGGCCGCAACCCCAACGTGTTACAAATTGCTTCTTCGTGCTCGGGCTTGAGGTGGCCGAAGGCGCCGACGGCTCCGGAGAGCTTCCCGACGCGGAGGTCCTCGGCGGCGGCATCGAAGCGGGTGAGGTTGCGCTGCATCTCGGAGTACCAGAGGAGCAGCTTGAGGCCGAAGGTTGTGGGCTCGGCGTGGATGCCGTGGGTGCGGCCGACGATGGGGGTGTGCTTGAACTCGATGGCGCGCTTTTTGAGGGTTTCCGAGAGTGCGATGATGCCGGCGCGGATGAGGGCGGAGGCTTCTTTGAGCTGCAGGGATTGGGCGGTGTCGACGATATCGGTGCTGGTGAGGCCGTAATGGAGCCACCGGGAGGCTTCGGTATCGTTGATGTGCTCCGAGACCGTCGTGGTGAAGGCGATGACGTCGTGCTTAACCTCGGCTTCGATCTCGTTGATGCGTGCTACGGTGAAGTTGCCCTTGTCGCGGATAGCGTCGGCGGCGGACTGGGGGACGAGGCCGAAGCTGGCGAGGACTTGCGAGGCGGCTACTTCTACGGTGAGCCAGCAGCGATATTTGTTTTCATCGGACCAGATTCGGCCCATGGCGGGGCGGGTGTAGCGGGCGATCATAATTTTCCTTGCTGCTTGGAACGGGATGAGGCGGATTACGTTTGTTTTACGCCTAAGAGTTCGGCCATCTCTGCGTGAAGGAAGCCGCGGCCGGGCTTATAGGGCTGGACCCATTTGCCGTCGATGACGAACTGGGGAATGGCGCGCTTGCCTACGTTGGTGATGACTTCCTCGGCTGCGCCGGGGGTGTTCTCGATGTCGATCTCTTTGTAGGGAATATTGTGTGTGTTGAGGAAGCGCTTGGCTTCGCGGCAGTCGCGGCACCAGGAGGCGGAGTAGACGGTGAGATCCATAGAACTTTATTTTAGCTTGGAGGTCGCGGCTATTGTTCGTGGTAGTTGCGAATGAGGCCGCCGTCGAGGATGAAGGTGGAACCGGTGGCGTAGGCTCCGTCCTCGGAGGCGAGGAAGAGGGCCAGGCCGGCCACCTCTTCGGGAGTGCCCAGGCGGCCGAGCGGGATGTTGGCGAGGAGGGCATCGAGCTGGGGTTTATTGGCCATCATCTTGGCGTTAATGGGGGTCGCGATGGCGCCGGGAGCGATGTTGTTGACGGTGATGCCGAGGGGGCCGAGTTCGACCGCGAGGTTTCGCATGAGCATGCGCATACCGCCTTTGGAGACGCAGTAGCTGGAGAAGTGGGGGAAGACCATGTCTTCGTGGACGGAGCTGATGTTGATGATGCGCCCCGGTTGTTTGCCGTCCCTAAGGCGGCGGACGAACGCCTGGGTGAGGAAGAAGGCGCCCTTGAGGTTGACGTCGAGGACAGCATCGTAATCCTTTTCGGTGACATCCCAGAAGGATGCGCCGATTTCGATCCCGGCGTTGTTGACGAGGATGTCGCAGCGGCCGAGCTGCTGGTAGGTTTGATCGATGAGGCGCTGCGTGTCGGGGGTTTTGGAGACGTCGGCCTGGACGGTGATAGCTTTGCCGCCGGCAGCCTCGGCTTTGGCCTTGGTCTCGTTGGCTCCGTCGGGATGGCCGAGATAGTTGACGACGACGGCGGCTCCTTCGGTGGCGAAGCGGATAGCTATGGCTTGGCCGATGCCTGAGCCGGATCCGGTGACGATGGCGACTTTTCCTGCGAGACGACCTGACATGAGTTCTCCGCTATGTTGATCTGCTGGATTTTTTATTGGCTGATTTCGTAGGAGCTTTCCCGGGGGGATTTCATTGCAGCTACCTTTGGAGCCTTCTTCGCAACGGATTTTCGCGGTTCTTCTTTTTGCTTCGCAATGATATCGGAAAGTTGCGTTTTGGCCTTTTCCAGTTCGGCGTGACGCTCGGAGGAGAGGTTTTTGCCGGCGCGATTGATGTAAAAGTTCAACATGCGCATGCCGGAGGCAGGGCCTTTGGGGGAGACTTTCCTGGAGGCGAGTTCCCGGGCAATGGTGGCGGCGTCCTCGTTGAACAGGCCTTCGTGGGGGTGGGTTGCATCGGTATGTACTTCTGCGGACCACTTGCTTTTCGTCGCCATGGCTGTCTCCTGGGTTATGTCCTGGGTTGCTGGGTTTTCGCTTGGTAGGATGCGGATTGGGGAGTTTTCCCGGCGGCGCTTACGGAAAAAATCGGTGAGGAGAGCTCCGCACTCTTCAATCAGGAGGTTGGGAGTGAGTTCGACTTTGTGATTGAGCAGGGGATGATTCATGACACTGAGGACGCTGCCGCAGGCTCCGGCTTTGGGGTCGGGAGCGGCGTAGACGAGGCGGGTAAGGCGTGCGTGGAGGATGGCTCCGGCACACATGGCGCAGGGTTCGAGGGTGACGTAGAGGGTGCAGAGGTTGAGGCGGTAGTTTTTGAGCGCGAGGGCGGCCTGGCGGAGGGCGACGATCTCGGCGTGGGCGGTGGGGTCGTGGTCGCGGAGGACACGGTTCTGGCCTCGGCCGACGATTTTGTTTTGGTGCACTACGACTGCACCTACGGGGACTTCGCCTGCGGCTTCGGCGGCTTGCGCTTCGGCGATGGCGGCTCGGAGGTAGTCGAGGTCTTCCATCTATTGGTTCCGCTCGCGCGTTTGAGGCTTGGCTCCAGGGCCGAAGAAGCGGACGATCTGTTGAGCGACTCCTTCGAGGGCAGGGCGGCGAAGGGCAAGTTCAGTATCATCATCAATGAAATTCCTGCGCCAAATTGTTTCGAGTATCGCCAGCAGTTTGGTGACGGATATCTCGTCGGTCTGAAGATTGGCGATTGATGTGTGTAGTATTTCGGCTTCCGTGTCGTACTCGTCTGCAGGAGCACCGTGAATTTCGATGAGACCTTCAACGTCGGCATCACGGACGAGTTCGCGGATGGACTCCAGGTCGGGTAGGGGCGGCCAAGGCGTGCTCATGCCGGTTCCTGCTGGGTGAGGCAATGGAGGGTGCCGAGGCCCCAGACGAGGTCTACGGTGTGGATGCCGATGACCTCGCGGTCGGGGAAGCAGGCGGCGATGATGTTGAGGGCGTGGCGGTCGTTGCAGTCGTTGAAGGTGGGGACGAGGACGAGGCCGTTGGCGATGTAGAAGTTGGCGTAGCTGGCGGGGAGGCGCTGGCCCTCGAAGACGACAGGCTCGGGCATGGGGAGTTCGACGGCTTCGAAGGGCTTGTTTTCGAGATTGCGGGCGGTGCGGAGGCGGTCGAGATTTTCGGCCAGCGGCAGGTGGTTTTCGTCGTGAGTGTTGGGTTCGATACAGGTAAGGATCTTGTTTCCGCCTACGAAGCGGGTGATGTCGTCGACGTGGCCGTGGGTGTCGTCGCCGGCGCAGCCCTTGTGGAGCCAGATGGTCTGGTCGATGCCGAGGTAGTCGTGGAAGGCCTGCTCGAGGAGATTGCGGGTGGTGGTCTCGTCGCCGAAGCCGGGGTTGCGCTGCTGGATCTCGGAGAGGAGGCACTCTTCGGTGGTGAGGAGGATGCCGGCGCCGTTGGTGTCGATGCTGCCGCCTTCGAGGATGAGGCGATGGGATGCTCCGGCGGCGTCGACAATCTCGGGTTTAAACTCGGGCATGTCGTAGTGCCGGGCGACGTGCTGGGGGATCTGGTCGTCGCGGCGCCAGTTGTCGTATTTGGCCCAGGCGTTGAACTTCCAGTTGGTGATGGCGAGCTCGCCTGCGGAATGATTGACGGAGCCTTCGGACATCTTTTTCACGAAGATGGGGCCGGAGTCGCGCAGCCAGACGCGGTCGGTGGGCCAGTGGTGGAAGTGGAGGCGGGCGAGGTTGGCTCCGGCGCGGCGGAGGAGGCTGGTGGCGCGGCGTTCGGCGTCGGCGTTGTTGACCAGAATGTGAACCTCTTCGACTCGCGAGAGGTGGCGGACGATTTCGCCGTAGACCCAGGGGATGGGCTGGAACTTGCCGGGCCAGTCCTCGGCGTTATGGGGCCAGGCGATCCAGGTGGCGGCGTGCGGGGACCATTCGGCGGGCATGCGGTAGTGCTGCTGGCGGGGTGTTTGCGACATGTCCGGTTAAGTGTACCGGGGATTTATTGCTAGCTTAAGATAAGGCAAATCAATCCTCGAACACTGCTGAGAATTTTTTGCATATGGTGTACCCTACGCAGACGACCATGATGAACAAGCCGAGGGCACTTTCAGACCTGCTCAAGTTGTTGCTCATCGACGTCTTAGCAACAGCCGCTCTTCATTACTTCGCAGATTTAAAATTTGGAGCGGCATACCTGCTTGCATTCGTTTTCACCGCCGCTTTTGGCTGGCTATATGTCCTCTCGGAGGAAGTCCCCTTCAGACCATACAAGATCGTCATCGGAGTAAAGTTTTCAGTCCTTCGTGACGAATTCAAATTGCCTGCGACTAACGAAGCCTTATTTGAAAACTTTTCTTTTACCGCTATCAATTCCGGAGTTTTTGCCCATTCAGATGATAGGGAATATAGCTCTGACATAAACATTTGGACGGTGCTCCCATGCAACGAGATTCCGTGGCAGACAGAAGCTGGTAGTTCTCTCGGCAAGCGTCCTTTGTTCTTTTTCATTCCCGTGAGGGGTGGTCATCAGTTTGGGATACACGTGGTCAACGAATGGTGGGAAAGCCATCGCAGTCAATCAAACGCGTCTGTACGAGATTTGAAGATCGACCTGACGGGTCGAATCACCCTTGGGTTTTTACCCGCGGGCTATTTGCCAAACTATTTTCGCTTCTGCAAAGAAACTGTTGTCACGGGCCTCGACGACTTCGAAAGAAAAAATCGACCTTGGAAACAGAAACTAGATGAGAATGGGTGGACTGCTCATGATGAGTACATGGACTTTCTTGACCATCGGTATCTACGAATTGCTTACTACCAAATTTAGTTAAGGATTGTCTAGTCGAGGAAGCGGCTGGTGATGCCGGTGTAGGCGTCGATGCGGCGGTCGCGGAGGAAGGGCCAGTTGCGGCGGGTGTCTTCCAGGAGCTTGAGGTCGATCTCGGCGATGAGGATCTCTTCTTTGTCGTGGCTGGCCTGGGCGATGACGCGGCCGAAGGGGTCGGCGATGAAGCTGCCGCCCCAGAACTCGAGACCCGAGTGGGGGGTGTGGTCGCCGGGGCCGCGCATGGTCTTTCCTTCATGAATGACGTCGCCATGCTCGTGGCCTACGCGGTTGACGGCGCCGACGAAGACGCCGTTGGAGATGGCGTGGGCGCGCTGCATGGTCTGCCAGGCGGAGTATTGGGCTTCGCCGTACTCGGCTTTTTCGCTGGGGTGCCAGCCGATGGCGGTGGGGTAGAAGAGGGTGTTGGCGCCGCGGAGGGCGGTCTCGCGGGCGGCTTCGGGGTACCACTGGTCCCAGCAGACGAGGGTGCCGATGTCGCCCTGGGTGGTCTTCATGGCTTGGAAGCCGAGGTCGCCGGGGGTGAAGTAGAACTTTTCATAATAGAGGGGGTCGTCGGGGATGTGCATCTTGCGGTAGATGCCCTTGATGGAGCCATCGGACTCGAGGATGGCGGCGGTGTTGTGGTAGAGGCCGGGAGCTCGGCGCTCGAACAAGGACGCGATGACGACTACTTTTTCTTCGCGAGCTACGGCGGAGAGGCGCTCGGTGGAGGGACCGGGGATGGACTCGGCGATGTCGAAGAGGGCGTGCTCTTCGCGCTGGCAGAAGTACTGGGCGCGGAAGAGTTCGGGGAGGCAGACGATGTTGGCTCCGGCGTGGGCGGCCTCGCGGACTCGGGTGGCGGCTTTGTCGAGGTTGGCCTCGGTGTCTGGGGCGCAGGACATCTGGATGAGGGCGATGCGTTTGTTCGGTGCGGTCATCTTGTTTTCCTAGGTTGTCAGGACTTTCAAGTAGCCCTGCCCGGCTAGAGAGATGAGAAGCTTGTCATGTGTCACGAGTGTTAATCCTTCGGAGCGGGCAGTTGCGGCAAGAATGCGGTCGGCTGGGTCGCCGTGAAATGCGGGTGGCAGTTCGGCACACTCTGCGGCGATAGAAGGTGTGATTGTGGCAAGCTGCAGACCGGGCAGCGCAGCGGCATGGATCAACCAGTCGCGGAGGGGCCGGTCGAGGGTAAGTTTGCCGCGTGAGTGCTTCAGTGTAACTTCCCACATGCAGATGGGCGAAAGGAAGAGAAGATTCGACGCGCCAGCGAGTTCGAGAGATTCGACTACAGACGGTTTGATGTCGGATTGAGCCGAAGTGAGCCAGATCCAGACGTGTGTATCGAGCAGAAGCGGCGTCATTCGACCATTGCGTTCCAGACATCAGGCTCAGGTCCGACAATGTCTCCAGTGATCTTGACGCTGCCTTTCATCCATCCGAAGATGCGGCGCGGGGCCGCCTTTTCAATGGGAACGAGTTTTGCTACGGGGCGTCCTCGCTTGGTGATGACGATGGAGGCGCGGGTGTGATCGACGGAGTCGAGAAGCTCAAGAAGATGAGTTTTGGCCTTTGAGGCGGCCACGGACTTTTCGGCGGCAGCGCGGGGCTTTGGGCCAGGAGCTAGCTCTGTTGCGCGTCCGATCTTGGAGGCGAGTTTCGACTTTGGGAGCGGCTTGGGAAGGGTCGCCATGTGGTCATCTCCAGACGACCATTATATCGCGAGCGCCGATTTGAGTTGGCAAGATGCAGCGGGCATAGGGAAGGCAGTGGGCATAGGTAAGAGTGATACCTCTTTTTTCGGCCGGCGAAATCTGATAGGTTGGAAGTGCCGGAGAACCCACGCCGCTTCTCTCGACATATCCATCCCTTAACAGCTTGTTCCGCCGCCGCCTGGCGCGGCAGACGTGTACGTCATTGCAGAAGGAGTGTATTTTGAGCGAATTTCGTGATTTTCTGGAGCTTTCGTACGGTGAGCTGGAAGACCTGAACCTGCAGGCGAAGGAGCAGCGCAAGAAGCGGGTGGCTGCCGATGTGATTCAGGAGGAGCGGGTTCGGTATCTTACCGACGAGCGGCGGATCAAGGCGGTGACGGTGCTGTTCAGCGATCTCGAAGGCCGTCTGCACATGCTCGACTACGACAAGAAGTTCCTGGTGAAGAGCTACGACAACCTGACGTTCGATGGCTCGTCGATCCGCGGCTTTACGGCGCAGCGGGAGAGCGACCTGCGGCTGGCGATCGACTGGAGCGCGTTTTACTGGGTGCCGGCGGATGTGTTTGGCGCGGGCAAGGTGATGGTGTTCGGCGAGGTGATCGACAAAAACGGCGGGACGTACAGCGCGGACATTCGCGGGGTGTTGAAGCAGTTCTCGCAGGAGCTGTTCGACAAGAACGGTTACACGCTGAATGCGGCCAACGAGATTGAAGGATTTCTGTTTGAAGGCATCGATGCGGAGCGGAGCTATCACGAGACGGGGATCTTCGAGTATGTGAACAAGGGCGGGTACTATCATTCGCTGCCGGGCGATCCGCTGCGCGAGTTTATCGACACGACCGCCGAGGTGCAGCGGGCGATGGGGTTCGAGAATGAGAAGGACCATCCGGAGGTTGCGCCGAGCCAGTTTGAAATCAACTACAGCTATGGCGAGGTGGTAGCGGCTGCGGATCAGATTCAGCTGTACAAGCTGATCTGCCGGCAGGTGGCGACGCAGATGGGCATGACGGCGAGCTTTCTGCCGAAGCCGGTGGTGGGCGTGAATGGAAGCGGCATGCACACCAATATCTCGATCACCAAGGGCGGCAAGAACCTGTTCTGGGATCCGAATGGGCAGGAGAAGATTTCGAAGATGGCATGGCAGTTTACGGATCGCATTTTGACGCATGGCAACGATATCTGCCTCCTGCTGAATGCGAGCGTCAATGCGTACCGCAGGCTCGATCCTCACTTCGAGGCGCCGAACCAGATCAAGGCTTCGGCGACCGATCGCGGGTCGATGGTGCGGATTCCGATCGGGAATGAAAAGTCGGCGCGTGTGGAGGTGCGTTCGGTCGGGCCGGATGCGAACCCGTACCTGGTGATGTACTCCATCTTCAGGAGCGGCCTGCAGGGCCAGACGGCGAAGATCAAGAACCTCAGGCAGGCGGAGCGATATCTGCCGGACAACGTCTACACGGCGATTGAAAACTTTCGCGGGGCGGAGTGGACGACGGAGCTGCTGGGCGAGGATGTAAAGGCCCGGTATGCGGACCTGAAGCAGGCTTCGGCGGATCGCTGCGCGCGGCTGCTGGGCACGATCGTAAAGGCTCCCGAGGTGCAGTTTCACCACGATGTGTACAACCAGCTGCTCTGGAATATCTTCTAGTAAGAAGGAAACCGGGAGCTGCGGGATGTCGTGGAACAGGGCAGGGAAGATTTTTTTTATAGCGTCGTTCCTGGCCTTTGCCGCGGCGGTTCTAGGCTCTCGGGAACCGCCGATTCTGCGGGACTATCCGGACTGGGTGTACCAGGGTGTGCTGTTGGCGAAGATGCTGACGGGGCACCCTGTTGCCGGGTATGCGCTGCGGCACTACCCGGTTCCGAACTCGATCACGACGGTGGGGCTGGGGCTGTTGACGGCGCCGTTTGGATGGCAGTTGGCGGCAAAGCTTTGGGTATTGATCTACTTCGTCGTTGCCGCGGCGACTAGCCTTTATGCCGGCTCGGTGTTCGGAGTGAAGGATGGCGGTCTGTGGTGGACGCTGCCGGTGATTTTGTTTTTGGGCCAGTTGTTCTGGTTCGGCACGATCAGCTTCAACCTCGGGCTATGTATGCTGCTTGTGATTGCCTGCCTGCTGTATCGGCAGCGGGAGAAGAGTGCGATCTTCGCGGGGCTGCTGGTGGTTTGTTTCTTCGTTCATCTAATCGTCTACGCGTCCGCGATGGTGATGATCCTGCTGTACTGCATGCAGTATCGCCGGTGGAGGCTGGGGTATGTGGGACTGGCGACGGTTCCGCTGGCGATCTGGTATTTCGCGGGGCGGTTGCTGACGCATAGCAACGAGAGCGAGCACGGGTATGCACCGGCATCGCATATTGCCGTATCGTGTCTGCTTGCGCTGGTTTTGCTGGGGATCAGTTTTTTCAATCGCAGACGGCCGATTCACCGCATGGCAGGCGCGCCTCTGGTTGTTTTGTCGGCGCTGACCCTGGGGGCCGCGTTGGTCAGCGCTCTTATTCCGGCGGCGCACCTTTCGGTAAGGGCGCTTTCGAATATCTTCGTCCTGCAACTGAAGGCGCTGCAGCCGTTCATGCTCTTCGGGTTCGTCAACATCTCTTATGCGCAGGTGGATGAACGGGTGTTTTCGGCGTCGCTGCATCTTCTGCACGAGCCGCTGTTTGTGGCGCTGATGGCATTGGATATGCTTGTGGGCGCGCTGATTCTCGGCGATATAGCGCGCATGCTGTTGCAGAAACGACGCAGTTCAGAGGAGCCTGCCAATGCGAACGAGAGCGCGACGAACTTTCTCTGGGACTTCATTACGCTGTTCGGGCTGCTGTATCTTTTTTGTACTCCCAACGGGCTGGGAGTGATCTCGCTCGATAT
This sequence comes from Edaphobacter sp., assembly GCA_965277335.1. Classification (GTDB taxonomy): domain Bacteria; phylum Acidobacteriota; class Terriglobia; order Terriglobales; family Acidobacteriaceae; genus Edaphobacter. Next base: position 326,340 of record CBDICJ010000007.1, on the reverse strand, counting down.
GCGGCTGGCTCAGATCGGCCTTGTGCCTGCGCTGTTTCTGCTGGCTCGAAAGAGAAGAACGGCGCTTCGGTATGCGAGCCTCCCGTGCGCGCTTCTGATGGTTGCGAGTGTCTTCCAGTTCTGTGTTTCACAGCGGCAGGTGCACATGGCGCAGGACCGGATCTACCTTCCGCACATTCTGGATTACTTCGCCGCCGTCGATCCTGTCGTGGTGTTGGAGCAATACGATGCGCTGCGCGCCGGCGAGCTGAATCACGCGATCTTCGCGACGGGAATGTTTTCGCAGACTAGTTCGTCTCCGCCTCGCTGATTTCGTCTCCGCCTCGCTGATGTGGCGTGGGTCTGTTGCGAAGGATGTTGGGGGAACTGGTTGCGAGGGCATGGATTGCCATTGACTTCCGGATGGCTCAGGCTCATGCTGCTGCGATGGAGGCGTCATGAACTACGAAGAAAGAGGATTGGCGGTTCCTGCCGGCGTGATGGGCGGGTGTCTGCTGCTGGGGTTGATTCTCGGCGGCTGGGTCCTGGGGTCGGAGATCAAGGACATCAAGCTGGCGGACCGGTATGTGACGGTGAAGGGGCTGGTGGAGCGCACGGTGAGGTCGGACACGGCGATATGGCCGGTGACGTTCAAGGAGGCGGGGAACGATCTGCCGCAGGTGTTTGCGAAGAGCGAGTCGGACAAGAATACGGTGCTGAAGTTTTTCGAAGCGCAGGGGATTTTGCCGCAGGAGGTTTCGGTTGGGCAGATTCAGGTAACGGATAAGCAGGCGAACGAGTACAGCAACAATCAGGCGGCGAGCCGGTACATTGTGCAGCAGACGGTGACGGTGCAGTCGAGCGATGTAGGCAAGATCGCGAAGGCGGGAGAGAAGACGGCGGACCTGGTGCAGGCGGGAATCGTAGTGGGCAATGGGCAGGGTCAGGGTGGCGGGATCCGGTATCAGTTTACGGGGCTGAATGCGTTGAAGCCGGACATGATCACGGAGGCGACCAGGAACGCGCGGGCTTCGGCGGACAGGTTTGCGGCGGATTCGGGGAGCCAGGTAGGATCGATCCGGTCGGCGAACCAAGGCGTGTTTTCCATTTCGGCTGCGACCAGCGCTTCGGCTGGAAACGAAGACGGCGCGGGTATGGGAATGGGTGGGGATGCGGACGCGAGCATCATGAAGAAGGTTCGCGTCGTGGCGACGGTGGAGTATTACCTGGTTCGATAAGCGCACGGGTGGGGCGTGTCTCGTTGCCACTGGTCTGGCGTGGATGTTAGCCTTCGAGTCTTGGAGCTTTCACTTCGAAGTGAAACGGGAGACGACGCGCATGCAGGCTAGCTACAACGGGATTGCGGTTCCGGCAAACGGACAGGCCATCGAGTACAGCAACGGCAAGTTTACGGTTCCGGATCATCCGATCGTTCCTTTTATTGAAGGGGATGGAACGGGGAGGGACATCTGGAAGGCCTCGCAGCGGGTATTCGACGCGGCGGTGGAGAAGGCGTATGGCGGGAAGCGGGCGGTGAGGTGGTACGAGGTGCTTGCGGGCGAGAAGAGCTATCGCAAGACGCAGGATTGGCTGCCGGAGGATACGGTGAAGGCGACGGTGGACTTTCGCGTGTCGATCAAAGGGCCGTTGACGACACCGGTGGGCGGCGGGATTCGCAGCTTGAATGTGGCGCTGCGGCAGTTGATGGATCTGTATCAATGCGTGCGGCCGGTGAAGTACTACGCGGGCGTGCCGAGTCCGGTGAAACATCCGGAGAAGCTGGATGTGGTGATCTTCCGCGAGAACACGGAGGATATCTATGCGGGCATCGAGTTTCGCGAGGGGACGCCGGAGGCCGCGAAGTTCATCGCATTTGTGAACGATGACATGCTGCAGGGGACCAAGAAGAAGATTCGGATGGACTCGGGCGTGGGGGTGAAGCCGATCTCGATTACCGGTTCGAAGCGGCTGGTAAGGGCGGCGATCAAGTATGCGCTGGATCACAAGCGCAAGACGGTGACGCTGGTGCATAAGGGAAATATCCAGAAGTTCACCGAAGGGGCGTTCCGCGAGTGGGGGTATGAGGTTGCTTCGCGGGAGTTTCGCGAGCATACGGTGACGGAGCGGGAGAGCTGGATTCTCGGCAACGTCGAAGACAATCCTGAAATCACGGCGGAGCAGAATGCGGCTCTGATTGAGCCGGGCATCGAGTTCGCGCCGAAGAGCTTTGGAGACGAGGTGATCGCCGAGGTGAAGGGCGTGATTGCGGCGATCGGGCAGACGCATGGCGGAGGGAAGTGGAAGAACAAAATTCTGGTGAACGACCGGATCGCGGATTCGATCTTCCAGCAGATCATCATTCGCCCGTCAGACTATAGCGTGCTGGCTACGACGAATTTGAACGGCGACTATATTTCGGATGCAGCAGCGGCGCAGGTGGGCGGGTTGGGGATTGCTCCGGGCGCGAATATCGGCGACGGGTTTGCCGTGTTCGAGGCGACGCATGGGACTGCGCCGAAGTATGCGGACAAGGACGTCATCAATCCTGGGTCGGTGATTCTTTCGGGAGTGATGCTGTTCGATTTTCTGGGATGGCCGGAGGCGGCGCGGCTGATCGAATCATCGATGGAGAAGACGATTCAGCAGAAGTTCGTGACGTATGACTTTGAGCGGCAGATGCCGGGCGCGACCAAGGCGAAGACGAGCGAGTTTGCGACGCGCATGATTGAGAATATGGGATAACAGCTAGGGAATGCGCTATACCTCTGGGAGATGCCGAAGCGGTGAGCCTCCGGTGGGCAGCTGGAAGTTAGAACAATCAAGGAGAAGAGATGCGGAAGAAGGTAACGATCGTTGGAGCGGGGAATGTGGGAGCGACGGCGGCGCACTGGATCGCGGCGAAGGAGCTGGCCGATGTGGTGCTGCTGGATGTGATGGAGGGGGTGCCGCAAGGCAAGGCGCTGGACCTGCTGCAGGCGATGCCGATCGAGAGGCGGGATTGTTCGATTGTGGGCACGAACGACTATGCGGATACGGCGAACTCGGATGTGGTGGTGATTACGGCGGGAATTGCGCGCAAGCCGGGGATGAGCCGCGATGACCTGCTGCATACGAACTTCAAGATTATGAGCGACGTGGTGGCGAAGGTGGTGGCGGCATCGCCGAACACGATCATTCTTGTGGTGTCGAATCCGCTGGATGCGATGGCACAGACGGCATTCAAGCAGGCGGGGCTGCCGCGGGAGCGCGTGATCGGGATGGCGGGAGTGCTCGACTCGGCGCGGTTCCGCACGTTTATTGCAGAGGAGCTGCAGGTATCGGTGGAGAACGTTACGGCGTTTGTGCTGGGCGGCCACGGCGATACGATGGTGCCGCTGTCGCGCTACTCGACGATGGCGGGAATTCCGATCACTGAGTTGATTGCGCCGGATCGGCTGAAGGAGCTGGAGACGCGCACGGCCAATGGAGGCGCGGAGATCGTGAAGCATTTGAAGACGGGTTCGGCCTACTACGCTCCGAGCGCCGCGGCGGTGGAGATGGTGGAGGCGATCCTGAAGGACAAGAAGAAAGTTTTGCCTTGCGCGGCTTATCTGCAGGGAGAGTACGGGATTTCGGGGCTGTATGTGGGCGTGCCTTGCAAGCTGGGAGCAAAGGGGCTGGAGAAGATTATCGAGATCAAGCTGACGCCGGAAGAGCAGGCTGCGCTCAGGAAGAGTGCGGATTCAGTGAAGGAGCTTTGCTCGGTGATTGGGGTGGCATAAGAATCTGTATAGAAACTGCGTAACGATTACGTCCTCGCAAAACAAGCAACGGCAAAGGCGAAATGCGGAGATCTCTCCACTACGCCGTGCGATAAAGCCACACGACTTCGGTCGAGATGACGATTGAACCTGCCGACTCCGGGTAACTTCGGTCGAGATGACGATTTTAAGGAGTTATAAGACAGGTTCTTCTGCGTGGATTCGATCTAGTGGCATCAGGCAGAGAGGCTAGCCGACGGCAACGCAATCAAAATGGTCGGGGCGAGAGGATTCGAACCTCCGACCCCCTGGTCCCGAACCAGGTGCGCTACCAGACTGCGCTACGCCCCGAACAGATGCTGCGGTTGGATGTCGGTGTCTGGGAGATGTTCCGTTTGACTCAAGCGCGGGTAGATCCGCTTGAGCGCTTACCGACTGGGTTAGTTTAGCAGAAATAAAGACAGCAGGTGCAGGATGCGGGGCTGTGTTTCCGCCTGGCTAGCTTTCTTTGAGAAGAGGGCAAAGGCTGACGATGTTGTCGATCGCTCTTCAGGTCTGTCGACGGTAGAAGAGGCCGGCGGTGAAGAAGACGATGGCGACCATGAGAGCGAGGCGGGCGTGAAGCCAGTTGTGCAGGCGAAGACTGATGAGACCGTCAGCGAGCCAGGCCGCGAACCCTGCGAACCATATCCATGCCGTCTTTCTCATCATCGGAGCGCTCCAGAGGGTTAGTTGCGGTCAGGGAGAACGCGCGGTCCTCGCGGACCAGCCTTGTTCTACACTAATAGCTAGACTCACCCCAGGAGAAATACGTTGTCACAGCGCACATTCAGCATTATCAAGCCGGACGCCGTTCAGAAGGGCGACGCCGCGGCGATCCTTGCCGAGATTGAAAAGGCGGGGTTTAAGATTGTTTCCATCAAGCGGCTTTCGATCTCGAAGGCGCAGGCCGAAGGTTTTTACTATGTTCACGCGGCGCGGCCGTTCTTCGGCGAGTTGACGGAGTTCATGTCGAGTGGGCCGATCTTTCCGATGGTGCTGGAGAAGGAGAATGCGATCGCCGATCTGCGCAAGCTGATGGGCGCGACCGATCCGGCGAAGGCGGAGGAGGGGACGATTCGCAAGAAGTTCGCGGCGTCCATCGGGGAGAATGCGATCCATGGTTCGGATGCGGAGGATACGGCGGCGTTCGAGATTGGATACTTCTTTGCTGGATACGAATTGAAGTAGATCGTCGGATCAATACAAGGTGGGCGGCGCGAGCGGCCGGGGTTGCAGGTCCCCGGCAGATCCGCCGCCTTTGATTCGCCGGCTTTGATTCGTTGTTGCGGCGAGGGCCTGGAGATGGATGGATGGAGGCAGTTGCGATGAAGTTGAAGTTGCCGGATGGGCCGTTCAAGGCTTACCTGTTCGATTGCGATGGGACGATTGTGGATTCGATGCCGCTGCATTACGTGGCGTGGAAGCAAGTTCTGGGGGAGTGGAACTGCGAGTTTGCGGAGGAGCTTTTTTATGCGTGGGGCGGGATGCCGGTGACGGAGATTATCGCGACGCTGAATGCGCGGCATGGGTTGGCGATGCCGGTGGAGGAGATTGAACGCCGCAAGGAGGCGCTGTATTACGAGATTCTGCCGGAGTTGAAGGCGGTGCCCGAGGTGCTGGAGCATATCGAGATCAGCCACGGGCAGATTACATTTGCGGTGGTTTCGGGGAGTACGCGGGACTCGGTGACGAGGTCGCTGAGGACTTTGGGGATTCTAGACAAGTTCGAGATGCTGGTCTGCGCGGGGGATTATGTGAAGAGCAAGCCGCATCCGGAGCCGTTCCTGCTGGCGGCGGAGAGGCTGGGAGTTGCGCCGGGGGATTGCCTGGTGTTCGAAGATACGGATATGGGGATCGAGGCGGCTACGGCGGCTGGGATGGCCTCGGTAAAGGTGCTGCAGCCTTGGGAGCGGGAGAGGTCGAGAGAGGCTTTGGAATCGATCTGCGGTGGTCCGGGTGTTACTTCGTGAAGAGTTTGAGATCGATAGAATCGCCCATGGATTTGTAGCCGGTGTCGCTGGGGTGGAGGTGGTCGCCGGAGTCGTCGAGCAGAAGAAACATGCCGGGGTGGGTGGGGTCGGTAGTGGCTTTGTCGAAGTCGATGACGCCGTCGAACTGACTGGTAGTGCGGATCCAGTGATTGAGGGTCTGGCGGATGGCTTCGCCGGCGGCGGATTGATAGCCGGCTCCGACGTAGGGGGTGAGGGTGGCGCCGAAGACCTTGATCCCGTGGGTGTGGGCGCGGGTGGCGAGCTGGGAGAGGCCGAAGATGAGGTCGTCGGCGGTGACGGGCTCGCGGGGGTTGGTGGGCGAGGTGGCGTTGCCGATGTCGTTGATGCCTTCCATGATGATGAGGTACTTGACGCCGGCCTGGGCGAGGACGTCGCGGTCGAAGCGGGCGAGGGCGCTGGGGCCGGTGCGGTCGAAGAGGATACGGTTACCGCCGATGCCTTCGTTGAGGACGCCGAGGCTTGCGGTTTTCTTGCCGGACTGCAGGCGGCGGGCGAGGACGTCGGGCCAGCGAGCGTTGGCATCGCGGGTGCTGGCTGCGCCGTCGGTGATGCTGTCGCCGAGGGTGACGACGGAAGCGCTGTCGGCGGTGGTCCGCACATCGACGCCTTTGAGGAACGGCCAGGAGTGGATAGGCGTGAGCGAGGGAAGGGATTTGGCGCCGATTACGTTGCCGCTTGCGAGGTAGCTGGTCTGGTCGGCGTAGTCGTGCTGCGAAATTTGCTGGATGGGTTGCGCGGGAAGGAAGAGGCTGACGGCAAGGTCGGCGAAGGCGGGACATTTGAGGTCGGCGGGGTCGCTGACAACGAGGGCTCCGGGGGGAATGGTGACGGAAGGGCGGCCGCCGAAGGTGAGGGCGTTGGCGGAGGCGAGGTCGATGTCGCCGCGACCGGCGCTGGGGGCGATATGGGCGGCGCCGATGGTGAGCGGGTCGAGGCCGAACTCGTTGCTGAGGACGATGCGGACGACGGGGCCGCCGAGGGAGACGTGGACGATCTCGCGAAGGGTGATGTCGGCGCTGCCGTACTGAGCGTTCTGGTTGGCGGCGGCCGTGGGCGCGGCGGCCCAGGTGCCTGTCCAGTGGTCGGGAGTTTCGGCGGAGAGCAATGGCGTGAAGACAAGAAGACAAAGCAGGAGGAGGGAGGGCATTTTATTTGGGGAGGTCATGAATCGTCCTTATGGCGATTGGTTCGACGCTTCATCTTACCGCTGTTTTGTGGAGATGCGGCGTTGACGTATAGTGGCGAGGGCTGCTCGGGTTGCGGCGACGATGCAGCGAGACTTGCGATTGGACGCCAGGCGAGGGAGTACCAGGATGAGATGGTCAGGGATTATGCTGCTTAGCATGACAACTGCAATCGCAGCACATGGATCGGTGATGAAGAGTGAATTTGGAAAGATGCCGGATGGCACGACGGTCGATGTTTACACGCTTAACAGCGACGGTATTGAAGCGAAGGTGATGACGTATGGCGCGCGCGTCGTCTCGATCAAGACGGCTGACCGCGATGGCAAGGTTGCGGATGTGGTGCTGGGATATAGCGCTTTGGATGCTTATCTTGACGACAAGTCGACGTACTTCGGCGCGATCGTGGGACGGTATGGCAACCGCATTGCGTTTGGAAAATTTTCGCTCGATGGACACCAGTATCAGATTCCGACGAACGATCACGCGAACGCGCTGCATGGCGGCACGGTTGGCTTCGACAGGAAGGTTTGGCAGGCGCGGCCGATTGCGGATGGCGTGGAGATGACGCTGGCGAGCCCGGATGGGGACCAGGGTTTTCCTGGCACGCTGACGGTGCATGTGCGCTATACCGTGCACCATGCTGCGCTGCGTATCGACTACCTCGCGACGACCGATAAAGATACGGTGGTGAATTTGACGAACCACTCGTATTTCAACCTTGCAGGAGACGGGCAGGGGACGATTTTGCAGGACGAGCTGATGATTCCGGCGGACCAATATACGCCGATCGATTCGGGGCTGATTCCGACGGGCGTACTGGCTTCGGTGGAGGGGACGCCGTTCGATTTTCGCAAGGCTATGGTGATTGGCGCGCGGATCAAGGATGACAATGAGCAATTAAAGCTGGCGGGCGGCTACGACTTCAATTGGGTGCTGCGCGGAAAAAATGGCGAGATGAAGACGGCGGCGCGAGTCTACGATCCGGTGAGCGGGCGAGTGATGACAGTGACGACGACCGAGCCGGGGGTGCAGTTCTACACCGGCAACTTCCTGGATGGGAAGAAGTACGGGAAGGAGCAGGAGGGCCATGGGAAGCATGCAGCACTCTGCCTGGAGACGCAGCATTTTCCGGATTCGCCGAACCATCCTGCGTTTCCGACGACGGAATTGAAGCCGGGCGAGACGCTGCACAGCACGACGACGTTCACGTTTTCGACGCACGCGAAATGAGACTGAAACGAACTTAGAGTTGAGCGTGGAACATGGCTACATCGAGTTCGAACGAGAGATCGTGCTTCAAGCTGAAGTAGCTCCGCACCTCTGCCGGCGCGCACGACCAGAGAGAGTGGATTGCGGCGACACGATCTTCGGGAGTTCCGATGCGTGAGATCCATGAGGAAAACTCGATGGGGAGTCGCCAACGGTGCTCCACGCGGACATTGAGAGCGGCATCGCGAAAGAAGCCGAGCCACTCCTGGACTGTGTAGTCGCGTACATGGGAGGGATCTCGCATCAGCTCGACTGCTTGAAGATGAGTGTCGAGCAGCGGCTGCGGACCGCCCACGACATCGATGAAGCAGACTTGACCGCGGGGTTTGAGGACACGCCGGACTTCGCTGAGCGCCAGAGGAACGTCGTGCCAGTGGTGCGCGCTGTATCGACTGACAATGCAATCGAAGCTGGAGTCGGCAAGAGGCAGCCGATCGACGGATCCGTGCAAGGTGGCGATGTTGGTCATGCTGCGTTGGCGGGCGGTCGAGGCTACGACGTCCAGCATGGATGGCGTGAGATCGTAGGCGAGTACGTGTCGGGCGAAGGGAGCGACGGCGAAACTGGCGTGTCCGGCTCCGCAGCCGAGATCGAGAACCTCGGGATGCGGAATGGCTGCGACGGCTTCCGCGAGCCAAGCCAGATCTTCTCCTTGTGAGTGGACTGCGCTTTCGAGATAAGCTTCCGCTCGCGGTCCGAAAGTTTGGGTGATGGCTTGATCGTGATGGGCGCTATGGTCTTCGCGTGCTCCGCGGCCCTGCTCGTCATGCGGGTTATCCGACGAACTGAGTTTGGGTGTGACTTTGGCGTCGGGGGTCATTGTAAGGCGCGGAGCTCCGCTGGCTGATAGTGAATCGTAGATAGGAGTTGGTCATGATGACAAACCCCAGCAGCCACTCAGTGAACGGAATCGAGCTTTGCAGCTTTCCGTCCGTCGTAGAGAACTTTCATGCGGCCGTACTGCATTTTGGCAGATTGAAAGATGCCTTCGCAAGTCTCTTTCGTCTAAGTGGATAGAGGATTGCCTGCCCGATTTCCGAGGAAGAATTGCGGAAAGTATATTTTCCACTATGATCGACACAGGGCCTCGGGTTCGCATCTGACTGTGGATCGAAGCTGCTCTCTTGCTGCTATGAAAAGCGACATCCCAAGCCGACGCAGCTCGCTGATGATTGCGACCTCGATGCTGGTGTGTTTGCTTGCCGTAGCGCTGCTCGCGTGGGGCATGCAGTACAAGACGTCTCTGTACGCTGCATCAGGGAGCCCCTCGACGAGGATCGCGCATGCGAAACTTCTCTCTCAGAAGGAGCGTCCTGTCTCGGTTCAGGGTTTGCAGATTCCTTCTCCTGCGCCCCCTCAACCCTGGACCGTACTCTTTTCGGCATTTCTGATAGCTGCGAGTTGCGTTGCTGTGTATGCTGTCCAGTCGGAGAGGCAGTGGCTTGCGAGCAATGAAGATGCACGCCGGAAAAGACATTTTCGCGGCGACTTCTTTTCTTTCCGGCCCCCTCCCGGTCTCCTCGTTCAGAGATAAATACATTCGTCCGGGCCAAATACCGTGGCGGCGCTTCGCCTTAGCGCGGTAGTAGATCCACACCTCACCATCCCTCGTTCCACTGTGGTTACACATTTCTATAGGTGCCTCATTTATGTCTATACGGTCTTCATCGATCGTCTTCGGGACTGCGCTTCTTGCTGCGCTCTCAGGTCTTCTCTTTACCGGGTGTAAAGAGGAAGCGTCAGAAAAGGCGCCGATTGCCACAGCGTCGGTCGCACCGGTTACTCGCGGCGACCTGTCAAGCACACTCACGGTTGCCGGTGAGTTCGAGCCGTATCAGGAGGTCGAACTTCATGCGAAGGTCTCCGGATACATTCGCCGGATCAACGTGGATATCGGGGATAGAGTGAAACGAGGCGAGGTCCTCGCGGTGCTTGAAGTTCCGGAGCTGAACGCCCAGGTAGCCGCATCGAAGGCTCAAATTCAGCGCAGCCAGTCGGAGATTGCGCGGGCACAGAACGAGGTCGCCTTCGCTCGATCGGACTACGCCGCGGTCCATGCGGCCTACACGCGTCTCTCTGAAGCGTCGAAGCGGCGTCCTGGGCTGATTGCGGAGCAGGAGCTTGACGATGCCAGAGCCAAAGATCAGGATGCCGAGGCAAAGATCAACGTTGAGAAATCAGCGCTCGAAGCGACGCAGGGACAACTTGCCGTTTCGAAGGCCGACAACCAGCGCGTGCAGTCGCTGGAAGATTATTCGATCGTAACCGCACCTTTCAATGGCGTAGTGACGATGCGGTTTGCCGATGTCGGCTCCCTGATTCAGGCCGGCACGGCATCGGAGACGCAGTCGGAGCCTGTGATCAAGCTCGCGCAAAGCGATCTATTGCGCCTTCGCATGCCAGTGCCCGAGGAGGATGTGGATTACATCCACATCGGCGGAGAGATGTCGATCAGAGTCAAAGCGACGGGCAAGACGTTTCCCGGGAAGGTCACCCGATTTTCGCGAGAGCTCAACACGTCTACGCGCACCATGCTGGCTGAGGTCGATGTTCCGAATCCCGGCCTGGCGCTGACCTCCGGGATGTATGCCGAGACGACGATCACGCTGCAGCACAAGAGCGGAGTGCTGATGGTTCCCGCGGGTGCGGTGGTCAACCCGAGTGGAAGCGCGTACGTCCTGGTCGTCGACAGACAGAGCAAAGTCGTTAAAGTTCCCGTTGCGGTGGGAATTCAAGGCGCGCACCAGGTTGAGATCACCAAGGGTCTCGCTGACGGCCAGTCAGTGATCGTATCGGGCCAGACCAACTATGAGGCAGGGCAGAGCGTACATCCGAAGCCCTACACGATATCCATGCCGGACCAGGGGGAGAACCAGTAATGCCCTCTTTCGCGATCAAATATCCTTTTTTTGTTTTGATGGTGAGCCTATTCATCATCGTGGTCGGCACGACGACAGTGATGCGCATGCCTGTCGATCTGTTCCCCGAAGTCAACATTCCAGTCGTCGTAGTGGCAACGTTCTATTCGGGTATGCCGCCACAACAGATCGAGTCCGACATCACGGACAGCTACGAGCGCTTTTTTACCCTGGGCAGTGGAATCGACCACATCGAATCCCGCTCGCTTACCGGCGTCAGTTTGATCAAGATCTTCTTTCAGCCGGGCACGGATCCCAACGCAGCGGTGAGCAATATCTCGAACCTGGCTATGGCGAACCTGCGCCGCCTGCCACCCGGAACGCTGCCTCCTGTGGTTTTGAAGTTCGATGCGGCCAACCTGCCGGTCTGCCTGATTACGCTGAAAGGTCAAGGTCTCAACCAAACGCAGTTGAAAGATCTTGCGCAGTTTGCGGTTCGCAACCAGGTTGCTAACGTGCCGGGAGCCTCCGTTCCTCAGCCTTACGGCGGCCGCTATCGGCAGATCATGGTCTACGTCGACCCGGTGAAACTGGAAGCGCACGAGATGAGCGTGATGGATGTGGTCGATGCGTTGAACAAGTCCAACCTGATTTTGCCCGCAGGCGACGTTCGCATCGGCATGAAGGACTACAACATCTACGCGAACAGCCAGGTTCCGGTGGTGGAGGAGATCAACGATCTACCGCTGAAGACGGTGAACCGCACGTCGGTGATGGTTCGGGATATCGGCAAGGCGGAGGACAGCGGGGCGCTGCAGACGAACATCGTTCGAGTCGATGGACAGCACTCGGTGTACATTCCCGTTCTGAAGCAGGGAGGTAATTCGAACACCATTACGATCGTGAATGGGATCAAGCAGGCGGTTCTCCATCTGCTCGATATTCCGAGAGTGCTCAAAACGAACGTCGTGTTCGACCAATCGGTGTTTGTGAGGATCGCAGTCAAGAACGTCATCAACGAAGGCACGATCGGGCTGTGTCTCACCGCTCTTATGATTCTGCTGTTCCTCGGGAACGTGCGGGCAGCCGTCGCCGTGCTGCTTTCGATTCCGATCTCGTGCCTAGCGACGTTCCTGGGATTGAACCTGGGAGGAAGCTCCATCAACACCATGGTGCTGGGCGGACTCGCACTGGCGTTATCGCGTCTGATCGACAACTCGGTGGTGGTTCTTGAGAATATCTTTCGTCATATGGAGATGGGCGAAGAGCCCGTCGTGGCTGCAGAGCGGGGCGGCAAAGAGGTGCAACTGGCGGTGCTTGCCGCGACCTTCAGCACCAGCATTGTTTTCTTTCCGGTCGTGCTTCTGGTTGGCGTGAGCAAGTATCTGTTTACCGCGCTCGCCCTGGCGGTGGTCATTGCCATGTTTGCTTCCTATGTCGTCGCAATGACGGTGGTGCCGCTCTTCTGCGCGAAGTTTCTCACCTTGGATCCGAGTCACATGCAGCACGAGAGGGAGGCTGGGGAAGGCGTCGGCCACGCTCCAGCAGAAAAGAAGAAGGGCTTCCGATTATTCCGGGTTGTAGTCGATCGTTTCAATCTCGGCTTCCTGAAATTTCAGCAGGCCTATGAGAGGTGGATTGCAAAGTGCCTGGAGCGGCCGGCTCTGGTTGTGTCCGCATTCAGTCTCTTTGTGATCTGCAGCTTTGCGCTCTATCCCTTTCTTCGGAAAGCGTTCTTTCCAAGAACCGATCCCGGACAATTCGTCGTCAATGTAAAGGTGCCGGCGGGCACACGTATCGAAGTGACCGACGAATATATAGCGAAGATGGAAGAAGATATCCGCGACGTGGTCGCTCCCAGCGATCTCAATATGATTGTGTCGAATATTGGAGTAACGCCGGACCTTTCGGCTATCTACACTTCGAACTCAGCGATGAACACGGCGTTCATCCAGGTAAGTTTGAAGGAAGATCACAAGACGGGCAGCTATGCCTACATGCAGAAAGCGCGTGAGAAGTTGACCGAGGACTTCCCCGATGTGCAGAGTTATTTTCAGGCAGGCGGCCTGGTCGATTCGGTGGTGAATCAAGGCAAGCCGGCCCCGATCGATATTCAGATTGGCGGCAACGATCTACAGCGTTCGTTTGCGATTGCGCAGGCGACCGCCGCCAAGTTGAAGAAGCTGAATACGGTCAGTGACGTGCTCGTTCCTCAAGATCTGTCTTATCCCGGACTGGAGCTGAATATCAATCGGGAGCAGGCGTCTCTGCTGGGAATTACTCCGCGGGACGTCGTCGATAACGTCATTACGGCGATGACCTCGAACGGTGTCATTGCTCCGAGCTTCTGGGTCGATCCAAAGACGGGGAACAACTATATGCTGACGGTTCAATATCCCTTGTCGGAGATCAAGACGCTAACCGACTTCAGGCAGATCCCGCTTCGGGGAGCGGATAGTTCGAAGACCACTCCTTTGCAATCTGTCGCGGATGTCAGAAGCATCGACACTCCAACCGAAGTAGATCACTATCAGCTTCGTCGGGAGTTCGACATCTACGTGATGCCGAAGAGCGAAGATCTGAGCGGCGTCGCTCGCGACGTGAACAAGATAGTCGATCAGATCCAGAGGCCGGATGGGGTTACGGTCCGGGTCCGCGGTTCGGTCACAGATATGAACCAGTCGTTTTCGAGCTTCGGCATCGGTTTGATTCTGGCCGTGGTTCTTGTGTATTTGATCCTGATGGCGCAGTTCGCTTCCTTTTCCGATCCATTTGTAATTCTGCTGGCGGTCCCGCCGGGATTGTCAGGCGTGTTGATCTTTCTTCTGGTGACGGGGACCTCGCTGAACGTGATGTCTCTGATGGGCATCGTGATGATGACTGGCATCGTGGTGTCGAACAGCATCCTGGTGGTGGAGTTTGTGGGAACACTGCGGAACGAAGGCATGGCGTTGGTGCCCGCCCTGATCGAAGCCTGCAAGGTTCGGTTACGCCCGATCATGATGACGAGTCTGGCGACGATCCTGGGGATGATTCCAATGGCACTGGCGCTAGAGCCGGGAAGTGAACAGTATGCTCCACTCGCGCGTGCCATTCTCGGCGGCCTGACCGCGTCGGTGGTCGTTACCGTTTTTCTGGTACCGGCGGCGTATCTGCTCATCCACCGCAAGGAAGAGCGTGCGGCGACTGCGAGGGAGGTGTAACCATGCAATCGAATCTCAAGCCGTCTCTCTTTGCGTTTTCGCTGGCTCTTCTGTCTTCGCTTTCGTTATACGGTCAGATCAACTCCGCCGCCCTGCCGAATGCGCCGGAGAGCAGCGACACTCTCCTGTTCGCATCCGCGCAAAACAGTGCGCCGATGTCTTCGTCTACTGCTCCGGCTTCACCGTCCGACAGCATTCCCGCCACGCTTACACGTCAGGAGGCGGAAAGAATTGCCCTGGCCAACAATCCTCATATCCAGATCAATCAGTTGATCGCAAAGGTGCAGCATGAGGCGGTTCGTGTAAGGCGGGCCGACGAACTGCCGAATCTAAATGGGAATATCACCGCTGTCGATGCCAACGATGGCACCAGGCTCTCGAGCGGCGCGTTGACTGCGTCGAGACTGCTCGAACACTCCGGCGCAGGCCTTACTCTGAGCCAACTCATCACCGATTTCGGACGCACAAGGAATCTGGTCGCTTCGGCAAAGCTGCAGGAGAAGGCTCGTCTTGCGGATGCGGAGGCCAGCCGGGAAGACATCGTACTGGCAACCGATCAGGTCTTCTTTCAGGCTATTCAGGCTCAGGAGACGTTGAAGGTTGCCTTACAGACCGTCGCCTCGCGACAGAGTGTCACCGATCAGGTCTCTTCGCTGACTTCTTCGAAGCTGCGTTCCGATCTTGACCTGAGTTTTGCGCAGGTCAATCTGTCGCAGTCGAAGCTGTTGCAGTTGGACGCCCAGAACAATCTCGACGCTGCAAAAGCTGCTTTGACCGCAGTCCTGGGGTATGACAGGGCCATGGACTTTCAGCTGGTGGAGGACTCCGGCACGCTGCCGCCGGTGCCGCCCAGCATCGATGCTCTCGTCGCCCAGGCTATCCAAAACCGGCCCGACCTCCAGTCCCTGCGCTTGAGCGAGCAGGCAGCTCAGAGATTCAGCAAGGCGCAGCATGAACAACTGCTTCCTACGATCAACGCTCTGGGCGTTGCCGGGGAAACATTCACAGGATCGTCGCAATACTTTACCGATAACTGGTATGGCGCGGTGGGAGCGAATGTGAGTGTTCCTCTGTTCAACGGATTTCGTCTGACCGCCGAAGCATCCGAGGCGTCGCTGCAGGCGCAGGCGGCATCGGAGCAGACCCGCGCTCTGCGAGACCAGGTCGTTCGCGATGTTCATACGGCGTGGCTCAACGCGAACACTTCGCTGCAGCGAGTGATCGTTACAAGTGAATTGGTGAAGCAGGCAAACACGGCGCTGGACCTTGCCAAGACCCGGTACGAACTCGGACTGAGCTCCATCGTCGAGTTAAGTCAGGCCGAGTTGCAGCAGACACAGGCGGCGATCGGCAACGCGAATGCACGGTCGCAGTATGGGTTTGCCATTGCAACCATCAACTTCCAGACCGGGGTACAACCATGATCGCTATGCCGAGGAAGCTGAGGGGGTGAGTCGATGGAGCACCGAATGGGATTTGAACCCATGAATACTGGTTTTGCAGACCAGCGCGTTAGCCACTTCGCCATCGGTGCCCGTGCCGCCATGCAGACCATCGTGGCGCGGAGCTTGCTAAAAAGTCCCAAGGCTCCTGTCGAGCGATTTCAATTCATTCCGGTTGTGCCACGGTGCGCAGATATGGCTTCACCGTTTTGTAACCTGGAAAGATCTTATCCGCATCTTCATTCGAGACAGCGCCGGTAATGATGACGTCGCCGCCCTGCTTCCAGTTTGCCGGAGTCGCCACCTTGTGTCTGGCCGTGAGTTGGATGGAATCGAGCACGCGAATGATCTCGTCGAAGTTGCGTCCGGTCGTCATGGGATACGCAAGCGTCAGCTTGATCCGCTTATCCGGACCGATGACAAAGACGGTGCGTACAGGCGCATTGTGCGCAGGCGTGCGGCCCTCCGAGCTCTCGCCCGCATCCGCAGGCAGCATGTCGTATAACTTCGCGATCTTCAGTTCAGGGTCGCCAATCATCGGATAATTCACCTTCGATCCGCTGACGTCTTCGATATCGGTCGCCCACTTCTCATGATTGCTTACCGGGTCGACGCTAAGCCCAATCACCTTCGCGCCGCGGCGAGCGAAGTCGTTCTCGAGATTCGCTACCGCGCCCAGTTCGGTCGTGCAGACCGGAGTGAAGTCCTTCGGGTGGGAGAAGAGAACCGCCCAGTCGTCGCCGATCCACTCATGGAAGTGGATCGTGCCCTGGGTCGTCTCAGCAGTGAAATCGGGAGCAATATCGTTGATGCGGAGTGACATAATCGATTCGCCTTCTTTGGGATCAACCCAAGGTTCTTTTGAATGAACTGCTATCGCAAAGCAAAGCCGAACTCGTCAGCAGCTTTTCTCCTTCTTTTCATCTCATTTCTTCGCACACTATAAAACCCACCCGGCTCGTTGGCTCTGGGTGGGTTCTGTGCTGGTTCGAAGAGTCTTACTTCGATTGGCTCATCCGCACACCCACGCCGGGCTACAGCAACAGCAGAGTGTGGTCGTGTTGAGCGTCATCGATGTCATATCTAATAATTTGTGCCGCTGCGAGCTAAGCTAGCATGGAGCAGGTTTACTCCATCGCGGTCTATCAAAACCATACTTCCGAGGAGCTTCCATGTCAAATGAGAACACCGACGATATCCGGAGAGCGCCTGCAAACCCGGTAAGAGCCAAAATCACACCGGTCCGCGCCTACGACTTTGCTCAGGTCGATGTCTTCGCCGAACGAGCGCTTGAAGGCAATGCTCTTGCCGTCTTCACCGACGCTCGCGGCCTAACTAGCGGCGAGATGCAGGCAATCGCACGCGAGACCAACCTCAGCGAGACCACTTTCATTCTTCCCCGCTCTCCCCAACTTGAGCGCGAACGCGGCGTCCAGGTGCGCATCTTTCTCACCACCGAAGAGGTCCCCTTTGCTGGACACCCCACGCTCGGCACCGCAAGCTGGCTCTACTGGAATCATTCCGAGTTCCGCAGCTCCGAACAGATTACGCTTGATCTCGGCGTCGGTCCGATTTCCGTTCGCTTCACGCCTCCTCAGGCGGACGACGCAGGCGTATTCGGGACCATGCGCCAGAACAATCCAAGCTTCGGTGAGATTCGCAACAGCAGCGAAGATCGTGCCGCCATCGCAGCAGCGCTCAGCCTCTCACCCGATGATCTCGATGCCAGTCTTCCCGCGCAGGTCGTCTCTACCGGCATGGCCTTCTGCATCGTGCCTCTTCAATCCTTAGCGGCAGCCTCGCGCTTGCAAGTCGTTGCACACGCCGCGCGCGAGTATCTCAACCGCATCGGCGCGAAATACTTCTATTGCATTACCCGCGCCGCGGCGCACGCCAAAGCAGATTGGCATGCGCGCATGCAATTCGACGCAGGCGAAGATCCCGCCACCGGCTCGGCGGCCGGCTGCGCCATCGCTTACCTGGTTCGGCACGGTCTTGTAACCAGTCAGAGTCCGGCAGTGATCGAGCAGGGAATTGAGATGCTTCGCGACAGTAGAATTCACGTCCACGCGAAGTTGGAAGACAACACCGTGAGCGAAGTGTTCGTCGGCGGCCGCACTATTCCTGTGGCAACCGGACGTCTTTTCCTGTCTTGATGCACCCGATTTCAACAGGTGTCCGCAAAGAATCTTCAATGGATTCGCGCGCTTCACGCGAACGGTGAATGCGCAAGCGCTATTATGGCTGGTCTTCGCTACACCTTCGCCGTTGCCAAGCTCGCCATCCCTTCGTACTGTTGGAAAGCGTTGACGACAGTGTTGCATGCAATGTGCCGCGCTCTTGCCGATGAAAACTGCTTTCGCCTGTATTCCGACAACTTGAGTTGAGAGAAGCCCGACTGCCTGCAGTCCGCGACTCCTCAGCGCGCAACCTCGCTGCCTGCACAAGCATTGAGGCCGGCGTCAGACTCTCTGACGGCGTGTCTCCTCGTATTCGCAGCAGACAGAGTCCTCTTCGCGTCTATGAGTTCGCATGGCAACCTGCACCGGTGTTTCGGCTCTCTCGCACCCCGCGGTTCGGCAGTCTTGTCTGCCGGATCAGGGTCACTGATCCACCATGGAGCAGACAGGAGAGCCTCGCTCTTCGGCCTCTTCTCTGGCGGAGCAGACGACCCACTATGCGCCGACTGACCAGATTCGGCCGAACCACGGGGCAAATCTTTCCTACCCGGAAGGTTGCGCCTGCAAACCAGCAGCCGCGGCCATCCGGCTCATCAGCCGCGAATTGCCAGAAGGCGATCTCCGACAGAAGCGAGACTGCATGCGCCCCAAAAAGACGATTCTCTGCGTAGACGACAATGAACAAATCCTCTCCGTACGCACCTTTCTGCTGGAAACCCGCGGTTATCGCGTCCTCACTGCGCTCGATGCACAGCATGCGCTCGAGCTTCTCGAACAGTCCCTGCCAGGCACGGTCGACCTCATCCTGTGCGATCTGCTGATGCCACAGATGGACGGCAACGAACTCGTTCGCCGCGCCAAGCAGCTTCATCCCGGCCTGCCCGCGATGATCGTCTCCGGGACCGTCAACGCGTTCGACCGCGCAGGCTGCGCCGACGTCTTCCTTCCCAAGGGCGCCTGCTCTCCCGCCGAGATGATCGAGCGCATTCGCGTCCTGGTAGCGCGCAAACGCGGCCCCAAAAAAGCCGCAACGCCCGCAGCCGCGCAAACCGTCGCCTCGACTGCTTACCCGCACGCGGCAGCCTCGTAAGGGCAGGGAGCAGGAAGTAAAGAATAGGAAGTAGAAGGCAGTCGCCGGCAGATGTTCCTCCTGCACGCGCGCTCCTTTGTTCTTACGCTTCGACGAGACCATATTTTCTTTGCCACTGCATCTTCAGCCGCGCCCACACTGCATCTTTTTCGGCAGGCGAAAGATTCGGATCCGGTTGAGAAGCAAATCTGGCGGCCTCAGCTTTTGCCAACTCCAGCAGCGCGCGATCGCGAATCAGATTGGCCACGCGAAACTCCGGGAGCCCAGCCTGCCGGGTGCCGAAAAACTCTCCCGGCCCGCGCTGCTGCAGGTCGAGTTCCGCCAGTTCGAAGCCATTCTGCGTTCGCACCATCGCATCCAGTCTGGCCTCTGCCTGCTCGCTTACGCGGCCGCCCGTCATCAGGATGCAGAAGCTCTTCGCCGCGCCGCGGCCTACCCGCCCGCGCAGTTGATGCATTTGCGCCAGCCCGAACCGCTCCGCATGTTCGATCACCATCACGGCGGCATTCGGCACATCGACGCCCACTTCGATCACAGTGGTCGCAATCAGCACGTCGAGATCGCCCCTCTGAAACCGGCGCATGGTGACTTCTTTTTCGTCCGCGCTCAGCCGCCCATGCAGCAGTCCCAGGCGCAACCCGGCCAGCGCGCCGCTCCGCAACTCCTCATACATTTCCGTCGCGGCCCGCAGCTTTTTAGGCTCAAACAGCTTCTCTGCCTTCGTGCTTTTTTTCTTCACGCCGGCAGTCTTCGCCCTCTTCCCCGCAGGGCTCAGCTTCGATGCCGACTTGTTGCCATTCTGTAGCGCAGCGGGAGAATCCACTTCGATGCGGCCCTCACCCTCCGGCTCATCCTGCGGAAAGTCCAGCTCCGGTTGATCGTCCTTCGCACCCTCAATCACCGGATAAACGATGTAGGCCTGGCGTTCCGACCGCACCTGCTTGCGCACGAACTCCCATACGTCGTGCGCGCGCTCCTCGGTTGTCCTTCTCGTCACAATCGGAATTCGCCCCGGGGGCAGCTCATCGATGACGCTGGCATCCAGATCTCCGTAGAGAGTCAGCGCCAGCGTTCTCGGAATCGGGGTCGCCGTCATCACCAGCACATCGGGATCGAGCGCGCCCGGTTTCTTCATCAACCGAAACCTCTGCTGCACCCCGAACCGGTGCTGCTCATCGACGATTACCAGCCCCAGGTTGCCGAAGTCCACCTTGTCTTCAATCAGCGCATGCGTGCCAATCGCCAGATCGGTCTCGCCGCGAAAGATCCTCCCACGCGCCTCACGCTTCGAGGCCTCATCCAGCGATCCCGTCAGCAACGTTATTCGGTACGGCTTTCCCGTTCGCGGCGACAGAACATCTCCCAGCAGCTTGCGCGCGGAAAGATAATGCTGCGTCGCCAGAATCTCGGTAGGCGCCATCAACGCCGTTTGGTATCCATTTTCGATCGCCACCAGCGCCGCCTGCATCGCCACGATCGTCTTGCCCGAACCTACATCGCCCTGCAGCAGACGTCGCATTGGCTGCGGCCTTCGCATATCGCTCACGATCTCGCTGAGCACACGTTTCTGCGCCGCGGTCGGATGGAAGGGAAGCACCTGCTTGATCGCCTCGCGCACCTTCGCGTCGGTCGCAAACGAAGTCCCCTCCCGCTCCCGCATTCTGCGCCGCTTCAACTCCAGCCCAAGCTCCAGGTAGAACAGCTCCTCGAAGATCAATCGTCGATGGCCCGGCGACGAAGCCGCCATCAACTCCACCATCGGCGTCCCTGCGTCGGGAAAGTGCGCGGCCTTCAGCGCCTCCAGCCGCCCCGGCAGTTTCAGCTTGATCCGCATCGCCTCCGGTAGAGTATCCGGTTCACTGGCTGACTCGCCGCCGCGCTGACCCTCCATCTCCTCAAACAAACTCCAGATCACGCGTCTCAGCCACTTCGATCCCAGCTTCGCGCCCCAAGCGGTCGTTCCGCCCAGCGACTCGTATACCGGCACAATCCGCCCCACCTCCAGCATGGAGAACTCAGCGTCTTCGCCCAGCCCCGAAGGCAGCACCTCGAAGTGCGGGTTGATCATCTTGAATCTGCCCGCGGTGCTCCTCGAAGGCTCGAGCTTTCCATACAGCGCCACCATCTGCCCCACATGGAACTTGTCCCGCAGGTAAGTCCCGCGAAACCACATCGCCTTGACCGTATGCAAGCCCTGACCGAGGGTCATCTCGAACAGCGGCATACTGCGCGTCTTCAGCAGCACGCTTCCACGCACCTCGCCGATCACCGACGCCATTGTCCCTGCTTGAAGCCCGCTCATCGCCACCGGATTCAGCCTGTCCTCATACCGGAAGGGCAGATGGTACAGCAGATCCTCTACGGTCTCAACGCCGCGTTTGGCAAGCTCAACCGCCACGCGCTCTCCCACGCGCTTCACATATTTGATCGGGGTAGAAAGTTCCAGCACAGACCGATGCTATCAAGAACGGATTCAGCGCCGCCCCTCGACAACTCCCACGCGGATTCATCCGCGACAACAACTGTGGTGGAATAAAAGAATGCCGACGCCTGAAGCGATCGACCAGCCCAAGCACATCCTGCGGCACACGCCTCTGATGGCGCTCGCCGTAGCCGCCTTCGGCATCGGCACCTCCGAGTTCATCATCATGGGCCTGCTGCCGAACCTTGCGGCCGACTTCCACGTCAGCATTCCCAAGGCCGGCGTGCTCGTCACCGGCTATGCGCTTTCGGTCACTATTGGCGCTCCCATCGTAGCCATCGCGACCGCGAAGCTCGAACGCAAACTCGCCCTTCTCCTGCTCATGGGCGTATTCACTCTAGGCAATCTCGCCTGCGCTCTTGCCCCAAGCTACAACCTCCTCTTCGCCGCCCGCGTTCTGACTGCTCTCTGCCACGGAGCCTTCTTCGGCATCGGCAGCGTCGTCGCGGCAAATCTAGTCCCGCGCAACCAGCGCGCCCAAGCCATCGCGCTGATGTTCTCCGGCCTCACCCTGGCGAACGTACTCGGCGTACCCGCCGGCACCGCCCTTGGCCAGGCTTACGGCTGGCGCGCTGCCTTCTGGGCTATCGTCCCCATCGGCTTTCTCGCCGCCACGGCTCTGGTCTTTCTGCTGCCATCGCAACCCGCAGGGTCCGGCAGCCTGATCCACGAGTTTCGCGTTCTCCGCAAGCCACAGGTGCTGCTCGTCCTCGCCATGAGCGTCCTCACCTCGGCCTCGCTCTTCTGCGTCTTCACCTACATCGCCCCCACGCTCGAAGCCGTCACCCTGGTCTCGCCTCACACCGTTACCCTGACCTTGCTTCTCTTCGGCATCGGCATCACCCTTGGCAACTTCTTCGGCGGCGCGCTCAGCGACTGGCGCCCGATCGCCTTCCTCATCACGGCGCTGCTTACTCTCATCGCCACCCTGATCGCGCTTTATTTCGCCGAACCCTACGCCATTCCCGCGATCGCGATGATCCTCATCTGGGGCGCGGTCCAGTTTGCCGCCGGAGCGCCGCTTCAATCCCGCATTGTCGATCAGGCTGCCGCCGCCCCCAATCTCGCCTCCACGCTCAATCAGGGCGCTTTTAACTTCGGCAATGCGACCGGAGCCTCACTCGGCGGCTTAATGTTGACCGCGGGCTTTCATTACCGACAACTCCCACTTGCCAGCGCCATCGTGACCCTCGTCACTCTGGGTCTCGCCCTGATCTCCGCGAAGCTCGACCGCAAACACCGCGCAGCTCTCATCGCAGAGCATCTGGCTATTCTGTAGAACTCAGTCATTCTTCCGAATCGCCTCCCGAACATGCTCCACCGCCTCCTCTTTGAAGTGCGTCAGGTTGTGCACCTTGGCCGCATGATCTTCGATGATCGGCAGCATCTGGTCTTCGCTGTCGCCTGTAAGCTGCCAATCGCACTCGTATCCCACATCCTTGCAGTGGAAATGTTTCTTGCTGTCGTTCTGCGCCATAGTTCACCTCTATTCTCCTGAGATGCGGGCAACTCGCATTTCACCGCTTCTGTATTGACACCAGCGCATAGCCGAACTTCTTTTTCTATCCAATCGAATTCGCCAGACGTTTCGAACGCTGACCAAACCATCGCTCACCCCCTGCTAAACTTGCTACAGGGACACATCGCCAATACCCATGCCCATCGTAGAACTGCAACACGTCCGCAAAGCCTACGACAGCAAGATCGCCGTAGCCGACCTCAGCTTTTCTATCGAACCCGGCAGCATGTTCGGCCTGCTCGGTCCTAACGGCTCGGGCAAGACCTCCAGCATTCGCATGATGATCGGCATCACGGTTCCCGACTCCGGCACGGTCAAACTCTTCGGCCAGCCCTTCAAGCGCGATCTCCTTAAGCGCACCGGCTATCTCCCGGAAGAGCGCGGCCTTTACAAGAAGATGAAGGTGATGGACCAGCTTATCTTCCTCGGCCAGCTTCGCGGTCTGGATGCCGCGACCGCCAGCAAGCGCGCTCACGACTGGTGCGACCGGCTCGACATCACTTCGTCGATCGACAAGAAGACCGAAGAGCTCTCGAAGGGCATGCAGCAGAAGATTCAGTTCATCTCCACGCTGCTCCACGAGCCTGAGCTCATCATCATGGACGAGCCTTTCAGCGGCCTCGACCCGGTCAACGCCGTTCTGCTTATGGACACCCTTGTCGATCTCCGCAGACAAGGCCGCACCATTCTCTTCTCCACCCACCGCATGGACCAGGTCGAAAAGCTCTGCGACAATATCTGCCTCCTCCACAACAGCCATCTCGTCCTCTCCGGCTCCATGCGCGAGATCAAATCACGCTACCCCGCCAATCGCGTCCTCATCGACTTTACCGGCGACCCCTCGTTTCTCAACCACCCCGCTATCCACTCCGCGAAGAACTACGGCGGCCGTGCCGAGATTCGCCTCAACGAAGGAGCCGATGCCCAGGCCATCCTCGCCGACGCCATCGCTCGCGCCCGCATCACTCGCTTTGAGGTCATGGAGCCCACTCTCGAAGAGATATTTATCGAAAAGGTGACGGAAAACAGCGCCGCTATCGAAACCGGAGAGAAGGTCCATGCATAACATCTGGCTCATCGCCAAACGCGAGTACCTCGAGCGCATTCGCACCAAAGCTTTTATGATTGCCACCATCCTTATCCCGCTCCTGATGGGCGGCTTTCTCTTTGGCGTCGGCTACTTCTCCACCCACGCCAAATCCTCCTCGCACGTCGCCATCGTCTCCGCCGACGCGATCTTCGCCTCCGATCTCAAACACGAACTCAAGGCTAATAAAAACAGCAGCAGCATGACCGTCGACCTGCTTGCCCCATCTGACGCAACGCGCGCCGATCTCGACCACGACCTCAAAGGCAAAGGCAATCTCACCGGGTATCTCTGGGTCACCTCGCCCGCGCACCTCGACGCTCGCCCCGCCTTCACCTACGTCCCCCGCTCAGCCGGCGACATCACCACCGAACAGACCTTATCCGGCGCCATCAAGGACACGCTCACCCGCGAACGCCTCGCCCGCCAGGGCATGGCCGCACCCGATATCGCCACGCTCATGTCTCCGGTCGCCATCGACACCAGCAAGACCGGCGATAGCCGCGCCGCCTTCGGAGCCGCCTACCTCCTCTTCTTCCTTATGTATATGGTCATCATGCTCTACGGCATGAACACCGCTCGCTCCATCATCGAGGAAAAGAGCAGCCGCGTCTTCGAGGTCATGCTCTCCACCATCAAGCCCGACGAGATGCTCGCCGGCAAGATCCTCGGCGTGGGCGCAGTCGGCATCACCCAGATCGCCGTCTGGATGCTCGCCGCAGGCCTCCTCGGTTCCACCTCGCTTGCGACCAACTTCATCGGAGGCGGACACGCGCCCATCAGCCTAAGCCAGATCTTCTTCTTCTTCGCCTACTTCATCTTCGGCTTCCTGGTTTATTCGAGCATCGCCGCCGCGCTCGGCGCCATGACCAACTCCGAACAGGAGCTTCAGCAGCTCAACATGTTCCTCGTCATCCCGCTCGCCTTTTGCATGCTGATGATCTTCGTCATCATCCCCGCGCCCAACTCCACGCTTGCGCAGGTCGTCTCGCTTATTCCGTTCTGCAGCCCGCTGCTGATGAACTTTCGTATCTCGCTCACCACGGTTCCACCCTGGCAGATCGGACTCTCGTTTATTTTGATGACCCTCACCATCCTCGCCATCCTCTGGATCGCCAGCCGCATCTACCGCGTGGGCATCCTGATGTACGGCAAAAAGCCGAACCTGCCTGAGATCCTCCGCTGGCTTAAATACAGCTAGTCATCCAATAGGAGACGCCGCCGTTCGGAACTCGCATGGACAGGCTCTTTTCCGATTGGCATGATTCCGGCGCTGGGCTGCGATAACGACAAAAGACCGGCAGCGGCCGAGCCTACCCGTTCCAGACACTCGCCCAAGTATCATGCAAAGACATGACTCCACGACGCCCAGGAAAAGGACTTCACGCGGCTGCAGCCCTCGCGGCCGGCCTCATCCTGCGCCTCTGGTTTGTGACTCATGCCGCCAGCGTCAACGGCGATAGCCTGATCTACGGCAACATCGCCGGAAACTGGCTGCAGCACGGCGTCTACGGCTTCCTGAATACCGCAAAGGGGCCGCAGCCCACTCTCATACGCCTGCCCGGCTATCCACTCTTTCTGGCCGCCTGCTTCGCGCTCTTCGGCGTCGAGCGCTACACCGCCGTCATGATCGTCCAATGCCTCTTCGACCTGCTCACCTGTGTGCTGATCGCTGCTCTGGCCGGTCGCCTCTTCGGCCCTCGATCCGGCATGGCCGCCCTGTGGCTCGCTGTGCTCTGCCCCTTCACCTCCGGTTACACCGCCGCGCCGCTTACTGAAGTCCTCACCCTCACTACCATCGCTCTCGCCTTCTACGGCCTCGAACGCTGGCGCATCGCCGGATGCAACCTCAACCGCTGGAGTTGGGTAATCGGCGCGGCCATGGCCTACGGGCTCCTCCTGCGTCCGGAGCAGGGCCTGCTCGCCGCTGCCATTGTTCCCGCCATGCTCTGGCTCTCTTATCACTCTCGTGAGGTGCGGCTTCTCTCGATTGCGGCCATCCTTCCAGCCACCCTGGTCTCCCTCTGCGTTCTCCTGCCTCTGATCCCATGGACCGCTCGGAACTGGCGCACCTTCCACGTCGTTCAGCCGCTCGCCCCACGCTCAGCCACCGACCCCGGCGAGGAGATTTCCAAGGGCTTCAACCGCTGGTATCGCACCTGGGGGATCGACTATGCCTCCACCGAAGAGGTCTACTGGAACTACGATAACGCCGATATCGACATCGGCGATCTACCGAGTCGCGCCTTCGACTCCCAGCAGCAGTACGTGCAGACCCGCGACCTGCTGGCCGCTTATAACAAGACCGATAACGCCTCTCCCGCCTTCGATGCCTGTTTCGAGGCCATCGCCGAACAACGCATCCATGCCGACCCGCTCCGGTACTATCTTGCTCTTCCGATAGCCCGCCTGCTCAACATGATCTTTCGCCCCCGAACTGAAAAGATAGCCGTTGCGCTCGACTGGTGGAGATACGATGAGCACCCTCGCCAGACCCTAAAGGCTGTCGCGATGGCTGCGCTCAACCTCGTCTACTTCACCCTGGGAGGCCTCGGCCTGTATCGCTGGAGTAAAGCCGGATTTGGGCTCTATACCGCGCTTGCCTGGTCCATGCTGGCCTTCGTGATGCTGCGCTGTATCCTGCTCCTCACCCTCGACAACGCCGAATCTCGCTACACTCTCGAGTTTTTCCCAGTTCTCATCGTATGGTCCAGCTATCTTTTCCGCGCGTGGCCCATCCGCGTCGCCCAAGCTCGGTTAACAGCAGAAGCCCCTGCAAGATGAATCTCAAAGACGAGGCGTACGCTTCGCCTCTCCAGAGAGGAAGGAGCGATCCGCGCCTTTTGTATGCAGCCAATTCCAGGCGACCCACGCGAAATAACCTCCCTGAACGATCAGGACCGTCATATAGCTGAAGAGCAGGTGACGGTGAGGCATGGTGCTGATGTTGAAGAACGATTGCCAGGTCATTGCGGAATCTCCAAGGAGGCTTCGATGGCGTGGAGGGCTGCGTTCTGCTCAGCGAGTTGACGCCGGCGCTCCAGGGCAAAACGGAAGAGGAGAATACAAACGCCCCACATGGCCCACCCGGCAATGTTCCAGACAAACGCGGGAAGCATCGACGGATCCATGCCGGATCCTGGGCCGCCGCCGAAGACTGGCGCGGGGTGCTGGGTGCGCCACCAGCGGATGGACATGTAGTTGATCGGAACGTCCACCGCCGCGAACACCGAGAGCACCGCCGCGATCGACGGCATCTGTCCCGTGGCGGAGAGCCGCCGAACCATGAGGTACGCGACATAGAGCAGCCACAGAAGCAGTTCGCTGGTAAGTCGATAATCCCAGGTCCACCAGATACCCCAGGTGACGCGTCCCCACATCATGCCGGTGAGCAGGGCGATGCTGGCGAAGACGATGGTTACTTCGGCGGCGGCAACGGCCAGGGCATCGGCGGCGAGGGCTTTGAGCGGGTCGCGACGCCTCCAATACAGATAGGCAAACGAAGCGAGGAAGTTGATGTACGGGAAGATCAGGCTCAGCATCGCGCTGGGCACGTGATAGTAGAAGATGCGTCCAGCGTTGCCCTGGGCTGCATCGGCGGGGACCAGAAAAATGGCCTGGCGGAAGCCCTCTACAAGAACGGCGATGCTGATGCCGAACCACAGCCAGGCTATGGCGCGTAGAGTTGGGGTCCGCTGCTCCATTAAGACAGTTTATCTAGTTTCACTCCGAATGCGCTACTCGGCGTTGAGCACGGTTTCAAAGAGCAGGATGCAGACGGTGGTGAAGATGATGTCATAGCCGGCGAGCTGCTTGATCCAGGTGCCGATCTGGATCGAATCGAGGTCTCCCATCAGGACGCCGGAGGTTCCCTGCACCATGGCCAGCAGGGCCGGCAGAGCGACGGGGAGAAGCAGCAGCGGCAGCAGCAGTTCGCGGTTGCGGGCGCGAAGGCCGAGAGCGGCGAAGAAAGTTCCGTTGACAACCAGAGCCCAGGTGCCCAGCGGGAGGATAAGCGCCAGCAGCCAGACGTTGCCGAGCGGATGAAGATTGAAGAAGACGACGAAGATCGGAGCCATCACCAGCTCGACGACAAGGACGAAGAGCAGGTTGGCGATGGCTTTGCCAAGGAAGAGCGCGGAGGCGGGGGAGGGGGCCATGCGCTGGGCTTCGAGGACCTGGTTGCGCTGCTCGCGTGCCCAGGACTGGTTGAGCGCGGTGATGGAGGCGAACAGAAGCGCGACCCAGAGAATGGCGGCGGAGATCTGGCGAGTGATGGTGGGATAGCCGGTCGGATCGAAGGCGAGGCCGAAGACCACGACGACCAGAAGCGCGAAGAAGAGCATGCCGTTGATGGAGTCGCGGGAGCGCCACTCGAGGCGAAGGTCTTTGCGGAGGTGGTCGAGAAGGTGGCGGAGATAGGTCATGCCGCGGGACCTTTGGCGAGATCTCGGGTCAGGTCGGCGAGAGTGGCGTTGGCAGCGCGAAGGTAGTCTGCCGGGGCAAGCAGGAACTGGAGGCCGCGCTGGCCGGCGGAGACGGAGATGATGTCAAAGAATGCGATGGTCTCGTCGGCGTAGGCGGGGAAGGGCTTCTTCGCGCCCATCACGGTCACACCGCCGCGGATGTACCCGGTGAGGGGTTCGACCTCTTTGAGGGAGGCGAGTTCGACCTTCTTTGCTCCGGCTGCATGGGCCAGTTTTTTGAGATCGAGCTCGGCGTCGCCGGGGATGACGGCGAACAGGAACTCCCCCGTATTGGTGTGGGAGAGGAGGGTTTTGAAGACCTGGTCGGGGGGTAGGCCGATCTTGCGGGCGACGGAGAGGGCGGTGAGATCGTCGGGATCGACTTCGTAGGCGCGGAGTTCGTAGGAGATGCCGAGGGAGTCGAGCAGGCGGGCGGCGTTGGTCTTGGCGGGAGCGGTCTTCACCCGGCGGTCTCGGCTTCGGGAGTGAAGATCTGGCCGTTGCGCATGGTGAGAGTGATGTCGGCGATGGGTTCGGCGAGCCGGTGCTGGTGAGTGGTGAAGAGGATGGTGCGGCTGCCGGCTACACCGTTGATGGGGGCTACGGGCCAGGTGCGGAAGTCGGCGAGGAGTTCGACCATGTGGCGGGCGGAGTCGGCGTCGAGGTTGGAGAATGGCTCGTCGAGGAGAAGGAGCTCGGGGTCGATTTGGAGGACGCGGGCGAGCGAGGCGCGCTGACGCATGCCCTGGGAGTATTGACCGACCGGGCGTGAGAGGCTGGGATCGAGGCCGACGGCGCGGAGGGCCATCTCCGGACTGCCGACGCAAGCGCAGCCACCTTCGCGGTGAAGCGAGGCGAAGTAGGTGAGGTTCTCCATGGCGGTGAGCTCGTCGTAGAGCATCGGCGCGTGGCTCATATAGGCGATGCGGCGGCGCTGCTGGCGAGGCGTGCCGGCCCACACGGTGACGGTTCCGCGGGTGGGCGTGATGAGGCCGGCGACAACTCGCAGGAGCGTGGATTTGCCGGCGCCGTTTTCCCCCAGGATCACGGTGCAGGAACCGACTGCGAAGGCGGCGGAGATGTTGCGCAGGGCGGCGAAGCTGCCATACACCTTGGACACAGACTCGAGCGCAACACACGTTTCCGGCGCAGCGGATCGGGGTGCGCTGGTGCGAGTTGTTGCGTCCGTCTGCGTCATCGGTTTTCTTGCGCGGAGGTTGCGCGGCGGTTCTACAAGTGCTTCAGGAGATGCGTCAGCGAGTGGAGGGCAGCGCGGTTGCGGTGGTGGCCGGGGTGGCATTGGGCGCGGCGGGAGCGTACTTGGAGGCGCACTTGGCCTGGAGCTGGGTGGCATGAAAGACGCCGTCGGTTCCGTAGGTGCCTACGGCAAGGGCCTGGGAGTCATCCTTGAAGGTGTCGGGCGGTGGCTCGACGCCCTTGTAGCTGACACTCAGCTTGTTCTTCTGCTCGAGCAGCGTGAAGTCGACGTAAGTGCCGACGCGATGAATACTGCCGGGAGCAACGTTACCGGCGACGCGCAGGTGGCGCACATAAGCTTTGCTGCCCATGCCCTGGAGTTCGCCTATCGTGACGTAGTAGCTCTTGTTGTCACGCGCCCCGGTGAGGGCGAGATAGCCGACGGTTGCGAGGATCACCATGATCGCGGCAATGATCTTTATCGGGCTTTTCTGGGTTGAGTTCGCCATAGTGTGTCCGTCCTATTTTTAATTCTACGCGTTTAAGAATAACTCATTTGCAAACGCGAAAGACTGGATTGATGCGGGTTTCAGGCACTTCAGAGCTTGACAAGTTTTCGGCCCTCCCCTTGTGGAAACCGGGTCTGGGAAGCTCAGTGGGTCAGGAGGGCGACGCCGATGCAGACGAAGATGGCGGCGATCCAGCGGCGGCGGTCTACATTTTCTTTGAGGAAGAGTTTGGCCGCGGCGGCGTTGCCGATGAAGGTAAGCGAGGCGCTCGCTGGGGCGGCGAGTGAGACGTCTACGTTGCTCAGGGTAAACAGAAGGGTGAAGAAGCTGAGCGCCATGGAGAAGACGCCGAGCAGAAACAGGCCGCTTCCGGTGACGGCTTTGATGGCTCCGAACATGCCGGAGCGGGCGCGAATCTCGTCGAGGTCACCGATGCGGCGCATGGCTCCGGCGGTGAGCACGTCGCCGGCGATGGCGGTGCAGGCGACGGCCGCGATGGTGGTCCAGGTTTCGATGGGGCCGACGTGAGTCATCGGACGGTGCCCCCGGAATGAGGGAGGGGCTGAGGGAGGGGCTGGGGGTGCTCGGTGAGCGCGGGACCGTTGGCGACGAAGCCGACGCCGCAGACGATCAGCAGGATGCCGAGCCAGCGGAAGACGGTGATGTGCTCGTGGAGCCAGAAGCGCGAGAGCAGAGCCACGATGACGTAGCTGATCGCGGTGGAGGGCAGGACGAAGGTGAGGTCGGCCCAACTGAGCGCGGAGAGATAGCTGGCAAAAAAGCCAAGCAGGAGGATGATTCCGGCGACCACCCAGAGATTCTTGAGCGCCGTCAGGAGAAGGCCCAGATGGTGCACCGAGACCGGGCCGACCTGCGCCATGCCGTGCGACAGCAGCACGTCGCCGAACGAGGCGGTGAGTACGACGGCGAGCAGGACGAGATAGCGGTGGGCAGTGAGGGTGTGCTTCATGCTTGAAAGGCGACTCTGTAGGTAGATGCGGGAGGCACACGACGTGTCGGGGAGGTCTTCTGTTTATCACGCCGGACGTATCGTCCGAGTCTATCCGAGTCTATCGCGGCAAACTGCGCGGGTAAGTATTCGGTCACGGAAAACTGATGCATGAGATTTTAGGGTATCGGGTTCGCGCTTTGCGCGAATGCCCACATCTCAGAATCGAGATATGGGGCACCCAGTTCGGTACAGGGATGGAGATATGGGCCACCCGCCTGAGCCTATTGAAACGGCTTTTTCGGTTTGTATGCGTCGCGCGCGTGATGACGGACGTGTATATTTTCTACACGCTGCGCGGCGGCGTCTACCAAGTAGATGATGCGATAGACATGGGGCTTGTTGCCGTAGAGAAGATGCCGGAGATTGGGTTCTTCTGGAGTTGCGGGATGACGCTGTGGGTGTTCGGCAAGGCCCTCGATGGCATCGACGAGGCCACTGAACCATTTTCTGGCAGGCGGCGAGGTGAGTCCTCGAATATAGTGGAAGATTGCCTCCATGTCCCGTTCGGCTCGGGGCAGTGTCCTAACGAGATATGCCATGCTTCTTGCGCATCTCCTCGAAAAACTCTCGGGCTGGTCGGCCTTTGCCCTGGCGAAGCTCTTCCAAGCCCTGGCGGATGCCTTCGTCGGCGCCGGCTTCGGCGGCGAGGTCGAGGAGGCGCTGGTAGGCGGCGGCGTCCTGGACGACGGCTTCGGGCTTGCCGTTGACGGTGAGGATGATGGGGCGGCGGGTCTTCTTGAGGCGCTGCATCATTTTGACGGAGTTGTTGCGGAAGGTGGTGAGGGGCTGGATGTCTTTAGTGATGTCGATCATGGTGGCCTCCGTCTCGGAGGTATTTTATCGTACCTTGTGGTTGACCAGAGGTCTGTTGCGGGATAATTTGGGTACAACGAAGAGGGAAAAGGCTTATGAGTGGGATACAGTTCTTGACAGATGAGAAGGGACAGAAGACGGCGGCAGTGATAGATCTGAAGGTGCATAAGACGCTTTGGGAGGACATTCAGGATGTTCTGGTGTCCAAGGCGCGGCGGCATGAGAAGGGTGTTGCGCTCGACAAGGTCAAAACGGGCCTGATTGCCAGTGGCAAGCTGCGTGGGTAAGTATTCGGTTGAACTGAAGGTGAGCGCGCGGAAGGAATTGGAGCGTCTCCCGGCGAAGCTGATTGAGAGGATCTTCCCGAAGCTTGAGGGATTGGCATCTGACCCGCGTCCGGCTGCCTGCAAGAAGTTGAAGGGTGGACAGCGGGAGTGGCGGATTCGGGTCGGGGATTATCGGGTGGTCTATACGATTGATGACGAGAAGCTGCTGGTTTCGGTGATGCGAGTTCGGCACCGGAGCGAGGTCTACGACGGGTGAGGGAGGGTTCGCGCTTTCGCGCGAATGTCCACATCTCAGAATCGAGATATGGGGCACCCAGTTAGTCGCGGGAATGGAGATGTGGGCCACCTGCCGATGAGACTGCATGAATAGGGCACACACAGTGTTGGCGTCGTTTTATTGCATGGGCCACCCGCCTCCGTTGCGGACGGGAAGGAAGGGGCGAAGGCAGAATGGTAGGCTTGTCAGCATGCCAGCTAAAAGGTTAAGAACGCTCGTTGGGTCGGGGGAGGGTAGTCAGTATGAATACCAAATCTTCGTCGTGGACGGCAAAGTCATATGTGAATCAGAGAATGCGAGTCACGCGTTCTTCCGAAAAGGCGCTTCTCCCACCTTCGAAGAGATAACGCTGGATGACATGAAATCCGGTCGGGCACGAGGATCTAAGTTCTATGAGGCGGCCAGGGCGGAAGTTGAGAGGCAACTAGAGCTAATGAATAAGCCTGACGAAGATATTTCGGAGTAATTGCTCGAGGCAAAAGAGCATGCTGGCGAGCTTGCCCCACATCTCAGAATCGAGATATCGGGCACCCGATTCTGTGGGCTCAATTTAGATTTGGCCACGCGCCCTAACATCTTCGTCGATTGCTCCTGTGACTTTTTGGGGATTAAAGACGGAAAGCGTCACCTTTATTCTGGGAGGAATGCGAATCGCCTCCTACTCGTCTCTGCGATCCCGGATGCTTCTTGGGCTGTTCCTCATCTATGGAATGAGCGTCGCCTCGTTCAAGTGTTGTGCTCAGTCTCAGACACATCAGACGCAGCCGAGCCTTCGTGACACACTGGACTGGCTGACCGGAACATCGCTGCAGGAATCAGGCGATGGCAGCGAGTACATCACGTTTGAGAGCCAAGGGTGCCGAGCCGTCATCACAGAGCATCGGTTGATGGCTAAACCAGAGTTCGTCATTCGGACCGCGTTCGACTTGTCAGATTTGGACCCTAACGACTTTTCGGTCGTCAATCTCGGTGCGGGCAAGTTAAAAGCGTTATTTGGAGACCAGTCAAATGTGCAATTCCATACGCGAAACTATGCGAAGAAGATGTTGAACTGCGATACCAGGGACCCTAACCAGACTACAACATCATCGTATGAGTTTACGACCAATAGTGAGTTCGCCAATCGCTTTGCAAGAGCGATGAAGCGAGCCGCAGTGTTGTGCGGAGCTAAGACTTCTAGTTTCTGATTTGTGGAGTGCCCGGTTCAATCAGCGTCCGAATTTTTGTTTGCCTTGCATTTGGCTCATCATGCGTTGCTGGGCTTTGATGCCGCCTCCTCCGCCCATGGACTTGAACATCTTGCGCATTTGGGCGTATTGGCGGAGGAGGTTGTTGACGTCCTGGACGGTGGTGCCGGAGCCGCGGGCGATGCGTTTGCGGCGGTTGCCGTTGATGAGTTCGTGATCGAGGCGCTCTTTTTGCGTCATCGAATTGATGATGGATTCGACGCGGGTGAACTGGCCTTCGTCTACGTTTTCTACGGCCTGCTGCATGCCGGCAAAGGGGCCGACGGAGGGGAGCATCTTGAAGATCGACTTCATGGAGCCCATCTTTTTGATCTGACGGAGCTGGTCGCGGAAGTCTTCGAGGGTGAAGCCGTCGCCGGAGAGGGCTTTCTTGGCGAACTGCTCGGCTTTGCCGCGGTCGAGGGTGGCTTCGGCGCGTTCGAGCAGGGTGGCGATGTCGCCGTGACCCATGATGCGGGAGACGATGCGGTCGGGGTGGAAGGGCTCGAAGGCGTCGGGCTTTTCGCCGGTGCCGAGGAACTTGATGGGCGCGCCGGTGACGTGGCGGATGGAGAGGGCAGCGCCGCCGCGGGCGTCGCCGTCCATCTTGGTGAGGATGGCTCCGGTGATGGTGAGGAGGTCGTTGAAGGCCTTGGCGGAGTTGACGGCGTCCTGGCCGGTCATGGCATCGGCGACGAAGAGGATCTCGGAGGGGTTGAGGAGCTTTTTGAGCTGCGCCATCTCGTCCATAAGGGCGGCGTCGATCTGG
Source organism: Edaphobacter sp. (assembly GCA_965277335.1). Lineage (GTDB taxonomy): Bacteria > Acidobacteriota > Terriglobia > Terriglobales > Acidobacteriaceae > Edaphobacter. The sequence goes on along the minus strand of CBDICJ010000007.1, from coordinate 291,694 downwards.
TTGCGGCCGGCGGTGTCGATGATGAGCATGTCGCAGCCGAAGTTGGCGGCTTCGCGCTTGGCCTCTTTGGCGAGGCGGAGGACGTCGGGCGTTCCCAGTGGTCCGTTGTCCGTTGTCAGTTTGCCTTCGTAGATCTGGGCGGAGGTGGAGCGGGCGACGATAGCGAGCTGCTCGCGGGCGGCGGGACGGTAGACGTCGACCGAGACGAGCATGGGGCGGTGGCCGGCTTTCTTCAACCATTGCGCGAGCTTTCCGCTGGTAGTCGTTTTGCCGGAGCCTTGTAGCCCGGCCATGAGGATGACGCTGGGGGGCTGGGAGGACTTCTGGAAGCGGGCGGTGTCGCGGCCGAGGAGGTTGACGAGTTCGTCGTGGACGATCTTGACGATCTGCTCGGAGGGGGAGAGGGCGGTGGCGACCTGCTCGCCGAGGGCGCGGGTGCGGATGTGGTCGATGAGCTCGGTGACGACGTTGAGGTTGACGTCGGACTCGAGGAGGGCGAGGCGGATCTCGCGGAGGGCGTCGGAGATGTTCTCGTCGGAGAGGGTGCCCTGGCCGCGGAGGTTTTTGAAGGAGCGCTGGAGCTTGTCGCTGAGGTTTTCAAACATGACTGAGGCTAGTTTATCAGTGGGCTGAATCCTTCGCGGGGTGTGGCATCCAATGACTGAGGTTCAATTTCGTTTCGCGAGGTGTTTGGATGCAGTACAAGACATTGGGACATACCGGTCTGCTGGTCTCGCACATCTGCCTGGGAACCATGACCTTTGCGGGCAGCGAGGGCATATGGAAGAACATTGCGGGCGTGAACCAGAAGGACGCCGATGAGTTGATGAAGGTCTCGATGGATGCGGGTGTGAACTTCGTCGATACCGCCGATGTGTATTCGGAAGGGAAGTCGGAGATTACGCTGGGTCAGTCGCTGAAGAATCTCGGGACTGTTCGGAAGGACCTGGTGATCGCGACCAAAGCCTACGGACGCACGGGCAAGGGACGGAACGACGTCGGTGCTTCGCGGGGCCACATTATGGATGCGGTCGAGGCGAGTCTCAAACGGTTGCAGACCGACTATATCGACCTGTACCAGATTCACGCGACCGATCTGGTGACTCCAGTCGAGGAGACGCTTCGCGCACTGGATGCGCTGGTGAATCAAGGCAAGGTTCGGTATATCGGCGTGTCGAACTGGCACGCATGGCGGATCATGAAGGCGCTGGGAATCTCGGAGCAGAAGAACCTTGCCAAGTTCGAGACGCTGCAGGCCTATTACTCGATCGCGGGACGAGACCTGGAGCGGGATATTGTGCCGCTGCTGGAGGATCAGAAAATGGGTCTGCTGGTATGGAGTCCGCTTGCGGGTGGGCTGCTTTCAGGCAAGTTCAACAGAGAGAACCAGAAGCCGGAGAATTCGCGGCGGTCGAGCTTCGATTTTCCGCTGGTCGATAAAGAACGGACATGGAATGTGCTGGACGTGATGAGGCCGATTGCGGAGGCACATGGCGCGCCGGTGGCTACGGTCGCGCTGGCGTATGTGCTGGCGAAACCCTTTGTGACGTCGGTGATCATCGGAGCGAAGCGGCTGGACCAGTTGAAGGAGAACCTGGCCGCGGCCGAGTTGGTGCTGACCGCCGATGAGATGAAGAAGCTGGATGAGGTGAGCGAGCTGCCGAAGGAGTATCCGGGGTGGATGGTTCCATTCCAGAACGCGAACCGGCTGGCGGATGTGCCGCGTCCTTCGTAGAAGCTGTGTCTTGCCGTCGCCTGTGTTCGCAAGTGGCGGACTTGGTGCGTGGCTAGGTGGGTTCGGGAGCTTCGATGGCTCTGATTCGCGCAAGACGTGCGCGGATAATCGAAGTCTATGCAGACGCAGAGCCAGGGTTCGGGAAATGTGCGGACGGTGCGGGAGTTTGTTGCTTATTTGCAGGTGGAGAAGGGGATGCGTCCGGCGACCTGCGAGGCGTACAGCCAAGACCTGGAGCAGTTTGCCGAGCATTTGGAAAAACGCGATGGGCTGCTGGTTGGGGCGACCCAGGCGGATTTGAGCGCGTTCATGGAGGGCCTGCGCGGGTATGGGGTGGAGTCGCGGTCGATTGCGCGGAAGCTGAGCTGTCTGCGCGGGTTTTATCGGTGGCTGCTGCTGGATAAGCGGATCGGGCATGATCCGACGGTAAATATAGAGACGCCGGCGAGCTGGAAGGTGCTGCCGAAGTCGCTGGCCGAGGGCGAGCTGGCGGAGATGCTGGACCGGACGGCGGCTGCGGCCGGGGCGTTGACGCAAAAGCGGGCAAAGGCCGGAGGCGAGGGACTGGATGCGCTGGCGCTTCGGGATCATGCGATTGTGGAGCTGCTCTACGCGGGAGGGCTGCGGGTGAGCGAGATCGTGGCGCTGCGGGTGGAGGATCTGCATCTGGATCAGGCGAGGGCACAGGTGAGGGGCAAGGGCGACAAGGATCGGATTGTGCCGCTGGGCCGGTCGGCGGTGGAGGCGGTGGAGAGATATCTGAAGCTGGGGAGAGAGCGGCTGCTGCGCGCAGGGGCGGGGTTGCAGCGGGCGCTGTTTCTGAGCCTGCGGGGAAGGCCGCTGACGCGGCAGTGGGTTTGGGAGATGGTGCGGGCGGCGGGGCCGGCGGGCGGAAAGGCGAGTCCGCACAAGCTGCGGCATAGCTGCGCGACCCACATGGTGGAACATGGGGCTGACCTGCGCAGCGTACAGACTCTGTTGGGGCACGCCGATATCGCGACGACGCAGGTGTATACGCATGTGGCGCTGGGACATTTGAAGAAAGTGCATCGGGAGCATCATCCGCGCGGTCGGAGGAAGGTTGAGGCTGGATAGAGTGTTTCGGAAGGGAAGCAATCGCCCGTCGAGCGATGCCCACATCTCAGAATCGAGATATGGGGCACCCACATTCTTACAAGTAGGAACACGTGTGGGGTAGTACCCGGATATGGGCGGTGAGGCTTGGAGTCAATGGAGCAGGGAAGCAGCGAGTTCGAGATTCTCGCGGAGAGGTTTCTGGCGATGCTTGCCAGTGAGCGCGGCGCGTCGGAGCACACGGTGCGGGCCTATGCGCGGGAGGTGAGGAGCTTCGCGGCATACCTGCGTGAGGCGCTGGGCGCGACTGGTTTACAGGAGGTGGAGCACCTGCATATTCGCGCTTACATGGGCGTTCTCTACGAACGCGGTTTGACCAAGGCAAGCGTGGCGCGGGCGCTGGCGGCGGTGCGGAGCTGGTTCAAGTGGCTGGCGAAGGAAGGCAAGGTGACGCAGAATCCCGCGCTGCTGGTGAGCACGCCGAAGCGGCCGCTGCATCTGCCCCGGGTGCCGAGCATGGAAGAGGTGAACCGGGTGCTGAATTCGCTGGAGCCGGAGAGCGCGGGTTCGGCAAAGAAGAGCGGGCAGGAGGCGGCGGCGTGGCTGGAGCGCGACTGGATGATATTCGAGATGCTGTATGGATGCGGGATTCGCAACTCGGAGCTGGTGGGGCTGGACATGGGCAGCGTGAAGTGGCGGGACGACGCGGTGCTGGTGCGGGGCAAGGGGCGCAAGGAGCGGCTGGTCCCACTGGGCGACGAGGCCGCCGCGGCGCTCAGAGCGTATCTGCCGGTGCGGGAGGCCAAGCTGCTCTCAGCGGGCAAGGGAGCGATGGTGCACGAGGGGCCGCTGCTGACCAACCTGCGGATGCGAGGCGACTGCCGGTTGACGACGCGCAGTGTGGGAAGGATCGTGAAGGCGATTGCGCTGAGCCGGGGACTGGCGGCCGACGTGCACCCGCATACGCTTCGGCATGCCTTCGGAACGCACATGCTGGAGGAGGGCGCGGACCTGCGGGCCATCCAGGAGATGCTGGGACACGAGCGCCTCTCGACGACGCAGCGGTATACGCAGTTGACCGTCGGACAGGTGCAGAAGGTCTACGACGAGACGCATCCGCGGGCGAAGTGATCGAAGGGTCGCGGCTTGGCGGAATCTTCGCGGGATGAGAGCCCTCACGCTTACGCTCAAGCATGGATCAAAGACGCGGTGAGGAGCATCACACTGGAAGAAAGAAAGCGGCTGCCGGCGTGGAGCCTTGCAGCCGCTTTCGCAGGAAAGACGAAGCGTTACCGGTGTCCGCCGCCGCCGTGGCCGCCGCCACCGCCGTGGGATCCTCCTCCACCCCCATGAAATCCACCGCCGCCTCCGTGGAACCCGCCGCCGCTACCGCCTACTGCATGGCTACCGAAGCCGCCTCGCGCGTCGCCATGATATCCGCCGTAACCTCCATGCCCCCAATCCCCATGTCCGTGATCCCATCCGCCGCGATTCCATCCGCCGCGGTAGCCATATCCTCCGCGATAGCCGTAGCCTCCACGGTAACCATAGCCATAGCCGCCGCGGAACCACGGGCCGGCGCCGATGAAGAGGCCGCCATTAAACCAGGACGGACCGTAGAAGCCATAGGGAGCGCACGAGTAGGGGTAGTAGTTGTAATAACCCCACTGACATACCGGAGGACCATAGCCGTAGCCGTAGCCGGGACCAACCCCGATGCCGAATGAAACCTGGGCGTGAGAGTAGGTTGCCGGGAGAGCCAAAATGCTGAGCAGAGCGAGATACCGTAAGAAGCGCATTGCAAATCTCCTAGGCAGAGCCCAGTACGCCTTTCGGACGTCAGTGGCTCTACGAGGACTCTTCGCTTTTGATGCTTGGAATCCCTATTCAGTTCAACGCAAAACCCGGAGAAATGTTGTGGCGATCAGTCCTATCGACCGTGAACACGCAATCGAGAGATCCCGTATTTCGTCTTTGCAGGTGTCTCCTTGACTGCGATACGAGTTGTCACGGAGTTTTCAGGCGAATGTTCAGAGATAGCTCAATCCTCAAACCTGCCCAGCAGCTTCGAATCGCCAAAGAATGCAGAAGGCGCTCTCCCGGTAGATTCAGCTGCAAAGGCCTAAAGGTGAGCTAAATCCAAGTAGAGGAAAAGATTTTGCACAAAATAGGTAAAAATATTACCTACTGTGCGTATATTGTTCCTGATCTCAGCAAACCTTACCGTTTCGGGCAAGTGAGCTTTGGCGTCGCAATTGCATATACCTTTGCAATCGCTAACGGCACGGCGAGAAGGGGAACGTATGCGGCGCTTGATCTATTTACTGCTTCTGGCTCTTTTTGTAGGCGTATCGGCAACTGGCGTCAGTGCTTCCACCGACTGCGAGCGGTGGTTCGTCGCATACCGTCAGCAGATGGCGCACTCGCGTCAGTTGCAGCGCATCGCCGCAGCCAAGCGTCGCGCTCAGTTGTACGCGCGTCGCAAGCTGGCCGGCTCTGTAAGGCCCGCGCCGAGGCCGCATCCCGCTGTGATTCCGCATCCGCATCTGACCCGAAAGCAGACGCTTCGCCACCTCGATCTTGCCTGCGGAGTTCTGCCCGAAGCGGACGAGGATGCTCCCAAGGTGGCCGAAGAGACGCTGGCTGAGTATCACCCGGAGCAGCCGCTGGGCGACCTCGATCTGCTGCCTGCGGATATCGGCGACCTCCTGGCGGAAAACACCGCCCCACCTTCGCCGTTCGACGCAGTGACCTCAGACGCCCCGATCGAGGGAGGACCTTCCGTATCGCTGCCTCCCGCAGGGGGAGGACCGGGCGGCTATCTTCCTACCGGCCACGGGACGTCAGTGCCTCCGAATCGCCCTCCAACCGGCGGACTGCCCTCCGCTCCACCATCCCAATCGCTACCTAACTCGCCATTGAGCCCGCCGTCCGGGCCGCCGTCCTTCGGATCCACGGCAGTTCCGCCGCTCGGTCCGCCATCCACACCGCCTCCGCCCCCTGCGGTGGTGCCGGAGCCTGGAAGCTACGTGTTCCTGCTGACCGGGCTGGCCGGCGCGGCGGGCGTGATTCGGCGCCGATTTCAGGCCTGACCGTTTGCTCGCTGCAACTGGCCCTGCGGCGGAGTCGGAGTCTGGATCGCATGGCCGATGAGCAGGATCACCGGCGCGGGGCCGACGTCCGCGTCCTGAATCTCGCCGAGCGTGGAGATGTGCACCTGCTCGTCGGGCGTACTCGCTTGGCTGAAGGCGACGCACGGCGTGGCAGCCGCGATGCCCGAGCCGATCAGCTCGTCGGCCAAGCAGCGAAATCTCCGCCCTGGCATGTAGACCACCAGGGTCGCGTCCTCCGGAGATGCGCCATCCCACCCGGATGTGAGCTGGGAGGTGAGCTGCAGTTTGCCCGCGGCGTGGTGAGCGGTCGCGAGGATCAACTTCGAGGCCGAGGTCCGGTCGGTCAAGGGGGTTTTCAGCTTTGCCGCCGCCGCAAACGCCGTGGTGATGCCAGGAACAATCTCGAAGGGGATGTCGCCCTCGCGCAAGGCGGCAATCTCTTCGCCGGCCCGGCCGAAGATCAAGGGGTCGCCGGATTTGAGCCGCAGAACCGATCTTCCGGCGCGCGCCGCATCCAGCATCAGGACATGAATCTGGGCCTGGGTGATGCGCGGCTGGCCGCAGCGTTTGCCGACCGGCGTAATCTCCGCTCCAGCATGCGCCAGCGCAAGAATCTCGGCGGAGACCAGATCGTCGGGAAGGATGACATCCGCGGTCTCGAGCAGCCGGAGAACACGAAGCGTCAGCAGATTAGGGTCGCCCGGTCCCGCCCCCGCCAGATACACCATGCCGGGTTGCGCGGCGGCGTTCAAGGCTTCTTCTCAGGCTGCGGATTCGTCATGGCATGCCGGCGGGCCATGGCGCGCGAAGGACATCCGTCGTACCCGCAGATCTCGCGCTGCGCCAATTGATGCAGCAGCCACTTCCGCGCCTCGTTCAGCGGCTCCATCTGCGTTACCTCGCGGCGAAGATTTCCCAGATCGGTCAGCCAATCGCCGGCATCGAGCGGAAGCTGTGCGTTGATCTCCTTCCGCAGCCGCTGGGCCAGCGCCGGACTCGCTCCCGCAGTCGAGATTGCGATCTGCAGGTCGCCGCGCCGCACCACCGAAGGAAAATAAAAGTCGCAGAACGGCGGGTCGTCCACGGCATTGCAGAGGATGTTGTTCGCGATGGCCTCGTGATACACCGCGCGATTGACGGCGGGATCGTTGGTAGCCGCGACCACCAAAAAATTTCCCGTCAGGTCGCCTTCCGCATACATCCGCCGCTCCCATGCAATCTCGCCCGCCGCAGCGAGTTCGGCAATGCGGGGCGTCGCCTCGGGCGCAATCACCGTCACCTGGGCATGGGCAGCCTGCAGCGACTCGATCTTCGATTCGGCGAGATTTCCCGCGCCGATCACGATGCAGGGCCGCGCGGCGATCTTCAAAAAGATGGGGAACAGATCCATAAGCCTAAGTTACTCTCCTGCTGCCAGACGCCTACTCCGCGGGCGCATGCCGTCCAGCGCCGACCGGAGGAGCATCGCGTTCAACGGGATCGATCACGGTTCCGGCAAGCTGAGCGCGCAGGCTGTCGTCGTCGGTCCGGGCAAAGTAGGCGCGCAGGTCCTCCGACGGCTGGCGCGCGGCGAGATATCCGCGCAGCAGGCGCTCGACCGCATCGGGCACCTCGTCGGCCGCCGCACGGTATCCTAGGGTGCGGCCGGGTCGCGCGAACTTGCCGACCGCTCCCCCGACGCAGAAGTAAAAGGCGTCCACCAACTTGCCATCCTTCTTGATCTTCTTGCCTTCGAGCCCGATGTCGGCGATCCAATGCTGCCCGCAGCTGTTGGTGCAGCCGGTGACATGCAGCTTGATCTGCTGGTCGAAGCCGGGCAGGCGCTCTTCCATCTCGCCGACCAGCCACTTGTTGAAGGCCTTGGTCTCGGCGATCGCCAGCTTGCAGAACTCCGTGCCGGTGCAGGCGATGGCGCCGCGCCAGAAGGCCGACACCTCTACCTGCAGTCCCATGCTGTTCAGCGCGATCACCAGCTCTGCCGCCCTCTCGTTCGGCACATTGACGATAAGGATGTTCTGCATGATGGTGGCGCGCAGTTCGCCGCTGCCGTACCTCTCCGCCAGTTCGGCAAGCTGCTGCAGCTGGTCGCCCGAGAGCCGTCCGTTGAGCACGCTCGCGCCGACCGAAGACAGGCCCGGCTGGCGCTGCGGCGTGACGCCGATGTGGTCGCGGTAGACGTCGTCGGGAACGATGTCTTCCGAGACGGGGCTCGGGTCGAGCTTGTAGCCGAGCTTGCTTTCGAGCGCTTCGAGGAAGGACTCAGCGGTCCAGCCGTGGCGCATGAAGAGATATTTCATGCGCGCGCGGGTGCGGTTCTCGCGAAGCTCCTGCTGCTCGCGGAAGATCTCGACCGTGGCATGCACCACCTGATACGCTTGGTCCTGCCGGATAAAGGCGGGAATGCGAACGGCGATATGCGGCTCGGTCGACAGTCCGCCGCCGACGCGCAAGGTGTAGCCGATCTCTTCTGGGCCAGCTTCCTTTCCCTCCGCGGTTCGTTTAATCGCGGTCAGCGCGACATCGTTGATCTCCGGGTACGAGCACCAGAGGGGGCAGCCGGTCACCGAGATCTTAAACTTCCGCGGGAGATTGTAAAACTCCGGATTCGCCGTCAGCTTATGCGCGATCTCGACGGCAAGGGGGGAGGCGTCGATGATCTCGTGGCCGTCGATCCCGGCGAGCGGGCAGCCGGTCACGTTGCGAACGACATCGCCGCAAGCTCCCTTCGGGCTCAGGCCCACCGCGGTCAGCGCGTCCACCACATCGATCAGGCCGTCGATGGTAAGCCAGTGCAGCTGGATGTTCTGCCGCGTCGTGATATCGGCGAGGTTGCGCGCGTGCTTCTTCGTCACCTCCGCGATCACCCGCAGTTGCGCGCTGGTCAGCAGCCCGTTCGGCAGGCCGATCCGCATCATGAAGTATTCGGTGGCCTTGCCTTCGCCGCCCACGCCGCCGGTCGCGCCTACGCCGTCGCCCTGGGTATAGACGCCCCACCATTTGAAGTACAGTCCCGCCCACTCTGGCAGCACGGAATCGCGGCCGTCCTTCGCGAACTGGCGAACCTCATCCCACGCCTCCCATGGGTTCTTCGCAAGTTTGAGACGCTCGGACTTCTGGGCCTTGGTTTCTTTGGGCTTGATTTCACTCACGACGGGGACGGCGGGGGAACTCATTCGGAGAAATCCTCAGGGGACGACTGTGTCGGAAATAACAAAGCCCACTGAATGAGTGGGCGCTGGCGGCTCTTGCGGAAAGATTCGTGGCTTAGCAGCTAAGTTCGAATCAGGCAAAGGCAGAGGCCCGTGCGATCGTGACAACACAAGCAACAGGCTTCGAACGATACTGTGCCGGGTCTGGCCATAGTTCAAGGTTAATGGGGACATCCTCAGGCGTCAAGCACCCCTCAACAGGCTGGCGTTATCCTTTACCGTCAGACCTGAAATAAACCGCCGTGCTGATGGCCAGCGAGGAAAGCAGGATTCCCCAAAAGCAAACCCGACTGATGCTGATATAGCGTGTTTCCGACGGTGTGGTAAAGGTAAAGCCACTCTCCATGGCGGGCATGTATCTTCCCGCTGCGCATGCCGCCGCAACTCCAACGACCGCAATCAGAATTGCCCTGTAGCTTCTCTTCACGGCTGCACCTCCGGAGCGAATACGTCTCCTCGAGCGAAGGAGAAAACACGGCCGAGCGATGCGCTAATCCGCCTCGGCCAGCGACATCTTGTGCCGCACATCGGAGCCGCGCACCCAGAAGATCACGTCCTCGGCGATGTTGGTGGCATGATCCGCGGCGCGTTCCAGATTGCGCGAGATAATGATCGCGTTCAGCGCCTGCCCGCTGACCACGGGATGCTGCTGCATCACCTCGACCAGCTCAGCCTGTACATCGCGGTTCATATCGTCGATCTCGTCGTCCATGTGCAGCACCGACTCCGCCAGCCTCGCATCCGCTTCGAGCAGCGACTGAATCGCCCGGCGGATCATCACCCCTACCTTCTCGCCCATGTCGTGTATGTCGATCGGCAGCGAGATCTTCGGCGAATCGAGCAGGTACTGCGTGCGCGAAGCAATGTTGGTCGCCTGATCGCCGATTCGCTCCAGGTCGCCGTTGATCTTGATCACCGACAGAATGAAGCGCAGGTCGATCGCCATCGGCTGTTCTTTGGCGAGCAGGTCGTAGGCCATCTCGTCCACATCGCGCTCCGCGGTATTGATCGCCGCCTCAATCTCGTTGACATGGTCGCAGAGGCTCAGGTCGCCCGTCAGGTACGCCTCCAGCGACAGCGAGAGAGCCTGCTGCGAGAGCGCCGCCATCGCAAGCAGTTTGTCTTTGAGGGCGACGAGTTGTTGCTGAAAGTTGATGCGCGGCATGGCGGGTCCCTCAAAAAGGCTCTGCAGCTATTGTGACGTAAAGAAGGCGAACAGACTATGAATATAGCGCGGGGGAGAGCGCGGACGGTACACACTTTCGGGGCATGGAAACCTACTTGTACAGCAGGTAGGATTCGCGGCGGCGCCTGAAAGCGGCGAGGTCCGCCGCCCACCCCCTGGCGATCTCGCGCGGGTCGGTATTGTTCTTCAGCGCCTGCATGGTGTCTACATTCGCGATCAGGCGCTCGGCCTTCTCCAGCGAAAACCCCGGATAAAGATGATGCAGCGCGCTGATCAACTCAATGCCCAGCTCGGGGGAGTCGAGCAGATTCCGGTCGGTCAAGGTGAAGGCGATGCCCGGAATCGTCTTGCCGTGAAATGGATAATGGTTGGAGTCCTCCGCCACCGCAAAGCTCGTCGAGGCAAAGCTCACTCCGGGAATCTTTCGCGCATTCAGATAGGCCGCCAGCTCCGGCCCGTTGATATACGCTGCGCCGATATGCTCGAACGGCGTCTCCGTGCCGCGGCCGACCGACACATTCGTCATCTCCAGCAGCGCGATTCCTGGGTACAGGGTAGCCGCGGTCAAGCTGCGAAGATTCGGGCTTGGGTCGGTCCACGGCAGCCGTGTGTCGTCGAAGAACTGCGAGCGCGTCCAGTGCTGCATTGCCACTACCGTAAGCAGAGCCTGAATCGGAGCCTGCACGTTCGGCAACGTTGCGCTGGGAAGCAGCCGCTCCTTGTTGAAGTACATCGCGAGTTCGCCGAGCGTCATCCCATGCCGAACCGGCAGCGGCATATAGTCCGTGTACGATTCCGCCCCGTTATCCGACACCGGCCCCTGCACCGCAACGCCTCCGATCGGATTCGGCCGGTCGAGCACGATCACCTCAACGCGCGCCTGCGCCGCTGCCTCCAGCAGATATCCCACGACCGTCTCATACGTGTAGAAGCGAACTCCGGCGTCCTGCAGATCGACGACCATTGCGTCTAGGTTCTTCAGCGTCTCCGCGCCCGGCCGCCGCTGCTCCTCCTTCGCTCCGTAGAGCCCGATCACCGGCAAACGAGTCGCAGGATCGACCTCTTTGCCGATTTTCGTCGTGTCCTTCCCCCCCAGCAGCCCATGCTCGGGAGAGAACAACGTCGTCAGCTCCACCTCCGGAATACTGTGCAGCAGCACATCGATTGTCCGCCTGCCTGCCTGATCCAGACCTGTTTGATTCGTCAGCAGCCCGATTCGCAGATGCCCATTGTGCCGCGCGGCAGCCTCGCGCAGCGCAGCAAAGTGGGTCGCCTCCAGCACGTCGATTCCTGTTAATGTTTTTTGCGTCTCAGCCGCGGCGTTGCTCTTATCGTCTAGCCCGAGCGCCCGCGCCGCGGCCGTAGCCACCTGTCCGCGCAGGCCGGAGATCGCCGCGCCCACATGCGGGTGTACCGCATTCGCCAGCAGCACGACGAACGTATCGCTGCCCGGATCCATCCACAGCGACGTTCCCGTAAATCCAGTATGGCCGAAGCTCCCGATAGGGAACACCTCGCCGCGAGGACGCGAGAAGGCCGAGTTGATGTCCCACCCGAATCCGCGGGCAGCAACACCTTTTGTCACCTTGCCGTCCTCTGTAAAGATCGTTGCATCGATCGCTGCGGTGGCTGGCTGCTCCGGCTCAATCATCAGCTTCAGCGTGGCCTGCTGCAGCGGAAATCTACTTGGCCGCCCGGCCAGTCGGTCGAGCAGCGCCTGCGCGAAGGTGGCAACGTCTGCGGCTGTTGAGAAGACTCCCGCATGCCCCGCGACTCCGCCCATGCGGCGTGTCGTTGGGTCATGCACCGTGCCGCGCAGCATATGCCCGTAATCAGGATTGATCGCAGCGCTGCCTTCGTCGTCGTAGGCAGTCGGCGCGATCTTTGGGATCCACTCACTGGGCATCCATTTACCTCCGCACGCACAACAGAGGAATGCGGCGCTACGGATTGGTTCACCCGGCTTCGTTACAACCTGCGGAGCTGGCGCCAGAGAAACAGCCGCGCCAAATACCTCCTTTGGCCCACACGCATCGACAAACGGCAGATATCGCGTGTGCGTCATCCCCAGCGCCTGGAAGATATGCTCCTGCGCATACACATCGAGCGGCTGCCCGCTGAGCTTCTCCACCAGCGCCCCTAGCGTGATGAAGTTGATATCCGAGTAGGTGAAGTGCGTGCCCGGCGTCGAGTCCAGCGTCGCATTCATCGCGCGCCGAATCCCCTCCTCCTTATCCGGCCTCGCCAGCCCCCACGCGTCTTTCAGATCGACATCCGGCGGGAGGCCCGAGTAGTGGGTCAGCAACTCGCGGATCGTTACCTTCTCCTTGCCGTTGACCGCGAACGCTGGAAGATACTTCGCCACTGGATCGTCGAACGCGAGCTTATGCTGCTCATACAACTGCATCACCGCGACCGCTGTCGACAGGCACTTGGACAACGATGCCATGTCGAAGACCGTGTCCTCGGTCATCGGCTCAACCGCCGGCTCGAGCGAGCGATCTCCATACGCCTGCTCGAACGCCGTCTTGCCATCGTGGCCGATCAGAACCACCGCGCCCGGCAGCTTTTTCGCCGCGATGGCCTGCGTTACCAGCGAACTCACCGCGCTGAAATCACGCTGCTCCGCGGATCTCGCCTGCGGAGCCGCTGCCGTCTGCGCTGCCCCTCGCACCGGAAGCAGGAAGGGAATCGCAGCCGCCAGCAAAACACTCGCGACCCGCGCAACACTCCTCCCGCGTCGACTCTTCGCGCGCCCTCCTGGCAGCACAAAACTAGCCGCCATCCCCACCGCAAACGTCACCGTCGATCCGATCAGCGCATACCACGTGAACGCAATATGCGGAATCGTCAGCGGTCCCACCGCGATCGGCCTCGGATCGAGCCACAGCAGAAGGTTCAGCGCAAATCCGCAGATCATGCCCACAATCGCTCCCGCCTGTGTCGCATACCGCGTTAAGGTTCCCAACAGGAAGACTCCCAGCAAAGCGCCATACGCGACCGAGGCGATCGACAGCCCGACCTCGACCACATGCCCCTTGCCTCCCACGAATACGCTGTACACCGCCACCGCGAACAGCACCAGAGCCCACGCCACCGTGCTCGCGCGCGAGATCATCATCCGCTCCCGGTCATCCGCCTGCGGCCGCCAATCCATGTAGAAATCGACCACTGTTGTCGACGACAACGAGTTCAGCGCCGCACTCAGGTTCGACATCGCGGCGGCCAGAATCGCCGCCACCAGCAGCCCCGCAATTCCAATCGGCATCTCGCGCACGATGAACGTCGGAAAGATGCGATCCGCCGAAGCGAACGCCGCCGGATGCAATCCGTAAAACACATACAGACCCGCGCCGATCAGCAGAAACAGTGTGAACTGCACGAAGATCACCACGCCGCTCGACAGCAGCGCAATCCGCGACTCGCGCAGGTTCTTCGCCGCCAGCATCCGCTGCACCATCAACTGGTCGGTTCCATGCGAGGCCATCGTCAGAAACGTCCCGCCCAGCACTCCGGCCCAGAACGTATAGCTCTGGGTCAGATTGAACGCGAAGTGAAACAGGCGAAACTTTCCCGCCGCCGCAGCCACCTCGTGAATCTGCCCCCAACCTCCTGGAACATGCGTCCCCAGCGTGCCGATCGCGACCACCGTGCCGCCAATATAGATCGCCATCTGCACCACATCGGTCCAGATCACCGCCGCCATGCCGCCCTCGAAGGTATACAGCAGCGTCAGCCCGGAGATGATTGCAATCGACAGCACATCCCCGGTCCCGATCGCGATCCCCACCACGATGCTCACGGCAAACACCCGCACCCCTTCGGCCGCCGCCCGCGTCAGCAGAAACAATCCCGCCGTCACCTTGTGCAGCGCACTCCCAAACCGCCGGTCGATCAACTGATACGCCGTCAGCATCTCGCCCTGAAAATATTTGGGCAGAAAGATCATCGCCACCCCAACGCGCCCGATCATGTAACCGATCACGATCTGCAGAAAGCCGAAGTCGCCCGCGAACGCCACCCCCGGAATGCTGATGATCGTCAGCGTGCTCGTCTCGGCCGACACGATCGACAGCGCGATCGCCCACCAGGGAATCGTGCGGTCGGCGAGAAAGTAGCTCTTCAGCGTAAGCGCATTCGGACCCTTGCCGCTGCGAAAGCGCAACCCGAACAGCGTAATCCCGATCAGGTAAACGGCCACCAGGGCGAGATCGAAGGAAGAGAGACGCGTCGCAATTGCGGCAGCATGCATTCGTGCCAGTGTATAGCGCGAACTATGGCTCCCGTTCTGTCTTCCTTATCGCAGCAATGGGTGAAGCCGCGCTGGTTCCTCCCGCAGCGGTGACATATCATTTCAACCTATGGCTCTGTTCCTGGTCATCGGTGCCGGCGCCGCAAAGACGCGCTGTCCGCCCGCCCGATGACGAAAAAGTATTGGGCCGCGCGCCGGCAACGAACTCGCCGAACTGATCGCGCTCGTCGCTCTCAGGTGGAAGAGTCCGGCCCGCTTGCCAGTGTCCGCGTCGCTTACTCCGGCAGCGTACTCGAGCACATCACGCTGGTGCGATCGGCCATGATCGCAGCTCTAAAAAACTCCGTGCTACACCTCGAAGGCGCCATCTGGCGCGCAAGCCACGTACGGTAACGGTTGTGTGAAACGGCCCCACATCCACAACTAAATTTCGGTCCTACTCCTTTCCAATGCGCGCAGGGCAAGTCCGCGAGCCACAGAGGTGAACTCGTTTCCTGTTCGCACTCGCTCTACCCTAAATCGCTCTTCAAAGATCCGCCGCACGGCAGGAACGAAGCTTGTTCCACCCGTCAGGAAGACGCGGTCTACTTCCATTGCCGAGATGTTGCTCGTCGCCAGCAGCGTATCGACGCAGTTCTCTATCGATTGCAGATCGTCCGCAATCCAGGCCTCGAACTCCACCCTGCTCACCTTCGTGACAATATCCATGCTGCCGTCGCGAAACCGGAACTCGGCCGCCTCCTGCCGCGACAGGTCGATCTTCAGCCGCTGCACCGCCTGATGAAGCTGATAGCCAAGGTCCTCTTCCACAAGATGGATCAGCGCCTCGATCCTGTCCGGCTCCTGCGCCCGGGCCCGCGCGCTCTTCAACATCTCCGCCACGTTGCGCGTCTTCAGAAACGACAGATAGTGCCATCGCTCCAGGTTTCGATAGATCCTGGCCGGGACTGCCGGAATGATGACCGCCGGCCGATCTGCCGCCTGCGCGTACGACCGCTCAAAGCTGTCCGAACCCAGCGCAGGCGACACCAGCTTGCGAACGATCCGCGCGTCGAAGCTGTCGCCCGCAAGTTCCAGGCCGCTGTTGCCCAGCAGGTCCTTCGCCGTGCGCCCGCGCCCACGCACGCCCGGCCCCACATGCAGCAGCGAGAAGTCGCTCGTTCCCCCACCGAAGTCTCCAATCAGGATCAGCTCATCGTGGTCCAGCGTCGACTCATACGCATATGCCGCCGCGATCGGCTCCATCTCAAACGTGACCTCTTCAAAACCCGACTGTACAAATGCCTTGCGCAACCGTTCGAGTGCGAACGCATCGTCCTCGTCGTTGTCAGCGCCTACGAAGCGCACAGGCCGCCCCACGATCGCATGCCGCACCGGCTCACCAAGCTGCTGCTCGGCGTTATGCCGCAGGTCCGTCAGAATCCGCGAGATCAGATCTTCCACCGTGTACCGCCGTCCGAAGACCTCCGTTCCCGTCAACGTGCGGCTGGTCAGGTACGACTTCAACGACTGAATCAGCCGCCCCTTAGGTTCAGCCTCAAGGTAGCGCTCGATCCCTGCCGGCCCGGTAAAGCTTCTGAGCTGCGTTCGTCCCGCCTGCTTCTGCTGCTCGAGATACAGAACGGAGCGGAACGACTCTGTAACCCCGGCTGCCGTCGGAAAGACGACCAGTTCCACCGCGCCGTTTTCACGAGCCAGCGCAATGGAGCTGTTCGTCGTGCCGAAGTCGATGCCAAGCGCGAGGCCGGTAGAATGCGTCGAAAGCATGGTCTTTTAGATTGACAGATTTTGCGGTGGCGCGGAAATGCCATCCGTGGATCAGGGCCGAGTCAACGCATCCGGAAGCGGCAGCCCAAGCTCTACCGCCGCGGGAAGCGTGTGGGTATCGGACCACTGCCGCTGCGCGCTTCGCAGCCTGTCGCTCCGCGCATACCAGATCCCGATCGTGTAATCGTAGTGCTCCAGCACCGGCCGCAATCCATATGCCCGGTTCGAGCGATACCACGCCTGCTCATACAAATCGCGCAGCAGCGAGTACGTGTCGATAATGTCTTGAATCCGCCCGTTGATGCTGTTGATGTCCGAGAGATCCCGGCTGACCTCCGCGCGCTGCAGTTTATCGGTCGTGTTCTGCAGGGAATATGCCCGCTGATACGTCTCTGCGATCTCTTCGGAAAGCTGAAACTTCAGCCCGATCAAATCCATGCGCCGCGCTCCCAGCTCCAACGCATCGATGGCGTCGGTCTCGCGCAGCGACGTCGGCGCGGAGGGATACGCCTTCGCCTGAGCAGAACCAGCAGTCCCCGGAGAAGCTACTGCAACAGCCGGCGCAGCAGCCCGGGCCTGCGCGATCAGCGTTAACGCCCGCTCCGCATGCAGCCGCAGATCATGCGCGAACGGCCGCACCGCCGTCCCGATTCGCAGCCCATCGGGCGACATCGGATCCAGCCAGAAGATGCTGTTGCCGCCATCGCCCTGCTTGGCCTGGTCCTTCAACACCGCATGCGCCAGCATCATCTCCTTCTGCGCCTCGTTCAGGTCGCCGGTCGCGTCGCCATGAAACACCTGCGCGTACGAGCCTTCAAATGCCGGAATCGACGACTCGCCCTTTTGCCACGCCGCAGCCGCGCCGAACAGAATCCCGTACCAATCTTGATTGAACAGCCCCTCGCCATCGTCGTTCCAGATCGTGTTCAACTGCCCCGTCGAACCCAGCCGCTGCCCATCCGCCGTGAACCGCTGAATATTTTCAAGCGCAGCCGTATTGTTCGGATACACCTTGCGGAAGTTGTTCACGCTCGGCGCCACCCAGGTCTCAAATCCCGCCCGCGTAAACGGCGTCAGAAACCGGTCATACCCGCGCGCCTCCGGGCTATACACCCACGCGATCGCAATCGTCGAGTCTTTGAACGCCTGCGGCATCGTCTTCAGCAGATCGGGCGCACCCTGCGCAATATCGCCCCAGAACAGCAGCTTGCGATGCAGCGGCTCGAGCGCCGTCACAAGGCGCTGCATGAAATCCAGATACACCTGATCCAGCCCGCGCGCATCCACGTCCGCCTTCGTCTGCCCGCGTCCCAGGTCCACCGTCTCGTCCGCGCCGATATGCAGGAACGGCCCCGGATAGATCGCCGCCAGCTCCGTGAACATTTGCTTGATCAGCGCAATCGAACCCGGCTGCCCCGGCGCCAGCACGTCCCCATGCGGTGTTTCGGCGAGCTGCTGATACTGCTCCCATAGCAGATTGTGATGGAGATGCCCGAACGCCTCCTGCTCCGGAATCACCGTGATGTGGTACAGCTTCGCATACGCCACGAGTTCGCTGGCCTCCGCCTCGGTCACGCTGCCTGGTGGCGCCATCAGCGGATTCGACGCATACTGCTGCGTATTCTCGAAGTACGGCGAATAGAGATTCACCTTGTACGCCGCCAGCGTCCGCACCAGCTTCTTCTGGAACTCCAAGGTCGTAATCGGCCCGCGCGAAAGATCGTCATCCAGTCCCCGGAACTTCATCGCCGGCCAATCGCGAATATCCGCCGCATGGAGCACCGCCCGCGCTCCGTCGCCTTGAATCATCTGCTTCACCGTCTGCGCCGCGTAGAAGACGCCCTCCGCCGTCGCCCCCACCATCGTCAGCCGCCCCTGCGCCGCTGTGATGGTGTATCCCTCGGCCTTCATCTCCTCGCTAAAGCGAGCATCGGGGCGACTCGCCAGCCTCTCCAATTGAATCGGAAACCCGTCAACCGCAGCGGCTGGAATGTGCCGCGCCTCGAGCGAAGCGGACAAGTCGTCCGCGGCAAACCGGTCCTGCTCCGAACACGGAGCCGCGCACACAATCCGCACGCCATGAGCAAGAGGCTCGACGGCCCCCGGCCGCAGTTCGCGCGGCATCGGGATCAACTTTGGCGAACTCTGGGCCGGAAGAGCAGAAGCAGAGACAAGCAGCAGCGTAGCGAGACGAACGACATTCATGCAAACAACGGTAAACGACTCAGCCGCGATCTGCAGCCCAGATTCATCCCAGATCCGGCTGAGAACCATCCAGCCCGGCGCCATACCCCGCAATCAGCACACAAAGACCCGGCATCCACAGCCCGCAACCCCTGTTTTCTCTGTGAATACACCGCAAATTATTTTTCTATTAACATTCTTCCGAGACCATGGGACCAAAGAGCAAAAGGAGAAAGCTGGCGAGGCCGAAAGCCCCGTCCTATTTCTGGATACCCTTGTGCCTTTCATCCCTTGCGAGGTTCCATGACGAAGCAACTACAAGCGACTATGGCAGCGATATTGGTCATCAGTTCAATATCGCTTCAGGCGCAGACCAGCACCGCGACCCCCAAAAGAACGACCGCCAAAAAAACCGTTCACAGAAAAGCGCCGGTCGAAAGCACGACACAACGCCAGATTCGCGAGCTGCGCGAGCAGATGCTGAACCAGCAATCCGAGATCGACGCGCTCAAGCAGCAGAACGCCGACAAGGACGCCCGCCTCGCCGCCGCCCAGCAGTCCGCCCAGGGAGCAGAGGCAGCCGCGGCATCCGCATCCGCCAAGGCCGACAGCCTCTCCGCCGCCTCCTCTGCCAACACCGAGGCCGTCTCGAACCTCAACAGCAGCGTCACCGATCTCAAATCCACCACCGTCGGCATTCAGCAGACCATCACCGACACCAAGAAGACCATCGCCAACGCGATCGAGTCGCCGCTGGCCATTCACTATAAGGGAATCACCATTACGCCGGTTGCCTTCTTCGCGGCTGAATCCGTTTACCGCCAGCGCGCTCTGAACGCCGACGTCAACACGCCCTTCAACGCCACCCCGTTCCCCGGCGCCGCGCAGGCCAACACCAGCGAGTTCAACTTCTCCGGCCGCCAGAGCCGCATCGGCGCGCTCTTCCAGTCCAACCCCGGTCCCTTCCACTTCGCCGGCTACGTCGAAGCCGACTTCCTCTCCGCCGGCGCGACCAGCAACGAGAACCAGAGCAACAGCTACACCCTCCGTCAACGCCAGATCTGGGGCCAGGCTGCCACCAACAAAGGCTTCACCGTCACCGGCGGCCAGATGTGGTCGCTTGTCACCGAAACCAAGACCGGCACCGACAACCGCACCGAAGTTCTTCCTGCCACCATCGACGCGCAGTATCACGTCGGCTTCAGCTGGGAGCGTCAGCCCAGCGTCAGGTTCCAGCAGAAGATCGGCAACCTGACCGGCGCAGTCTCCGTCGAGCAGGCGGAAATCATCTACTCCGCCAGCAATGCCAACTCGAACTTCTTCATCGGCAACGCAGGCGCAGGCGGCGGCCTCTACAACCTGACCGCGAACTACTCCAGCAACGTGGCGCCCGATGTCATCGTCAAGTTCGCCTATGACACGCCGCACTTCGGCCACTACGAGATCGGCGGCCTTGCCCGCTGGTTCCGCGATCGCTACTATCCCAACCAGACCCTCACCGTCCCCTCCGCCGCGGGTGCAACCAACAACACCAAAGTCGGCGGCGGCGCCTTCGCCAATCTGCGCTTTCCCGTCACGCACTTCGCTGACGTAGGCCTCCATGGCCTCGGCGGCACCGGCGTAGGCCGCTACGGCACCTCCACCCTGCCCGACGTCACCGTGCATCCCGACGGAACGCTGGCCCCGATCAAGAACTACCAGGGCCTGTTCTCGCTCGAGTTGCACCCCACGAAGAAGCTTGATCTCGACGGCTATGCGGGCGCCGAGTATGCCCAGCGCACCGTCTATCTCGACACCCTCGCCGGAACCACCAACTTCGGCAAGCTGGTCGGGTACGCTCCCATCACGCTCAGCAACAGCTCCTGCAACACCGAGTCGCTGCCCTCCACGCCGACCTCCGGCCTCGGCAGCATCGGTGTGGCTGGCGGCGCGCCTTACAACCCGGCCGGAAGCTGCGGCGCCGCAACCAGGACCGTCAAGGAGCTGACCGGCGAGTTCGTCTATCGCTTCTACTCGAGCCCGAAGTACGGCCGTCTGCAGTACGCCATGCAATACAGCTATCTCACCCGCAAGGCCTGGGCCGGCGTCGGCGGCGCTCCCAACGCCACCAACAATATGGTCTTCACCAGCTTGCGCTACTACATCCCATAGCCTCGCGGGTCCACCTTCACTCGGGCCGGATGGGGCACTCCCATCCGGCTTTCTTTTTGCTTTGTGCCTTTCGCTTTACGCCCACCCAGGAAATTTCGTCCTCTCGACCGAAGCGACAAACAGTCTCATCGTTTTGTCGCGCAGTGGAGAGATCCCCGCATTTCGTATTCGCCTCTTCTCTCTCGCAGGCTCATGTTGTTTCTTCCCCAGGCAAGCCGACTTAGTTCGTGCTATGACTCATCTCTGGTACGCTTCAAGGGTCGAAGTTTCGTGCCTCAGAGTTGCAAGAGGATCCTCCAGAAGATGCTCAAGGAAAACAGGCTGTTTCCCGTGGAGAGCGCAGCCCGCTCGATCGCCTCGGAGTTGTACGAAGCCGTGCGCGCTCTACCCATCCTCTCGCCGCATGGCCATACCGACCCACGCTGGTTCGCCCGCAACCAGCCCTTTTCCAATCCCGCGGCTCTGCTCATCCAGCCCGATCACTACATCTTCCGCATGCTCTACTCGCAGGGCGTCTCGCTCGAGTCCCTTGGCATCGAGCCCGTCTATGGCATCCCGGATGGCGCTTCCGCGACCGACCCTCGCGAGGTCTGGCGCATCTTCGCCCGAAACTACTTCCTCTTCCGCGGAACCCCTACTCGCCTCTGGTTTGACTACACTCTCGAGAAACAATTCGGCCTCACAGACCGCCTCGGCCCGCACAACGCAGACGAGTTCTACAACCTCATCGACGAGAAACTTCAAACCCCCGCCTTTCGCCCGCGCGCCCTCTTCGAACAGTTCAACATCGAAGTGCTCTCCACCACCGACACCCCGCTCGACACCCTCGAATTTCACCAGGAGATTCGCCAGTCCGGCTGGCAGGGAAGAGTCATCCCCACCTTCCGTCCCGACTCCGTCATCGACGCCGAATATGCCGGCTTCCTCCACAACATCGAACGCCTCGGCGAGATCACCGGCGAGAACATCGGCAGCTACTCGGGCTACCTCAACGCCCTCCGCAATCGACGCGCCTTCTTCAAGTCCATGGGCGCGACCGCCACCGACCACGGCCACCTCACCGCCGCCACTGTCGACCTCGACCCACACACCGCCGCCTCGCTCTACGGCCGCATCCTCTCCGGCCGCTCCGTCCCCGAAGAGCAGGAGATCTTCCGCGCCCAGATGCTCACCGAGATGGCCGGCATGTCCGTCGAAGACGGTCTCACCATGCAACTCCATCCCGGCTCCGTGCGCAACCACAACCGCCTCCTCTATGAGCGCTTCGGCCGCGACATGGGCGCCGACATTCCCTCTCCTACCGAGTACGTCCGCGCCCTGCGTCCTCTGCTCAATAAATATGGCAACGACTCCCGCCTCACCTTCATCCTCTTCACCCTCGACGAGACCTCGTACACTCGCGAACTCGCCCCTCTGGCCGGCCACTATCCCGCGCTCAAACTCGGGCCGCCCTGGTGGTTCAACGACTCACCTGAAGGCATGATGCGCTTCCGCGAGCAGGCCACCGAGACCGCCGGCTTCTACAACACCGTAGGCTTCAACGACGACACCCGCGCCTTCCTCTCCATCCCCGCCCGCCACGACATGGCCCGCCGCATCGACTGCGCCTTCCTCGCCCGCCTCGTAGCCGAACACCGCCTCGACGAAGACGAAGCCCTCGAAGTCATCCAGGACCTCACCGTCAACCTCGTCCGCAAAGCGTACAAGCTGTGATCACGCCTGCGACCCACAACCCAGAGGACCCACAACCCAGAGGACGTACTGGGAGCTTGTAAGCGCAACCATCAGGGATAACTTAGGACAGCCCCGACATCCGCAACCCAGCCAGGCGTAGCATAAACCGACCATGAGCCTCTTCTTCGCCGCCGGAAGCCCCACTACCGAGATATCTCCAGCCGAAGTCCGCGCCAATCTCTTCCAGGCACTCGACCAACTCGGCGCGCGCAAAAAAGTTCTCGCCATTCCGCCCGACTTCACCCGTCTGCACTCCCAGAGCGGCCTCCTCACCGAACTCGCCTGGCAGTACTACGGGGATCGATTGACCGACATCCTTCCCGCGCTCGGCACCCACCGCCCCATGTCCGACCGCGAGATCGCCGCCATGTACGGAGCCACACCGCGGTCCCTCTTCCGCGTTCACGACTGGCGCAACGACGTCGTCACCCTCGGCGAAGTTCCCGGCGAGTTCCTGCGCGAGGTCAGCGAAGGCAAGCTCGACTTCTCCTGGCCGGCGCAGGTCAACAAGCTGGTACGGGACGGCGGCCACGACCTCATCCTCTCCATCGGCCAGGTCGTTCCCCACGAGGTTGTCGGCATGGCCAACTACAACAAGAATGTCTTCATCGGCGCCGGCGGCTCCCTCGGCATTCACCGCAGCCACTTCCTCGGCGCGGTCTACGGCATGGAGCGCATGATGGGCCGCGCCGACACCCCAGTCCGCCGCGTCCTCAACTACGCCGGCGAACACTTCGCGCAAAAACTGCCCATCGTCTACGTCCAGACCGTCGTCGCCAAGAACGATGCCGGCAATCTCGTGATCCGCGGCCTTTACATCGGCGACGATGCCGAGTGCTTCGAACGCGCCGCCGCCCTCAGCCTCCAGGTCAACTTCAAGATGCTCGACCGCGAGATTCACAAGGCCGTCGTCTTCCTCGACCCGCACGAGTTCAAAAGCACCTGGCTCGGCAACAAGGCCATCTACCGCACCCGCATGGCGCTCGCCGACCAGTCCGAACTCATCGTCCTCGCCCCCGGCGTGCATGAGTTTGGGGAGGATGCCGCCATCGACGCGCTCATCCGCAAGTATGGCTACTGCGGAACGCCGCAAACCCTCGAAGCCGTCAAGCAAGACGCCCAACTCGCCGGCAATCTCAGCGCCGCCGCCCACCTCATTCACGGCTCCAGCGAAGGCCGCTTCACCATCCGCTACTGCCCCGGCCACCTCACCCGCGAGGAGATCGAATCGGTTCACTTTCAATACGGCGACCTGACCGAGATGACCGCGCTCTACAACCCCGCAACCCTCCGCGACGGCTGGAACACAGTCGATGGCGAAGAGATCTTCTACATCTCCAACCCCGGCCTCGGCCTCTGGGCCTATGCAGCCCGCTTCGGAATCTAGTCATGGCTCAATTCATCCGCATCACGCCTTTTATGCACGTTGAGGATGTCGCGGCAGCGGTCCGCTTCTTCACCGATATCCTCGGCTTCAAAGCCTGGATCCACGTCGCCGATTACGCCTATGTCCAGCGTGAGGTCGCGGGCATTCGCATCATGAAGGCCTCGCAATCCGAAGGCGAACGCGTCCCCCCGGGAAATCGTCGCTTTATGTACTACATCGATGTCGAAGACGTGGACGGTTTCTACTCCGAACTCAAACCGAAGCTCGACACCCTGCCCGAGGGCCACGTCCACGGCCCTGTCAACCAGAGCTACGGGCAGCGCGAACTGATGATTGTCGCACCCGATGGCAACCTGGTCGTCTTCGGCCAATCTATCTTCGAGATGTCGGTCTGATTCGCATCTTTGCAAGCCAAACGAAATCATTTATTTGTTGATGGCCCGATGATAGTTTTTAGATAAGCTCTAAGAGAGGCATCTGTGATCGTCGTTTTATTCGGTGTCAGCGGATCGGGCAAAACCACCATAGGAACCCTGCTGGCCAAGCGCGCCGAAGCCATCTTCGCGGATGCGGACGACTACTTTCCTGCCGCGCAGCGCGAAAAGATGGCCGCGGGCCATCCTCTGAACGACGAAGACCGGCAGCCATGGCTGGAACACCTGAATCGAATCCTCCTCGACTGGTTTCACTCCGGCAAAAGCGGCGTGCTTGCCTGCTCCGCCTTGAAGGCGCGCTACCGCGATACCTTATCCGGCGGCATGCCGGCCGATACCCTCACCTTCGTGTTGCTCGACGGCTCCGAGGAGCTCATCGCCTCCCGCCTCGCCACGCGCCATCACCAGTACATGAATCCAATCCTCCTCGACAGCCAGATCGCCACCCTCGAACCACCCGAGGATGCTCTCCGCATCGTCAATGACCGCCCGCCCGACCAGGTCGTCGCCGAGATTCTGGCAAAGATCTCACCCCAGCCTCAGTCAAATGCAAAGTAAGGAGAGAGGAAGTATTCAATGGGTCATCCCCTGTTTGATCTCAGCGGCAAATCGGCCGTAGTCATTGGCGGTACGTCAGGCATCGGCTTCGCTATGGCGGTCGGTCTGGCTGAGGCCGGCGCGGACGTCGTCGCCAGCTCCCGCCGCGCGGAGCAGGTCGACGAAGCCGCCGCCGCCATCGAAGCCAAAGGCCGCAGATCGCTCCGGCTCACCTCCGACGTAGCCGACCGCGCCACCCTGCAAACACTCCTCGACAGCACCGTCAAGGAGTTCGGCAAAGTCGACATCCTCATCAACTGTGCCGGCAAGATCAAGCGCGAGCCCACCCTCACCGTCTCCGAAGAGACCTGGGACGACATCATGGACACCAATCTCACGGGCACCCTCCGCGCCTGCCAGATCTTCGGCCGCCACATGCTCGACCGCGGCTACGGTCGCATCATCAACATCGCCTCGCTCAACACCTTCGTCAGCCTCAAGGAGATCGCCGCCTACGCCGCCAGCAAAGCCGCGGTCGGCGCCC
This sequence comes from Edaphobacter sp., assembly GCA_965277335.1. Classification (GTDB taxonomy): domain Bacteria; phylum Acidobacteriota; class Terriglobia; order Terriglobales; family Acidobacteriaceae; genus Edaphobacter. Next base: position 266,387 of record CBDICJ010000007.1, on the reverse strand, counting down.
TCACCCGATCGCTCGCCGTCGAGTGGAGCGCCCACGGCGTTAACGTCAACGCCATCGCCCCCGGCGTCTTCCGCACCGCCCTCAACCAGAAGCTGCTCGACGAGAGCGATCGCGGCAGGGAACTGCGCATGCGCACCCCCATGGCCCGCTTCGGCAAGACCGAAGAGCTCGTAGGCGCAGCCATCTTCCTTGCCAGCGACGCCGCCAGTTTCATTACCGGCGAGATCCTCGTCGTGGACGGCGGCTTCCTTGCCAGCGGCGTCAACCAGTAGCCTCCCTCAACTCCCCTGCACCCCAGGCCGCCACGTAATCCCCTCCAGCCGAAGCACCGCATCCCCAGTCTCCCGCAGCCTCGCAAACTCCTCCCCCCATCGCACCATCTCCAGCGCGCACACCAGCGCATCGAACGCATCCTCACTCGCCAGCGCCTTCGCCATCACCCCGCGCCCCAGCCCCGCATACGCCGCATCCGTCCTTCTCTTTGCCGTCAAATACTCCCGCCGCGCCCCAGCATTGCTCTTCTTCACCGCCCCCGTCAGCAGCCGCGTATAGATCTCCACCAGCAGCGGCCTCGGCTCCTGCCCCGCCAGCCCCGCCGCATCGAACGGCCACACCCGAAACCCCGCCTCCCTGAGCCGCAGCAGAAACGGCATCGCCCGCAGACTTCCCGTCCCCACGCTCCCCGACCCGCCAATCTGGAACGGCCACTTCGGCGTAATCCCGAACATCTTCGCCGCCCGCTCCCTGTCGCCGCCCTCTACCCGCACCCCGATCTTGTTCTCAAAGTCCGTCTCCCGCATCATCCGTCGCACGTTCGCACCCGAAAACTCCGCCGGCCGCTTGCCCGTTCGCAGCCCCCCCGCTACCCCCCAGAATCGCGCATCTTCGCACTCCCGCGTGAGCCATCGCTCGCCATGTCCCGCCGCCACATGCCGCCAGAACTCCACCACCGTCCCGCACCCATGCTCCTCCAGAAACCACGCCGGAAAACTGAAGCAGCAATCCACCCCCACCACCATCCGCGGCGTCTCCCGAGCCAGCTCGATCAGCCACGCAATCACCTCCTCGCGCGACCGCCCGCCCTCCAGCCGCACCTTGCCCGTAGAAGCCGTCCAAACCCCAGCCCAGATCTTCTTTCGCTGCCCCGGCCCCTTATCCCCCGACCAGTCCACCGCCACTACCCGCTCCACCGCGCCGCCCAATCCACTCACATTCTCCACGGAACTTTTCCCCGCATCCATGCGTTTATCTTCTCAGGAGAAAAACCCGATGCTGAACCTTCTTCTCTTCTGCATACTCGCCTTCTTCTGCTGGCCTCTCGCCCTGGCCCTGCTCATTCTCTACCCGCTGATCTGGCTAATCCTGCTCCCCTTCCGCCTGGTCGGCATGGCCGTCTACGGAGCCTTCGCCCTCGTCTCCGCCATCTTCCTCCTGCCCGTCAAAGCCCTTCGCGCCATCTAGCCTCAGCGCAGAACTCGTTTAAACCCAAAACGGGTCGTCCTCTCGACCGGCGCAGCGGACACTCTCATCGTCCGCTGCGCAGTGGAGAGATCCCCGCATTTGTCTTGAGTTCGAGTAAGAATCGCGCCAGCATCGGCCAAAACGCGTGGTGCCCGACACAGCGCTCGCCATCGTCAGCCTTCTACCGGATCGATTTATGATTCTGCGCGCTCGAAGGCACATGCTTGGGCGGCAGCACCCACGGATACAGCACCGCCAAGTTCGGCGGCACGATCGTCAGAAACAGAAGGAAGATCCCCACGATCTCGGGAATGTGAAGCTGGTCGTGATTCTCCAGGTAGTAGGCCAGAAAGCCGAGCGCCACAAGAGTCACTCCAATCACGGTCCGTGCCAGCGGCTTAGCCCAGGGTTTGTCGTCATTGGGAAGCATCTCGAACCACCTTTCGCCGCACCCGATAGCGAAACTCCCCTACCGTACCTCTTCAGCTTCTACTCTGGCTGGAGGCATGTGCGATCAATACGGCAGTGTAGGCCGCACCGAAGCCGTTGTCTATATTAACCACGCTCACGTTCGGCGAACAGGAGTTGAGCATACCCAGCAGCGCCGCCGCGCCATCGAAGCTCGCGCCATACCCCACCGAAGTCGGCACCGCGATCACCGGCACCCCCACCAGCCCGCCCACCACGCTCGGCAGCGCTCCCTCCATCCCCGCGCACACGACCACCGCATTCACCCCCGCAAGCTGCTCGCGCACCGACAGCAGCCGATGCAGCCCCGCCACCCCCACGTCGTAGAGCCGCGTCACCTCCACATTGAACAGCTCCGCTGTCACCGCCGCCTCCTCCGCCACCGGCTGGTCGCTGGTCCCCGCGCTCAGCACCGCAACCCGCCCCTGGGTCTTCCTTACCGCAGTCTGCCGCAGCGTGATTGCCCGCGCCTGCGGATGATAGACCGCCGCCGGCGTCAAGCCGAGCACCTTCGCCGCCGTAGCCGCATCCGCCCGCGTCGCCAGCACATCTGTCCCCACCGAAGCCATCCGCGCGAAGATCTCCGCCGTCTGCTCCGGATCCTTCCCCTGCGCATAGATCACCTCCGGCAGCCCGGTGCGCAGCGCCCGATGATGATCGATCCGCGCATGCCCGATATCCTCATAGGGCAGCTTCGCCAACTGCTCGGCAGCTACTGCGGGAGCAACCCCGCCCGACTGCACCGACGCCAAAAGTTCAAGCAGAGAAACTTTATTCATATCCGAATCATCGCCGTCAAACCTTCGCGCACCAGCGCGAACCGTCTTCCCTGGCCCATACTTTCCTGCCTACTCCATACCCCTGTTCTTCGCCGGCCGGATCGCCGAAGCATGAACCATCTCCGGCAGACTCTGGTTCATCGAGCCCGACCGATACCCCTCCGTATCCAGCGCCACATAAGTAAACCCAGCCCCACGAATCGCAGCCGTAACCCGATCGAGCATCTCCATACTCAGCGCCCGCGGCAGCTCCTTCCGCGAGATCTCCACCCGCGCCAGCTCCCCATGGTGCCGAACCCGCACCTGCCGAAACCCCAGCCCATGCAGCGCCTCTTCCGCCTGCTCCACCTGCGATAGATTCTCTCGCGTCACCGCCCGGCCATATTCAATCCGTGAAGCCAGGCACGCGCTCGCCGGCTTATCCCACACCGCAAGCTCCGCCTCCTTCGCCAGCGTACGAATCTCTCGCTTGGTCAGCTGCGCGGTCACCAGCGGAGCCACGGCATGATGCTCCGCCGCCGCCCGCTGTCCTGGCCGAAACTCTCCCCCATCATCCAAATTCATCCCATACGCAATGTGCCGGAATCCCCGCTCTATCCGAGCCTGCTCCATCTGCGTGAACAGCTCGTCCTTGCAGTGAAAGCACCGCTGCGCATCGTTGCGCCGATAGTCGGGATTTTCCAACTCCTCGGTGTGCAGAATTTCGGTCGGAATGCTATGCCCAGCGGTAAACGCCAGCGCCGCCGCCAGCTCAGCCCGGGGAAGCGAAGCCGAATCGGCAATCACCGCCAGCATTCGATCGCCCAGCACACGGTGCGCCGCATAAGCCAGGTACGCCGAGTCGGTCCCGCCGGAGTATGCCACCAGCACGCTTCCCAACTCCTCAAGCACAGCCTGCAGCGCAGCGGATTTTGCCTCTAGATCCATCGCTTCCTTTTCTATTGAATTCTAGTGTTCTGCGTCTTCATCCGTACAACAAGTCGTCATCTCCGCCGGAGCCGCGCGGGCATTTTCACACGGCGTAGCGGATAGATCTGCCGTTCCACTACTCCGGCTTCTCCAGCGTCTTTTTCGTATGCTCGTGCGCCTGCCCCGAGTATTCATGCGCCTGTTTCGACATCTCATGCGCCGTAAGGTGGTCGCCCTTGCCATGCGCCGTTGCCGCGGCCTCATGGGCATGCGCCGCCTTGTTATGAAACTCCGCGGCTCGATCGTGTACGCTCTGTGGCATCGTCGTATCTCCTGCTCTTCTTGGATGCGGAAAAACCAGTCAGCGGCCCATCGGACGCACTCGGGTGGCTGTAGATGGTCAAGAGGTTGTTCCGCTGTCGGATCGGCTGATGGGCGGCTTGTAGTTGAGGCTACCATGTGGTCTTTGGAGGTTGTAGTAGTCGGTCCATGGCTTGAGGGAGGCATCGCGTTCATCTGAGCTGGCCCAGTGTTTTGCGCGGGCCCACTCTCTGAGTGCGGTCTGGATGAAGCGTTCCGCCTTACCGTTGGTTCTTGGCGTGTAGGGCCGGGTGCGCTGGTGGCGGATGTGCATTTTCTGGCAGGCCTGGCGAAACTGCTGCGAGCGGTAGCTTGATCCGTTATCGGTGAGCAGGGCACGCACATCGATGCCGTGCATGGCGAAGTACTCTACGGCGGCGTTCAAAAAGCCGATGGTGGTTTCGGCTTTCTGATCCGGCAGCATCTGGGTAAAGGCCAGCCGGGAGTGATCATCGATGGCAACGTGCAGCGCCTGGAAGCCGGGATGTTTCTGCTTGCCACGTAGCCGGCCGTCGCCGCGCAGGCTCACTTCAGAGAAGCGCGTCATGCCCTTGATATCGAGATGGAGCATGTCGCCAGGCCGCGGATGCTCATATCGCTGCACCGGCGGAGGCGGATTTAGATCGCGCCATCGGCTGAGCCGAGCGCGGCGCAGAATGCGGCTGACCGAGGCCGCGCTCAACCCGGTACGACGCGCGATCTCATAGCCGGGCATGTGTTCTCGGCGAAGAACAAGAACCTTTTCTATGAAAGAAGAACTGGTCTGGCGCGGACTGCGGTGCGGACGCGAACTGCGACCGGTCAGCCCGGAAACGCCCAACAGCCGATAGCGCCCCACCCATTTCGCTGCCGTTTTAGCACTTACCGTGAACCGCAAAGCGGCCGCGCTTACCGTCAACCCATCCTCAATCACCATGCGGGCCAGACGCTCTCGACTCACATCCGTCCATGGGGCATTCTTGTGATAATCCATTCGGTCTCCAGAGTTCCTGCTTGCTCGTCACAAACAGCTTCTCCGGTTCTGATCGAAGGGACAACCTCTTGAAACATCACAGGTGCCCCATTCATGCGGTCTCATCGCATGAGTGGGTCTTCGCGCGGAAGCGCGAACCGTCTTCCCCCGCGCCTCGCACACCAAAAACATCCATTCTGACCTCAGAGGGTAGGGAACTGCCGCACGTCAGCCACTTCAGGCGAAAGGGACAACAACAGAATCGTCATCTCGACCGGAGTCGGACAGTTATATCGTCCGGTGCGCAGTGGAGAGATCCCCGCATTCCGCGTTTGCTGTTGCCTGTTTTCGTGGATGACCCGGAACCTCTGCGCAGTTTTATCGAGCCGCCAGCCGAAAACCACGGAACCCCACCCCCCCATCCTGCGTATCGGCATTAGGAGAACTCCATGTCCTCGACCGCCGCCCGCTCCATCCTCATCCTCGCCGCATCGCTCCTCCCCGTCTCCTGCCTCCCGGCGACCGCGCAGAATACCGACCACGAGTGGCAGAAAGAGTACGCCCTCAGCGGCAAACCATCCCTGAGCCTCGAAACCGGCGACAGTAACGTCGAGATCCACTCCTGCGGCGACTGCAAATCCATTCGCATCCACATCCAAAGCCCCCGCAAGCTGTCGGAGTACCGCCTCGAAGAGCATCAGGAGCAGGACCACGTCGCCTTCACCTTCAAAGAAAAGATGCATGTCGGCATTCAGCTTCACTGGACCACCGCCCGCAACGCCCCCAAGGTCATCGTGGACGCTCCCTCCCATCTCGACCTTGACGCCCATACCTCGGACGGCAATCTCGCGGCAGCCCAGCTCAACGGCGCGTTCCAGATTCGCTCCGCCGACGGCGCCGTCTCCCTCGACGACCTCCACGGCGACCTGCGCCTCACCTCCTCCGACGGCAACATCGCCATCCACAACGCCTCTGGAACCCTCGAGGCGCGCACCTCCGACGGATCGATCAAGGTCGACGGCCAGTTCAGCTCCGTCCAGCTCCACAGCAGCGACGGCAGCCTGGACTTCGCCCTCGCTCCCGGCTCCCAGCTCACCGCGCCCTCGCGCATCGAAAGCTCCGACGGGAACGTACGCCTGCGGGTGCCGCCAACCTTCGCCGCCGACCTCGATGTCACCACCCGCGACGGCCACCTGGACTGCAAGCTGCCGCTCAGCATGGACAACTACAGCAGCTCCGACTCCAGCGGCCACCACGTCCACGGCCACCTCAACGCCGGCGGAACCCCGATCACCATCCACACCTCGGACGGGAACGTCACCATCACCGCGCTGTAGAGAAGCTCTGATTCCGTTCTCCGCGGAAAGTGAATGCTGCTATACCGCGCTCCTGCACTCGCTTTTCTTGTTGTCATCCCCGAAGGGGATCTGCGTTTGCCCTTGTCTTTGCTGCTGTCCTTGCTTTGCTGTTGTCCTTGCCTTTCTTGTCGTCATCCCGAAGGGATCTGCTGTTGTCCTGCTTTGCCGTTGTCCTTGCTCTTGAGATAAGTCCTGGCTTTAGCCCGGACCTCAAAAACCCCAAAGATGGGGGGCTTCACAGCCCCTGAGATATGCCTTTTTTTCCAATCACCCAAAGCCGGAAGAATTTTCAGGAAGACTCCCGAACTCCTCACCAAATATATCGTCCCCACCGCCCTCGAAAAGGACGTGAAGCACCACCTCATACGCCGGCTACACCACCGACCTCAACGGCAACCACGGCCACCCAAACCGCCGCAGAAGAAGCTGCCGAAGTGCGGTAGCGTTTGGCCTTGTTCGTGCCCTGCTGCGGTAGTCTGGAAAACATTTGTCATTTACCATGCAATTTGTCCTCTATCGAACATAAGTTACGGTTGGGACGAGTCATTGGTAACGAGAAACCTCAAACAAAGCACATCGTTTCGTCTGCAAAAGGTTACAAGAGGTTGGCCAGTGGGGTGCCTATAGGGGTGCAGAGGTAGTTCCCATGAAGCGCTTTATCAAACTGATCCTCCTAGGTATCCTCCTTTCTCCAGCCGCTTTCCTTCAAGCCGATCCAGTTGTTCCCCTCGAAACGGCGGGAAGCTTTGCCGTGCTTGGCGCATCCACCGTCACCAACACAGGACCAAGTGTGCTCAGTGGTAATGTGGGCGTATCCCCCGGCACCGCAATCACCGGCTTCCCTCCTGGCATGGTCACGAACGGAGCGATTCACAGCAAGGATGCGACCGCGATCCAGGGGCAGGCCGACGCATTGACCGCCTACAACTATCTCTCCGGCCTCACGCCTACCGAGAATCTCACAGGCCAGAACCTTGGCTCGCGAACACTCATACCCGGCGTGTACTCCTTTTCCTCCTCAGCGCAGTTGACCGGCCTGCTGACGCTGAACTTCGAGGGGCTGAACAACGCGGATGTGATCTTCCAGATCGGCACTACGCTCACCACGGCGAGTGCATCGATGGTGGATCTCACCAACCTGGGAACCAACGACAACGTCTTCTTTCAGGTGGGTAGCTCCGCCACGCTCGGAACCACGACTGACTTCGAGGGAACGATCATCGCCGATCAGAGCATCACGCTCAACACCGGCGCAACGATCGGATGCGGAAGTGCCATCGCTCTCAACGGCGCGGTCACCCTGGACACCAACACCATCGGCAGTTGCCCGAACGGCGATAGCGGGCCCGGTACTTTGCCCAGTTCGGTACCGGAGCCGGCATCCTTCGGGTTGCTGCTCACCGGGGTTCTGGGGCTGGGCGGCGTCGTTCGCAAGCGGTTTATGGCTTAGTTTTGCAGAATACGAGGAGAGGGCCTCGCCAGGCGCGAGGCCTTCTTCTTTGCCCTCTTGAGCCCCCACACTCTAGGTCAAATCTCCTGAAGGTAGGAAGGGAGGTAAGCTGCTCGCGCTGTTTTCTCTCAAGGAAAACAGCATTCTTCAAAATTTCCCGCTCCACCCGTATCAGGAGATTTGTCCTAGGTGCCGCGCTTGCTCTCCTTTTTGCGATCCTTGATCCGCGCAATCTCCTCCATCCGCTGCGCCAGCAGCTTCTCCCGCCCCTCATTCGTTGGCTTGTAATATCTGCGCCCCGCCAACCCCGCCGGAAGACACTCCATATCCGCCACGCGCCCTTCGACATCATGCGCATACTGATACTTTTTGCCATAGTCCAACGACTTCATCAGCTTCGTCGGAGCATTTCGCAGAGGCAGCGGCACCGGCTCCGCCGCCGTCGCTTCGATATCTTTGAGCACCGCGCCATACGTCGCAGACACCGCATTCGACTTCGGAGCCAGCGCCAGATACACCACCGCCTCGGCCAGCGCCAGATCGCCCTCCGGACGGCCTAGAAAGTGCATCGCATCCCGCGCGCTCAAACACAGATTCAACGCCTCCGGAGCCGCCAGCCCAATATCCTCCACCGCCATCCGCACAATCCGCCGCGCGCAATACATCGGGTCTTCGCCCGCCTCCAGCATCCGCCCCAGCCAGTACATCGCCGCATCCGGGTCCGAGTTCCGCACGCTCTTGTGCAGCGCCGAGATAATGTCGTAGTGCTGCTCGCCCTTCTTGTCATACAGCAGCACCCGACGCTGCAAAGCCTCCGCGGCCAGCGCCTTCGTAATCGCCTTTTCCCCGCGGCCTTCCGCAATCTTCACCGCCACGTCCAGTGCATTCAGCGCATTCCGCGCATCTCCACTCGAATACGAAGCGATCGTAGCCAGCGCCTCATCCTCCGCCTCCACTCCCGTCGCGCCTAACCCCCGCTCCGCATCCGCGAGCGCCCGCCGCAGCAGCCCGATCACCTGCTCCTCGGTCAGCGCCACCAGCGTATACACCCGGCACCGCGAGAGCAGCGCCGCATTGATCTCGAACGAAGGATTCTCCGTCGTCGCTCCGATCAGCCGAATCGTCCCCCGCTCCACATACGGCAGAAACGCATCCTGCTGCGCCTTGTTGAAGCGGTGAATCTCGTCTACAAAAAGCATGGTGCGCGACCCAAAGCTCGCCGCCTTCTCCGCCTCCACCATCACGTTCTTGATCTCTTTGATCCCGCTCATCACCGCCGAAAACTCGATAAAGCTAGCCTGCGTCCGCAGCGCAATAATCTTCGCCAGCGTCGTCTTCCCCGTCCCCGGCGGCCCCCAGAAGATCATCGACGTCGGATCGTCCCCCTCGATCGCCAGCCGCAGCGGCTTCCCCGGCCCCAGCAGATGCTCCTGCCCCAAATACTCGTCGAGCGTCCGCGGCCGCATCCTCTCCGCCAGCGGAGCGCCTCGCGCATTCGCAACCGGCGCACTCATCGGACTAGCATCGAACAAACTCATCGCCCCACCCCAAATTTCGTCCACGCCGTTGTCGTAGTTCTCCTCCATGCGTCACAAAGGATCGGGTGCCCCATCCATCGCGGTCTCATCGCGATGGGTGGGATCGTGGAAGCTCGCATCACTTCGGTCTCGAACTCACTCCTACCGCGATTCACGACCCGGATCCTTTCGTACCGCTCGCTGCCGGCTCGCCTCATACAGCAGCAAACTTCCCGCCACCGCCGCATTCAGACTCTCCACCGGCCCAGGGCAGGGAATCGTCACCCGCGCATCGCACATCCCCATCCACTCCGCCGCCAGCCCGCTCCCTTCATTCCCAATCATCACCGCGCAGGCTGAACTAAGGTCCATCTCCTGCGCTCGCACCACCCCGGAACCATCGGTGCCCACGGCAGCAATCAATCTCACTCCGCGCTCCTTTAACCCCGCCATGTCCTCAGTCGTCACCGCAACAACCGGCACACGAAACACACTCCCCGCGCTCGCCCGCAGCGCCTTCTGGTTCCAGGCACTCACCGTCCCCGGAGTCGTCAACACTCCCGCCGCCCCAAACGCCTCTGCCGACCGCACCAGCGTGCCCAGGTTCCCCGGATCCTGCAACCCCGCCGCCACCAAAACCAGCGGCCCACGCACCGGGTGCCCCATATCTCGATTCTGAGATGTGGGGATCGAGCGAAGCGAGCCTGCATTCCGCCCATCATGGACCACATCTTCCAGCACCCAAACCGGAGGCACCATCAACGCCGCGACACCCTGCGGCGATTCGGTCACTACCGCGCTCTCAAACACTCCCCCGGTCAGCCGCACCACCTCCACCCCGCGCGGCACCATCCCCGGAGCCTCCCGCCGCTCGCTCACAAAGACCGTCTTCAGCACCATCCCGCTGCGCAGCGCCTCTTCCAGCAGATGGTCCCCCTCAATCGCGATCAGTCCGCCGCTCAGCCGCGCATGGCCCGCGAACGCCGCCCGCAACTGCTTCACCCGCGCATTCGCCGTGCTCGAAATCACGTCTGCACCCATCCGAGAATCTTACCTCCACCGCTCCTCGCGACCCGTCACCCCGCTCGCCCTCATCATCCATTAGAATCAGGGGCGAGCCGCAAAACCGTCCCCGTCTACAGGTAAGGTCAAGTCCTTTGATCAGAAGATTTTGCCCGCAATACAGCCCGGTTCCAGCTCGAAGTCCAAAGCTAAGTCTCCTCAATGGAAGATTTTGCGCAAGAAAGTACGGGGGGTACCCCCAGCTACAGGAGCCAGCATTTGACCGCCGAAACTCTTCGCATCCACCCCGACGAACCCGAATCCGCGCTCATCGACTACGTCGTCTCCAGCCTCAACAGCGGCAACGTCGTCGCCCTGCCCACCGACACCTTCTACGGCCTCGCCGTCGATCCCGTCAATCTTCAGGCCGTCGACCGCATCTACGAGCTCAAGACCCGCGCCCGCCACAAGCCCCTTTCCCTCCTCATCGCCGAGGTAGCCCAGGCCTACGAACTTGCCCGCCAGCTCGACTCCGCCTTTGACTGCCTCGCCGAGAAGTTCTGGCCCGGCCCCCTCACCATCGTCGTCAAAGCCGGCTCCAAACTCCCCCTCCGCGTCACCGCCAACACCGGCAATCTCGCCCTGAGAGTCCCCGAAGCCGCTATCCCCCGCGCCGTCGTCGCCCGCCTCGGCCTGCCCATCACCGCCACCTCCGCCAACCTCTCCGGCCACCCCGAGTGCGCCTATGCCTCCGGCGTCCGAGAGCAGCTCGGCGACAAGATCCCCCTCATTGTCGATGGCGGCCCCACCGCCCGCACCACCGCCACCACCATCGTCGACCTCTCCGGCGGCGGCAACTCCTGGATGATTCTCCGCGAGGGGGCCATACCCACCCACGAGATCGCCCTCGCCCTCCAGCATTAACTAAGTCAATGGCCGGCCTACGGAAGGCCCAAAGCAACTCCTTCCAGCAATCAAGGTATAGAAGTCAAGAAATGACCGCCGAATCGGACCTCTGCAAACAGGTATAAGTTCGTGGGGTGACTGAGCGGAGGAGGTCCGTCCGGCAGGACAGCTTTTATCTTTGCCCGCCCCTGCGATGCGCTTACACTGGCACCTCTGCCTGAATTGTCATAACCCTGGATTGTCATAATCATGATCGTCTCGAAATCCAATCTGCGCCGCGCAGCCGCCAAGCGAAGAGTCTTCCTCTCGCGCCTGTTCGCTCTGGTGTTGCTGGTAGTCGTCGGATGGGGCATGTGGGTCTATCGGCAGATTGATGCCGTCGCCAGTCACGACGAAGCCCAGCCGGCCGACGCCATCGCCGTATTTGGCGCAGCCGAATACGCCGGCCATCCCTCGCCCGTCCTGCATGCCCGCCTCGACCACGCCGTCGAACTCTACCGTCAGCACATCGCCCCGGTCATCATCACCCTAGGCGGCGGCAGCGACAAAGATTCCGGCAACACCGAAGGCGGGGTGGGCCGCGACTATCTCCTCGCGAATGGAATTCCTTTTGCCGACATCATCGCCGAGACCCGCTCCATCGACACCGAGCAGCAGGTCCATCGCCTCGTCGCCATCGCCCACGAAAACAACCTGCGCCACATCGTCGTCGTCTCCGATGGCACCCACCTCTTCCGCATCCGCGAACTCTGCCAGGATGCCGAACTCGACGTCTACACCTCACCCCGACCCGCCATCGGACACATCGGCAGCTACGACATGGCGATGCGCTATTTCCATGAGATCCTCAGCTATACCGCTTTGCGTCTGAACCTGAACAGCAACCGGCTCCGCAGCTGGCTGGAAGGGAAGCCCGACCTCTAACCGCCCTTTACCCTCTCCAGCCCTTCCACGTCTGCGCCATCAAGGCGGCAAACAAGGTAGACCCAAAGTTCACCAGGTCATTCCCCATCCATCCGCGTGCTTCCACCGTAGCCCCCAGCACGCTATCAAATGCCAATCCCGCACATGCCGCCGTAAATACCGGCCAGAATGCATGAGGCGCAGCTCCCGCCCGCACCACCAGCGCCGCCGCTGCCATACCCAAGGCCGTGCCCGCCAAACTCACGCCGCCGTCCTTCCCCGCAGCAACCCGGCGAAACGTAGTGATCAGCCAGACCCTTCCGCCAAACGCCTGGCCCACCTCCGAAGACACCGTATCCGCCGCCGCCTCCGCCAAAGCGGCGACACATCCGAAATGCCATCCCACCGAAGCGCACAGAGCTGCCACCCCAAGGTTCGCCACAACCTGCGAAGCCCGCCGTCCGCTCCGCGCCTCCGCCAGCCCGCGGCTCTCCTTGCTCGCTCTGCCAAATCGCGTCGCCGCAAATGTCAGCGCAAACATGACAACCAGCGCCGCGATCGCACCCCATGTCGTCCCGCTCACAGAAGGACGCGCCAGAATCAGGCAAACCAGCAGCCCAACTCCCGCAGCCTGCAGCGTAGCCGACCGCATCGCCCAAACCAGCACTGCGAACCCGAAGCTGAACAGCAAAGGCAAGAGCGTGGGCCGCAAGGAAAAATCCGAGGCTCCTGTCGTGAGGGGGCGATATGCCAAAGCGAGGCCGCCAACCAGCAGCGGAACCACCAGCCAGACCAGCAGCCGCGACTGCATCCGGTCCCGCGTCTGCGAGATTGCCTTGCTCCAGCCGGTCTCTCTTCCGCCTTCTTGCATTTCCTGTCCAGTCCTCAGGCTCTGTCCCCCGCGGTGATTTACAATCACCTTGAGCATAGCCAACATCAGAACCATCGCGGGAGCAGTTTTGCACTTAGTAAGAATGGAAGCAGAAGGAAGCACCCAGTCGCGGCCACACCGGCGCCCCGCTTCATCCGTATCGCAGGCCGTCCGGGTCGGATCCAGGCTTGCACTGGCAGTTGCCGCGCTTGCCTCCGTCGTCTCGGGCCTCTCGATCGTAGGCTGCGGCAATAACTACCGCCCCGTCGTCAGCGCCATCAACCCGGTCGGCCCCGCAGCTCAGACGCAAAAATTCGCGGTAGTCATCTCGAATACCGGGACTACGTCCAGTCCCACCCCCGGTCTAGTCACCTTTGTCGATTTCGCCGGAGACACCGTGCTCATCACGGCCAATATCGGGGTCGATCCCTACTACCTCATCCTCAATAGCAGCGGAACCGAAGGCTACACGCTCAATAGCGACCACACACTCACGACCTTCAGCATCAACACCTCCTTGCTGACCAGCAACGTCAACCAGACCACGCTCCTTCCCGGAGCCAACCCCGTCAGCATCTTTCCCGGAGGCGCCAATACCTACCTCGCCGACCCTGGACAGAACGTGATCTCGCAGTTCACCGGCGCCACCGGATCCCTGGCTCTCAATCTCCAGCAGCAGCTTCAGATTCCCGCCGGTTTCACGCCCATCTACACGGTCGGGATCACCAGCGGAGCGCGCTCCTATGCCATCGCCCAACGCACTGGCGGAGGCAACGGCGAGGTCTTCACCATTGAGACCGCAAGCAATACCTTCGATCCCACTCCCATTCCTGTCGGAGCGACACCCGTCTACGGCATCATGACCCCGGATGGCAAGCGCGCCTTCATCATGAACCAGGGCGACGGCACCGTCAGCGTCATCAACGCCCAGACCAACCAGCCCGACACCCCCAACCCTACCATCCATGATGCGAAGGCCGTCGCTCCCATCTGGGCAGACTTCGCCCCCGTCCGCAGCGAGATGGTCGTAGCCAACGCCGGCGATGGCGTCACGCCAGGATCGGTCAGCATCGTCAGCATTCCCCTCTGCTCCGCAACCGCGCTTCCGACCAACCCCAACTGCGATCCGACCAATCCCGTCGATGCAGCAGGCTTCGGCACTGTCCTTGCAAACGTGCCAGTCGGCATTCATCCCGTCATGGTCGGCGTGCTGCAGGACGCCTCCGACAGCCGCGCCTATGTCGTTAATACCGGGGATACCACCCTGCCTTGTTCACCGGACGGCAGCGCCGCCCCCGGCGTCAGCACCGCCTGCACGGTATCGGTCATCGATCTCAATACAAACACCGTCAGCGCAACCATCCCTCTCGCCCTCAGCCCGGTGGTCCCCAACAGCGCGCCCTATCGCAACGGCCACGGCAACTACATCGCGGTCACCAGCGGAACGCCCACCGGCAAGGTCTACGTCACCTCGCCCGAGTCCACCCAGATGACTGTGATTCGAACCGACACGGATGCTGTCGATACCACCGTGCCGCTTCAGGGGCTTGGCGTCTCGGTCCGCATCACCGCTCCATAGCCGGATACACCGGAAACCAGCCGAGCAGGTCTGCATCAGAATCACCTCTTGAGTCTTGCCTTAACTCCGTTGCGCATCTCGCGAGGGATCCACAGGAAGACCATGTCAAGTCCCCACATCACGACACGGCCACACCGCTTCAAACGCGACGACTCATTCGGCTTCCAAAACTGCTGCGAGCGGATTCGCAGGGTTCCGCGGAGAGACCACGAAGGACGCCGTGCGACGTTGCGGCTAGTTACAAGCCAAAGTCGGCGTCAGTAGCAGGCGAATCAGGTGGAAACTTTTTGCTCCTGGTAGTGCTCGATGTTGTTGTAGATGGAATCGGGGAACTTTAGGTTGCGGTAGAGATTGCCGCAGTCGGGGTCGTCGGGGTTAGGCATGATGGGGAACTCCTGCTCGGCCTGCCATTCCAGAATGCGATCGCGTTTGGGCGGATTGTAGTCGCGGCCTTCGACCTGGCGCAGCATGACGGTGGCTTCGGGCTCTGTGAAGTCAGGGTCGCGCAGAAGCCACGCGAGGACCTCGCCATGGGCAGGAAATGCCGCGCGACCATGGCGAAGACGAGGCGTCCGTAGTGGCCGATGTCCTGGCCGTCGGCGAGCGAGTCGAGGAGGTGGGCCATCATTGGAATCCTTGCGAAGCTCCTGCTCGCCATCCGCCTGTGGGGCGGCACCCTGAACTGACTCTGTACGGACTGGCGCTGTAGGGACGGGCTCTATCCGGCTTATTGGATGGGCAGGTAAGGATTCACCCTTCAGTTCGGCGAGTTCCGCCTCGGCTCGCTCGGCACGCTGGGTGGCCTGCTGAAGTTCGTCGTTGCCTTCCGGTGTTGCCGCTGGAGCGTTGCTGGGAGTGGATTTTCTTTTGGGCATGAGAGGATCTCCTACGCTTTTTATTCGCCTTCCGGTCTTCTCTATGGATGGGGAGAGGTGCCGATGGCGTTGCCTACCGGCGCAGTGATTTGATGAGTGAAGTTTCGGGTCGGGCTGGGGTGCGACAAGTAGGGGAGCCTTGACTTGCTGATCGCGTTGCCATCGCAACCCAGCGAGTCCGGTCTCGTCAGGCGATAAGCGGGAGCGCCCTATTGCGGAGCCTGCGTGTTCTGCGGCGTATTTCCCGAAGACCCGGACGACCCAAAGCCGGACGAACCGGATCCACTCGAAGGCGACGAACCGAACCCACCGCTACTGCCGAATCCGCTGCTACTGCCGAACCCGCCGCTGCTGCCGAACCCGCCGCTGCTGCCGAATCCACCACTGTTGCCGCCGTTTGAGCCCGACCCAAAGCCCGACGGGCTGCTTCCGGTCCCGCCCACTCCCGAGTTCATCGAAGAAGCCGACCCGAGACCGCCCGCAGCGGCTCCCCCTCCACCCAGCAGATTCGACCGGGACTTCATCTGCTCGATCCGCGGATCGTAGATGAACTCCCAGGTCTGGTACGTCTTCTGCTCGTTGAGCACCACAATGGAATCGCCATGCTTGGGGAGTCCCACTCCCACAAACGGCGCCCCACCTCCCGAAAACGCCGTAGCCGATTGGCTGGAACTCCCATTCGAACTACCCGTCCCTGAACCGTTTCCGGAACCATTCGTCCCTGAACTGTCCGTTCCAGTGGAACTCCCCCCTGGTGCCGTCGATCCTCCAGCAGACCCGCTTCCAACCGAATTTGTTCCAAAGGAACTCGAAGCCGGCGAAGAAGACCCAAACGAGGAGGATCCGAACGAACTGGACCCCGAGGATGACCCGAACGACGACGACCCGAACGAACTCGATCCAGACGATCCGAACCCACTCGATCCTGATCCCGCTGCCGCTCCCCCGCCGAACGCCGACCCTGCGCCCGCCCCAGCCGCCCCCGCTCCAATGCCGCCCGGCGAAGCCAGGTTCGCGGCCGAGCCCAGTCCCGGCGCAAGTCCAGCCAGCGGCTGCCCGAAGAATCCCTTCACCGTCGTCTTCGCCTCGCCTACATGAATCAGCTTCCAGTCCGCCTTCCCCGTCATCGGGTCTACATATTGCTGGCGGAGAAACCGTATGTTGTTCGACTTTCCCAGTGCATCCACCGAAGCCGGATACGTTCCCGTCTTGCGGTAATACAGTTGAACCGCTCGCACATACTGGTTGCCCCGGTGGATCATCTCCAGTTCCCGCTCGCGTTTCAACTCCTTGGCTACGGTCGGCGCGGCGATGCTTAGCGCCAGCAGAATGAAAAACATCGCGACGATCAATCCCACGAGCACGAATCCCTGCTCCGCCTGAGACGAGACGCCGGCGAGCGCATATCCACGCCCCCCTCGACCCTCCCGCCTCGAATCCGCGCCGGTACCCATCGTCTTTACCACCTCACCGCACCAATAGCGGAAGAGTCTGCGTGTTGCTGTTCGTCAGATCTTCGACCACGATTGAGTTCGCAAGCACCGACACGATCTTGTACCGCCGTTGCACCACGTCTCCATTGGACGCTAAAAATACGTCATCGTCATGCAGCAGGAACGCCCGCCGCGTCCCATCTTCCGAAGTCACCGTGCCGAAGAACTTCAGCGCAATGGGAGGTGGAGGCGGAGGTCCCGAGTACGCCGGAGCCGCCGCGCTCGCCGCCGGCCCATTCGTCCTCACCGAAGCGATCGGTCTGGGCAGCTCCACCGGAGCGGAGTTCGCCGAAAATATGTTCCTTCCGCTTCCGGAGTACACCAGCGCCTCGGTCACCAGCATAGGCCCCATTCGCAGCGTCGGATCCAGTTGCGCCGAGGTCGTGCCCAGCTTCTGCGCCGCGCTCCCCCCCCCACTGCCCCCCACACTGCCCCCCCCACTAGCCGCAGATGCAGGCACTCCTGCGCTCCTCGCCGGGCCGGAAGCCGTCGCAGGAGCCGTCACCGCGACCGGGACAACCGGAGCCGGGCTGTCGTCCCGCAGTTCGTAGTACAGAACTCCAGCCGCAACCAGCACAAACGCAGCCACCGCGGCCGCTTTCTTCTGCAGATCCGGAGTCAGCCTGATCATCGCCGGCCTCCCCTTGCCGCAGCGCCGCCCGCAGCCACACTGGAGCCGTCAGCCACACTGGAGCCCTCAGCCGCAGCGCCGCCCGCAGCCGCGGCATTCCGATCCACCGCACCCGTCACGCTCTTCTCGGAACCCTCCGTCCCCACCGGCGGCCGCAGGTAGGTCGTCAGCCGCAATCGCAGCCCGACGGTCCCGCTCTGCTGCCCGGTCAACGTCACCGCGTTGATCAGGAAAAACATCTTGTCCCGCTCTAGGCTGTTGATGAAGAGCACCAGCGGCCGATAATCTCCATTCAAGCTTGCATCCATCTCCGCCTCGGTCAGCGCGCCCGTCGTCCCGTCCATCACCGGCCGGTGAGCGTACTGCACCCGCGTCAGCTTCACGCCCTGCTTCTTGGCCAACGCTCCCAGCTCGCCCGCCACCTCGGAGTCCGCAAACGGCAGACGCTGCCGATAGAACCTGTCCGCATCTCCGGTCGCCACGGCCAGCTTTCGGTCCAATCCCTCCAGCGGCTGCTTTGCAATCTCCGCCGTCTTCATCGCCACTGTCTGGTCGGCCAGCGCCTGCGCATTCTGGCTGTTCGCGGCGCTCCACGCAAACGCCATATGCACCAGGAGATACAGATTGACCAGACCCAGCACCGCCACGCCCGCGATATGCAGGTTCAGCAGCGTTCCCAGCCGGCGCGTCTTCTCCACCCACTGCCGCGTCGCGGTCGAACGCTTCACCGCCGTGACCATCATCGCGGCACCGCCGTCTGCGCGGGCAGCTTCGCCGCTGAGTGTTTCGCCGACGCACCACGCACCGCCGTACTCTTCCGCCCGCGCGTCTTCGCAGCCTTGGAAGAATCCTTCGCAGCCCCTCGCACGATCTGCTTCGCCGCTACGGAACGTCTCTCCGGCAGCGGGTTATAGTCGCTCAAAATATCGAACTGCACTGCGCCCGGAGTCGTGATCTGCGCCGCAGCCGCATTGCGATTTCCCTCCTGCGTCTGCGCCTGCTCGGAGACCAGACGCGGCGATACAAATCGCTGCGAGGTCTCCAGATTCCTCACCAACTGCACCGCCCGATCGCGGTCTCCACTCACCCGCAGCCGGATATTGACATCGCCCTGCTGCGTAATCACCGGATCGATGCTCGTCACCTGCACTCCCGCCGGCAGAACTTTTTCCAGGTCCATCATCACCGCGGTCCAACTGAAGCTCTTCCGCGCAAACACCGTATTCAGAAACTGCGAGCGCTCCAGCACCGCCATATTCTGCGGCTGCCGCATCCTCGACTCATTCGCCATCCGCTCGTTCTGGAATTGCGTCGTCTTCGTCTTGAGTGCATTCATCTGCGCCTGCGCGACCGCTGCCTTCGCGTTCAGCGAGTGCAGCGCGAACCCCAACCCCACCGCCAGCAAGGCCAACAGCCCCATCGCCAGCCGCAGCCGCGCAAACAAGGGCCGCAGCTCCACAAACGGTCGAGTCGCAAGGTTTACCGAGATCCGCATCAGTGTCTCAGCGCTCCCCGGACGCCGGCCAGCCAGCCGCGCGGCACGCTCGCCGTCACCGCACCAGCCTCCATCATGCTCGCGTCCACCATCTCGCGCACCCGCAATCCCTCCAACCCGTTCTCTTCCATCATCGCAGCCAGAGCCTCGGCGCCCAGCGGCCCTGCCACCTGCAACTCCGTTGGCGCAGCCTGCAGCGTGTCTTCAAAGTACGCCGTCGCCACGCTTACCGCCTGCGCCACCTCGCGAGCCGCCGCCCTGATGTCGACCTCGTGCATCACCGCGGTCTGCACCACTGCAGTCTGCATCGCAGCTTCGGCATCGAATCGGTCCCACCCGCCCGGCCCCAGCGCCTCCTGCTGCGCCCACTCCTGCGCCGTACTCTCCCGATCCACCACCGGCAGCGGAGCCAGCAGATCGGTCGCTGCGCCGCCGCCATTCGCATCCCCCGACATGGCGCCGGACATAGCAACCGAACGATGCAGCAGCAGCATCCCCGCCTGCACAATCGCCGTCGTCACCGCACCCACCCCGGCGTTGACCACCAGCGATGCAGCTTCAATCTCCTCCAGTCCACCCAGCGCCGCCAGCGTACTCGGCAACACCGCTCCCGGCAGATATCCCGCCGCCAGCGCCACGCCCTCATACTCCTCCAGCACGGCCTTCGGCATTGCCACCGCCAGCAGCTTCACCGCATCCTTTTCGCTGGCCATCACCTGATAGCTCACCACGGCGTCGTCCGCATCGAACGGCAGCAGCTTCTTGAGTCGAAACCGCACCACTGGCAGCGCCTCCGCCGTCTTTGAAGGCAGTTGATCGAAGTCCAGAAACAACACCCGCGCCGCTGAATCCGGCACCACCACGGTCACATCCCGCAGCCGCCCGCCCTTGCCCCGCTCCGCGCCCCGCCCGGCAACCGCATCCAAAGCCTTCCGCACCGCCGCGACCACCGCAGGTTTGTCCACGATATTGCCCGACCGCAGCCCCGGCGCCACCGCGCCGTCGACTACATCCACCCGCGCCACGGCAGTCAGCAGCGCAGCCGCATCCTCCGCCCGCGCAGCGACCACGCCTTCAGCCCGTATCTCCACCGCCAGCCGCGGTCGCGTCCCTAATGTCTTCGGTAAAAAATCCATGCCGTCCTAGACTACCTTGCCCTGCCGCAATCTCATCCTCGAAAACGGTCGTCC
Source organism: Edaphobacter sp. (assembly GCA_965277335.1). Lineage (GTDB taxonomy): Bacteria > Acidobacteriota > Terriglobia > Terriglobales > Acidobacteriaceae > Edaphobacter. The sequence goes on along the minus strand of CBDICJ010000007.1, from coordinate 246,188 downwards.
TCTCGACAGGAGGCGGTGCACTTTGCCGCCGCGGTGGAGAGATCCCCGTATTTCGTCTTTGTCTGTCCCCGAACCCGTCTTGCCCGCACACAATCCGAAGCGACCCGCCTTCTACTCCCTGTTCCCTGTCTTTCTATCTTCCCGCCTCGATGAACGTAACTTTATTAATCTCCCGCAGCGTAGTAATTCCATCCCGCACCCGCTCCAGCGCCGAATCCCGCAAGAACGCCATCCCCTTCTCCTTCGCCTTCTTGCGAATCTCGCTTCCCGGCCTCTTCGCCAGCAGCATCTCGCGAATCTCGTCGTCCAATTCCAACAACTCATGGATCGCCGACCGTCCGCGAAATCCTGTCCCATTGCACTCAATGCATCCGGGGCCTTCGCGAAACTTGAATCCTCTCCAATCCGCCGGATCGAGCCCGCTGGCCAGCAGCTCCGTCTCGTTATACAGCACATCTTTGACGCAAAATTCACACACCTGCCGCACCAGGCGCTGCGCCAGAATGCAGTTCAACGCCGAGACGAAGTTATAGGGCTCGACCCCCATATTCAAAAACCGCCCCAGCACATCGACTACATTATTGGCGTGCACGGTCGTAAACACGAGATGCCCCGTCAGCGCCGAGTTGATCGCAATCTGCGCCGTCTCAGCATCGCGGATCTCTCCTACCAGGATCTTGTCCGGATCATGCCGCAGAATCGATCGCAGCCCGCGCGCAAATGTCAGGCCCTTCTTCTCGTTCACCGGAATCTGCGTAATCCCGCGAATCTGGTACTCCACCGGATCTTCGATCGTGATGATCTTATCTTCTTCCGATTTAATCTCGTTCAACGCCGCGTAAAGCGTGGTCGTCTTGCCCGAACCCGTAGGCCCGGTCACCAGCACCATCCCATACGGCTCCTTGATGTACCGCCGGAACCGCGCCAGGTCCTTCTCCGCAAACCCCACCACATCGAGCGAAAGCGACTTGAACTTCTCTGACATCGACTCCTTATCGAGCACGCGCAGCACAGCATTTTCGCCATGCACCGTAGGCATAATCGACACGCGAAAGTCGATCAACCGGCCCTTGTACCGCACCCGGAACCGTCCGTCCTGAGGCACGCGCCGCTCCGCAATATCCAGCTCGCTCATTACCTTGATGCGCGAAAGAATCGTCTGGTGGTGCTCCCGCGCAATCGGAGCCATCGCCTGCTGCAGCACGCCGTCGATCCGGTACTTCACCAGCAGCGAATCGTCGAACGTCTCCAAATGGATGTCTGAGGCCCGCCGCTCGAGCGCGGTAAAGATAGTGGTATCGACAAGCCGGATGATCGGCGAGATATCATCCTCGCTGGTCAGCCGCTCGATGGAGATGTTCGAGTCCTGGCTCTCATCCCCCGACAGCACATCGAATGCCAGTCCTTCACTCGCCTCATCGAGCACGCGCTGGCTTTGCTCGGTCTTCTTCAGCAGCTCCGAAATCTGGCTCAGCGTCGCCACCCGCGTCACCAGCCGCTGCCCCAGCAGCCCCGAGATCTCGTCGAGCACCATCAGCTTCGACGGGTCGGAGACTGCAATCGCCAGCCTTCCCTCCAACTGCTCCAGCGGGACGAAGTTGTACCGGAACATCATATCCACCGGCACGCTCTTGAACAGCTCATGCGAAATCTTGAAGTTCTTCAAGTCCACGAAATCGGCATGGTAGCGCCGGGCCAGCAACTGCGCCCGGTCCAACTCGCCCATCCCCGCCTCATTGATCGGTACTGCCAAAGGTGCCATTGCCATATATCCCTAAGACTCCCCTCGCTCCAACACGTCACTCACCTACCACACACAATTCACTTCCCCAGAAGCGCGTATCAATTCGTTCTTTGTGACCAATCTCGCGTCATAAACCAGCGCAGTCGCGGCGATCAGCCGGTCTGCCGGATCCCGCGGAAACGAGGGACTGAAGCGCGTCGAGCGATCGGCGATCTGACCATTGATCGGCAAAATCCTGAACAGAGATTCAATAAACCGAAGATATTCCTCGAACGACGTATTCACCGCCACGCGTCTGCGCGCTAACTGAAAGGCGATTTCACGCAGTGTGATGTCCGCAATCGCCAGCCGGCCATCACGGCGTCCTTCAATAAGGACAGCAAGCGCAGCCGCCGAAAGCATATCCTGCTCCTGCGTCAGCCATATCACTGCATGGGTGTCCACCACAATCACTTCATCTGCTCGCCGGACCGCTTCATCTGCTCGACAGACCGCGCGAAGAACTCCTCATTCTCTTCATCCGAGTAGAGCGGAGCCATGATGTCCCCCAGGATTTCAACCTTTCCCGGATACCGAAAGACCGCAAGAGGATCGTCCTCCGCCTCAAGCGGCACCAGCTTCGCCACAGGCTTGCCATTCTTTGTCACAAGAACCGGCTCCCGCTTCGCCTGCACTTCATCCATTACTGCCAGACAAGTCGCCTTAAACTTACCAGCCGCCATCGTCTTCATCTCACGCCTTACCATAGTCATTTTACTATAGTCACGAATGCCCCTGCGTTTACTATCGTCATATCAATTGTGTCATCGTTGAAAATCGGTGTTAAGCCTCCAGTGATAGGATAGGTCAATAAACGCCTGTGCTATCCTCCGCCAAACGGCCCTCACGCGTACATACGTCGTTTGGAGGACACCATGAGCACCACCCCAGTTACCTTATCCGCACTCGCCCCCAAAGCCGTCAACTGGTCCATCGCCCTCAGTGTCCTGCTCATCGTCACCGGCCTGTTCGCCATCGTCATTCCCTCCATCTCCGGAATTGTGATCACGTTGTTCTTCGGCTGGGCCATGATCTTCAGCGGCATCACCCATTTCCTCTTCGCCTTCAAGACCCACACCACCGGAACTCTTATTTGGGAACTGTTCATCGGCGCGGTCTATCTTTTCACCGGGGTCTATCTTATCCTGCATCCGCTCTCGGCCCTGGTCGCCCTCACCCTCATCCTTGCTGTCTATCTGTTCTTCGAGGGCGTCGTCGAGATTATCCAGTTCTTCCAACTCCGTCCGCGTCACGGCGCGGGCTGGCTTCTGGTCGACGCTGCCGTCACCCTCATTCTAGCGATCATGATCTGGCGCTCGTGGCCTGCCAGCACGGTTTGGGTCATCGGCACACTGGTCGGCATCAGCATGATCTTCAGCGGCTTCTCCCGCCTCATGCTCTCCCTCGCCGCCAGACGCTTCCTCAACCGCATCGCCTGAAAGATAGTGTCCTGCCGGACGGGCCCGCTACGCGCGGGGCGATCACTTCGTGACGTGTAGCCTTTTCTCGATAGCCCAAACTTCCGCGGTCCTCCCGTTGGTCGGAAGGGAAAGTTCTGACGCCGACCAACGGGAGGCCCACTGCATTTCACCTTGGCAACACAAGGTATACCCGCCACGAAGTGGCCGCCCCGCGCGTAGCGGGCCCGTCCGGCAGGACATATTGTCTACTGCCCCCCCGCCGCCCCACCCGCGCTCAAGCTGAAGATCGGCAGATACAGCGCAATCAGAATCGTGGTCACCACCAGCCCCATCAAAATCAGGATCGCCGGCTCGATCAGGCTCATCGCCGCCGTCAGATTCGTCTGCACATCCTCCTCGAAAAACTCCGCCACCGAGTTCAGCATCTGCGGCAGCGCGCCCGTCGACTCCCCCACCTCGACCATCTCGACCGCCAGCTCCGGAAACACCTTTGTCGCCTGCAAGCTCACCGACAGACCCCTGCCCTCCCGCACCGTCTCCACCGACCGGTAGACCGCATTCGCAATCTGCGGCGAGTCGATCGACCGCGCCGCCGTCTCGAGCGAAGGCACCAGCGGCAGGCCGCCCGTCAGCAGCGTCGACAACGTTCGCGAAAACAGCCCCACCTGGTATTTCAGCCACACCGGCCCGAACACCGGCAGCGAGATGCGAATCCGGTCGATCAGGCTCGCCCCCGCAGCCGTCTTCGACCAGCGATACAGCAAAAACCCGGCCACTACCGCAACCACCGCGGCATAGATTCCATAGCTCTGCGCCTCCTGCCCCAGCTCCAGCAGAAAGACCGTCAACGCCGGCAGCTTCGTCCCCAGCTGGTCATATAGCTGCGCAAACCGCGGCACCACAAACGTGATCAGAAAAATAAAAAGCGCGATCACCATCACCACCAGCAGCGCCGGATAGATCAAGCTCGCCTTCAGCTTTTTGCGAAAGGTCAGCGACACTCGCTGAAACTCCAGGTACCGCTGCAGCACCTCTTCCAGGTTGCCCGACCGCTCCCCTGCCAGCAGCGTCGTCGTATACACGATCGGAAATCCGCCCTGCGCCTCGAACGCCCCCGAGATCGACTCGCCTGTTTTTACCCGCGCCGCCACATCCTCCAACTGCGCCCGGAAGTGCGGCAGCTTCTGTCTCTTGCCCAGCAGCTCCAGCGAGCCGAGAATCGGCAGTCCGGCCTTAATCAGCGTCAAAAACTGCTGATTGAAGACCAGAAATGTCTCCAGCTTGACCTTCTTCTTGCCGCCCGTGCCCAGGACACTCTTGTTCTTGACCGAGTAGACGTAGTATCCCGCCTGGGTGAACCGCGACCGCAACTCCTCCGCAGTAGCCGCCACATGGCTCTGCTCCTGCACCCGCCCCCGTTCGTCCGCCAGCTTGATGACAAACTCAGCCATGCACCGTCAACTCCATTCCTCGAACGACCCTCTGCATCCTGAACGCTATGGTTGGACGTTCGGCAATCCATTCCGCCTAGTCACGGTCTTACTTCCGGAGCATACTAGATTCATGGCCGCCGCTCTTCCAACTCCTGCCCAGGAGCATATTCACGAGCAGTTCGAAGCCCCAGCCCTCCAGAACGCCGACGGCTGCCGCAACGGCCACGCCGTCTCTCTTATCGAATATCTCAATACCGCTTACCATCCAGACTGCGACTACATCAACGGTCATCTCCAGGAGCGCAACTGGGGCGAGTTCGACCACGCCTTATCTGAGATCTTCCCTACTGAGGTCTCATCCTGAGCGCATGGGGCTCAGCGTTTGCGAAGTCGGCCGATGCGGCCGTGGGGACCTACGACGAAGGGAAGCGAGAGAGCGTTCCAGTTCTTATCGGCGTCGGGCGGCTCTGTCGCGGAGGGCTTGAGGGAGCGCCAGTTCCTGCCGTCGTCGGTGGAGATATCAGTGCCGTTGGGGCCTACGGTGATCCAGAGTTTTTGCGTGGCGTCGTAGGCTACGGCTGAGCGGTAGCCGTGGGGCAGAGTTCGAGCGGCCTGCCAATGCTGATCCGGGAAGACCAAGTAGGCGGCCGTGTCCTGCGACCGGTCAGGAAATCTGTAGTCACCGCCGACCGCGACGAAGGCCAGGTTAGATTGCGCAAGAGAGAAGATACCGGCGGAGTCGCTGTCGTGAGCGATAGGAATTCGAACTCTAACAAAGTCAAAGCGATCGAGGCAGGACTCCGGGTGATGTTGGACCAAGCTCATGGTGCACGTGGAGTTACCCTGGTAAAGCCAGCCGCGGGCAGTCCCGAAGAGCAGAGGCAGTTCGGGCACGATCAGGGAGTTGCTGGCTGCGAAGGCGCCTGCTTCAGCCTTCGCTGCGAGGCCGGCCTGACGAACGGGTTGCCAGTGAAGGCCTCCATCAAAGGTGGTCAGCAGCACGAAACGGTGGTTCACAGGATCGCCGAGAATCCATCCCCACGATTTCGTCTGGAATTGAATTGCATCCCAGAAGCCTTCCTTGTCCGGATTGGTAAAGACCAGTCTCCAGCTTTGGCAGCCGTCGGTGGTTTTGTAAGCGCGGGATTGATCGCCGGGGCCGCTGGACATGACGATGGCGGAGTCTTTATCCCAAGCCTGGATGCCGCGGAAGTCGAGTTTTTCGGCTCCGGGCGGAATGGCGCAGGTTTCCCAGAGGTGGCCGTCGTCTACGCTGCGGAGAACGGTTCCCTCCGTGCCGCTGGCCCAGACCGCTCCGCCGCCCACATTGACAATACCGCGCAGGCTGGCGGAGGTATGGGACTCTTCCATCTCCCATTGAGCTTTGGATTGGACGGAGAAGGGAATAACCAGCAGGAGGACGAGAAACGAGAGAGTTGTGGCGCTGCTTCGCATCTGCCGCTCGCCTCTTAAGCCTTCGAATGGAAGTTTTAGGATAGCTCACCGGGTGTCCGCGTTGCTCAAATACGCGTTGCTCAAGTCCGGGTTGCTCAATTAGTTGGTGGCTGCGGTTCCGCTCGCTCAGTACCCGGTCGAGAGATAGCAAGAATCGGGCGCAAGGTGCCAGAAGTTTTCCACAAGAAATTCACAGACGAATGTTTTTTATCGGACAGACCTTAAGTAACGTTCGCGCTAATTTGGCTGAGTGCATCACTGATTCGCTTTCTGCCGCTGTGTACCCGCTGCCACTACTCTGAATTGATTAACCTCCACGTTAGCTAAGCCTGGGTGTTTTCCGCCCATGTAGGAGACGCAATGTCCACTCAGCCACAGCAATTTTATCCCCATCGACGCAATTGAGACGGCTCATACGACTCGATCTGCCCGCGCTGCTATCGCACCATCGCGAATGGGCGGAACGAGGCGGCGCTCGCCGAAGAGGAGCATGGCCATGTCTGCAAAGGCTGGCAGGTGGAGCGGTTGCAACCTCAAGAGAGATCTCAAAAGAGACCGTTGAAGTTCCAGACCAACTAGCCGAGGTGGTCGGCGAGCCGGAGCGCGAGAGCGAGAACGGTGTGCGTGGGATTGGAGAAGCCGGAACTGGGGAAGACGGCAGAGCTGCAGATATAGGTGTTGCCAAGGCCGTAAAGCCGGAGGTTGGGATCGACGACACCGGATGAATCTGAGAGGGACATGCGCATTCCGCCCATGTGGTGGTTGCTGTCGTCGCAGCGGGCGAAGAAGTCGGGGCTGCCGGAGATCAGGTCTGGGTCGGGAGTGATGCGGGCGATTCCGGCAAGCGAGCGCTGGGCAATCAAAACGTACTCGCGAATAGTGGCAAGCTCCCGCTCGGAGATCTTCCAGTCGAAGCGGACGCGAAGGAGCCCGAGAGCGTCGCGGACGTCGGTAAGAGTGATGCTGCTGCGGGAGGTGGGCTCCTGCTCGCAGTGGACACGAAGGAAGATGCGGACCTCGGGCGGAGCGAAGGCGCGGCGCTCAACTTTGTATCGCCAGGCCTGGCGGAAGAGCATGGGAACGTGTCCGGCGGTGTGGCGAAGATTGTCGCGGGTCACTTCGCCGAAGCGGCCGCGCATGAGGTTGCGGATGGTGAGCTTGGCTTGATAACGCGCTTTCCCAGTGTCTTCAAAGGACATGGTGGAGCCGATGTTGAGTGTGTTGTGCTCGGCTTGAAGGGCCGGAAGAAGGCGGAGCTTGGGGAGATACTTGAAGCCGCGGTCAAAGATGGGATCGAAGAGGTTGTGGAACTGCTTCCGGTCAAGGGGTGTCACGGCGGCGGCATTGCAGTCGATGTGATCCTGAAAGTGCCGGCCGAGCAGGTTGGAGCGGTTCCAGGGCAGGCCGCCGGGGCGGGGTTGGAGGAAGAAGCGAGAGCTTTCGATTCCTCCGAGGCAGAAGACAAATCGCGGAGCGCGAAAGATTGCTTCAATGCCGGTGAGGGTGCTCGCGCGAAGGCCGGTGGCGGTATCGCCTTCGATGAGCAGCTCGACGGCGCTGGCGTGCAGCCACAGGTGGAGGTTGGGGTGAGTCGCCAGGGTCTTATCGTGCAGGCGGCTGAAGTTGGGTTCGGGGCACCAGCGGGACAGGTAGGCGTCGAGGGCGGGGAATTGGGTGAAGGACAGGCGGAGATCGCGCCATACGGCGGCATCGCTGCGTTCGACCTCGGCGAGGCCTTCCAGGGTGAGGGCGCGTTCGTAGTAGGAGGCAAGTTCGGCCTTGGGGAAGGGCCAGCCGCTCTCGGGTATGCCGGGGCGTTGGGTAAAATCGAGGGCATCGAGTTCCAGGATCTGGCCGCCCCAGCGGACGGTAGTGCCGCCCTTGACGCGAATGCGGCCGGTGTGAATGCCGCGGTGCGCAAGACCGGCGATCTCGCTGTCGTAGATCTGCTGCGAGGAGTCTTCCCGCTGGGCCCCACCGCCTTCAAGCAGGAGAACCTTCTTGCCTCTCCGGGCAAACTCGACCGCGAGGGTAATGCCCGCGGCGCCTGCTCCGACGATGCAGATGTCTGCCGAGGAAGTGGCCAACGGGACGTCGCGCAGAAGATCGAAGATCACCGGGCGCTCGCGGGAGAGGACTGGACGCCCTGTCTCAGAATCGTCTGCATGCGCTCGACGATAAGTTGGACCTGGCGGTCGTTATGGTAGCCGTCGCGGGCGGCGCGAAGGCGGCCTGCGGCTGCGATGCGGTCTCTGCCGGCCTCGTCGGGCAGATAGCGGCGAATTTTCCAGACCAGTTCGTCATAGGTGGAGAAGAAGACCGCCTCTTCCTCTTCCTGAAAGCGCTGCAGGTGACCGGCGGAGCGCTCGGCGAGGAGAAAGCCTCCGCAGCCGGCGATCTCGAAACTTTTGTGGACGAACTCGTCCTGATTGGAGTGGGTGAGGAAGCTGAGATTGATGCGGGAGCGCCAGATGGCTTTGCGGTACTCGTCGGTGTAGAGCTCGCCTTCGCGGAAGATGGCCTGGTAGGCGTCGGGCTTCATGGCGCGCGCCCATTGGCTCGGCCTGCCGGAGACGACGATATCGAGAGCTTCGTCGCGCCAGAGTCTGCTGAGCGTGTCGGCGCGGTCGTCGTAGGGGGTTCCGACAAAGGAGACGCGGCGGTCGCGGTCGGCGTCGGACCAGCCCTGGGGCGGCGGAAAGTGCAGAGTGGGCTCGTAGGCGGTCTGGATCTTGATCACGTCGCGGGCGCCGCGCGAGGTGTAGTCCAGGATGCTCTTGTCGCGCTGAACGACGTGCAGGTCGTAGTGCGGAATAGTCTTCCGATAGAGGCGCCAGCCCGGGTCTTGCCGGGTGCCGAAGGGGTTGTCGATCATGTAGCTGACCGTAGCGATGCCGAGCTTGCGCATGCGGTCGATGACGTTGGGACGGACCCAGAGCAGCTTGTCGGTCCAGAGGATATCGGGTTTTTCGGCTTGCGCGATTCGAAGCAGATCGCGGTTGAGGCGGTTGACCGACGGCCCGGCAGCCAGGCGATACGTGATCTTGCTGACCATCGGATGCTTCGGCAGGTAGTCGAGAAAGTTGAAGGGAATGATCTGATGACCGAGACGCTCCAGGGCCCAGAGACGATAGAGGGAGGAGTCGTTGATGGTGAGGATGGTGGCGTACAGAATCTTCATCGGGTACAGCGTGTCCTTCGAGGTGGTTCGAGAATAGTTCGCCGGTCCGGCTATGGCAAATCTCCTGAAGGTGTAAAGAGAGCTAAGCCTGCTCGCACTGTTTTTTTCTCTCAAGGAAAACAGCATTTTCAAATTTTCCCGCTTCACAGTATCAGGAGATTTGCCCTAGTGATTCGCCCGCAGCAGCGCGATGACCTGCTCGGCGTGGATGACTCCGGCGAGCCGCTTGTCGTGATCGATGACGGGAAGCGAACGCAGATTGTATTTGTCGAAGAGCTCGGCTACCTTGCGGCCGTTGGCGTCGGTGCTGCAGGTGACCAGATGTCCTTGAGGAAGATCCGTCAGGGGAGTACTGCCGGGCGCGAGCAGAAGCTGCACCAGAGGAATGAGCGCGGTGATCTTCTCCTCCTCATCGACCAGATAGATATCGGTGATAGTTTCGAGATCGCCTTCGAAGTTACGCAGGGCAGCGATCGCCTGCTCGACGCGAGCTGTGGCCAGGAGAGCGACATACTCCGTAGTCATGCGGCCGGCGGCTGAGTCGCCGGAGAACTCGAGCAGTTCTTCGACCTCCTGCCGCTCTTCCGGATCCATCTCTTCGAGGATGGCGTCGGACCGTTCGTCCGTAAGTTCGGAGAGCAGGTCGGCGGCGGCGCCCGGGTCCATCTCTTCGACGATGCCGGCAATCCGCTCGGAGTCGAGCGACTCGATCAGCGCCTGCTGCATCTTGGGCTTGACCTCCTCGAGCGCCTCGGCGGCGACCTCTTCATCGAGCGAGAGGAAGAGGGCGTGGCGCTCGGCGGGGGCGAGATCTTCAAGGATGTCGGCAATGTCGGACGGGTGCATCTTTGACAGGCGGTCCTGCTCGATCTTCAGCCGGACGCGGCGGGAGGGGTCCCGGTCGATAAGGTCGACGAAGTCCCAGGGAATGATGCTGCCGTTGAACCGGCACGCGATGCGGTCGACCGATGCGGAGGGCAGGCCCTTGAGCAGGCGGCGAACCGCGCCGCGCAAGCCGACCTCGACTTCGGCTATGCGGAGGGAGAGGTGCTCGTCGCCATCGGGCACCGACTCCCAGACCAGGTTCACATCGTTGACGCGGACGACTTTGTGGCCATGGACGTCGATGATCTGCTGGTCGAGCAGGTCGCGTTCGAGCAGGAGATAGGCATCGTCCTTGGGCAGCGCGCTGGGTTGGCGCGCCTCGCGAAGCTGCATGGCTCCGGCAGGGGTGAGTTGGAGATCGCCGATCAAGACCAAAACTTGCGCCGCGCCGCGTCCGGATGCGCCTGAATGAGGAACCTGATTTGCGACCGGCTTGAGGACAAAGCCGTGCACGTGCGCGGAATCAGTCGAAGGCGCGACGGCGAACTCCCGGACATGGCCGAAGGCGCTTCCCTGAGCGTCGATCACCGCGGTTCCCATCAGCGAGGAGACGGTGGTCCGATGATTGGCATGCTTGGTCATAAGCGCGAGATGCTCTTCTCAAACTTTACACTTTCACCGAGATTTACCAATTTTCCGATTTACCCAGGATTACCCATTTTCCCAGACGTCAGCCGAGGTCCCCGCGGAGCAGGATGCAGCGAACCTCCCCTTCTATCGGGTTCTCCTGTCAGGTTCTACAGGTTGCGAAAAGCCGCGACTTCCGAGATACTTAGATGTTGGGTAACGTTTCGGCACTCCGTCCTTATGGAGGATGTTGAGGTTTCGTCTGTCGCCCAAACTCAAACATGTTCTGAAAGGCAATGCCAGTGTTGATGATTCGTTTGGCGCGCGTTGGAGCGCGGAAGCAGCCCCACTATCGTATCGTGGTCATCGAAAAAGACCGTGCCCGCAACGGCCGTTCCATTGAGGTCGTCGGCACCTACAATCCCCGCACCAATCCCGCGACCGTCGACCTGAAGCGCGATCGCATCGACTATTGGACCGGCAACGGCGCCCAACTCTCCGATCGTGTCGGGAAGCTGCTGTCGCAGAAGCCGGCCGAGAGCCCGGCTGCAGCCTGACCGGTCACCTCGCGGGAAGAACCTTTGGGAACGTGAAGATGGTTCCCAAAGAGTGCTGACATAATTGATTCCTGGCTGCACGTCTTGCCCACCGTTCGCGTAGACTCCTTGGTATTGCACCTCAGGTTTTCCGATGAATGCAAAGTGGAAGGCCAAGGCAAGATGCCTGGTTTGCCCACGGCCCGGCGTCTCGCTCGCATCAGCGATCCTCTGTAGATCTCGCATCAGACGAGACGAAGGGATCGACCTTGAGCGTCTCCTGGCGATTTCCGACCCGGAAGGTGTGTGATGACTCAGGAGATGCAAACGCAGGCAGAGAACAGCCCTGTAAAAGAGATGACCGGCCTTGTGACCGAGATTGCGCGCGCGCTTGTCGACGATCCGGACGGGGTCTCGGTCGAGGCGATCCACGAGGGCGACAGTACCGTAATCCGGTTGCGCGTCTCCCATAGCGATGTCGGCAAGGTGATCGGAAAGCAGGGCCGGACGGCGCGATCGATGCGAACCATTCTGAGCGCGGCCAGCATGAAGCTGAAGCACCGCTTCTCACTCGATATCGTCGAAGAAAGCGCTGCGGCTACGCTTTGAAAGCCGCGATCGCGTCATAGCTTCCGATATTCTCTGAGTTTCGATATTCTCTGACAGCGGCAGAATCTTCTTGCTGTCGTCTTGCTCGCCGCGGCAAATCAAAGACTATGACCGAAGATATCCCGGAGTGGATCGTGACAGCGCATCTGCTTCGGCCACAGGGTCGCAAAGGCGAGATGCTGGCCGAGCTGTTGACCGACTTTCCGGAGCGCTTCAAGGAACAGAGGCGCGTATTTTTAGCTGCGCCGGGTTTTCAGGGCGGCCCGGCAGAGGCTCGCGAAGCTGAGGTGATTGCATTCTGGTTGCCAGTGGGAAAAAACCAGGGCCGTATCGTGCTGCACTTTGCAGGCGTCGACTCGATCTCGGATGCGGAGTCGCTGGCAGGTCTGGAGGTGATCATTCCGCGTGAGGAACGGCAGGCCCTCGACGAAGATTCCGTCTACGTCAGCGAGTTGATCGGATGCACGGTGTACAACGGCGATGCCGAGGTTGGAGTGGTGCAGGACGTCCAGTTTGCCGTAACCCCGGATGGCAGCCGGCGGCTGGAAGATGTGGCGCCGCTGCTGTCGGTGAAGTCGCCCGATGACGACGAGGTTCTAATCCCGTTTGCGAAGGCTTTCCTGGTTGCTGTCGATACCGAGACCAGGCGCATTGTGATGAGCCTGCCGGAAGGATTGATTGAGGTCAATCGGGCCGCCCCGAGAGACAAGACGACCGACTCCCATTCAGCAGGGAATGCTCCTAAGCGATAGGCAAACCCGTCAGTGATATGGTGCAATCTGCGAGCCCGAAACCGCCGCCCGCAGCCAAGTATCGTCTATGCGCTTTGACATTCTTACGATCTTTCCCGAGTTCTTTTCCGGTCCGTTCGACTACGGAATCCTGAGGCGCGCCCGTGCCGCGGGTCTGGTCGAGATTGCGATGCATGATCTGCGCAGCTTCACCCACGACCGCCATCGCACCGTGGACGATCGCCCGTTTGGCGGAGGCGAAGGCATGGTGCTGAAGCCGCAGCCGATCTACGACGCGATCCAGTCGCTCGAGATCGCGCCGAAGCAGGAGCGGGTCCGGCAGAAGGAGACGGTCATTCTGCTATCGGCCCAAGGCAAGCCCTTTCGACAACCGCTGGCACAGGAGCTTGCGGCCACGGAACGGGTGGTGATCGTGTGCGGGCGATATGAAGGAGTCGACGAGCGCGTGAATCAGCTGCTGTGCGACCGCGAGATCTCGATCGGCGACTATGTGCTTTCGGGCGGCGAGCTGGCTGCGGCGGTGATCGTCGATGCGGTAGTGCGGCTGCTCCCCGGCGCACTCGGAAATCCTGACTCGTCGCGGTTCGAGAGCTTTGGCGCGAAGGATCGTGGCAAGCAGGACAGCGCGGCGGACAATCCCCCGCGGTCGACCTATGGAGCCGGGGGGTTGCTGGATTACCCGCACTACACCCGGCCCGCGGAGTTTATGGGAATCGCGATTCCAGAGGCGCTGGCGGGCGGCAATCACGAAGAGGTTCGGCGCTGGCGGCGGCGGATGGCACTGAAGAAGACGCTCGAGAACCGCCCCGACCTGCTGGACAGCATCGAAATCAGCGACGAAGACCGGGAGATTCTGGCCGAGCTGCGGGGCTACGGCGATTAAAGATATGTCCTGCCGGACGGGCCTCCTGCGCGGAGGGCGGTCACTTCCTGACGTGTATACCTTTCCTTAGTGGGTCGAGAGCATGAGGCCTCCGTTGGTCGGCGGCAGAATTCTCGCCGACCATCGGCAGGCCCACCCGAAGGGGTATACCCGCCACGAAGTGGCCGCACCGCGCGTAGCCGGCCCGTCCGGCAGGACATGCTTACACTTCTTTAAGGTATACTGAAGAACGAGTCCAACCTAGGAAAGTTGTGTCATGTCCATTCATCCAATCATGCAGAAGCTGGCCGCCAAGTTAGAGCGGACCGATTTACCCGCATTCGCCCCCGGCGATACAGTTCGTGTGCAGGTCAAGATTCGCGAAGGTGAAAAAGAGCGTCTGCAGGCCTTTGAGGGCATGGTCATCGCCTGCCGCAAGGGCGCGCAGGGATCGTTTACGGTTCGCAAGATGAGCTTCGGCCAGGGCGTCGAACGCATTTTCCCCTACAACTCCAAGGTTGTCGATAAGGTCGAGAAGATACGCTCGTACGAAGTTCGCCGCTCGAAGCTGTTCTACCTGCGCGGTCTGCGCGGCAAGGCTGCCCGTCTGCGCGAGGTCGAGCGCGCCGCCAAGTAAAATTTCCGTACCTGTTTTCCACCAAGCCACGATCTCGGTCGTGGCTTCGTTCTGCGCGCCGGGTTTACACTCGTGACTTAACAGGCATGGCTTCGACTTCCTCCACTCGCGCCCTGAGAACCATACGGACCCTGCGAACCGTTACCGCGGCCACCGCAAAGCAGCGCATGCTGAAGCTGCTGGTGTGCAGCGATGCCCCGGAGCAGGCTCTGCGATACTACGGATTCCAAAGCATCGCAGGCGTCGACGAGGTCGGACGCGGGGCGCTGTTCGGCCCAGTGGTTGCGGCTGCGGTCATTTTGCCGGAGTGTCTGGATGCGTTGGCTGCGGCTGGCCTGAAGGACTCCAAGCAGCTGACCCGTGAAGAGCGCGAGGCCCTCGATGCCCAGATTCGCGGGATGGCACTTGCCGTAAGCGTGGCCGAGGTCGACGCCGAGACCATCGACCGCGTGAACATCTATCAAGCCACGCGCATGGCGATGCTGGCCGCAGTGCAGGGGCTGATCGTCGACCCCGATCATCTGCTGATCGATGCCATGCGGCTGGATCATCCCTGCCGGCAGACCAAGCTGATCTACGGCGATGCGCTGAGTCTTTCGATAGCTGCGGCTTCAGTAGTGGCAAAGGTGTACCGCGATGCACGAATGCGGGAGCTGGACATGACGCATCCTGGATATGGATTGGCCTCGCACAAGGGCTATGCCACGCCGGAGCATCGCCGGGCGCTCGAAGCGATCGGACCTTGTCCGCTGCATCGCAGAAGCTTCGCGCCGGTGCGTGCGGTCGACCCCGATGCAGTGCTCGAAGGACTGGTTTCGGCCGAGCTGCTGTTCGAGGATGCGGACCTGGATGCAGACCTGGATGCAGGCCTGGAGGATGCTTCGTGGGCCTGAAGTTGATGTGCGTCGTGGCGCATCCAGACGATGAATGTTTTGGTTTCGGCGGGGCGCTGGCTCTGGCGGCGGATCACGGCATCGACACCTATGTGGTTTGTCTGACCGACGGACAGGCGGCCACCAATCGCGGTGATGCCACTTCAGACGATGACCTCGGAAGGATGCGGCGAGCCGAATTTAAGGCGTCATGCGAGGTGCTGGGCGTGAGGCAGCATGAGCTGATGGAGTATCGGGACGGACAACTGGAGTTTGTCGACTTTTCTACCGTGGCCAAGCGGATCGCCGAGAAGATACAGCGCTTCCAGCCGGATGTGGTGATCACTTTCGGCGGAGACGGCGGGCTGAACACGCATCCCGACCACATGATGGTCTCGATGCTGACAACGGCGGCGTTTCACTGGGCGGGGCAGGCGAAGCGGTATCCCGATGCGGAGAATCTCCACCGCGCGAAGCGGCTATACCACCTGTCGTCGAACTTCACGCTGCCGGACAGGCCTCCGGTAATGTTGGCGCCATGGACGGTGACGCTCGATATTCGTTCCGTGCAGGAGCGCAAGCACGAGGCATTTCGCCGGCACGTGTCGCAGGCTCCCTTGATGGAGCAGAATATCGAGGTCCTTACGCGACATGGGGCGGAGGAGTTTTACGCTCTGGCGGCTGCGCCTGATCCGCAACCGGCGCACCATGGAACGGACCTTTTTGAGGGGCTCGCATAGCCTCTCTTCTTCATTTGCTGCAAGCCTTTTTAGGCTGTTGTGTTGTTGAATTGAGGGTGCCGGGATGGCGGATATAGGTGTACCCGAGATACAAGCCGAGACCGCGCTAGATCCGATCGCGCTCTTCAGCGCCTGGATGAAGGATGCCGAGGCGAGCGAGCCGAACGATCCGAATGCGGTGGCTCTGGCCACGGCTTCGCGCAAGGGAGTTCCCAATGTGCGGATGGTGCTGATGAAGCGCGCCGACGAGCGCGGATTCGCGTTCTATACCAATGCGGAGAGTCGCAAGGGCTGCGAGCTGGCGGAAAATCCAAATGCGGCGATGTGTTTTCACTGGAAGTCGTCGCGGCGGCAGGTGCGGATCTCGGGCGCGGTAACGGAGCTGCCGGACGCCGACGCGGATCAGTACTTCCATAGCCGTTCGCGGCTGAGCCAGCTTGGGGCGGTAGCCTCACAGCAAAGTCGCGTGCTCGCGTCGCGAGAGGAGCTGGTGGCGCGCGTGAAGGAGCTGGAGGCGGAGTTTCCGGGGGAAATCTCGCGGCCTGAGTATTGGAAGGGGTATGTGCTGCGGCCGGAGAGCATCGAGTTCTGGAAGGACGGCGAAGGGCGGCTGCACGACCGGTTTCTGTTCACTCGTACGGCCGATAGCTGGAGCAAAGAGCGGCTGTTCCCGTAGAAGATAGGTCCTGCCGGACGGGCCTGCTACGCGCGGGGCGGTCACTTCGTGGCGGGTATACCTTTTCCTGCCAGGATGGATCTTTCGGTCCTCCCGGATCTTCCCGCCGACCATCGGGAGGCCCACCCGAAGGGGTATACAAGTCATGAAGTGACCGCCTCGCGCGTAGCGGGCCCGTCCGGCAGGACATTTCTTTTTCAAGATCGTACAGCAGCAGGCGCGGCTTTTCTGCTTGGCTTCATCGCCGCATACGCGATGCGTGCGGCAAGCAGAATGGCAAGAACGGCCGTATCCTTCCATGGTGTGCGGACGCCGACCTTCACCAGCCACCAGTAATGAATCACTCCAGCAATAGCGGCGACGTAGACCAGACGATGCAGCCGCTGCCAGTTCTTCCCTCCCATCGCGCGCAGGATAAATGATGGCGAGGTGCAGGCGAGCGCAAGCAGGATAAGCCACGCAAGGAAACCGACCTGGATGAAGCGGCGTTTGAGAATGTCCTCATGCACCGTCGGCCAGATTGCCTTCCACTGGATAAAGATCGCCCCCGGATGCCCCGCACGAAGACCGGCAAAGGCAGCCTGAATGTTATATCCGGAGAAAAGAAAGATATACGTTGCGAGGTGCAGCGTTGCATAGAAGAAGGCGTATAGACCAATCAGCCGGCGCAGGCGAACCAGCCAGCCAATGCGCGGAGAGAGGCGGCGAATGGGAGTGATCGCGAGCGAGGCGAAGAGGATATACAGGGTCCAGTCGCCAGTGAAATGCGTGATGTAGTTGACCGGGTCGGCGTTTTGCGCAAGAGCGCCGGAGACGTAGACATGCAGCAGCCAGGCGAGAGGAAGCAGGCAGAGAAGATGGGCGAGTGCTTTGAGAGCAAGAATGCCGCGCTTTGACATAAATGGACTGGGATCAGTTTAGCCGCTGCAACGGATCGTCGGTCCAGCACTGGGCTATCCCCTAGACACATTCGATAGCCGCAGCAACTGCGCAGATCTCTAAGAACCTGTCTACAAACTAGTTGAGGAACCCTGGACGACATATGCGGTGCGGGTTAGCTTGGGCTAAGGTCACGGGATGTATGGGAGCGATTTGACGGACCAGCAATGGGCAAAACTGGAGCCGCTGCTGCAAGCATCGTGGAGAGATCGTCACCCCGGAGGTCGGCCGCGCAAGTATGATCTACGGCGCGTGGTGGATGGGCTGCTGTACGTGGTGAAGACGGGTTGTCAATGGCGGCAGTTGCCCAGCAATTTTCCTCCGTGGAAGGCCGTGCATCAGCAGTTCCGGCGGTGGCGCGACAGCGGAGTGTGGGAGCGCATAGGACAGACTCTACGCGAACAGGGCCGCAAGGCAGGCGGACGAAACGCTACGCCCACCGTGGCGATTCTCGATTCGCAGTCAGTGAAGACGGCGCTAAAAGGGGGCGGCGCGGCTACGATGCAGGCAAGAAAATCAAAGGGCGTAAGCGGCATATTGCGGTAGATACGCAAGGCAACCTGCTCGCGGTGGTCGTGCACTCGGCCGGCATCCAGGACCGGGTAGCGGCTCGCGCCGTGTTGATGCGATTGTTCCGCCGATTCGATACCATCCAGACTGTCTTCGCCGATGGCGGCTATACAGGCACGCTGATCAACTGGGCAAAGGACATGTTTGGATATAGCGTCGAGATCGTCAAACGCAACCAGCAACCCCTCTTCCAAGTCCTGCCCAAACGCTGGATCGTCGAACGAACCTTCGCCTGGCTCAACTGGTCACGCCGCCTCTCCAAAGACTACGAACTTTGCCACACCTCGGCTGAATCCATGATCCATATCGCCTTCGCTCATCAACTCGTACGCCGTTCTACCTAGTTTGTAGACAGATTCATAGAGTCAGAGTGATCACCGGTCACGCCGACCGCATCAAACACAATCTAGTTCTTTCACAGTCAACACGCTCCAGGTGCCGGATGAGTTGCCGGTTTAGCCTTGCATCAGCTACAACTGCATTAGCGAGCGACCCTCCCATGGCGCTCCTGCGATGATTGGATAATCAGGTCAATGGCATCTTACGCAACACAAAGACTTCAGCAACCAGCGAAGCACCTGGACTCTGTTGGTTTTTCAGATATAGTCTCGATCCGCAATAAGATCACGGAGCTTCGCGCCCAAGGCAAGCGGGTCTACGGTTTCCATGGAGGCGAGCCGGACTTTCCTACGCCGCAGCCCATCAAGGACGCGATGATGGAAGCCTTGCGGAGCAATGAGACGCGGTACGCCCCATCGTCGGGGATCGAGCCGCTGCGCGAGGCCATCGCGGAAAAGCTGCGAACCTTCAATCGCCTCTCAGTGACGGCTGAGGATGTGCTCGTCACGGTCGGTGGCATGCAGGGACTTGCCGCGGCCCTCGAAGGCGTCTTGAACCAGGGCGACGAGATCCTGATGTTTTCGCCGTACTGGACGCCTACGGGAAACATGATCTTGATGGCGGGGGCGCGGCCTGTCCTGGTGCCACTGGTGGAGGTTCGCGCTCGCGGCATGGCGGCTGTGCTCGAGCAGTATGTCACTCCGGCGACGCGGGCCATCTACTACAACACGCCGCTGAATCCTACCGGAGAGGTCTTCGACCGCATCGATGCGGAAGAAGTTTCGGCGTTCGCGATCGAGCACAACCTGATGGTGATTGCTGATGAGGCGTATGAACACCTGACCTATGACGAGCCGCATGTCTCGATCGCCTCGTTGCCCGGAATGGCGGAGCGGACAATCTCCGTGTTCACACTCTCGAAGAGCTATAGCATGACCGGCTGGCGCATCGGCTATGTAGTGCCGCCGCCTCGTTTCCGCGAAGCGCTGCAAAAGGTGATCCTGTACACGACGAACGGTGTATCGACTCCGACTCAGTGGGCGGCGCTGGCGGCGTTCTCGATCGCACCGGAGTTCCTTGAGGAGAAGCGCGAGCACTACCGAGCCCGGCGCGATCTTCTTGTGGCCGGGTTGAACCAGCTTGGGTTAAGCACGGTGCTGCCGCGAGGCACCTTCTACGCCTTTGCGCGGGTGGACACGATCGACCCAGGCAGCCGCAGGGTAGCGGATCTGCTGCTGGAGCATGCGAGTGTTGCGGCGATTCCGGGCGTAGTCTTCGGACCGCATGGCGAGGGCTTTCTCAGGTTTGGGTTTGCCGTGCCGCCGGAGATGATCGAACAGGGGCTGGAATCGCTCGCCGGGTACCTTGCTGGAACGGGACGGGTCAGGGCGGGACGAATCAAATAAGTCCGCCGAATCGGCGTAAGAATTCAGAAGAGGGCGCGAAGACGCGTTGCCGAGCCTCGGCAAGGTGTTCGGTGAGGTAGGTAAGCACCGGCTGATGCGTTCGCCGGTAGACCTGCCGGCAGAGATCGTAGGCCGCATGGCCTGGCCAGTCTTGCGGGAGCAGCGCAGGCGGCAGGCGCGGGTCGTGGAGGATCACTCTGCGGAAGGAGTGGATAAGCAGAGTTTGCAGGACGAAGGCGGTCTGGGGATCAAGATGGGGATCGGGCCTGCTCTTCAGCATGGGGAGCACGGGCTGAAAATGCTTCAGGAAGCTCCGGTACTGTGCCGCGACGCGCTCGAGATTCCAGCATTCGGAGGTAAAGACGTTCACCGACAGGGTGGGGCAGTCGGCGAGATCACGCGCCCGGAGCGTCACAACATCCTGGGACAGTCCAAGCCGGGCAAGAATTTCGGCCAGCGTCTCCGCGTCGGCCCGGGGATGAAGGAAAAGCCGGGCGGCCACGCGACCGAACCCTGCCCACTCCAGCTCGCGTCGCAACTCTGCGCGCGCACTGATGGAACTGCCGTCCTTGCCGGGAATGACGATAGTCCAATTGCCGTCCCACTGCGGCGCGGGCGGATCGTAGATGCGATGGTAGGCGTGCTCGACGCGGGTGCGGCCGGAGCCGGTGAGTCCATAGCGGCTGCTGCGGCCCTCTCGCCGCGATCGAAGCCAGCCTTCGGAGGCGAGCCGGAAGGCGCTGGTGCGCGCCAGTTGCGCATTCACGGCGAACGGTTCAAGCAGGGCGATCAGTTCCCCCAGCCAGACCTCCGAGACATAGGGCAGCAGAGAGTCGCCGAAGATGGTCACGATCAGCGATTTCGATCGGGGAGGATCGCTGCGCAGCAGGCGCCGGGTCCAGCCTTCGAGCTCGGAGGATTTGCGTTTCATGGGCCAGGTCGTTTCGATTCTCATGCTACACGGGAGGGCTTGGCCTATGGGCAAAGCGTTTGTGACAGCACTGCAACATAGTACAATAATTCTGTTGACAAACGTGATTCTGTATCGATACAACTTATCTTGCGGATGAATCGGGTTATCCCGCGGGAGTTCAAAGGGAGTGCAGAATGTACGCACAGCTCGTCGAGACCGGCGCAAAGAAGGTTCGATCGCTCGCGGAGTTGTCTCCGGAAGAGCAGGCGTTTCAGGCGCGCATTGACGCCGGAATCAAGATCGAAGCCAAGGACTGGATGCCTGAGGGCTATCGGAAGACGCTGGTGCGGCAGATCAGCCAGCATGCCCATTCGGAGATCGTGGGGCAGCTGCCGGAGGGCAACTGGATCACCCGCGCGCCAAGCCTCAAGCGCAAGTGCATCCTGCTAGCCAAGGTGCAGGACGAGGCCGGGCACGGGCTCTATCTCTACAGCGCCGCCGAGACGCTGGGAACGTCGCGCGACCAGATGGTGGACGATCTGCATGGCGGCAAGGCGAAGTACTCCAGCATCTTCAATTACCCGACGCTGACCTGGGCAGATATGGGCGCGATCGGCTGGCTGGTGGACGGTTCGGCCATCATCAACCAGATTCCGTTGTGCCGCTGCTCCTATGGGCCGTATGCGCGGGCGATGGTGCGGGTGTGCAAAGAGGAATCGTTCCATCAGCGGCAGGGGTACGACATCATGCTGCAGCTTTCGCAGGGCACACCGGAGCAGAAGGCGATGGCGCAGGATGCGCTGAATCGCTGGTGGTGGCCTTCGCTGATGATGTTCGGGCCGAGCGATGCGGAGTCAGTCAACAGCGCGCAATCCGCGCAGTGGGGAATCAAGCTCTTTTCAAACGATGAGCTGCGCCAGAAGATGGTGGACCAGACCGTGCCCCAGGCCGAGTACCTTGGGCTGAAGGTGCCGGACCCGGATCTGCGGTGGAACCAGGAGCGCAGCCACTACGACTTCGGCGCGATCGACTGGGACGAGTTCTATAACGTGGTGAAGGGAAACGGGCCGTGCAACAAGGAGCGTCTGCGCACGCGGGTGAAGGCTCACGAGGACGGCGCGTGGTTCCGCGAGGCGCTGTCCGCCTACGCCGACAAGCACGCTTCCCAGGCAGCCTGACAGCAACCGGAAAGACAGGAAAGGTAAGGCGATGAAGAAGGAGTTTCCGCTCTGGGAGGTGTTCATCCGCAGCCAGCATGGTCTGGCGCACAAGCATGTCGGCAGCCTGCGCGCCTCGGACGCCGAGATGGCGATCAACAATGCGCGGGATGTGTACACACGGCGCAACGAGGGGGTTAGCATCTGGGTGATTCCTTCGGCCAACATTGTGGCCAGCAGCCCCGCCGACAAAGAGCCGCTGTTTGAGCCGGCCAACAGCAAGGTCTATCGTCATCCCACGTTCTTTCCGATGCCCGACGAAGTGAAGCATATTTAGCGATGCCCGACCCATCGACCAAATTCGTATACCTGACCCGCCTTGGAGATACAGCCCTGGTGTTGAGCCAGCGCCTTTCGGAGTTGTGCGGCAAGGGGCCCGCGCTCGAAGAAGACATGGCGCTTGCGAATACCGCTCTCGATCTGCTCGGTCAGGCGAGGCTGTGGTTGAGCTACGCCGGCGAGATGGAAGGTCACGGCCGTGATGAAGATGCCTTGGCCTACCTGCGCGGCGATCGCGACTTCCGCAACTTTCTCCTCGTCGAGCAGCCCAACGGCAACTACGCCGACACGATGATGCGCGGCTTCTTCTTCGACGCGTGGCATAGCCTCGCTCTGGCGGAACTGATGCGATCGAGTGATCCTCGCATTGCGGAGATTGCCGCGAAGTCGCAGAAGGAAGTGACCTATCATCTGCGCCGCAGCTCAGACCTGATCGTGCGCATGGGGGATGGCACGGAGCAGAGCCGGGAGTTCACGCAGTCGGCGGCGAACGCTTTGTGGTCCTTCACGGGCGAGATGTTCACCGGCGATGCCATCGATCGGGAGATGGCGAATTCGGGTGAGGGTTTTGATCCAAGCGCCCTGAGGCGCGATTGGCTGGAGTATGTGGCAAAGGTATTCGCGGTGGCGACGCTGGAGATGCCGCCCGCGGATGCGTGGATGCAGAAGGGCGGCAAGCAGGGGGTTCACAGCGAGCACCTTGGGTATCTGCTCGCCGAGTTGCAGGTCGTCAACCGTGCGCACCCGGGCGCGAAATGGTAATGGGCCGGAAGATGAGCGATATCGTAACCTCGATCGATCCAGTAGTCGGTGAGCGCGGCTCAGCACAGCTATCCGGCTTGGCGCGCCCATCTCTCGCCCAGCTTTGGAGCTGGCTCGGCGAGGTGCCCGACCCGGAGATTCCTGTCGTCTCGGTCGTCGATCTCGGAATCGTGCGCGACGTCGCGTGGAGTGAAGAAGAAGAAGAGCTTGCCTGCATCACCGTTACGCCGACCTACTCAGGCTGCCCGGCGACGGAGGTGATCGGCCGCATGATTCGCGCGGAGCTGCTGGGCCGAGGGGTCAAACGCGTCGAGTTGCGGGTGCGGCTTTCTCCTCCCTGGACCACCGACTGGCTTACGGAGCGGGCCAGGAAGAATTTGCAAGACTATGGAATCGCGCCGCCAACCGAAGCAGCGACGTTGCCCGGCGATGCATTATCGGCCAGCCTGGTAGTGCTGGGCCAGGGAGCGCATAAGCCGAAGCTCGCGTGCCCGCGCTGCGGTTCCACGCACAATGAGATGATCAGCCGTTTCGGGTCCACTCCTTGCAAGTCGCTGCACCGCTGCCTGGACTGCCGGGAACCCTTCGACCATTTCAAATGTCATTAGGTTTGAGCATTTACAGAACGTCCATGAGCCAATTCCACTCTCTTCGCGTCGCTACTCTCACGAAGGAAACTCGTGACGCGGTCGTCGTCAGCTTTGACATTCCCACGGAGCAGCGCGAGGCATTCCGCTTCAGCGCCGGCCAGCACCTGACACTTCGCGCCCACGTGGACGGAGAAGAGATTCGCCGCTCCTATTCCATCTGCTCGGCGCCGTTCGAAGGCCAGGTTCGCATCGCGGTGAAGCGGGTTCAGGACGGCCTGTTCTCCACCTGGGCCAATCGAGAGTTGAAGCCGGGCCACACGATCGAATGCATGGAGCCTGCGGGACACTTCGGCGTTTTGCTGCAACCGGAGTCGGACCGGCACCATGTTGCCTTCGCGGCGGGAAGCGGCATCACGCCAGTGTTGTCGATCCTGAAGACGACGCTCCGGGAAGAGCCCAGGAGCCGCTTCACCTTGGTGTACGGCAATCGCGCGTCGTCATCGGTGATCTTCAAGGAAGAGCTCGAAGCTCTGAAGGACGTGTATCTCGACCGCTTCAATCTGGTGTTCATCCTCAGCCGCGAGCAGCAGGATATCGAGCTCTTCAATGGACGAATCGATCGCGCCAAATGCGACCAGTTGCTGCGGCACTGGATCGATCCCGAAGCCATCGACGCCGCCTACATCTGCGGTCCGCAGAGCATGATGGCTGATGTGTCCGCGAGCCTGCAAGCAAACGGAATTGCTAAAGATCGCATCAGGATGGAGCTGTTCGGGACCGAGCCGCGGGGAGCGCGCAAACATCATGCTCCCGTGGCGGCCAGCGAACAAGCGTGCAAAGTCACAGTGATCCAAGACGGGCGCCGCCGCGAGTTTTCGCTTGCCAAAGATCAGCACACGCTGCTCGAAGGCGCGCTGGAGCAGGGCATCGAACTTCCGTATTCTTGCAAAGGGGGTGTCTGCTCCACGTGCCGCTGCAAGATGACCCAGGGCGAGGTGGACATGGACGTCAACTTTGCGCTTGAAGATTATGAGGTGGCTCGCGGGTTCATCCTTACTTGCCAGAGCTATCCGCTTACCAATGAGATTGTGCTGGACTTTGACCAGGAGAGCTAAAGGCTTCGATCAGGAGAGCTGAATGCTCGATCAGGAGAGCCAGGGATAGCAAGCCGCACATGCAGAGATCAGGAGAAAGAGAATGACGATGAAACTGGAAAGCTATGCATCAGGGAGATGGTTCGCGGGCGAGAGCGGCGACACCATCCGCAACGCCATCACCGGGGCGCCGGTGTGCACGGTGTCGAGCAAGGGACTCGACTTCGCGGCTATGCTCGACCACGCGCGAAAGGTTGGCGGCCCCGCGCTGCGCAATCTGACGTTCCACGATCGCGCGCTCCGCCTGAAAGCGCTGGCACAGTATCTGCTGGAGCGCAAGGAGAGCTACTACGAGATCTCGCACGCAACCGGAGCCACGCGCAGTGATTCATGGATCGACATCGACGGCGGCATTATGACGCTCTTTGCCTACTCCAGCAAGGGGCGCAAGGAGCTGCCCAACCAGACCTTCCTCGTCGACGGCGCGCCGGAGATGCTGTCGAAGAACGGAACCTTTGTGGGCCAGCACATCTGCACGCCGATTCAGGGCGTCGCGGTGCACATCAATGCGTTCAACTTTCCCTGCTGGGGGATGCTGGAGAAGATCTCGGTGACGCTGCTCGCCGGGGTGCCGTCGATTGTGAAGCCGGCGAGTCAGACCGCGTTCCTGACCGAGCGCATGTTCCGGGACATGATCGCTTCGGGAATCTTTCCGGAAGGATCGCTGCAACTCATCTGCGGCAGCACGGGCGATCTGCTTGAGCATCTCGACACGCAGGATGCCGTGACATTCACCGGCTCGGCTTCGACCGGACGCAAGCTGCGCCAATTGTCTGCGATTCAGAACAACTCAGTCCGCTTTACCATGGAGGCCGACTCGTTGAACTTCTCGCTGCTCGGCCCCGATGCAACGCCGGAGCAGCCCGAGTTCGAATTGTTCGTGAAGGAAGTCGTCCGCGAGATGACGGCGAAGGCGGGCCAGAAGTGCACGGCCATACGGCGGGCGTTTGCGCCGCGAGATCTGATTCAGCCGCTGATTGACGCAATCGGGAACCGCCTGTCGAAGGTGGTGCTTGGCGATCCCAATGTCGAGGGAGTAACCATGGGCGCGCTTGCCAGCGTGGGACAGCGTGATGAGGTGAGGGAGCGGGTGCAGGAGCTTCGCGACGGCGGCGCGGCGCTGGTCTTTGGCGATCCGAACGCATTTGATGTCAAAGGAGCGGACATCGTTGCGGGCGCGTTCCTCGGCCCCATGCTGCTGCATAGTCCTGACCCGAAGAACCATGCGGCCGCGCATCGCGTGGAGGCGTTCGGACCGGTGGCCACTTTGATGCCCTACGATTCGATCGAAGATGCGATCGAGCTGGTGAAGCTCGGCGAGGGCAGCCTGGTAGGGTCGATCTTCACCTTTGACAATGACTTCGCGCGCGCGCTTGTCCTGGGCACGGCGGCGTTCCATGGACGCATGCTGATCGTGAATCGCGACTGCGCCCGGGAGTCCACTGGGCACGGATCGCCGCTGCCTGGACTGGTTCATGGCGGCCCCGGGCGGGCCGGAGGCGGCGAAGAGATGGGTGGCATTCGCGGGGTCATGCATTATCTCCAGCGCACCGCGTTGCAGGGCTCGCCCGAGACCCTAACCCGCATCGGCCAGCGTTGGATTACGGGAAGCAAGCGCCACGAAGACGTTCACCCATTCCGAAAATATCTTGAAGAGCTCGATCTCGGCGACTGCGTAGTCTCGGGTTCGCGCTTGGTGACCTTGAAGGATATCGAACACTTTGCCCACTTCACCGGAGATATGTTCTACGCGCACATGGACGAAGACGCCGCCAAAGCAAATCCGTTTTTTGGCGGCCGCGTCGCGCACGGGTACTACATCGTCTCGATTGCAGCAGGCTTGTTTGTTGATCCCGCGCCAGGCCCGGTGCTCGCAAACTATGGTGTCGACAATCTTCGCTTTTTGACGCCGGTCTTCCCAGGCGACTCACTCAAAGTAATTCTGACCTGCAAGCAGAAGAGTCCTCGCGAAACAGAGAACTACGGCGAGGTGCGCTGGGACGCGGTGGTCACGAATCAAGACGATAAACTGATCGCGCAGTACGACGTGCTGACGATGGTGCAGAAGCGCCCTCTAGCCACAGACGCGACCGGCGCTGCTGCGGTGCTCGAAGAGGCGGGAATCCCAGCATGAGCTACGCAAACATTCTCTTCGACCTCACCGACGGTATCGCCCTGATCACTCTCAATCGCCCGGACAAGCTGAACAGCTTCACGGCTGCCATGCACGAGGAGCTGCGCGAGGCAGTGGCCCGCGTGGGCAGCGAGCCGGAAGTGCGGGTGCTTCTGCTGACGGGCGCCGGGCGAGGCTTCTGCGCCGGACAGGATCTCGCAGAGCAAGCCGTTGCGCCCGGTGGCGAGACCATCGATTTGGGAGCCTTCATCGAACGGTACTACGCGCCTCTGGTGCTTGCGCTGCGTGCGCTGCCACTGCCGGTGGTGTGCGCGGTCAACGGCGTGGCTGCGGGCGCGGGGGCTAACCTGGCCCTGGCATGCGACATCGTCCTGGCGAAGAAGTCGGCCAGCTTCATCCAGTCGTTCGCGAAGCTGGGTCTGATCCCGGATACCGGCGGCACGTTTTTTCTGCCGCGGCTGGTGGGCACCGCGCGGGCGATGGGCTTGGCGCTGCTCGGAGACAAGCTCACCGCCGAGCAGGCCGCTGCGTGGGGCCTGATCTGGAAGTGCTGCGACGATGAGGCCTTTGACGCCGAGACGGAGAAGCTTGTGCAGCACCTCGCTCATGCCCCGACCCTCGGCCTGGCCGGCGCCAAGCGCGCGGTCTACGCAAGCGCCGGCGCCACGCTGGCTGAGCAGCTTGCCGTAGAGCGCGATGCGATGCGCGAGCTCGGCTCCAGCGAAGACTTCCGTGAGGGAGTAGAGGCGTTCCTGGAAAAGCGCGCCCCGGTATTCCATGGTCGCTGAGCAGGCGTTCCGATCCATTGACCCCAGTGCAGCCATAGGGATTGCCGGCGCAGGCGCAATGGGAGCCGGCATCGCGCAGGTCGCCGCGTTGGCGGGCCATCCTGTAAGACTGTTCGACACCCGACCCGGCGCCGCGCAGGCAGCAATTGAGGGGATCGCAACAATAGTTCACAAACTTGTCAGCAAAGGACGCGCTACATCGGATCAGGCGATGGCCCTGCAGCAGGGTCTGCGCCCGGTTGACTCGCTCGATGGCTTTGCCGGCTGCGGCCTGATTCTCGAAGCGATCGTCGAAGACCTCGAAGCCAAACGCGTTCTGTTCCGCAGTGTGGAAGAGATCATCGACCGCGGCGCGCTGCTTGCGACCAACACCTCTTCGATCTCGGTGACCGCTATCGGTTCAGCGCTGCATCATCCGAAGCGATTCTTCGGAATGCACTTCTTCAATCCAGCGCCTCTGATGCCGCTCGTCGAGATTATCTCGGGTGCGGCGACCTCGGCTGAAACGGCGGCTATCGGCTATGCCACCGCGAAGGCGTGGGGTAAAGCTCCGGTGCACGGGCGATCCACGCCGGGTTTCATCGTTAATCGTGTCGCTCGACCGTTCTATGCAGAGGCGCTGCGCGTCTTGAACGAAGGCGCGGCCGACTTCGCAACCATCGATGCGATCATGCGCGAGTCGGGCGGCTTCCGCATGGGACCATTTGAACTGATGGATCTTATTGGACACGATGTGAACTATGCGGTCACACGCTCGGTCTTCGAAGCCTTCTACGGCGACTCGCGCTTCACGCCATCTCTGCTGCAACTGGAGCTGGTGGAGGCAGGATATCTTGGCCGCAAGACTGGTCGCGGTTTTTACCGCTATGACGACGCCGCGCCCGCGATCTTGCCGCAAACCTGCGAGCCATGCCGGGCGCCTGCGCAGGTCCGCCTCTTCGGCCACGGCTCTCTGGCCAAAGCTCTAGCGCAGCGGTTGGCAACAGCAGGCGTCAAGCTGGAGCACTTGGAAGACCACGACGACGGACGAATTCTGGATTGCAAATCAGGCGTAATCTTTCCTTGTGACGGGCGCACAGCGACGGCACGTTCTGCAGCCACCGGAGTTGCAGATTCCGTACTGGTCGACCTTGCGCTGGATTATGCCTCAGCCACGCGACTCGCCATCACTGCGTCCGACCAGAGTGAGCCGTCGGCGCTCGAAGCCGCCGCAGGGCTGCTGCAAGCCGCGGGATACCAGGTCTCGGCCATCGATGACGTCCCCGGAATGATCGTGCTTCGCACGGTCGCCATGCTGGCCAACGAAGCGGCGGATGCCGTCAACCAACGCGTCTGCAGCGCTGCCGACTGCGATCTTGCAATGCGCAAAGGCGTGAACTATCCGCGCGGCCCGCTCGAATGGGCGGACTTGCTGGGACTGCGTGGGGTCGTCGCCGCGCTCGACAATCTCGCCGAAGCCTACGGCGAAGACCGTTACCGTGTCTCTCCGCTGCTGCGACGCAAAGCGCTAGCGAACGCGCGATTCAGCGCGGAAGTGCAGGAGAAAATTTGATATTCAATGCAAGAATGGTCGCGGAAGATATCTGTAAGCTTTGCCCGAGAGAAGACTCATGCCTGTGAAGCACTCTTCGGCTGCCGACCTGGAGCCAATGGAAAGAGCGAGTCGTGACGAGATTCAGGCTCTACAGCTCAAGCGCCTTAAGTCCACGCTGCAGCGCGTCTATGCCAGTGTCGAGCACTACCGGCGCAGCTTTGATGCTGCGGGCGTGCATCCGGACGACCTGCGTCATCTCTCGGATCTAAGCCGCTTTCCATTTACCGCAAAGCACGACCTGCGGGAGAACTATCCCTTCGGCATGTTCGCGGTGCCGCGCGCGCAGGTAAGTCGTATTCACGCCTCGAGCGGCACCACCGGAAAACCCACGATCGTCGGCTACACCGCGGACGACATCGACACCTGGGCCAGTCTGGTCGCCCGCAGTATTCGGGCTGCGGGAGGCCGTCCTGGCGATACGATCCACATTGCCTATGGGTACGGTCTGTTCACAGGCGGCTTAGGAGCGCACTATGGCGCCGAACGCGCCGGCTGCACCGTCATACCGATGTCTGGCGGTCAGACCGAAAAACAGGTTCAACTGATTCAAGACCTTCAGCCCGATATCATCATGGTGACGCCTTCGTACATGCTCAACATCATCGATGAGTTCGCCCGCCAGGGACTGGATTGCAGGGCATCGTCTCTCAAAGTCGGCATCTTCGGCGCCGAGCCCTGGACCAACGCGCTGCGCCGCGAGCTGGAAACACGGGCCGGAATTGATGCACTCGATATCTACGGCCTCTCCGAGGTCATGGGGCCCGGAGTCGCCAGCGAATGTATCGAGAGCAAGGACGGTCCCGTCATCTGGGAAGATCATTTCTATCCCGAGGTCATTGACCCGGTCACAGGCGAAGTGCTGCCCGACGGCTCTCCCGGAGAGCTGGTACTCACGACTCTTACCAAGCAGGCTCTGCCCGTCATCCGTTACCGCACGCGCGACCTCACGCGTCTTCTTCCGCCCACCTCGCGATCCATGCGCCGTATGGACAAGATCACGGGACGCTCGGACGATATGCTGATCATTCGCGGAGTCAACGTGTTCCCCACGCAGATCGAGGAGATCATGCTCTCCTGTCCCGAAGTCTCCGCGCACTACCTCATTGAAATCTCCAAGCTGGGCAATCTCGACCGGATGAGCGTGACCGTCGAGCTCAAGCCGGATGCGGTCTCGCAGCTTACGCCGGAGCGAAAGGCCCAACTTACATCCCGGCTGCGGCAGCAAGTGAAGACCAACGTCGGCATCAGTGTCGAGGTCATGCTGGCCGAACCTTGGAAGCTCGGCCGTTCCGCCGGCAAGGCGTGCCGAGTCATCGATAATCGCAACAGTAGTCATTAACCGTTTTGGCAAGTGAACTCAGGGCATCCTGCCTCGGAGCGTTATCAACGTGAATCACGCTTATATCTGTGACGCAGTTCGTACCCCTTTCGGCCGTTATGGCGGCGCGCTGGCAGCGGTGCGAGCCGACGATCTTGCCGCAATCCCGATCAGAGCCCTGATGGATCGCAACCCGGGAGTCGCCTGGGCTGCCGTCGACGATCTGATCTACGGCTGCGCGAATCAGGCCGGGGAAGATAACCGCAACGTAGCTCGCATGGCCGCTTTGCTCGCGGGTTTGCCTGCTGAGGTTCCGGCAACCACGGTCAATCGTCTTTGCGGATCCAGTCTGGACGCCGTGGCGATGGCGGCGCGCGCTATCAAATGCAAGGAAGGCGACCTGCTGATCGCGGGCGGCGTCGAGAGCATGACGCGAGCTCCCTTCGTGATGGGCAAGGCTGAGTTTGCATTTTCGCGTGCGGCGAAAGTCGAAGACACGACTCTGGGCTGGCGCTTTATCAATCCGGCCTTCAAGTCGCAGTATGGCGTTGACTCCATGCCTGAAACCGCCGAGAACGTCGCCGAGCAGTTCGGCATTTCGCGCGCCGACCAGGATGCATTCGCGGTGCGAAGTCAGCAGCGTTGGGCGAGAGCCAGCCAGGACGGTTTCTTCGATTCGCAAATCGTACATGTTGCCGTGCATCAGCATAAAGGGGAAAGCCGCATGTTCACCGCGGACGAGCAGCCGCGTCCTGAAAGCAACATGGAGGCACTGGCCAGGCTCAAGCCAGTCGTAAAACACGACGGCACCGTTACCGCGGGAAACGCATCGACTCTCAATGACGGAGCCGCCGCCGTATTGCTCGCCTCCGAAGCCGGCTTGAAGGCTTACGGACTCAAGCCTCGCGCACGCGTGGTAGCGGCAGCCGCTGCGGGAATTGCCCCTCGCATCATGGGCTTCGCACCCGCGCTGGCTGTGCCGAAGGTGTTGGCTCGCGCAGGTCTGACGCTGGCGCAGATGGATACAATCGAACTCAACGAGGCCTTCGCGGCGCAGGCGCTAGCCGTCACCCGTCATCTCGGCCTGCACGACGACGACCCGCGCACCAACCCGAACGGCGGGGCCATCGCGATCGGCCATCCACTCGGCGCCTCCGGAGCTCGGCTGGTGACCACCGCGATCCACCAGTTGGAAGCGATCGACGGACGCTACGGGCTCTGCACCATGTGCATCGGCGTCGGGCAGGCAGTCGCACTCATACTCGAGCGCGTTTAACCAGAAGCAGGTGAGCGATGAAGATCTATGAATTCGAAGGTATCGTTCCAGTGGTCGACGTGCAGGCGTATGTTCACCCTACGGCCGTGCTGATCGGCGATGTCATTGTCGGCCCACGCTGCTACATCGGCCCAAACGCGGTGCTGCGCGGCGACTTCGGACGCTTGATGCTTGAGCAGGGGAGCAACCTCCAGGACACCTGCGTCATGCACGGATTTCCGAACTGCGACACGATCATTGAAGAGAATGGCCACGTCGGGCATGGCGTCGTGCTGCATGGCTGCCGCATCGGACGCAACGCCATGATCGGCATGAATGCGGTCGTCATGGACAACGCGGTGATTGGCGAGGAGAGTATCGTTGCTGCGCTCGCGTTTGTAAAAGCGGATATGCAGGTCCCCCCGCGCAGCCTGGTGGCCGGGGTGCCCGGTAGGGTAATCCGTAGCCTTACCGAGCAGGAGATCGCCTGGAAGACGACCGGCACGGCTGTCTATCAGGATCTCGCCTTGCGCAGCGATAGATCGATGCGAGAGGTGACTGCTCTGACCTCCGTCGAGCCAAATCGGCGTCGTCTTGGCCCGATCGCAGGATTCGACCCGCTCTTCAAAATGAAGCGTGAGGCGGAACATAGCTGATCCTGCTTTGACAGGCTGATGTCGGGAAGATCGTCGTAGCGCATCTCCAGCTGCGAAGCAGTTGCGTGGCACAACGAAGCCGGCGAATCCGATGAGTGCAAGAGAAAAATCTGAAGAAGCTTCGGAAGCGCGAAACGATTACAGGTGTTTTTCTTACCGCCTTTGTTCGACTGCAAGCATCGCCCGCTACTGGGAGAGGATACCGGCCAGAGGAATGCGGACCCAGGTTGGACGGTTGTCCAGTTCGTAGAGCAGCTCGTACAGGGATTTTTCGAGCAGGTAGGCGTCCAGCAGAAGCTGTGCCTGCGCGGGCGGTGGGAGGAGATCGGAGCCGGCGGCCTGAATGGTGGAGCTGTAGGCGCGGAGGTACTCGATCGAGACGGCATTCTGCCAAAGCTTGGCCCACGCTTCGAGGCTCTTGGTGTCGGCTTCGCTGTTTGGCGGACGGCGCTGGGCGAAGGCATTGAGACCGGAGTAGGCGGCGTAGCTGAAGGAGCGCAGCATTCCGGCAACGTCGCGCAAGGGAGACTGTTTGGCGCGGCGGGCAGAGAGCGACCGGGCGGGTTCGCCTTCGAAGTCGAGGATGACGAAGTCGCCGCGAGCGCGGAGGACCTGGCCGAGATGGTAGTCGCCGTGAATGCGGATGCGCTGGCCGGCATCGACAGGCGTGGCGGAGGCGATGACGCGGGCGCGGGCGAAGAGCTCGATGCGGCGGCTAAGGACAAGAGCGGCATTGTCGGCGGTGGTTTCGGTGAGCTGCGACATGCCTCGGCGCAGCGCTTCAAGGCTGCGGGAGAGCTGCGCGTCGATACGATCGGCTTCGTCCACGAGATCGGCGGTGGTAAAGCACTCGGCCATAAAGGCCGGGTTGTGCGTGGGGGTCGCGAGGGCGAGGTGCATCTCCGCCGTGCGCCGGCCGAGCAGCGCGGCGGCGTCCAGGTAGAGCCAGGCGTGTTCGCGGATGAGGGAGTCAGAGGAAAGAGGAGCAGATCCCTCACTCGCGGCGGCGAAGGACACCGCCTCCGTCCGGGATGTCGACTCTGCTGAGTCGGATGGAGGCGGCAGAATCGCGACAGTGTCGTAGAAATGAGAGAGTTCGTCGAGGGTCCACTGCCAGCCGTCGCCTTCGTTTTGAACCAGGCCCTGCAGCATGGCTACAGTGGTGGGTTCGCCGCTCTCCGAGGTGAGGGTGATATCGCCGAGAAACGGAGCGATGCGAGGGAAATGTGCGGTCTCGGTGAGAAAGCGGCCAATCTCGGTGTCGGGATTTTCACCAGGTTCGAGGCGGCGAAAGAGCTTCAGAATAAGCTTGGCGTCGTAAAGGATGGAGGTATTGGACTGCTCGGCGGACCCGGTGCGCGCAGGAAGAGAATCGGTGCCGCGCAGATCGGCGAAGGCGCTGCTGGCATGGCCGCGCAGCATGCCAGACCGGGTGCGAAGTTCGGTGCCGGTTTCGATGAGGCGGAGAATGGCCTGACGCACGTCTTCGCAGGCAACCGCATCGTGCAGGATGGCCGGACCCTTCGGTGTGCTAACCGTGGCTACGATGCTGGCCGGGTCGGCAGCTTGCGTGGCGGTCGCGTCTTCCCCGGTGCTGATGGCAAGCGGAAGTTGGTAGGTGTTGGCGGTCTGGTCGGTGTAGGTGAGGTTGAGAAAAACCAGCGCGGCATTGAGGCCGGGCAGCCGGGCATAGTCGCGGACGGCAACTGATTCGATCGTGCGCGATTTGGCGCCGAACCAGCGCTGCCGGGGAAGATAAGTCTTCAGAAGCTGCTGCAGCAAATCGACGCCAGGCCCGGTGAGAATGCCTTCGATTCCATGACCGATCAGTTCCAGGATGGGGTCTGCCTCGGGAACGTGTACCGGCTCGGGCACTGCGGGCGCGGGTTGCAGTTCCAGCCACAGGAAGGAATAGGGCGCAAGCGTCAGCGGATAGCCCTGCGCGGTGATAGTGGGAAAGGTGACATAGCCGAGCATCTCGACGGGAATCATGCCGGCGTACTTGCTCAGGTCCAGACAGACCGGCTGGGAGAAGCGGGAGAGGTTCGCGACGCAGAGTATGGTCTCGCTGCCGCTGACAATACCGTCGTCATACTGGCGGATGTAGGCGAGAATCTTGCGGTTTTCCGGGTTGAGAAACTCTTGTGTGCCGCGGCCGAAGACATGGAAGAGTTTGCGCAGCGCGATCATGTTGCGCGTCCAGTGCAGCAGCGAAGACTGATCGGAGAGCTGCGCTTCGACGTTGATCGACTGATAGCCCCAGATCGGATCCATGATGACGGGAAAGTAGAGCTGCGCGGGCACGGCCTTCGAGAAGCCGGCGTTGCGGTCGGAGTTCCACTGCATAGGCGTCCGGACGCCGTTGCGGTCGCCGAGATAGATGTTATCGCCCATGCCGATCTCGTCCCCGTAGTACAAAATCGGCGTGCCGGGAAAGCTGAGCAGAAGCGAGTTGAGCAGCTCGATGCGGCGGCGATTGTTGTCGACCAGAGGCGCGAGGCGGCGGCGGATGCCTACGTTGATGCGCATGCGGGCATCGGCTGCGTAGGCGAGGTTCATGTAGTCGCGCTCGTCGTTGGAGACCATCTCCAGAGTCAGCTCGTCGTGATTGCGCAGGAAGAGGCCCCACTGACAGCTCTCGGGTATGGCTGGCGTCTGCGCCATGATATCGGTAATAGGGAGGCGGTCTTCCTGGCGCAGCGCCATGTAGATGCGCGGCATCAGCGGGAAGTGGAAGGCCATCTGGCACTCGTCGCCATCGCCGAAGTACGGGCGCACGTCGGCCGGCCACATGTTGGCCTCGGCAAGAATGGTGCGGTTGGCGTACTCGGCGTCGAGCGCGGCGCGGATCTCTTTGATCTTGACGTGGGTCTCCGGAACGTTTTCACAACTGGTGCCGTCGCGCTCGACAAGATAGGGAATGGCATCCAGGCGGAGCGCGTCGACGCCCATATCCAGC
Organism: Edaphobacter sp.; assembly: GCA_965277335.1. Classification (GTDB taxonomy): domain Bacteria; phylum Acidobacteriota; class Terriglobia; order Terriglobales; family Acidobacteriaceae; genus Edaphobacter. The sequence goes on along the minus strand of CBDICJ010000007.1, from coordinate 210,906 downwards.
CAGAAGCGCATGGCTTCGAGCACCTCTTCCATCACGCGCGGGTTGTCGAAGTTGAGGTCGGGCTGATGCGAGAAGAAGCGATGCCAGTAGTACTGCTGGGCCACATCGTCCCAGGTCCAGTTGCTCTTTTCAGTATCGGTGAAGATGATGCGAACGCCTTCGTAGAGCTTGTCGGTATCGCTCCAGACGTACATCTCGCGCTCGGGCGAGCCTTTGGGCGCCAGCCGCGCCGCCTGGAACCACGGGTGCTGATCGCTGGTGTGATTGATCACCAGCTCGATCATCACCTGCATCCCGCGCTGATGGGCGGCGTCCAGGAACAGCTTGAAGTCGTTCAGCGTGCCGTAGCTGGGATTAACGTCGACGTAGTTGGCAATGTCGTAGCCGTCGTCGCGCAGGGGCGACGGGAAGAAAGGCAAGAGCCAAATGCAGGTGACGCCAAGATCCTGCAGGTAGTCGAGCCGCGACATGAGACCGGGGAAGTCGCCGATGCCGTCGGCATTCGAGTCCTGGAAGGCGCGGACGTGAAGCTCGTAGATGATTGCGTCTTTATACCAAAGCGGATCCGTGGCGCTGCCGATTTTCTTCACTCGTGATCGTCCTTGTGTGTCGCTTGCTGCCTTGCATGATTGTATGCGGGATGAGGAGAAGAGAATGCTTAACGCCGATCTTCACCGATGATACCGATCAAACTTAATAATTAACAACCGCGCATTGGCGCGGAGGAACGCTTGAAAACAAGAAGACAAAAGCATGAGAAAAAACGGCCGTGCGCATGTCTCCTCATCGTGTCTTGAATCGCTGAAATCGGTGTTAGGCCTTGCTTGGTTCGGCCTCCGATGACATAGCAGCGGGACTTGGAATAGTGACACGGAAGATGTGGGCGGGCATGACATCAGGGCGCAGCGCGACATAGTTGCTGCGATCGTGCCACTGGTAATGGATGCCGGTGAGAAGATCCTCCACATCGAAGTTCTGGTTGTGCGGCACGCCGAGTTCTTTCAGGTTGAGGTCGATCCAGCCCGCCTGTTCCTGCGTGGGATCGAGGTTGACGGCGACCAGAATGCGATTGTTGTCGGCGCACTTGCTGTAGCAGAGGACGTTCGGATTATCGACATTGTGGAAGTGCAGCGAGATATCGTTCTGCAGCGCAGGATTTTCGCGGCGGATGCGGTTGAGATTCGTGATCAGAGGCGCGATGCTGTGGCTCGCGGTGCGGTCCCATTGCCGAATCTCGTATTTTTCGCTGTTGAGATACTCTTCGCTGCCGGGCTTGGCGGGAAGATTTTCGCCGAGCTCGTAGGCCGGTCCATAGATGCCGTAGTTCGCGCCCAGCGTAGCAGCCAGAATCACGCGCTGCATAAAGGCGGGACGGCCTCCCGTCTGGAGCGTGGCGTGGAGAATGTCCGGGGTGTTCGGCCAGAGGTTCGGGTGGAAGAAATCGGTCACCGGCGGCTTGGTGATCTCCTCGAAATACTGCTGCAGCTCGGCCTTGGTGGTGCGCCAGGTGAAATAGGTATAGGACTGGGTAAAGCCGGCCTTCGCCAGCGAGTACATGACGTGCGGGCGAGTGAAGGCTTCGGCGAGGAAAAGCACGTCGGGGTATTTGACGTGGAGATCGGCGATGCACCACTCCCAGAACGGCAGAGCCTTGGTGTGGGGATTGTCGACGCGAAAGATGCGAACGCCCTGGCGTATCCAGTAGGCAAAGACGTCGCGGAGCGCCTCCCATAGGCCGCGCCAGTTGGAAGATTCGAAGTTGAGCGGATAGATGTCCTGATATTTCTTCGGCGGATTTTCCGCGTACTGAATGGAGCCGTCCGGGCGAATGATGAACCACTCGGGATGCTCGGCGACCCAGGGGTGATCCGGCGAGCACTGGAATGCGATGTCAAGCGCGAGCTCCATCGCGTGATCGCGGGCAACGGCGACGAGTCCCTTGAAGTCGCGCAGCGTGCCGAGCTCGGGCAGAATGGATTTATGACCGCCCTCTTTAGAGCCGATTGCCCAGGTGCTCCCCGGGTCATCTGCGTTTGCGGTGACGCTGTTATTGCGGCCCTTGCGGTAGGCGTTGCCGATAGGGCTGATCGGCGGCAGATAAACGACGTCGAAGCCCATCGCGGCGATCTCGGGCAGAAGCGCCTGCACGTCGGCGAAGGTGCCGTGGCGAATGGCGCCGCCCTCCATCGCCGCAGGCGCTGCGGAGCGGGGAAAGAGTTCGTACCAGGTCGAGTAGCGCGCCCGCTCGCGGTCAACCCACAGAGGCAGCTCCTGCGCGTAGCGGGTGATCAAGGTGGGGTCAGGATAGAGCGCGGCTGCTTCGGCGACCTCGGCGGAGATGGGATATTCATACGCGGCGGAGTTGCGGTCCGCGAGTTGGTTTAGATTGGCTGCCGCGTCGGCGAGCAGGGTCTTGTGGGGGTCTTTGGCGCGATGCGCGGCCTGCTCCAGCAGAAGAGCGCCGGAGCGGAGAGCGAGAGGAATGTCCTGCGCTTCGGTGGCCGGGGTCTGTGCGTCGGGCGTTGGCTGCGCGGCGAGACGCTTCTTCAGGTCGTCGCACCAGGTGTCGAAATGGTCGATCCAGGCTTCGAGAGTGTAGCGCCAGTCGCCGAGACGGTCGACCGTGAAGCTGGCAGTCCATAGGTCGTTGCTGAGGGGAGTAAGAGCGATGGAACGCCAGCCGTCTTCTTTACCGGCTCGATAGAGCAGGCGGCCCGCGACGTGGTCGTGTCCATCCCCGAAGACGGCGGCCGATATGCTGACGACGTCGCCGATAATGCGTTTTGCAGGATAGCGGCCGCAGTCTACCTGTGGCTGAACTTCTTCTATGACGACACGCTTGCGCCCTTCGACAGGTTTCATAGGCTCCATAGTTCTCGGTGATTCGATTCTAGATGGTTCGATCCGGGTGATCCCTACTCACACCGACAGGGTATTGCCGTCCTGCCTCCAAGCAGGAAGTCTTGCTAGAAAGATGCGCGCCGCGCGACAGGCGTTTGCTGGCACGCCGATGAACGGATGAACGGTTCGACTGAGGGCTGCCTTTGTTAACATTTCTGATGCGAAGACCGGATTCTGCGGAAAGTCGGGACAAGAGACGCGGGAACGGTGATAATACTCTGGAGAATCAGGCCCAGCTATCGCACGTTGCAGCTTGTTCGCGCGCAGGAAGCCTGCGGTTTGGAAAGAACCGAAGAGCGATCCCACCGATGCTGCCTTTAAGAACCTGTGAAAAAACTCAATGTGGTCGTCATCTGGACCGCAGCCATTGGAGTCCCCGGCGAGCGCCTTTGCTCGCTGGGGTGGTAAGCCGGGCGGCTTCATCGCGCGGCGGCGTGGAGAGATCCCCGCATCCGCTTTTGCTGGTGCTTGCTTTACGTCATGTATTCCACAAATCTTTCGTTCTTAAACAGGTTCTAAGAACCTGTTCAAAAACAGCGGCCATTACCCTTTTCCGCCGTCGCCGCCTCTTCTTTGGGTTGTCATTCCGCAGCGCAGCGAAGGAATCTGCTGTTGGCTCTTCCCCCGCATCGGTGTCATCGGTGAAAATCGGTGCTGGGTTCCTGGTTTCTAAACAGATTCCAAAAACCCTGCGAACCCGGTCAACCTTGCCGGCCACATCTTTGTTGTGTGGTCTTTTGTGCGCGGCCGCGGCTGTTCCGGGCGGGGCGCAGCGCTATGCCTTCAAGACCTACGGCCAGGCCCAAGGCTTGAAGAATCTGAACGTCGATTCGATGCTGCAAGACCGTGCTGGCTTTCTCTGGATGGGGACCGACAATGGACTCTTCCGCTACGACGGCAGCCGATTTCAGCAGTACGGCGCGGCGGAAGGCCTGACGAACCCCTACGTGGTCGCGTTGGCCGAAGATGCGGCGGGGCGTCTCTGGGCAGGCACCGGAAGCGGGCTGTTCTATCGGGAGTCCCGGGAATCCCGGGAATCTCAGAAATCGCAGCAAGACGGCAGCTTCCACGGTGTCCTCTACAAAGGGAAACCGATCGGCGTCGGAGTCGATTCTTCCATAGCCGCATTGGGCGATGGACGCCTTCTGGTCGTCGGAAACTATCGCCTGTTCGCCGTCTCGCGAGACGCCGACGGTAGGCCGTATGCGCAGCCTGCCCTTGAACTCGCCGAATTTCGCGGACTGTCTTCCGAAGAGGCGATCACCAGCGTCTTGGCGCGCGGCGGAGAGGAGATCTGGCTGGGTTGCGGGCACAACCTTTGTCAGTTTCTCCATGGAAAGCTGCACCGCTGGAGCCAGGACCAGGGCGTGCCGGACGCGGCTTGGTATGCGCTCTTTTCCAGCAGCGACGGAACTCTTTGGGCGCGGAGCAATAACCGCGTGATTGCTTTGCCCCGCGGCGCGCCGCGCTTTGAAGACCGTGCCGGAGCCGATGCCGGCCAGTTCACCAACAACTACTACATCAGCTTCGCCGAGACCTCCGATGGAAAGATCGCGACGGCTGCGGAGACAGGCTTGGCGCTGTGGAAAGACGGCCGCTGGAGCTTTCTGAACGAGGCTCATGGACTGATCGCCTCCGCGCTCTCTTCTCTTCTGATCGACCACGACGGTCGCATCTGGATGGGCCTGGTAGGCCATGGCGTAGTGCGCTGGCTGGGCTACGGCAAGTGGGAGAACTGGACCTCCGCGGATGGCCTGGGAAGCTCAATCGTATGGGGAATCCTGAACGACGAGAAAAACCGGCTGTGGGTCGCCGAAGAGGGCGGTATCAGTGTGAGCGATCCATCGCGGACGCGCTTCCACTCTGTAACCGGCAGCTTGAAACACTCCGCCCGCAGCATGCAGGGAATCACCCAGGACCGCCTTGGAAAAATCTGGGCTATCAGTGGCCAGGGCGCCCTGATCAAGATCGACCCGGACACAGGGAAGATCGAACGCTATCCGGATCTTCCTTCCGGGCACCAGATCTTTGCCGATAGGGAAGACAGGATCTGGATCTCCACCGAACAGGGACTCTACATGGTCGATGCCGCCGCCCCAGCCGGACAAAAGGCGGTGAGAGTCGATCTTGCAGGCACGCCGGCGACCGATGTCTATCGCGTCATCGCAGACCGCCAGGGGAAGCTGTGGGCGGCCAGTCTGGCAGGCTTGTTTGAAATGGTGGACGGAGCCTGGCGGGCAGCGCCGATCGATGTGCCCTCGCTCCCCACCCAGTTTATCGATATCGACTTCGGCACCGATGGATCGCTCTGGGCGGTGACGGATTATTCGCGCGTCTGGAAGTTGACTCTCAAGCAGGGACGAGTCGCGGCCGCGCAGCCGATGGGACCGCAAGAGGTCTCCTCCAAGATGGCAGTCTTCGCTCGCAGCGACCGGCGCGGCCGCATCTGGGTCGGACACGACAGTGGAGTCGATGTCTTCGACGGCCAGAGATGGCGCCTCTTCAACACCGACGATGGCCTGCTGTGGAACGATGTCAACTCCAAAGCGTTCTTTGCGGATCGCGATGGCACGGTATGGATCGGCACCAGCGAAGGCTTGAGCCATTATGTCGGCTCCTCGGTGGCCGCATCGACGCCTCCGCCCGCCCCCCGCGTCGATTCGATCAAGTATGGACGCGTCTCGTTGAGCGCAGCCACCGGCAGAACGCCATGGCACGGCCAGCCGCTCGATATCGATTTTTCGCCGCTTGCCTACGACCACGAAAGCGAGCTTACCTATCGATATCGCCTCACCGAGATCGATCCAGACTGGATTTCGACCGACAAGACCTCCGCGCATTACTCTCCTCTGCCGCCGGGTGCCTACACCTTGGAACTGGTCTCGGTCGACCCGGTGTCGCGTTCCGTCTCGCCCTCCACGACCTTTCATTTTGTGATCTCCCCGCGATGGTGGCAGACCGGTCTCTCGAGCCTGCTGGAGGTGCTGGTCGTCACCGCATGCGTGCTGCTGGCCTGGAGGCTGCGCGTCCGTCATCTGCTGCGACGGCAGCAGGAGCTCGAGACCCTGGTGTCGGTTCGCACCCGGGAACTCGAGCAGTTGGCCACCCGCGACACCCTCACCGGCCTGTGGAATCGCAACCGGATCGTGGAGCTGCTGACAAGCGAGTTCGCGCGGGCGAAACGCGCGAACACGGCGCTCGCTGTGGTGCTGATCGATATCGACTACTTCAAAGCCATCAACGATGAGCACGGCCACTTGGCGGGGGATGCTGTCTTGCGCGAGATCGGCCGCCGGTTCAGCAGCGGTATCCGCGCCTACGATGCCGCCGGGCGCTATGGCGGCGAAGAGTTTCTGGTTCTGCTGCCCCATCCGCAGAGACTCGCCGACCTCGAGATGGCAGCGCTCGGAGCAAGATTGGAAAAACTCAAGTCAGCTCTAACCGAAGATCCGGTCCCAATCGGTAAGCAAAAGCTCGTGGTCACCTGCAGCATCGGTGTCGCGCTGGCTGGAGGCGACTACGGCGTGGATGCCGGCGATGCTGTTGCCGCCGCCGACAGAGCGTTGTACCTCGCGAAGAATAGAGGACGCAATCGCATCGAATACGCAATCCTCGATCCCGCGCACTCGCGCACCTCTCGCAGCACGTGAAAAGAGTCGGAGAATTGCTCGCTGGCGAGTGGAGATTCTCTCTACAACTGCAAGCGCATTTCGCCGGGTGCCGGGTGCCCCACATCTCGATTTTGAGATGTGGGCCTCAAGCGCGCCGTCCCCCGACGAGCGCACTTGCTCGCTAGGGATGGTAAGTGACAAACAGTCCCATCATTTGTCGCCGGGTGCCCCATATCTCGATTTTGAGATGTGGGTCTCGAGCGAGCCGTCCCCCTCCGGCTCTCTTCCCGCATGGTCCCGCGCTATACTTTCCCATCAATCATGTCCCAGCCCGGTCCCAGCCCTGCTGCCGCTCCCCGGCGCTTCTACGAGCTGGACTCGCTGCGAGGCGTAGCCGCGCTCACCGTCGTCTTCTACCACTTCGCCCAAATCTCTCCTCCTTACACCCGCCGGGATTGGACAAAGGCAAATCTCTCTTTCAACTTCAAAAAGGGCGCCTCCACAAAGTGATAGGACAATCCTGCGCACAACACCGTCAGCAAAAATGTAAATGGAAAGCTTAGCGGCCAGTGTTCATGATGCAGCACGTTCTTCTCGAACCACCCGGTCATAATCCCACACAGCAGGTGAAAAACATAAAGTCCGTACGATATCTTCCCGAGGTAAATGAGCCCTCGTCCCCATGATGGAATCGAAGCGCCAAGAAAAGCTGTAAAAATCGAGAGGCAGCCTATACAGGTCAAGAGATAACCCGCGATAAGGCTTCCGGCGGGGATCACCGCCATATCGTGAATTCTGCACACAATTGTCGCAGTCAAAAACAGAAGGACAGCGAAAATCATCAGCAGGATGCGGATCGTAATCGCTAGGCGCGGAACCCTGCCGCGCACCCAGAGCGCCGTCATTCCGCCTAAGGCAAAGAAACAGCAGATCACGAAGCTATTGATGAAGACTGCCGGATTTGCCAAGCTGTCTCGACGGCCAAGAAAAAACAAGCTCGCGATGCTGAGAAACATCAGCGCAAGACATCCCGCGTACAACGTCCTGCGCCCTGCCAGCTTCAGGAAGATCGGCCACGCGAGATAGAACTGCTCCTCCACCGAGATGCTCCATAGATGATCCACGAAGCTTATCCCCCATCCGTGTTGCGCAAAGTACCAGTTGCCTGACAGGAGCAGCAAAGAGACCAACTCGTTCCTGGGAATGCGATACATCGGTACGGCGAGCCCCACCACAAAAGCCAGTCCGATAAACAGGAAGTAGAGCGGCCATATGCGCAGCATTCGGCGCACGTAGTAGGCCTTGATGTGAATGGTATGAGTCTTCTCCTTCTCTCGAAGCAGCAGCTCCGTGATGAGATAGGAACTCAACATGAAAAAGACAAAAACGCCCAAAGCCCCGGAGTTGACAAACCCGCGAGTGAGCCGCAACGGAACTCCCAGACGAGTCACAATCGCAGTGGCGCGTTGCGGCCATATATGGCTGACAAAAACCATCACGAGTGCGAAAAATCGCAGAACATCCAACTCGGGACGGTAAAAGCGGGAGGTCGCGCTATCTCGCCGGTTAGAAATATCGGGCGAGGCGTCCAGTTCGATTCCCGGTCTTACCATTACTTTGGCCAATGGTCCTCGCTCGTCAATTCTAAAATTCGCTAACGTCCGGCGTACTCCCAATGTAAACTCCTGTTCAACAGTAACTCCCGTGCGACCGCATCTCCCTCGCGAACCCTGGAGAAAACTTTCACTATAACGCTCAACTAGGTCGACACCTGCTGCAATCTTTAGCTGCCAACTAGACCGGCTAAGCTCCATCCTTGCTTCCCCGAGACCGACGCCATTCACCTATACCTGCACAGTATCTGATATGACGCCAGCCTCCCTCCTGCACTTCGCCGAAGCCCTCCTCTGGTGCGCTCTTCTCTTCCTCTCCCTCGCCGGCTATGGAGCCATCCTGCTGCGACTCTTCGGCCTGCGCCGCCCGTCCATCGCCCTTGCAGCCACCGCCGGCGTCCCCGTCGTCCTCCTCCTCGGCGGCTGTCTGAATCTCGCCCACGCCATTACCTCTCCCATCCTCATCGCCCTTTCTCTGTTCGGCATCATCGCCGCCCTCCTGCTCCGCATCCCCCTCGCCAACTCCGAGCCAGAAGACAAAGCCGTCCAGCCGCCCCATTCCCGCGCCGCCACTCTCCTGCTCTGCCTCGCCGCCCTCCTCTTCGCCATCCGCCTCGGCGCAACCGTGCATGCGGGCCAGTACCAGGCCTCCGACGACTACAACTTCTATCTCGCCGCCCCCTGCAAGATGCTCGAACTCCACCACTACGCCGCCGATCCCTTCAGCGAGCGCCGCATCATGTCCAGCATCGGCGGCAACTATTTCCTGCAGGACATGGTCCTTGCCGTCCTCCCCCTTGAAGACGTCCAGATGGCCGACCGCGCTCTCGGTCTCTTCCTCCTCGCCTTCCTGGTCTTCGATCTTGCCCGCGAATTCCGCCTCACCTCCATGCAGCGAGCCATCTTCGCCCTGCTCGTCGTCTTTACCCCGCAGCTTCAGTTCAACCTCACCTTCGTCCTGCTGCCCAGCGCCTTATTCTTCGGCCTCGTCTCCCTCGCCGCCAATCGAAAACTCCTCGCCCAACATCCAGCCCTCCTCGCTCTCCTCCTCGGCGCGGTCACCGGAGCCGTCGCCGCCATGAAGTCCACCTACCTGCCGCACGGCGTCCTCTTCGCAGGCTGCCTCGCCCTCTTCCACTGGAGGCGCCGCAGCCTCGCATCCGGCCTCAAAACCCTCCTCCTGGCCGCCCTCGGCGCCTTACTCATCATGGCTCCCTGGATGATCGCCAGCCATAGCGCCTCGGGAACCTTCTTCTATCCCTCGCTCGGCCCCGGCTATCAATACAGCGCCTACGGCCTCTACCCCGCGCCCTCAGGAGCCGGCATCTCCATCCTCCTGCACAAGGTCGTCCCGTTCTGCCTTCCGCTGCTCCTCCTCTTCCTCGTCGAATGGATTCTGTGGACATCTTGGAATCCCTGGAATCCCGGGAATCCCCGGAATTTCAAGACTCTTTGGAATTTCAAGACCCGCGGCGAGCGCGACGAACAGTCCGAAGCCATCCTGGCCCTCTCCGCCGCCGCCTTCGGGGCCGCCTTGCTCGTCGGCATCGCCACCGGCGGAGACTCCGTGCGCCGCTACAACTACCCCTGCATGCTCCCAGCCATCCTTCTTCTCTATGTCGTCTTCAGCCGCCGGGCCAACGCCGTCTTCCCAGCCGTATCGCAAGCTGTATTCAAGACCCGCCGCTGGCTCATCCTCCAAACCTGCACCGTCCTGCTCATCGTGCTGGCAGCCGTCTCCATCTGGCGCAATAAGCTCACCAACGAGTTTCTGCAGATCCCCTGGGGTCTCAAATCCGCACTGCTCGACATTCCCATCGTCCCCCCCAGCGTCCACGCCGAATACGCCGCCATGCAGCGCGCGCTTCCTGACGACGCCGGCACCCTCGCCACCGTCGGCAACAGTTTCCTGCTCGACTTCCGCGCCCATCCCATCGACATCGCCGACTATCCCGGCGCCGCCAGCCTTCCCCCCGGCTGGCCCTCCCGCCAGAACGGCGAAGCCCTCGCCCAGTACCTTCTCGCCCACCACCTCCGCTACCTCGTCTACAACTACGCGGACTTCGCCGGCTTCGACGAAGGCGCTCCCCACGTCATCGCCGACCCCAGCCGAACCCAGTGGATCCACAGCGAGGCCAGAATCGCTCTCCGCTCCCACCAGCAATACGCCGAACTCGCCCGCACCCGCCGCCGCCTCTATGACGACGGCAGCATGTACATCCTGGACTTAGCAACGGAATCGGCTACGGACTTAGCCACTCCCGCAACCGGCCCGAATTCAGAAGGTCCCTCGAATCAATCCTTGACGGAACCGCGAAAGCCTCGGTAGACTTAAACCTCGCGCAGTCTCGCGCCTGTATGTCTGTGTCGGCACCGTTCGCAGACAAGCAGGCCCATCGAGGCATCGTGATGGGTTTATTGAATGGGGTAGCCGGCAACACCGGTTCACCCTAAAGCACCCATCCCATAGGTCCCTTTTCGGTCCTGTGCCTTGTGCGTAGTCCCTAGTCGTCATGCAGGGCAAGCGGTTCGGTTCCGCGCGTTGGGAGGGCATCTTCTCCTCCTTCGCCATCCGCTTTGTTCCGTAGCAGCAGAAACTTAGTCTTTTCACGAACTATCAACCGACTTTCCATTCTTCATGCGCCACGCCGAATCCTGAAGACGGCAGAATCAAGGAGTAACCCGAAACATGTCCACCACCATTCCGAGCGGCAAAGATATCAAGCGCAAGTGGTTTGTGCTCGACGCCAGCGGCAAGACCCTCGGTCGCCTCGCTACCCAGGCCGCCTCTATCCTCGCCGGCAAGCTCAACGTCCTCTACACCCCCTACATCGATATGGGCGATCACGTCATCATCGTCAACGCCGAAAAAATCGTGCTCACCGGTCTCAAGTCCGACCAGAAGCTCTATCGCCGCTACACCGGCTTCCCCGGCGGCCTCCGCGAAGAGTCCTTCGTCAAGCTGCTCGCCCGCCGCCCCGAAGCCATCGTCGAGCAGGCCGTCAAGGGCATGCTGCCCAAGAACAAGATGGGCCGCCAGATGGCCACCAAGCTCAAGGTCTACAAGGGCGCGCAGCATCCGCACCTCGCCCAGCAGCCCGTCGCCATGGACTTTCATGCGTCGAACGCGCCCAAGGTACTCACGTCCAAGGTCATGGTACCGGCGCACGAGGCTCATGCGCTCGAAGGCTGATGATAAGTCCAAGTTTTTGCTTTTGTGATAGGTCCAGGCTTTAGCCCGGACATCTACTGAGCACGAAAATTCAAGGAGCACTATGGCAGATCTGATTCAATACTACGGAACCGGCCGCCGCAAAAGCTCGATCGCGCGCGTCTTCCTGCGTCCGGGCAGCGGCAACTTTACCGTCAACAAAAAAGAGTGTGACGTCTACTTCGTCACCGCCCAGCAGCGCGCAGCCGCTCGCCGCTCCCTCGGCATCGCCGACATCGGCGAAACCTTCGACGTCATCACCACCGTCAAGGGCGGCGGCGTCATGGGCCAAGCCGACGCCGTCAAGCTCGGCATCGCCCGCGCCCTCATGGAATTCAACCCCGAGCTCCGCAAGGCGCTCAAGGCGGAAGGCCTCGTCACCCGCGACTCCCGCGGCAAGGAGCGCAAGAAGTACGGCCAGAAGGGCGCTCGCGCTCGCTTCCAGTTCTCGAAGCGCTAACAACTGGCCGGTAAGCAATTGGGTGCCCCAGGTCTCGATTCTGAGACCTGGGTTTTCCCGCCAGTAGAGTTTGGGCCACCCGAACCAATCGAAGTCATCGCATCACCCCTCGAAGCTGTTCCATCGAGGGAATGGAGTCAAATCTCCCGAGCCTGTCTCGTAAGGCGAAGGATTAATCCAGGCACCGGCACCACGGTACCGGCTGTCTTAAACCAAGGAGCCTCATGGCAAATATCACAATGAAAGAACTGCTCGAAGCCGGCGTCCACTTCGGCCACCAAACCAAGCGCTGGAACCCCAAGATGAAGGAATACATCTTCGGCGAGCGCAACGGCATTTACATCATCGACCTCCAGAAGACCCTCAAGATGTTCAAAGAGGCGTCGAAGTTCGTCACCGACCTCACCTCCACCGGCAAGCTCGTCCTCTTCGTCGGCACCAAGCGCCAGGCCCAGGACGCCATCGCTGAAGAAGCCACCCGCGCCGGCATGCCTTATATCAACAGCCGCTGGCTCGGCGGCCTCCTGACCAACTGGGTCACCGTGCAGAAGTCCGTCAAGCGCCTCACCGAGCTCGACGACATGTCGACCGACGGCCGCTACGAGCTCCTCACCAAGAAGGAAGTCATCAAGCTTGAGCGTGAGCGCAAGCATTTGACGACCAACCTCGCCGGCATTAAGAACATGAAGCGCCTTCCCGACGCCATCTTCGTCGTCGACTCCAACAACGAAGCCATCGCCGTCGCCGAAGCCCGCAAGCTCGGTATCCCCGTCGTCGCCGTCGTCGACACCAACTGCGACCCCACCGTCGTCGACTACGTCATCCCCGGCAACGACGACGCCCTCCGCGCCATCCGCCTCTTCACCACCAAGATCGCCGACTCCGCCTACGAAGGCGTCCAAATGGTCTCCGAGAAGGCCTTCGCCACCGAAGCCGCCGACGTCCAGCCGCTCGCAGTCTCCCCCGAGCACATCGGCGAAGACGGCGAAATCCTCAACTCCGATCTCGAAGTTCAGGAGTCCGCCCCCACCGTCGACACACCTGCCGACGAAGAGGAGACCGTCGATCTCGAGGCCGTCCTCGGAGGCAATATCCGCAAGGCGCCCGCCGCCAGCGAGCCCGACTCCGAGCCCGAAACCATCTCCGCCCAGGCCGCCGTCTAAGGCAGAGTTGCCGCACCCTGTCACAAGTCTTAGCAAACTTCGGGTGCAAACTTCGGGTGCCCCATCCTTTGCGCGTCACTTTGCGCAAAGGGTGGGAGATCACGACTCTTCCCCCGACCGTCCACCCCTTCACCGAAGATGCTCTAGAAGATGACCTTCCAAACGCAATACGCCCTGCTGCTCACTGTTCCGACCTCGACGATCGTGCTAGCCGCCTGCATTCGCTACTGGTCAGATCGACGTTTCCTCCGTTTGATGAATGCAAATTTCGATCGCCTGGAGCAGACCATCGACTCCACACTGGGCGATCAAACGAAAAGCCGCTAGGCAAGGATCAGAAGGGAATCACAATGTCCGACACTGCCGTAAAGATCGACGCAAAACTCGTCAAGGAACTCCGCGAAAAATCCGGCGCCCCCATGGGCGACTGCCTCAAGGCCCTCCAGGAAGCCAAAGGCGACATGGAAGAAGCCTTCGTCGTCCTGCGCAAGCGCGGCATGGCCTCCGCCGCTAAAAAAGCCAGCCGCACCACCAACGAAGGCGCGGTCGGCACCTACATCCACGCCGGCGGCAAGATCGGCGTCCTGCTCGAGCTCAACTGCGAGTCCGATTTCGTAGCTCGCACCGAAGACTTCCAGGAACTCCTCCGCGACGTCGCCATGCACATCGCCGCCGTCGACCCCCGTTTCGTCAGCCGCGAAGACGTCACCGAAGCCGACCTCAACCGCGAGAAGGACGTCTACCGCGCCCAGGCCGCCGCCACCGGCAAGCCCGCCAACATCGTCGAGAAGATGCTCGAAGGCAAGCTCGCCAAGTTCTACGAAGAGTTCTGCCTCCTCGACCAGCCCTTCATCAAGGAGTCTTCGCAGACCATCGCCGCCCTCATCGCCTCCAAGGTCGCCAAGCTCGGCGAAAACATCAGCGTCCGCCGCTTCGCCCGCTTCAAAGTAGGCGCCCCCGACTGGACCGTAGCCCAGACCAAATCCGCCACCGAAGAAGCCTCCGCCTAGCCGCCTGTCTGGTTTTTGGAACAGCCTCTCAGAACCTGTCTAATAACTTCTTAAAGTCGTCATCTCGGCCGAAGCCGTGTGGTTTTATCGCACGGCGTAGTGGAGAGATCCCCGCATTTCGCTTTTGTTGTTGTCTGTTTTTTGTTACATCTGAACCGTAAAGCAGTATTTAAACAGCCTCTCAGAGACCCTTCGGCACTCCCTGCGCTTTGCACACCGGCGAAAGCTCAATCCTGTCCTTCGGCGGTAGGGGGAAGCTCATCAGACTTGCGCAAAGCCTGGGGACCTCCGCCGGGTTCACTGCATAAAACCCGACGTCATAGTCCCCGAACACGACGTTGCGCGGCACCACCCAGGTCGCAACCTTCGTCCAGGACGGCGGCAATATATCGGCGACCGCGTGCCAGTGCGACTGCACGACCGCAATCGAGGCATGCTCGGACGCGGCCCAGTCCTTCACATCGCTAGGCGTATAAGGATGCTTCGCGTGCGTCGCGATCGCCGGCCCCGCGCTCCCAAGCCCAATCAGATCCAAAAGGTGCGCATCGGAGTAGTACGCGATTGCGCCAATGTCGTTCACCACCACCGTGTCATGGTCATAGTCCCTGGCGACGAACTTCGCCATTTGGATATGTTCATAGTAGCGGTCGACCGATGCCTCAACCGGCAGCTCCAGCCCACTCACCGCCCGAAGCACGACATCGCCCGCCACTCTCGCTCCCAGAAGAACGATCAAACCGATCTCGGCCCACACCAGAGGCGAGGATCTCACGACCTCCTTACCCCACGCCCTCAGCGGCGGCAGCTCCGCAAGCGCAACGCCGAGCGAAAAAAACGCGAGCGCAAACAGATAGCTTTCATACCGCATCAGCCAGCCCACCGGAGCGAAGACAAGATGCAGCAGGCAGACCAGGAAGCTCAACCCCAGCAGCACCTGAGACGGCCGCATCCAGGCGAGCCTGCGCAGGCGCACCAGCCATACGGCTGCCATCAGGATAAGCATCGGCCGAAACCGTGCACCATTGGTGTGATGCAGCGCCTCGACGAAAAAATTCGCCGCCGCCGTCCTCGGCTCGGCAGCTTTCACGATCACCGAGAACGGCAGCCACAACCCAGACTTGTGATAAAAATACGCGCCGAAGACGACCGGCCCAACCGCCGAGCAAAGCCCCACCAGCGCGGCCACTCCCACCCGGCCACGCGCCGCAAGCAATAGGCACACTGGAACCACTACAAAGACCGCCTCATAGCGAAGCGCTCCGGCAGCAGCGGCCAGCAGCAGTAGGCGAAACACAACGCCGCGCGGGATTGCCGACCTCCTCTCCACGGCAATCGCCTGTACGCTGAATAACACCAGCAGCAGCGTAGCCAGCGTCTGCGCCACATGCTCCATCCCGAGCAGCGCCAGGTTGGGCAGCGGCGTCCCGAATAAAACGACAAGCAGCACGACATAGCGAACGCCAACCCCCGCCGCCGGCACAAGAGCCCGCATCCCATAATCGACGGCGAACAGAACCCCAACCCCCGCCACCAGGTTCGCAAGCAGCCCGTTGAACAGGCGCGCGCCGAATATCCCATCGCACAGACTCAGCAGAATCGTCCACCCCGGAGACGACGATGCGCTCGCAAACGCACTCCCGTCGATGCCCCAGACATGATGCCGAATCAACGTGCGCGCCAGCGCCAGATGAATGTAGCTGTCGTCGAGCGGATAGACAAACATCCCGCCCGTCTGTCGCCGGAGGATCACCACCAGCGCGGATACGATTGCCAGGAACAGGCACGAGACCAACGCCGCCGGATGCCGATTCAGGATACCGCGCATTCAGCAAAATATAGCAGATACACCTCGCTTCCCAGGCCGCCCGCAGCGACCCGAGCTGAAGCCGCCGCCCAACTAGATTCCGGACCAGAACCGCATCGCCGCCCGCCTCCGCTCCTGCATCCTATGTCAAAACGAAAGCCCAGAACGGACTCCAGAGAGATCTAATGCCGCAAAAATCCAGCACCCTCCCATCCTCAAAAGCAGCGCGCCCTCGTCCGAGAGCCAACACCCGAACGAAAGCCGCCCCCATCCCCTGGCCCAGCATCCTCCGCGAAGCCCGCCGCCGCTTCCACATCGACCATCTCCGCCCCGGCCAGCGCGAGGTCCTCGACTCCGTCTTCCACGGCCGCAGCACCCTCGCCATCATGCCCACCGGCGCCGGCAAATCCCTCACCTACCAGATCCCCGCGCTCTTCCTGCCCAAACCCGTCATCGTCGTCTCTCCCCTCATCGCCCTCATGCAGGACCAGCAGGACAAAGCCCAGCAGGCCGACATCGCGGTCGAAAAAATCGACTCCACCCTCACCCGCGCCCAAGCCAGCGCCGCCGCCGAGGCCATTGACGAAGGCATCCCGCAGCTCCTCTACGTCACCCCCGAGCGCCTCGAAAATAGCGACTTCCTCGCCAGCCTCATCGACAACGGCGGCATCTCCCTCTTCGTCGTCGACGAGGCCCACTGCATCTCGCAATGGGGACACGACTTTCGCCCCGCCTATCTCGGCCTCGGCTACGCCCGCCAGGCCCTCGGCAACCCGCCCGTCCTCGCCCTCACCGCCACCGCCACCGAACAGGTCATCGACGAGATCCTCGCCAGCCTCCACATCCCCGACGCCGCCCACGTCCACGCCGGCACCGCCCGCGACAACCTCTTCCTCGCCGTCCACCCCACCGTCAACAACGACGCCAAGATCGCTCGCATCTCCTCCATGATCGAAAAAGAGCAGGGAACCGGCATCATCTACACCGCCAGCGTCCGCTCCGCCAACGAGCTTCACGCCTGGCTCACCGAACACGGCGTATCGGCCGGGCGCTATCACGGCCGCATGAGCGCCCGCGACCGCGAGCAGGTCCAGCAAGAGTTCATGCGCGGCGACCACAAAGTCATGATCGCCACCAAAGCCTTCGGCCTCGGCATCGACAAGCCCGACATCCGCTTCGTCTATCACTTCGAATTCCCCGACTCCCTCGAGACCTACTATCAGGAGGCAGGCCGCGCCGGCCGCGACGGCGAACCCGCCCGCGCTGTCCTCCTCTACCGCCTCGAAGACAAGCGCATCCAAAGCTTTTTCCTCGCCGGCCGCTATCCCAAACTCGAAGAACTCCGCGTCGTCATCGAAACTCTCAGCGCCCGAAGCACACCCGAAATAGACACCCCCGCAGCAGACACCCCCGCGACAGACACCTCTGCCCGGCCCGTCCTCTCCGCTCTCGACATCGCCGCGCAGTCCGAAACAGGCCGCCGTCGCACCCAGGTCATCCTCCACCTGCTCCGCGAGGCCGGCCTAGTGCAGTCCAACCGCCAGGGCTTCTCTCTCGCCTCCGACGAAATCCCAACCGATCAAGCTCTCGAAGCGATCCTCAAGACCTACGTCGACCGCGCCCACAGCGACAAAGACCGCCTCGCCGAGATGATGCACTACGCCGAATCCACCTCCTGCCGCACCCAGATCATCCGCGCCTACTTCGGCGACCCGCAGGGCGAACCCTGCCTCCGCTGCGACAACTGCACCGCCGCCAACACCGTCCAGCCTGCAAACCACGCCCTCCTCCATGCCTCCACCCCAGCCTCCCTTCAAGTCCCTGCGCACCTCTCGACCAGAACTGCCGCGCCGCCATCTCCTCGCTCCCTCGACTCACCCGACTCCGGCCTCACCCGCATCGAAACCATCCACGGCGACATCCTCACCACCGCTCCCGAAACCCTCCCCGTCCCCTCCACCCCCGCCGCCTTCGCCCCCGGCGACCTTGTCCGTCACAAGCGCTTCGGGCCCGGCAAAGTCATCGACCTCCACGAAACCAACGCCCTCGTAAACTTCGAAAAAGCCGGACAAAAACGCCTCCGCGTCGACTTCCTCACCGCCGTAGCCTGAGACCCCGTCGAGAACTCAAAAGTAGTTGTCATCGCGACCGAAGAACCTGTCCGGAAACTCAAAAAGCCGTCCTCTCGACCGAAGACCCTGTCCAGAAATCGAAAGAAGCCGTCATCTCGACCGGAGCCACCGGGGTTCCCCGGCGAGGGCTTTTGCTCGCTGGGGTGGTAAGCCGTGCGTTTTATCGCACGGTGAAGTAGAGAGATCCCCGCATTTCGTCTTTTTGTTGCTTGTTTTGCTATCCCGTAAACCGTTGCGAACTTTTTTCAGACATATTCGTAAACCTGCCAAGGATCGCCGCCTCAACCTAACCGAACCGCAACCCTTCGCCTTTTCCCAGCTTTTTGGATATAAGAACCTCATGACCTCTCTTCAGGAAAAAATCGTCCTCATCACCGGCGCAAGCTCGGGAATCGGCCGCGCCTCCGCCATCGCCTTCGCCCGCGAGGGCGCGCGCCTCCTCCTCTGCGCCCGCCGTCTCGATCGCCTGGAAGAACTCCAGCAAACGCTCCACTCCGCCGGCGCCAAATCTGTCCACCTCTTCAAGCTCGACGTGCAGCACCGCGCAGACGTCGAAACCGCCCTCGCCAACCTTCCCCCCGCCTGGCGCGAGATCGACATTCTCCTCAACAACGCCGGCCTCAGCCGCGGCCTGTCCAAGGTCTACGAAGACGACCCTCAGGACTGGAACGAGATGATCGACACCAATGTCAAAGGGCTCCTCTACGTAACCCGCGCCATCGTTCCCGGCATGGTCGCTCGCGGTCGCGGGCATGTCATCAGCCTCGGGTCCACCGCCGGCCACCTCACCTACGCCAACGGCGCCGTCTACTGCGCCAGCAAGGCCGCCGAAAAAGCCATCAGCGAAGGCCTCAAGCTCGACCTCATGGGCACGCCCGTCCGCGTCACCTCCATCGATCCCGGCATGGTCGAAACCGACTTCAGCGCCGTTCGCTTCCACGGCGACCAGGAAAAAGCCGCCAAGGTCTACCGCAACATCACACCCCTGCAGCCGGAGGACGTAGCCGAGGCTATCCTCTGGGCCGCCAGTCGCCCCCCTCACGTCAACATTCACGACGTGCTCATGACCTCCATCGACCAGGCCAACTCGCTCGTCCTGAACCGCCGCAGCTGAGCACCCAGCCCCAGCTACAGGTGGATCGTCCAGCCGGGTGCCCCATATCTCGATTCTGAGATGTGGGCATCGAGCGTAGCGAGACCGCTTTCCAACACTCATCAAGATCCCCGCACTTCGCTTTTGCCGTTGCTTGTTTTACGTCAGCGGTGCCACAAATCTAGAGTGCTACGACGGTTCTAGCACACCTCTGATGAGTTCGTGGCCTTGAAAGGGCGTGGCTTCAGCCGCGCCGTAAGCCACGCAAACGAAGCGGGCTTTAGCCTCCGAGGAAATCCTCTTCGGAGGCCACTACACTTGATCAGAGCTTCCCTAAACAGATTTTTAAATTGGTAGACCCACGCCAGCGCAACTCGTTCGACCGCGCTCCACACTGACGCGCCATCCACCCAGCCCCAGCTACAGGTGGATCGTCCAACCCAGCTCCGCCAGCTTCTCTTCAATATCCGCCAGCGCATTCGTCAGCGCCGATCGCCGATGTGGACTCGACGTCCGCTCCGACAGAATCCGCTCTCGCTGCAGCTCCAGCGCCTGCCGTCTGCGTTTGCGCTCCGCCTCCTCCACGCGAGAATCCGCGGCGACGGGTTTCGGAGCGGCAGCCTGATTTTGCTGTTCTTCCACGGATTTACTCTCCCAGCCTCGCGACATAGCCCTCATTCTACGCCGCGTCTATTCGATACAGAAAAAACTTTCGCGCTGCATCTCCCCTGTACCGCATCCCCCCGAAACCGCATCTCCGGAACCGCATCCGCCTGTACCGCATCTCAGAGCTATGCACGCCTACCCCATCGCCCAATTCGGCATCGACCATCTCCAAGCCGTCGAACTCCCCCAGCCTGAGCCCACCCCCGGCGCCGTCCTCATCAAGGTTCGCGCCGTCTCCCTCAACTACCGCGACCTCATGATGGTCAAAGGCCTTTATAACCCCAAAATGTCCCTCCCCCGCATCCCCTGCTCCGACGGCGCGGGAGAGGTCGTCGCCGTGGGCCAGGGCGTCACCCGGGTGCGCGCCGGCGACCGCGTCTGCGGCATCTTCATGCAGCGCTGGCTCGACGGCCCTCTCACCGCCGACAAATCCAAGCAGGCCCTCGGCGGCGACGTAGACGGCATGCTCACCGAATACGCTCTGCTCCACCAGGACGGCGTCATCCGTTTCCCCGAACACCTCAGCTACGAGGAGGCCGCCACCCTCCCCTGTGCCGGCGTCACCGCCTGGAACGCCCTCCACCACGCCGGAGAGCCGCCCAGCCCCGCCCAACCCGGCGACACCGTCCTCATCCAGGGCACAGGCGGCGTCTCCATCTTCGCCCTCCAGTTCGCAAAACTCCTCGGCCTCAAGGTCATCGGCACCTCCTCCAGCGACGAGAAGCTCGCCCGCGCCAGCGCCTTGGGCCTCGATGAAGGCCGCAACTACAAGCAGCATTCCGACTGGTTCAAATGGGCCGCGGAAATCACCGGCGGCAGCGGCCCCCATCGCATCATCGAGGTAGGCGGCGCCGACACCTTCGCCCAGTCCCTCCGCGCCATCCGCGTCGCCGGACTCATCGCGCAGATCGGCGTCCTCTCCGGCGGCGCCACCTCGGATCCCCTCGCCCTCACGCCTATCCTGCACAAACAGATCCGCATCCAGGGTATCTACGTCGGTTCGCGCAGCATGTTCGAGCAGATGAACGCGAGCCTTGCCGAAGCCGCCCTGCATCCTGTCATCGACCGGGTCTTCGCGCCCGACCAGGTTCGCGAAGCCTTCCATCACATGGAATCCGCCGCCCACTTCGGCAAGATCGTCATCCGCCTTTAAAGACAGGTCCTGCCGGACGGGCCGCCTGCGCGGCGCGCGGTCACTTCGTGACATGTATACCTTGTCTCGATAGGACGGGTAGCGTTGGGCCTCCCGATGGTCGGCACGAAAGTCTTCCCGCCGACCACCGGGAGGCCCACCCCCCACGAAGTGGGCGCGCCGCGCAGGCGGCCCGTCCGGCAGGACACATCTCTTTATAATCAGAGAAGCCCAAGAGGACCCAGCACAAGTGATCGTAGAGATCGAAGCTCTCCAGAAAATCTATCAGGGCAAGCAGCGCGTAGTCGCCGTCGACGGCATCGATCTCACCGTCCGCGAAGGCGAGCTCTTCGGCCTCCTCGGCCCCAACGGCGCCGGCAAGACCACCACCATCAGCATCTGCACCACCCGCGCCCTGCCCACCTCCGGTCGCGTCCGCATCGCCGGCATCGACGTCGTCAAAACCCCCGCCATCGCCCGCCGCTCCATCGGCGTCGTCCCCCAGTACAACACCCTCGACCGCGCCTGCACCATCTCCGAAAACATCCAGTTCCACTGCCTCTACTTCGGCTTCTCCCGCACGGAGGCGAAGCACCGAACCGAACAGCTCCTCGCCCAGTTCCACCTCTCCGAGCGCGCCGCCGCCTATCCCGCGCAGCTCTCCGGCGGCCTCGCCCAGCGCGTCCAGATCGCCCGCGCCATCGCCCACCGTCCCAAGGTCCTCTTCCTCGACGAACCCAGCGCCGGCCTCGACCCGCAAAGCCGCATCGCCATGTGGGACGCCGTTCGCGGCCTCCGCCAGGAGGGAATCACCGTCGTCCTCACCACCCACTACATGGAAGAGGCCGACGAACTCTGCGACCGCGTCGCCATCATCGACCACGGCAAAATCCTCGTCGAGGACACCCCTGCCGCGCTCAAAGGCTCCATCGGCGCCCAGCGCATCTACGACCTCGACCTTCGCACCCCAGACCTTCGCAACCCAGACCGCAACCCAAACCTTCGCAACCCAGACCTTCGCAGCCCAGACCTTCGCAGCCCAGACCACAACCCAGCCCACCTCTCCAGCCTCGTCCAGCAGCTGCAGAAGCTTCCCGGCGTCGTCAGCGCCGAACCCAACCCCAAAGGCATCCGCATCTTCGCCCAGTGCGCCGACGGCCTCCTCTCCGACATCGTCCGCGAAGCCGACCCCTACGGTCTTCGCGACCTCACCATCACCGAGACCAGCCTCGAAACCGTCTTCATCCGCCTCACCGGCCGAGACCTCCGCGAGTAGCCGCGACTTGAAAAAACCCGACTTGAAAAAATCTATGACCCAACAAACCCAACTCGCCGAACGCGAACCACCCATCAGCCCGCAATCGACGCTCCAGACCACCCGCGAAACAATCGCCTCCCCCGTCACCCAATACGCCCGCGCCTTCGCCGGCCTCTTCCTCCGCGACCTCTACGTCCTCCGCCGCGAACTCTTCCCCTTCGTCATCCGCGTCTGCATGAACCCACTGCTCTTTCTCTTCGTCTTCACCTACGTCATCCCCCACATGACCGCCAACGCCGCCATGAACCCCACCGCCGCCATGGCCGGCAACGCCTTCTCCACCGTCCTGCTCCCCGGTCTCATGGCCGTCGCCATCATGTTCTCCGGCATTGCCGCCGTCGCCCTGCCCCTCGCGCAGGACTTCGGCATCACCCGCGAGATCGACGACCGCGTCATGTGCCCCCTCCCCGTCGCCGCCGTCGCCATCGAAAAGATCTGCTTCTCCGCCATTCAAAGCGTCATCGCCGCCTGCATCGTCTATCCTCTCGCCTACTACGTCCCCGCCACTCACCCCACCACCCACATCGCCAGTTGGCCCTTCCTCATCGTCATCGTCGCCCTCGCCAGCCTCACCGCCGGCGCGCTCGGCCTCACCATCGGAACCAGCGTCAAGCCGCAGCAGATCGGCCTCATCTTCGGCGTCGTCGTCATCCCCATCACCTTCCTCGGCTGCGTCTACTATCCCTGGGCCGCGTTGACTCACCTGCGCTGGCTCCAGATCGGCGTCCTCTTCAACCCCATCGTCTACATGAGCGAAGGCCTCCGCGCCGCCGTCACCCCATCCCTCCCCCACATGAACCCCATCCTCATCCTCGGCATGCTCGTCGCCTCTCTTTGCCTGCTCACCTGGCTCGGCATCCGTGGCTTCCTCCGCCGCGTCATCGGCTAATCTCTCGCAGCGTTATTCCCTCGTCACAATCCAAAACTCTTCCTCTCGACCGAAGCTGCTCACAGCCTCATTGTGAGCAGCGCAGTGGAGAGATCCCCGCACTTCGCTTTTGTCGCTGCATGTTCTTAAATCAGTGCCATCCGTGCAAATCGGCGTTAAGCCTCACCGCCTAAACCGCCGCTAGCTTCCCCCGCAGACTCTCCGCAATCAACCTCCCATGAAATCTTCCATTCTCAATAAAGATCTCATTGGTCCGCTCCCCCGCTACAATCACCCCCGCCAGATAAATCCCCGGCACATTGCTCTCCAGCGTCCCCGCATCGCACACCGGGCACCTGTCGTTCCCCTCATCCACCTTCACTCCCAGCCGCTCGATAAATCCAAAGTCCGGATGATATCCCGTCAGCGCAAACACAAAATCGTTCGCAATCGTTACCTCGCCCTCGGGTGTAGCGATCGTCACCGCATCCTCTGAAATCTCCGTCACGGCGCTCTGGAAGCAAGCCTTCACCTCGCCGTTCTTCACCCGATTATTAATGTCCGGCAGAATCCAGTACTTCACATGCCGATGCATCGCCGCCCCGCGATGCACCAGCGTCACCTTCGCCCCGTGCCGCCACAGGTCCAGCGCCGCGATCGCCGCCGAATTCTTCCCCCCGATCACCACCACCTCCAATCCATAGAATGGATGCGGCTCATGGTAGTAGTGCTTCACCTTGCTCAAATCCTCACCCGGAATCCCTAGGTAGTTCGGCAGGTCATAGTATCCGGTCGCCACCACCAGCTTCCGCGCCCGGTGCTCCAGCGGCCGCCCAAACCGGTCCGTGGCATGCACCGTAAAATCGCCATCGCCTCCACTCACCCGCTCGACCGTCTCATACTGCCGAATGTCCAGCGTATAGTGCTCCGCCACCTTGCGGTAGTACTCCAGCGCTTCATTGCGATTGGGTTTCTGGTTCGGGCTCGAGAACGGCATGTCCCCGATCTCCAGCAGCTCCGGCGTCGTAAAAAACGTCATGTTCGACGGATAGTGAAACAGCGAATTGCACAGGCATCCCTTGTCCACCAGAACCGCCGTGAACCCCGCCCGCTGCGCTTCGATCGCGCACGCGAGGCCAGTCGGTCCCGCACCGATCACCAGCAGATCTACCGTCATCTTTTCATTCTATCGAAGACAGGTCCTGCCGGACGGGCCTCCTGCGCGGCGCGCGGTCACTTCGTGACGTGTATACCTTTTCTTGCCGGAATGAGATGCATAGGGCCTCCCGCTGGTCGGCGCGAAAGTCTTCCCGCCGACCATCGGGAGGCCCACCCGAAGGAGTACACCCCCCACGAAGTGGGCGCCCCGCGCGTAGCGGGCCCGTCCGGCAGGACAGCAATCTTTCCCTAGCTCTCCAGCATCACCAGCTTATGCGCAATCGCAAACAGCGCCAGCTCCAGCCGCGTCGAGACCCCCGTCTTATCGAAAATATTCGACAGGTGCCGCTTCACCGTCTCCTCGCTGATCGTAAACTGCTTCGCCACATCCTTATTGCTGCATCCTTCAACGATGCACGTCACCACCTCGATCTCCCGCGGCGTCAACCCATACGTCTTCCGCTCCGGCACCGCGGCAGCCTTCTTCATCAACTCATTCAGCGCCGTCACCAGGTTCGCCACCCGCTCCCCGCCAATCCAGTAGTCGCCCGACAGCACCGCCCGCATCGACCGCGACAGATCCCCCATCGCCGCCTCCTTCAGCACAATCCCCCGCGCGCCAATCTGCAGCGCCTCGATAATCTGCTGCGTCGAAATCGTGCTCGTCAGCATAATGATCTTCACCCGCGGCGACTTGCTCATAATCGCCCGCAGCGCCTCCAGTCCCGGCAGCCGCGGCATCTGCAGATCCAGCAGCAGAATATCCGGCTCCAGCTCCAGCGTCTGCGTAATCGCCGCGTTGCCATCCTCGGCCTCGCCCACCACCTCGAACCCCGGCTCGCTCTCCACCATATTCTTCACGCCAAAGCGCACCACCGGATGATCGTCCGCAATCACAATCCGAATCGTGCCCGTCGCACCCCCAGCGTTCTCCGCTCGCTTACCCGCTTCTTTCATCCCCGCTTCTCTCATTCCCGCTGCTCTCATCGCGCATTCTCTCCCGAAACTCCCGTGGCCCGCTCTTCGTTGCCCGCGTGTGCGACCAGCATACGCCGCAGCCTCTCCATGGCCAGCACCAATTCATCGAGCGAAGCTACATAATCACCACGCAGGCCCTGCTCCTCCATCGCTCGCGCCAGGCTTTGCATCTCCCGCGCCCCCACCATCCCGCACCCGCCCTGGAGCGCATGCGCCTCCCTCCGATACACGCCATCCTCCCCGTCCTCTGCCGCCCGCCGCATCTTCGCCATCCGCCCCTCGGCGTCCTTCAGGCACAGCGCATACAGCTCCTCCACCTTCTCCCGCCGCATCGCAGCCGCTACCTTCGCATACACCGCCTCATCCAGCACCCTCGCTCCCACCCCCTCCGTGGCCCGCGCATCACGAGCCACCCCGCCCGCAATCGCACCCGCCAGCTCCGCCATCGAAAACGGCTTCAGCAAAAATCCATCGAACTCCCGCCCCGCCCCGGCCTCCAGCTCACTCCCGCTCATCGCCAGCAGCGCCGCCTCCGCCCCGCAGATCTCCCGCATCTCCCGCGCCAGCGCATCCCCGCTCACCCCCGGCATCTGCATATCCGTCAACACCACCCCCGGCAGCGGCCGCACCATGCGCAGGTACAGCACCGCCGCCTCCCCCGAGTCCACCGCCTCCACCGCATATCCCTCCCCCTCCAGCAACACCGCCAGCACCTCCCGGCTCACCTCATCGTCATCTACCACCAGCACCCGCACCGCCATCCCGATCTCCTTCCCCCATTTCTATCATCCGCAGAACCCCGACCCGACCCCTCCTCTCGCCCGAACCCGTGCGCGCCATCGCCGGACGTCCATTCCGCCAACTGCCCCATCCCACTCCCAAACCGGGTGCCCATTCCGCCGGGTGCCCCACTCCCAAACCGGGTGCCCCATTCATGCGGTCTCATCGCATGGGTGGGATTGGCGCCACTGAATCTCTCAGCATGTCGCCTTTGCCGTCGCCTGTCTCTCGCCGGTAGTAGGTCAGTTTGAAAAAGCCAGCGGTCTTTCGCGGGCTCTCCTCCAGCGATCCTATCCCGCGGCACAAGGCGGTCGGATCCTCATTTGACGCGGACGACGGTCCTGTTGCATAAAGAAGCACAAAGGAGAGTCTCCATGGGTGCAAAAGAGAAGATGAACTCGATTGGTCAGCCAGTGCCGGAGTTGCCCGTCGTCGATGTCGAACGCGCACAACAGCATTACAGAGATGCGCTCGGCTTTGAGATTGGATGGCTTTATCCAGGCAAAGAGATTGGGGCTGTGTCACGCGATAACGTGGCGATATTCTTTCGACAGAGAAAGCCGCCGTTCGAATCTGCCGTTCACTGGGTGTTTGCCGAAGACGTCGAGGCGTCGTATCACGAACTGATGTCGTCAGGCGCGAACATCGTGGATCCTCTGGAAAGAAAACCTTGGGGATTACGGCAGTTCACCGTAAAGGACCTGGACGGGAACCTCTTCTATTTCCACCATGACTAACCAGACCGCACTACGCCCTGTTCTCAGTTCCACCGAAGCACAATTGTTCGTTGCCGACATCCAGGCATCGAGCGATTTCTATACCGAGAAGCTCGGCTTCACGGTCGCCTTTGTCTATGGCGATCCGCCGTGCTATGGGCAGGTCACCCGCGACCACGCGCGTCTCAATTTGAGGGTCGTCGGCGAACCCGTGTTCATTGGCGATATTCGGGAGCGTGAGCATCTGCTCTCCGCTTCGCTCACCGTCGCTGCCGCAGACGAGATCGAACAGCTTTTTTTGAGTTACCAGGCCGCAGGCGTGCGCTTTCGTCAAACCTTGAAGAAGGAGTCTTGGGGCGCCAGAACCTTCATCGTCCTGGATCCCGATGGAAATCTCATTCTCTTTGCCGGCCCGGCCGATTGAACCGGCTGCCTATGCAGAAGGACGTGCAGGAGGCAGAGGATGGGCAGGAGTGGTATTTCAAACTGACCCACTCCCAAACCGGGTGCCCCATTCCGCCGGGTGCCGGGTGCCGGGTGCCCCATTCATGCGGTCTCATCGCATGGGTGGGAGTTCGCGCCACCGAACCTCCCCGCATTTCGCCTTTGCCGTTGCCTGTCCTTGACCGTCACGTTATCCTCCACGACTTTCCCCTCCCAAAGACCACCAACTGCCACTCCCAACCGGGTGCCCCATTCATGCGGTCTCATCGCATGGGTGGGATTCGCGCCACCGAATCTCCCAGCATGATCGCTGTCTCTGGTCATACTCGGATCATTACGTTCGAAGACTACCAACGACGGCCCCCGTACCTCTCTCTAGGCGATTGGCGGTAAAGTAGTTGCCATGGCGTCCGACGAGCAGCAGCAACAAATTCGTTCTCAATCGAACGCCCAGCTCGCCGCAGAGTTCGCCGCCCTCACCGCCCGCGTAGACGTCCTCGAACGTCAGCTTTCCGACCTCCGCAATCCACCCAGCACATCCGCCGAAGCGCCGCACGCCTCGCCCCCCGCAGCCGAACCGCCCCCGAAGCCGCCTCCCCCTGCCTTCGGCCAGCGCCCCGTCAAACCCAAAGCCTCCCTCGAAGACCGCATCGGCTCCCAGCTCTTCAGCCGCATCGGCATCGTCGCCCTGCTCATCGCCACCGCCCTCTTCCTCAAATGGGCCGTCGACAACCAATGGATCGGCCCCGTCGCTCGCACCCTCGTCGGCCTCCTCGCCGGAGCCGCCGTCATCCTCTGGTCCGAGCGCTTCCGCCGCCGCAGCTTCCCCGCCTTCGCCTACGCCCTCAAAGCCATCGGCAGCGGAGCGCTCTATCTCTCCCTCTGGGCCGCCTTCCAGCTCTACCACCTCCTACCCGCCCCCGTCGCCCTCGCCGCCATGGTCCTGGTCACCGCCTGGAACGCCTTCATGGCCTGGTCGCAGAACAGTGAACTCCTCGCCGCCTACGCCCTCGCCGGAGCCTTCGCCACCCCGCTTCTGCTCTCGACCGGCGGCAACCACGAAGTCTTCCTCTTCGCCTACCTCCTCGTCATCGACATCGCCGCCATCGCGCTCATTCGTCTCAAAGCCCGGGTCAACCTCTGGCCCCGTCTGCTCCTCCTCGCCTTCCCCGCCACCGTTGCCTACTTCCTCGCCTGGTACCTCGGCTGGTACAACTCCTCCACCGCCAACCAGCAGGAAGCCGTCACCAGCCTCTTTCTCGCGCTCTTCTTCTTCACCTTCCTCTCTCCTTCCCTCCGCACCACACCGCTAGGCGAACCCGCCGCCGCCCCCGAACCAACCTCTACCCCCAACCCAACCTCAACCGCTGACTCAACCCTCGAACCAACCCATACTCCCAACACAACCTCTGCCTCTACCCCAACCCCCCAGCCAACCTACACCCCGATCCTCGAAGTCTTCCTCCCTCTCGCCAACGCCGCCTTCACCGCCCTCGCCTTCTACGCCGTCCTCGACGACGCGGGCGACCACGATCTCCTCCCCTGGGTCGCCGTCCTCCTCGCCGCCATCTACCTCGGCCTCACCCGCCTGCCCGCCAGCCTTCAGACCCGCGTCACCTCCGCCGTCCATCTCGCTCTCGCCGTCGTCTTCCTCACCATCGCCATCCCCCTCAAGGCATCGGGCCGCTGGATCACCATCGGCTGGCTCGCCGAAGGCACCGCCCTCCTCTGGATCTCCGCCCGCCTCACTCAGACTTCCGGCACCCTCTCGCATCAGCCACCAACCCGGGTGCCCCATCCTTTGCGGTTTTATCGCAAAGGGTGGGTTATTCGCGCCACGCGCGAACCGCTCTCCTCCGCCACCTCAATCCAGCCAACCACCTTCGTCCCCGGCTCCAACCCTGCCCTCACCCTCCGCCGCCTCGCGCTCTTAGCCCTCACTCTCGGCTTCCTCGGCCTCCTCCTCCCCCCCCTCTGGTTCTACCCCGCCGTCCAGACCGCCTTCCTGAACACCCGCTTCGCCACCGCCCTCTGCGGCATCCTCGCCTTCGCCCTCTCCGCCGCCATCGCCCTCCGCGCCAACCACCAACAGATCGAAGAAGCCTTCCCCACCTGGCTCACCCTCGCCGCCGCCTCCCTCCTCGCTCTCAACCTCACCGCCATCCTCGCCTGCATCCGCGAGCTCGAAACCGTCTTCCGCAATCCCGCCGCCGACCCCGACATCGACCTCCAGAAGGCCCTCGCCATCTCCGCCTTCCTCATGCTCTACGGCGCCTCCTTGCTCGCCGCCGGCTTTTGGAAACGCTCCGCCTTCCTCCGCTGGCAGGCCCTGGTCCTGCTCGTCTTCACCATCGCCAAGGTCTTCCTCTACGACCTCCGCAACCTCAGCCAGGGATACCGAATCCTCAGCTTCTTCGGCCTCGGCGCCCTCCTCATGGCCATCAGCTTCGCCTACCAGAAAGACTGGCTCGCCCTCCGCGGCCCTTCTAAAGAATGATGTCCTGCCGGACGGGCCTCCTGCGCGGAGGTCACTTCGTGACGCGTATACCCCTTCGGTTGGCCCTCCCGTTGGTCGGGATCAGGATTTCCCTTCCGACCAACGGGAGGACCTATGCAGCTCATCCTGCCCAGACCGGTATACGCGTCACGAAGTGACCGCCCCGCGCGCAGCGGGCTCGTCCGGCAGGACATAAAATAGAACACGAAGAAGGAGCCAACCCGTGAAGTCCGCCCTCCTCGCGCTCCTCCTCTGGCAAGCCGCGCCACCCCCGCAGCCCACTCACCCGAACTTCCGCTACCAGCGAACCATCATCCCCCCCGCCCACCCAAGCCAAACCTGCGCCATCCTCGACCCCGCCCTCTTCCCCCACGCCGGCCCCTCCCTCCGAGACCTCCGCCTCTTCCAGGACGCAATCGAAATCCCCTACGTCATCACCCTCAGCGAACCCCAGCAGCCCGACAGCGACCCCGCCCAAATCCGCAATCTCGGCCTCCGTCACCGCGACCTAGTCTTCGACCTCGAGATGCCTCACCGCCCCTACACCGACGTCGTCCTCGACCTTGCCGCCCACAACTTCCTCGCCACCGCCACCGTCTCCGGCACCCGCGACCCCAGCTACACCCACCAGACCAGCCTCGGCGCCTACACCCTCTTCGACCTCACCGCACAGCACCTCTCCCGCACCACCACCCTCCCCCTCCAGGAGACCGACCTCCCCTACCTCCACATCGAACTCGCCCTCTCCCCCACGCCCGGGACCCCCGCCCCCACCCCGCAGGTCCTCCTGAAGATGCTCCAGGGCGTCACCGTTCCGCCCAGCCGCGACGCCCAGTCCCTCTACACCACCGCCGCCACGGCCACCTCCTTCACCCAGCGCAACCGCCAGACCCTCGCCTCCTTCCACCTCCCCGAGCGCATCCCCATCGAGCGCGTCTCTTTCGATCTCGCCCCCGCCTTCAAATCCAACTTCAGCCGCGACGTTCACATCGCCGACCACCCGAATACCGCCCCGAATACCGCCCCGAATACCGCCCCGAATACTGCATCCGACGCGGACAGAATGCAGCCAAAGGACGCTCTGGCACGGTCGAATTTCACCGATTTAGACCCCGATGCGAGCGAAATCCTCTCCGGAACCATCTCCCGCGTCCACCTCCTCCAAGCCGGCCGCGACCTCCGCGAGCAGCAGCTCAGCCTCCCCGCCACCCTTGGCTCCAACATGCAAACCCCTGCCACAGTGGAAGTTACAATCGACAACGGAGACGACACCCCGCTCCCCCTCACCGCCATCCGCCTCGAAATGCGCCAGCGCAAACTCTGCTTCACCCCCTCCTCCCCATCCCCCATCACCCTCTTCTACGGCGACCCAGAATTAAACGCCCCCCAATACGACTACGCCCGCCTCTGGACCCCCTCCCCCACCCTTCACACCGCCCAGCTAGGCCCCGAGCAGCTCAACCCCGCATACCGCATTCCACCCGACAACCGCCCCCTCACCGAACGCCACCCCCGCCTCCTCTGGCTCGCCCTCCTGGCCGTCCTCTGCCTCCTCGCCGCCATCGCGATCCGCTCCTCCAAAATAATCCAGCACCACTAACGTCTGTCATGCCTTGGCTGACCACTGCGAACTGAGAACTGACAACTGGATCACCGAATCGCCGCATCCACCTCGCTGATCCAGTTCGGCGACTTCAAAATCTCCCGCGGCTTCGATCCATCCGCCGGCCCCACTAGCCCATCGTTGTACATCATGTCGACCAGGTGAGCCGCCCGCCCATACCCAATCCGCAGCCGCCGCTGCAAGAGCGAAGTACTCGCCTTGCCGAACTCGAACACCAGTCGCACCGCATCGTCATACATCGGATCGTTATTGTCTTCGCCTTCGCCCCCGCCGCCATCTCCATCCTTGCCCGTATCTTCCTTCGGCCCTTCCAGGAAGCCATGCACATACTCCGCCTCGCCCTGCGCCTTCCAGAACTCCGTCACCGCCGAGATCTCCTTCTCGGTCACAAACGGAGCATGCACCCGCTGCACCCGGCTCGTCCCCGGCGGCAGATACAGCATGTCCCCGCGCCCCAGCAGGCTCTCCGCGCCGTTTGAATCGATAATCGTCCGTGAGTCCACCTTCGTCGCCAGCCGAAAGCTCATCCGCGTCGGCACATTCGCCTTGATCAACCCCGTAATCACATCCACCGAAGGCCGCTGCGTCGCCAGCACCAGGTGGATCCCCACCGCCCGCGCCATCTGCGCCAGCCGCGTGATCGACTCCTCCACATTCGCCCGGTCGAGCATCATCAGGTCTGCCAGCTCGTCGATGATGATGATGATGTACGGCAGCGGCTCCTGGTTCACATCCTCGAACAGATACTCGCTGCCATGGTCGAACAGCTTGTTGAACTGGTCGATATTCCGCACATGGTTCGCCGCCAGCAGCTTCAGTCGCCGTTCCATCTCCCGAACCGCATTGCGCAGCGCATTGGCCGCCAGCTTCGCCTCGGTGATGATCGGCGTAAACAGATGCGGAATGCCCTCATACATTCCCAGCTCCACCCGCTTCGGATCGACCAGGATCATCCGCACCTGCTCCGGCGTCGACTTGAACAGCACGCTCATAATCATTGCGTTGATCGCGACCGACTTGCCCGAACCTGTCGAACCCGCGATCAGCACATGCGGCATGGCTGCCAGATCCGCCGTCACGATCCGCCCATTGATGTCTTTGCCCAGCGCAATCGCCAGCCTGCTCTTGGACTGCGCGAAGCTCTCGCACTCCACCACGTCCCGCAGCCAGATCGTCTCGCGCTCATGGTTCGGCACCTGAATTCCCACCGTGCTCTTGCCCGGCATGCGCTCGATCAGGATCGACTCCGCCGCCATCGCCAGGCAAAGATCGTCCGCGAGGCCGGTAATCCGCGCCACCTTCACCCCCGCCTCAGGCTTGAACTCGAAGGTCGTCACCACCGGCCCCGGATTGATCTGCGTCACCTGCCCATCGACGCCGAACTCCGCCGACTTCTGCACCAGAATGCGCGCCTCTTCCCGCAGCGCGTCCTCCCGAACCACGGCGTGCTCCTCGCTGCGATACAGCAGGGAAGACGGCGGCAGCTTGTATCCCCGCACGCTCTTCGGCACGATCGTCACCGGCTTGATATCCGCATCCGCCCGCCTGCCGAACGCGATACCGTCCGCCGCCGCCATCGCAGCCGCTGCGGCCGGGCCAGGCGCAAACGGCACTCTCGCCTCCTCCACCACCTTGTTCGCCACCCTTGCCGGAGCGGGAGCATTCGCCGTCGCAGCCTCGCGCCGTCCCGGTAGTTCCTGTCGCCTCGGTCCCGCATCCTCTCCGAACGGAAAACCCTGGCCAAAGTTCGACGCCTCCTCCACCGTCTGCACCGGCGCCGCCGCCTTCGCCAGCACCTCCGCAAACGGAGCCGCCGCTGCAACCGCGGTCCCGAACGCCGTCACCGGCGGAGCATCCACCAGCGTCCGCGGCATCGCCTGGAAGATCGAACTCTGCTGTCCCGCCGCCGCCGCCTCCTCCGGCGCAATCGAGATCGCCTCCACCCGCCGCTTCCGGCTCAGCCAGCCGAACAGCCCGCTCAGCAGCGTTGTGCTCTCCGGCTCCAGCCGCTTCCTCTCCGCCTCCTCCGCCATCTCCCGCGCCCTGCGAGCCCGAGCCTCCGCCTGCTCCCGCTTGCTGCCATACTCTTCCAACACCGTCTGCGCGCCCGCCCGCTGCATCCTGC
This sequence comes from Edaphobacter sp., assembly GCA_965277335.1. Classification (GTDB taxonomy): domain Bacteria; phylum Acidobacteriota; class Terriglobia; order Terriglobales; family Acidobacteriaceae; genus Edaphobacter. The sequence goes on along the minus strand of CBDICJ010000007.1, from coordinate 177,602 downwards.
GCCGCATCCACCAATCCCACAGCCGCGCCACAAACCCGAACCGCGCCGTCGCCCACTCCCGCGCTGTATGGAACGTGAACGTCGTCGCCAGGTACAGCGAGACGGCCACCATCAGCGTCAGCACCACCGCCGCGCCCGGCGGATTCAGATACTCGACCAGCAGATCCGCCAGCAGCCTTCCCGTCGCGCCTTCAATCGGCAGCGCGTGCCGCCACAGCAGCGCCCCCGGCAGCAGCGCAATCGCCGCCGGCGCAAACACCACCCACATCCCCATCCCCACCGTCTTCGCCAGCGGCGAACCCGCCGGCCGCGACCGCATCCAGCACACCCCCAGCCGTCCCAGCACCAGCGGCAGGAAAAACGCCGCCATTCCAATCGTCTGCAGCACCCCATCGGCGGCATACGCGCCCACCATCCCCGTCCAGTTGCGCGCCGGCCGCCCCGTCACATACTGCCCCACCGTGTTGAACGAAGGATCCGTAGGCGTATAGCTGGCCAGCGCCAGCAGCAGCAATCCCGCGCCCACCAGCACCACCATTCCCAGAATCTCGTTCAGGCGGCGGTTGCGCGTCGGGCTCGAAACCAGTCTCAAACTTTTCATTGGGGAACCTTCCTAGAGGGGGGACGCGCGGACCCGATTCCCCCGGCGCGGACAGGCTCCCCCAGCCAGGGCGTCATCGAATCCGCGAACCTCCAGAGCACCTCCGATTATCCCAGACCCCAAACCACCACCGAGAGGAAATCGGGAAAACCTGCCCGCGGGGTACCCGAATACAAACCCGCGCGCATTCTCCGCATCTACTCACCCATAGATGCCGCCGGGGTAAATTCTTCCCGCGGTCCTTATAACCGGTTGGCAGGGGCGCGGGATTTTCGCGATTTCTCCTGCTTGCCGTCGGCGGAGGAGAATCGCTCGACAGCCGACGGACCCTGCCCCAACCGTACGCACCACCATTCACCCTACGCACCACCATCCAACACGAACGAGGTTTCAATGCCGACAGATTCAGGTAAACAGCACGAGATGCAGCGCGCGCTCGACTCCCTCATCAGCACCCTTCTGGACAGCCAGAAAGGCTTCTCCGACATCGGCGAACATCTCAAGGACGAAACTCTGAAGCGATACTTCCTCGCCGAATCCCTTAAGCGCGCCAGCTTCCGCGGCGACCTCGAAGAGGTCCTGCATCAGAACGGAGTCCACGACATCAAGGAGTCCGGCACCACCGCCGGAGCACTCCACCGCGTCTGGGGCGACCTCAAGGCCAAACTCGGCGGAGGCGACCACACCCTGCTCGAAACCGCGGAACAGGGCGAAGACGAAGCCAAGAAGGCCTACGCCGACGCTCTCCACCAGGAACTCCCCCTGCCCGTCCGCCAACTCATCGCCGAGCAGCAGGCCCACGTTCTCACCTCACACGACTTCGTGAAGAGCCACCGCGACGCCCTCGCCGCAAAGTAGTATCTCGGCAGCGTTCTTAGAACCTGTCCAGAAACTCAAAAGAAGCCGTCATCTCGACCGAAGCCGTGTGGTTTTATCGCACGGCGCAGTGGAGAGATCCCCGTATTTCGTCTTTGCTGTTGCTTGTTTTTGGTTTCGCAAACCTCCTATGGAGTATTTGGACAGGTTCTTAAAACGGGCGGCGGGATCATCCCGCCGCCCGTCCTTGTACCCTTCGTCTTTTGCCACTGTCTTCCCGTCCTCGACCTACACAAAATTCGTGATCTCGACCGAAGCGCCAGACGGTTTCATCGTCTGGCGCGCAGTGGAGAGATCCCCGCATTCCGCAAGCGCGATTACTGTTGCTTCCTCCTTTTGGCTTTCTACTCCCTGCCGTTGAGTACGGTCATGCATGTCTCATAAAGCCGCAAGAGAGCAGGCCCCCAGCATGATCGGACGCACCCTCCTGGCCATCCTCTTCGTTATTGCCGGCAGCCTGCACTTCCTCATCCCCCAGGCCTACGTAAAAATCATGCCTCTCGCTCTCCCCGCGCCACTCACGCTGGTCTACCTCAGCGGCATCGCGGAGATCTTCGGAGGTCTTGGGCTCCTCCTGCCGCTCACCCGTCACGCCGCCGCCTGGGGTCTTATGACGCTCCTGATCGCCGTCCTGCCGGCCAACCTCAACATGGTCGTCGACCACACCAGATTCGCCTCCATCCCACTTTGGGCACTCTGGCTCAGAATTCCCCTGCAACTCCCCCTCATCTACTGGGCCTGGCTCTACACCCGCCGCTGATCCAGCCCGATCGGCCGCGACCAAGCCTCGGAACAAATCCGCGTTCCCATATCTCGATTCTTCGAACCTGTCTAACAGCTCCTTAAAATCGTCATCTCGACCGAAGCCACCGGGGTCCCCGGCGAGTGCTTTTGTGTCAAGTTCCATGACATGCTTTACACATCGTTATCAGGACATTCTTTACAGGCAGGAGGCTGTGCCCAGCGCTCCACTGCAGTGGAGCGCTGGGCACAGAGGCTGATTTCGCGGACTAGAGTGCGGCAGTAATAGACCAGGATGCGCTGGTCGAGGCGCTTGAGCTCGACCGGCTCCGAGGCCAGGGCGAGACTGATCGTCCATCGCCGGCTTTCGAGGTAGAGGTCTCCGTCCACGCTGAGTCGCCGGACCTCGGCTCCCGGTTCATACTCCCACTCGGGCGGGTTGGGATCGTACCTGCGCGGGCTCGGCTGCCAGAGCGAAGCCGGCGTGCGCATGGCGAGGGCCTGATGCGGTCGAACCTGGTTGTACTCGTGGCGGAACTCATCGAGCCAACTCTGCGCCAGCCATGGCTGCTGGCCGGGGCGGCGGCAGCGTGCCCGTTCCAGCGCGCCATGAAATCGCTCCACCTTGCCCTGGGTCTCCACCCCACGGACCAAGACCTGTCCGCGGGGACCCCGATCTGCGGATGCCGGTAGCCGGAAAAATGGCAGCCGATGCCCTGCTTCATCAGCCAGACCAGGAGCCTGGTCCAGCCGCTGGGCGCTTGCGCGTTCCACCATGGCACACCGTGGTCCATCAGCATCGCTTCGGGCACGCCGTTGGCCGAGAAGATAGCTTCCAGCTGTTCGCGCACCGCCTGTCCGCGGGTCGAACCGGTCTGCTCCAGCGCCACCAGATAGCGGCTGTGGTCGTCGAGCACCGACAACGGCCCGACCGCCGCCTTGCACTCCTTGGGCCCCTTGAAGTCCATCTGCCAGCTTTCGTTCGGGCGCTCCCGCTCGAAACGCTGCGTTGCCGTGCGTCTACGGTCGTGCGGCAACACCAGGCCGTGCCGCAGCAAGACCCGATGCACGGTGATCACAGGCAGCTTCTTGCCCTCTCGTTCCAGCAGGACCGCCAGCTTCCGTGCTCCCCAGTCGGGCCGCTGCCGGCGCCATGCCACGATCCGCGCTTCGATCTCAGAGGAAGTCTGCCCAGGACTGGTCCAGGGACGGCGGCTGCGTTCTTCCATACCCTCCACACCGCCCTCGCGAAACCGTCGCACCTACAAATGACCCGTCGGACGAGAGATGCCGTACTCCCGGCAAAGCCGAAATCGACTCGCCCCGGCTCACCCGAATCACAAACTCAACCCGTTGATCTCGCACCCCCATCGCCCTCCACGACATCCCAACCTCCACGTCGACAAACCCGACATGGAAAGGATCTCCTGATAACAACCTGTAAAGAATGTCATGAGACTGAACATAAACTGCGCTCGCCGGGGACCCCGGTGGCTTCGGTCGAGATGACGATTTTTAGGAGTTGTTAGACAGGTTTTGAGAGAAAACAGCGCGAGTAGGCTACCCTGCCTTTACACCTTCAGGAGATTTGCATCAGCTGCCTGCTTCAGCGGACCGTCTCCAGCTTGAGTTCGCCGGCGGCGTGGATCTTCTCGGCGATGTCGAGTTCTTGCCTGGCCTGGTCCGCGTTGCCCATGCCGCGATACGCCTGTCCGAGCAGGGTGTGGGTGATGTAGTTGCCGGGGTCCATCTTCTCGGCGTGCTGCAGGTACATGGCGGCTTCGGGGAACTCGTTTTTCTTGAGGAAGACCTTGCCCATTTGGATGAAGGGTCCGGTGCTGGAACGGTCGAGGGACAGGGCGCGGGTGAGGGATTCCTGGGCCTGCTGGAGCTGGCCGGTGCGGAGGTAGGCGTCGCCGAGGCGGTCGTAGGTGGGGGCGTAGGCTGGGTTCAACGTGCGCTCCTGGGAGAATTCATTCAGCGCGGCTGCGGGGTCGGATTTGTAGAGGAAGACTTCGCCGAGCATGAAGTGCGCGAGGGGCAGGTTCGGGGTGAGTTGCAGGGCCTTCTGCCCCGCGGTCAGGGCGAGCTCCGGGAGATTTGCCGCCAGCAGCATGTTGCCGAGCAGGAGATAGGCGGCTCCGGATGCCGGGGCGAGGCCATACTGCTGGGCAAAGGCGCCGCGGGCGTCGTCGTAGCGGCGGGAGTTCAGGTAGCACAGGCCGAGCACGTAGTTCGCGTCGGCGTTGCCGTTGGGCATCCACTGGCGAACCTGCTCGAGGAAGGGAATTGCGGCGGCGGGACGACCGAGCCGGTAGAGGGTGAGGCCGCGGAGTTGGAGGGACTCCTTGTCGTTGGGGTCCTGCTCGACTGCCTTGGCAAAGGCGGCTTCGGCTTCGATCAGCTTGCCCGAGCGGTAGTAGGCCAGCCCAAGCTCATGTTGCAATCCCTTGGTGTTTGGGGCTTGTGCCTGGAGTGCCTGCAGCGTGGCAATGGCTGCCTGGGCGTCACCATGCTGCAACTGTTGGTCGGCAGAGGCCACGCTGGAGATTGGAGCCGTAGTCGCCGGGGCGTCCGGCTGTTGAGCGGCAACGGTCAGAGGAAGGGTGATCGCCACGACGAGAACGGACCACGAGCGCACACGCATAGGCCGATGGTAAATTGCCATGAGCTTTGGCTGCCGAGTGCTAGCATGGCAAGGATGCGAACGCTCCGGAAGACGGCGCTGGGGTCGGTTCTGGAATCGGTTCCGGAAGCAGTTCTGGAAGCAGTTTTGGGGAGAGCTTCGGAGGTATTGACCGGGCTGCTGCTTTGCTGCTTTAGCATCGCTCTGCTGGGCCAGAGTGCACACCTTCCGTATCCTCCTGTGCCGTCGCAAGCTGGGCCGGCGTGGTTCGTCGATGTCGCGCCGCAGGCTGGGCTCTCCATGCTGAACGTCAACGGCGGGATAAACACCAAAAAGTACATTATCGAGACCACGGGAAGCGGCGTTGCGGTGCTGGACTATGACCGCGACGGATGGCCGGACCTCTTTTTCGCCAACGGAGCGGCGGAGGGTACGGGCAGGGACGCGGCCTCGACGGGGCCAACCAGCCACCTGTACCACAACAATCATGATGGGACCTTCACCGACGTGACCCATCGGGCGGGGCTGGACAAGATCGCGGGATGGGGTCAGGGCGCGTGCGTCGGCGACTATGACAACGACGGCTATCCCGATCTGTACGTAACGTATTACGGCAAGAATCGCCTGTTTCACAACGAACGCGACGGCACCTTCAAGGAGGTTGCGGAGTTCGCGGGAGTTGCGGGCGATGGGCGCGCGTGGGGGACGGGATGCGCCTTCGTCGACTACGACCGCGATGGCAAGCTCGACCTGATGGTGGCGAACTATGTCGATTTTGATGTGGCGACGGTTCCCAAGCCGGGCCAGGGATTGATGTGCATCTGGAAGGGAACGCCGGTGATGTGCGGACCGCGCGGCCTGGCTTCCACGCCGAATATTCTGTATCGCAATCTCGGCAACGGCAGGTTCGAGGATGTGAGCAAGCGCAGCGGCATACGGGCGACCGACGGCCACTACTGTTTTAGCGTGACCTCGCTCGACTACAACGATGACGGCTGGCCGGATCTCTATATCGCTTGCGACAGCACGCCGAGCATCCTCTATCGCAACAACAAGGACGGCAGCTTTACGGATGTGGCGGCAGAGGCCGGAGTCGCGTTCGATGAGGACGGCCGCGAGCAGGCGGGTATGGGAATCGCGGTCGGAGACTACGATGGGGACGGGCGGCAGGACATCTTCAAGACCAACTTCTCCGACGACACCTCGTCGCTCTACCGGAACAACGGGGATGGGACGTTCAGTTCGCGTATTACGGAGGCGGGACTTGGGCTGAACACAAAGTATCTAGGCTGGGGAACGGTGTTCCTGGACATCGATAACGACGGTTGGCCGGACCTGCTGTCGGTCAATGGGCATGTGTATCCGGAGGTCGACACCGAGCATCTCGGCTCGACCTATAAGGAGCCCAGGCTGCTGTACCGGAATATGGGCGGCGGCAAGTTCACGGACATCAGTACGCATTCGGGGCCGGGACTGATCGAGCCCGAATCAAGCCGCGGGCTGGCGACAGCGGACCTCTGGAACGATGGCCGCGTCTCGGCGGCGATCAACAACATGAATGCCAAGCCGATGCTGCTGGTGAACCGGGCGGCGAGCGCGAATCATTGGATCGGCATCGCGACGGTAGGGACCAGGTCCAACCGCGACGGCATTGGAGCGCGGGTTACGGTGATGGCTGCGGGCAGAAGGTATGTCCAGGAGGTGCGCAGTGGGGGCAGCTACCTCTCTAGCAGTGACATGCGGCTACACTTCGGGCTGGGATCGGCGACGTCAATCGACTACGTGGAGGTGAGATGGCCGAGCGGACGCAAGGAGCGATTCAAACTGCCGGCGATCGACCGGATCGTGACGTTGACGGAAGGGGCGGGACAATCTCAAGAGCAGGAACATGCAACCGCAGCGGCGAAGTAAGTGAGGGGTGAGGAAGTTCAAGAAGGTGTTCAAGCCAGAGGCTTAACACCGATCTTCACGATGACACCGATTTGATGAAATACGACAAAAAGCGAAATACGGGGATCTCTCCACTTCGCCGTGCGATAAAACTGCACGACTTACCACCCCACGAGCGCTTTTGTGTCAAGTTCCATGACATGCTTTACACAAAAGCGCTCGCCGACCCCGGTGGCTTCGGTCGAGATGGCGACTTCTTTGAAGTTATTGGACGGGTTCCAAGGCGGGACTTCAGACGGTCTCCGAAGGGAGTCCCACAGAACGCCACGACGCGGTATTGTTTGGAGTATGAAAGTCCTCCTCTTCCCGTGCGCCGCAATTCTGTTTTGCCTGCCACTCACCGCACAGACACCGGAGGTTGCCTTAGGGGCGTTGCCCCCGGTCGCGCGATTCGATAGCCCCGGCACCGGCGGCCTCTCTATTCTGCAGGAGATCAACCCGGCCAAGCCTTTGTCCGTGGTGGGGCCGCGAGGAGCGCTGCTGGGCCAGCAAGATGGCGTGTTCGAGAGCTGGATCTTTCCCTGGAAGCTCTTCCGAGATATGCGCATCGCGGCGCGTATGCAGGACTACAACGTCCCTATCGACGTGAACGAGTATGCCTCGACGATTGAAGTGCAGCCGGATCGCACGACGATCACCTTCGCCCATGCCAACTTCACGATTCGCGAGGTGCTCTTTGCCCCCAACCACCCCGTCGATGGCTCGGGCGTGGCGGCTTACTTCGAGGTGCAGGCGATCCGGCCCATGGACATCACCTTCAGCTTCACGCCCGAGATGAAGTGCATCTGGCCGGCTCAGTCGGACGACATACCCTCGCCTGAGTGGGTTGCGACCGCGGAGGGCAGCGGCTTTTATATGCTGCACCTCAACTTCCCCGATCACGCTTCGGCGCTGGCGATTCCCGGCGCGCAGCCAGGCATCCTCGCTCCCTATCAAGAGCATGCGAAGGTCTATCCTCTGCAGTTCGTCGTTCACTTCGATCCGAAGAGGGACGCCGGCAATGTCTATCCTCTGCTGATGGCCACGGCGGACACCGAGCAGACCGCCACGAAGCAGAACTTCGACAAGCTGCTGCTCGCGCAGGATACGAACTTCGCGAATTCATTCGCGGATAACCATGCCTACTACAAGCAATTCCTCGCGCAGCACACGGGGATCGAGACGCCGGATCACAAACTCGACGATGCATTCCGCTGGGGAGAAATTTCGATCGATCAGTTGCGTGTGGAGACGATTCCAACGCACAGCGAGACCGGGCTGGTCGCCGGTTTTGTCTCCTCCGGCGATACCGCCCGTCCCGGCTTCGGCTGGTTTTTCGGCAGGGACGCGCTCTGGTCGCTGTACGCGGTCAACAGCTACGGCGACCTGAAGCTCTCGCGGCAGGAGGTCGAGTTTCTGCTGAAGCGGCAGAGGAGCGACGGCAAGATCATGCATGAGTGGTCGCAGGCCGCCGACCTGGTGGACTGGGCGCGGCTGCCCTACGAGTGGGCCTCGGCCGATGCCACTTCGCTGCTGTTGATGGAGGTGCAGGATTACCTGGCGATCAGCGGCGATAAGGCATTCGTCGAAAAGAACTGGGCAGGGCTGGCGAAGGCGTGGAGCTTCGAGACCTCACACGACTCCGACGGCGACGGCATCTACGAGAACACCGAAGGCTCGGCGTGGGTGGAAAGCTGGCCGCCGGGGATGCCGCACCAGGAGATCTATCTCGCCGCGCTCGACCAGCAGGCAAGCACAGCTTTCGCGAAGCTCGCCGAGGCGACCGGGCATGGCGATCTTGCCGCCGCGGCACAGCGCCGGGCCGAACACGTCAAGGCGCAGATTGAAAAGGAATACTACCTGCCGAAGACGCAGAGCTATGCCTTCAGCCGCAATGCGGACGGCAGCACGGACGATAGCGCCACCATCTTTCCTTCGGTCGCCTGGTGGGACGGCGGCCTCGCGCTCGATAAAGCCGGATCTCTGATGACGCGGTGGGCTTCGAGCGAGTTCTCGACCGACTGGGGCACGCGCGACCTCAGCCCGGCGACCTCGTTCTACGATCCGATCAGCTATCACCAGGGCACGGTGTGGCCGCTCTACACGGGGTGGGTTTCGCTGGCGGAGTACCGCACCGGCCGCAGCCTCTCCGGCTACGCGCACCTGGAGCAGAACGCGAACATGACCTGGTCGCAGGATCTGGGCGACGTCACCGAGCTGCTCTCGGGCGAGTATTTCCGGCCGCTGGGACGCAGCACGGCGCACCAGTTGTGGTCCTCGGCCATGGTTGTGACGCCGATCGTGCGCGGCCTGTTCGGCATCTCCTGGGATGCCGCGCGCAACACCGTCTCGGTCGCGCCGAGTCTTCCCGCCGACTGGGACCACGCAGCTATGCGCAGGCTGGCGATAGGCACAGGATTTACCGACCTGGAGTTCACGCGCAAGGGCCGCGAGATGGCAGTTACGGCGAGCAACGAGGTGGGCCTGGAGAGCTCTGTGCAGGGTACGCGGCGGAGTGGAGGCTCGCTGCTGATTCCGCTGCCCGCAGTTGAGGTTTTCGTCGCGTCGGCGCTGCCTGTGCCAGGCGACGTCACGCATCAGATGAAGGTGCTCGACCAGACGCTCGATGCAAGATCGCTGACCTTGCGGTTATCGGCTCCAGCGGGCTCCCGCCAGCAGCTGCAGACTCGCATCAACGACCTGCAGCTTCGGGTACAGATGGACGGAAGGCTCATGTCGTCACGCCCGCTGCAGCCCATCGAACTTAGTTTCCCCCAAGGTAGCGGCTATGTGGAGCGGACGCTCCGGTTTACCTGGTAGAGGGTTTGAGGGCTTGCCACATCATTGCGGTTTCGACTTATTGTCCTGCTTCACGTCGCCCTTGGAGGTGTCGGGAGTCTCCGCCGCGCGACCCCAATTGAATCGTCTGCCGACGATCGTCTTGAAGATCAGGTGATCTGTTGAGGCAGTGGTACCAACACCGATGCCGAAGTTGAACTCCCATTTCGGCGAAACGTTCAGGTCGGTTGCCAGAAAGAATTGCTGCTGCTGATCGTGAAGGGTATCAAAGCCGAACAGGGTGCCGTATGCAGCGTAGTACTCAATGCCGGCGTTTACTTTTTTGGTGAAGTCGTAACCTGCCTTTGCATTTGGGGCGAACGTAACACCTTGACTTACACCCGGTCCATGCCACGACCGGTCTACCGCAGGGTTGAACGCGAGGTACCAGCGCCCTACCTGTTTGTCGATGATGGGCCGGATCTCCCATGTCCAGGTATCTGGAGAGAACCTCGCTCGCTGATAACCGATCTCGTTGGACAAACTGAGTCCAACGGGCAGATGCCAGCTTGCCGGCGCCCTGACTCTTGGACGAATGTGGTCGCCCACCCATTGCACCCCTTGTCCGTTGCGCTCGCTGGTGAAGATATAAAAGCCGACTTCAGACCACGATGTCACGCCTGCGGTAATCTCAACGGTTTCATGCTCCGCATGATCGGTCGGAAACGTTCCGTTAGCCTGGTAACGGGAGCCGGGCAACGGCCTGAAGCCATCAATCGTATAGTTGCTGTGCAGTTCGAACATGATCGTTTTGGGTGCGACTGTATCTGCTCCATAGACCTGGATCTCATAGTTATCCTGACCGATCGCGCACATCGAGTGACATAGAAGCGCAATCCCGAACGAGGCGAACAAGCGCAAGGTGTGCCTTCGACTGCTGGTCATAAGCCAATCCTTATAAGGTAACTGTTGATGGGCTGAATAGATTCAAGCAGATCCCGACGTATTTTCAATACTGCAGGAAACCGTGAAATGCATCAAAGTTTCTATTGCATATAGACGAAAGGGAAAAGTTTGTTGCGTACCTCCATCTCAGCCCATAACACTGTAATCCGGCGTGTGCGGCTAAAATTCAGGCTTCTCCGGGTTTGGGGATTGAGCTTTCTTTTTTTGGCCTGTTGTCAAACGAACGCCCAGTCGAACGCTCCGGATACAAAGCCGGCATCCAGTCAGACTCCGAAGACCGATCCGGCGACGAAGCAAACCTTCTCTTCTTATGAGGGGCAAAATGTAACCGGGATCGAGATTGCCGGTCGTCCAGATCTGACCTCCGCTCAATTTTTGCCTTTGTTCGCTCTGCGCGCGGGGCAGCCCTTCTCCAGCGAGAAGCTGGATCAGACGGTCGATGCATTGAAGGCGACGGGTAAATTCAAAGAGGTTCAGCTTCAGATTGAACCCGAGGCAAAGGGAGTCAGGGTCTTGCTGATTCTCGAACCTGCAGTCTTCTTTGGAATATTCGAGTTTCCGGGAGCCGAGCAGTTTCCCTATTCGCGTCTGATTCAGGTCACCAATTTCCCCCCGGAGGCGCCTTTCAATGCGGATGAGATTGAGCGGGACCGTCGACGTCTGCTCCGATTCTTTCAACAGGAGGGCTACTTCCAATGCGAGGTCAACCCCGAGGTTCAGATTCAGGCGGACCACGAGCTCGCCAATATCAGCTTTCATGTCAAGCTGAATCGCCGCGCTAAATTTGGGCAGATCGATATCGCCAGTGTTCCCCCTGAGCAGGCAGCACGGCTAAGCCACAGCCTGCGCACGCTGCTCGCCCGCGCGCGCGGAGCTGCAATAAGGCCCGGGAAAACATATAACCGCACCACGCTGACCCGGGCGACAAAATATCTTTCGACGCAACTGGAAAAACAGGGGAGACTGGGCGCCCAGGTGCAGTTGCAGGGAGCCGAATATAACGCCGGCACCAACCGCGCCGACATTCATTTCGATGTGCAACCCGGTCCGCTGGTCAAGGTCGACATCACCGGCGCCCACCTCTGGAGCTGGACGCGTAAATCCCTGCTGCCTGTTTACCAAGGCATTGGCGCCGATGACGAGTCGGTGCAGGAGGGCCGGCAGGCGCTGATTTCCTATTTTCAAGCCAAGGGATTTTTCGATGTGACGGTCGATGCTGAGTTTAAACAGGAGCAGTCCGGCGACACGATCCTGTACCGGATTGCAAAGGAGAAAAAGCACAAGGTGACGGAGGTTCAGATCGCAGGGAACAAGCAGCTACCGACGCAGAATCTAGCCAACTACGTCACCGTGCAGAAGTCGCACCTGTTCTCTCCCGGGGCTTATAGCGAACAGATCGTCCGAGCGAGTGCCAAGAATCTTACAGCGGTCTACCAGTCGGAGGGTTTCAGCAATGTGAAGGTAGTTCCGGCGGTAACCCGCCCCGGCGGTAATGTCGCGGTGAGCTTTCATGTCACGGAAGGACCTCGCGACATCGTCAACTCGCTGCAAATTGTCGGCGCCGACACCTTCCCGGAGAGTAAGTTTGCTCCCGATGGTCTGAAGCTTGCGCCGGGCAAACCCTACTCGCAGAAGTTCGTCCAGGCAGACAGGGCCAGTATAGTAGCTCAGTATCTAAAGGCCGGATATCTGACGTCGAGCTTCCGTCAAACCGCGGCCGTTGTGTCGAAGAAGGACTCCCATCACATCAATGTCGTCTATCAGATCTATGAAGGGCCGCAGGTCTACGCAGGCGATGTCGTTACTCTGGGCCGGGTGCAGACGCAACAGCGGCTCATCAACCGGGATATTGCCTCCATTACGCCTGAGCAGCCGCTCACCGAGACGCAGCTGCTCACCGCAGAGAGCCAGCTCTACAACCATACGGGCGTGTTCGACTGGGCAGAAGTTGACCCTCGCCGTCATATCACGACACAGACAAAAGAAGATGTTCTTGTGAAAGTTCACGAAGCGAGGAAGAACCAGATCACGTATGGCTTCGGTTTCGAGCTCATCAATCGCGGCGGCAGTGTGCCCAGCGGAACCGTTGCGCTTCCGAACCTGCCTCCTATCGGCCTGCCTTCTACCTTCACCACAAGTCAGACAACCTTCTTCGGGCCGCGTGGAACCTTCCAGTACACACGCAACAATTTTCGCGGCAAGGGAGAGTCGCTTTCGCTTACTGGCTTTGCGGGCCGGCTGGACCAGCGGGTCGCCGCGTATTACATCGACCCGAACCTGCGGTGGTCTCTCTGGAAAGCCACGACCTCGTTTTCCGCAGAACGCGATGAAGAGAACCCTGTCTTCTCGTCACAGCAAGAGCTGGCCAGTTATCAGCTACAACGCTACCTCGATAAAAAGAGGAACGACACTTTGTTTCTGCGCTATAGCTTCAGCCAGACCGATCTCACCCGCATTGAAATCCCTTCGCTTGTTCTGCCCCAGGACCAGCACGTTCGACTCTCCACGCTGGCGGCAAACGTGACCCGCGACACACGAGATAACGCTCTTGACGAGCATAAGGGTGTTTTGCAGAGCGTCGAACTGGACTTCAATACAACAAAACTGGGCTCTAGCGTCAGCTTCGCCAAGCTGATCGCGCAGGCTGCCTTCTATAAGCAGATCTTCCACAACATCGTCTGGGCCAACAGCCTTCGCATCGGTCTGGCACAGCCTTTTGCGAGCAGCCGCGTTCCTCTCAGCGAGGAGTTCTTTACCGGAGGCGGCAACACGCTGCGAGGCTTTCCGCTGGACGGAGCCGGACCTCAGAGGCAGATTCCTGTCTGCAGCAACGGATCCACCACCGACTGTACGTTTATCCAGGTTCCGAGCGGCGGCAATGAACTTCTGCTGATCAACACCGAGCTGCGCGTGCCGCTGCCGATCAAAAAGGGTCTGGGGATCGTGGGCTTCTACGACGGCGGCAATGTCTTTTCGAACGTCGGCTTTCACAACTTCGTCTCGCTCTATTCCAATAACGTAGGCGTCGGACTTCGTTATGCAACCCCCGTAGGTCCGATTCGACTGGATCTAGGACGCAACCTCAATCCGATCCCGGGCATTCAGGCGACACAATACTTCATCAGCATAGGACAAGCGTTTTAGGCGAGGCCCCGTGAACACTCTTTTGACATCCTCTGCTCCCAATCCCAACCCGGAGCCTCGACCGAAACGGCATCCGGTCTTAAAGATCATTGCATGGTTGGCTGGCAGTCTTTTCGTTTTGATCCTTCTGTCAGTGGTCTCGGCGACAGTCGCACTGCATAGTTCGCGTCTCCCTCGTTACGTCCTCGCGACGGTGCAGAAGGACGCGAGCGACAGCCTGGGCACACAGGTTTATTTGCGGGACTTTGGCCTTCATCTGTCCAATCTCAGTTTGGATGTTTACGGCGTCACCGTGGACGGTGCTTCCCCCTATACCAACCCGCCGCTGCTGCAGGTTGAACACGCCCAGGTAGGAGTTCGTATCGTCTCGATCCTGCATAGAAAGTGGTACCTCGATACCGTGCGCATAGACCGCCCGATCGTGAAGATATACACCGATGCAAATGGAGTTTCCAACATACCCACGCTCAAGAGCAGCGGCAAAAGCAGCAACACCAGCTTATTCGACCTTGGGGTGCGGCATGCCATTCTGGACCAAGGCGAGGTCTTCTACAACAATCGGCAAAGCGTGCTCGCGGCCGACCTGCACGATGTCGAGTTCCGCGCAATTTTCGACTCATCGCTGCAGAAATACTCCGGGCGGCTCGCTTACTCGGACGGACATCTAGTCTCCGGTTCGCTCAAGCCCATTCCGCACGATCTCGACGCGCAGTTCGACGCGACTCCCACTACCTTCCATCTCATGCAAGCGAAGGTCACCAGTGGTTCGTCGCGGGTATCGCTCACGGCTACGCTCGACAACTATGCGCATCCCGTCGTGCATGCGCAGTACGATGCGACGATCGACGCAGGCCAGTTCCGCCAGATTTTAAACAATCAGACGGTGCCTACGGGACAGATAAGGGCGACTGGCGCCGCGCAATACACGCAGATAGCCAACCATCCGCTCCTCGATTCGCTGGTCGTGAACGGAGACGTTAGCAGTCCGCAACTCGATATGCGCTCGCCTTCGCTACGTACGCAGATTCGCAATATCGCGGCGCACTACTCTCTGGCGAACGGCGATGCAGTCCTGCAGGATGCGAAGGCGAGTCTGCTGGGCGGCGATCTGACGGCTTCCGGCAAGATGAGCGATATTGCCGGCAACTCGCACTCGACTTTGACCGCCAGCGTGCGCAAGGTTTCGCTCGCTGAACTGAGGCGCGCCTTTGCCCCGAGCGCTTTGCCGCAGAACGTCTCGGTCGGCGGCGTCCTCAGTGCGGAGGCGAAGGCATCGTGGGGAAAGACGTTCGACGATCTCTTGGCGCATACCGATGCCACCGTCCAAGGGCGGATCTCGGGACAGAGCACGACAGGAATGCCGAGTTCGATGATTCCCGTTGAAAGCGCAATTCACGGCACTTACACGGCGAGCAACAAGCAGATTGCGCTCGCCAAGAGCTTCCTTCGCACCCCGCAGACGAGCCTCACGCTGAATGGTGTGGTGAGCGACCGATCGAGCCTCGATGTGCATCTGCAGGCAAACGACCTCCGCGAGTTTGAAACGATCGCTGATGTTATTCGTATGCCGGCTCCCGGCAAACCCGCGCAGCCGCTCGGCCTCGCCGGAAGCGCTACTTTCCAGGGCACGGTCCGCGGATCCACGGCTGCGCCGCACTTGGCCGGTCAACTCACGGCGGCCAGCCTGCACGTCAATGGCACGGAGTGGAAAGTGATCCGGACCAACGTAGACCTCAGCCCGTCCTATGCCAGCCTTCAGCAGGCCGATCTTGAGCCAGCCTCTCGCGGGCGCATCACTCTAAATGCAAGCACAGGTCTTACCCAGTGGTCATTTACCAAGACCAGCCCCATTCAGTTGGATTTGACTGCCACACAACTGAATCTTGCGGATCTCGAAAAGCTTGCGGGACAGCAGCTTCCTGTGACCGGCACACTCAACGCCAACGTGAAGCTGCACGGCAGCGAATTGAGTCCCGCCGGTGACGGCAGCGTGACGCTATCGAACGTCGTTGCATATGAGGAACCTTTAGACGCTGTCAAGGTGATCTTTGCCGGCACCGGCGACGAGATACACGGAAACCTGGCCGTCGATCTTCCAGCCGGCAGCCTGCAGAGCAAGGTCAGCGTTCATCCTCAGCAGAAGACCTACATCGCGCAGATCACCTCTTCCGGAATCCATCTCGACAAACTGCAGGCTCTGAAGAGTAGAAATGTCGACGCGACAGGCGTTCTCGCTATCGACGCCCATGGCCAAGGCTCGTTTGACAATCCGCAACTCGATGCGACGCTGCAGATTCCGCAGCTTGTGGTTCAGAAGCAGACCATCACGGCGCTTGACCTGACCATGGCTGTGGTCAATCACGTCGCGAATGCCAACTTGTCCACCTCGGCGGTTAACACATCGATACAGGGAAAGGCACGCGTCAATCTCACCGGCGACTACGTTGCCGACGCGACACTCGATACGCAATCGATTCCTCTGCAACCGCTGCTCGCCGTCTACGCTCCCGACCAGGCCGCCGACGTCACTGGACAAACCGAGCTTCACGCTACGCTGCATGGCCCGCTCAAGAAAAAAAATCTCCTCGAAGCGCATGTGACTATTCCCGTCCTGAAGGTCGAATACAGCAACACTATTCAGCTTGCGGCAGCATCCCCCATCCACATCGATTACAAAAATAACGTGATCGATCTGCAGCGAGCAGCCATTCGCGGCACAGACACCGATCTGCAGTTCCAGGGATCGATTCCGACCGCAGGAGCCGCACCGATGTCTCTCCTGCTGCTGGGAACGGTCAATCTGCAACTGGCGCAGCTCTTCGATCCGGACATAAGAAGCTCCGGAGAACTGAAGTTCAACGTCAACTCTTACGGTGCGGCAAACGGATCCAATCTCGGCGGCCAGATCAATATCGTGGATGCGAACTTCGCCTCCGGCGATCTTCCCGTCGGCCTGCAGCATGGCAACGGCGTGCTTACCCTCACAAAGGATCGAATCAACATATCGAGTTTCCAGGGTACGGTAGGCGGCGGCACTCTGACTGCCCAAGGTGGAGTAGCTTACAAACCAAGCGTCCAGTTCGATCTAGGGCTCGCTGCTCGGGGAATTCGCCTTCTTTATCCCCAGGGCGTTCGCGAAACGATCGGCGCAAATTTGAGGATGACGGGGACCACCGACAACGCGCTTCTCGGAGGCACGGTAAACATCTCCGATCTTTCCTTCACACCTGCCTTCGATCTCACCAACTTCATCAGCCAATTTTCAGGCGGCGTCCAGACGCCTCCAACGCCCGGCTTCAGCCAGAATCTGCAGCTCAACCTTTCCGTCCGCTCCACCAACGAAGTCAATCTGGTTAGCCGGACCGTCAGCATCGGCGGTTCGGCGAATCTACAAGTCAAAGGGACGGCATCGCAGCCTGTCATCCTCGGGCGAGTCAATCTCAGTAACGGCGATGTCATCCTGAACGGCGATCGGTTTGTCCTCGACGGTGGAACGGTCGAGTTCGTCAATCCATCCGAGACGCAGCCCGTGGTCAACATCTCCCTGAACACCACGATCCAGCAGTACAACATTTTCCTGCGGTTCAATGGTCCAGTCGATCAGCTGCGCACGGACTACAGCTCCGACCCCGCTCTCCCGTCGGCCGACATCATCAATCTCCTGGCCTTCGGTCAGACGACGGAGGCTAACTCCGCAAATCCTTCGACTCCAGCCAATCAAGCCGCAGAGTCGCTCGTCGCCTCACAGGTCAGTAGCCAGGTAACGAGCCGCGTATCGAAGGTGGCAGGCATCTCTCAGTTGTCGATCAATCCGGTTCTGGCAGGCGGCAGCAGTCAGGGCCCTCCAGGCGCGAATATCACGATCCAGCAAAGGGTCACGGGAAACCTCTTTGTGACCTTCTCAAGCAATGTGGCTTCCACCCAAAGCCAGACGATACAAGGCCAATATCAAGTTTCTCCTCGATTCGCCGTGAGCGCCACCCGGGATCAGAACGGAGGGTTCGCGGTAGACACACTGATCAAGAAGAGTTGGTGACGTTGTAGCGATTGCGCAGACATTGGGCACGAACAGGACGACTCGACCCGCGATTCAATCAGCGCTGGCTTGTGGTGCATCGGCCGGGCTAATGTTCGAGGCCTTGGAGGGAGCGAGAGGCGCGCCTGTCTGCGATAGGGCGTGAACATGCGTAAACTCAGCGCCAAAATAGAAGATCTGCGCTGAGTAATACACCCAAATCACCATAACGACGAGGGAGCCTGCCGCTCCGTAGGCAGACCCGGGAGTAGCTTTTCCAATATAGAGGCCAAGCAGCAACTTCCCGATGGTGAAGAGGAGTGCCGTCGCCAAAGCTCCAATCCTTACGTCGCTCCAACTCACTTTGGTTTCAGGCACGTATTTGAAGATGAGACCGAAGAGTATTGCGATTCCAACCAGCGAGACCACAAAGTCGAAGGCGCCAAGCACAAAAGGCGGCAGCGGCAACAGAGTGCTGAAGAACTTGGCCATCGCATCCAGACCTGCACTGGCGAGAAGTGAAGCCAAAAGGATAAAACCGATGCTGATGACCATGCCGAAAGAGAAAAACCGCTCTCGCGCCAAGCCCCATAGAGTGGATTCTTTCTTCGGTTCAGCGTCCCAGATGGTGTTGAGAGCGGATCGCAGTTCGGTGAACACGCCTGAAGCGCCAAAGACTAAAGTCAGCACGCCCATGATCGTCGCAAAGATCCCGGAGAAAGCCTTTTGCCCGCTTGCCAGTAGAGATTGGACGGCGCTCCTGCCGTCAGGCCCGACCAGAGCTTGTATCTGCGCCAGCAAGTGAGCCTGAGCATGAGAGCGATCAAAGACAAGAGAGATGATCGCCAGGACGAGAATGGTGAGCGGCGAAATAGAGAGAATGGTGTAGAAGGCCAAAGCTGCTCCAAGCCGTGGAGCATTGTCGTCATTCCAGTCAGTCCAACTGCGTTGAAGAAGATGGAGATAGAAGCCTGTCATTGTTGGCATCTCTTTTGGCCGAAGTTTCGGATTACCTCACGTCCCCGTGCTGTGGGTCAATCCTGATGCGCCATGAGCTATCGTTTTTATAGCGAGCCGAGGCTGCGTCCGGCTCTTTCCCTCATGTTCTTCATAGGATGCAGATTTAGCGGTGGACTTCGGAACAGCAGTGACATCTCTGAAAGACACCTCCATGCGACCTGCCCTGGCGTGAAGACGCGGACCTCCCTTGACTGCATCGACGATCCTGCAGTGCAGCCATGAGCAGACGATGTTGGCAGCCGTTTTGATGGTCGGCGGCGTTCCTTCGCCAGTCTGTCCGTTCGCCGTCCGTGCTGCGAACTTGCATTGAAATCATCTCAGATGTAATCTGTTTTTACACGGGAAAGGAGGATGGTCCAGCCTATGAAAATTGACGGTAAATGTAGTGCAACAGTACGTGAGGTGACTGAGGCTTAGAGCGTCCATTGCTCTAGTCCTGGCGGTCTTTTTTAAAGAAAGTCCACGCCGAGGCCAAGTCCGAGTATGGGCGCCTCAGGTCAATCTCAACAGATCACCGCCAGACGGCTCGCAGCTCTCTTCAGAGCGCGAGCCGTTTGCGTTTTCCCGAGCGTTGCAGGCTAGTAGAATAGCGACTATGAAACCTTTGGTGATTGCGGGGCGGGCGTTCCAATCGCGGCTCATTGTCGGGACAGGAAAGTACAAGGACGGCGCCGAGACGCAGGCTGCCATCGAGGCCTCCGGGGCGGAGATGGTGACAGTTGCGGTGCGCCGGGTAAACCTGGACAGGTCGAGCGAGTCGCTGTTGGATTTCATTGACCCGCGACGCTATTTCCTGCTGCCCAACACTGCCGGCTGCTACACCGCGGACGAGGCGATTCGGGCGGCGCGGCTGGGGCGCGAGGTGGGGCTGTCGGATTGGGTGAAAATCGAGGTGATCGGAGACCAGCAGACGCTCTATCCGGATGTTCACGCGACGCTTGAAGCTACTCGCGTACTGGTGAAGGAAGGCTTTACTGTGCTGCCGTATACCTCGGACGACATTGTGTTTGCAAAGCGATTGATTGACGCGGGGGCGGCGGCGGTGATGCCGCTGGGAGCGCCGATTGGAAGCGGGCTGGGGCTGCAGAACACGGCGAACCTGCGCATTCTGCGTGAGCTGATCACGGAGGTTCCGCTGATCGTTGACGCCGGCGTGGGTACGGCCTCCGATGCCGCGGTTGCGATGGAGCTGGGATTCGATGCGGTGCTGATGAATACGGCGATCGCGGCTGCCAAGGACCCGTTGCTGATGGCCGAGGCGATGCAGCATGCTGTGCTGGCCGGGCGGCAGGCGTTTCTTGCGGGCAGGATGCAGCGAAAGCTCTATGCGACGGCGAGCTCGCCGCTCGAGGGCATCTCGCGCTGACCGGGATGGCCGCCGGGACTCAACTTCGATAGCGGGAAGCCATCTCGATAGCTGGAAGCCAGAGGCAAATGCAGTACACTTCGCGCATGCGAGTCTTCGGCATCGATTGCGGCACGGAGTTCACTGGGTACGGCGTAGTCGAGGTGGACTGTGAGGCCAGGATGCCGCGGCTGGCGCATATCTGTGCTGGAACGATTCGTCTGAACAAAGCCGAGAAGACTCCGCAGCGGCTGGCGCAGGTCTATGCGGAGTTGACTGCGATGTTGGCGCTGCATCAGCCGGAGATCGTCGCCATTGAAGAGGTCTTCTTTTCGGCAAATGCCAAGTCCGCGCTCAAGCTGGGGCAGGTTCGCGGGGTTGCGATGCTGGCGGCTGCGACTTGTGGGCTGCCGGTGGCGGAGTATGCTCCGCTTTCCATCAAGAGTTCGGTGGTGGGTTATGGGTTGGCGGGTAAAGAGCAGGTGCAGTTTATGGTGAGACGTCTGCTGCAAAACGAGAATGCCTTCGATTCGCCGGATGCCGCGGACGCCCTGGCTATCGCGATCTGTCATATCCATACCGCGCAGACGCTGGAATTGCAGGGCGCCCGGTGATGACCGGTGTCGCGCGAGGTATCTTTGCGGCGGCGCTGTTGCTTCCCGGTGCTCTTGCAGTCGCACAGTCAGCCACGACTACAAATGTCTCTGGCGCGGCTACAGATATGTCTGCCGCGGCGCAGGCCGAGGTGACCTTCTGGTTTGTCCGCGAGGGTCTTCCAGTGCCGCGGTTTACGCTGCGAGTGCGTGAGGACGGCACGGGCAGCTATCAGGCGGACCAAGCGGCGCGATCGTCCGGTGATTCGATGATGCGGGGAGAGGCGGCGCAGCATATCGATCGCACGCTTACGGTGAGCCCGCAGATGGTTGCGAAGATCTTCAACGCGGCGCGTTCGGCGAATCGCTTCGAACTTGCATGCGCGTCGAAGGCGAAGAATATCGCGGATACCGGAACCAAGACGCTGAGCTATTCGGGCGCGGATGGTTCGGGGTCGTGCGTGTACAACTACACGGAAAATAAAAACGCGGTTCTGCTGACAGACGTGTTTCTCGGCATTGCGAGCACGATGGATGAAGGGCGCCGGCTGGAGTTTCTGCACCGCTACGACCGGCTGGGCCTGGACTCGGAGATGAACTCTTTTTCACAAGAGGTGACGGAGGGCCGTGCGCTGGAGCTGGGCACGATTTCGGCGGCGCTGAGCGCGATTGCCGAGGATGCAGCGGTGATTGAGCGGGTGAGGCTGCGGGCGGCGAAGATGCTGGCTGAGGGGCGCTGAAACTTCTTCTCAGAATGCGCAACGAGGTCGTCCTGCCGGACGGGCCTCCTGCGCGGAGAGCGGCCACTTCGTGGCGTATGTACCCCTTCGGGTGGGCCTCCCGATGGTCGGCGGGAGATCTTCTTGCGATCAACTAAAGACCGATACAACTCAATCTATCGAGGCAAGGTATACACATCACGAAGTGACCGCCCCGCGCGTAGCGGTGGTCGCGAGGGAGCGGTAGAGGGTGGCCATGGATTCCAGGTCCAGCGATTCGGCGCGCGCTTGTGGGGGAATGCTGGCGGGCCAGGCGGCGGATAGGTCTTCCGCTGGGTAGCCGGCGGTGCGGAGATTATTTTGCAGCGTCTTTCGCTTCTGGGCGAAGGATTGCTTCAAGAAAGTATTGAAGCCGGGCGCATCTACCTTTAGTTCTGTGAAGCGGGGCTGGAAGTGCAGGCGGAGGACGGTGGAGTAGACGTCGGGCGGCGGCGAAAAGGCAGACGGAGGAAGGGTAAAGAGGCGATCGACCTGGGCGTTCATCCGCGCGGTTGCGGAGAGCAGGCCGTAGTCGCGCACTCCGGGGGTAGCGGCTACGCGGTCGGCGACTTCGCGCTGCATCATCAGGACGGCTCGGGCGATCAGTCCGGCGCTGCCGGCGGCAAATAGGCGAAGGAGGATATCGGAGGTGATGTAGTAGGGAAGGTTGCCGATGACGTCGAACGTCTCGCCTTGCGGCGCGAAGGATTGCAGATCGGTGGTGAGGAAGTCGCCCTGGATGATTTGCACTTGGGGTCGATCGCGGAAACGGAAGGTGAGTTCGGCGGCGAGGCTGCGGTCAAGTTCGAGGGCGATGAGCCTTTGGCAGCGTACGGCCAGGATGTCCGTGATCGCTCCATGTCCGGGGCCGATCTCGAGTACGGTGCGATGGCTGGGATTGCCAAGAGCGTCGACGATGGCGTGACGGGCGGCATCGTCGATGAGAAAGTTCTGGCCGAGTTTTGGCTTCGGTTTAATCTGCATCCGGCTTAGGTTTGAACTGCATCCAAGGATGGGCGGCTGGTTGCGAGTGCGCTTCTATAGACTAGAGCAAATCAAGATAGATGGAGCCATTTCTAGCGAGAAGAGACAAAGACGAAATGCGGGGGATCTCTTCACTACGCAGCGGACGATAAAACAGCCGCTACTTCGGTCGAGATGACGGCTTGTTGAGACGGATAGAGTCCTATGAGTTCTGTCCTAAATTCCCTCGGGGGCTGGGCCCAAAATTTCGGTACGGGTACGGCGGGATTGAAGTCCCGCTCTTCAAAGCAACTCTTAATCAGAGGTCTGCTTAACGGTTGGAAAGAAAGATAAAGGACGGCGGCATGCATATTGTATTTGCAGCATCGGAGTGCGCTCCGTGGGCCAAGACGGGTGGACTAGCGGATGTGGTGAGCGGATTATCGCGGAGTGTGGCTAAGCTGGGCCATCGGGTGAGCGTATTTGTGCCTTACTATCGGCAGGTGGCCAAGGCGGCTCCGAAGGCTTCGGTGGTTCTGCCGAGTGTGACGATTCCGTTTCCTTCGTATAACCGATTTGCTCGCATTCTGGATGGCGGTGTAGCGGAGGGTGTGCAGAGTTACTTTGTGGACTGTCCTGAGTTGTTCGACCGGGAGAGTTTTTACGGTACGGCTTCGGGGGACTATCCGGACAATGCCGAGCGGTTCGGGCTGCTGAGTCGGGCGGTACTCGAAGCTTCGAAGGCGATCGGGGTTCCCGATGTGTTTCATGTGCATGACTGGCAGGCGGCGATGCTGCCGGTGTTAATGCGCTCGACCTACTACTTCGATCCTGTGCTGCGAAGCATTCCGGCGGTTTTGACGATTCATAACGCAGGCTATCAAGGCTGGTTTCCTCCGGAGACGACGGAGAAGCTGCTGCTGCCTTGGGAGGTGTTTACCGCGGACAAGCTGGAAAATGACGGCACGTTCAATTTTCTGAAGGGCGGCATCGCGTACTCTGATGCGATTACAACCGTAAGCCGCAAGTACGCGGAGGAGATTCAGACGCCGGAGTTTGGCAACGGGCTTGACGGTGTGCTGCGGCGGCGCAGCGGCGATCTATTCGGCATTCTGAGCGGTGTGGACTATGACGAGTGGAACCCGGCGACCGATCCGAACATCGCGGCGCACTATTCGCCGGACGATCTGGGGGGGAAGAGGGAATGCCGCCGCGATCTGCTGCATGCGTTCGGACTAGAGAGCATAGGGGACGATACGGCGGTGATCGGCGTGGTGTCGCGTTTCGCAACGCAGAAGGGGTTTGACCTGATCGTCGAGATCATGGACCGGTTGGTGGAGAGGGACATGGTGACGGTGATCCTGGGCAATGGCGAAGAGTATTACGAGCGGCTGCTGGTGGAGATGGCGAACCGGCATCCGTCGAAGGTGCGGGTGCAGGTAAAGTTCGACAATGTGATGGCGCACAAGATTGAAGCGGGGGCGGATATTTTTCTGATGCCCTCGCGGTATGAGCCGGGCGGCCAAAACCAGATCTACAGCTTGAAGTACGGCACGGTTCCTGTGGTTCGGGCGACGGGCGGCCTGGAGGATACGATCGAGGAACAGCCGTCTGGCGGCGGGAATGGATTCAAATTCTGGGATCTGAGCGGGCCGGCTCTGCTGGATGCTCTGGATCGCGCGCTGGGAGCGTTCCGCAATCGAGACGAGTGGACCCGGATGATGCTGCGGGGAATGGCGGAGGATTTCTCGTGGGGTAAGCCGGCGGCGGAGTATGTGCGGGTGTATGAGCGGGTGATTCAGAATCGCAGCTAGGTGAGTGTTTTCCGGGACAGAAAAGACGAATGCGGGGATTCCTCCGCTTCGTGACAGACGATGAGACTTTCTATCGCTTTGGTCGAGATGACCGCTTTCGTGTGGGTGCATCATGCATCATTCTGAGCTAGGCGGGGCGGCGGCGTTGCAGCAGATAGTGGAGGGGGATGCCGAGGAGGATGATGGCGGTTCCGATGAGGGAGTTGCGCGGCTGGTCGGCGAAGGAGAAGACCAGCAGGACAATGGCCGCGAGGATGAAGAGCGCCGGCAGCACGGGATATCCCCAGATGCTATAGGGACGGGCTGATGCGGGTTCGCGGCGGCGGAAGACGAAGATGGTGCTGCAGGTGAGCGCGTAGAAGAGCCATTCGCCGAAGATGGCGAGGGAGAAGAGCGCCTGGAACTTTCCGACGGCGAGCAGGAGCAGGGAGCTTAAGACGGCTTGCAGGATCAGAGCTGCCGACGGGGTATGGAAACGTGGGCTAACGTGCGCGAGTTGCTGGAAGAAGAGGCCGTCGCGGGCAGCGGCGAAGGGAACGCGCGCTCCGGAGAGGGACGAGCCTACGAAGGTGGCGGCGATGCTGACAGCCATGCCGATGGAGACGAGGGCCGATCCCCAGTGCCCGGCGACTAGTTGCATGGCATCGGCGGCTGGACGCTCCGCGGCGGCGATCATGGCTGCGGGGAGAATGAACTGAATGGCCGCATTGGTAAGCATGTAGAGCGCGCCGACGATGGCGACGCCGCCGATCAGTGCTACGGGCATGCTGCGCTGCGGCTGCTTGACCTCGCCTGCCATGGTGACGACGTCGCTCCATCCGTCATAGGCCCACAGGGCGGCGACGAGCGCGATCATGAAGCCGCTGAAGCCTGCGCGCGCTCCGGTGAACTCTGTGGCGAAGTTTTGCCAGGAGCCGTGATGGTTGGCAGCTCCGAAACAGAACCCGGCAATGACCAGGATGAGCGCGCCCTTGAGCCAGGTTAAAAGAAGCTGGACGTTGGCGGAGCGGCGGGTTCCGATGATGTTGAGAATGGCGACGAGCCAAGTCATGGAGATGGCGAAGATCTGGCCCCAGGTAAGGTGCGCGAAGGCGGGATGGGCGAAGGCGCTGAAGATGGCGAAGGTTCCCAAGACGCGTGCGAGGCCGGCGGCGATGGTGGCGAGGGAGGCGGGCTTGGCTACGGTGATCTGCGTCCACATGTAGAGGAAGCCGGCGAGATCGCCATAAGCTTCGCGGAGAAAGGCGTATTCGCCGCCGTATCGCGGATGGGCCGCGGTGATCTCGGCGTAGGTCATGGCTCCGAACAGGGACAGCAGGCCGCCGACGATCCACACGACGTAAACCATGCCGGAGGAGCCGACGGCGGCCATCATCTCACGCGGGACTAAGAAGATTCCGCTGCCGATGATGATGCCGACGACGATCGAGAGCGCGTGGTAGGCGTTGAGAACGCGAGGGAGTTCGCTGCGGGTTGGCGGCATGGATTTTCGGAGGGTAGCACAACTTACTCTAAACAATTGACCCGGGCTAGCGGCGCCCCATCCAAGCGTCGATGGACCAGCCGTTGTAGCGTTCGAGAGACAGCAGCGCGGAGTAGACGGCAGCATAGGTAAGTTGCATGCCGGCGGCGGACCAATCCTGTATGAGCGCGGAGCCGAAGGTGAGGACGAGGATGAGGAGGCTGCCGGCGATGAGAGAGGCGCGGGTTCGCAGGCCGAGGAGAAGCAGCAGGCCGAGAATTGCTTCGATTGCGGGCAGGGTTAAGCCGAAGGCCCAGACACTCCAGGCGGGCAGCGGGGTGTGTTCGAATTGCAGGACGAGTTTGGCGGCGAACTCTCCTGAACCGGCGAGGGCGCGGCTTATTCCGTGCATGAGGAGGTTCATGCCCAGCGTGGCGCGGAGCAGGGCGTAGGCGAGTCGTCCGTCGTTCACTGCCGGTGTGGTTTCCATGAATCCTTCGATCTCCCGGAATGTCCCTCGGGATCTTTTCGGGAAATCCTCGGGGTTGCCTCTATTCTAGAAGTCAGATGCCCACCTTTCTTGAATTAGCTCATGTGAACGTCGCTCGCGACGATGCTGTGGTGCTTCATGACATCAACCTTGCGGTAGAGACTGGAGAGCATATTGCGATTCTTGGACCTAATGGGTGCGGGAAGTCGACGCTGATTAAGACAATGACGTGTGAGTGCTATCCGCTGGCGCGACCGGAGACGCGGATAAGCATCTTTGGGCGGGCGCGGTGGGATCTGACGGAGTTGAAGAGGCGGCTGGGGGTAGTTTCGCCGGAGCTGCCGGGGAAGGCTACGCTGCACACGACAGGGCGGGATGCGGTGTTGACGGGATTTTTTTCGAGCAGCACGCTTTGGCCGAATCTTGCAGTGACAAGCGAGATGCGGACGCGGGCGGAGGAGGTGCTGGAGCTGGTGGATGCGATAAATCTGGCGGAGAAGCCGGTGGGGGAGATGTCGGCGGGGGAGCAGCGGCGGGTGATGATCGGGCGTGCGCTGGTGGGGTCTGGAGCGGCGGCGGAGGTGGATGGGAGTACGCAGATGCTGCTGCTGGATGAGCCTTCGAATGCGCTGGATCTGGCGGCGCAGACGGAGCTGCGGGAGTTGTTGCGGAGGCTGGCGCGGCAGGGGACTGGGATTTTGCTGATCACGCACCACATTGCGGATATTCCCCCGGAGATCGATCGGATTCTGATGATGCGAGAGGGGAGGATTGTGGCGGATGGACCGAAGACGGAGCTGCTTACGGCGGAGAGGCTGGGGGAGTTGTTTCGGACTGAGGTGAGCTTGACGGAGAGGGATGGGTTCTATCACGCGTGGTGAATGGGCCGGGCTACTGGCTTGGTGAGATGGTGCCGGTCTGGAGTTTGACGAGTTCGGGCTTGGGAATGCGGCTGGGGCCGAGAACGGCGATTTTGGGGAGAGGGCCGCGGACCATGGCGACTTCGTCGCAGGCGTAGAGGCGGGGGCAGGTCTGGCAGTCCTTGTAGATCTTGTCGGGGAGCGCGGTGCGGTCGACTACACGGAAGTCGAATCGGGTGAAGAAGTCGGGGATGCGGGTGAAGAGGCAGACGGCGATGACCTTTTGGTCTTCGGCTTCTTCAAGGAGGGCGCGGAGGAGCTTGCCGCCGGCACCGTGGCTCTTGGCTTCGGGTTTGACGACGATGGAGCGGACCTCGGCGAGATGGGGGCCGTAGAGGTGGAGGGCGCCGCAGCCGAGGAAGGCGCCGGGCCGGGAATCACTGGAAGGGGATTCGGCGATGGCGAAGTCGCGGATGTTCTCGCAGATTTCGGCGTAGTTGCGGCGGAGGAGAGTGCCGTCATGGGAGAGGGAGTTGACGAGGTCGAAGATGTCGACGGCGTCGGGGAGCTTGGCTTTGCGTACCGTGGCTGTGCCTACGGATGAGGTGGCTTCAGTGATGGCGGCGATGGAGGTAGTGGACAATTTCCGGTACGATCTCCTTCCGATATTTTCGCAGACTGTTGGATGGTGGATGAGTGAGTTCGTTGCATGGTGTTGCGGAGAACGGTTCGCGCGTTGCGCGAATGCCCACATCTCAGAATCGAGATATGGGGCACCCGATTATGTGGCAGCGGTGAGGCGATTGCGGGCTTCGGTCAGGGCGGCGCGGACGCGTTTGCGGTTGGTGCCGCCGAGGACGTCGTGGCAGTCGAGGGTGGTTTTGAGGGTGATGGCGGCGAAGAAGTCTTCGGCGAAGTGAGGGTCGAGGGTGCGGAGCTCTTCGAGGGTGAGTTGCTGGAGTTCGCGGTGGTTTTCGAGGCCCCCGTCTCCCATAGCCAGGCGGACGGCGTTGCCGATGATCTCGTGAGCCTTGCGGAAGGGGACGCCTTTGTTGGAGAGGTAGGTGGCAGCGGCCATGGCGTTGAGGTAGCCGGTTTCGGAGGCGATCTTCATGCGGTCGAAGCGGAACTTTAGAGAGGCGGTGAAGGCGGGGAGGACGCTGAGGATGCCGGCGATGGTGTCGGCTGCGTCGAAGACTGGCTCTTGGCCTTCCTGGAGGTCTTTGTTGTAGGCGAGGGGGAGGCCTTTGATGAGGGTGGCGAGGGTGGTGGGGGCGCCGAGTAAGCGGCCGGATTTGCCGCGGAGGAGTTCGGTGAGGTCGGGGTTCTTCTTCTGCGGCATGGCGGAGGAGCCGGTGGAGAAGCGCTCGGGTAAGTCGAGGAAGCCGAACTCGGCGGTGGAGTAGAGAGTGAGTTCTTCGGCGAAGCGGGAGATGTGAATGCCGAGGGTGGCGATGCTTTGGGTGAACTCGAGGGCGAAGTCGCGGTCGGAGGTTGCGTCCAGGGAGTTGGGGGTGGGGCCGTCGAATTCGAGGGCGCGGGCGGCGATGGTGCGGTCGAGGGCGAGGGTTGCACCAGCGACTGCGCCGGAGCCGAGGGGGCAGAGGTTCATGCGCTTGCGGGCGTCGGTGAGGCGGGTGGCATCGCGGTCGATCATCGTCACATAGGCTAAGAGCCAATGAGCTATTAAGACGGGTTCGGCGCGCTGGAGGTGGGTGTAGCTGGGCATGGACGCTTCGCCTGCTGATTCGGCGAGTTTGATGAGCGATTTGCGCCATGCGGTGAGGCCGGCGAGGGTGTTGTCGATGGAGGCCCGGACGAAGAGGCGCATGTCGGTGGCGATCTGCTCGTTGCGGCTGCGGCCGGTGTGGAGCTTCAGAGCGAGGTCGCCGATTTGTTTGGTGAGTTCGAGTTCGACGTAGTGGTGGACGTCTTCGGCCTGGGGATTGGCGGTGACGATGGCTTCGCCTTGTTCGTATTGCTGTTTGGCTAAGGCGCGGAGGCCTTCTTCCATTTGCAGGAGTTCTTCGCTGGTGAGGATGCCGGCGGCTTCGATGGCGCGGGCGTGGGCTATGCTGGCTTCTACTTCGTAGGGGACCAGGCGCCAGTCGAAGGGGAAGGAGCGCTGCCAGGATTCGAAGGTGGCGTCGAGTGGTTCGCGGAAGCGGCCGGACCACATCTTTGCGGGTTGTTGCGGGTTCGTCATTTTGTTTGTGCTCGGTGGTGATTAGGTTCACGGCAGTTTTGTAGGTATGTGGTGGAGTTAGTTCAGGTGCGGCTGGTTTGAGGAAAACGGTCGAGCTTCGCTCGATACCCACATCTCAGAATCGAGATATGGAGCACCCGGCAGATTCTCTTCGGGAATGACAGACAAATAATTGATGTCGAGGCCTTTGTTGTCATTCCCGGAGGGAATCTGCGTTTGAGGGTGGTCTTGCAATCGCGGGTTCTTCGGGCAAGAGTTCCTCCCATGTTGGATTGGTCGATTCGATCAAAGCAATCTTTTGTCCCCTCGTCCAGTGTTTGAGCTCTGTTCGCGAGCAATAGCGCTGTTGATGTATTGGTAGGACTCGAAGTAGACGAGTCGAGTGATCTTGTAGCGAGCGGTAAAGGTGCGCGAAGTTTGCTTGCGGTGTTCGAGGACTCGCCTGCGAAGGTTGTTGGTGACGCCGATGTAAAGCGTGTGCGAACGGTTGGAGAGGATATAGACCCAGAATTGGTATTCACGTGTTGGCATTATCGGTCTCCAATTGTTGCTGTGCTGCTTTTAGCGAAACGCAGATTCCCTTCGGGAATGACAAACAAAAGGACCGACAATTATCTCCTCGTGTCGGTGGACGTGGTGAGCTGGGGCATCTCGGAGCCTTTGCTTAGGGTGATTAGGCCGGTTTGGGCGTAGGTGATGAGTTTGGCGCGGGTGTCGGTGATGTCGAGGTTGCGCATGGTGAGTTGGCCGATGCGGTCGCGGGGGGAGAAGGTGGACTCGCCCTTTTCCATGGTGAGGCGCTCGGGATGGAAGGTGAGGTTGGGGGAGGCGGTGTTGAGGATGGTGTAGTCGTTGCCGCGGCGGAGTTCAATTGTAACTTCTCCGGTTACAGGCTTGGCGACCCAGCGCTGGGCGGCTTCGCGGAGCATGATGGCCTGGGGATCGAACCAACGGCCCTGGTAGAGGAGGCGGCCGAGCTTGCGGCCGTTGTCGCGGTACTGCTCGATGGTGTCCTCGTTGTGGATGCCGGTGATGAGGCGTTCGTAGGCGATGAAGAGGAGAGCGAGGCCGGGGGCCTCGTAGATGCCGCGGCTCTTGGCTTCGATGATGCGGTTTTCGATCTGGTCGCTCATGCCGAGGCCATGGCGGCCGCCGATGGAGTTGGCTTCGAGCATGAGAGCTACTGGGTCCGCGAGCTCTTTGCCGTTGAGGGCTACGGGGAAGCCTTCTTTGAAGCGGATGGTGATGGCTTCAGGTTTTATGTGGACGTCGTCTCGCCAGAAGGCGGTGCCCATGATGGGGGCGACGATCTTCATGCTGGTGGTGAGGAGTTCGAGGTCTTTGGCTTCGTGGGTTGCGCCGAGGATGTTGGAGTCGGTGGAGTAGGCTTTTTCAGCGGACATCTTGTAACCGAAGCCGGCCTTGGTCATGAAGGCGGACATCTCGGCGCGGCCGCCTAGCTCGTCGATGAAGGCCGGGTCGAGCCAGGGCTTGTAAACGTGCAAGTCGGGGTTGACAAGGAGGCCGTAGCGGTAGAAGCGCTCGATATCGTTGCCCTTGAAGGTCGAGCCGTCGCCCCAGATGTTAACGTCGTCTTCCTTCATGGCGGTGACTAGCATGGTGCCGGTGACGGCGCGGCCGATGGGGGTGGTGTTGAAGTAGGTGACGCCGGCGGTGGTGATGTGGAAGGCTCCGGACTGGAGGGCGGCGATGCCTTCGCGAACGAGCGGGAGGCGGCAGTCGATGAGGCGGGCCTTTTCGGCGCCGTACTCGAGGGCTTTGCGGGGGATCTCGTCGTAGTCGGCTTCGTCGGGCTGACCGAGGTTGGCGGTGTAGGCGTAGGGAAGGGCGCCCTTCTGCTTCATCCAGTGAAGCGCGGCACTGGTGTCGAGGCCGCCGGAGAAGGCGATGCCGACTTTTTGGCCGAGGGGCAGGGTTTCGAGAATTACGGACATGTGGTGCGGACCTCAGGAGTTCTCAGTTGCCAGTTGTCCGTTCTCAGTGTTCTCACTGTGGAGTCACTGAGAACTGGGAACGCAGCACTGACAACTGTCCTTAGCTGCGTTTGCGGGGTTGGTTTCCGCGGTTGGGGCTGGTGGGGAGGCGCTTGGCTCCGCCTAGAAGCATGAGGAGGAGAGCTTTCTGGGCGTGCATGCGATTTTCCGCCTGTTCGAAGACGAGTGTTTGCGGGCCGTCGAGGACGGCGTCGGTGACTTCGGCGTTGCGGTGGGCGGGGAGGCAGTGCAGGAAGACGGCGTCGGGTTGGGCGTGGGACATGAGGGCTTCGTTGACCTGGTAGGGCTTGAAGATGGGAGCGCGGCGGGTGGCCTCGTGCTCAAAGCCCATGCTGGTGCAGACGTCGGTATAGACGGCGTTGGCCCCGGTGACGGCTTTGACGGGGTCCTGCATGAGGGTGATGCTGCCGCCGGTAGACTCAGCGATCTCGATGGCACTGTGAATGATATCGAGCTTTGGACCGAAGCCTTTGGGGGAGGCGACGTTGCAATGCGCGCCGAGCTGGGCGGCGGTGAGCATGAGGGAGTGGCAGACGTTGTTGCCATCGCCGACGTAGGCGAAGTGGAGGCCCTGGACGGAGCCGAAGCGCTCCTCGAGGGTGAAGAAGTCGGCGATGGCCTGGCACGGATGTTCGAGGTCGGAGAGTGCGTTGATGACGGGAATGCGAGAGCAGGCCGCCATTTCGGTGATGGTCTCGTGCGCATAGGTGCGGAGGACCATGATGCTCATCCAGCGCTCGACGTTGTGGGCCATGTCGGGGAGGGATTCGCGCTCGCCGAGAGGAGATTGCGTCTGGTCGACGAAGATGGCGCTGCCGCCGAGGGTGTTGATGGCGGCCTCGAAGGAGAGACGGGTGCGAAGGCTGGCCTTCTCGAAGAAGAGGACCATCTGACGGGCGTCGAGGGCGTGGCGGAAGTCTTCGGGATGATTTTTGACGGCGTGGGCGAGCTCCATGAGGGCGGCCATCTCCTGGACGGTGAGGTCGGCGATCCCGCAGAGGTCGCGGCCGTGGAGGCGGGTGGAGGCCTCGGAGAAGGCGGTGTCGGAGTGGATGCCGAGTGTGGCTGCCGGCTTGACTGGAGCGAGTTCGTCGCCGGTGTCTATGGTCTTCGCATTCATTGCTACAGTTTTGCTACCCATGGGATTTTTCTCCTGCCGACGCTGCGCCGACGTAGGCTGCTGCATTGAGTTTGAGGATTTCATCAAGTGCGGTGATGGCGATCCTGACATGCTTGCGTTCGAGAAGATACGGCGGCAGAAAACGCAGGACGGTTTCGCTAGTGCGATTGATGATGATGCGGCATTTCATCATCTCGGCGACAACGTGCGTGGCCAGATCGGCGGAGTTGAGTTCGAGGCCGAGCATGAGTCCGGTGCCACGGACGTCGATGATGGCATCGTGCTTCGCCGCAAGAGACTGGAGTTCAGATTTGAAGAAGTCGCCGACCTCGGAGATGTGGGCGAGGAGGTTGGTTTTGCGGATCGTGTCTATAACCGTAATGGCGACGGCGCAGGCCAGGGGGCCACCGCCGAAGGTTGTCCCATGCATTCCCGGGGTGAATGCTTTCGCGACGGCGTTCGTACAGAGCATGGCTCCAAGCGGGATGCCATTGGCGAGGGGCTTGGCTATGGTGGCAATGTCGGGCTGAATGTTGTACTGCTGGTAGGCAAACCATTTGCCGGTGCGGCCGAGTCCGCTCTGGATTTCGTCCGCGAGGAGTAGAGCACCGGTGGAGTCGCAAAGCTCACGGGCGGCTGCCAGGAACTCCTGCGAAACGGGATGGATGCCACCTTCTCCCTGAATGGTCTCTATGCAGATGCCGCAGACATCGGAAGAAAATTTGGTGCGGAGATCGGTCATGTCGTTGAAGCGGACGAATTCTACGTCGCCCATGACGGGGGCGAAGGGCTCGCGATATTTCGCTTTATGGGTGGTGGCGACCGAACCCATGGTGCGGCCGTGAAAGCTGTGCTCCATCGCGAGAAATTTTGTGCCGATGGGACGGTCCTGCGAGCGGAGGAGGCCGGCGTGGGCGCGGGCGAGCTTGAGGGCGGCCTCCCATGCTTCTGTGCCGCTGTTGCAGAAGAATACGCGATTCAATCCACTGATCTCGGTGAGACGGAGAGCAAGTTCGACGGTGCCCTCATGGAAGAAGAGATTCGACGTGTGTATCAGGCGCTCGCTTTGCTGACGGATTGTTTCAGTGATGGCGGGGTGTGCGTAGCCCAATGCGGATACGCCGATGCCGCTAAGGAGATCGAGGAAATCCTTGCCTTCATCGTCTCGAAGATACACGCCATGACCGCTAACGAAGAGATAGGGATTACGGTCATACGTTTGTAGAAGAAGATCTTTCTCTGCCATCTGAATGGATGATAGTTTTGTGACGGATAGTAGTTGTGTGAGACTTTTCATGCGACCATGACCTCCGTTCCGTCGTTGACTCGGGTGGTGCAGAGGTCGGGCAGCAGGGATGCGGCCTCCGCGGGAAGGATGCGCACGCGCTTGACGCCGTGGGTCAGGGCGTGGCGGCAGGCGGCGAGTTTGGGGAGCATGCCGCCGGAGACGATCTGCTGCTGCTCGAGGGCGGGGATGCGGTCGAGGGTGAGCCAGCGCATGACCTCGCCGTCGGCGCCTTTGACGCCGGGGACGTCGGTGAGGAAGACGAGCGTGTCGGCCTTGGTGCAGACGGCGCAGGCTGCGGCCATCTCGTCGGCGTTGATGTTGTAGTATTCGCCGTCGAAGCCGAGGGCGATGGAGGAGATGACGGGGACCGCGCCCATGGCCCAGATGGCTTCGAGCCACTTGGGGTCGGCGGCGGCGATCTCGCCTACGAAGCCGAGATCGGGGGTGGTCTTCTTTTTGCGGGCGCGGAAGACGTGGCCGTCGCCTCCGGAGAGGCCGACGGCGGCCTGGCCGTGCGAACCGATGGCGGCGACGAGCGATTTGTTGACGCGGCCGGCGAGGACCATGATGGCAGCGTCGCGCGTTTCGGCGTCGGTGATGCGTAGACCGGAGATGAACTCGCTCTTTTTGCCCATCTGGTCGAGGGTGCGAGTGAGCTGCACGCCACCGCCGTGGACAATGGCGACCTGGTTGCCGTCGGAGACGAGATCGGCGATGGCTTTGCCGCAGGCGTGGAGGATCGCCGGGTTTTCGAGCGCGGCCCCGCCGAGTTTGACGACAAACCTCACAGCAGGCCCTCCTGTTCGTTCCAACCGCACATCAGGTTCATGTTCTGCACAGCTTGGCCGGCTGCTCCTTTGAGGAGATTGTCGAGGCAGGAGACGAGGATGAGGCGCTTGTTGTCGGAGTTCAGAGCGAAGCCTAGGTCGCAGAAGTTGGTGCGGACGACGTGCTGGATCTGCGGTAGATGCGGTGTCGCATGCAGCCGGACGAGAGGGCTGTGCCGGTAGAAGTTCTGGAAGACAGCGGTGAGGTTGGCGGCGTCGGTCGCGGTCTGCAGGCGGAGATAGATGGTGGAGAGGATGCCGCGTGGGATGGGAAGAAGATGCGGGGTGAACTGGATCTGGTCGGAGGTGAGGTGAAGCTGCTCGAGCAGTTCACCGGTGTGGCGGTGGCCGAAGACCGAGTAGGCGGAAAAGTTGTCGGCGGCGTGCATGAAGTGAGTATTCGCGGTGGGAGTTTTGCCGGCTCCGCTAACACCGGATTTTGCGTCGCAGACGATGCCGTGGTCGGTGTCGACCAGGTTGGTTTGGAGGAGGGGAGCGAGGGCGAGGAGGATCGAGGTGGCGTAACAACCGGGGTTGGCGATGAGGCGGGCGTGGCGGATGGCTTCGCGGTGGAGTTCGGGACAGCCGTAGACGGCTTCGGCCTGGAGCTGTGCGGCGAGGGTCGGGTCGGCGTCGTGGAGTTTGTAGACTTCGCGGTTGCGTGAGTCTTGCAGACGCCATGCACCGCTGAGGTCGATGACCTTGATGCCGTGCTCGATGGCTTCGGGAACCCACTCGCGGGACTGCTCGTGCGGGGTGGCGAGGAAGAGGACTTCGATGCCGAGGTCCAGAATGCGCGGCCAACTGAAGGGATGGACCTGGTGCTTTGCGGCTCGGCCGGGGGCGGCGAGGTAGGGGTGAAGGTCTTCCAGGTAGGTGGGTACGGCAGGGTCGGTCTCGCCGGCGCGGCCGAGGCAGGTGGGGGTGACGCCATGGAAGCAGGGATGATGCATCAGAAGACGCGCAAGTTCGCCGCCGGCATAGCCGCCGATTCCTGTAATGGCGGTGCGGGGAGCGCGCAGCATGGGTACAAGAGGCTGCGGTCCGACGGGCTGGGCGCTCGGCGAGGCTGCGGGGGTGCCGGAATGGAGGATTGCCGGATTAACCAAGATATCCTTCGATTCGGGATTTGAGGGTGGCTGCCTGCTTTTCGTCGGGGCAGATGATGAGGACGTTGTCGTCGCCGGCGATGGTTCCTACGACCTCGGGCCAGTCTTCGTAGTCGATGCCGGCGGCGATGGGCTGCGCGCTGCCCGTTGTGGTGAGCATGACGAGCAGGTTGAGAGCCTGGCGGACCTCTAGGCCGAAGCTTTCGAGGACCTCGCGGATGCCGGGGAGGGCGTCCTCGCCGGATTCGCCGTTGCCGGGAAGAGAGTAGCCGGCTGGACCTTTATTGAGCCGCAGTTCGTGAATGTCCCGTGATAAGGTCGCTTGTGTAACATGATGGCCGCGTTCTGCGAGCTTTCTCCGGAGCTCGTCCTGACTGGCGATTGGGCTGATGATCTGGCTCGAGCCAAGGCCTTTCGCCAGGAGTTCTCGAATTGCGGCGTGACGTTGTTGTTTCATGTTTTGTTGTACCTGTGTGGTCGGGTCTGAATCTTCAATGCCGTATAAATCCGCGTGAACTGGCGCATGTATAAATATACATCAAAAGCGTATATTTATACATGAATGCCAAAGTATAAGAACACTTAAACGGAAGGTGTCGAGACGGACAGTTGGCCTCTTGCTCGACGTATAGTGAAGTATGGAACGGTCCTTCGCGGAAAAACTGAATTCACCGCCTGCAGCGCTTCGTCCGTCCTTGCGAGGTTCCGCATCTTTGCCTGCAACCTCGCCTATTTCCCTGCCCACTTCCCTGATCGACGAGCGGTTCGATCACGACTCCTGCGGCGTAGGGTTTGTGGCGTCGGTAGACGGGGCGGCAACCCATGCGATTTTGGAGCAGGCGATGACTGCATTGGCGCGGCTGGCTCATCGCGGGGCTACCGCGGCCGATGGAAAGAGCAGCGATGGGGTTGGGGTGCTGACGGCAGTACCACGGGCGCTGCTGATTCGGAGCGAAGGCTTGACGATCGATTCGGAGCAGGTACTAGGGGTTGGCATGGCGTTGCTTCCGGCGCAGGAGACGCGCGCCGAGGAGGTGCTGGAGCGTTGCCTGGTTTCGCACGACATGAAGGTGCTGGGCTGGCGCGAGGTGCCGGTGCGAACGGAGCTGCTGGGAGAGATGGCCCTGAGGACGATGCCGAAGATGCGGCAGGTGCTGGTGGTGGATGCGGAGGTGGCTGAGCCGGGGACGATGGAGCGGCGGCTGTATCTGGCGCGGAAGCAGTTTGAACGGGCCGAGGAGCGCGGAGATGTGACGGGGTATATCAGTTCGCTGTCATCGCAGACGATTACCTATAAGGCGATGTGCTCGGGCGCGCTGCTGCGGGAGTTTTACAGTGATCTGGCGTCGAAAGAGTATGTGACACCGTTCGCGATCTTCCATCAGCGGTATGCGACCAACACGCTGCCGGCGTGGCATCGCGCGCAGCCGGGACGCAAGCTGGGCCATAACGGCGAGATCAATACGGTATGGGGAAACCGGGCGCGCATGACGGCTCGCGATTCGACGCTTCCGGTGGAGTGCAAGCCGGTGTTGACGCAGGGCGGGACGGATTCGACGAGTCTGGATGAGGCGGTGGAGCTGTTGTCGCAGAACGGTAGAACGCTGGCGGAAGCGATTCGGATGCTGCTGCCGCCGGCGACCGATGGACAGCATGCCTCTTCGTTTTTGCGATACCACACCGACTGCGCGGAACCTTGGGACGGGCCGGCGGCGATTGCGTTCAGCGACGGAAAAATCGTTGGCGCGGCGCTGGATAGAAATGGGCTGCGGCCTTGCCGGTTTGCGATTACGAAGGATGGCCTGGTGGTTGCGGGTTCAGAGGCGGGGTTGGTCGATCTCGATCCGGACGAGGTGACGCATAGCGGGCGGCTAGGGCCGGGGCAGATGTTTGTCGTCGACCTGCTGAACCACAAAGTCTATGAGGATGAGGAGTTGCTTGAGTTGCTCGACCGGGACACGACTTACGCGAAGCTGGTGGAAGACGAGCCTATCGTGCCGCTGGCGGTGGCGACTCCGGATTCGGCTGGGCTGATGGCGACGCAGCGGGGGTTTGGATATACGCGCGAAGACGTGAAGATGATCTTGCAGCCGATGGCGGTGGACGGCAAAGATCCGGTGTGGTCGATGGGAGACGATACGCCGCTGGCGTTTTTGGCGCGTTCGCCGCGGCCGGTGTACGCGTACTTCCGGCAGCGATTTGCGCAGGTGACTAATCCGGCGATCGATCCGCTGCGGGAGGCCTGCGTGGTGTCGCTGCATACGCGGCTTGGACCGTGGCCTCACCTGCTGGATAAGAATGCTCCGCTGCCGGGGCTCTCACTGTCTTCGCCGTTTCTTTCGCTGGGACAGGTGGAGGCGCTGCGGCGTGGAGAGTATCCGCATAAGACGGAACTCAAGTTTGCGGAGCTGCCGGCGATATTCAGCGCGGAGAAGACGCTGGCGCAAGGCTTGGATGAGCTTTGCGGACAGGCGATCAAGCTGGTGCGGAACGGGGCGCGGATTCTGCTGCTGAGCGACCGTGCGGCGAGTGCCCAGGCCTGTAGCAGCCAGACGCTGCCGGTGCCGATGGCGATGGCTACGGGCGCGGTGCATCAGGCGCTGGTGGGCGCCGGGCTGCGGACGCTGGCTGGGCTCGCGGTCGAGGCCGGGGATTGCAGGGATATTCACCATGCGGCGGTGCTGATTGGATATGGCGCGGGTGCGGTATGTCCGTGGCTGGCTCTGGAGACGGGGCGGAGTCTTGCGCCTGCGGGAACCGATGCCGAGACGGCGGAGCGGAAGATGCTGAAGTCGCTCGATGCCGGTTTGGCGAAGGTCATGTCGAAGATGGGGATTTCGGTGGTGGACAGTTATCGCGGGGCGCATCTGTTCGATATTCTGGGGCTGCACTCGAGCGTGGTGGCGCGGTGCTTCGTGGATACGCCGGCGCCGCTGTCGGGCATTGGATTTGCCGAAGTGGAGCGGCAGTTGCGGCAGAGCTGGATGGGCAAGGACGAGGCTGTGGCTGCGGCGGAGCTGCCGGACTATGGCTGGGTACGGTTTCGCAAGGCCGATGTTTCGGAGCCGCATGCGTGGCAGCCGCCTACCGTGAAGGCGCTGCAGTCCGTGGTGGGGAGCGCGCGAAATGTGCCGCAGCCCGCGGACCCGGCGGGAGCGTTCGCGATCTATACGCGGGATGTGATGGCGCGCGATCCGGCGGTGCTGCGGGATCTGCTGGAGATTCGTCCGGCAGGGCCTGAGCTTGGGTTGAGTGAGGTGGAGTCGGCGGGAAGTTTATGCAAGCGGTTTGTGGCGAGCGCGATGTCGCTGGGGTCGCTTAGCCCGGAGGCGCACCAGACGATTACGGCGGCGATGAACATGCTGGGCGGGCGTTCGAATACGGGCGAGGGCGGGGAAGACGCGGCGGTGTACCGGACGCAGGCCGCGGATTCCGGGCGGGTCGGATCGGGATGGATGGGGCCTGCCGAAGGGATGAGCCTGCTGGCTCGTTCTGCCGGCAGAACGGCGGTTGCGGAGCCGGTGGTGGAGGCGCCGGCGGTGCATGTCTCGTTGAATAATAAGATCAAGCAGATTGCCTCGGGCCGGTTTGGCGTGACGGCGGAGTATCTGGCGCATGCGGAGGAGATCGAGATCAAGGTTGCGCAGGGAGCGAAGCCGGGCGAGGGCGGGCAGCTTCCGGGGCACAAGGTGAGCGGGCTGATTGCGCGGCTTCGACATGCGCAGCCGGGAGTGTCGCTGATCTCGCCGCCGCCGCATCATGATATCTATTCCATCGAGGATTTGGCGCAATTGATCTATGACTTAAAACGGGTGAATCCCCGGGCTGCGGTTGGAGTGAAGCTGGTCTCGGAATGCGGGGTCGGAACGGTTGCGGCTGGCGTGGCGAAGGCTTATGCGGACTTCATCGTGATTGCCGGGAATACCGGCGGAACGGGCGCGGCGGCTTTGTCGAGCATTAAATATGCCGGCAATCCGTGGGAGCTGGGACTAGCCGAGGCGCAGCAGGTGCTGCTGCAGAATGGAACGCGCGGGCGGGTTCGGCTGCGGACCGATGGCGGTCTGGCGACGGCGCGGGACGTTCTGGTGGCGGCGCTGCTGGGAGCGGATGAATATGCATTTGGGACGGCGGTGCTGGTGGTGCTGGGCTGCGATATGGCGCGACAATGCCACCTGAATACGTGTCCGACGGGAATCGCGACGCAGAAGCCGGAGCTGCGGGCGAAGTTCCGCGGGAGACCGGAGCATGTGGTGCGGTTCTTCGAGCAGCTTGCAGGGGACCTGCAGCATCTGCTGGCGCGGTATGGGCTGCCGTCTATGGAGGCGGCGATTGGGCGTTCGGATCTGCTGGAGCAGGTGCGGTTCGATGGCAATCTGGACTTGCAGCCGATGCTGGCGCGGGTTTCGGAGGAGCCGGGGCGGTTCCTGGGTGCTCGGAACAATCAGCCGAGGCCTTGCGCACCGCTCGACGAGGCATGGGTTGTGCCGGCGATGGCAGCGGCAGAGGCTGGCGTTCCGTATGCGGTTGAGTCGACGATTGCGAACTGCGATCGAGCGGTGGGGTCGCGGCTGGCGGGAGAACTGTCGCTGCGGCGGGCGCAGGCTGATCTTCCGGCGGACATTACCTTCAACTTAAGCGGGACGGCTGGGCAGTCGTTTGGCGCGTTTGCGGTGGAGGGGATGAAGCTGGTGTTGTGTGGGCAGGCGAATGACTTTGTCGGGAAGGGATTGTCGGGAGGCGAGCTGGTGATTCGTGCGCGCGGGCTGGCGGCAAAGGATAGTGGGCAGCATGTTATTCTGGGGAACGTCGCGTTGTACGGCGCGACGGCTGGGCAGTTGTTTGCGGCGGGACGCGCGGGCGAGCGATTTGCCGTTCGCAACTCTGGCGCGATTGCCGTTATCGAGGGAGTTGGCGACCATGGGTGCGAGTACATGACTGGCGGTACGGTGATTGTTCTGGGACGTGCCGGAATGAACTTCGGAGCGGGAATGACGGGCGGGTTGGCGTGGGTGTATGACGCGGACGGAAGCTTTATGTCGGGTAACAGGTATCACCCCGAATTTATTGCTGCGGAAGGTTTTAGTTTCGTTGACGATGCTTCGCGGGAGGAGCTTCGTTGCTTGATCGAACGGCATGTGAAGAGGTCGGAGAGCGGGCTGGGCAGGGCGATGCTGGCTGACTGGCCGAAGCAGGCGCAGGCATTTGTGCGGCTTACTCCGGTTCCGCAGGCTTAGATCGTTATGTCCTGCCGGACGGGCCCACTGCGCGTGGGGCGGTTACTCGTGACTTGTATACCGGTCTTGGCAGGATGGGCTGCATAGGTCCTCCGGCTGGTCGGAATCATTGATTCCGACCAACGGTGCAAGCGCGTCTCAGAGTAACCGATTCACGCGCAGTGAACGCGGCCTGCAGGACATAACTCTTCACGCTGCAAAGACTTCTTCTGTTGTCGATTCCACCTTTACAATCTTCACGCCCATATTGACGAGATGAAGGAGAGCAGACCGTCGCACTTCGTCGGCGGTTTGCCTTCCGAGCGTGTTGTCCTCTAGATTTCGTGCGCCCGTTGCCTCCGGGTCGACGAAGACATCGAAGCCTCGAACCAGGGCCTCACGGCACGAGGTGGAGACGCACATGTGGGTGTAGAAACCGGCTATCAGGAGGCTGGTGACGCTGACTGAGTGCAGCCAATCCTCCAGGCCGGTTCCTGTGAAGGCGCCGAAGACATCTTTTTCAAACAGGCGCTCGGGCCCAAAACCACCGGCAGGGCCAAGGCCATGGGATAGTTCGGACCCCCAGGTGTCCGGAACAAAGACGGCCGACTCGTTCGGTTTGTTGAAGTGCCTGATCCAGGCGATGGGGCACTGCTGTTGCCGAGCCTGCTGGACTCGATCACGGATTCTATTCAAAGCGGCTGCGTGGTTGGGGACGGCATGTTGTCCGTCCGGCGAGAATTCGTTCTGTGCATCGACTACGATTAATGCTTGCATAAGATCCTCCATTACGGAATTTGATACTGGTAATATGCTGTGAATTACAATTTATTTTAGAGTCACCCGGTTTGAACCGATATTTATTCGGAGGACTCCATAATGGAATCAGAGTTTGACAAAAAAGATTTGGCTTTGCTCAACGCGCTGCAAATGGACGCTTCTCAGCGGCTTGAGGATCTGGCCAAGATGGTGCAGCTCGCGCCTTCCTCGGTGCATGACCGTCTTCGGCGGCTGCAACGGAAGGGAGTGATCAGAAAGTGGACGGTCGATCTGGATGGTTCGGCGTTGGGTTTGGGTATCCTCGCGTTTGTTGGAATGCGCGCTTCGCGGCCGTGCTCGGAACTCATGGCACAGTTGCGGGAGATTGCGGCGATTGAAGAGTGTCATTCGGTCGCGGGGGAGCTGAGCATGATTTTGAAGGTTCGCGTTGCGAGCACGGCCGCTCTTCTGCATCTGTCGGAGCAGCTTCGTGGGATAGCGGGAATTGAGCAGACGGAGACGACAATCGTTCTGCAGACACAGATTGATCGGCCAATTGCATTACAGGCGATGGATGTCCTGCCGAGCCGCCTCGCGCGTAGCGGGCGTTCGGCAGAAAGATGAATCACAATTCATTCTTGGCAAAGGTGCTTCGATTCATTAGAGTGGGGCACTGGAGATTTCCGGTGCGAGGCTTGGACTGAAGCGGATAGCGAAGATGATCGTGCCAGATTTGGCCGATGTGGCGGAGATCCGTGCAAGCAAGGCTGCTCACCAGGCGACGGGGCCGGGGAGCGAAAAGTACCAGCGCATTCTGGATGCGGCGGTAGAGGTGATTGCCGAGAATGGGTACTTCAACTCGCCGGTAAGCGCGATTGCCAAGCGGGCGGGAGTGGCGGACGGCACGATCTATCTCTACTTCAAGAGCAAGGACGACGTGCTGCGTACGGCGATCGATCGGACGTTCGATAAGTTTCATCGGCAGGTGGAGGAGGAGTTTCGGACGTTGAGCGGGCCGCGCGAGCAGTTGGAGTACATCGCGCAGGTCCACCTGGAGAGTCACGCG
Organism: Edaphobacter sp.; assembly: GCA_965277335.1. Taxonomy (GTDB): domain Bacteria; phylum Acidobacteriota; class Terriglobia; order Terriglobales; family Acidobacteriaceae; genus Edaphobacter. The sequence continues at coordinate 135,018 of CBDICJ010000007.1, read as the reverse complement.
GTGAACCGGAGCATGGCTATCCTGATGCAGACCGAGGTGCGGCAGAGCGCAAAGTTTATTGCCGAGTTTTCGCACCATCATCTGGTGAAATATATCCAGGTGGTGCGGGAGGTAGTGCGGCGGGGGCAGAAGGACGGAATATTTCGACGCGACGTGTCGGATGGCGTGGTGGCGCATTGCATGTTCGGGGCGATCGATGAGCTATTGAGTTCGGCGGTGTTTACGGGGCGGGTTTATGATGCGAAGGCTACGGCGGCGCAGGTAATCGATGTATTGATACAGGGAATAGGGTGTAGGGAGTAGAAGGCGAAGGCAAAAGCTAAGGCAACGGCGAGTGAGGGAGTGAATGTTCGATCTGGTTACGTTGAATGATGTGCTGGCGAAGGTTTCGGGGCGGGGCGATCGTGCTGTGATGATGGCGCAGGATACAGGTGGAGCGTGGCAGCCGATCAGCTCGAATGAGCTGTATGGGCGGGTGCGGGCGTTGGCGGAGGCGCTGCGCCGGTGGGGTGTGGGCAAAGGCGATCGAGTGGCATTGTTGAGTGAGAACCGGTGGGAGTGGCCGGTGACGGACTTTGCGGTGCTGGCGATCGGCGGCGTCGATGTTCCGCTGTATCCGACGCTGACGCCGGAGCAGATTGGCTACATGCTGCGCGATTCGGGGGCGAAGGTGGCGGTGGTGTCGTCGAAGGAGCAGTACCAGAAGCTGGCGGCTGCAGGCGATCTGCCGGAGCTGGAGCATGTGGTGGTGATGGACGGCGGCGAATTTGCAGGCGCGGAGAGCTTTGGTTCTCTGATGGAAGGGGCGAAGGCGAAACAACAGCGGGATGCGGAATTCGACGCTGTGTGGAAGGCGGTGAAGCCGGAGGACCTGGCGACGATCATCTATACGTCGGGAACGACGGGGGAGCCGAAGGGCGTGATGCTGACGCACGGAAACATCGCGAGCAACTTGAATGTGTCGACGGGGCCGCTGGGAGTTGCAGAGAAGGACAGCTTGATCTCGTTTTTGCCGCTGTCGCATGTGACGGCGCGGCATGTGGACTACGCCATGATGGTGCAGGGGGCGCGGGTGGCGTATTGCCCTAAGTTCGACCAGTTATCGGCGGCGATGAAGGCGGTGAAGCCGACGGTGTTTGTCGGGGTGCCGCGGGTGTACGAGAAGATTCGGCAGGCAGTGGAGGGCAAGTCAGCGGCCTCGTCGATGAAGTTGAAGATTATGCATTGGGCGCTCGATATGGGGAAGAGACATCGGGCGGAGATTCTGGATGGCAAGACGCCGCGATCGCTGGGATGGAAGCTGGCGAATACGCTGGTGTATGGGAAGATTCGCGAGGCGTTTGGAGGATGCGTGGAGGTGTTCATCTCGGGCGGCGCGCCGCTGGGGATGGATACGGCCGGGTGGTTTGCGGATATGGGGATCCGCGTCTTCGAGGGCTATGGGCTGACGGAGACCTCGCCGGTGATTGCGCTGAACTTTCCTGACGCGCATCGGATGGGAACGGTGGGCAAAGCGCTGCCGGAGGTGGAGTGCAGGTTTGCGCAGGACGGCGAGTTGGAGGTGAAGGGATCGCTGGTCTTTGTGGGCTATTGGAAGAAGGAGAAAGAGACGGCGGAGGCGTTTACTGCCGATGGCTGGTTCAAGACGGGGGATATCGGGAAGGTCGATGCGGATGGGTATCTGTCCATTACGGACAGGAAGAAGGAGCTGCTGAAGACCAGCGGCGGAAAGTTCATTGCGCCGCAGCCGATTGAAAACAAGCTCAAGGCGAATGTGCTGGTGGCGCAGGCGGCGCTGGTGGGGGATAAGCACAAGTTTGCGTGCGTGCTGATCTCGCCAAACTTCGAGGCGCTGGAAGGTTGGGCGAAGGGGCAGGGCGTTGCCGCAGGAGACCATGCGGCGCTGGTGAAGGACGCCAAGGTGGTGAAGACTTACCAGGATATTGTGGATAAGGTAAATGGCGGGCTGGCCAACTTCGAAAGCATGAAGCGGATGTGTGTGGTGGGCGACGAGTGGAGCGTGGAGGATGGCACGCTGACGCCGAGCATGAAGCTGAAGCGGCGCGTGGTGGAGCAGCGGTACGCGAAGGAGATTGGAGCGTTCTATGCAGATGAGGCGACCTCGTCGAAGTGATGGGAGGTGGAGGGATCACGCGTAGAAACAGGGAATAGGGAGTAGGAACGGCAAAGGCAAGAAAGGTTTGGGCACTCGGCGATTCGGCCTGCGGTGCCAGCGTGGGGAAGGGTTTGCTGGACGTGAAGGCGTTGGAGCGCATCGTATAGGTGCAGTACGATGTTGCTGCCGGGCTCGGCCACGAACCCGTTTAAGAACTACAGAGGTGTGGCGTTTGTTACGTGAAAACAGAAACGTGAAAACAGGCAAAAGCGAAATACGGGGATCTCTCCACTTCACCGTGCGATAAAACTGCACGGCTTACCACCCCCAACGAGCAAACGCGCTCGTTGGGAACCCCGGCGGCTTCGGTCGAGATGACGACTTTTTTGAGTTTACTAACAGCTTCGCAGATCTAAGAAGACGATGCCACGAGTTCCTTCCAGTGTGAAGAAAAGAGCTGCCGTAAAGGCGGATAGCGCGAGCGCGCATGGGGAATTCACGGATGCGGGCGAGACGGCGCTGGGACTGTTTCATCCGATTACGGCGAAGTGGTTTCGGGCGGTGTTCGAGAGTCCGACGGCTCCGCAGGTGGAGGGGTGGCCGGCAATTGCGCGGGGGGAGTCGACGCTGATCCTGGCGCCGACGGGCACGGGCAAGACGTTGACGGCGTTTCTGTGGTGCCTGGACAAACTGATGATGCGGACGGCTCCGGAGATGGGGCGCGGGTGCCGGGTGGTATACCTGTCGCCGCTAAAGGCGCTGGCGGCGGATGTGGAGCGCAATCTGCGGTCGCCATTGGTGGGCATTGCGAATATGGCGAAGCGTGACGGCGTGGCGGTGCGGATGCCGGAGATCAGCGTGCGGACGGGGGACACTCCGCAGAAGGAGCGGGCGCGATTTCGCAGGCATCCGGGCGATATTTTGATTACGACGCCGGAGAGTTTGTATCTGATGCTGACCTCGGAGGCGGGCGAGGCGCTGCGGACGGTGGAGACGGTGATTGTGGATGAGATTCATGCGCTGGTGCCGAGCAAGCGCGGGGCGCATATGGCGCTTTCGCTGGAGCGGCTGGAGGCGCTGGTTGGATCAAGCGGGGGGAGGAAGCTGCAGCGGATTGGGTTGTCGGCGACGCAGAGGCCGCTCGAGGAGGTGGCTCGGTTTCTGGGGGGAGTGGAGGGCGGCGGAGGAGAAGGCTTAACACCGATCGTCACCGAGGAGCACCGATTAAATGCTGGGTATGGTGTTGCGGCGGATAGTGACGCTTTATACGTGGCTAATTCGGTTACAAATGTGTCCGCAACCGATGCTGGAGATGCGATCGCCAGTGTGTTGATGAGTACGGCGAGCGACGATGGGGTAAAGCCGGATGTAGGTGCGGGTGCGCCGCGGTACAGGCCGGTGACGGTGGTGAATGCGGGGGCGCGGAAGGTGCTGGAGCTGAAGGTCGAGGTTCCGGTGGAGGACATGGCGCGGCTGGGAGAGATCCAGGAGCAGCCGAGCGGTCCGGCGTCGCAGGGGCCGAAGCGGACGTCGATATGGCACTCGATCCATCCGCGGCTGCTGGAGATTATTCAGGGGCGGACATCGACGCTGATCTTTGTGAATGCGCGGCGAGTGGCGGAGCGGCTGGCTGGCGCGCTGAATGAGCTCGCGGGGGAGCCGATTGCGCGGGCGCATCATGGTTCGCTGGCGGCGACGCAGAGGACCGAGATCGAGGAGCTGCTGAAGGCGGGCAAGATCAAGGCGCTGGTGGCGACAAGCTCGCTGGAGCTGGGAATCGACATGGGAGCCATCGATCTGGTGATCCAGATTGAGGCTCCGCCGAGTGTGGCGAGCGGGATGCAGCGGATTGGGCGGGCGGGGCACCAGGTGGGCGCGCCTTCGCATGGGATTATCTTTCCAAAGTACCGGGCAGACCTGATTGCGTGCGCGGCGGTGACGCGGGCGATGCATGAGGGCCATGTGGAGTCGACGCGATTTCTTCGCAACCCACTAGATGTGCTGGCGCAGCAGATGGTGGCAGTGATTGCGCATCCTCCGCTGAGCGTTGCGGATGCGGAGCGACGGACGAAGCATGCGAGCGAGGAGGAGGAGAGTCCGGGAATCTCGTACGAGGGGCTGTTTGGATTGGTGCGTGGTGCGGCTCCGTTTGCGGGGTTGAGCCGGAGTGTGTTCGATGGGGTGCTGGATATGCTGGCTGGGCGGTATCCTTCGGATGAATTCGCGGAGCTGCGGCCAAGGGTGACGTGGGACCGGACGCCGAACTGGATTACGCCAAGACAAGGCGTGAAGCGGATTGCCATTTTGAATGGGGGGACGATTCCGGATCGCGGGACGTATGGCGTTTTTCTGGCAGGGGAGAGAAGCAAGCCGGTGCGGGTGGGCGAACTGGATGAGGAGATGGTGTTCGAGAGCAGGACGGGAGATACGTTTATTCTGGGAGCTTCGGCCTGGCGGATCGATGAGATTACGCACGATCGGGTACTGGTGACTCCGGCTCCTGGCGAGGCGGGGAAGATGCCTTTCTGGCATGGAGACCAGGCGGGACGGCCGCTGGAGTTTGGGCGGCGGATTGGCGCGCTGGTGCGGGAGCTGCGGGAGGCTCCTCGAAGCGTAGCGGTGGCGCGGCTGACGTCGGAGCATGATCTGGAGGCGGGGGCGGCGGAGAATGTGCTGCGGTACTTGGCGGATCAGGAGTTGGCGACCGTGGTTGTTCCAGACGACCGGAATGTTGTGATCGAGCGGGTGCGGGATGAGCTGGGGGATTGGCGAGTATGTGTGCTGACGCCGTTCGGCAGCAGGGTGCATGCGCCCTGGGCGATGGCGGTGACGGCGAAGCTGCGCGCAGCAGGCGGGCAGGAGGTGGAGACGATGTGGTCGGAGGATGGTTTTGTGCTGCGCTTTCCCGATGCCGATGAGCCGCCCGCGATAGAGCCGATTTTGCTGGAGGCGCAGGAGGCGGCCGAGCTGGTGCTGCGGCAGTTGGGATCAACGGCGCTGTTTGCGGCGAAGTTCCGCGAGAGCGCGGCGCGGGCGCTGCTGCTGCCGAGGCGGAGGGCGGATGGGCGGACTCCGCTGTGGCAGCAGAGGAAGCGGGCATATGACCTGTTGAGCGTGGCCAGCCGGTATGCAAGTTTTCCGATTCTGCTGGAGGCATACCGGGAGTGTCTGCGCGATGTGTTTGATATGCCGGCGCTGATGGAGATTTTGCGGAGCGTAGAGAACCGTTCGCTGCGGGTGCATACGGTGGATTCGCGGACGCCGAGTCCGTTTGCGAGTGCGCTGCTGTTCAGCTATGTGGCGAATTACATCTATGACGGCGACGCTCCGCTGGCGGAGAGACGGGCGCAGGCGCTTTCGATCGATCAGGATCAATTACGGGAGCTGATGGGAGATGCCGATCTTCGCGAGCTGCTGGATGTGCATGCGATCGGCGAGACGGAGGAGCAGTTGCAGTGCGTGGCAGAGACGTATCGGGCGCGGAATACGGATGGGGTGCATGATCTGCTGCTGCGGATTGGGGATCTGACGCGGGGCGAGTTGCGGGCGCGATGTGTAACGGACGAGGTTGCAGATGCCGTGACGAAGCTGATGCGGGCTAGGCGAGTGCTGGAGGCGCAGGTTGCGGGCGAGAAGAGGGTGATTGCGGTGGAGGATGCGGCGCGATATCGGGATGCGCTGGGCGTGCCGCTGCCGCCGGGGCTGCCATCGGCATTTTTGGAGGAGATGCCGGATGCGCTGGTGGATCTGGTCAGGCGGTTTGCGCGGACGCATGGGCCGTTTACCACGCCCGAATGCGCGCTGCGTTTCGGCTTGGCGGTCGAAAGCGTGGAGGCTGTGCTGCAGCGACTGGTGCAGATAGGGAAGGTGGTGGAGGGCGGATTTCGGCCGGGAGGCGTGCATCGGGAGTGGTGCGATGAGGAGGTGCTGCGGACGATTCGGAGGAAGTCGTTGGCTCGGCTGCGGAAGGAGGTCGAGCCGGTGGAGCAGAGGACGCTGGCGCGGCTGTTTACGAGGTGGCAGGGGGTGGTGCAACCGCGGCGAGGGTTGGATGCGCTGCTGGATGTGATCGAGAATCTGCAAGGAGCGCCGTTGCCGGCTTCGATTGTGGAGACCGAAATACTGCCTGCGCGGCTGGTCGGATATAAGGCTTCGGATCTGGATACTTTGATTGCCGCGGGCGAGGTGGTTTGGGTGGGGTTCGATCCGATTGGGGAGAGGGATGGGAAGATTGGGCTTTATCTGGCGGAGAGGCTGAATGCTCTTTGGCCGATAGCTCCGGCAAAGCCGGGTGAGAGAGTGATGCGGGATGAAGAAGGAAAAGTAATTGCTGCGACGACGGCGGAGGTCAGCAAGGAGACGGAGATCATCAGCTACCTGAAGAAGCGCGGGGCTTCTTTTTTTCAGGATCTGCATGACGGTGTGGGAGGTGGATATCCAGGAGAGACGCTGGATGCCTTGTGGAATCTGGTTTGGAAGGGGATGCTGACCAATGATGGAATGGCGGCGCTCCGGGCTTATTGCGAGCGGCCGGCTTCTTCGCGAGGGAGCAAACCGGCACGAAGGGTGCATCAACAGGCGGGATTCCGGTCGCGGCGGACGACGCCGCCGACGGCCCAGGGAAGATGGGCGTTGAATGCGGCGGCGTTTGCGACGGACAGATCGGCTACGGAGTGGAGTCACGCAATCGCGCAGCAGTTGTTGACACGATATGGGGTCGTGTTTCGTGAGACGGCGCATGCGGAGAATCTGCCGGGCGGGTTTTCGGCGATCTACGACGTGATGAAGGCGCTGGAGGAGAGCGGGAAGATTCGGCGTGGATACTTTGCGGCGGATTTAGGAGCGACGCAGTTTGCGCTGCCGGCTGCGGTGGATCTGTTGCGGTCGTTAAGGACTTCGCCGCAGGGGGAGAAGACGGAGATGTTGCAACTGGCTGCGACCGATCCGGCGAACCCTTATGGGGCGCTGCTGCGCTGGCCGGCGGCTCCGGATGCTGGATCGTCGCTGACGCGGAGTGTGGGGGCGAGGGTGATTCTTTGCGACGGCGCGCTGGTGGCGTATCTGCGAAGGGGGAATCCGAATTTGCAGGTGTTTCTGCCGGAGGAGGAGCCAGGACGATCGCAGGTGATGCGGAGTCTGGCGGAGTTTCTGGTGGGGAAGGTGCAAGATCAGGAGGATAGGGATGGGCGGGGCGGGATGCTGATCGCCAGTGTGAATGGAGTCGCGGTGGCGGAGCATTCGATGGCTCGGGCGCTGTTGGATGCCGGGTTTGCAGCGGGGGCTATGGGATTCAATGTGCGGAAGGGGTTGCCGCCGCTGCCTGGTACAAAGCAGAAAGAAATTAATTTGGTCGTATGATCGACCTGCTTTTAGCAAGTTTGTTTTATCGAATGCTGGGAGTTGGTGCGAAGTCGCTGCTTCTGGCACCGCACAGCTTCGCTGCATGATTGAACGCTGTTACAAATCTCTCGGCTCTGTCTTTTGACTCAAAAACAATAAAGCTGAAGTTGGTGTTTTTTTCAAAGTTAGCCTCTAACGATCGTCCGTCCGCAGTTTTCTTCAAGCCGCCGTTTTGTATCAAATTCTCCGAGTTTCGGGTGCTGAACGCTACCATCACGAGATCTGGACTATCAAGTTCTTTTGGGTTCTCATCGACATCGTGCGATTTAAGAAATTGGTTGCTAGGAACTGCCTTGGACTTGATCGAATCTGAATCTATGTCGCTCAATTGAAATTGAATTACTTGGTATTTCTCTTCTATCGAGTCCCACTTGAATCCGTAATGAGAAACACCATAGCTATCAATACTTTTTACGTAAGTACCGCTGGGAAGGCTAAATTCGTACAAATGGTTTCTAAGAATCGATACCTCGCATGTGTTTGCGCTTGTAATGTAGCTGCTCTCCTGACTTACGGACCTGTTCATGAACGCGATAGTGTCTGCAAGCGAGGGACCTTCTTGCCTTTGGCCTCTATCTTGAATCGTTGAAGGCGATCGTTGGCTTGTTGGCATCGTTTGCTGACAAGTGGCATTGCGACCCTGAAGAGCGCATATCGCAAGTAGTGCAGACCGAATCAAAAGAACGCTTATCGCAAAGTGTTTCATGCTTGCATAAGATACAGATAAAGGACTTTATAGCGAATGACACATTTGGGGAGTGGTTCACGCTGATCGATTGAAAACAGAAAACATCTAAACGTGCGGATCGCGAAAGCGTTGGAAATCCGTTTCTTGACTCGAGTTCAATTGGAGGCGGAAATGCCCGAAGGGGATACGATCTACCGAACGGCGCGGGCGCTGCAACGGGCGATTGGCGGGAAGGTGGTGACAGGGTTCGAGACGGGGTTGGCGAAGCTGGCTCGCGTGAATGATGATGCTCCGCTGGCAGGCAGGATGGTGGAGAGGGTGGAGTCGCGGGGGAAGTGGTGTTTGATTTTCTTCTCGGGGGATTTGATTCTGGTGACGCATATGTTGATGAGTGGGAGCTGGCATCTCTATCGGACCGAGGAACGGTGGCGGATGGGCCGGGCGAGGATGCGGGTGGTCGTCAGAACGGCGGATTGGGAGGCGGTGGGGTTCAATATTCCGGTCGCGGAGTTTTATACGGCGCGGTCGCTGGAGCGGAGTTCGCAGGTTCCGAAGCTGGGGCCGGATATTTTGGCGGACGAGTTTACGGTGGAGAGTGGTGTGGCTCGGCTGGCGGAGTATGCAAGGGAGAATCCGGAGGCGGAGATTGCGGTGATGCTGCTGAACCAGAGGGTTCTGGCGGGGCTGGGGAATGTTTATAAGAGCGAGGTAGCGTTTGCTGCGGGGGTAAATCCGTTTCGGGTGATGAGGACGATTACGCCGCGAGAGATGGAGACGATGGTGGAGGTTTCGCAGCGGTACATGAAGGCGAATGTGGTGGATGGGGCGGGAGACGGGATTGTGACGTACTCGGGGAATCGGCGGACGACGCACTCGTCGAATCGAGAGGAGCGGCTGTGGGTGTATGGGCGGCAAGGGCAGGAGTGCCGGCGATGTGGGACGAAGGTGATGATGCGAAAACAGGGGGTGCAGGCGCGATCGTCATACTGGTGTCCGGAGTGCCAGCCGTGGGTGGGTGTGGGGGCTGCACCCGTGGGGAGGGCGATGGCGGGAAAGCGGGGTAGGGTTGGGTGTTGAGGGGTTGCGAACAAGGTGACGAGGAACGCGATGAATCTCTCCTGCATCAGATTCAGTTAGTGACAATGTTCAGTAAGTGACAACGCCCTCATAGGGCGAAGGCAGCGGAGGCGTTTTATGAAGCGGCCTCATCTTCTTTCCAGTACAGGAATCTTATGAAGGAACGCAGAGAGATCGTTCGGCGTTGGCGGCAGGGCGGGGCCACCGTGCTGGTAACGCTGGTGCAGGCTGAGGGCTCGAGTTATCGGCAGCCTGGGGCTCGGCTGCTGCTAGGTGGGCAGGGGGAGTATTCGGGCACGATCAGTGGAGGCTGCCTGGAGAGTGAGGTGGTTCGCAAGGCGGCATGGTTGACCAGGCAAGGCGCTGTGGTGGAGCGCTACTCGACGATGTTCGACGATACGGCGGATATGCCGTTTGGGCTGGGATGCGGCGGGGTAGTGGATCTTCTGCTGGAGCCTGTGGAGACGGCTGCTTGCCACGCGATGATGACGGCGCTGGAGAGGTCGCTTGCAGGAGAGGAGAGCACGGTGCTGACATGGTTGCCGCAGCAAGGGCGAGCGTTGGCGCGTGCGGTACTGACCGGGAGTGGAGATTTCGCATTTGCGAGTGAGGATCTCAGCGAGGCGGAGTTGATCGATGCGCGGAGCGTCTCTAAGGGGCGGAGGGCAGCGGATTCGACAAAAGGAATTTTCATGGAGCGAATTGCCGCGCCGCAACGGTTGTTTGTGCTGGGAGCCGGAGATGATGCTAAGCCGCTGGTGAGCATGGCGGCTCTGCTGGGTTGGAGCGTGGCAGTGATGGACGGGCGAGCCCAGCTGGCCCGACCGGAGCGTTTTCCGGAGGCCGAGCGGGTTGAGGCAATTTCGGCTCCGGCCGTCAGATCGTTGGGAATTTGCGCTGAGGATGCGGTGGTCTTAATGACGCATAGCTATGAGCAGGATCGAGAGTTGCTGACGGCGGTGTTGCCTGTTAATCCCAGGTACTTCGGTCTGCTTGGCGCACGGCACCGCAGTTCCTTGCTGGTGAGCGAGGCGGCGGCGATGCTTGGGTGGTCCGTTGCCGAGTGCTGCGAGCGAATTTATGCTCCGGTTGGCTTGGATCTGGGTGGAGATGGCGCGGAGGCGATCGCATTGGCGGTAGTTGCGGAGGCGCAGGCTTGCTGCATGGGGAAGCTGGGCACTTCGCGCCGACTTTCGCCGCAGGATATCGCGGGGCATTTGAAGGAGGACGGAGCGTCGCGGTACCTGCAGGCGCAGTGCGCTCTGGATGTTGCGTAGTGACAGTTGCCGCAGTGGTACTGGCCGCGGGTGGGTCGACTCGGCTGGGCTCACCAAAGCAGCTTGCGCTTCTCGGTGGGGAGAGGCTGCTGGAGCGTGCGGTGCGGGTGGCCAGAGAGGCCGGATGCGGGCCTGTAGTGGTGGTGCTGGGGGCGGAGTTTCCGGCGATCATTGCCGGTTGTTCGCTGGGCGATGTGGTGCTAGTCATCCATCCGGATTGGACCCAGGGAATGGGAGAGTCGATTCGCCTGGGAGTAAGGGCGGCGAGTCTCGTCGCACGGCCGGCGAAAGGGCTTGTCCTGATGACCTGCGATCAACCGACGGTAACGGCGGAGCATCTGCGCGGGCTAATGGAAAGCGGTGAGGTGCGGGCTTCGCGGTATGCAGGACGGAATGGGGTTCCGGCTTACTTTCCGGCGCGCTGTTTCAGCGAGCTGATGCGGTTGCGGGGAGATGCTGGAGCACGCGGTCTGTTGCAAAATGCGGCGCACCTACCCTTGGCGGCCGGAGAGTTGGATGTCGATACAGTGGAGGACCTGGAGCGGGCTCGCGCTACATTTGCCGCGAACTGAACGTGGGATTGAGAAAGATCGCCCTGAAAACTTGCTTCTCGCAGGGCGTCCCTATTTCGGCGGGAATTTGTCGAACATTTTGTTGACGGCTTTGTCCAGCTTCTGGGTGTTCTTTTCGGGTTTGCTGGAGAGGGTGTCGGAGGCCGTGCCGCGCCAGACGAGCTGCTTGCTGCCGGTGTCGTACATGTCGACGACCAGGGTGCCGATGGGGATCTGCTCCACGGTGGTGGTGGTGTCACCGAAGCCGCCACCGCCCCAGCCTCGCCTCCAGCCGAAGCCTCCACCACCAAACCCGTTGTAAAAGCTGTTGTACTCCTGCTGATTTCGGGTGGCTCCAACGGCAGTGATGGCGACATTGCCGCCGGAGGGCACCATCTGCCAGCCCTTCGCGGTGAGGTCCTGGTCCACGGCTTGCTTGACGCGGTCTTGGTTGAGTGGATCGGAAGTTTGAACTCTGGACCAGCTATAGGTGTGGTATTGCGAGAAGTTGGTGGAATGGTTGTAGTCGGTGCTTATCTTCTGCGCGAGGACCGGCAGAGCGAGGAGGAGGGAGGCCAAAGCCGCCGAACGAGCAAGATGGTTGAGGGAAGGCATTCGATTTTCTCCATGGACGGATGCGAACATCGGCTGCGCATCGCACAGGAACGCCGATACGAGATTGGATGCGTTTTCCCGGCTGTTGCGTGGAGAAGTTGAAAAGGTAGCCAGCCTTTTCCGGGGGTGAGCCGGCGAACATTAGGGACGGGAACCTATCTGAGACGGCTCGGAAAACTCAGTGATGTGGAAATTCAATCATGCGTGGCAAGAATTCATCTGGCGGTAACAGGAGCGCGCATCTGCTGTTACCAGTTCCCACTACCTTTTCCAGGTACAGAGTTTCGTTCCTAACCGATCCGGAGGTTTCACAATGTCCATGAGTCTGCCGTGCAAGACCTCATACAAGGTTCTTGCCACATCCGCTGCTGTTCTTCTGAGCGTTGCGCCGGCATTTGGCCAGGCCAGCGCGCCAACGCCCGTGAAGGGCTACAACCTGAGTGTGTTTGCGACGGGAGTCACCGGGCGGTATAGCGCGCCGGACTCGATCGCCGTGTATCAGAACCATGTCTATATCGGGTACGGAGATGGCAACGATCCGACGGGCGGGGACGGCAAGACGAACATGATCGTCGAATACAACCGTCAAGGCCAGAGGGTCTACAGCTTCACGGTGAAAGGCCATAACGACGGAATGAAGCTCAATCCGTATACGCACAAGCTTTGGGTGATGCAGAATGAGGATGCGAATCCGCGGCTGGTGATCTTCGATCCGGAGACGCGGGACAAGCAGTACGTTCCGTTTGCACAGCCGCCGGCGGCGGGAGGCGGATACGACGACATCGCATTCCGCAACGGCAAGGCATATCTGAGCGCGTCGAACCCGGCGCACAACCCGAATGCGTATCCGGCGATCGTCGAAGCGAAGATTGAGAATGGCATGGTGGTGGTGACGCCGGTGCTGGAGGGCAGTGCAACGGCGACGAATATCCTGACGGGAGCGCAGGTAACGTTGAACCTGCAGGATCCGGATTCAATGACGACGACGCCGGGCGGAGAGCTGTTCCTGGATAGCCAGGGCGACTCCGAGGAGTTGATGGTGCGCAAGCCGGGAACCAAGCAGCAGAGTGTGCTGCAGATTCCATTGAGCTCGCCGTATGGGCAGCCGCAGGCGGACGACACCTTGTTCCTTCCGGACAGCGACGGCTTTCTCCTGGTGTCGGATACGCCTGCCAACATCACGTACAAGATCAGCAAGGCGGCGTTTGTGCCGGGCGTGGCTTACACGGCTGCGGTTGCGGGCACCAGCGCGGCTCCCGGATTCGTTGGGCGGCTCGATGTGTCGTTTGGGCAGATCACGCCGATCGTCAGCGGGATGCAAAGTCCGCATGGACTTGGCTTCGTGAAGACCAACGATGATGACGATTCACCGTTGGAAGAGCTGAGGGATGTCTGCCAGGCTCTGTTTCCAAACCAGTAGATTGAGGCGCTGGAGCGATGAGGCTATCTTGAGAACGATGAGACCATCCTTAAGGGGGTGGTCTCGTCGCGAATGCCAGGTAAATTCCCGTATGGGTCGCCCCCGGTTTCGGGACGCGGTGCGGTTCGGTGCACATTACAGTCCGGTGATGTTATAGCCGCAGTCGACGAAGGTGATTTCGCCGGTAATGCCGCTGGCGAGATCGCTGGAGAGGAAGAGGGCGGCGTTGCCGACTTCGAGCACCTCGACGTTGCGGTGGAGCGGGCCACGCTCTTCAACGGCGGTGAGGATTTTGGTGAAGTCGGTGATGCCACGGGCGGCCAGGGTTTTGATAGGGCCAGCGGAGATGGCATTGACCCGAATCTTCTTTGCGCCGAGGTCGGCGGCGAGGTAGCGGACGGCGGATTCAAGGCCAGCTTTGGCAACGCCCATGATGTTGTAGTTCGGGAATACCTTTTCGGCACCATAGTAGGTCAAGGTTAGGATGGAGCCGCCTTCGGACATGAGCGGCTCGGCGGCCCGGGCGAGCGCGATGAGCGAATAGACGCTGATGTCATGGGCGATGCGGAAGTCTTCGCGCGGAGTTTGAAGGACATTGTTAACCTTCATGTTAGGCGCGAAGCCGATGGAGTGGACGAGGATGTCGAGCTTGCCGTAGGCGGAGTTGAGTTGCTCGAAGACGGCGTCGATGTCGGCGTCGAGGGAGACATCGCAGCGAAAGGTCCGGGCGCCGGGAAGATCGGCGGCCAGTTCTTCGGCGTCGCGCTGCAGCCGCTCGTTCTGGTAGCAGATGGCGAGAATGGCGCCGGCCTGGGAGAGCTTCTGGGCGATGCCCCAGGCGATGCTGCGTTTGTTGGCGAGGCCGAAGACGACGGCTACTTTGCCTGTGAGTTCGATCATGATGCGGTTGACTCCTGTTCGGGTTTCCTTGGTAAGGATAGCAGTGGAAGGTTCAACACCGATTCGCGCCGATGGCGCAGATTCGGCGGAAGACTTGTTCGGTCGAGATGACGATAGGATCGGCCGCGGAATTCGCGGATGGTCACGAATTTGGTTTGTGTTCGGGTAAGGTGAGCCAGTCGTATTGGGCTTCGGTCAGGGGGACGACGGAGAGGCGGAACTGGCGGAAGAGGATGGAGTCCTTGAAGACGGGGGCGGCCCGGATGTGGTCGAGGGGCTTCTCCGCCTTCAGGCGCTTGCCGGGCTGAATGCGGACTTTGGGATCTTTCGGGTCGGAGGCGTCGACGGAGACTACTTTTGCCGTGCCTACGGCGGCTTTGCCGGTGTTGGAGTGATAGATGACGAGCTTTTCGCCCTTCTTCATGCTGCGGAGGTAGAGGAGGGCCTGGTTGTTGGCGATGCCGTCCCAGATGGTCTCGCCATCGCGCAGGAGGTCGTCGAAGGAGTATTTGTCGGGTTCGGTTTTGAGCAGATAGGGCATCTTCTGGCGGCTCCGTGGCGCGGGTTCGAGGATACCCCCTCCCCTCTCCAATTGTGTGTCAAATTCTTCGAAACAGGGAACTTAGGTTTGGACTTCGGGTGTGGCTCGAGGCGATCTAATTCTCAATTCTTCTCAATTCGGGATCTTCCCAGGCTGGACGTTGTCAAGTCCGTGCCGAGCGGCCGCAGTCGGTTCTACCCCTATTACAGTACAACGGGGATGTGAATCTAGCCGCCCAGGTCGATGAGGTGGACTTCGGGTACGGGCTGGCCGAGGAAGCTGGAGCCGAGACGCTGGAATTTTTCTACGGAGTCGGTAGCGTAGAAGGTGCAGGTGGGTTTTGCGGCGGAGGTGGGCTGGGGGAGATGCTCGGCGACAAGGGCGGCGGCGGCGTGTGCGGTGGCATGGGCGGAGTCGATGATGGCCAGAGGATGGCCGATGGCTTCGAGGGTGCGGCGGATGGCGGGTTCGAGCAGGGGATAGTGGGTGCAGCCGAGGAGGAGGGTGTCGGTTGCCGGGGCAGCGGTGAGAGCTTCGGTGAGGTAGATCCTGAGGACCTGGTCGGTGACGGGGTGGTCGGTCCAGCCCTCTTCGACCAAGGGGACGAGGAGGGGGCAGGCTTTTTCGCTGGCCTGAAGGCCGAGGGCGTTGAGGGCTTGGGTGTAGGCGTGGGATTGGACGGTGGCGGCAGTGGCGAGGACGAGGACGTGAGCTTTGGCTGGGATCGGTGTCGCTTCTTCCCAGGTCTCAGAAGCGAGACCTGGGGCACCCGACTTTGTGGCGGCGAGGGCACCGGGCTGAACTACGCCGAGGACGGGGATGGGGAGGGCGTGCTCGATGTCCTGGAGGGCGAGGGCGGTGGCGGTGTTGCAGGCGATGACGAGGAGTTCGGCGCCTTGCTGGTGGAGGAAGTTTGCGCTGGAGACGGCGTAACGGGCGATGGTTTCGCGGGATTTGGAGCCATAGGGCAGGCGGGCGGTGTCGCCCAAGTAGATATACCGGGCGCCGGGGATAAGAGGAAGCAGAGCGCGCAGGACGGTGAGGCCGCCGAAGCCGGAGTCGAAGACGCCGATGGTGGGGGAGTGAGTTTCGACGGGCTGGGTCATGGCCTGGGGGCCTCCGGGTTGGCGTCCGGGGTGTCGATGAGAGCGGCGGGTTTGGTGGTGGTGTCTTCGGCGGGGTAGGTGCGGAGGAGGTCGGCGTGTCCGGCGAGGGTGTCGCGGGGCTGGCCGTCGACGAGGAAGCGGATCCGGGTGACCTGCGGGAGAGCGGCGTGCAAGGTTCCAATGATCGACTGGAGGGTGAGAGCTTCGACCTGGAGGCCGGAGGGGTGGGTGTCGGCGAAGGCGCCGTGGAGATTGAGGATGGCTAGCTGGTTGGCGTCGGGGGGGACGTCGGACGACGAGCGGTACTGGGTTTGTCTAGAACTGGTTAGGCGACTGGTTAGTGGACTGGCTGGTTGGTTGGCTGATTTGGGGGCAGGTGGGTTGAGGAGGAAGACGTCGTCGACGGCAGGGCCGCCGGGCAGGGGGTGGGGAGAGGCGGGCTGGGCATAGGTGGAGAGGAGGTCGTTGAGGAGGGTGCGGGCGTGGAGGGAGGGATCTTGCGGGAGAGCGAGCTGCTGTGTGGCGGGAGTGATGGAGGCGTCGTCGTCGTTGGCAAGATAGAGGGTGACGTCTTCGGTGGCGGCGGTGGTGGGGGCGGCGATCGGGATGGTGTCGTTGAAGGCGGCGAGACGCTTCCGGGCGGCCTGACAGCCGTGGATGAGGAAGGCGGACATGAGGAAGATTGCGCCGGCGAGGCTCCAGAAGAGGAGGCGCTGGTAGCGGGGGATCATCGGGCGGCTCCTGGATTCAGATTTGGATTTGGATTTGGGTTTGGGCTTGGGTTTGGCTTCGCGATGGCGGCGGCCTCGGCGTTGTGGCTGCGCCAGGCGGCGAGAGCGGAGGAGATGGCCTGGGCGACCCGCTGCTGGTAGGCGGGGTCGGTGACGGGAGTGGGTTCGGCATCGGAGCTGGTGAGAGGAGCGATCTCGATGGCGGCGGCGGGGCAGAGGAGGTTGTCGAGGGGGCGGGTGGAGGCGCGCAGGAGGGTGACGGGGAGTTTGGCGTGGAGGAGGGCCAGGCCGAGGTCGTTGGCGAGGGCGAGGCTTTGAAGGATGGCGGCGGCCTGGGCGGTGTTCCAGGGGATGGGCGCGTGGGCGGGGGCGTCCTCGTCGGGCGGGCTGAGGGCGGAGGTGGCAATATGGACGCCGGAGCCGCTGGCGGTGGCGTGAAGGATGAGGCAGGCGGCGGGGTGAGCGTGGTTGGCGATCTCGGCGCGCTGGTCGGTGGGAAAGGGGACGGCGGGGTCGGAGTCGCGGGTGGAGATGAGGGTGAAGCCTTTGTCGGCGAGCAGAGCGCGGAGGCGGGTGGCAAAGGCGAGGGTGAGGTCCTTTTCGAGAGCGCCGTCGGCGAGGTGGGCTCCAGGGTCCGGGCCGCCGTGGGCGGGGTCGAGGAGAATGATGGTGCGGGGTGGCGGAGAGGGTTGCTGGGTGAGCGCGGCGCTGCTCATCAGCAGGGCGAGGAGGAGCGCGATGAGGGGCTTCAGGGGAGGAGTCAAAGTGGTCTGGTTGATTGTAAAGGGTTGTGAGAGTGTAGGTGTCTCAGGACGGCATGTCCTTATTTGGCGCAATGCGCAAACGGTTGGCGTAAGAAAACTGCATGGAAGAGATTGAGCGATGCGATGAGATTCACGAGGTTTTAATTTTGCGCTGAGAGGGCTTCCATAGACTTTCAAACATGAGTGAAGAGCTGACCTATACGCTTCGGGACGGCAGGAGCGACGGCATGACGGTTCTGGCACTTGCTGGGCCGCTGACCTTGTCGACCTTGTTTTCCTTTCAGAACGAGTTTCGCGCGATGAAGCCTAAGGTATTGATTCTTGACCTGAGCGGGATGCCGTACATGGATTCGGCGGGGCTCGGGTTGATCATGAACTACTATGTGTCGGCTCAGGATGGCGGGCGGAAGATCCTGCTGGCGTGCGTGAACGAGCGGGTGCAAGCGCTGCTGCAGATGACCAAGGTGGATGGGGTCTTGAAGAGCTTCCGTACGGTGGAAGAGGCTGAGGCTAGTTTGTAGTTAGGTTGCGAGCAGAGCCAAACGTCGCCAAAAGACAACACCTTCACGGCGGCGGGAGCGAGATAGCGGGGGCACCTCGTCAGGCTTGATCCCTAAGAATCTGTTTAAGAACTATAGATTTGTGGTATCGGTGACGTTAAAAAGGCAACGGCGAAGGCGAATGCGGGGATCTCTCCACTGCGCCGTGCGATAAAGCTACACGGCTTCGGTCGAGATGACGATTCGTTGCGTGTCTATAAAGGTTTGGGAAGATTCGTAACTACTGCGATGGATCAGGCCGCTGCACGCCCACTGGTGGCACTGTCGGCAGGGCGAAATGCGGGGATCTCTCCACTACGCCGTGCGATAAAGCTACACGGCTTCGGTCGAGATGACGATTCCGTTGCGTGTCTATAAGGGTTCGGGAAGATCTGTAACTACTGCGATGGATCAGGCCGCTGCGCGCCCACTGGTGGCACTGTCGGCAGGGCGAAATGCGGGGATCTCTCCACTACGCCGTGCGATAAAACTACACGGCTTCGGTCGAGATGACGATTTTTACGCCGTGCGATAAAACTACACGACTTACCACCCCACCGAGCAAAAGCGCTCGCCGGGGACCCCGGTGGCTTTGGTCGAGATGACGATTTTAAGGAGCGATTAGACAGGTTCTTAGTCGAGGGCGTAGATGGCAAGGCCGCTGAGGAGTTTGGGGTAGAAGTCGGTGGATTTCTGGGGCATGACCTCGCCGGAGAGGGAGATGTCGCGGAGCTGGTCGAGGGTGACGGGCTGGATGAGGAAGGCGAGGTTGGCTTCGCCGGACTGGACCAGGGCGATGGCTTCCGCGGCGTCGCGGAGGTACTGGATGTTGCCGGTGGCGCGGATCTTGTCTTCGGTGAGGCCGAGGAGGTGGTCGAGGATGACGGTGTGGAGTTGGGCGACCTCGAGCTGGCGCTGGCGCCGGGGCAGGCCGGTGAGCAGAGGGGCGATGGCTTCGGGTTTGGGGGTGAGGAGGTAGTTGCCGTCGCCGGTGACGGCGATGCAGGCGGCGGGCGTAGTGGCGGCGGGCGTGGCGTTCAGGCGGGCGACGAGGTCGGGGATCTGGGCAGGGTTCGGGGCGGAGGCTGAGATGGAGTCTGGGATTTTGTTGGTGATTTCGTTGGGAAGTTCGGTGATGGTGTAGAAGGCGCTGGCGCGGGTGATGAAGTCGGGGGAGGAGAAGTTTTCGATGCCGTTGACGACGCGGTGGGTGGGCAGGATGGTGATGCCGGGGGCGTCCATGTTGACGAAGGTCATCATCATGGCGGCTTCGGGGAAGGCTGGGGCGGGGAGATGGCCGGGGCTGAGTTTTGCGTCCTCGCCCAAGGGCCGGTAGGGCTGGTTGAGGGGGAGCTTGAGCTGGGCGCTGCGCTCCTTGGCGTAGGCGACGGAGGTCTCGTAGCGGTGGTGGCCGTCGGCGATGATGAGCTTCTTGTCGGCCATGGCGGTGACGAGGAGGTTGATGAGGACGGGGTCGGTGAGCTTCCAGAGCTTGTGGACGACGTTGTACTCGTCCTGAATGACAAGGTCGGGGATAGCGAGGTCGGGGGCGTTGGCGTCTATTCCAATATTGCCGCTGGCGCCTCCAATCCTGCCGCTGGCGCCTCCAATGCTGCCGCTGGCGCCTCCAAGATTGCCGTCGGCGCCTCCAATATTGCCGCTGGCGCTGCTGCCGGAGGCGTTGGCTCCTTCGACTCCGAAGATGAGTTTTTCGGCGGTGAAGGCAGGGTCGGAGTAGAGCATGTAGATCTGCTCGCAGTAGGCGCGGGTGGCCTTGAACAGGGCGAGGCGGTCGGATTTGTATTTGGGGAAGGTCTGCTCGTGGCGATAGACGATCTTTTCGGCGTAGTCGTAGAGGTGGCCGAGGGCGATGAAGCCGCGGCGTTCGCGGGTCTCGGAACTACCGGGCACGGCATAGGTTTGGGAGTAGCCGTAGATGGCGGGTTCGGATTCTTCGGCGAGGATGCGGGTCTTCCGCCAGTCGTGGAGGGTTTCGGCGGCGCGGGTGTAGACGTTATGGGCCTGCTCGCCGGGGGGAAGGAACTCCTGCGGCTCGGTGTCGCCGGGCTCGGGTTTGCCGAGGATGACGCGGACCAGGTTGTAAGGGCTGGCGTCGTAGTAGCGCTGCTGCATGGCCGGGGTGATCTTGTCGTAGGGCTGGGTGACGACGTCTTCCATGGTGACGCGGGCGGGGTCGTAGCGGAGGGCGCGGAAGGGGTAGATGCGGGCCATGCTTTGGAGTTCTCCGGAGTTCGATCTTAGTCGATTGTACGAGGTAAGGGAGAGTTCGCGGGGATGCGGTCTTGGATGCGGTCTTGGATGCGGTCTTGAAGGGTTGCTGTGAAGTGAAAGATTTTGCTGGGGGGATCTGTTCTTTTCCGGTGAATCGTGCGATGATCTTGGTCCGGCGCAACACGCTGTGTGGTTGCCTGGCGGGACTTTAGAGGGAGTTGCATGTCCTGCCGGGTGCGATGGCCGGGCGCGTCGCGGAAGGGCATAGGTGCCGGGATGAATGTCGGTGCAGGTGGTCTGGAGTTGGGTCTGGGGTTCGATCTGGGGTTGGGATCGGGACGCATGGGGAAGTGGCTGGGGGCGGGGTTGGTGTCGTGGCTGGGGTCTGTTTTGAAGCTCACCGTGCTGGCGCTGTGCGCGGCTGGGGGGATGGGGATGTTGGGCGGGGTTGGCTGGGCACAGGAGAATCCTCTGGGAGAGGTGCATACGCCGGCTCCACCGCCTGCGCCAAAGACTCCGGAGGACCTGAAGCCGGTGATTGAGGGCGCCGACAATGCGGCGAATCTGGCGACGTCGCGGCGGGATGCGCGGATTCGCGTGGATGTGAACCTGGTGCTGGTGCCGGCGACGGTGACCGATCCGATGAACCGGCTGGTGACCGGGCTCGAGCGGGAGAACTTCAATGTGTTCGACGACAATGTGGGGCAGGTGATCAAGAGCTTCTCGACGCAGGACGCGCCGGTAACGATCGGGATCATCTTCGATTTGAGCGGGAGCATGTCGTCGAAGTTTGGGCGGGCGCGGAAGGCGTTGAGCGAGTTCTTGCGGACGTCGAACCCGCTGGATGAATTTTTCGTGGTGGGATTCAACGACCGGCCGGCGGTGATTGTGGATTACACGTCGGAGGTGGATGACGTCGAGGCGCGGATGGTGATGTTGAAGCCGGAGAACCGGACGGCGCTGATCGATGCGATCTATCTGGGGGTGAACAAGCTGCGGGATGCCAAGTACGAGCGGAAGGCGCTGCTGATTATCTCGGACGGCGGGGACAACCGGAGCCGGTATACCGAAGGCGAGCTGCGGCGGGTGGTGCGGGAGAGCGATGTGCAGATCTATTCGATCGGGATATTCGACCAATATGCGCCGACGACCGAAGAGCAGTTGGGGCCGATTCTGCTGACGGATATATGCGACATGACGGGAGGCAGGATGTTTCGGGTGTCGGATGTGGCCGATCTGGGAGATATCGCTTCGCGGATCAGCGCGGAGCTGCGGAACGAATATGTGATCGGGTATCGGCCTTCTGAGGTGAAGCAGAACGGAAACTGGCGTAAATTGAAGATACGACTCGTGCCGCCGCCGGGGTTGCCCCCGCTGACTGTGCATAATCGCCAGGGGTATTATGCACCTTCGCAGTAGACGTGTTTGGCCGCGGATGGCCGCGGCTGGATGTTTGGGGATAATGTTGTCGGCTGGGGCGGGATGGGGATGGGCTCAGCAGCCGGCGGGGTCGCAGCCGATAACGCAGCAGCCGACACAGCCTCCTTCATTGACTGTGGATCGCGATCCGGTGGCTTCGCCGGATGTGGAGACGCCTACGCCGGCGACCCCGACCGCAGCGCCGCAGGCAGGAGCGCCGTCCAGCATTGGCAAGGAGAATGGCCGATACACTCTGCGGGAACAGGCGTACGAGGTTCGGCTGAATGCGACCGTGCTCGACGCGAGCGGCAGATCGGTGCAGACGCTCAACAAGGATGACTTTCGTGTGTATGAGGATGGCGTGCCGCAGACGATCGCGTCGTTTCGGCATGAGGACCTGCCGGTTTCGATCGG
The DNA here is from genome assembly GCA_965277335.1 of Edaphobacter sp. Classification (GTDB taxonomy): domain Bacteria; phylum Acidobacteriota; class Terriglobia; order Terriglobales; family Acidobacteriaceae; genus Edaphobacter. Next base: position 113,228 of record CBDICJ010000007.1, on the reverse strand, counting down.
GCTGCTGATCGACAGCTCGGGGTCGATGTATGACAAGCGGGCGGCGGTGGACAAGGCCTCGCTCGATTTTGTGAAGCTGTCGAATCCGGCCGATGAGGAGTTCCTGGTGGACTTCTCGTGGGAGGCGTTCATCGATCAGGACTTCACCAACAGTCTGGATAGGCTGCAGCAGGGGCTGGGATATATCAAGTCGAGCGGCGGGACGGCTTTGTACGACGCGATGGTGGCCTCGGCGGATTATCTGACCAAGAATGCGAAGCATCCTAAGCAGGTGCTGCTGGTGATCACCGACGGCGAAGACAATGCTTCGAGCGCGACGCTGGAGCAGACGATCCGGAGGATTCAGGATCTGGATGGGCCGGTGGTGTATTGCGTGGGGCTGCTGTTCGGCGAGGACACGGACAGGCGCGAGTCGCGGCATGCGCGCCGGGTGCTGGAGACGCTGGCGGAGGAGACTGGCGGGGCGGCGTATTTTCCGAAGGCGCTGAAGGATGTGGATGAGATTGCCGCCGAGGTGGCGCAGGATATCCGGCAGCAGTACACGATTGCGTATCATTCGACGAAGTCGCCGGAGCTGGGCGGATACCGCCAGATTCATGTGGACGCGAAGGCGAAGGGACTTAGCAAGCTGTCGGTGCGGACGCGGACCGGATACTTCCCGAAGGTAGCCGGAAAGGAAGATCAGGGCGGGGGAGCCGGGTTCAGCCAGCCCGGGAAGAAGCCTTGATCCGCTGCTTTCCGGCAGTGGCGGACCTGGACTGGTGAATGCTGCTGCAGAAACAAAGCTCGTTTTCACGCAGGCAAACAGGCCAGACGAAGACGAAATGCGGGGATCTCTCCACTGCGCCGTGCGATGAAACCACACGACTTACCACCCCATCGAGCAAAGGCGCTCGCCGGGGGACCCCGGTGGCTTACCACCCCATCGAGCAAACGCGCTCGTTGGGGACCCCGGTGGCTCCGGTCGAGATGACGACGTCTGTCTAGTTGTAGACAGGATTTAATGAGACACGAAGGACACTTCTGGAATTGGGAGACGGTGAAGGAATGCGGGTGGTGGAGAGCATCTTGGATCTGGTGGGGCAGACGCCGATGCTGCGGCTACGTCGGCTGGAGAAGGCGAGCGGGAGTGCGGGTTGCGCGGAGATTTGGGCGAAGCTGGAGTATCTGAATCCGGGGGGAAGCATCAAGGATCGGGCGGCGCTGGGGATTGTGCTGGATGCGGAGCGGCGCGGGGTGCTGAAGCCGGGCGGCACGATTGTCGAGGCGACGGCGGGCAATACCGGAGTTGGGCTGGCGCTGATCGGGGTGAATCGCGGATACAAGGTGGTGCTGTATGTGCCGGAGCAGTTTGCGGAGGAGAAGTGCAAGCTGATGCGCGGGCTGGGGGCGACGGTGGTGCGCACGCCGGAGAACGAAGGGATGGCGGGCGCGATTCGGCGGACGCTGGAGTTCGAGAAGGAGACGCCGGGAGCGTTTGCGGCGCTGCAGTTTGAGAATCCGGCGAACCCGGACTTTCATGAGCAGACGACTGCGGTGGAGATCTGGGAGCAGATGGAGGGGCGGGTGGATGCCTGGGTCTCGGGCGTCGGTTCAGCGGGGACGTTCACGGGAGTGGCGCGATTTCTCAAGAAGAAGCAGGCTGGAATTTTGACGGTCGCCGTGGAGCCGCAGGGGAGCGTGCTCGAGGGTGGCGAGCCGGGGCCGCATGAGGTGGAGGGGATTGGCGTGTCGTTTATTCCTGCGACGTTCGACCGCACGGTGTGCGACCGCGTGATGAAGGTGATGGATGAGCAGGCGCTCGGGATGGTGAAGCGGCTGGCGGCGGGGCAGGGCGTCTTTGCCGGGTCGAGTGCGGGAGCGATGGTGTGCGCGGCGGTGGACGTGGCGCGGGAGCTAGGAGCGGGGAAGCGAGTGGTGACGGTGATTCCGGATTCGGCGGAGCGATATCTGAGCAAGGGATTGCTTTAATGGCAGGGTGCAGGGGTAGGGGTATGGAGTAGAAGGCGGACACAGGAGAGTTATGAGTGAGTTGAAGAAGCAGGGATTTGCTACGCGGGCGATTCATGATGGGCAGGCTTCGGACGAGCGCACCGGCGCGGTGAATGTGCCGATCTACCTGACGTCGACGTACCAGCAGGAGGAGATCGGCAAGAACAAGGGATATGAGTATGCGCGGCTGACCAATCCAACGCGGGATGCGCTGGAGGAGAGCCTGTGCTCGCTGGAAGGAGGGACAAGCGCGCATGTGTTTGCCAGTGGGATGGCAGCGATTACGGCGCTGTGCACGATGATGAAGTCGGGCGACCATGTGGTGTGCTCGGATAATGTGTATGGCGGGACGGGGCGGCTGTTCGACAAGGTGCTGACGAATTACGGGCTCACCTTCACCTATGTCGATACGAGCGTGGCGGAGAATGTGGCTGGGGCGATCACGCCGGCGACGAAGCTGGTGCATGTGGAGACGCCGACCAATCCGATGATGTCGCTGACGGACATTGGCGCGGTGGCGCGGATATGCCATGGCAAGGGGGTGGAGCTGAGTGTGGACAACACCTTCCTGTCACCGTATTTGCAGCAGCCGATCGCGCTGGGGGCGGATATCGTGATGCACTCCACGACCAAGTTTCTGAATGGGCACTCGGACGGCCTGGGCGGAGTGCTGGTATGCACCAAGCCGGAACAGGCGGAGCGGTTTCGATTTGTGCAGAAGTGCACGGGGGGGATACTGTCGCCGTTTGAGAGCTATCTGCTGCTGCGCGGGGTAAAGACGCTGGCGGTGCGGATGAAGCAACACGATGCGAATGGGCGCGTGGTTGCCGATTTCCTGGCGGGGAACAAAAACGTGCAGCAGGTGTTTTATCCGGGGCTGAAGGAGCATCCGCAGCATGAGTTGGCGAAGCGGCAGCAACATGGGTTCGGGTCGATGATCTCGATGGAGTTGGGATCGCTGGAGAACGCGAATCGTTTTGCGAAGTCGCTGCGGCTGTGCCTGCTGGCGGAGTCGCTGGGTGGCGTGGAGACGCTGGTGTGCCATCCTGCGAGCATGACGCATGCGGCGGTGGGGGTGGAGGGACGGGCGCGGCTGGGGATTACGGATGGGCTGATGCGGGTGTCGGTGGGGATTGAGGATATTGAGGATATTACGGCCGACCTGGGGCAAGCGCTGGAAAAGATCTGAGAAGAGATGTCCTGCCGGACGGGCCCGCTACGCGCGGGGCGCCCACTTCGTGGGGGGTGTACCCCATCGGGAGGCCCAACGCTGCCCGTTTTATCGAGACAAGGTATACATGTCACGAAGTGACCGCGCGCCGCGCAGGCGGCCCGTCCGGCAGGACCCTTGTCTGGAAGAGAGTATGCATGAATGTGATACTTGTATTAGCCTTGGTTATGAAGTGAGGAGATGGCCATGTTTGAGTTGACCGAAGATCAGAGGCAGTTGCAAAGCGCGGTGCGGGCGTTCGCCGAGGGCGAGATTGCGCCGCATGTGTCGGAGTGGGATGAGAAGAGCGAGTTCCCGCATGAGGTGGTAAAGAAGCTGGGCGAGATGGGCCTGCTGGGCGTAATCTTTCCAGAATCACTGGGCGGCGCGGGCATGGGCTATGTGGAGTACGTGCTGGCGATCGAGGAGCTGTCGCGCGTCGATGGCAGCGTGGGGATTATCGTGGCGGCGCATAATTCGCTGTGCACGAATCACATTATGCTGGGCGGCAATGAGGAGCAGCGGAAGCGGTGGATTCCGAAGCTGGCGAGCGGCGAGTGGCTGGGCGCGTGGGGCTTGACGGAGCCGGGTTCGGGTTCGGATGCGGGCGGAGCGCGGACGATGGCGGTAAAGCGCGGCGACACCTGGGTGCTGAATGGAAGCAAGACGTTCATCACCAATGGCAGCTATGCGGGATGCGCGGTGGTGCTGGCAGTGACCGATCGCGAGAAGGGCGCGAAGGGGATCTCGGCGTTCGTGGTGGAGCGCGGAACGAAAGGTTTTCGGTCGGGCAGGAAGGAGAACAAGCTAGGGCTGCGGGCGAGCGATACGGCGGAGCTGATCTTCGAGGACTGCGAGATTCCGGCGGAGAATTTGATCGGCAAGGAGGGCGAGGGATTCAAGGACGCGATGCGGGTGCTCGATGGCGGAAGGATCTCGATTGCGGCGCTGAGCCTGGGAATGGCGCGGGGGGCGCTCGACGCGGCGATGAAATATGCGCAGGAGCGGCGGCAGTTCGGCAAGGCGATCAGCGAGTTTCAGGCGATCCAGTTCAAACTGGCGGATATGGCGACCGAGTGGGATGCGGCGCAGTTGCTGACGATGCGCGCGGCGCAGATGAAGGATGCGGGGCAGAAGGTGACGCTGGAGTCGGCGATGGCGAAGCTGTATGCGAGCGAGGCGGCGTGCCGGATCTGCGATGAGGGGGTGCAGATTCATGGCGGGTATGGCTTTATCAAGGACTATCCAGCGGAGAAGTTTTATCGCGATGTGAGGCTGTGCCCGATTGGCGAAGGGACCAGCGAGATTCAGCGGATGGTGATTGCGCGGGAGCTGCTGGGGAAGAGTCCTAGCCGGGAATAGGCAGGTCCGGCAGCGATCGCGGCATCAAGACAGATGCGGGGATCTCTCCACTGCGCCCCAGCGAGCGACTGCGCTCGCCGGGGACCCGGAGGCTTCGGTCGAGATGACGACTTCTATCTCAGAACCTGTTTAAATACTGCTTTACGGTTCAGATCTAACAACAAAACAGACAACAACAAAGGCAAAATGCGGGGATCTCTCCACTACGCCGTGCGATAAAACTACACGGCTTCGGTCGAGATGACGATTTTAAGGAGCTATTAGAAGGTTCTCAGAGACGGCCGTTCCGTTTCCGAGGCTGTTTCGAGTCGCTGGCTGGCGCATACACTGGATGTATGAGCGATTCGGCTGTTTCGCTGGAGCTTACGTTTTCGGAGATTGTCGCGAGGATTGCGCAGGGTGGGCGCGTGGGGCGCGACGAGGCGCGGTGGCTTTGGAACAACGCCTCGGATGAGGAGTTGCGCTCGCTGGCGGCAACGGTGCGCGGACGGTTTCATGCGCCGGGCGCCTGCACGTATATGGTGATGCGGATCATCAACTATACGAATGTGTGCGTGGCTCAGTGCGACTATTGCGCGTTCTACAAGCTGCCCAATCAGGATGGCGGCTATGTGCTGAGTCATGAAGATGTGTTCGCGAAGCTGGATGAGCTGCTGGCGCTCGGTGGAGATCTGGCGGCGTTCAATGGCGGGTTCAATCCGGCTCTGCCGCTGAGCTACTACTGCGAGTTGTTTGCGGCGATACGCGCGCGGTATGGCGATGCGCTGGAGTTTTATGCGCTGACCATCGCGGAGTTTATGTACCTGGCGGACCATGCGAAGCTGCGCTATGCGGAGGCGGCGGCGCGATTGAAAGAGGCTGGGGTGCGGTGGATTACCGGCGGCGGGTCGGAGATCTTGACGGAGGATTTTCGCGCGCGGCACTCGAAGTTCAAGTACAAGGTCGCGGAATACTTTGAGGCGCAGCGGGCAATCGTTGAGGCGGGGCTGAAGACGACGGCCACCATGGTGATCGGGTTCGACGAAAGTATAGAGGAACGGTTGGAGCACCTGGAGCGCACGCGGGAGTTTCAGGACCAGCTTTTGTCGTCACAGAGGCAGGCCGGGAAGAACGAGTCGGGTGGGCTGGCGAGTTTTCTTTGCTGGACGTTCAAGCCTTACTTTACACAGATTGGCGGGATCGAGATAACGACCGGCGAGTATCTGCGGCATCTTGCGTTGAGCAGGATCTATCTGGATAACATTCCGCGGATTCGCACCTCGGTGTTGACGCAGAATCGGCAGGCGCTGGTGGGGCTGGACTATGGAGCGGATGACTTCGACCTGCCGATCGAAGATGAGGTAACGCAGAAGGCGGGGGCGACGATCAGTCTGGATTTCGAAAAGATACTGGACTATGCGCGGGAGCTTGGCTATCGGCCGGAGTACCGGCATGTGTCGGTGGGGCGCTAGGGCATTTCTCCTGATGCTGCGACGTGGATGTTTTCGCGGATTGCTATTTTCCCCATCGGCTCGCGAACTTCGACCATGCGGCCATGCGGGGAGTTGATCGGGAGCGTGGGTTGAGATATCGTTAGAGAGTTGCGTCTACAGCAATGTGCGCCCGTAGCTCAGCTGGATAGAGCAACTGGCTACGAACCAGTAGGTCGGAGGTTCGACTCCTTCCGGGCGCACCATACCCGCTACAGCACTGCCTAACAGACAACCCCGAGGACACTAGTCCCGTCGGGGTTGTGAAATGTCGAATGTCTATCCGAAGTGCTCAAATGCTGACGAACATCAGCATAGCGGGTTGGGGAACTCTCCCGAACCCATCCAAACTCCCAAAACTCAATATGTCTGCTCAGTTGACGGAATCGTGCCGTCCTGGCTGGCTGAAGGACTTTCCAATGATGCTTACAGGAACAATCAACCGCGTCCGGCGGGGGACGTTCTGCTGGATACGAACCCCGGACGGAATAGACTTCTGGGCGCACAAGAACGAGTTCGCGGATGCTTCTCTCATGAAGGAAGAGCAGATCGTTCGATTCACGCCGGTAGAGAATCTGATCGACCCCTCCCAAGGACCCAAGGCGATGAACGTGATGGCAGCCTAAGACCTAAGGCGCATTTCGTGGCCTTTCTGCTCGCGGTGGCGTTGCTGTCCTTTGCCTATGGCGTGAGCCTGCTGATCGGGGGCTGCCAGTGAAAACCCTCTCCGAACTGGTTATCATCCGCAACCTCATTGATTCGGTTTTAGCGGATCAACCCACAGACCAAGTACAGGCGAGCCTTTACAGCGCGAGGCTCCACATCGTTCAGGCGATCCGCGAACAGGCCGCCACGGCTGAAGTAAGGGAGGTCGCATGAGCTTCCATAGCAACCTTCCTCCCGGTGTCTGTGCAACGGACTTCGATCCGATTTACTCAGGGCAAATCGGCTGCGATATGTGCTCTTCCGACGCCTTCTCTGAAAACGAATTCATCAACCGCCATGGCGAAAGCCTGCTGATCTGCGATGACTGCGCAGAGAGAATCGAGGCCGTCGATGCATAAGCGTCCGGATGAGACGCCTCTCGGCGAGGTCCTGGACTTTGCGGGGCTTTGTGTCTTCTTTTACTTCCTTGTCTTGATTGGGGTGGTGCTATGAATAACGAATTCGCACCCCGCAGAGCGCAGAAACACTCCGTCAAGCTAAAGATGGCCATTCAGGGACCTAGCGGTTCTGGCAAAACAGAAGGCGCTCTCGCGCTCGCTAAGAACTTCGTGCCCAACGCAAAGATCCTCGTAGTCGATACGGAGAATGATTCCGCATCGCTCTATGCCGATCGTTACGACTTCGACACCATCTCTCTTACGGCCCCGTACACGTCGGACCGGTACAAGAAGGCCATGCAGGCTGCGGCTGAAGGTGGATATGACGTGCTCATTGTCGATTCCCTGACGCAGCAGTGGGACGGCGAGGGCGGCATTCTTCGGCGGAAAGAGGAGAAGGATCGCGGCGGCGGAAACAGCTTTACCAATTGGGCTTCTTTCACCCCAGAGCACACCGGGTTCATGGAGTTCATCAAGCAGCTTCCGGTTCACACCATCTGCACGATGCGCACCAAGCAGGCTTATGTTTTGGAGAAGAATGACCGCGGCAAAGAGACCCCCCGCAAGGTTGGCCTTGATCCTATCCAGCGCGATGGGACGGAGTACGAGTACACCATCGTGTTTGACGTGAATATGGCGCATCGTGCGACTACCTCGAAGAACCGGACGACGCTTTTCCAGACAGATGATCCTATCGACCTATCATCCCCGAAGGTCGCTACGGAGATCCGGGAGTGGCTTGCGAACGGCGCCGAACCGCTTTATGCCGATTCCACTCAGGTTCTTCATCTGTGGGAGGAATGCAAGAATGCCGGCAAGTTCAAGGCCGATGTGACCGCAGAGCTGAACCGTCTTGGCGTCAAAGACCTCAACAAAATCGCGAGGCCTTGTTATGACGAACTGATGGCTTGGGCGACGGCCTCCGCGCCTCCAAAAGAAGATTTGGCCCCTGGCTCCAACTTTGTGTCGGCCAATATCCACGGCGTGGAGGTGACGGATGACGACCTCCCGTTCTAAGTGCCAAGCCTGTAAAGCGCTTATTAAGGAGCCGCTGCTTATCGGCGGCATGGAAGTTGATCTATGCGAGCGTTGCCAGCCTCGCCCAGTCGCAAGCAAGAAAGTTGAGGCCCCGCATGACGACTACTTCTACGAAGATTAGCCTTTACGACCTGTCCGTGACTGGTTTGGAGATAGAAGAATATCTCCGAGCTAACGGCGGAGAGCTGACACCAGAGTTTGAATGCTGGCTGGACGATTTCCTTGGCAAAGGCACGGACAAACTGGAGGGCGCAGCGATGGTGGTGCGCTCTCTGGAGGCTTCTGGCGATGCCTGCGGGGCTGAGGCCGAACGTCTGACGAAGCGCGCGGCAGAGTTCAAGGCCCAGGCGGAAGGCCTGAAGGCGAGGATGCTAGGGGCCGTGGATAGCGCCTTTGGCGGCAAGGTGAAGACGAGCTACTTCACTATCTGGGGGCAAACCTCCGGCGAGACTATCGCATTCGAAGTATCTCCAGATGCGGACCTCGCACAAGTCCAAAAGGTCTATCCCGAAGTCGTGCGCACGAAGTACGAACTAGATAAACAAACACTGAAGTCGATGCGGTCTCAGGGGCATCCGATCCCCGAGGCAATTTCTGTGACTCAAAAACCTGGGACGCGATATCTGCGGATCAAATAGGTGCTTGCGATCTACCGCACGAAGAGGCGAAGACAGGCGATCAAGACCCTACCCGATGGTCGTGAACTTTGCGAGACGAAAGCGGGATGGGAGAAGCGGAGAGTTGAGGTATTTGAGCGGGAGCGGGGATTTTGTGAAACATGCAGAGCCTTCGCTCCCCTTCACGATACGGATTACGGGTTTGCCGGACACTGCCATCACCGCGAGGGCAGGAAACGAAACGATGACCGGCTGGAGATGCTGGAGTGGCTTTGCGGGATGTGCCATGCCAAGACGCACCAGCCGGAGAAGGTTGTATCCGCAAAGGCGTAAAGAGGTGTACGTGATGGGAAGAGATACGGGTATTTCTTGGACAGACGCAACGTTCAATCCATGGTGGGGCTGCACAAAGGTCTCACCAGGGTGCGATCACTGCTATGCCGAGGCTTTCGATAAGCGCGTCGGCGGAGCGCATTGGGGGAAAGGAGAGCCGCGCCGCGTATTCGGCGAGAAGCACTGGAATGAACCTCTGAAGTGGAACAAAAATGCTCAGTCGGAGGGAATCGCGTTGAAAGTTTTCTGTGCGTCCATGGCTGATGTGATGGACGATGAAGCACCAGAGGGACAGCGCGAACGTTTGTGGACGATGATTGATGCAACGCCGAACCTCATCTGGCAGCTATTGACAAAGCGACCGCACCGCTATGCGCGGTATCTTCCAGCTACTGGATTCAAGCACGGTAACGCATGGCTTGGAACAACGGCAGAGAATCAGCAGTATTACGATTCTCGGTGGCCGGAATTGAACAGAGCTGCGAGTATGTTTGATCTCAAATCATTCATCTCCTATGAGCCTGCCATTGGGCCTCTGTCCATCCTTGGCCACGATGAGAAGCCTGATTGGTTGATATTCGGTGGGGAGAGTGGCTCTGGGCGCAGACCAATGGAAACTATGTGGCCTGAAAGTATCAAATTTGAGTGCGAACAGGCAGGGACGGCTTTCTTTATGAAGCAGATGTCGGCCAAGACTCCGAATGAAGCTAAAAGCCTTATTCCTGCACATCTTCTAATCCACAATTTTCCATTGGTATCGACCTAAAGGATCGGGAGGATCGCATGAAAAGCACTCATCAAGTCGTACTAGCAGCCCTCAGTGAAGGCGTATGGATGGCACCGCATGAAGTTGAGCTGGAGCTGAAGCTGAACGGCATCTTCATCTCCTCCGCCGCCGTCAGCAGCAGGATGCGAGACGTGAAAAAACCTCAGTACGGCCGGCATTGCCTGGCGAAACGTAAGCGTCAGGGCACGGAGTATTTCGAATACATGGTGATCTCGGCAGTGGAGCGGGCGGCGTACCCATCATTCCATGTTTCAGAACGAGCGTAAGAACGGGACGGTACGAGAACGATGGGACAGAACGGCAAGAAAACTGATATCTGGATGCCGCTATACATCGGCGACTACCTAGCAGCAACAACACACCTGAGCGCCTTGGAGAGCGGAGCGTACCTTCACCTACTAATGCACCAATGGAAGAACGGTAAGTTGCCCTCCTCTTCCGAGTCCCTCCGCCGAATCGCGAGAGTAGAACCGGATGCTTGGAGCAATGCTTGGGCAGTGCTTGGGTCATTCTTCGACGATGCTACTGGATCGCCTTCACAAATCAGGTTGGAGCAGATTCGCGAGGAGTGGAACGAAAAACAGGTGAAATCGGCTGGAAAAGCGAAGGCTGCGGCTGAATCTCGGTGGTCAAAGGCTAAAACGGATGCTCCAAGCAATGCACAAGCATTGCCCCAGCCATGCCCTTCACCTTCACCTTCATCTGTAAAGACAACTACAAAGACTACCGCTGTCGCGGTGTTGATCCCGGAGTGGATTACGCCGGTGGTTTGGGCAGCCTACCTGGAGATGCGGAAGAAGAAACGCGCTGTGCTCACCGACCGCGCACTGAATGGAGTTTTGTCCCAACTTGGAGTCTTCAGGAACAAGGGCCACGATCCGAACGCGATTCTGGACACGTCGATTCGCAGCAGTTGGACGGATGTTTATGAACCCAAAGGAGCAGGAAATGGAAACAGGAATCACGGAAAAACAGCAGGCAACCTCGATGCAGCCCAGCAAGCCATCGCCCTCCTCAAAGCCCGAGATCGTGAAGCTGCTGACGAAGTTTGCGGAGCGGCGACAGGCTCAAGTCAATCCTTCGACCCTGCTAACGTTCGCGGACGACTTATCGAGCTACCAGTTGAGCGACATTGAGAAGGCTTTGCTGCAGCTCGCCTCCGTGCCCCGCCGCGAGGGGGAAACGGCCTTTCCTGAGGTCGCAACGATCTTCGAGGCAGTACGAGGTGTGATTCGCGAACGACGCGCTGTGGAGCGAGTGGAGGCCGAACGGATGCGGCAGGAAAGCTACCGCGCCGCGGCTCTGCGGGAGATGGAAGAAGACAAGGCAAACCCGGAAGAGTGGCAGGCACAGCTTACCGCAGCGGCGGAGAAACTGGATCTCGAGCGCAAGCCCAAGGTCATCGACACCGCCCCAGTGATGCAGGAATGCCCACAGTGCCATCAGGAACTGCCGGTGGCTCCGAACATACGCTTCTGGTCGCCGGAGGAGTTGCGGGCGCTTGCGGACGTGATGGAAGCGAATCAGGAGATCGCCAGGGTGAACCGGGAGAAGGCACAGGCGGCGGCGGCAGAGGTTGTGGAGGCCGTCCATGAGGCCTAGAAAGAAAGTTCTGCTCTACTGCGCCGATGAGCAGATCTGCAGCGCCGTGTCTTTCCTTTTGGAGACGAGGATGAGCGTCCACGTGAGGCAAACAGTAAGTCCCGCACAGATGCTCAAGGCGTTCCAGAGGTACCGGTTCGATGCGGTCGTCGTCTATCGCACACCTTCGGTGCAGGATGTACAGGTATCCGAGTTATTGCGGAGGCGGATTGTTCCCCTGGTTGAGGTCTTGGCAAGGCAGATGCCGATGGGACATGGAGTGTTAGTGGAGGGCAACTTCCCACACAATAGCTACCAAATTCTGGAGATTCTAAAGCGGGTGCTGGGCAAGCGTGGCCCCAAGAAGGCGTTCCCCTTGGCGAGGGCGGCATGAGCAAGTATCACGCCGTCAAGTCAGGACGCCACGCCTCGAAGCGGGAAGCAAGGAGGGCCGGCGAGCTTCACCTGATGCAGCAATGCGGGTTGATCTCGGATCTTGAAGAGCAGGTGAAGTACGAGTTAGTTCCGAAGCAGGAAGGCGAGCGGGCTGTTACTTACACTGCGGACTTTCGCTACCAGGAAGACGGCAAGACGGTGGTGGAAGACAGTAAGGGCATGAAAACTCAGCAATACGTGATTCGCCGGAAACTCATGTTGCACAAGTATGGCATCAAGATTCGGGAGACATGATGAGTCATCGATATAAGAAAAGTATTAGACGAAGCGCACTTATTGCTTCGGCAACGGCTTTAGTCTTCGTGTTCGGTGCGGAATGGACAGATAGCAGCATGGCGAAGCAAACACACATTGATTTAATGTTCATCGCTTCCGTGCTGGTAGTGATTGCGGTCAACACTTGGGAGAGTACGCGCCCTACCTAGTAGCTGAGAGAGAGGAGAAAGAAGAGATGGCAAAGAAAACTATTTATCAGTGCGACAAATGCTTATCGACCAAGGAGCAGGAGGAAGTTCCCATCGATTGGGCAGCAGCTTCCATAGCGATTATCCCAATACAGAGAACAAAAAGATTTCAAAAAAAACTATGGTGCGAGAAGTGCTGGGGTGAGATAAAGCAGCCCTATCCGCAAGCCGCCACCTGTAGCAGAAGCCGCTGAGCAGACGGTGAAGACCAAGTTACTGACGATGCCCGCGAACACATTCAACGCTCGCCTATTTGAAGTGGAGTGGGAAGGCAAGCGCTTCGCCATAGCAGGAACTCTAGATGGGTTCATCGACTTAGCGGTTCCGGGAGGTGGAACATATCCGCTCAGTTTAGCTGAGGCCGCAGTGTTGCGAGACTCCCTGGATGGTGCAATCAAAGACGTGAAATCCAATTGTATGTATGACCGCGATGCCTTATTGAAGGAGGATTGATTATGTCTGATGTCAGTAGCATTATCCCTAGTTCTGAAGAGATGGCGGAGGCCATTGAGAATCATTTAGCCGTTTTTGGAACTAAAGAATGCGACTGTAGATTCCACCGCGCCCTTAGAGTAGCCGAGTTTGCACGCGTGGCAGAACCACTCTGCGGGTGCGGGCATACGATGCACGCCGGTGCGATTTGCAGGCATCCATTAGGCAGCGGTGAATGCGGGTGTGTCTATAAGGCTTTTCAAGTGGCACCTGTAGCAGAAGAGGGAGGCGCTGAGCAGACGTTTGAGAAGTGGTGGGCAGAGTCGTATGAGAAGCGGTTTAGCAGGTTCGATCCTATCCCAAAAGATATGGCGAGGACAGCATGGAACGCAGCGAAAGGAATCCGATGAATAACTTTGCCGAAGAAATAACGCCAGAAAAGGCTTATGAAATCAGGGTAGGAGATCATTTCTCCCTCAACGATTACCGCAGGATGGCCGCTGACAAAAGTTATTGTCAGTGCGGCGAGCGAGTTTGGCGTTTTGCCGGTCAGGGGCTTTGCTTTAGCTGTACTACAGGAGAGGCTCTAATGAACAGGATCTTCCTCTAAAAGAGGCTCAAGTAATGATGCAAAGTCTGATGTGCCGTGAACGCCAACTCCTCGCGGCCCTCACTGAGATCGCAGCGTTGAAGAAGGGACGCAATGGCTGAGTTGAAATGCAAATACTGTGCGTTGCCCAAGCCGTCTTGTAAATGTCTCCGTTTCAAGTCACATCGAGTAAAAGCTGGAGAGTGGATTCAGCCCATACGAAAAGGCTACAAGATGGAGTGCTGCGATTGTGGACTAGTGCATGTTATGGACTTTAGGATGAGGCGAGGCAGGCCTCAGTTTAGAGCGTTTCGAGAGAGCAATGTCGTTCAGGAGGGTAACTAGATGGCCGAGATAGACGAGATCGTAGCAACACTGAAAGTGTTGGCACCGAAGGGCACTCAAGGAAAGTGGGAGTATTCGGGCAAGGACGGTAACGATAACCTCCTTACCAACAGTGGCAATATCATGTGCAATGAAACGTATTATCCGTGGGTTCCCTATACCGACGACTTCATGTACATTTGCGCCGCATCCCCTGACTCCATCCTGAAGCTCATCGCAGCCCTAGAAGAGAGCCAGCGCACCATAGCCACCCTTCAGGCCCAGGAGAGCGCAGCAGAGGCGTGGGAGAGGGCATTTGAGTGGATGGATGATCCCTCAACTGAGGATCAGTTTGACAGGCCGGTCTACGCCGCCCCTGCCGTAGTAGAAGAGATCAAATAAATGAGTCTTCGGTGGTCTCAAGTAAAGCGCTTGGCTATCGGCACAATGGTTGCCCATAGATGGGACGGTGTTACTGGAATAGTTAGGCGAGCGAATCCGCTGAGTACGAGCGCCAGTAAGTGTATTGAGTGGAGCGACGAGCAGGTAACATATGTCGATTCTGCCAACCGCGACATGAGTGATTTCAGCGGGGTAGAAGAGGTCACCAATGGACCCAAATAAGGCCGTAGTACGTGAACTCCTAGAGGCCGCTAAGCAACAGGCAGACCGCATATGTCCCTTTGCAGCCTGTCCATTTGATCACGGTCCCAGTTACAACCGTCTCCGCGCGGCGATCTCAGCCGTAGAGAAGGTAGGACCAGCTCTTCATGAACAAATTCCTGCACCTAGCGTAATAGAGCTGCTGAGAGACTACCGAAAGCTGCACACGGCACACTGGTGCATATTGGATCTGACTGAGGGCGACGAGTCAGACGATCGTTGTCCCACATGCAGAGCCTGCGATCTGCTGTTAGAGAAGTAAGAAAGGAAAGTACTATGGCCACACTGAAGAGTCATTTGTTTCCTGGATGCACCTCACGCATCATCGGCCATTTGGAATTGTGCATCAACGCAGCACAAAGGCGGCCGGTAGACCCTACCCGCAGCCCCGGCTACGACCAGCACAACGCGGCCGATGTAACCAAGCATATCGCTCGGCTCAAGGCGCTTGGCATCGATGTGCTGATGCCGAACACCTACGCCATCGGAAGCCCCGAGAACGTGTCGCTGGAGGTCTACCTGCCCCTGCTCGAAGCCGCGGGAATGGGTTTAATCATTAACATTGACAAAGGCCTGTACGCGATGCAACCGTCGCCCATCGCTGCGATCCGGACCTACCTGACTTACCTGCGAACGCGATGCTTTCCCTTGAAGAACTATGAGAAGTGGAACGGGAAGTACATCGTGACCTACTTCGTTTTGCCTACCGACGATCCGGCGATGTTCCGGCAGATCGAAGCTGAAAATCCTGACGTCATCTTTGTCTATAACGATGGCTCTAAAGGCCCAAATACGATGGCATGGGTGGAGCAGGGCCTCGACCAGGCGATGGATTATTGGTGCAGGCAGTATGCGAACGCTCTCGGCCTACAGATTCCCTGCATCAGTCCGGGATTCAACGACACCTTGCTGCGAAACGGGATACCGACCAGCGTTTGGGATCCAACCCAGCCTGCCCGCATCTGGCCGGCTGGCACAGGCCCTAGTTCAAACATCCTGGCGGCGTTCTTCAAGGTGTTCAACACCTATTATTCCATCGCCCATCAGGCCCCATACCTGCAACTTGTGACGATCAACGACTGGGACGAACTGACGGCGATAGAGCCTAAGGCAGACGGAACAGGAGGCTACTTCAGCCCTCTCCCGGTTGCAGCTCCTGCTCCGGCCGGTCATGGTGAGATCTGGATTGGGGGCACGAAGCAGGGAGACTATCCTCCCGGAACGGTCATCACGATCCAGAAGTGCGCTGCGAATGGCTCGGTGCTCAGTAAGCAGGCGGTTACAGTATGAGGATGAGGACAATGAAGATCGGGATTTTAGTTCTTATGGCAGCAGTAACGGCGGAAGTTTGCGCACAAACACCTATAGGCGAGTGGCACGATGTGTCTAAGGACTATGCCAATAACTTTTTCATTGGAAGTAATGATACGGGCAGCACGAAGCCAACATTGAACGAGGACTATGAAGTGATTAAGACACACGAGATTTGCGCTAGCGTCATGGGGTATTTCTTGGAGAAATCCAACCAAGGTCGATACAACGTCTACTTCAAAGGAATGCGCACCTCGGCAACCTTTACTTTCACCACGAAGTACGATGCGGAGCATTGGGTCACCAGATTCTGCACGCCAGAGAGTTTATTGGATATTCGCCACGGTCGCGGCACGTTCAGTAGAAGCTATTAGCCGAGTAGTTCACTTTAGAGAGGATGGAACAAGAGATGAAGATTGCAATCGTGATTCTTCTGGCAACACTCACGGCGGCGGGTCAGACGGCCAAAGTAATTCAACTGGAACCAGCAGATGCGGCTCAGGCGAAACTGCTCCATGAGCAGGCGGTGGCGGCCGCCAAGAAAGAGGTAGATTTCATGGAGACGGTTCGCTGGAAGTACCTAAAGTCGAATAACGCCTACACCTCAATCCATCTTTTCGTATCACCGAATAATATGAACGAGGAACACTACGATCTAAAAAGCGGCTGGGGAGATGGCACGTTTGAGTTTAGCGAGGATTTCCGGTTCATTGTCCCATCAACGCCGCAGAAACCGATATGTACCGGCATTTATTTGGATCCGGTCACGGCCAATGCGCAGCAGTAAGAAGCGGAAGTTCCTTGAGCCGACCAGGCGGCTGCATGTCTTGCTCGAAGAGGCCGTCTACAACAAACTCAAGCGCATGGCGGGTCCGCAGTCGCTAGGTGCCTTTGTAGACGAGATGGTGAAACGCGAGTATCGCAGGCGCGAAAAGCGAATGGTGCAAGTTCCAATTATTTCTAGGCAGCCCGATGTAACTCTGCAATGATGTAGCTGCATCTGTGTGTACTGGAAGCGTCCCCAGCCTCAGGACTGCGAATCCCACCTTATAGCGGAGCCGTCACTAAATGATCCAAGCACCCTTGCGTGTTGAGATTGAAATTGCCGTGTTCGCGAAAGGAACGCGCACAAACGGAATCCCGGCCTGCAGGATGGACCGCGAGGGCGCGCAATACCAGGTGGACTGCGGGTATGCGCGGTGGGTGAACAACCGCTACAAGAGCATTCTCATGCTGGTAGACGCGGCGAATTTCAAGATTCGCGACCGAAGCTGTTGCATGAGCGACGGGGTGTCCGATCTGGCAGTGATGGGAGATCACGCTGCGCTGGCCTTGGTGGCGAGATGGCGGCCTGTGTTCTACGGCGTCTACTGCGAATGGCCGCAGAGGGCAGCATAAAGCTCGCGTGCGGGCGGCTTACCTCAGCGGGTCAGAGGGCCAGTCTGCAATGCAATGGGACGGAAGACGCCGGTTCGAGTCCGGCAGCCGCCGACGCGATACCAAAGGGAGGTCTGGATTGGACTGTAAAGAGTTTGCGCTAGACCAGCACATCCACGAACTACTTCACCGCATTCTAGAGGAGATACACACCATGGGCACTTCTATCGTTACCCGCGATCAATTCGACGCTGCTCTCAGCGCCGCCGTCACCACGATTGAAACCTCGATTGCCGACCTGCAGGCGAAGATCGCCGCCGGCACCGTCACCACGCCCGAAGACTTCAGCGCGGAGCTGGCTACCCTGCAGGGCGCGCTCACCGAGGCGGTGTCGAGCGATCCTGGCCCGCAGACCCCGACGCCCACACCTACCCCGACTCCTGCCAGCTAATGACCATCGACACGAGCAAGCTCTTCCTAAATTGGAAGACGACAGCGCAAGGCCTCTTAACGCTTGCGCTCTCGCTCGTTATCGCCTATTCGTCCCTGCCTGCAGGTGCGAAGTGGTCGGTGATTGCGGTGGCCTTGCTGAAGACCTGTATCTCGTTCATGCAGAAGGATGCTGGAACGCAACTGGCCATCACGCCGGAAGGTGTAAAGCCGGTGGATTCGCATGAGATTCCTTTCGACCAGTCCGCTACGCCGGTGAAGTAATGTACGTCCCCATAGGACCGCACATCCGCTCGAGAGTCATCGGGGAGACAGGATTTTCGCTCGATCCGGTGAACGAACTCATCAAGCTTGTCTCGCACTCCTACGCGCCGACGCATGTGGACATGATCCATCCCGACGGAGAGTATGTGGGAGCGCGAGCGCAGGGCGGGATACAGAAACGCCCTGTGGACTACCTCTCCCCGAAGTGGGAACGCCGCTATGCCATCCCCTGCAGCCATGAGCAGGAAGCCGCTGTCACGGCTTACATGATGGCCCACATCGGGGAGAAGTACGACTTCCTGGATATCGCTGGAATCGCCTTGCAGCATGACATTCACACGCTAAAGCGTTCGATCTGCAGCCAGTTCGGCTACTCGGCTACTTATGCTGATGGCAAAGGACTTCAGATGCTGAATGTGCTTCCGGGATTCAGCAACCTGATTACGCCTGAGATGTATCACCTCTGCCCCTATCTTATCGGCCGCTGCTACTACGAGTTTCCTGAGGTGAAATGAGCGTGACCATTGTGTGGCCGTGGGAGAAGAAGAATACCGTTGCTCCCGCTCCGCCTCTCGTTCCGCCAGCCCTCCCTGTTTCCAGAACGACCGTAAACCAAGCGTTAGCCATCCTCAAGGAGAAGAAAATGAGCACCGCACCTGTAACCCACAACGGATTTGTCCGGTTCATCGACGGCCTGGAAAACTTCTTCAAACATGCCGCACCGGTGGTCGGGAACCTGGCAGAGGCAGCTCGGCCGATCTTGGCGCTGACGCCCTATGGCCCAGAGTACAATCTGGCGCTGACTGGAATCGAGACGGCGGTGCAGGCGGATATCGCGGTACAAAAGGCATCGGCGACCCCGCTGACGGGCGTACAGAAGATGGCTCTCGCGGTGGCTGTGGCTACCCCTGGAATTACCCAGATTCTCGCGGCTAAGGGCGTCCATGAGACTTCGACCCAGCAGACGGCCATTGCGCAGTTTCTGCAGAACGTGTACAGCCTGCAGACTGGACCTGTTGCAGCTCGTCCGGCGGTAATCGGCGGCATCACGGCCCCTGTCGCGCCAACCCCCACATCGTAATGCTGTTTCAAGGTGAGCAAGGGGGTGATCCGAGTCTCCCAAAGTCGGGGGCCTATTATGCGCAGGCGATCCTCAAATCCGCATTTCTGTGTGTCTGTGTGTTTATGGCCTTCGGTGGTTATTATCCCCCAGTGAACGCGCAGCAAGTCATCCCGGTGCTTACGGTTGAGGACGCGCTCCAAGACAACAACATCCATTCGCTGAACGAGCATCTGAATGCCACCGATGCTACGGTCAAAGCGCAGTGGGCCGCCATTACCGCCAATACCTTAGCGATTGCCGGGATTCAAGCCGAAGAGAGGATCATCGGCGTTGCCCTTGGCTTGCTGTCGAGCGCGGGATTCTTCATTAAGGTAAGGACGAAGGCATGAACCCCGATCTGTACGCCGACCTGCGGCACGACCTGTTTCGCGTATGCGCCTTCATTGCGGCGAACTCTCTGCTATGCAACTTCTTGCCTAAATCGACGTGCCTGAAGCGATTCCCAAAACTTCGCTACGGCTACGAGATCCTGATCGATCTGATTGCCGGATTTGCCCTAAATTGGCGTATCCAGCTTCCCAGCTTGGATCAGGAGTTCATCGGCTTCCGCCGGGCGGCCAAGCATGCGATACGCAATTGGAAGCAGAACCATATGGATAAGGAGCAATGCTGATGGTGATTCTTTTCGTGTTCCTGCTCGCGCTGGCGTGTCTCGCGCTTGGCTTCCATGGAGCCATTCAGGAGAGGCGTTTGAAGACTAAGGACGAGTCTATCGACTACCTGCGAGGCGAGAACGGCAGACTGTCCCGCCTTGTGGCAGACCGCACTACCAAGTCGGGGGCGTTTGAGGCAGCGGCCATGCAATGGCGGATTGTATGTGAGGAAAAAGAAGCCGCACTCTCCGGCATGCGCAAAGAGATGCACAAGCGCGACCAGACCATCCATGAACTCCGATCCAAGGCGAGGTAGGTTGCTGTAAATGGAGGGCACTGCTAACAGCGCTAAAAAGAGAGCCAACACGGCCGGCCTCACTCCATGGAAGAAGGGGCAATCGGGCAATCCTTCTGGGCGTCCGAAGAAGAAGCCGATTACAGAGATGTACGAGCGCATCCTGAACAATCCTGAACACTTAGCCGCAATTGAGGCAGCGACTCTCAGCGCTCTTAAGCGGGGCAACATGGCCATGGTGTTGCAGCTTCGGGAGATAACGGACCGAGTGGAAGGCAAGATTACGCAGCCGATTGAGGCGAGTGTGACGATGAACCTTGCGGAGGCGATTGCGGAGGGCCGGAAGCGGGCGGCGAAGCGGATCGGGTGAAGGGCGCGCTGGCGGACGAGGAGTTGGAGCTGGCGTCGGACATCAGTGAATACTCGCTGGACCCGGCTGGGCTGGCCACATATGTGTACCCATGGGAGTCGGAGAAGCTGAAGGCGGTTGGGCCGCGGACGTGGCAGGCGGAGACGCTGGAGGATATCCGGCGTCATCTGGAGAACCCGGAGACGCGGTTTCAGCCGTTGCAAATCGCGGTGGCGTCGGGGCATGGTATCGGCAAGTCGGCTTTGATTGCCATGGTGATGCATTGGGCGATGAGCACCTGCGAAGACTGCAAGATCATCGTGACAGCTGGGACAGGGACGCAGTTGGCGACCAAGACGGTGCCGGAGGTGCAGAAGTGGTTCCGGCTGGCGCTGAATTCGCATTGGTGGGAGATCAACGCAACATCGATTCGGGTAAAAGACCCGCTGCATCAGGCGATGTGGCGCGCGGACTTCCTTACCTGGTCGGTGCAGAAGCCCGATGCGTTTCAAGGCGCGCATAACGAAGGCAAGCGCATCGTCATCATCTTCGATGAGGCATCGGCCATTGACGATGTGATCTGGGAGGCTACCGAAGGCGCGCTGACGGATGAGAACACGGAGATTGTCTGGCTGGCGTTTGGCAATCCAACGCGCAATGCTGGCGAGTTTTACCGGGCGGTGACGGGGGCGAATCGCTGGGTTCCGCGTCAGATCGATTCAAGGACAGTCGAGGGCACGAACAAGGCGCTGCTGGATGCGCAGATCAAAGAATGGGGCGAGGATTCAGACCGGGCTAGGGTCAGGATTCGGGGTGAGTTCCCTCGAGGCGGATCGACGCAGTTTATTAGCGGTGAGGTGGTGGCGCAGGCTCGCAAACGGGTGGTTGACGGCTATCAGAAGATGCCGGTTATCTTCGGTGTCGATGTGGCGCGGTTCGGCGATGACCGGTCGATTATCTGTCGCAGGCAAGGCAGGAAGGCTGATTTCATCGGCAAGTTTTACGGGATCGATACCCAAAAGCTTGGTGGCAAGGTGCAGGAGGCGATAGACGAGCACCAGCCGAACGCGGTCGTGATCGACGGCGACGGGATTGGCGGGTCGGTCTATGACTTCCTGAAGGCGCGCGGGTACGACCGCAAGACGGTATTGGTGGAGTTTCATGGCGGCGCGACACCGCAAGACCCGCACAAGTACCTGAATCGCCGCGCAGAGATATGGGGCGAGATGAGGGATTGGCTCGAAGGCGCGCAGATCCCGGATGAGCCGGAGATCGAGACCGACCTAACCGGGCCGGACTATGGCTATCACCCGACGCGCGGGTGTCTGGCGTTGGAGAGCAAAGACGATATGAAGTCGCGCGGGGTGGATTCGCCTGACTTGGGAGACGCGCTGGCGATGAGTTTTGCGGTGAAGGTTGCGCCGCCGGTCAAACAACAGGAGTACACGCCCTATCGTGGCGCGGGGAGCTGGATGGGATGAACGAAGCGCAGAAGAGCATCCTCCAGCAGAGCGTCAAGCCTCGTCGCACAGTGAATGGTAGCGGCGGGGGCACGACAATCCCCCCTTCGTACGGTCGGACGCAGGGCATGAAGCCTGCAGCGTTCAAGGCGCTGAAAGGCACGCTGAACCAGAAGGTCACTGGCGATGTCTACGCCAGGGCAAAAGGGAAACCCCGCAAAGACTGGCTGCAAGAGCCAGTCAAAAAGACTCCTCAGCAGCGCAAAGAGGAAGAGCCGAAGCTTGTCGAAACCGCCAAGAAGCGATTCCAGCTTGCCGTCGATGCCGAGTCTGAAATCCGCAAGATGGCGTTGGAGGACTTGAAGTTTCGGTCTGGCGAGCAGTGGCCCGATGGCATCAAGCGGCAGCGTGAGACCGATGGCCGACCCTGCCTGACCATCAATCAGATTCCGCAGTTCATCCGTCAGGTGACCAATGAGCAGCGCCAGAACCGGCCGAGTATCCAGGTCAATCCGATTGACGATGAAGCCGATCCGGAGACGGCGGAGATTATTCAGGGCATCATTCGGCATATCGAGTACGACTCGTCTGCGGATGCGGCGTACGACACGGCGTTTGAGGCTGCGGTCACATCAGGGTTCGGGTATTGGCGGGTGAACACGGCGTACAACGGGCCGATGTCGTTCGATCAGGACATCAAAATACTCCGCATCCGCAACCCGTTCACCGTGTACATGGATCCAAACGCGAAAGAGCCTGACTACTCCGACGCGAACTATGGCTTTGTGATGGAGACCTACTCGAAAGACGAGTACAAGGCCAAGTACCCGAAGTCTGACTTGGCCGCGACCGCCGACTGGAAATCGATTGGCGACGATTGGGTGCAGGAAGAGACAGTCAGGGTGGTCGAATACTTCTACAAAGAGACAGAGACCAAGACCATCTGCCTGCTGAACGATCAGTCTACGGTGATGAAAGACTATGTGCCGGAGAAGCTTCCGAAAGGCGTCTCCATTGTGTCTGAGCGGGAGACGCAGATCGACCTTATCAAGTGGGCGAAGCTGAACGGCGTCGAGGTACTGGAAGAGACGGACTGGGCGGGACGATGGATTCCGATTGTCCCTGTGCTGGGACAGGAACTGGACATCGACGGCAAGCGCGTCCTCGAGGGGATCGTCAGGAACGCGAAAGAGCCGCAGCAGCAATACAACTTCATGGCTTCGGCCTCGACCGAGGCGATTGCGCTGTCGCCCAAGGCTCCGTATGTGGTGGCGGAAGGGCAGATCGAAGGCCGTGAGCACGAGTGGAAGACCGCCAATGTCAACAACTATGCGGTCCTGACGTACAAGGGCATATCGATCGATGGAAGACCGGCCCCGCCGCCGCAGCGCAACACCGTCGAACCGGCGATTCAGGCGACGACCGAGGCCATGATGCAAGCCTCCGCCGACCTCAAGGCCGTGACGGGCATCTATCAGGCGGCGCTTGGAGCGCAGGGCAATGAGACCAGCGGGAAGGGCATTCTGGCGCGGCAGAGCCAGTCGCAGGGATCGAACTATCACTATGTCGATAACCTGACGCGGGCACTGAAGCATACCGGAAGAATCATCCTTGACCTGATCCCCAAGGTGTACGACACGCAACGGGTGATGCGGATCATTGGGGAAGACGGAGCGCAAAGCACAGCGACGATAGGACCTTCCGACCCGAGTATGTCTCCCGAAGAGCAGGCCGAGGCGGCGGGGGTGGAGCGTATCTACGACATTACCGTCGGTCAATACGATGTGACCATATCGACCGGGCCAAGTTACCAGACCAAGCGGCAGGAAGCTGTCGTTTCGATGATGCAACTGGTCTCGGCGTTTCCGCAGCTCATGGCGGTTGCCGGCGACTTACTGGTGCTGCATATGGACTGGCCGGGAGCGAAGGATATCGCGGACCGGCTGAAGACGGTGCTGCCCCCGGCGATCCAGGCATTGGACGACAAGACGCGGATGGCGCAGTTGCCGCCTGAATTGCAGCAGCAGTTTGCGATGCTGACCCACCAGAATCAGCAGCTCACGCAGACTTTGGAGCAGGCTACCAACGACGTGAAGAACCAGGTGACGGCGAAGCAGGCCGAGTTGGAGTCGAAAGAGCGGATCCATTTCGCATCGCTGTCGTTCGACCAGGAGAAGCTGAAGCTGGAGTACGCCAAGCTGCAGAACGCTCTCGTGGTGGCGGATATAGCGGCGAAAGCGGCGAGCGCGCAATCCGAGATGGACCGCGAGATGGAGTTTATCGGGCAGCAGATCGACAATGCGCATGAGTATGCGATGTCGCAGACCGAACACGAGCAGGCACAACAGCAGACCGCGCAGCAGGGCGCGCAGCAGTCGCAGTTGATGCAGCAGCAAGCCCAAGTTCAACCGGCAGAATCATCGTCGGGGCAATAACAGTACGGGTGCTGTCTCACCCGGCAAACTGCTCAGGCGTATTCTTCGTATTCTTCCAGTTCGGAAAACAGATCGACACCGTTAGAACCATGAGAGTGTTCTTTAAGAAAGGCTTCCAAATGCTCCTGAAGTGAAGCTGGAAGATCCTTGCTAACGATGTTGGATAGGTACCAGCCAGTACTCGGATAATACTTAGCAAGACAAAGCCCCGCATCTGAGCATTGCTTACACCTCAGGAATAATCGGTTGTTTGCCATGCCACCAAGTTTACTACCAGCTTAACGGTAGACGAAGCAAAATGCACGGCGCATTCTCGCCGGCCAAATCCAAGGAGAACACCTTGCCAGAACAGGTAATTCCTGAAGGAACCGCCGCGCCTGAGACTCAGGTAGAAACGACCACGGAATCGGCAACCGGGGAACAGCACGAACCGACAACCGAAGGCGATCCTAAGCCTAAAGGCGGTTTCCAGAGACGTATCGACAAGCTCACCCGCGCAGCTGCGGACAAAGAGCGTGAGGCAGAGTATTGGCGTCAAGAAGCGCTGCGTACCAAGCCTACCGAGACGACGACGGAACCCAAGGGCAAGCCCCAGGAAACTGATTTCCAGACCCATGCTGATTTTCTGGAAGCCCTCACCGACTGGAAGGTAGATAGCCGCCTCAAGGTGGCAGAAACCAAGCAGAACGAGGAGAAAGCCAGAAACTATCAGCAGACGGCAGAGCAGAAGTATCGAGAGCGATTGCAGGAATTCCGAGCCGAAACGCCGGACTTCGATGAAGTCATGGAAGAGGCGACGATAGACGTTGGGAAGGCAGTGCTTGCGGAGATACGCGACCACGAGCATGGCCCAGCCCTAGCCTATTTTCTTGCACAGAATCTCGATGAAGCGGAGCGGCTCTCGAAGCTGAATCCGCTTGCACTGGCCAGAGAAGTGGGTCGTTTGGAGTCTCGGTTCACGACCACCCCGTCGATCAAGACGGCCACCGTGAGCAAAGCGCCGCGGCCTCCAACGCCTGTCAGTAAGTCTTCCTCTGCGTCCTCCAAGGACCCGAGCGAGATTACCGACATGACGGAATGGAGAGCCTACCGGCGTAAGCAGGACCCGGATTGGGATCGCGCCTGATCTAGGGTTTCGGAGATTCCGTGGCAAACACTCTTTTAACCATGCAGATGATCACCAACGAAGCGTTGGCGATGTTTGAGAACGAGTTGACGTTCGTTCGCTATATCAACCGGCAGTATGATGACAGCTTCGCCAAGACTGGGGCGAAGCAAGGCGACACCCTGAACATACGCAAGCCTGTACGGTTCCAGGTGACCAGTGGTCAGGCGATCACAATTCAGGACGTGACGGAGACCTCGATTCCTTTGCGCATCACCTCGCAGAAGAATGTGGCGTTTGAGTTCTATTCCTCTGACTTGGCTTTGCGCATCGATGACTTCCGCGAACGGTATATCCGGCCGGCCGTCATTGCGTTGGCCAATCAGGTGGACCTCGACATGCTGACCATGGCGACCAACGCTACCTACAACAGCGTGGGAACTCCTGGCGTGCCGATCTCCACCGGGACGGTTCTGGCGAAAGCTGGGGCCATCCTTGACATGAACTCGGCGCCGAAGTCGGTATCGGTTCGTGCTGCGGTCTGGGATCCGATTTCGCAGGCAAACCTCATCACCAGCACGCAAAGCTTGTTCAACCCTGCTGACACGATCAGCGGGCAGTACAAGACCGGCAATATGGGCGTTGCGTACGGCTTCCGTAACTCGATGGACCAGAACGTGGTCAATCGGACGACCGGACCGTTGGGAGGTACCCCGGTGGTGAATGGCGCGGGGCAGATTGGCGCTTCGCTCGTGACCAACGGCTGGACTGCGGCTGCGGGGCTTCGCCTCAACCCGGGCGATGTGTTCACGATTGCGGGAGTTAACAGCGTGAACCCCATCAGCTACCAGTCCACCGGCACGCTGAAGCAGTTCACGGCCACGGCGGCGGCAAGTTCGGATGGTGCGGGCAATGTCACCATCGGGATCTCGCCAGCCATTGTGACTGCGGGCGTCTTCAAGAACGTGGATGTGGCTTCGGTCCCGACTAACAGCCCTCTGACTGTGGTTGGTGCGGCGTCCACCTTCACCACCCAGAACCTCGCATACCATCGCGATGCGTTCACGTTGGCCTGTGTGGATCTTCCGCTGCCGGGCAGTGCCGATATGGCTGCACGCGCCACCGATAAGCAGACGGGTCTTTCCATTCGCATGTGGCGGCAGCCGGACATCATGACGGACCTGTGGCCTTGCCGGTTGGACATCCTGTACGGCGGCGCGCCGCTGTATCCCGAGTGGGCTTGCCGCATTCAGGCCTAACCCAAAGGGGAGGGCAGCCTCCCCGTTTCACCTGTTTACAAGGAGAAAGCATATGGCAAAACAGCAATTCATGGGACCGAATCTGCATACTTCCCTGGACAAGACAACCAATCCCGGTTACGTCAACTATCGCCCTGAAGGCGAAGATGCTGACTACCCGAAGTACCTGTTCCACAAGGACGGCGGGGGTAAGGTGGTCAAGAACAAGGACGAGCATGACGCAATAGGCGGCGAATACAGCGTGGAGCCTCCCAACCAGGAGGTATCCCATGTGCCGTTCGGTGCCGATGGCGACGAGCTCGAAGGCAAGAGCCGTTCTGAGCTTGCCGAGTTCGGCAACTTCAACTACGGGATGGCGCTGAAGGCTACGCAGTCCAAGGCGGAATTGCTCGAAGCAGTCAAACAAGCTGCTGCGCGCAAAGCTGCAGGGACGCTCGAATACACGCCTCAGGGCGAAAACCAGACGCTACCAGAAGTGATTGAGGGTTCGCGCTCGTAATGACGGTCGGCGATCTCATCAACGGCTCTCTCCGCTTGCTGGGGGTCCTGGCAAGCGGAGAGGAGCCAACCGCAGAAGAGGCGAATGACTGTTTTACCGCTCTGAACTCCATGCTGGAATCGTGGAATCTTGAGCGGCTGATGGTCTATGCCATCACGCCGCAGACGTTTGGGTTGCAGGCGGGGAAAAAGACATACACCATGGGGGCGGGAGGAGACTTTAACGCACTTTGGCCCACGCGCATCGAGAAGATGACGTTTCAGTACGCTAGCGATGGGCCTACGATGAATCTCCCTTTGGAGATGATCGACCTCGACCAATATCAAAGACTGCTGCTGCCCGACACGCAAAGTCCTATTCCGAATCGAGTGTATGTCGATGACTCTTATCCGCTGAGGAATCTCTCGTTCTATCTGGTTCCCTCCGTTGGGGACAACGTAAACATCTTCACATGGGACCAGATCAGCGCGTTCGCGAGCCTGCCTCAGGTGATTACGCTGCCTCCCGGATACGAGCGGGCGCTGCGAGCGAATCTCGCGCTGGAGGTGGCTCCTGAGTTTGGCAAAGAACCCTCACAGGTGGTTGCTTCCACTGCGCTGACGGCGAAGGCTATCCTTAAGAGCTTCAATCTGAAGACGCCGTTGATGCGCGTAGACGGCGCGTTGCTGGCGCGGCACCACCGATCCAACATCTTTACGGGGCAATAGTGGAACTCAACGGGTTCATCGGTCCCACGTATACGCTGCAAAGCACCAATGCGGACTGCCAGAGAACGCTGAATCTGTATCCGCAGATGGATGAATCGAGCGTGGGCAAGAACGTTGCCGCGCTGTTCTCTACGCCTGGACTGAAGCTGTTCGCCAACCTTGGAAATTTTCCCTGCAGGGCGATGCTGACAACCTCTCGCGGACGTGTGTTTGTGATCTGCGGCGCGACCTTGTTTGAGTTGTTCGCGGACGGCACCCATGCCAATCGCGGGACGCTTCTGACGCAGAGCGAACGGGCCGGGATCGCAGACAACGGCAGGCAATTGATGATCGTAGACGGGGCAAACGGCTACAGCTACGATTTGGCTGCGAATGCGCTTACGACCTTGGCGTCTTTTCCCGGCGGGGTTACCGTTGCCTTCCAGGATGGGTACTTCATCTTCAATCAGCCTGATTCTCAGGAATTCTTTATCACCGGCTTGTACGACACGACGGTGGACCCGCTTGATTTCGCATCGGCTGAGGTCAACCCGGACAATTTACTGGCGCTGCTCAGTTTAAGAGAAGAGATCTGGCTGTTTGGGTCACAGTCGATTGAGGTTTGGTTCAACTCTGGGGCGGAGCTGTTCCCGTTCTCTCGGATTGCCGGAGCGTACATCCCGCATGGCACGGTGGGGCCGGATTCGCCGGCAAAACTCGATAACACGGTGTACTGGCTGGGCCAGGACGAATCGGGGACAGGAATCGTCTGGATGGCTATCGGCTTCCAGCCGGTCCGAGTAAGCACGCATGCGATGGAACAGGCGATTGCCCGCTACCCTCGGATCGACGATGCCACGAGCTACACCTACCAGCAAGACGGCCATGCTTTTTACGTCCTCAATTTTCCCTCCGGGAATGCGACTTGGGCGTATGACGCGGCAACCAAGCTATGGCATGAGCGCTCGTATACGGGGCTGCAGGAACTGGAACGACATCGGGCAGAGGTTCATACGGTAGGGTTTGGCCAGCACCTTGTAGGCGACTATGCGAACGGCAATGTGTACCTTCTTTCGCCGCAGTATCTGAACGACAACGGCGTGGCGATTACGCGGATGCGCACGGCGCCGTATGTCTCGAAAGAACTGAAAAACCTCTTTATCTCGCGGCTTGAGTTGGATATGCAGATGGGATTGCAGGCCGACGGAGATGCTCCCGTGCCTCAGGCGATGCTTACCTGGTCCGACGATGGTGGGCATAGCTGGTCGAATGAGCATTGGGTAAGTCTGGGCGCGATTGGGGCCAACCTGACGCGGGCGATCTGGCGGCGACTGGGTAGATCGCGGCAGCGAGTGTTTCGCGTGACGATTACGGACGATGTGTTTGTGGCCCTGATTAACGCATATATCGATGTCGAGATGGGAGCTTCCTAGTGGCTGACGCAAACGTACTCGCGCCTCCGCCGATTCAAACGGCAGTGATCGGCCCTGACGGTTTGATGACCACGCCATGGGCGCTGTACTTCCAGAAGCTCAATCTTCGGGTTGGCGGGCCTTATTCGGATACGGTCACACAGATCAGCGGCAGCGTCTCGGGGATTCAAGGGCAGATCGGTTCCCTGAGCACGGAGGTGGGATCGCTGCAGGCGCAAGAGGCCGCGCAGACGGTTTTGATCTCCGCGCTTGAATCCAGCGTGGGTTCGCCGAAGCCTGCGAATACGGCGTTTATGGGTCCGGCGACTGGATCCGCAGTGCCGACGTTTCGAGCGATTCAAGCTGCCGACCTGCCGGGAAGGACGGTGACGGTAGTAACTGCCGCGCTGACGGTTGGAGGGACGCAAGGCAGCATGACCTTCAGCAATGGCATTCTCACCGCGGAGGTGCAGGCGACATGAAGAACTTCCACCTGATGGCT
Organism: Edaphobacter sp.; assembly: GCA_965277335.1. Lineage (GTDB taxonomy): Bacteria > Acidobacteriota > Terriglobia > Terriglobales > Acidobacteriaceae > Edaphobacter. The sequence goes on along the minus strand of CBDICJ010000007.1, from coordinate 83,688 downwards.
AAGGGCGTCGCAACGACAGCCCTGATGAATCAGATTGCGCGGAATCAGCAGCTTTGGAATGCGAACGATCTGCGAACCAAGTTTCCCGGCAGCCCGCATAAGGCGGTTGAGGATATTTGGCTGAGGTTTCAGAAGATCACAGAGGCCTCAAGTGTGGCGGCGGTGGCGGACGATCACGAATCGGTCAATTACCCGGCATTCTTCGAACTTTCCGAGGCGCAGGACTTGATTTTCAACTTGATGCGCGTGGTCAAAGGAGAGCGCCTTGGACGAGTCATGGTTACGAAACTTGCACCCGGCAAGTCGATCGCTCCTCACGTCGATGGAGGCGCTCATGCTGCTTATTTTGAGCGATACCACGTCGTGCTTCAAGGGTATCCCGGATCGATATTTCGTTGCGGCGGCGAGCAGGTACAGATGCTGACGGGCGAGGTCTGGTGGTTTCAAAATCAAGAGCTCCACGAGATCGTAAATAACTCCGGCGACGACAGAATTCACCTAGTCGTCGATATAAGGACGGCGCACTGATGGTGACTTACGCAGTGGAGAAGCTCGCCGATATGAAGGCGGAGATGGAAACGTTGCTCCCGCTGCATTGGCAGGAGATTGCCCGCGACAAGGAGATCATCCAGTTGAAGCCTGACTGGGACACGTATTTCGCGCTTGAGGCGTGCGGCGTGTTTCATGCCGTCGTCGCTAGGCAGGAGGGCGAGATGATCGGATATCACATCTCGTTTGTGAAGCCGCACCTGCATTATCTCGACAGCTTGACAGCGATTTCCGATATCTACTTCCTGCACCCGGAACATCGCAAGGGGCGGGTAGGCATACAGCTTTTCAAAGAGGTGGAAAAGAGCTGGAAGGCTCGCGGGGTGCAGAAGGCCTATACGGGGTGCAAGGTGACTAAAGATATGGGGCCGATCTTCGAGCGGCTGGGGTGGAAGTTTATCGAGAAGATTTACGCGAAGGTGCTATGAGAGAGACGATGAACGATTTCGAGAACCCGGAAGAACGTGTCCACCATCGGCACAGTTGCTCTGTGGCCGTGGGAGTCATCGGTGGGACGGCGCTGCTGGGCGCAGGCACCTCGCTGTTCGCGGGGAACCAGCAGGCCAATGCTGCGAATCAGGCCAATCAGAACCAGATGCAGATGTACAACAACAACGTCAACCTAGAAGCTCCTTATCGGCAGGCGGGGCAGACAGCGTTGAATACGATTGGCCAGGACCAGGCCAACGGGACAGGGTTCGCGGCTCCGTTCACGCAGTCCAATTTCCAGAGCGATCCCGGATATCAGTTTCAGTTGAACCAGGGGAACCAGGCGATTCAGCGGAGCGCGGCGGCGCAAGGGGGGTTGCTGAGCGGCGCTGCGGCGAAAGCCATTGCCGGGTACACCACCAACCTCGCGAATACGACCTACGGAGATGCCTACAACCGCTACCTTCAGACGTCGAATCAGCAGTTCGGCCAGCTTGCAAGCGTGGCGAACATGGGGCAGAACGCGACCAACGCGACGGTAGGGGTAGGGCAGAATACCGCCAATCAGGTTTCGCAGGGGATCACCGGGGCAGCGAACGCGACCGCGGCGGGTGAGGTGGGAGCTTCGAACGCGCTCAGCGGCGCGGGGAACAATCTGTTGCAATATAACCTGCTGAGCCAAGCCGGATTGCTGGGCGGCGGCGCGTCGGGATACGGCAGCCAAAACCCGCTTTCGAGCAATTATGCGCTTCCTACCGTTCCATATGCGGGGATGGACATGTATGGCAATTGATCCGAGCATTCCGCTACAGGTTCAGGCACAGCCGAGCCTTCTCAGCCAGATCGGGGCAGTGACTCGGTTGAAGGGGGATCTACAGGCGCAGCAGATGCAGCAGTACCAGCTCAACCAGGCCGGTCGCGAGCAGTCGGACGATGCGGCTACGCGCGCGGCGATCTCGAGCAACACGCAACTCGATCCGACGACGGGCATGCCGACGCTGAACCGCGCTGGGGCGATTGGGGACCTGTACAAGACGGCACCGACGCGCGCGCTGAGTTTGAATCAGCAGTTTGCCACCCAAGACATTGCGAATGCGAAGGCTAGGGCGGATTACCAGAAGACGCAACTGGAGAACGCCAAGGCGCACACAGATTACATCGCGTCTCACCTGCAAGGCATCCTGAGCCAGCCTACGCCGGAGTTGCAGCAGGCGGCGTATACGTCTTCTGTGAACCAGATGATGAAGGATGGGATTGTAAAACCGGGAGAAGTCCCGACCCAGTACGACCCGGAAATGGTGCAGCGGCAACTGGCGCAGACGATGAACCAGAAAGAAGTTCTGGAAGCGCAGTCGCAAGCGGCGACCGCAGCCGCCAAGACCCTGACGGCCCAGACCGAACAGAAAAAGCTAGATGCGTCCATGAACCCGCAAAGTTCCCTGTATGCGCCTTCGGCAGCCTCGGTGGCCATGGGTACAGCCCCTGGAGCCGCGCAGATTCAAAAAGGAGAAGTGACGCAGGCGGGACGGAAAGCCAGGGCGGAGGAGTCTGCCCGTATGCCTGGGGAGATGGCCCTCGCACGTCAACGTCAGAAACTCTCGCAGGGCGACCCGAACTCTGCCGCGCAGTTGCTGGTCAATGGCGATGCCACACTGTCAGAGCTAAAGGCTCGCGGGGCAACGCCTGAATTTATCGCGAACACACTCAATGCAGCGCATCAGTTGAGCGGGGGACAGTACAACGCGCAATCGTCCGACGCACAGTTCCAAGTTGCCAAGTCCCCTGCGAACGTGGCCTTCTTCGGCTCGGCAAAGTCGCTCACTGACAAAGGCGGAACACTCGATCAATTGGCGGCTGCGGGGCGACAGATACCGCAGAGCCAACTACCTGCACTCAACAGCCTCGCGGACTGGGAAAAGGCTGCCACGGGCAATGGTCCGCTGGCGAAATATGCCTCTACCGCTTTGGGGGTGGCCGACGATTATTCGAAGGTCATGGGCGGCGGGCAAGGCAGCGATACGTCAAGACTCCAGGCGCTGAATCTCATCAAGGCCAACGGCAGCCCTGCTGCGCGGTCCGGCGCGATAGACGGCATCCGCGGCGCGGTGGGATCGCAGCTCAACTCGCGCATCGGCAGCAATCCAGTGCTGAAGAGAATGTATGGCGATGGAGCGCCATCCGCGCCAAGCGGGGGGCTTATCCGCGCTGTTGATCCGCAGGGAAACCTTCATCAAGCGCCTGCGGGGACACCACTTCCGGCAGGTTGGAAGCTTCAATAATGGGCGCTAGCGCTTGGACCCCAGTATCAGCCGATGCAGCAGGATGGACCCCGATTCCTCCAGATCCGCCACCCGCTGATACACGTAACGCAATCCAGAAGTCTTTCGATGCGAATACGCAGACATCGCCGAGCGATTCCTTGCTGGCAACCGGACTGAAGAGCGTTGCGGGTGCCATCGGCAGCTCGTTTGTCCATCCAATGGATACGTTGACGGGCATGGCCCATGCGGTGGCGCATCCCATCGACCAAGCGCACCAGGAAGTCAATCAGCTTTATGCCGACAAAGCGGCTGGTGGAACCGGCTATGCCGCAACGAAATTTGCTGGACAAGCGCTAGGAGCCGTTGCCTTGGGTGAAGCCATGGGTGCTGGGGTTAAACTCGCCGCACCCGTGGTTGGAGATGCGGCCACAGATTTTACTCAGGCTGCGAAAGACCGCCTTTATCCGACGCCGAAATCGGTTCCAGATGCTGAGATGGCTGCGAGGAAGCTAGGGAAGGCCCTTGTCGTTCCAACCCAAGCGATACCGAACTTTGTTTCGGCGGCAACCAATGAGGCAGGCACGATCCTCGATTACGCCAAACGCACTGGTATAAAGATCAATTCCACAATCGACTTAGCCAAAGCTGCCAAAGGTGCAGCGGATGAAGTGCAAGGTTTCTACAATGACAACGTATTGAAACCAAATGCTGATCTAACCGTTGATACAGGCAAAATGGACTATCGCGGTAAGACAACTGGCGATTCAGGCAACAGGGCGACAGTCAGCCAAGTCAACGACAGGATCAATGAAATCAGCCAAGAACTCAGCCCCAATTACCGCAAGGCCCTACAAGTGCAGACGAACGCTGCCAATGTCAGCGATGCCGATTTACTTGCGGAGAAGCGAACCCTTACTGGCACGCTCCACCAGGTTCTTGCAGACGCTACAGGGGTTGAGCCACAGGATATCGCGGATCTCAGACAGAGAGCAGGTAAGCTGCGGACCATCGCTGACGAGACTAATCTTTCCGCAAATACAGATACTACGGCTGCCGGCAAATCTGCACGCGGAAGGTCCGATATACCCACTGGAACTAAGTTAGGGATTGTTGAGCATGGAATCCAAATGCTTCGCGGTGGACCGGAGATCGTCGGCAACAGGGCGGTAAAAGGTGCGTTGTCCGATATCAGTCCCGCAAATACACCATTTCCTAACGTCAATAGTCCTGACTTTGTGGCCCAAAGACAGGCAGTCGCAGCGACCAATCAGACCGCCGCGCAGCAGGAGTTTCTAAAGTCCAATCAGCTCGAACAGGGCGCTCAAGATGCATCCTCAACTCGCGCTCAAGCCGTGGAACCCCTTAGAGGACAAGCCAAGTGGGCAGACCTGGGAGCTGCCAAGCTAAAGGACCATATAGCACGAAACGCGAGCGGATCTTCTGTGGGAGATTACCTGACTTCCTCTGATGTGGATGCACTCAGGAATACACCTCAAGGGAAAAGCCTGCTTATCAAAGCGGGTGACCTCTCCTCAGGCTCTGCCGCCATGAAGAATTTAGTAAAAGACATCCAACTCTTCAGGAGTAGGTGAATGCTGCCTAATCTTAGGCAAATCCCCAGAAGCGTACCCGCTGGCTAATTTTCGGTTGCTTCGCACATCCGCTATTACGTCAAAAAAGAATTTCAAGATGAACCCTAGAATCGCGACCGCGTTAAGGGCTAACCATCCCAAGAACAGTAATGCCGCAAGCCAAATAGCCAACTGAACCATAAAGAACCCCTCGGACAGTCAGTTTATGACGGTACCTGGCATTTGGCTATGGTTTTTTGTCTCGAAGATCAGCTTTCCTCGCGGCCTAGTAGTGGTGCGATTCCACAGCATGTTTCGTCTGACGAAGCGTTAGGGCTGCGGCGCGGCGTTGATGCGCTGATGGACTCATGGAACCCGAACAATAAGCGCGCCTTGAGTGATTCCGCAGTAATGGCCGTTCGTAAAGCGATGAATGATGAGCTTTCCAAGTCAGTACCGGACTTCGATGCTCTCAATCTCAAGATTTCCAACCTTCTCCCTGTTGCGCAGAGGGCGGGTGCGACAGATTTGAATGCTGGAGTAATGCAGCGTGTGATGGGTAAATTAGCGAGACCAACCGGAGCATTGGTTGGAACGATCGCTGGTGGCACGGCTGGGTATAAAGAAGATGGCGTGAGAGGAGCTCTACTTGGTGGCGCTGTCGGAGCCATAGCGCCAGAAATCGCCACATCTCCGACCACCCTCATGGCCGGTGCGAGAATCGCGAACTCCGCAGCGCCCGCAATCGCCGCTACGGTTGGAACCGGCGCAGGAATGCAGACTACTCGGGATGATGCGCCGCCATTGAAAGGCGCGCAGAAATGGGCAGCTCTCGGAGCGGCGAAGCTAACGGATCATATCGGAAGGGGCGATAATTCAGGGCTCACGACCGAGGATATATCGGGCCTGAGCGGAACTGACAAAGGTAAAAGTCTACTCATTCAGGCGAGTGACCTATCACCAGGTTCAGCAGCGATGAAGGACATTGTGAAACAGATTCAAGCATTGAAGTCTAAGTAGCTGAGGTTCGGTCCCAGTGAATAACTAGACCGACCCACGCAGCGATAAAGACAATTGCGGCCAAAGCGGTTGACATAAAAATACCTCGGATGAAAAGTGTATCACAAGCATGTCAAGGCTTAACAGGAGAATTAGGAACGTCGGCTTTACTTTCGTCCTCGATCATCTGCCAAGATAAGTGTTCGTCGGTTGAGGCATCTCCCGGCTTATTTGTTTCCTTGACTAGCGTCCAAGTTTTACCAGTATCTGTGTCGATAAGAAATGTATCTGACACAAAAACCCCGGACAGAAATATCTGAAAATGAGCGCGGGTTGAGTTATTTGCCCAAGGATGATCTTCAACAAGCATGGATTCCCAAAGCTTGTCGTCTTTGGAGTTTACGACTTTTATCCATACTCGGCCGTTATAGCGGTCTAGGCGAAAAGTCAATTTTCTCATCCAGCTCGATACGACTATCTCATAGTGCGCGCTTGCTATTGGACTGCTGGCTTGATGGATATTGTTCGGCATATCGTCAGCCGAAGCGAAGGGAGTTAGCAGGCAAAGCAATAGGCAGGCAAAAGTTTTCATAGGAGTAGACATGATATTTCTCAATTCACAGCAGGTGGAGTTTCGGCCTTGGGTGGCACGACTGCTGCGCGTGTTTGTGCGGCCACTCCCACAGCGCCCATTGTCACCTCTTGGTTCAGGCTACTCTTTTCGGCCTCAGTCAAATTATCGAAAGTCCTCTGATAACGCAGCGCAGCAAGATTGTTCACGACCATAACGTGAACGTAGCCTATCAGCAGGCGTAGCAGTTTAGCCTCTTCACTTTCCTCGGTCATCTCTTCGCCGTCTTTTCATAGGCTCACCAGCCTACCACCTAAAAGGAGTCCCATGAAGCGGTTTCTCTGCGCGGCGCTGCTCGCGCTTTTTGTGCTGCCCGGAATCTCCCAGACGGCGTTTCCGCCTGCCGGTTCCCCGGTCTTTCGCGCATTCGACCAGAATGGCGTTCCGCTGGCTGGGGGTCTGCTCTACAGCTATGCGGCGGGCACGTCTACGCCGCTGGCCACCTACACCGATTACACCGGAGCCACGCCCAACACCAATCCGGTGGTTCTCGACGCGACGGGATCGGCCAAAGTCTTTCTCGGAGCCGCGAACTATAAATTCGTCCTGCAAAGCGCGCTTGGGGTGCAGCAATGGACGGTTGACCATATCGTGGGCGCAGTGGTGGGGGCGACCTCCGTCACCTCGTTCAACGGTCGAAATGGCGTCGTCCTGCCGGGGACAGGGGATTACGTCTGTGCCCAGGTAACGAACTGTCCTTCGCCGAATACGTTCTCCGCAGCCTTCTCTGTCGCAGGCAGTGCGGTTGATCTAGGCAACGTCGGCACCCCTGGAACCTATGCGCGGCCTACCAGCGTGACCACCGACGCTTACGGCCGGGTGACGGCGATCACGGCCGGAACTACGACAACGCCTCCGGTGGACTACTACTGGAGTTTCCAGACCTGCGCCAACATGACCGGGCAGCCTTCGCAATGCACCGGCAGCACGACCCTGCCGGGCGCTATGCCGGATGCGAACTATCAGCTTTTCTGTCAGACCAACTCCGGCGCGACGGAGCCTTCGGATCAGGTCCTCATCTTTCATGTGGCCACGCCGCTCCCGCTTACCAGTGGAGCGACGTTGAACTACGCCCTCATCCAGATCTTTCAAAACGGCACGTCCGGCGGAGCCACTGTGACCGCGATGTGTCACGCCCACCACGCTTAGAGATTTCAGGAGAACTCCATGAACCGTCTGCTTAAAGCAGCCGCCGCCTTGCTGTGCGCGGTTGGCCTCACTGCGTCTGCGTCCACAGTGACGGCGGTCGTGATCGATACGGATGGCCAGACCTGGAACAACGGCACCTACACGGCCACGCTGACGCTTCCGGGGACGGTGTTTCTGGCGCATGGTCCGACGATTGGAGGCGTGCCGGTCGTGCCCTCCATCGTCAAAGGATCGCTCAGCAGCACCGGGGTGCTTTCCGGGACTTTCGTCGATACCAGCACAGTTGACCAGCCGAACGCGCAATGGTCGTTCGTGGTTTGTCCGAACACCTCCGGCAGCGATGTATGCCTCACGGTTACGACCACTGTCGTAGGCGCGACGGTGGATCTGAGTGCTGCCTTCTCGCAGATGAGTGCGCCTCGATTCCCGACTGGCGCGCGTGCTTATGGATATCTGGATAAAGAGGTGCAGCTTCCCCCGCCTGCCGGTTCGGTGTACTTCAACATGACCGATCAGTGTCAGCACCAATGGAATGGAACCGTCTGGACGACGTGTCAGAGCGGGGGCGGCGGCGGGGGGGTAACGCCTGGCGGCGCGACCTACGAGCTGCAGGCCAAGCCTTCCAGCGGCACGACGCTGCTGGGAACCGGACTGTTCACCAACGCGGAGAAGACGCAACTGCGCACCCCGCTACCGTTTACGGCGAAAGCGGTCAATAGCATCAAGAATTCGGATTCGTATGGCAGCATCGCCGCGGCGCAGGCGTCTTGCACGCCGGGAAACTGCACCATCGCGCAGCCTGCCGGATCGACCGACGGCACGCAGGTAACGATGCCAGCGGTGCCGTCGAATACCGACTCAACGCTGTTGACCAGCGTGGGGCAAAACGCGGTCGCGGAGTTTGGCACCGATCCCCAGCCAACCAGCTTCAGCAGCTTTACCCAGCAGGCGCTTTTCAGCCGCGGCGTGGCCTATACCAAAGACAATCCCGCGCCCGGACAGGGCGGCCAGCAGTCGAACAGCACCGAAGTCAACATGTTTCTCGCGCCGGGGTACGACCTCGGTCAGTCGGGCTGCCCGCTCAACTGCCCGCCCGCCGGCTATACAGGGTCGCAGCCGTGGGCGAGTTACACCCAGAATCCGGTCATCGACTACTTCGCCAGCGCCGGGATCAAGACGCCGCACAACGATACTGTGTTCTTCAACAGCGCCGGCGACGCCATCCGCGCATACGACTATGTGATCTACGAAGGCGGACAGGATCGCCCCTCGGATGAAGGCGGCGCAGGCGAGTACATCGCGCACGTCGGCACGGCCTTCGATTGGGAAGGCACCGTTACTTCGCTGCCGGACCCGTTCCATACGCTCGCCAACAACACCTCCAGTAACGGCACGCAAGGCGACCTGCGGTGGGTCGTCGATTTGACCAATCCGGTCATTGATTACCAGCCCATGGCGAACATCTTTGCGCCGGGAGATTCGTATAGCCCGTATCCGACCTATGGCGTGGTCAAATTCGATCCCGCGACGACTCCGCTTCCGGTGAGCTACGCGATAGGGACGGTTATCAGCAACTGCGCGGTGCCGATCCAGACCGGCAGCGTGGCTTCGACGACCTGCACGGTGCATTCGACCACCGGAGCGTTTACCGTTTCGGGCGCGGTCTCGGGCGACAAGGGGCTATTCTGCGCGGCGGCGAACCAGTATGCGGAGTACATCTACGGCGGCCAGATCACCGCAGCCACGGCGCGAGACGGCAGTGGGAATCAAGTCATTACGGTGCTGACTCATGACAGCGTGCCGGCGACTGGCGGCGGCGGACAAGCCTCGATTGCGGCGCAGGGCGGGGCTTGCGGGACGGTCGTCAACCTGACTTCCGACACCTACTTCGACGAATTCAAGAACAACCATGTGCTGGGCAGCGCGTTTCCCGTGTTCGTCTCGCCCGACGCGCACACGGTTGGCTACATGAACTACATCGCCTCAGCGCCCTTTTGGGCGGCGATCCCGCATAACGGCAGCGCGGCCAAGACCGAGGCGCAGGCGCAGGGGCTGGGAAACGGCGTCAACGGCGGAGCGTTTACGGTGACCAATCTGGTGCGCAGCACGACCAACGGCGTGACCACCCTGACCGGAAACATCGATTCGTTCGGCAACCCGCCCATAGTCGATATGTTCGTCAACCAATTCAAGAACGTGATCGCGGGCTGCGCCGACAGCACCATGAATGGCGTGTATCCGAACGGCCTCTTCATCCCGAGTCCGAAGACCTTTTCGATGGTGACCAGCGGCGCGAACAGCACCTGCCCGAACGCGACGATCAGCCTCGATTCCAAGTACATGCTCGCCAGCGTCTATTGGGCGCAAAAGGTCTACGACGTCCAGAATCACACGCCTGGGGTGTTGCCGATTCAGAATCTGAACAGCGGCAACTTTTCGGGGTCGTATCAGCCGAACTTTCGGGTTGGCGATACGCTCGACATGCCGCCGCACCCGGACGCGCAGATTACCGGCGAGCGCATTTACATGAACGAGCTGCAACCGCAGACCAGCGGCCCGCAGTCGGCGGAGTATTTCATGCAGGGCACCTCGGCCTTTGATGGTTCCGCCATCATTCTGCACAACAACCCGCTGCAGCGCAATCAAGTGTCGGGATTCGGCGGCGTGCAGGTGCTTGGATCTGGAATATCGATGCTGGACAGCGCCTTCAGCACCGGGGTCGGGATGCAGTATCAGCCGATGCACCGGGGCTGCATGATCTGCTCGGGAGGAACCGACTACGACGGCAACAACCTGGGATTGGCCAACTTCACCATCGCGGGAACTAACAACGGTCAGGATGGGTTGAGGTGGGATGAGCAAGCCCAGCAACTCAGCCTCGCGGTTGGTAACAACACGTTTTTATCGGCAGGCGGAAGCGTTACGGGGGGCGTCGTTACCCCGTTCGGCCTTGCCACCAACGGCCTGCAGTTTGCCTCAAGCACCAACAACAGCCTTACCGTGGCGGGGCAGTTCAGGGACTATAGCGTCCGCGATATGGCCGGCCAGTACGCCTATGACAATGCAACGCTAAGACCCCCGACGATTACGCAGCATGGCACGGCCGGGGCCGTCGAGTATCAATACTGGATTGCGGCGGACTATCCCAACGGGCAAACCTGGTCGTATGTGGGGCAGACCTTCACCGGCAACGCCACGTTGAGCGGCACGAACTACAACGTGATCTCGTGCAGCGTGATTCCGGCAGGACTGACGGGGACGGTCTATACGCTGGGTAACGCTGGCGGACGCCTGTACTTCGGGCTTGTGGGCACGTGCTCGTCTTCGGCCGCGTCGGTCAATGACACCGGCGCAGCGACCGATACCGGTTCGGGGGAGGCCAGCAGCTTTGCCGGCACGCTGCTGTTCGGAGGCTCTCTCGCCAATGGCAACGGCCAGGGCTACTGCTTCAGCAACCAGAACCTTATTTCAACGACTTTGCCGGGGCCGGTGCAATGCATCAGCATGCCTACGGCTGGGGTGTTCGACTTCGATACCACGACCAAGGGCAACAAGCTGGGAACGCTCTACGCTGCGGCGGCTTTTTTCAACGGCTCTCCCGTCTGCACCACGGCTACGGGGTGCGGCGCGGCAGGTGTAGCCAGCATCGATGCTCAGACCGGAGCCTTTACCTTCTCCGGCGCTGGCGTGACGCATACCGGCAATGCCTACACCTTCAGCGGGACCGGCACCGGTGTGGGAAGCTTTGCCGTCGGATCGTGGCCGAGCTGGCTGACGCCGACGGTCACGAACCCGACTACGAGTCCCTCGCTTGCGGTGGCGGCCAGTGCGATCCCGAACAGCGCGCTCGCCAACCCCTCTACGACGGTCAATGGCCAGACCTGCGCGTTGGGGGGAACCTGCACCATCGCCGCCGGGGTTTCGACGGTCTTCGGTCGGGCGGGAGCAGTGGTCGCAGCTTCCGGCGACTATGGGGTGGGGCAGATCACAGGAGCTGCTCCTCTGGCCTCGCCTGCGCTTACCGGCACACCGACCGGCCCAACGGCCTCAGTGGGCACCAACACCACGCAGCTCGCGACCACGGCCTTTGTGCTGGCGAATGGTGGAGGGGGTGGAAATACAACCTCGACCTCGCTCGCTACTGGTACAGTCCCGAAGGCGAGCGGCGCGAATGCTTTGGTGAACTCCGCACTCGACGATGGGGTGACGACGGCGAATCAGTTGACCTACGCGGGTTCTGCCGGGATCGCCGCGAAGTCGATGCACACCACCGATACGGTGAACAACACGCAGATCACCGGGACAACGGGATCGGGCGGCGATTCGACTGCGGTAGTGAACGCTACGGCAGGCTCCTCAACGCTCGCCATTGTCGGCGGTGTGTGGCAGGAGTCTTCGAACTCGGGAGCGTATGCGCCGCTGGCGACGACCATACCGCCTCAACCTGTCACGCTCACCGATGGAACGACGATCTCCTACGCGGAGGGCGGCGTTCTAGGCGGCTTGGGAATCCTAACGCTCGCGCACACGACGACCACACGAACGCTGAATGTGACGGGCCTAGCTCCCGGCGCGAGCTTCGACCTGATTCTCAAGCAAGACGGTACCGGGGTTGCCGGGACGTTCAATCTTGGCAGCGGATGCACCTGGTACGTCGGGGGATCGAGCGGCTTTGTCGCAGCGACCACGCTGACTCTTACCAGCACCGCCAACGCCGTCAACATCGCCTCGGTGCGCTATGGCACCGCCAACTGCTACGTGAACCTTCGGTAAGGAGAGACCATGCTTCGAATCGCCTTGTTGCTGCTCCTGTTCCCGATAGGTGCATCGGCGCAGAGCTTCTTTTTCGGGATGAACCGCCCTGCTACCAGTGGGATTACCCACATTCAGTCCTGCGGGTTTCAGTTCACCACAAGCGGCGGAAATACTTCCTCAGTCTCATGCACCTTTCCGGCGGCGATTGGCGCAGGGCATTTTCTGTGGGCCTGCGTCTCGAATGTGGGCAGCACCAGTTTGTCACTGAGTTGGTCCGGGGATGCCGGGACGTTCACCCCCGAGACCACGAATTACAACTGGCAGGGTTCGAGCGGCGGGTCGGAAAATACGGCTTCGTGTGTCTACGTCCCGAACACCAGCGGCGGCGGAATGACGATCACGGCGTCGGCGTCGCTACTGTCTTATCCGGGGCTGGCGATAGATGAATTCTCGAGACCGGGAGCGCTGGACCAAAGCGCTACCGGCCCACTTGGGAACTCAACGTCGCCAGCGAGCGCAAGCATCACGCCGACGCACAATGGCGACTTGATCCTCGGATTCATCACGTCAACGGGGAATGTCGCCGTGACCCCCGGATCGGGCTATACCAAGGGCGCGTTTGCCAGCGATGGCGCGGGGTCGAACTTCGGCACCAACATTTATCAGGTCCAGACTACAGCGGCGGCGATTACCGCGAACGGCTCGCTGCCTTCCACCCAATACTGGTTCGCGCACGTGGCGGCATTCCAATGAAGATAAAACTGCTGTTCGCCCTGCTCTTGGGATCTACCGCGTTGGCGCAAACCATCTCGTCCAACGTCCCGCTGTTGGCGAATGGCTCAACGGGTAACGCGGTCACGATCACAGGCACGGGAACGACCTTCACGCCCGGAACGCCAGGCGCGCCGACCTTCAATCTTGTTGGCGGCTGCGGCTTTATTACCGCGCAGACCGTGACCAGCGCGACCAGCGCGAACCTGACGATCAGCCCGGGAACCTGCAACGGCCATATCGCGGTCAACGCCCCGAATCTGACCTCGCTGCAATATCCCGCCCTCGCCGCCATGATGGTGCAGCCTGCCTTCAGCGCCGCGCAGCCGTTTGTGGTGAATGGGACGACAACCACTGTGGCGTTTACCGGGATTGGCGCTTCGTGGACCTCCAGCACGGCCTTTGCTCTGTCGGGATGCCCTACGGCGTCGATCACCGCAAAGACAGTCCCGAATGCCACGACGGCGAACCTGACGATCAACGCAGGGTCCACCGACTGCACCATCATTATTACCGACCCGAGCACAAGCCATACCACGACCCTGGCGGTGCATACGCCGCAGCACTTCTATGTGGACCAGACGATTGGCGGGACGCGGTATTCGAGCAACGTCACTGCCGGTTTGTGCGACGGGACAGCGGATACCGCGCCGATCGGCACAACCCCGAATCAGCATTGCGCGTTCAGCGACCTGCGCTATATGTGGCAGGACGGAACCTACACGACAAATGGTTATCCATTTCCTGCTTACGGCTGGCTGATGCAGGGCGGAGACACCCTCACCATCGAAGGGTCCATCGCGCAGGGTAAGACCAATATGGTGGGATTTACTACCTCAGGCAGCGCGGGAAGTTGCGGACCGAACGGCTCAGGAGTTTATTTCGGTATCTGCGCAGATGCCCAAGACTCTGGAATGCCTTCTCCGCCTTCAGGCATCGCCACGCAACATACCGTGATTCAGGGTATGAACGCAGCGTCTTGTTCGGCGGATACAGCGAGAACGCAACTGCTGGCCGGGTACAACGTTAGCTCCGTGATTTACATGGGGACGGGCTTGAAGTACACCACGACCACCCCCAGCTTCTCGGACTATGTGGATCTGGCTTGCCTAGACATGCTGGAAGGCCCGAACTACGCGCCCAGTGGCATTACCTTTTCTCCCGATGTGAACAATGTCACCCTGACCAATATCAAGGCACATGGCTTTGCTGTAAATGGCTTCTTCGGCTCGACGGGTGGAAACATCACGGCGACGAACATTAAGTTGGTGGGCAACGCGCAAAGCGGTTGGGACACGGACAAGGTCGATGGTTGGACAGGCTTCGGGTCGCTGAATGTAACGAACTATCTCATCCAGGGCAACGGCTGCTATGAAGAGTACCCGGTCGTCGATGCCCTGCCTTACCAGGGGTGCACGGATCAGAGTCACGGCGGCTATGGCGATGGGTTCGGGACTGCCACGGTGCAGAGTCCGCCCCCCGGCTGGCAGGTTCATTTCGATCAGGGCGAGGTGTCGTATAACACGCAGGACGGACTCGACGCGCTGCACATTGCTGGGACCGGCTCCAGCATGACCATCACCCGAACCCTCGCCTACGGCAATATGGGCCAGCAGTTCAAGGCCGGAGGCGCGCAGCCCATTGTCAGGAACAACGTCATCTTTTTCAACGCCGGAGCCATGTGCAGCGGGTACAATCCCGGCGGCATTCCAGGCTTTCCTTCAGGCTTCAATGCGAGCCTGACGGACTGCTACCGCGCCTCGGCCATCGGCGTTTTTATGGAACTTCCCCCCACCGGAGCAACAGGGTATTTTCAGGGAAACACCGTCTATTCGAAGGGGGCGGTTGCGGTCGAGGTTGAGCCGGAAAATCAACTCCATGGCGCAGTCTGGGCCGGTACGGAGTCGTTTCAGTTCAACGACAATGTGTCTGTCAACTTTCTCAGCGCGACAGGAAGCGGAGACAATTCGAACGAGCTGTACAACGCCAGCAATGACCCGACCACCGGAACGTATGCGTTTGCGCAGTATTCCCCGCTGAGCAATGCGGGAGGGAGTTGGACCAACAACGCCTCCATTGGAAGTTCCAAAGGCTGCCCAAGAACCGGTTCGAGCAATTCGGTCTGCGCCGATCCTGGACTGATGGACGAGGCCTATCACGCATACGGGTACGGCAACATGCAGCCCTCCAGTACCTCGAGCGCGGTCTATCATGCAGGCGTACCGATCTCGGGTCTTACGGCGGACTATCTGGGCGTCACCAGAAACGCCTCCACCCCCAGCATAGGCGCGTATGAAGCGGTCGGCGGCAGCACCCCGACCGTGGCGAACCCGGCGGCAAGTCCGGCCGGCGAATCGTTTAGTACCTCCGTGACGGTGGCGCTGAGCACGGTCACCGGCGGCGCGTCGATCTATTACTCCACCACAGGCACGGCGAGCTGCACGTCCACGCCCTACGCCGCGCCGCTAACGTTTACCTCTAGCACTACCTTGAGCGCCATAGCCTGCGAGAGCGGCTATCTCAATAGCTCCGTCGTGACGAATACGTACAGCCTAACGACGCCAGCGACGAACGGAATCCTCGGCGGCCTCACGATCCTGGGCGCGGCCACGATAGGACCGTACACCGCCTCCGTCTTCCCGACGCCGCCACCGGGCGCTTTCGTCTACTCGAACCTCCAGGCACAATCCTCGTCATGCCCGACCTCCACGAATCCTGCGTATAACTCAAGCTCATTCACCGCCGATTGCTGGGGGGCGAACTCCGTGGACGCGACGGGCTTGGAAGGGCAAGGCGTGAGAGCGCCGACGCAGGTCTTGTTCGGAAACACGAGCATCGAAGCGCCCGGCTCCCCGTATGGTTCGATGATGTTCTCAGTCACCAACCCCACTACCGAGACACCCACCGCGACCGGCGCAAGCGGAGCGTCGAGCGTCGTCGTGTCCTCGACAGCCGGCCTTGGAGCCAACTTCAAAGCAACCGGAACGGGGATCGGCAGCGGGGCGCAGATTTCCACCTCGTGGGACGGCACGAGCACCACCATTCCTCTCACCGTGGCCAATTCGGGGACGGTGAACGGTACGGTGTCGTTTTCGTTCACTGCCAATGCGCTGTTCGCAAACCATCTGTCGATCACGGCAGCGAACCTGAACACCATCGGCAACATGATAGATGATTTCTGGTACTACCTTCCCGCCGGACAAGCGATGGAGGCATTTGAAGTTGACCCGGACATTTTCAACTACAATCCCAGCCTGCCGGGATGTTCCGGAACCTCGTGCTCGACCCACATGGAAGCCTCAATGCAGTGCGATGTTGATCCTGGTTCCGACGCACCGAACCAATGGCGTTTCTGGAACACGGCAACCGATCAGTGGGTACGAGCAGACGGTACCATTAGAGGCACCACCGGGACGAGTTACTCCTGCGCCACTGCGAAGACGACCGGCGTCTGGCATCACTATCAGCTCTACGCGACCTACAACGTAGCGGCAGAAACCTACGCCTATCAGACCCTGGTCATCGATGGCGCGGCTGTCTTCACCAACCTCAACCTCGGATACAGCGGAGCGGTCACGGGATACCCGACCAGCACGAATTTCATCAGCGTTCAGAACCAGATCGATCTTACGGCAGCGTCGTCGCAGACGGTGCCGACGCCGATCTACTACGACCTTTACAAGTTGACCGCATGGTAACGGGGGCGGAAATGAGCTTTATCTCGGACTTGATTCAGAGGCATGAGGGCTTCAGGGGGCAACCCTATCGCGACACCAAAGGGCTGCTTACGGTGGGATATGGGTTCAACCTTAAGGCGGCGGGCGCAGCGTCGGCGTGTGCGTCGTGCGGTCTGGACTATGCCACGGTCTGTGCTGAAGGACTCACCGAAGCTCAGGCTCTCTCTGTGTTTCAGTACCAGCTCACGGCGGTCCTATGTCAGGCCGCGCGTACCTTCCCGACCTGGGCAACCATGCCGGAAAAGGTGCAGGCCGTCATCTGCGACATGCTGTTCATGGGGGAAGGAACGTTTCTTACCTTTCACCACTTCATTGCGGCAATCAAGGCCGCCGACTGGAAGGGTGCCGCAGCCGATCTTGAGCAGTCTCTGTGGTTCAAAGAGGTCGGCACACGCGGGGTGGAGGATGTGGCCATTCTGAGGGCAGCGTGAACGAGATCGCCTAGGCGGCCAAGCTCTATCGCATAGAGAGAAAGGTGGAACCCAGAGCAAAGAAGGCCCATCCCTCACGGGGTGGGTCTTTTTCCATTTGTAGCCTCTTTGTCGAGCTTTTCGGCAACCGCTTCCTTGATGACGCCGGAGCGTGTGGTCGAGGGTGAGGTGCGCTTTCGCTTTTCCACATATCCATCGAGAGCCTCAAGTAAGGGAGCAGGGAACTTTACGGGTACTGCGATGCTCTTCGGTAACTTGGCTGCCTTTTTCATAGCACCTCCACGAATCCCATGGTATCACTCAATGCGTGCAAAGTACATACTGAATGTATGCAGAGAGTAAATGCCTGTCTGAAGGGGAGCCTTGTGTTCGGAAGAAAAGATAGTGATGTTCATGAAGTCGAAAAAGAGCGTATAAACATTTCACAAATTCAACACACGATTGGGCACATCGACTGCCCGGCGTGTGAGGCCACAAGGGATGCCCCGTTGAATTATGACCCTGATTCTTTGCTTGAATTGGCGTTTTGGCTGCCTTGGGTGCGAAATGCCTGAGCACGCGCCGGGTCATATTGATTGTCCTGGTTGCCGTTCGCGCAGCCTGGTTCGCTCGGACGAGAAACTCGCAGACCTGAAGTTCAAGCCAGCATTTGAGAAGTGGCTCGAAGCTCGCCTGATTGGCGATCAGCAAGAGACGAGCGTACGTTATATTGCCGTCACGAGCGAGGAAACCTATCGGGAGTATGCGTGGGCTCTTGAGAAGTTTTTCGGCCACCTGAGTCTTAAAGACATTCACGACGGCCATCTACGCACCTATCAAGATGATCGAGCAGTCAACCGCAATGGCCTCTGGAAGAAGAAATGCGGACAGAATCGTATTCACAGAGAGATAGGGATGCTCCTGAGGATGATGCGGGCTGCGCACATCTGGACAGAGGATTTAGACGATTCATACGACCAATTGCCCCTGCAGTACTCCGACGCGCCGCGAGCGATGGACCCTGTGGAGCAGGAGCATTGGCTCTCTTCCTGCCTGTGGGATAAGGATTGGCTTTGGGTTCATCACTACTCGAGACTGGCTCTCGAAACTTGTGCAAGCACCATAGAAATCCGAAAGTGCCGATTAGTAGATGTTAGCCTGCGCCACTGGACGTTCAGGGTAGGGCCGGAAGCTTCCAAGAACAAATTCCGGAACCGCACCATTCCTCTTGAGAGCGACGAGGTTAGAGAGTCAGTGGAGTTCCTGCTTCGTCGGGCGTTTAACTTTGGGAGCAGGAGGCCGGAGCACTATATTTTTCCCTTTGGCGGTGGATCTCGGCGAGGCGATCTAGACGTCACTGAACCGATGACAAAATTCGGCCTGAAAGATACGTGGAATAAGATACGGAAGAAGTCGGGAATTCGATGGCTGAGGCCATATGATTTGCGGCATTGCGCAATTACTCGAATGGCTGAGAATGGCGTGGCTGTCCCCACGATCATGGCGTTCGCCGGGCAGATGAGTCCAAGGATGCAGCAACACTATACGACCATCAGCATGCAGGCAAAGCGCGCGGCGGCGCGGGATTCATGGCTGAAAAAGCCTTCCGGATCAATCACGATGCTGCCTGAATATTCCTCAAAGAATTCTGTTGACACCGCATCGGTGGCATGAAATAAACGTCTTGCTTCGGGAGTATCCGAAGGTTGTGCTGTGAAGGCTACGAACCAGTAGGTCGGAGGTTCGACTCCTTCCGGGCGCACCATCCAGACTCATCCCACTTCCATTCCTCTTGATTCCAGGTCTGTTTCAAGACCAGACCAGTGCAGACCAGACCGGGACCTGTCCTGAGCGGCGCTTCAGTTGCCTGCCTGTCTGTCTTCGGCTGACTTGCGCGCTTCCTCACGGCCTGCTTCCGGAGCTTGACGATTGACGACCAATTTGGTCCGCAATACACTGGAGGAACTAGGACTATTGCAGTCCTAGAGAACATGTCCTGCGGAGCTGCCGACTTGGGGGTGATGCGGGACGTGACGGGAAGAGAAGATCTCATGCTGCAGGCATTTATCATTACGCTTCGCGAGGGGGTGGAGGCGTCGCTGATTGTGGGCATTGTGTTTGCCTATCTCTCGAAGATCGGCCGGCCGGAGCTGAAGCGGACTGTATTTTGGGCGCTGGGGTCGGCGATTGCGGCGAGCGTGGCGGCGGCGGCGGTGGCGCGGACCCGGTTCAACTCCGATGTGCTGGAGGGCTGGGTGATGCTGGCGGCGGCGGTGTTTGTGATCAGCATGATCTGGTTCATGCATAGGACCGCACGCAGCATGAAGGGTTCGATCGAAGAAAAGGTTGCAAAGTATACCGGGCAGGCGGGAGTTTCGAAGCTGGGGCTGTTCTTCTTCGTGTTTCTGCTGGTGCTGCGGGAGGGCGTGGAGACGGTGCTGATCCTGTCGGCGGTGACACTGAACTCGACCGAGCTGCTGAGCTTTACCGGGACGCTGCTGGGGATCGGGGTGGCGGTGGTGTTCGGGGTGCTGTTTATTCGCGGCAGCGTGAAGATCAACCTGCAGCGGTTCTTTCGGGTGACGACGGTGATTTTGTATTTTGTGGCGTTTCAACTGATTGTGAGCGGGCTGCATGAGTTGAGCGAAAACGGGGTGCTGCCTTCGAGTCCGACGGAGATGCGGCTGATCGGGCCGATTGTGCGCAACGATTCGTTCTTCTTTGTGACGATGCTGGCGCTGGCGGGGCTGATGGTGCTGATGGAGTACAGGCGGCGGGCTCCGGTGGCGCTGGGCGCGAGTGCGACTTCGGCGGACAGGCGGCGAGCGGCCTGGACCGAGCGGCGGGAGAAGATGTGGATGTGGGCGGTGGTGGGGACGAGCTTCGTGTTTATCTTCCTGTCGACGGCGCAGTTTATCTACGCGAAGAGTTCGACGGAGCTGTCGCCGGCGGCTTCGGTGACGCTGGTGGGGACGCAGGTGACGCTGCCGGCGGGGGGGATCAACGACGACAAGCTGCACCGGTTTGGAGTGCATGTGGATGACGGGAAGGGACGGGATGTGGAGGTGCGGTTTCTGCTGTTCAAGAAGCCGGACGGGGTGATTGTGTCGGTGGCGGATGCGTGCCAGATCTGCGGGCCGGTGGGGTTCTATATGGGGGAGCAGGGGATTACGTGCAAGATGTGCGCGTCGCCCTTGAATCCGGCTTCGATGGGACAGAGGGGCGGATGCAATCCGATTCCGCTGAAATCGACCATCGGCGGCGGGCAGGTGGTGATCGAGGCGGCGGACCTGCGCGGGCTGGCTCCGGTGTTTGAGCGCTGATGTTCTTTCGCCTGCTGATGGAGAGCTTTCGCCGGCAGCGCCGCCGCAAGATGCTGGCGGGGGTGGCGATTTTGCTGGGAACGACGGCGGTGACGGCGATGCTGGCGCTGGCGACGACGATTGGGGATCGAATCCACAAGGAGTTGGCGGTGTATGGGGCGAACCTGGTGGTGTATCCGAAGGCGGATTTGCTGGATGTGAAGATCGGCGGGGTGGAGGTGAAGCCGGCGAGCGGTGGGGTGTATTTGAAGGAGGCGGATTTAGAGAAGCTGATGACGATCTTCTGGGCGAACAATATCACGGGGGTGAGTCCGGAGCTTCGGGTGCAGATGACGGTGGCTCGGCAGGCGGGCGGGGCGGCGTTTGCAGTGAATGCGGTGGGCTACTGGTTTGGGCATGAGTTTGGGGCGATGAAGACGGGGGCGCCGGAGTTGCATCCGTGGTGGAGGCTGGAGGGGGCGTGGCCGGTTTCGGGCGGCGAGGTAGTGTTGGGGGCGAACCTGGCGAAGAAGATGGGGTTGGGGGGGGGGGACCGGTTCGAGATGCGGGGCCCGGGTATGGGGGCGGCGGTGGTTGCGGCGAAGGTGGTGGGGGTGGTGGCGGCGGGGGATGAGACAGATGGGGAGATGCTGCTGCCGCTGGCTTCGGCGCAGGCGCTGGCTGGGGCGGAGGGCGAGGTTCGGCGGGTGGAGGTGAGTGCGCGGACCCGGCCGGAGGATGCGTTTGCGCGGGTTGATCCTGATTCGCTGTCGCCGCAGAAGCGGGAGATATGGTACTGCCGGCCGTATGCGAACTCGATTGCGCGGCAGATTGGCGATGCGATTCCGGGGGCGCGGGCGGAGCAGGTGCGGCGGGTGGAGCAGAGTGAGGGCAATGTGCTGGCGCGGATCTCGGGGCTGATGTGGCTGATCTCTGCGGCGGCGCTGCTGGCGGCCGGGTTTGCGGTGAGCGCGGCGATGGCGACGGCAGTGCTGGAGCGGCGGGGGGAGATCGGGCTGATGCGGTCGCTGGGGGCGAGCAAGGGGGCGATTGCGATGCTGTTTTATGCGGAGACGGGGCTGCTGGCGGTATTCGCGGGGGGGCTGGGGTATTTGATTGGGTCGGGGCTGGCGGCGTGGCTGGGGGCGAGGATATTTGCGGGGGATGGCGGAGCGGCGGAGGCGGTGCTGATTCCGGTGCTGCTGCCGGTGGTGGTGGCGCTGGCGCTGGTGGTGTCGGTGGCGGGGAGTACGCCTTCGATACGGGCGGCGCTAAAGATGGAGCCTTCGGCGATTCTGCGGGAGGAGGGGTGATGGCGGCTTCTTCGGGTTCCACAGTCTCTCCAAGATCCAAGTTGAGTTTGCTGGGGATGCTGCGGCGGTCGTTGGCGCATCGGCGGGCGCGGAGCTTGTCGGCGCTGGTGGCAATGACGGTGTCGGCGGGGGTGGCTACGGCGCTGCTGACGCTGTATGCGGACCTGGATGCTAAGTTGCATCGGGAGTTTCGCGGGTTTGGGGCGAATGTGGTGGTGACGGCTCCGGCTGGTGCGGCGTTGGACGCAGACGCGCTGGATCGGGTGCGCGAGGCGGCGGGGGCGGATGCGGTGGCGGCGGAGTTTGGCTATGCGGTGGCTACGACGGATACGGGGACGCCGGTGGTGGTGGCGGGGGTGGATTTTGCCGCGGTGCGGCGGTTGGATTCGTGGTGGCAGGTGGATCGGTGGCCAGAGACTGGGGATGAGAGTGCGGCGCTGCTGGGGCAGAGGGCGGCGCAGTTTGTGGGGAATGAGCGTGCGGTGGCGCTGAGCTATGCCGGACGTGCGGTTGCGTTGCAGGGGGTGGGGAGGATTCGGACGGGCGGGGAGGAGGATAGCCGGATTTATATGCCCCTGGCGGCCTTCAAGAGCTGGACGGGGGTGGGGCCGAGTGTGATCGAAGTGCAGGTGCCGGGCGGGGCGGCGACGGTGGAGGCTGCGATGGGACGGCTGCGGGCGGCGCTCAACCCCAGCAAGCAAACGGCGCGCTTGCCGGGGATTCCGGAAATGCCAGGAATGCAGGTGCAGGCGGTGCGGCAACTGGTGGAGGGGGAGTCGAAGATCGTGGATCGGACGCATGCGCTGATGTATGGGGCGGTGCTGCTGATTGCGCTGACGGTGGCGGTGAGCGTGCTGGCAACGCTGTCGGCGAGTGTGCTGGAGCGGCGGCGGGACTTTGCGTTGATGAAGGCGCTGGGCGGGTCGCAGCGGCAGTTGATGGGGATGTTTCTGCTGGAGGCGGTGGCGCTGGCGCTGGCGGGGGTGGCGGCGGGATTTGTGGTGGGGTCGGGGGCGGCTTGGGCGATCAGCGAGGGGAACTTTCATACGGCGGCGCTGCCGCGGGTTGGGGTGCTGCCGCTGGTGCTGCTGCTGAATCTGGCGATTGCTGCGGGGGCGGCGCTGTTTCCGGCGCGAGTACTGCGGGGATTGCAGCCGGCGGCGCTGTTGAAGGGGGAGTGATGAAGGGCAGGAGGTCCGGGGAAGAAAGCCAGAAGAAGAAGCAACAGCAAGGGCTAAGACGGAATGCGGGGATCTCTCCACTACGCCGTGCGATAAAACTACACGACTTACCACCCCAACGAGCAAAAGCGCTCGCCGGGGACCCCGGTGGCTTCGGTCGAGATGACGATTTTAAGGGGTTATTAGGCAGGTTCTGAGAATCTGTTTTAATACTGCTTTACGTTCAGATTTAACAAGAAAACAGACAACAACAAAGGCGAAATGCGGGGATCTCTCCACTGCGCCGTGCGATAAGACTACACGGCTTCGGTCGAGATGACGGCTTCTTTTGAGTTTCTGGACAGGTTCTTAGAAAGGTTCGGGGAGGATGGCAGGTGTGAGCGAGGCGAAGGTTGTGAGTGGGCGGCTGGGTGATCCGTTTGGAGATACGCGGGATGACTGCGCGGTGATTGCACTGAAGCAGGTAACGCGGGAGTATGCCGGGCATGGCAGCGTGGTGCGGGCGCTGAGCGAGGCTACCTTCTCCATTGTGGCGGGCGAGTGGGTGGCGATCACGGGGCCTTCGGGGTCAGGCAAGAGCACGCTGGTGAATCTGATCGGGTGTCTGGACCGGCCGACCAGAGGCGAGTTGAAGATCGATACTGTGGATGTAGCTTCGATGTCGGCGACGGAGCTGGACCGATTTCGCGCGGATAAGATCGGGTTTATCTTTCAGCAGTTTCATCTGATTCCGTATCTGTCGGCGCTGGAAAATGTGATGCTGGCGCAGTATTTCCATTCGATGACCGATGAGGGGGAAGCAAAGGCGGCGCTGGGGCGGGTGGGACTGGAGGACCGGATTTCGCATCTGCCGAGCGAGCTTTCGGGGGGAGAGCAGCAGCGGGTTTGCATTGCGCGGGCGCTGATCAACAATCCGCCGATTTTGTTGGCTGATGAGCCAACGGGAAATCTGGATGCGGCGAATCAGACGATTGTGGCGGAGTTGCTGCGGGAGCTGCACGGCCAAGGGCACACGATCGTGATGGTGACGCACGATCCGGAGATGGCGGGGCTGGCGCAGAGGAGGATTGCGCTTAGCCACGGGAGGGTGTTCTGCCATCCGGTGGGTGGGGCTATGGTTACTTTGCGGCGGTAATTTTTGTTTTGTGGCGGAGTAGCTTTTTACAGGAGTGTTCCCCAAAACCGGGTATTTTTGCTGGCCAATGTGTGGTGATGTGCGTGGTGAGTGTGGTCGCTTATGACGAGGTTTTTCGGGGGCCAAAAACACGCCAAGTTTTTCAGGTTTATTTTTTAGGGCTTGAGTTGGGCCTGGTAAGACGACGTGCTCTCAAGACTGGAGGGGAGATTTTACATTCCCACCCTTCGCATAGAGCGCGAAGGATGGGGCACCCGTTGCGTTCGTTGATTGGTGGAACTAGCGCTCGCCCCATTTGAGTTTGGAGCGTAGGACGCTGAAGAGGCCGTTGGGGCGGCTGCGGAGGAGGCGGACGCTCGAAGTGGAGCGCTGGCAGTGGACGTGGTCGCCGAGTTTGAGTTCGACGGCTTCCTGACCGTCCACGGTGAGGTAGATCTCGTTGGGAACGCCGACGACGTGAACGCTGACGGTAGCTTCGCCGGGGACGACGATGGGGCGGATGGTGAGCAGGTGAGGGCAGATGGGGGTGACGAGCATGCAGTCGACGCTGGGCATGACGATGGGGCCGTCGGCGGCGAGGTTGTAGGCGGTGGAGCCGGTGGGGGTGGAGACGATGATGCCGTCGGCGCGAAAGGTGGCGACGAGCTGGCTTTCGATCTCGACAGTGAAGTCGCCCATACGGGCGATGGTGCCTTTGGCGACGACGACGTCATTGAGGGCGTCCCAGCTTTGGATGGTTTTGCCGGCGCGGACGATCTCGGCGTGCATCATGCTGCGGAGCTCGATCTCGGCGCAATTGTCGCACCAGGCTTCGAGGGTGGGGTAGAGGTCGGAGAGGGGGATCTCGGTGAGGAAGCCGAGGGAGCCGAGGTTGACGCTGAGGATGGGGGTGGTGGTGCGGGCGAAGGCGCGGGCGGCGGCGAGAAGGGTGCCGTCACCGCCGAGGACGATGACGAGGTTGGGTTTGTGTTTGGGGAGATCGACGCGGGAGATGGGATTGGCGCCATTGACGTAGGCGGCGCTGTCGGGATCGAGGAGATAGTGGTAGTGGCGGGTTTCGAGCCACTGGATGAGGTCGCGGAGGATGCCGGCGAGTTCCGGCTTCTGGGGCTTGGAGATGATGGCGGCCTGGAGCATGGGAGTTCCAGTGTATGGGAAGATAGGTCCTGCCGGACGGGCCCGCTGCGCGCGGGGCGGCCACATCGTGGCGGGTGTACCTTTTCTCGATGACATCAACTTCTTTGATCCTCCCCGTTGGTCGGAAGGGAAGTGTTGATGCTGACCAACGGGAGGCCCTCAGGCTTCCATGCTGGCAACACAAGTACAAGTGGCCGCCCCGCGCGCAGCGGGCCCGTCCGGTAGGACAACATCGGCTTCGATAGCGGCATCCCACTTATTACAAGCAACATCGAGGTGACCCTATGAGTAGGCCAGCACGTTTCGTCCTGATCGCAGTCGTGGCTGTGGTGGCGCTTATTGCAATTGTGATCACCGCAGTGCCTCTGTTTCTCAACACGGATAGTTTTCGCGCGCGAATCGAAAAGACGTTGACGCAGTCGCTGGGACGCAAGGTAACGATCGGGAAGCTGAACCTTTCGGTCTGGTCTGGGGGCCTGGTGGCGGAGAACGCCGTGGTTGCCGACGATCCGAGGTTCAGCAGCCAACCTTTCATTCAGGCGGATAGCGTGAAGATTCGGGTGGCTATGCTTCCGCTGGTGCTGCACAAGCAGTTGGTGATTCACGGATTCTCGATGGCGTCGCCGAAGATTCAGCTGCTGCGGGCGGCGGATGGAACGTGGAACTATTCGACGATCGGGACTGCCAACAAGCCGGGGACGCAGAGCGCGGAGCAGAAGGAGACGTTTCCGGACCTGACGGTGGGCGAGGTGAATGTCGACAACGGGCGGATTACGGTGGGGGCGGGACCGGGAACGACCGGGGCGGCGAGCGCGACGAATCGGGTATATGACCAGGTGAATCTTTCGGTAAAGGACTTCAGTTTCATGAAAGCATTTCCGTTTACGGCTTCGGCCGGGCTGCCGGCGGGGGGAACGGTGAACGTGAGTGGAACGGCGGGGCCGATGAACCAGCAGGATGCGGCGGCGACTCCGTTTTCAGGGCACCTGGAGATCAAGCATCTGGATCCGTTGGCGGCGGGATTTGTGGATGCTTCGAACGGGATTACGGGTACGGTGGACAGCCTGGTTCTGGATGCGGCGTGGAGCGGCACGCAGATGCATGTGAGAAAGCTGATCGTCGATACGCCGCGGCTGACGCTGGTGAAGAGCAGCGCGCCGAAGCAGCCGAAGCCCGCTAACGCGGAAGGCACGACGATGCTCCAGAACCTGTCGGTCGATGATGCCCAGGTGAAAAATGGAACGATCACGCTGGCGACCGCGGGCCAGACGGGAAGCGCGGCGGTGTACAGCCAGTTGAACGCGCAGGTGACGAACCTGACGCCGAAGAGTTCTTCGCCGTTCACCGTCAGCGCGCAGCTGCCGAATGGAGGAAGCCTGAGCGCGAACGGAAATGCGGGGCCGTTCAACCAAGAGAATAACGCGGGGACGCCGGTGGATGCGCAGGTGTCGCTGAAGCACTTCGAGCTTGGGTCGGCGGGGGTGCTGCCGCCGGATGCGGGGATTGCCGGGGTCGCGGATTTGCAGGCGAAGGTTCAGTCGAACGGGCAGACGCTGAACGCCGCCGGGACGGTGAACGTGGCGGGAATCAAATTGGCGAAGGACGGTGTGCCTTCGGGCAAGCCGGTGCAACTGCAGTTTGCGATCACACAAAGCGAGCTGGCGAAGACGGGCCAGGTGCGGCAGGCGGTGTTGAATATTGGAGGCGCTGTCATCAACGCCTCCGGGACGTACCAGACGAGCGGGCCGACGACGGCGATCGATCTGAAGGTGGTGGGGAATGCGGTTTCCATCGATGCGATCGAAGCGTTTCTGCCAGCGCTGGGAGTGCATCTTCCGCAGGGGTCCCGGCTGCAGGGCGGGACGGTGACGACGGCGCTGACGGTGTCGGGGTCGACGGCGAACCCGGTGATCAGCGGGCCGGTACGGGTGAACAATACGCAGCTTGCGGGGTTCGACCTGGGATCGAAGCTGCAGACGCTGTCGAAGTTTACGGGGGGAAGGATCGGCTCGGCGACAGGACCGGGGACGACGATTCGGTCGTTGAGCATGAATGTGCGGGAGCAGGGCGGGGCGATACGGACCGATAATGTGGCGCTGGATGTGGCGGGGGTAGGAACAGCGACCGGGGCGGGCAGTGTGGGGGCGGGCGGGGCATTGAGCTACAACATGGTGCTGAAGCTGACGGGACTGACGGCGGGAGGCGGGAGTGCTAGCCCTGCAAGTCCTGCGAGGCCGGCGAATGCAGGCGGGACGGCGGGGCTGGTGGGGGCGCTTTCGGGGTTCATTCCAGGGGGCGGCGGGGCTGCGGGAGGAGCGCTGGGAGGTGTGGGAGGGATTGCGAGCGGTGTGCTGAAGAGCGGCATTCCGGTGGCGATAGGAGGGACGACGAGCAATCCCACGTTCAGCCCGAACGTTGCGGGGCTGGCGGCGGGGATTGGCACAAGCGCTGCGAAGGGCCTGTTGAATCAGCAGCTGAATGGGAATAAAACGCCGAACAAGACGAACAATCCGCTGGGAAATACGCTGGGAGGATTGTTTGGGAAGCATCAGTAGCGGCGGTTTAGCTTTCGGCAACTGACGAGACGGCGAAAGTGCGGAGATCTGTCCGCTGCGCAGCGGACAATGAAGCTGTCCGCTGCTTACCACCCCAGCCGAGCAGATGCGCTCGCCGGTGATTCCAGTTGCTCGGTTCGAGATGACGATTTGTTTTCTGTGAACGTGGGTGTGTGGAGCGTAACCGTCATTTCCTCAGGTGGCGCGCGCGGGGTGGGTGCGGTTGATACAATCGACAGCGGAGAACCCTCACTATGGCTAAAGGCGTCAATAAAGTTTTCCTGCTGGGTAATGTCGGGAAAGACCCGGAGATTCGCTCTACCGCCGGCGGCACGATGGTCGCCAGCTTTTCCCTGGCTACGGCGGACCGACAGAAAGATGCCCAGGGGAATTGGACCGATAAGAGCGAATGGCATAGCCTGGTCGCGTTCAACCGGACGGCGGAGATCGTTCGCGATTATGTGAAAAAAGGCACGCAGCTTTATATCGAAGGAAAGATTACAACCCGCTCGTGGGACGACAAAGAGTCCGGCCAGAAGAAGTACCGTACCGAGATTCTGGTGAATGAGATGACGCTACTCGGTAAGCCGAGCGGCGGCGGCGGGGGAGAATCGAGCGGCGGGTATGCCAAGAGCTCTACTGCCAGCTACGATCAGCGCACACCCGCTGCGAGCCAACCGGATTATGGCGATGTTGGAATCACCGACGACGATATTCCGTTCTGAGGACCTGTCCAGAAACTTCGTAAAGGCTCGGGAAGAAGTAAAAACAGGCAATGGCAAAGGCGAAATACGGGGAATCTTCCGTGGCGCGGAGGCCCACCCATGCGATGAGGCCGCATGAATGGGGCACCCGGAGTTTCGGGTCATTCGGGACCACGGTGGCTCGGGTCGAGATGACAACTTCGAGTTGATTGAGATTTCTTTCAATATTCTTGAAGGTTCTTAGTCCTGGTCGAAGTGGACGGAATCGAGGATGGTCTGCATGCGTTTGCGGACGGAGTTGAGTTCATAGAGGGTGATGTCGCGGACGCCGCTGACGTCGCCGCCGCAGAAGTTGTTGATGACGGCATCGAAGCGGAAGCAGACGTCCTTGCGGGCGGTGGTGTAGATTTCGTCGCGGGATTCGGTGCAGATGTCGCCGTGCTCGTCGTAGCCGTGGGTGAAGGCGAGGCCGCCGATCTGGGTGGAGGTAACGGTGCGAGGCGTGCGTGCGGAGGCTTCGGCGAGGCACTGGTTGGCGGTGGTGTGGGGGGCGACGCTGAAGTAGAAGAGGGCTCCGCTGAAGGTGGAGGTGGGATGGGGATTGAAGCTGATGGAGGCGACGGCACGGAGTTGGGCGTTGTGGGCGGCGTTGCGGGCGTCGAGATGAAAGGTGCTGACCTCGTAGTCCTTGCGGGTGAGGTTCCAGGCGGCGGGGATGGTGAAGGAGACGCCGTAGCGGGAGTCGCGGAAGGGGCGGGCGGGGGGCGTGGCGGGCTCGATGGTGGTTGGGTGGCGCTCGAGGAGGGGAGGGACGGGCTCGGGTACGCCGCGTGGTGGGTTGGTCTGGAATTGGGCTAATGCGAAGGCAGGGAGGAGGGCGATGGTACAGCAAGACAGGATGGTGGTGAGTCTCATGCTTCCCTTCGGTGGAGGCTGGAGGAGTTTTCTTTTTTCAGTGTAAGCGGGCGGGTGGTTTGCAGAGGCGATTTTCTTTAACGGTATCAGCAGCAGGGAAACAGTTCTCTCCACTGCGCTGCTCACGATGGGGCTGTGAGTGGCTTACCACCCCAGCGAGCAAATGCGCTCGCCGGGGACGCCGGTCAGTTCGGTCGAGATGACGATTCGTTGGTTGGTGGAAGGGTGGAAGGAAGACGGTCTCGCTGCTCTCGAGGCCCACATCTCAAAATCGAGATATGGGGCACCCGGCGCTCGTCGGGAACCCCGGTTCGCTCCATCCCACATCTCAAAATCGAGATATGGGGCACCCGATGAATTGCGCTTGCAGTGGAAGAGAGAATCTCCACTGCGTAGTGGACGATGAGACTGTCCACTCCTCCGGTCGAGATGACGGTAATTTTCTGGGTTGGAAGAGAGGTCATTCGAGGCGCATGCGGGGGTTGGCTACGGTGTAGGCGACATCGGTGAGGAGGTTGACGGCGACATAGGTGAGGCCTACGGCGAGGATGCAGCCCTGGACGAGGGCGTAGTCGCGGTTGGAGATGGCGGAAAGGGTGAGGCGGCCTATGCCGGGCCAGCTGAAGATGGTTTCGGTAACGATGGCGCCTGCGAGGAGACTGCCGAATTGGAGGCCGATGACGGTGAGGACAGGGATGAGGGCGTTGCGGAGGGCGTGGCGGTAGACGACCTGGTTTTCGGTGAGGCCCTTGGCGCGGGCGGTGCGGATGTAGTCCTGGCTGAGCTCTTCGAGCATGGCGGTGCGGACCATGCGGGTGAGGATGGCGGCGAGCGAGAGGCCAAGGGTGATGGCGGGGAGGATGAGGTGGAGGAGGAAGCTGAGGGGGGTTCCATCGCCTGCTCCGGAGACGGGGAGCCAGCCGAACTGGATGGAGAAGAGGAGGATGAGGATGGGGCCGAGGGCGAAGTTGGGAAAGGAGAGGCCGATGAGGGAGACGACGCCGAGGGTGCGGTCTTGCCAGCGGCTGCGATGGAGCGCAGACAGGATGCCGGCGGGGATGGAAAGAGCGATGCCGATGAGGAGGGCGGCGAGGGTGAGGGCGAGGGTGTAGGGATAGCGCTGGAGGACGAGGTGGGTGACGGAGTCGTGGAGGCGGAGGGATTGACCCAGGTCGGCGTGGACGATGCCGTGCCAGTAGCGGGTGTATTGGAGACTGAGCGGGGCGTCGAGGCCGTAGGCGTGGCGGAGAGCGGAGATGTCGGAGGCGGTGGCGCCTTCGCCGAGCATCTGGACGATGGGGTCGCCGGGGACGAGGTGAATGAGGAGGAAGACGACGGAGATGACGACCCAGAGGACGGGGAGGGTGATGAGAATGCGGCGAAGGGCGCGGCGGAGGGGAGTGGGCGTCATGGGGCGAATTCTCTGACGGTGGGGAAGGCTTGAGGGCCAAACGGCAGGCGTTGAAGGCTATGGCGTGGCGAAGACCCATGTCCGAGAGTTCGGACGCGAGACACCCGGCTAGCCAAGACGAAATGCGGGGCTCTCTCTGCTACGCAACGGACGATGGGACTGTTTGTCACTTACCACCCCAGCGAGCAAAAGCACTCGCCGGGAACCCCGGTTGCTTACCACCCCAGCGAGCAAGTGCGCTCGCCGGGGGCGGCGGATTCAAGGTGCAAGTGCAACGGATGTTTTCTGTGACCAGTGTTGCACGAAGTCGAAGGCGCCGTCTGGGAGGAAGAGTTCTGCGGGTGCTTTCCATCCCAGGGTTTTTCTCGGCCTGGTGTTGAGCCGCCATGCGATGTCGTCGAGCTGCTGCTGGGAGAACAGCGACAGGTCGGTGCCTTTGGGCAGGTACTGGCGCAGCAGGCCGTTGGTATTTTCGCTGATTCCCCTCTCCCACGGGGCGTGCGGATGGGCGAAGTAAACCGCGACTCCGGTCTCTCTGGTCAGTGTCCTGTGATACCTCATCTCCGAGCCCTGGTCGTAGGTCATGGAGCGGCGCAACTGGCTGTCGAAGCGGTTGAGGATCTGGGTGAAGGCCTGGACGGTGGCGTCGGGCTTGGTGCTGTTCAGCTTCACCAGGGCGACGAACAGGGTGGTGCGTTCGACCAGCGTGCCCACCTGAGACAGGTTGCCCTTGCCGATGATCAGGTCGCCCTCCCAGTGGCCCGGAACCAGGCGCATCTGAACATCGAGGGGCCGCTGATCGATCAGCGTCATGTCCGGCATCGACGGCCTGCTGCGCCTCTGCTTGCCGGACGGAGAGCCGCGGACATGGCGCCGGTGGCGCAGCAGACCCAGCAGGCTGGCGCGGAGCTGTCCCCGCGGCATGGCGTAGAAGGCGGTGTAGATGGTCTCGTAGCAGAGCCGCTCGGGTGGGTCCATACGAGCCAGTGTGCGCGCGATCTGCGCTGGACTCAAGCCCTGGCGAAGGTGGTCCACCACCACAGTCCACAGCTGGTTGCCAGCCAACAGCTTGCGCGGCCGGCGCGCTCGGTGGGCCAGCACGCGAGCCCGCCGGTCGGCCAGAACGCATCGATATCCTCCGGCTATCCTCCTGGCTTGACAGGCCAACTCGGACGGCGGCTTCCAGCCGTTGCGGCGTATCTCGCGCAGCACCGTCGAACGCGCACGCTTTAGCCCCGCAGCAATACATGCAGGACTCAACCCCAATCGCAACTGCGTCTCAATCAACGCTCGTTCAGACAACTCAAGATGAATATAGCTTCCAGGCATACGCAACCATCTCCCTTTTAGGAAATGTTGCACTTGCACCTTGAATCCGCCGACCCCGGTGCTTCGGTCGAGATGACATCGTTGTTGACATTGTGGGATGGTTGGCGGCTTTCAGGAATTCGGACGGAGAGGGCCGGAAGTTGCAGCGGGCGAATCATTGAGTGGCTTCCGGGCTGTCGGCTTCTTCGAGGGCGCGAGGGGTGGGGGCGGAGATGTCTTCGACCAGGACGCGGCTGATGCGGTGGCGGGCCATCTCGGCTACGGTGTAGCGGCGGCCGGCTTGCTCGATGCTTTCGCCGACGTCGGGAATATGGCCGAGGTGGGCGAGGAGGAAGCCGGCGAGGGTTTCGACGCCGGCTTCGCGAGGAAAGATCCAATGAAGCTGATTACCGAGGTCGCGGAGGGTAGTACTGCCGTCGAGGGACATGACGCCGGTGGTGCTGAGGAGAGGGGATTGGGTGATGTCGAACTCATCTTCGAGTTCACCGACAATCTGTTCGAGAATGTCTTCGGAGGTGACCAGGCCGACAGTGGAACCGAACTCGTCGACGACGATGGCGAGCTGGCGGCGGCGCTCCTGGAACTCCTGGAGGAGCTCGACGGCGAGCTTGGTTTCGGGGACGACGGTGAGCTCGCGCATGACCTGGCGGAGGGTGAGGGGAGACTCGCCCTTGCCGCCGAGCGAGAGGGCGACGGTGCGGAAGTGCATGAGTCGGGAGATGTCCTTGGAGTAGACGATGCCGATGAGGTCTTCGGGGCCGTGGGCGGGGTCGTAGACGGGGACGCGGGAGTGCTGCTCGTCGATGATGCGGGCGGAGGCCTGCTGGAGGGGCAGGTCGGCGGGAAGGGAGAAGATCTTGCCGCGGGGGGTCATGATCTCGCGGACGGTGACGTGGTTGAGTTCGATGGCGCGGTGAATGATCTCCTCCTGGAAGACGGGCAGGAGGCCCATGCGGCGGGTGGCGGTGGCGATGAGTTTCAGTTCTTCCGGGGAGTGGACGGCGCCTTCGCCGCGGAGGGGAGCGCGGAAGAGTTTGAGGACGAGGGCGGCGGAGGCATTCATCAGCTTGACGATGGGGCGGGTGATGCGGATGAAGACGTCCATGGGGCCGGCTACGGCGAGGGCGATGCGTTCGGTGCGCTGGAGCGCGAGAGATTTGGGGACGAGTTCGCCGAGGAGGACCTCGAAGTAGGTGATGAGAGAGAAGGCGAAGATGACAGCGACGGTGTGGGCGTAGAGCAGGGCGTGGGCGGGCAGTACGCGCAGCCAGGTGGAGGCGAGGGAGAGGATGATTTGGGCGACGGAGGGCTCGCCGATCCAACCGAGGGCGAGGCCGGCGACGGTGACGCCAAGTTGAACGGCGGGGAGGAACTCGTCGATAGAGTGCTTGAGCTTGAGGACGGTGCGGGCGCCGGGACGGCCGAGGGCGATGAGCTGTTGGATGCGGGTCTCGCGGACGGAGACGAGGGCGAACTCGGCAGCCACGAAGAAGCTGCTGGCCAGGATGAAAAAGGCCACCATGATGACGCGGAAGAGCATCCATTCGAGCATTTATGTCAGTGTAATCGGAGTGTCTACCGTTGGCTGAGCTCTCCGGTTCGCACTCGCGTGTTGAACTCCTCCGACTTTCCCCGAGGCACGGTGATTGCGCGCCATTTGCTCTGGTTGAGGTGCTTGGCCAAGAGCACGATCTGTCCGCAATGATAAGCGTAATGAGCTGTCTGGCGATTGATGGCCTGCATCACGGAGTGAGCTTCGTCCCGGATGGTTACCGGCCGCGATAGATCCGCATCGGTGAGCGGTTCAAGGGATTTGAACATGCAGTTCCAGCCGTCTTCCCACAGAGCTAACAATGCTTCACGAGTTTGCGGCGGATCGACAAACTCAGTGTCCCGGTGTCTATCCGGTTTCTCTCCGTCGCTGGTCAGAAAGTCGGTCCATCGCGACCGCATGTTGCCAGTCATGTGTTTTACGATGATGGCGATAGAGTTCGATTCTTCATCCAATCGCGTCCCTAGTTGCTGGTCAGTTACCTGTGCCATCGCTCTTTCGGCTAGATTCTTGTAGTAGCGGAAGAGAGCGCGCGAGTCTTCAAGATACGAATCTGTGAAGTGGAGAGCCATGCGTCTCTTTTCGCTCTGGAATCGATAAACGCAAGCCATAGAGCAAGAAAATGGCCCGCCGATTTGTGGTCGCCGGGCCGATGTTGCTTCCTATCTGGTGATTACGCGAGGACTTTGTTGACGGATTTGTCGATGGTGTCCTTGGGGACGAATCCGACGATCTGCTCGGCTACCTTGCCGCCCTTGAAGAGAAGCAGGGCGGGGATGCCGCGGATGCCGTAGCGCATGGGCGTGGCGGTGTTGGCATCGACGTCCATCTTCATGACCTTGAGTTTGCCGTGATAATGGGTAGCGACCTCGTCGACGACCGGGGCCAACGCGCGGCAGGGACCGCACCAGGCGGCCCAAAAGTCTACCAGTACGGGCTCTTCCGACTGGAGAACATCTCTTTCAAAGTTTGCATCGTTTACTTCGGTGACGTACTGTCCTGCCATGTAAATTCCTCCGGGTTGCTCTGGCCCTGAACACCCACTGGGCTACAGCGCAGACTCCACAATAATAGATGCTTAATTGTTCTCGAGGTTTCAAGAAGGAGAGTGAGCTCTTAAAGAGCAAACGCCCGGACCTCTCGGAAGAGGTCAACGGGCGGCGTAGCAGCCCTCCCCAGAACTGCATACAAGGGCTAAGTTACGGGCAAATTAGCCGGAGGTAAAGAAATCTTAAGTAATTCGCGATTACGTTACCGAGTTGCTGGTTTCGACTTGCAAGAGCTGTTCAAAACTGCGTGACGGCTGCGTGGCAAATTTGTGAAAAGCAGCGGCAAAAGCGAAATGGGGGATCTCTCCACCTCGGCGGCAAAAGCGCCGCCTTCGGTCTAGATGACGATTCTCGGGTGTTTCGGACACATTCATAAACATACAGGTGCTGCGATAAGGGCTAGGGATGAAGTGCGGCTTGTGCGATGCGGGTGTGGATCACTTCGAGGGTGGGGTCCTTGGCGGCTTGACGAATGGCGGGGATAAGGGCTGGGGCGGTGGATTCCGCGGTGATGAGCAGGACAGAGGGGCCGGCTCCGCTGAGGGCTACACCGTAGAGGGCGGGGATGGTTTCAGCGAGCGGAAGGAGCAGCGGCAGGAGTGGGCAGGCCTCCATGCGGTAGGGCTGGTGGAGGCGGTCACGCATGGCGGCGCGGAGGAGGTCGGGGCGGTTCTGCGCGAAGGCGGCGACCAGGAGGGCGGTGGACTGGATGTTGGCTATGGTGTCTTCGCGGGTGTAAGTAGGGGGGAGGAGGGCTCGGGCCTTTGCGGTGGAGAGGCTGGCGAAGGGGACGGCCAAGAGTAAGCTCCAGTTTAGATTACCTCCGCAAGTTGCTGTTTCTATGCCACCTTTGGACATCGAGGAGATGGTCATTCCGCCTAGAAGGCAGGCGGCTACGTTGTCGGGATGGCCCTCGCGTTGGCAGGCTTCCTCGAGAATTTGCTGGGTGGTCCAAGCTAGGTTGCCGAAGTGGTTGGCGAGGAGGATGCCGGCAAGGAGGGCCGAGGCGCTGGAGCCGCAGCCCATGCCAAGGGGGATCTCGTTGTTGAGCCGGAGGTGGAGGGGAGGAGCCAGGATACCGGCGGCGGCGAGGACGTCTATGTAGGTGGTGAGAATGAGGTTACGGTCGAGGGCGGAGCAGAGGGCGGCGTCGCGTCCGGTGGCATCGATGTGGAAGACGTCGGCGATGGTGGCATCTATGGTGAGGTAGAGGGCCATGGCGAGGCCGAGAGCGTCGAAGCCGGGGCCCAGGTTGGCGGAGGTGGCGGGGAGGCGGAGGTGGAGGGGGGACGTAGGCATGGGGCTTGATTTAGGTGCTGAAATGGCGATTTACTGTCCGTCTAAACGTGTCCGTAAGGTGGTTCTTAGCCGCGTCAGGCAGGCATTTCCATGCCGGGAATCTGAGGTTCGCGACGGCTGTCGCGAATACTCGGCTTGGGCGTCAGTTGTGGAAAGCAGGTCTCTTCACTCCGCTGCGCTCCGGTCGAGATGAACCCATGTTCTGGTTGAGATGACAACAGGATCATACGAGCTATCGGCCCAGGACACTAGGTGGGGGTGCGGAGGAGGAGGTAGGCTCCGGTGATGCCGAAGAGGAGGTCGGGGGTCCAGGCGGCGAGGACGGCGGGCAGGTGGTTGACGTTGCCGAGAGACTCGAAGATGTTGCCGATGACCCAATAGGCGATGGCGAGGCCGATGGCGGTGGCGATACCGGTGAGCGAGCCTCGCTTGCCCATCGACAGGGCGAAGGGGATGGCGAGGATGGCCATGACGAGGGTGATGAGGGGGTAGGCGATTTTTTTGTTGAGCTGGACGTTGAGGCGCTGCGTGTCGAAGCCGGATTGTTTGAGGTCGGCGATGTAGCGGGCGAGTTCGTTGTAGCTCATCTCCTGGGAGGGGAGATCTTCTTTTTTGAAGTAGCCGGGCTGTTCCTTGATCTCGGGGAAGGTGTCAACGGTGAAGGGGCGGTAGGTGGCGATGGTGTCGCCGGAGAAGGTGCGCTGCCAGCCGTCGTCGAAGACCCAGTTGTTGATGCGCGGGTCCCAGCCTGCGGAGGCGGCGAAGATGCGGCGCGTGAGGGCGAA
Source organism: Edaphobacter sp. (assembly GCA_965277335.1). Taxonomy (GTDB): domain Bacteria; phylum Acidobacteriota; class Terriglobia; order Terriglobales; family Acidobacteriaceae; genus Edaphobacter. The sequence continues at coordinate 46,759 of CBDICJ010000007.1, read as the reverse complement.
GGTGGCGGGGTCGAACTCGAAGACGGTAATGTTGGCGAAGGTGTCTTTTTCGGCGTTGAAGTATTGGTAGTAGAAGATGCGGGCGGGTTCACCGGTTTTGTCGGTCTGGCCGGAGATCCACTCGCGGCCGGGGCGGAGGAAGGTCTGGGCGGGCTTGTTCTTGATGACCGAGAGGAGAGCCTCCTGGCGGCGATTGGCGGCGGGGAGGTAGAGTTCGTCGAAGGCGAAGAGGCCGGCGGAGATGAAGATTGTGACGACGAGGACGGGGGTGATGATGCGGTAGAGGCTGATGCCGGAGGACTTCATCGCGGTGAGCTCGGAGGTGCGGTTGAGGGCGCCGAAGGTGACGAGGACGGCGACGAGGGCGCAGAGGGGGGTGACGTTGTAGAGGATGTAGGGAATGAGGGTGATGAGGTATTCGCCCACGGTGACGAGGGGGGTGCGGTTCCTGAAGATGGGGCCGATGAGCTCGAAGAAGGTGAAGATGAGGAAGAGGACGGAGAAGGAGCCGAGGACGATGGCGAAGTTGGTGGCGTATTCGCGCATGACGTAGTCGTCGAGCAGGAGAGGGAACTGGATGCGGGCGAAGCTGCGGAAGTGGCGGAGGAAGGTGGCGATATCGCGGCTGCTGGACCGCTCGCCGTTGTTGCCGGAGGTGAGGCGGGTGAGAAGAGATTTGAGCTTGAGGCCGAGGGTGGAGAAGAGGCTGAGGGCGATGCCGCCGCGGGACATTTGATAGAGCAGAAGGGCTCCGGCGGCGGCGAAGAGGAGGTTGGCTCCCCAGACGCCGAGGAAGGGCGAGAGTTTTCCGGATTGGGCGAAGGCGACGCCGACCGAGGAGAGGAAGTAGTAGATGAAGACGAGGAGGATGGTGAGGACGAAGCCGGTGGATTTGCCGCCGCGTTTGGAAGAGATGCCGAGGGGGACGCCGACGAGCATGAGGACGAGGCAGGCGAAGGGGTAGGAGAAGCGCTTGTTGAACTCGATGCGGTAGACGGAGGCTTCGCGGCTCTGGGAGGAGTTGAGGGATCGGGCGCGGCGCCAGAGTTCGGGCAGGGAGAGGGCCTGGATGGGGGTGTTGACGCGGCCGAGGTGGGCGTCTTCGGGGGCTTCGGTTTCGATGGGTATATCGGTGGTGTTGAAGGTGGAGATGTTGTATTGGTTGGGGTCGGTGGGGGAGGTCTCGTGCTGGCCGCCGTCGATGAGGTGGAGGCGAAGGGTTTGGGCGTCGGGGGTTTTGGGCGTTCCATTGACGACGACGGCCTGTTCGGCGGTGGTTATCTGGGGGTTGGCGGGCTGGGTGAGGTCGGCGAGGAAGACGTGATGCCAGAGGGCGGCTCCGGCGGCGGGGCTGACGTCCTGGATGTAGAGGACGCGATTTTTGAACTCTTCGTAGAAGACGCGGGGCTGGACCTCGAAGGAGGCCTGGGAGGATTTGAGGGATTCGCCGAGGGAGATGAGGCCGGCGGCGGCGCGGGGGGAGAGATAAAGGGAGTTGACGAGGCCGAGGGCGAGGGCGAGAGTGGAGACGATGGAGACGATGCGGACGAAGTCGATGGCTCCCATGCCGGAGGCGCGCATGGCGGTGATTTCGGAGTCGGCGGCGAGGCGGGAGAGGCCAAGGAGAATGCCTACGAGGACGGCCATGGGGATGGTGACGTTGAGGGCGGGAGGCAGGGTGTAGGCGATGATGCGGGCTACGTCGGAGTAGGAGGCGGAGTCGCGGACGACGAAGTCGAGGATTTTGCCGAGGTCGCGCATGAAGATGATGAAGGTGAAGAGCACGCCGCCGAGGAGAGCGTGCGAGGTGACTTCGCGGAGGATGTAGCGGGTGAGGATGCGCATGGCCGTGCCGGGTACCTGGTTTGAGTTTAGCGTGTGGATGCACACGAAAGCGGCGCGACTGCTGGAAAGGAGAACAAGTAGGGCTTAACACCGATGGCCATTGATGACACCGATCTTAAGACGATCGACCGCGGAGGTTAGGGATAAGAACGGATTTAAGCAGGTGATCGGATTGAGTTGAGGAAGGCGCCGGCTTTGGAGGATTGGAGGAGTAGATACGCTGCCCTTGCTTCCAACCTTTATCAGCCTATTGCGATCTTAGTATGCATAGTTCGTAGTACGAAAGGAAAACCAGATGAATACAGAGAAGATGTACCCTGTCGAAGAAGCGATCAAAGCGCAGAAGTCTTTGCGCGAGGCGGCTGGCCTTGGACCCGAACAGTTCCCCGTGCAAGCGTTCGTGGGCATGATCAGCGATGAGATTGAGTCGCTGAGGAAGCGCGGCAAGAGCGATGAGGAGATCGCTTCCATCATCCGGCAAAGCAGCGCCATTGCGATCAGCGCAGCGGAGATAGCCGAGAACTACGCCGCGCCTGAGGACCGTCATCCTCACGGGGAGTAGGCCCAGGGTTGTCCTTGCTGTTATCGCTAAGGGTGCTCGCTGAGCTTCACTAATTGTTCCAGGCCAGCCAGGAGACCTTCTCGTCGCGTCCTGCTCATGCGGTCGAAGAGGCTCGACATGAAGAGGTGGAACTCCTGCGATGCGGAGTTCTGCAGGCGTTGTCCTTGCCGCGTCGCGCTGATGTTGACTTTGCGCATATCTTTCGGATCGCGTGCGCGGCGCACCAGGCCTCGCTCTTCGAGTGAGTTGACCGTTTCGTTCAGGGTCGCTGGACTGAGGTTGAGTTTGCGCGCGAGGCCGGAGAGCGTCATGCCTTCCTTGGGCACGAGGTTGAGCGTCATGAACTGTGTCGCGCTAAGCCCAGCCCGTTGAAAACGGTTGAAGTTGGCAGCTTGCACGATTTGGCGCACCTGCATCCAGGCAGTAAGGAATCGGGTTGTCTCCTCTTCGGATGGCGGCATGGAACCATTGTAAGGAGAACCGGGAGTAGGGAATAGGAAGGCAAAGGCAAGTGCGGGGTGGGAGACGCTTGCCTGCCGCCTAAGAACCTGTTCAAGAACTATAGATTTGTGATATCGGTGATGTAAAAACAGGCAACGGCAAAGACGAAATACGGGGATCTCTCCACTGCGCCGTGCGATAAAACTACACGACTTACCACCCCAACGAGCAAAAGCGCTCGCCGGGGACCCCGGTGGCTTCGGTCGAGATGACGAGTTCTTCGTAGTTATTAAACAGGTTCTAAGGCCGGCTTATGCGATGAGGCTGCATGATGGTGCTCAAAGATCGGCCAGGGGCATAGGGTCGTGAGGCAACTCGCGGGTTGGTTACGCAATCCATCTTGAAGAGGTTGCGATGAAGCGAGCTGTCGTTGAGGACGACTCAGCGAATACCGTTCAGCGCGATTCCTTATTTGATCTGGAATGAATGTATCTCCTGATAATCCGCATCGTCCTATAGAAATGAACCTCGAGAGTTCGGACGGTTTGGTTCCGCTTGCGCCCAGTACGATTCTTCTGGTGGACGATGATCCTGATATCCGTTCGTTGACGCGAACGTTTCTGGAGCATGAAGGATATGCGGTGTATAGCTCAGGGGATGCGGACCGGGCGGCGCAGATCTTCAAGAGCGTGCCGCAGATCGATCTGCTGGTGACGGATTTGTACATGCCGCAGCGATCAGGGATGGAGTTGGCACTGGAGCTAAAGGGTCTGCGCTGCGAGTTGCCGGTGCTGCTGATCTCGGGCGGGCTGGTGGATGCGGTGCAGAAGATGCTCCTGCAAGAGGAGGGGTGGAGTTTTCTGGCGAAGCCGTTCCGGCTGACGGAGCTTCTGAGCACGGTGCATCGGGTTCTGGCGCCGGTGGAGGCGCGGCGGTGGCGGGAGGCGCGATGAGTGGATCCCAGCGACTTCGTCCAGGGTCTTAACGGACTTGCTTGCCCGCTTTTCACTGCGGCCATGAGTGGTGGTCATACAGCTACGATGCCGTCCTAGTTTTAAGACAATCGGGCTGTTAACTACGGGAATTCGAGCCAGGACCAACGGCATATCGCCAGCACGTCATTTGTTTACAACCTACCCTTTGGACGGGCCAGAGGTTCGGCGGAATCGCCTCGCGGTATCTCGACACCAGCCAGAAGACAGGCGTTGCAGACCAACGCGCCGCCGTTCTGAATCAGGCTGACCGTGCATCCGACTTGTGACTGGTATGCGGAGTTACGCCGTCACGGCAAACACATCGAAACCTCAGAATTTTGCAATGAGGGTTACGCCGCCAATCAGAAGCAAGCCGCCGAGTGCTCTCCATAAGTTGATCGGGTGGTGATCCATGCGGAACCAGCCGAAGTGATCGATGACCAGAGACGTGATGAGTGCAGCGGTGACCGTGAAGCCCATGAATGGCCCCGCTCCAACCTTGTTGACCAGTGTGAGACCGGCGTAGACCTGGACGGCTCCGACAAGGCCACCGATAACAGCCCACCAAGGCATCGACGCGAGGTCCTTGGTGGTAGGCAGCGGGTGCGGCGTGATAAGAAATGCTGCAATGAAGAAGAACGTAATCAGCGCAAACGATACCGCCGACGCCAGCCATGGATTGATCATGTGCTTGTTGAGTTGTCCATTCATGGCGGCTCCGCACGTCTGGAGTGCACCGCCAACGATGATGAAAGGGAAGATCCAGCCTGCGTTCATAACTCTCCTTTGAGTCCGTTCTTACTTGGATTTGCCGCGTCAACGTCTTGTAAAGAGAGTCTGCATCAAAATAGCGCCGCCAACGGAGATTGGACTTCTGGAGATTGGACTTCATGGGTTTCATAGGCTTCTCCTTCTTGCACCATGGAGAAGGGCAATCCGCCAGGCAAACTGGTACCATCCGTGGTTTCAACGAAACAGTTGACCTTGAAATGGCGTACGGTTGTTTGAGGGCCGAATGTGTACGCAGGGCGCTCACCTTGTGAGCGGAAAGCGAACACCAGGGATGTTGGTGAAGACGAGGTGAAGACCTAACCTCCATACATGCGGCGATTCAACGATAGTCACGGATGGCTGTCTGCTTGCCTTTATAAATGGCATGGTTGAGAAGGGAAAGCGCGACCAACACGAGCGGACGCCATCACGCCGGAGTCGCTTTGGGCTCAATGCGGCCAACTTCTTTCAAGCGGAGGCGGTAGGCGTCGTCCTGCCTCTCCTCAACACTTTTCTCAAAGAGGCGAAGTGGCGGTATGACGAGATTGGGCTTGCGACTGCACTCCTCGGCTTAGGAACTTTGCTCTTCCAAACCCCTGCGGGAATCATGGTCGATCGCATCAAGAACCGCCGCCTGCTGTTCTTTGTTGCTTCGATCGCTGTCGGGATTTGCTTTGGAGTGATTCCGTTTGTGCCGCGTACAGCGTTATGGATTGACTCTTTGCTTTTCCTGTCCGGCGTCGCTCAAAGCATCTTCATTCCGGTGCTCGGGGCACTTGCACTCGCCCTTGTCGGCTACAAAGCTCTGAATCGGACGCTCGGCGAAAATCAGAGTTGGAATCATGCAGGCAATATCGTTGCCGCGCTGCTCGCGTTTGTGGCTGTCCGATACTTTGGCAGCGCTTCGATCTTCTACTCCGTCGCTATCGCCTCACTGGTTGGCGCATTCTCCGTCTACTGGATGCGCAAAGAAGACCTGAATGAGGAGATCGCATCCGGAGATGGCAAAGCGCCCGAAGTAAAATGGAGCACAATCCTCCGTGACCGCTCGATTCTCTCTCTTCTGGCCGCGGTGGGGCTATTCCATCTCGCTAACGCCCCGATTCTTCCGGTAACCGCTCTGTACATCAAGCAGCTAGGCGGTTCGAGCGCACTAACGACATTCACCGTTCTTTCGGCGCAGTTGGTGATGGTTCCCGTCGCGTGGGCTACCGGACGACTGTGCGACTCCTGGGGACGAAAGCCCATCATGGCTGTCGCGTTCTGGGTGCTTCCCTTTCGCATTTTTTCGTATACGCTGGCACATAACCCGCACATGGTCGTTTTCCTGCAGGCGCTGGATGGCATAGGCGCCGGGATCTACGGTGTCGCGATCGTAGCCTTCGCCGCAGATCTGACGCGCGGTAAAGGGCAGTTCAACTCGCTGCTTGGAATCTTCGCCACAGCCCAGGCCATCGGCGGAGTCGTCGGACCCATTGTCTCCGGACTGGTGCTTCAACATTTCGGGTTCAACATGACTTTTGTCGGCTTTGCCATGCTCGCGTTGCTTGCCGCCGCAATCTTTCAACTGTTCGTGCCGAACACACGAGCAACGGGAGAACCACAAGGCGCTTCAGCGGTAAAAGCATAAGTCGATCATCTGTCTTGAATGGGATTGAGGCGTGTCGATGGGTGAACGTCTTTGGCAAAGGTGTCAATACGAAACGGTCTCTCACCATCCTTACGCTGATGGGTCGGTTCGCAATCGGTCGAAGCAGACTTCAGAGTGATCGCCGCCACGAACCGTAATCTGGAAGAGGAGGTGGCAGCAGGTTGTTTTCGCAGCGACTTGTATTTTCGGTTGAGCGTAGTTCCAATTCACCTTCCTTCACTACGCGACCGTCGTTCAGACATCATCTCGCTCGCAGAGCATTTTCTTCAGTCGTACAGCGAAAGACACGGCCTAAGACCTACAGGCTTCTCGGAGGATGCCATCCTCAAACTACAGCGCCACGCATTTCCTGGAAACGTCCGGGAACTGGAGCATATTGTAGAGCGAGCAATTTTAAAAGCGGGAGGACGTGCGATCACTTCCGACCTCATTATGGTCGAAGAACTTACGACAAGTGAAAGAAACAAACACAGCGAGTTGCAAGCGCTTCTGAACCTTCCATACCGGGAGTCCATCCAAGCCTGGGAGCGACTCCTCATGGAACGAGCCCTGAAACGGTCGAGTGGCAACAAGGCGGAAGCCGCTCGGATGTTGGGTATCCATCGCAGATTGCTGTACGAAAAGCTAGGCCCTGATGGATTTTGAATCGACAGGCTTTTCAAAGGCCAGCTCTATCCGGACCGCGACTGTTGCATCGACGTAGTCTCATCGTCTCTGGTGTCAACCGCTCTTGCATCCGGTTCAACGCTTCTTCATGCAGGTGGAGCGAAGCCGCGCCTCGGAGCTTGGGTGCAGTGCGCCTATCTCGGTCCAGAGTTGCTCGACGGATCGTTTGGCGGCTTTTCGGAGCAGCGCCTTGAGTTTGGAGAAGAGCTTAGTCCCACAGTGTGATGGAGTAGAGTACATGCAGTTGCCATCGTGGAAGGTTTTATGGGACAGGTACTCCACGGAAGCGCCCGCACGACAGCGGCAGTGCGTCGAGCGATTTATTTCGAGGAAACCAGCAGCGACGCTCGTTCCTCTTTTTTGAGAATAAAGGGCAATCGGGTCGATAACGTTAATTGTGTCGCCCTGCACTCAGCGCAGTCCAATCACTCTGAGGGCGATAGAATCGCTACCATGCCTCCGGAGGGCGCGAGCTTCAAGGTGAGTGCTTCGGAGGAGCTGACAACTTTCTCTGAAGACTCGATGTGCTCAGGATGATCCGCGCTGTCCGATGCATCCTGCCAAAGGCGTACCTTCCACTTGCCTTTGGAAAGAAAGTTTAACGGCACAGTAAGATCGCGTCCGTTCCGGTCAGCGACCGCGGCCAAGTACCAGGAAGACCCGTGCCGACGCGCCTCCACGACATACTGCCCGACCTCTCCATCGAGCCCGTGCGTCTCGTCCCATGTAGTGGGTAGCGCCTTTAAAAAGTCCATGCCAGGCTGCCAGTCACCCGAGTTCGTTTTGTAGTTCTCAATCGAGTCGCACGCCACAGTGAACGGACTTTGGATGAGCAGGAACATGGCCAGCTCACCGGCACGCGTGCTCTGCACCTGGGTTGAGCCGCCGTTGTGCACAGTCTGTACGGGTACAAAGTCTGAGGGTTGCCGGTTCAGAAAGCCGCCGGGCGTGTAATCGGCCGGCCCTACGAGCGCACGAGTGAAGGGCAGCGTGGCACGATGCTCGGGTGTTTCCCGCGTGCTCCACTTGTTGTACTCATTGCCCTGAATGCCTTCTCGTGTGATCTGGTTTGGATAGGTGCGCTCGAAGCCAGTTGACTTGTCGGCACCATGGAAGTCGATCATCAGGTGGTTTTCGGCAGCAACCTTGATGACGTCTTCATACCAGTTCACCGCCCATTGATCGTTCCGGTCAATAAAGTCGATCTTCAATCCCGCCACACCCATTTGGGCATACTTGGGAAAATCCCGGCGATAGGAAGCAGGATCAGCGAATTCGTTGAAGTGAAACCAGAGCCAGATGCGTACGTTGCGCTCTTTGCCATACGTCACCTCAGCGGGAATGATGGCGCGATTCCGGCCCTCGGTGAGCTGATACTGCCATCCCATAGTTGCCGCGAGATCAATGTACTTCTCGATGGTGGGGAGATCAAGATGACCTGTTCCTGGCCACCAGGTTCCCCAGGATGCCATTCCCGGCTTGACCCAGGAGGTGTCGCCTAAGCGGCTTGGTGTAGCCAAGTTCAGCACCATATTTGTTCCCAGCAGGTCTGCCGGGCGCCGCCCTATCAGAAAAGCGCGCCAGGGCGAGTTGTGGGGCGTAGTGGCCACGACGAGTCCTGCCTGCACCGGACCCTCGGGCGGAGGCGCATCGCTCACCCCGCCGGCTGTCCTGTTGGCCTGCAGGCGCGCAGGCCAGGGCTTTGCCGGAAGAGGCGGAGCCAGCGTGGCCATCATCGTGCTCACGTTTCCCGGTTTCTGCTGAAGCCACATACCGGCCCAGTCCAGCAGATCGGCCTCAGTCACCGCAACATAGATTCCCGACGCGTCGACGAGGAAGGGAAGACCGTACTTGAAGTCCGACTTCAGCCCGGCCAGGTCCGAGGGAAGGAACTGCCATTCCTGCGAGCCGACAAAGCCGCCCTCGGGCCGGCTTGGACCCTCGGCATTGTTCTTCCCTGCCCATACATGCGCGTCAGCGGGAAAAGCAAACTCGGTCGCATCGCGGATGACGGTGAAGGTCTCCATGCCTTTCTGCCTGGGGAGCGCGAGGCGAAAGGCCGCGCCCTCGTTGTAAGCGCGTGCGATCACATCAAATCGGCGACCATGATCCTTGAAACGCATTTCCACTTCGTTGAAGTGGTCGCGCACCTCCCGGCTGTTTCCGAAGTTGTTTGTCCAGGTGGTATCAACGCTGCGGTGCTTCTCACCCACAAAGTGAGCCTCGGCACCAAGCTTTAGATTCCCCGCCAGGTCAAGCTCGATGGCGGAACGCAACACCACGGGTTTACGATCCACTGTCAGGCTGTAAGCGAGCGGTCCATCGGTAGAGACCGTCAGCACAACTGCCCCGTCCGGGGAGCGCACCTCATGCGTGACCGATGCCGCAGTGGCCAAACGAGGGAGCCCGGCGGCCAGGAGGAAAAAGGTGAGCGTACGTCCAACAGTTCGTAAAAGCATAGTTTCTCCAAACAAAGTTGTTGCCTAAGTCCACCTGAACAGGATAGCGGTATACCCGGGCAGCGTGATCAAATTCTGTCGCGTACCGGCTTCTGACACAAGCGCGACGCCGGAGGTGGCATCGAGCGAAGGACCGGTCAGCCGGTATTGATTGGTTGGCTTTTTCCTGCGTAGGCCTTCGGCAACTCCACCATGAGACCGCCCTTTCCTTTGTTGATGAGTGCCAAAAAGCTTTCCCGGCCATGCCTCGCAAAATATGCCGAAGCGTTTGAAGCAGGGTTAAGCTCGGCGGGGTAAAGGTCAGCACCGGAAAAATAGCCTGCAAACTGCATGCCGAAGTAAAGGGGACGAAGCTCTGTGGAAAGCTGCGGTCCGACCGCGATAGGTGTGTAATATCCGTCGCCCCCACTGTGGAGATTCATGCCGGCATAGCCTGCAGCGGCGCACTGCAGCAGGGTACGTGTCAAAATCGAAACCGCGAGCCCGGAACGAGGGATGCCGCCTTCTTCGAGGTACCAGCGGGTGGCGCGATCGTTCACGAAGGTCCACTTCGCCGGGTTGATATAGTCCAGGCCGAGAATTGCAGGCTGCTTGCCGGTAGTGCGCTGGAGGTAGTCAAGCTCGGAGCGGGGCCCGCTCCAGGCCGAGACCTGCTGACCTGTGAGCGTCTTGCGGCCATAGATGCCCCACAGATAGGAGTACAGCTTGCGGGCACGAGGGCTGGCGTGGGGATTACTGAGTCGATGTTTGTGGCGGATGTGCCAAGGAAAGATGGAGGCCTGCGCGGAGAGTGACAGGGCGGAAGCAGCGGCGCAGGCGAGAAAAGACCGGCGAGTCGAGGCGGTCAGCAAAGGCCTTCTCCAGGGTTGGTTTGGTTTGAAAAGTATGGTTGGAAAGTCTCGCCGGAAGCTGTTTCTGGACGAGATGGAGTAAGCACGGTAGCAGGTGAAAGAACAGTGGTCTTTCCTGCCAGCGTGAAGCGCAGTTTCTCGATGGCTACAGAGTGTTGCGTCGTGCTCCCTCCCACCCCGGTTCCGGCCCCAAATCGGTCGGCACGCAAATGCTGCTCAGCTACGACCAGCAAACTGCCTGACAGATTGCCCCCGGTGACAGCAATGTTGGGTCTACCCCATGTCTCTGCGCGGCGATGCTCAGAACGATATCGATGTGACCGTCCGTTTCCTGAAGGGTCGATTGAAGCAGGTCGACGCGCACTTGGCAGCACTCATTGGAAAGAATGCGGAATGGAAGCAGAGGGTAGAACTACTGAATTCGGTACCCGGAGTCGGACCCGTGCTCATCAGCAGCATGATCGCCGAGCTTCCCGAACTCGGCACCATGAATTGCAAGCAGATTCGCCGCCCTTGTTGGCGTAGCGCCGTTCAACAACGAAGCGGAAAGTCGCAAGGGAGGCGTCATGTCTAGGGTGGTCGAGCACACTTGCGCGCTCTCCTGTACATGTCCGTGGTCGCAGGTCTTCGCTTCCATCCAACCTTACGCGCTTTCTATCAGCACCTGCGACAAGCCTGAAAAGCTCCAAGGTCGCCTTGGTGGCTTGTATGCGAAAGCTGCTCGTGCGACTCAACGCAATGCTATGGGCCGCCCAAACCTGGAATGCGCATCTCCTTCCTGCGGCGTAACTGGAGGTTGGTTCTTCCGCCATCCCCTCCTAGCACTTGACTTCGAAGATGAATGCTAACGACGAACTGCTCACTTAGGAGTTTTGATTTCGCCTGAATGGAGTCCTTCTGCGATTCGTTCAAGGATCTTTGGCGTAGCGGAAAAAGCGCTGGGAAGGATTCGCACAGGTTATCCATCTCGTCTTCGCTCAACGTATCCATCAGGCGCTTAAGGCTCAAACCGACATAACTGACACAAGCCGCAAAGTAGCCTTCACTGTGAGTTGATCGTAGCCAAGCAGCATTTGACTGAGGTCCGAACAGGAGCGGCTCGAACTTGGGAAAAGGCTCTCGAATTACAGCACGGTGTTCAACGCAGCGAGCGATCTTATCACTTAGGGGTTCTCTGATTAAGCACTTCGTTTCCGCAGCGGATTAAATTACGGTGGGTGGAGGGGGTGGATTGGATGAAGCAGCAGACATTGGCGATGGCGGCGGGTTTTGAGCAGTTTGGTCGGCAGTCTCGGCGCGCGGAGTTTTTGTCTCAGATGGAGCTGGTGGTTCCGTGGGCGGAGTTGGTGAAGCTGGTTGAGCCGCATTATCCGGCTTCGGGCAAAGGGCGTCCGCCGGTTGGGGTGGAGCGGATGCTGCGGATTTACTTTCTGCAGCAGTGGTTCAACTTGTCGGACCCAGCCGTGGAGGACGCGCTATACGAGTCGCCTTCGATGCGGTCGTTCGTGGGCATCGATCTGGGCCGTGAGCCCGCGCCGGACGAGACGACGGTGTGCAAGTTCCGCCATCTGCTCGAGCGTCATCAACTGGGCAGGCGCATCTTCGCCGAGGTGAACGGCTATCTGGAGCGGCATGGCTTGAAGATCGGCGCCGGCACCATCGTCGATGCGACTCTGCTGCAGGCGCCGTGCTCGACCAAGAACAAAAGCGGGGCGCGCGACCCGGAGATGCATCAGGTGCGCAAGGGCCGGCAGTGGTACTTCGGCATGAAAGCGCATGTGGGTGTGGACGCGGGGACCAAGCTGATCCACTCGGTCGCGGCGACGGCGGCCAACGTGGCCGACTGCCGCATGCTGCCCGAGCTGCTGCACGGCGAGGAGACCGAGGTGTGGGGAGATCAGGCCTACCAGGGCCAGGGCGAGGTGCTTCGGCAACGCGCCCCCAAAGCCGCCGACCGCACCAACCGGCTCTGGAGAACCAAGCTCAAGGTCTATGCCGACCGACGAGAAGAAAACCGCATCAAGAGCAAAACCCGTTCGCGCGTCGAGCATATCTTCGCTCTGATGAAGCTCAAGTTCGGTTTCGTCAAAGTGCGCTTCCGCGGTCTCGCCAAGAATCTCAACCGGCTCGAAACGACCTGCGCCCTCATCAACCTCTGCACCGCACGCCACCATCTGCTGGCCGTGCCCGCGCAGAGCCGCGCCTGAAAACAGGCAAAGAGTCTTCAACAACACACCATCCACCTCGCCACAGGTAAAAACAACCCAGCCGCTCCAACTCAGCAAGAAAACCGCTGCTTGTTCAGAGCTTCCTTAGGATAAATTTTAGCTGAATGCCGCGTTTGATAGAGACAATCGCTGCAACTAATGACTCTTCTCAATACGCGGGGGTACGTATGTGCCATCCAGAACGTTTCCTAGCGGGCCGTAATCACGGAGCATCACATTGAAAGGCCCGGGCGGAATCGGAAGCCAGTTGGCAGCAGGAACGTCTGGAGGGAGCCGCCTTGACATATAAATTGAGATCGACCCGTCTTTGTTTTTCTGCAGGTCTGGGGTGTAACTCGCGACGAGGTATTTGTCAGCCGAATTGGGCACCAGTTCGATCGCTTCTGGCGTGTAGGCGGTAAGGGACCAGAAGCGGGTGGTCGCGGGAATCTTCTTAGGGGAGAAGGTCAGGACATAGCCATTGGGATCGGTTCCATTCAATGCCACATCGTCACCATCCTTGAAGGCGTGGAAGTAGGCCGCTGCATCATGGTCGTTTGCATACTGGATGAATTCTGTGATTGAGGACCGTTGGACGGCTAAGGAGGACCCTGGATCGGGGTTGGTGCAAGAAGAAAAATCATCGTGCTTGGGGCACCAATGACCGATGTTCTCGTAGGTGGTCCAGTTTGTTTTGCCGATATGGGTGAGGTACTGGTTGATGATAAGGTCGTGCGCTGCCCGCGCGCCGCTCGCAAATTCCGACCTGTTATTGAGTGTACTGGTTGCAAACAGCTCGTTGAAGTGGTCCGATAGGCTTTTCACCTCTGACGACATCGGCGGGGTCGCAGGAGAGTTCACAGCCCTCTGAAGCTGTCGCAAGAAGGCTATTGGGTCGAGCGCGAGCAAGGTGTCAGCGATGGTCTTGAACGGCAGGGCGAACGCGATTTCGGGCACGATCCTGGTAGGGCCTCCAGGAGGCACGCCGGCCGGGCAGTTCTGGCCCAGATAGGCGCACAGCGGCACCGTGGACATCGCCCGCCTAAAGGTATCGGCCTCCATCGTCAGGTCCTGTTCAACATCGTTGACGCGCTTAAACCTGTCCGCTCGGAAGATGAGCGTCATGTAGTTGAAAGGCAAGGGGACCGGGGTGACTGTCTTAGGAAGACGGCTCGGGTCGAACCCGGGCCCGTAGAGCGCGTACGTTCCTGCTGTGTTATTAGGGAGCGCGGAGTGGAATATGTCGGTGTACCGATCAAGCGTGAGGACCGAGTAGTTGGCAGGCGTTGACGGGATCGTCAGGATTACCGGCTCCATCGACAGGTCAAGAAACGAACTCGCGTAGATCGTATCGTTGTTGATGGCAACAACGTAGTGGTATATGGGAGAGATCCTGTTGGGGCCGGCCAGGCGATTGGCGCTGCCAAACGAAGTCTGATAGTAGGTGAACCATAGCGGATAGAACTGGGAGACGTAATCCCGCGTGGTCGTAAATGCATCCTGTGCTTTGACGGCCGCCGGAAACACGACCAATGAGAGCAAGAAAAGAAAACACCCGAAGAGACGTTTCATGCGAACCTCCTTTGCGTTAAGTGGTACGTTAGGGGCCCGGTTTTTTTGATCGAATTATCGTACCACCAAAAGGACGCAGATTTTTATGATTTAGGGAATCTCTGAACAAGCAGCGGTTTTCTTGCTGAGTTGGAGCGGCTGGGTTGTTTTTACCTGTGGCGAGGTGGATGGTGTGTGGTGGAAGACCTCGATGCCTGTTTTCAGGCGCGGCTCTGCGCGGGCATGGCCAGCAGATGGTGGCGTGCGGTGCAGAGGTTGATGAGGGCGCAGGTCGTTTCGAGCCGGTTGAGATTCTTGGCGAGACCGCGGAAGCGCACTTTGACGAAACCGAACTTGAGCTTCATCAGAGCGAAGATATGCTCGACGCGCGAACGGGTTTTGCTCTTGATGCGGTTTTCTTCTCGTCGGTCGGCATAGACCTTGAGCTTGGTTCTCCAGAGCCGGTTGGTGCGGTCGGCGGCTTTGGGGGCGCGTTGCCGAAGCACCTCGCCCTGGCCCTGGTAGGCCTGATCTCCCCACACCTCGGTCTCCTCGCCGTGCAGCAGCTCGGGCAGCATGCGGCAGTCGGCCACGTTGGCCGCCGTCGCCGCGACCGAGTGGATCAGCTTGGTCCCCGCGTCCACACCCACATGCGCTTTCATGCCGAAGTACCACTGCCGGCCCTTGCGCACCTGATGCATCTCCGGGTCGCGCGCCCCGCTTTTGTTCTTGGTCGAGCACGGCGCCTGCAGCAGAGTCGCATCGACGATGGTGCCGGCGCCGATCTTCAAGCCATGCCGCTCCAGATAGCCGTTCACCTCGGCGAAGATGCGCCTGCCCAGTTGATGACGCTCGAGCAGATGGCGGAACTTGCACACCGTCGTCTCGTCCGGCGCGGGCTCACGGCCCAGATCGATGCCCACGAACGACCGCATCGAAGGCGACTCGTATAGCGCGTCCTCCACGGCTGGGTCCGACAAGTTGAACCACTGCTGCAGAAAGTAAATCCGCAGCATCCGCTCCACCCCAACCGGCGGACGCCCTTTGCCCGAAGCCGGATAATGCGGCTCAACCAGCTTCACCAACTCCGCCCACGGAACCACCAGCTCCATCTGAGACAAAAACTCCGCGCGCCGAGACTGCCGACCAAACTGCTCAAAACCCGCCGCCATCGCCAATGTCTGCTGCTTCATCCAATCCACCTCACCCACACAACCTACTTTAATCCGCGGTGAAGACGAAGTAATTAATCAGAGAACCCTTAGAGCAGGCGTAATCACCGGCGATGTGAACGTAGAAATGGAGCCGAAAGGGGCATTCAGATGTTCAACACCCTCGCCAGCACCCTTTTTCGTGATTGTCACTTTGGTCTTGTGCCACAAACCCTTAATTCTCTAAGGTTTAGTGGCGGGGACGACGGGGCTCGAACCCGCGACCTCTGCCGTGACAGGGCAGCGCTCTAACCAACTGAGCTACGTCCCCAAGATTGTTTTTCAACAACTTGAGTTTATGTCACATAGAACCAGAGAGTTCGCAGCTTTCCCTATTTTCGCTCTGTTCTACCGTTCGTTACTGTGGGCTGAGTTTGGGTGTTTTTTGAACACCAAATGGACACCAAGGTGGACACTAAAACGACTGCCTCAACAACATAATTGAGTTTATCAGAAAGAGGGCATTTTGGTGTCCATGTCCCCTCTCACAGGAAAAAGATTGATTTTAGGGAAGCTCTGAACAAGCAGCGGTTTTCTTGCTGAGTTGGAGCGGCTGGGTTGTTTTTGCCTGTGGCGAGGTGGATGGTGTGTGGTGGAAGACCTCGATGCCTGTTTTCAGGCGCGGCTCTGCGCGGGCACGGCCAGCAGATGGTGGCGTGCGGTACAGAGGTTAATGAGGGCGCAGGTGGTTTCGAGCCGGTTGAGATTCTTTGCGAGACCGCGGAAGCGCACTTTGACGAACTTGAGCTTCATCAGAGCGAAGATATGCTCGACGCGCGAACGGGTTTTGCTCTTGATGCGGTTTTCTTCTCGCCGGTCGGCATAGACCTTCAGTTTGGTTCTCCACAGCCGGTTGGTGCGGTCGGCGGCCTTGGGGGCGCGTTGCCGGATGACCTCCGTCTGCCCCTGATAGGCCTGATCGCCCCACACCTCGGTCTCCTCGCCGTGCAGCAGCTCGGGCAGCATGCGGCAGTCGGCCACGTTGGCCGCCGTCGCCGCGACCGAGTGGATCAGCTTGGTCCCCGCGTCCACACCCACATGCGCTTTCATGCCGAAGTACCACTGCCGGCCCTTGCGCACCTGATGCATCTCCGGGTCGCGCGCCCCGCTTTTGTTCTTGGTCGAGCACGGCGCCTGCAGCAGAGTCGCATCGACGATGGTGCCGGCGCCGATCTTCAAGCCATGCCGCTCCAGATAGCCGTTCACCTCGGCGAAGATGCGCCTGCCCAGTTGATGACGCTCGAGCAGATGGCGGAACTTGCACACCGTCGTCTCGTCCGGCGCGGGCTCACGGCCCAGATCGATGCCCACGAACGACCGCATCGAAGGCGACTCGTATAGCGCGTCCTCCACGGCTGGGTCCGACAAGTTGAACCACTGCTGCAGAAAGTAAATCCGCAGCATCCGCTCCACCCCAACCGGCGGACGCCCTTTGCCCGAAGCCGGATAATGCGGCTCAACCAGCTTCACCAACTCCGCCCACGGAACCACCAGCTCCATCTGAGACAAAAACTCCGCGCGCCGAGACTGCCGACCAAACTGCTCAAAACCCGCCGCCATCGCCAATGTCTGCTGCTTCATCCAATCCACCCCCTCCACCCACCGTAATTTAATCCGCTGCGGAAACGAAGTGCTTAATCAGAGAACCCTTAGAATCTGTCTACAAACTAGGTAGAACGGCGTACGAGTTGATGAGCGAAGGCGATATGGATCATGGATTCAGCCGAGGTGTGGCAAAGTTCGTAGTCTTTGGAGAGGCGGCGTGACCAGTTGAGCCAGGCGAAGGTTCGTTCGACGATCCAGCGTTTGGGCAGGACTTGGAAGAGGGGTTGCTGGTTGCGTTTGACGATCTCGACGCTATATCCAAACATGTCCTTTGCCCAGTTGATCAGCGTGCCTGTATAGCCGCCATCGGCGAAGACAGTCTGGATGGTATCGAATCGGCGGAACAATCGCATCAACACGGCGCGAGCCGCTACCCGGTCCTGGATGCCGGCCGAGTGCACGACCACCGCGAGCAGGTTGCCTTGCGTATCTACCGCAATATGCCGCTTACGCCCTTTGATTTTCTTGCCTGCATCGTAGCCGCGCCGCCCCCTTTTAGCGCCGTCTTCACTGACTGCGAATCGAGAATCGCCACGGTGGGCGTAGCGTTTCGTCCGCCTGCCTTGCGGCCCTGTTCGCGTAGAGTCTGTCCTATGCGCTCCCACACTCCGCTGTCGCGCCACCGCCGGAACTGCTGATGCACGGCCTTCCACGGAGGAAAATTGCTGGGCAACTGCCGCCATTGACAACCCGTCTTCACCACGTACAGCAGCCCATCCACCACGCGCCGTAGATCATACTTGCGCGGCCGACCTCCGGGGTGACGATCTCTCCACGATGCTTGCAGCAGCGGCTCCAGTTTTGCCCATTGCTGGTCCGTCAAATCGCTCCCATACATCCCGTGACCTTAGCCCAAGCTAACCCGCACCGCATATGTCGTCCAGGGTTCCTCAACTAGTTTGTAGACAGGTTCTTAGAGCTTATCTTGGTGCCGGGAGGGGGGGTCGAACCCCCACGACCTTGCGGTCGGCGGATTTTGAGTCCGCTGCGTCTGCCAGTTCCGCCATCCCGGCCTACAGCAATTCTACCAATCTTATCGATCGCTGTTTTCCGATGACCGGATTCTGCATTGGAAACCCGAACCGATCATGCGCCCCTTCATCGAACTCGGCCAGTGTTTCAGCGAGCCGCCCAATCGGAGGCCGGCGAATGAGAAACCGACACTGAAACCGCGAAGTGACGCGTTATCTTAGCAGCTGCGCCTAGGTGCACGGGACTTCGAATCAGCGAAATCCTTGGCCTGCAGTGGGGTGACTTCAACTTTGAAGATCACACCTTCATGGTTCAGCGCAGCTCTGTCGGTGGACGGATCGACGCGGCGAAGACGGAATACTCGAAGGACTACGTTCCGCTCGACCTGCGTCTGGAAGAACTGCTGCTTTGGTGGCGGAGCTTCAGCACCTTTTCCAAGGATGTGGATTGGGTATTTGCCAATCCACAGACGGGAAAGCCGTATCACAAAGAGCCTCAATAAGCGCCAGCTTCGCAGGGTCGCCGAAATCATCGATCTGCCGGAAGGGATCGGTTGGCATACATTCCGCCACACCCTATCGCTCGTGGCTCGATGAGACCGGCGCTCCGATGAAGGTGCAGCAGGAGTTGATGCGTCACGCCTCTATCCAGACGATGAATGTCTACGGAAGGGCGATGACAGATTCGAAACGCAAAGCCAATAGCCAGGTGGTAGGGCTTGTATTTAGCGAAACACTTGAGGGGCGAAAGGGGGACCTAAACACCACAGTCCTTCAGTGAAGAAGGACTGTTCAGGAGGAACCAATTCCGATTGGGGGATAATGGGGTCTTGTTTGGGAAATCGAAGTCTGTAAGTTGTTAATTCTGTGGTTGCGGGGGTAGGATTTGAACCTACGACCTTTGGGTTATGAGCCCAACGAGCTACCGGGCTGCTCCACCCCGCTCTATCAATATACCGTTAGTTTAAAATCAGGTCAAACATCCTGAGTCGAGCTTGGGAGGAATGTCGCTGATGCAGAATTGGCAACGGCGAGGCCGGAACTTTTTAAAGTAAATGACGTCTCATTAATCATAGCTACGTGGCAGTTGAAGAGTCGCGCAGGAGGAATTGGAGGATGTATGCAGCGCAGTAACTCCTTTCATAAAATCTTGTCTTTGAGCGGTGTAACTGCAAGCTTGGTCTTAGCGTGTGGTTCGATCTTTGCGCAGACTAAGCCTGCTCCTATTCCGGATGCACAGATTGAGGCTAATGTTTTGAAGGCCTTAGCAGGCGCTCCGCAGTTGGCGGATCAGTCGATTACCTCGACTACCGTGTTTGGCACGGTGACGTTGACTGGTAGCGTCGGAGATGAGGCATCGCGGGATTTAGCCGATAAGGTCGTTTCGAACGCCACGGGTGTGCAAAAGGTGGTGGACCAGATCACGATTGGCTCAGTTGCGCCTAGGAGTCAGCCGCAGCAGGCCGGCAGCAGTGCGCAGGCGGCGGTGGAGAGTACGGGTACGAATCCGAACTTGCAGTCCGATGGGACGATTGCTCCCTCGCCACAGGGGCAGGGCAGTTCGAATCCTGGTGCGGCGCCTCCACAGGGCACTCCCCAGGGCGCTCCTCCACAGGGAGGACAGTATCCGGCTTATGGGAGCCAGCCTCAGGGAACGCCGCATCCGCCGCAAGGGCAATATCCACCAAACGGGGCCTACTCTCAGCAGCCGTATGCGGGATCTCAGCAGCCGTATGCGGGGCAGTATGGTCAGCCTCAGCGCCCGTATGTCTCTCAAAAGGGAGGCGATGCAGTAATTGTTCCAAGCGGTTCGATGGTCCGGGTGCGGATTAACCAGGGGATGGACAGCAAGCATACGGCGGTGGGAACGGGGTTCGATGGCGTGGTTTTGAACGATTTGGTGGCGGGCGGATCGATTGCGATTCCACGCGGCGCTGCCGTCCGGGGGACGGTGGTTGAGTCCCATCCGGCGGGTGATTTCAAAGGGAAAAGCGAGTTGAAACTGCAACTTACGCAGCTTCAGCTAGGCGGCAGGGAGTATCCGATCGTCACGGATTTCTGGTGGCACCAAGGGGCGGACAAGACGGGGAATACGGTGGGAAACACGGTCGGGCTTGGGGCTGTGGGGGCTTTGATTGGCGCGGTGGCCGGAGGCGGGGTGGGGGCTGCGGTAGGCGCTGGGGTGGGCGGAGTTGCGGGGTTGGGAGTGTCCGCTTCGCAGCATCGAGGGGATGCGGTTTTGCCCTCGGAGGCGATTGTTATGTTTCACTTGACGCAGCCGGCGGATGTGACGACGGTGTCTCAGGCGGAGTTGAATCGGCTGGGAGCAGGGGTGCCGGCGGGCGGACCGCCGCAGATGCAGCGGCGTTATTATCCTCCTCCGCCGCCACCGCCGCCTTATTATGGGCCGGGATACTATCCTCCGCCGTATTGATTTTTCAGGTTTTCTACAAAAAAATGTTGGCGGGGGTGTGGAAGGAGAAATAGCGTGGTTTTGCGGGGCTTTTTGAGGGGGGTTGCGGAAAAAAGGCGTACATACTGTCCGTCTAACGCGGCGAATTAGTGTATTTTGACCGCGCTACGAGGACTTCTGGCCGCTTGTTTTCCGGCTCCAAAAAGTTTGCCATTTTCGGAGTATTTATTTTGCCAGGTTGAGAGTTCCGAAGTATGGGGGTGGATGTACCCCATCACACGGACAACTGCAAAGACGAACGCGGGGATCTCTGCACTCCGTAGCGGACGATGAGACTGCCCACTACTTCGGTCGAGATGACGACCCAAATGGGCGCAGCAATACAGATTCGAGTTCAACTGCGGTCGAGATGACGACTTCGAAATGGGTGCGGCAATACAGATTCGGTTCGAACTGCGGTCGAGATGATGGCTTTTAGTGGGTGGCAATACAGATTCGGTTCGGGCTGCGGACGAGCTAACCTGATGGGGCTTTATAGTTAGCGGATGGGGACGATTCTGGTCAAATCGTCGGTAGGGAAGCTGGAGCGGCGGCAGCTTCCTGAGTCCGCGTCGGTGCTGCTGGATGTGATCCGTTTTGCGGCTGCGCTGCTGGTGGTCGTGGCTCATGCCACTCATGTGGAATTTCATGGCGGAGTGAAGGACCGTGAGATTCTGGGGGACATCGCCGTCCCTGTCTTCTTCGTTCTCTCCGGCTTTGTCATTCGTTTCGTGACCAGGACACGAGAGACGACGGCCAAGGAATACTTCATCGACCGCGCGTCACGGATCTACTCAGTCGTGCTGCCTGCCCTGGCCTTCACTCTGCTGGTAAGCGCCATCTGCTACTTCCGCGACCCGGGACGATTTGTGCGGGAGGGATGGACGGTAAGCTTCGGGCATCCTGTGCTGCGTATTCTGTTCAACCTGATCTTCGTCAGCCAGGCCTGGGGGCTCAATTCGGTCCCGTTTATCAACTCTCCGTTCTGGTCGCTGGGTTACGAGTGCGTGTACTACGTGCTGTTCGGCATCGCTCTCTTTGCGAGCGGCTGGAGAAGGGTGGCGGGGCTTGCACTGATTGCGGTGGCGATCGGGCCGCCGGTGATGTTCCTGCTGCCGGTGTGGTGGGTGGGTTGCTGGATCTACGACCTTTATGAGATTGTTCGGCGGAGTGTTCTGAGGAAGGTCCTGCTTGGCCTCTTCGGCGTGTATGCGGCGATCGCAGGCGGGCTGGCTCTGGTGGGCAACGCGCCGCTTCTTTTTGCGCCGCTTCGTCTGTTCTGGAGGATTGTGAAAGTCCCGAATCCGCTGCGCCTGCTGCATGTTCCCGAAGGCCGCGCGTCGATGTTTGCTGTCGCGGTGGGGATCTATTGCGCTGTCCTGTTGTTTTTTCTGCTGCTGGCCGTAGATGGCGTGACGATCGCTCGAGGAAGCTGGTGGACCAGGCAGGTGCGGCGGGTGGCGGATGGCACGTTTGCGATTTACCTGATGCATTATCCGTTTCTCGTGCTGGTGTATTTCCTGGGATGGTTCCGGTTTGGGCACATGGTGGCGAACAGCCTGGTGGTGGCGGGGATTGTGGTTGTGCTGATCGCTGCGGCCGTGCCTATCGATGGGCTGAAGCGGTGGATGCGAAGACGATTGAGGCAGGGAATCGTCGGAAGGCTTAACACCGATGTTCACTGATGACGCCGATTTGAAGACGATCGACCGCGGATTTCGCGGATAACAACGGATGGAATGGGTGACAGTCGACGCGGCGATAGAAGACGAGCAACGGCAAAGACGAAATGCGGGGATCTCTCCACTGCGCAGCGGACGATGAGACCGTCCACTGCTTCGGTCGAGATGACGATTTCTTGGAAGCTGTCGAACCTACTTGAGGACGTGGGTTGTGTTTGAACTTATCTTTCGAGTGCTTTGATGGAAAAAGTGCGCCCGCAACGACCGAAGGGATTCGGCGTTTGCGGGCGGTAGGAGGGTGAAGGTGGTGCTGTTAGGACTGGCAGACGATGGAGCCGTTCATGCCGTCGGGGAAGAAGCCGCCGGAGCAGTGGCCTCCCCCGTAGACGATATTGAGAACCTGCGAGGCGGTGCGCGGGATGCTCAAGCTGTTCTTATCCACATCGAAGACCGTGTTCGCGGTCGGAGGAACATCGAGTCCATCCACTGGCGGCACCTTGACGCCCTGCATGATGCAGGCCATGCGAAGCGCTCCTGCATGTTGACCTTCGGTGGCCAGGATCGCCCCTGCCGCAGCGAGATAGGCGCTGCTGCTGATCATGGGCGCGGCACCGAGGTAGGCGCTGATGCCCACGTCCTCGAATTGCGTTGCCAGTTCCAAGAAGCTGTTGACACTGGAATAGCCATAGCCCTTAGCGTTGAGATTGATTGCGGGCTTTTTCACAGCCGCCGAACCGAGAGCCGCGCGCAGGTATTTGACATGGTTGATCTCGTCGATCCGCAGAGCCGTGGCAAGCGTGGCATAAGGAGATGCGCCGAAGTTTTTCACCATATTGCCGCCTGTCGTGGGACCGCTTTGTTCGACGGCGGTGATGACTCCGAGCTGGAGCAACGTCGATCCGTAGGTCGACACGGCGTAGAACTCGGCTTCAAGATATTCAAGGTTGAGGGCGAAGTTGAGGATGTCCACGTCGGTGTAGGCGGCTGAGGCGGCTTCTACCTTCTGTTCGTTGGCTCCGAATTTGCTTCCGAGGATGACGGCGCTGGTGAGGCCGACTCCGGTGATTGCTGCGCCTGTGAGGAAGGTGCGGCGGCTGGCGGCATTGCGAGTTTCTTCCTGCTGTTTCATTGCGGTCTCCTTGAGCCTGTTGGTCGTGCCATTGGTCTGGTGCGGCGAGCGGGAGAAACTCCTCCACCCGCACAACATCTGTGCGACGTTCTGGGCCGGGTCGTACGCGGCGCATGCTCGGCAATACCCACCTGAAAGCGAGGTATGTTCCGTCTGATTCCCCCTACGCTGGCGGGTAGAGGAAGGATTGGCAGATGATCCAGGGCGTGTTCACGGGATCAAAAGGGCAGGGAATAGACCCAAAGACAAGGCGTAACGGTGATCGAAGCGATAAGAACGGATAAATAAGAACGGATAAAGAGGCAAAAGACTGGAGCTTGCGGATAAAGCGGCAGAAAGACCGGCGCTTACTTATCGCTTTATCCGTTCCTATCAGCTTTTATCCCTTCGATCACCGTTCCGCCTTTTTTACCGGTTCATTGAGGTAAGGTGGGTTGCGGGGCGGCTGATTTATACTGATGACTTGCCCCTGCAGGCCAGCGCGGCGCGAGTCTGTGAGGTTGACGGACTTACGGCGCGGCTATGCAAAATCCCGGGCACGCGGCTGCTTCTTAAGATGAGAGGCGGCGACGCGCGAAGTGAAGGTTTCGGTCGAGCATGATTCGTATTCTGCAGCAGGACAATCGTTATATAAAGATCATCTTCGCGGTGATTATCGGCTTTGCGGTGATCACGATGGTGATTACGCTGGTGCCGGGCATCTTCGACAACGGCGCCACGACCAACGATGCGAATGTGTTCGCGTCGGTGCGGGAGCCGGGATTTTTCGGCAAGATTGCGTCGGACAGTACGCCGATCAAGATGGTCGAGGTAAACCAACTGGCTTCGCGTCAACTGCAGCAGCAGCATCTTCCGGATTTTCTGCTGCCGTATATGGAGCAGAGGGCGGGACAGATTCTGGTGCAGCGGGCGATCCTGAAGCATGAGGCCGACCGGATGCACCTGCAGGTGAGCGATGAGGATCTGCGGCGGGAGCTGCAGACGGGGCCGTTTGCGCAGTATCTGTTTCCGAACGGGCAGTACATCGGCGACGACGCGTATATCAACTTCGTGCAAAGCGCGTTTCAGACGACGCGGAGCGACTTCGAAGAGCAGGTGAAGAGCGACATGGAGCTGAATCGGCTGCAGGCGCTGATTACGGGCGGCGTGTCGGTATCGGATGCGGCGGTGCGGGCGGCGTACCTGAGCGATGGGACGAAGGTGAAGTTCGACTATGCGGTGATCTCGTCGGATGACCTGCGCAAGACGATCAATCCAACGGACGCGGAGCTGGAGAAGTTTTTCAAGGCGAATGCGGCGCGGTATGCGAATGCGATTCCGGAGACGCGGAAGATTGAGTATGTGTCGTTCGATGTGTCGAATGTGCCGGGGGGCAAGCCGCAGGTCACGGACGCGGAGGTGCAGGCGTACTACAACGCGCACCAGGACCAGTACCAGGTGAAGGACCAGGTGAAGGTGCGGCACATCCTGATTGCGGTGCCGGCGGGTTCGGATGCGAAGACGGATGCGGCGGCGAAGGCGAAGGCCGAGGATGTGCTGAAGCAGATCAAGGCGGGGGGGAGCTTCGCGGAGCTGGCGAAGAAGGATTCGGACGACCCGGGGAGCAAGGACCAGGGCGGGGAACTGGGGTGGCTGGACCATGGCAAGACGGTGCCGGAGTTCGATAAGGCGGCGTTTTCGCTTCCGGTGGGGCAGACCTCGGACCTGGTGAAGACGCAGTTTGGATATCACATTATGCAGGTGGAGGAGAAGAAGACGGCGCATCTGCGGCCGCTGTCGGAGGTGAAGGCGGAGATTGTGCCGGTGCTGGAGCAGCAGCGCGCGGGTGCGGCGGAGCAGACGTTCGCCTCGGCGCTGGCTGCCGACGCGAAGAAGGACGGGATGGACAAGGCCGCGGCGGCGAAGGGGCTGCACGTAGTGACGACGGAGTATGTGGCGAAGGATGGCACGATTGCGGGTCTGGCGGATGGGTCGGGGCTGCTGACGCAGGCGTTCGCGACGAACAAGGGCGCAGACCCGGCCGCGGTTTCGACCGGCGATGGGTATGCGGTGTTTCAGGTGATGGATGTGAAGCCCGCGCATGCGCCTGATTTTGCGGAGTACAAGACGCATGTGCTGGAGGATTATCGCGAGCAGCAGGTGCCGCAGTTGCTGAGCACGCAGTTGAACAAGCTGGACGATCGGGCGAAGGTGCTGAACAGCTTGCAGAAGGCGGCGGCGGAGATGAATGTGCCGGTGAAGACGAGCGACCTGGTGGGCAAGGAGGCGCAGGTGCCGGACCTGGGGGCGATGAGCGGGCCGGGGTCGGTGGCGTTTTCGCTGGCGAAGGGGGCGATCTCGGGACCGATCAATGCGGGGCGGGTGGGCGTGGTGTTGACGGTGCTCGACAAGCAGGAGCCGACGGCGGAGGATATGGCGAAGAACTTCAATGCGACGCGGGAGAAGCTGCTGGATCAACAGCGGGAGGAGATCTTCCGGGTGTACATCGGAGAGCTGACGCAGAAGTATGAGAAAGGCGGGGCGGTGCGGATGTCGAAGAAGCAGGCTTCGCCGGGTGGGTCGCCGTTTGGGGGGTAGTGGGGGTTTCGCGGGGTAACGATATTCCCGGAGAAGTCAGCCTTCGGGGGATATCGGTTTGGGCGGGAGGTCGCCTAGCGTCGGCAGGGTGCGCATAGATTGAAGCCTTACCTTTGCAGTCGAATGCCGGTTCCTCGGTCGAAGTAGGTTTGCGTTCGCACTTGATCCGTCACACGCGGAAGGGGTGAGTGGATGAATCTCCGAGCGTCGTATCTTTTTCTACTGTGTTGTTTGTGCGTGACGGCTCTTTCCACGGCTGCGCGGGCAGCGGAAGAGCCACAACAACGGGCGGTGCTTTCGCTCAACGGGCAGTGGGAGGTGGGGGAGAGTGTGGCGGCCGATGACATGCCGAAGAGCTTCGGTCATACCGCGCCGGTGCCGGGCCTGACGCACTCCGCGGTTCCTTCGTTTTCGGAGGTCGACCAGTACCAGAGCCGGCAGCTGCTCTCGAATCTTGTGCGGCAAGGGCAATTTTCGCAGGCGGACTATGACAAGCTCGGCAATATCCGGGGTATCTCGCATCAGCCTCGCAACTACTTCTGGTATCGGAAGAGTTTTCAGGCGCCCTCTCGCAAGGACGTGGCGCTGTTGAAGGTGAACAAGGCGCAGTTCGGCACTGTGCTTTATCTCAATGGCGTCCGCATCGGGGAACACGATCCGTGCTTTACCGCTGTGTCGTTCGATGTCACGCGAGCGATCCACTGGAACGCGTCCAATGTCGTCGTGATCAGGATCGGTGCGCACCCAGGGGTCCTGCCGCCCAACATCTCGCAGGGGACGGACTTTGAAAAGAATCGGTGGACGCCTGGTATCTACGACGAAGTGAACCTGATGGCGATGGATAATCCGGTGATCTCGGTCGTGCAGGTAGCGCCGAAGCTGGCGAGCGCAACCGATCCCGTCGCAAGCATCCTGGTTCAGACGGAGCTGCACAACTACTCCGATCATGCGGTCACGACGAGTGTGCAGCAGGAGGTCTTTGAAAGGATCTCCCACCAGAGCGCCTCAAAAAAAATCGGCGCCCAGGTAGAGATACCCGCGGGCGCAACCAAGCTGGTGACGCAGACCATACCGATTTCCAGCGCACATCTCTGGAGTCCGGAGGATCCCTTTCTCTACCGTGTGGCCACCACTACCGCCGGCGATAACACAACGACGCAGTTCGGCATGCGGCAGTTCCGCTTCGATACGGCAACGCAGCGGGCTTATCTGAACGGAAGGCCATATTTCCTGCGCGGCTCGAACATCACGGCCCACCGTTTCTTTGAGGACCCCGAGGTAGGCACTCTCCCCTGGGACGAGGCGTGGCTGCACCGTCTGCTGGTGGAGATTCCAAAGCAGATGCATTGGAATGCGTTTCGCTTCTGCATTGGCCCGGTGCCGGACCGATGGCTGGAGATCGCCGATGAGAACGGCTTGCTGATCGAGAATGAATACATGGTCTGGGTGGGGCATCCAAGCTGGTCTTCGTGGCTATCGCCCTACGATGCAAACGAGATGATCACCGAATATACCGAGTGGATGCGCGACAACTGGAATCATCCGAGTGTCGCCATCTGGGACGCGACGAACGAGTCCTGGCTGCCCGAGTTCACGAGCAAGGTGATTCCGGCGGTACGTTCTCTTGATCTTTCGAACCGGCCGTGGGAGAACAGTTATAACTCTCCGGCGGGTGTCGACGATCCCGTCGAAGATCACCAGTATCTCTTTCTCGATCTGGCAATGGACAAGCCGGGCGAACAACCGGAGTTCCCCTTCAAGATCACCGACCTGGAATCCATGATGGGCCCCGCACCGAATGGGGTGACCAGCAAGACCGGACACGCCATGATCCTGAATGAATATGGCTGGCTTTGGTTAAATCGGGATGGCACTCCGACGCAGCTTACGAAGAGGCTGTATCCGAAGCTGCTGGGCGACCGAGACACGACAGAGAACCGCTTTGCGCTGCAGGCCTCTCTGCTGGGCGGCGAAACAGAGTTCTGGCGGGCTTATCGACGCTACGCGGGGGTGCTGCATTTCGTTTATCTCACGGCGAGCGATCCAAAGGCGTTCACGTCGGATCACTTCCTCGATATCAAGACACTCAAGCTGGAGCCGCACTTCAGCAAGGCGATGGAGCAAGCCTTCCAACCGCTCGGGGTTTACCTTAACTTCTGGCATGACCAACTGCCCGTCAGGGAGACGCGGTCTTACACCGTCGCCATGGTCAACGACGAAGATCGTTCACGGGCAGGAAAGCTGAGGCTGTCCTTCATGGATGCACAAGGAAGCGAGAGCGTAGCTGAGGAGATACCGTTCGAGATGGGGCCGCTCGGAGCGCAAACTTATAATGTGAGGTTGCGATCTCCGACGACCCCAGGCCAGTATTCGTTGCGGGCCGTCGCCACGGCAGACGATGACCGCGGCGACCCTACGATATCGCAGCGTAGTGTTGCGTTGCAGCCAGCTTCCGGCGCCGCAGAGGGGAGATGATTGAGCCGCGAGATGGCAGTGCCGAGAGGCGAAAGAAGTCAGATGCTTGCCGTTGCTCGGCTCATTCTCGGCTACTTCAATGAGTAGGAGATGCCCGTTACGAATTGGAAGCTGTTGTTCTTGTATCCGAATTCCGGAGTGCTCAGGTAGTTGTCCTGCGCGCTGAGGCTGAGGTTGAACTGTTTGTAGGTTGGGATCGTAAGTCCGGCCCCGAAGATAGCGGAGTAGACGCTGAGATTGTTCCACGCTGGGATAAACGTGCCCTCCTCGGTGAAGAGGATCTTCGCCGGCAGGATGCGATGGTATGCCTCGGAAAAACTGGAGCCGATCAGGTTCTGATTTTGCGCGGATGTGAAATAGCTTATCTTCTCGTAGTGGACGTCGGCCTTCACATCCAACTCGTGGACCGGAGTATTGAAGACGGTGTATCCGAGACCGACTCCATAAATCTGCTGCAGGTTCACGCCTTGGGAGAAATTGTGGTCGAAAGAGGTATCGACAAGTGCATACAGACGCGAGCTGAAGTATTTATCGTGCTCGGCGTCGGCGTGGAAGATGTTGGTCTTCGCCACGGCGTCCGGCGTCGGCTTCACAGTCTGCGGAATCAGCGGGGAGGTGATTTTGCCGTAGGTCTCGAGCAGGTTGAAGGTGGTGCGAGTGCGCGGCGGCAGGAACGCCACCGAAGGAACCGCGCGGATAAAGTTGGCGGAGGCGGTGTAGGTCTGGCTCGATTGAGTCGACTCGACCAGCGTGATTCCGCCGGCGAGCGCCCCCGTCCAGCCCTGGCGGAAGCTCGGGTTGCTCGTCACCTCCTTCTTGAAGGTGGCGGCATCGATCAGGTAGGCCAGGTCTTTGACGGGAACCGTCTCGGCAGTGCTGGAGGAGGTGGGCGCCACGTTGAGGACGCTGCCCGCGTAGGTGATGGTGGCGGGCGTCTTGGAAGTGCGGGTGATCGTCTCGGCTTTGCGCAACGCGACGAAGCTGCCGTTGGCTCGCAACTCCTTGATCTTGTCCGCCGAAACTGTAATCTCGCCGATGACATCGCTCTTGAAGACGAAAGAATCTCCGGTGGCGCGCTCCAAGGTTCCGGTCAACTGGTCGCCGTTGGTGAACACGATTCTGTCGGGCTCGGGTTTGGACGCCTGGGCCGATGCCTTCAGGGTTCCCAGCGAAAGCATGCCGGAGATCAGGCTCAAGGCGAGAAGGCTGCTTCGCGCAACTCGCCTGCGGATGAGGGGCGATGTACGATTGTCTGTCATGCGCTTAAGCGTAACGTAGCAGGAGCGGGATGCGAGGTAAAAAATGCGGCCCATTGTTCGTGTTATTGGAAAAGTGCTGCGACTGGTGGGCATCTCCAGCCCGGAGGACCTCTAAACTTAGCTGCGGAGAATTCTACTCCACCTTCTTCACGTTGTTGCCGCGGTTGTCGTCGGGGAGGACGTGGTCCGGGTCGATTACGACCTCGGCGATTGGCGACTTGCTGTCCAGAGTCCAGACGTAGACGCCTTTGGTCAGCCAGGTCTCGACGGGCAGCTTGATTCGCGTCTTTTCGCCGCTTTTGAATGTGGCCTCGACGGTGGTCGGCAGGACCAGTTGTCCGCGATTGCTGATCGTCACCGTTGAACCATCGACGCTGTCGACCGCCACGTCGTACTTCCAGTTGTTGAGATACCATCCGCGCCAGAACCAGCCCAGATCTTCGCCGCCCTCGCTCTGCATCTCGCGGAAGAAGTCCGACGGCGAAGGATGCTTGAACGCCCAGTCTCGGATGTACTTGCGGAAGGCCCAGTCGAATCGCTCCGGTCCCAGGATCTGCTCGCGCAACAGCACCATTCCATAGGCGCCTTTGAAGTAGCTGACGGAATGTCCAAGCTGCCCCGGGTAGCTATCGGCAGGCATCATCAAGGTTCCGGCGTCGGGATTGTCGAGCACCTTCAGGATGGTGTCCGGCGGTTCTCCGCCAGCCGAATATTCGGAGTCGCGCTTGGGCCCAAACTTGCCTCCCTCATAGTCCGCCGACTCTTCG
Source organism: Edaphobacter sp. (assembly GCA_965277335.1). Classification (GTDB taxonomy): domain Bacteria; phylum Acidobacteriota; class Terriglobia; order Terriglobales; family Acidobacteriaceae; genus Edaphobacter. The sequence continues at coordinate 16,653 of CBDICJ010000007.1, read as the reverse complement.
ATGTCGATGAAGGTGTTGAAGCCCTCATCCATGAAGGCATTGCGCCGCTCGTTCGAGCCCACGATCATGGGGAACCAGGTATGCCCGAACTCGTGCGCGGTGAGCCAGAAGAAGAACGGGCTCTTGTCGGTGACGCCGTCGAAGACCACGCCGGGATATTCCATGCCGCTGGTGAATCCGGCGATACTGACCGCGGCGGGCCACGGGTAGGGGTACCAGTGCTTCGAGAAACGCTCGATGGTGTCCTTGGTGAACTCGGTCGATTTGTCCCACGCGTTTGGCCCCGCGCTCTCGGGCGGATAGACGCTCATCGCCAGCGACTTGCTGCCATCGGGCAGGTTGATTCGCGCCGCATCCCAGAGAAAGGCAGGCGACGCGCTCCACACCACATCGCGGGTGTGGTCCATGTGGAAGCGCCAGGTCAGCGTGCCTCCCTGACTGGGTCTGCTCGGCCTGGGTCTGCTCGCCGGATCGTTTGCCTCGGCAAGGGTGCGGATGTAGACGGTCTTGTCGCTGTTGCGCGCCTGCTCGAGCCGGGCCATCTCGGTTGGGGTTAGAACTTCTTTCGGGTTCATCAACTCGCCCGAACCGGCGACGATCATCGCGGAGGGCACGGTAACGGAGTAGTCGAAGCGGCCGTACTCCAGATAGAACTCGCTCCCGAGGAAAGGCAGCGTGTCCCACCCGCGCAGATCGTCATAGACGCACATGCGCGGATACCACTGCGCGATGTCGTAGATCTCGCCGGACTTGGTTGCGCCCCATGAGGTCCGGTCGCCCCACTCGCCGGGGATCCGGTAGTGATATTCGATGTGAATCTTCAACTGACCGCCATGCGCCGCCAGCGGGGCTGCCAACCGGATCTGCATCCGCGTGTCGTTGACCAGATATTCGGCTTTCAGAGTCTGCTTTCCCGCCTCGATCTCCACCGCGTCGAGAACATCTCCTTCGGTCGAAGGCACGGATTCAGCGTCGCGTCCGCGCCGCCGTCTCACGCCGCCGCTGATGATCCGCGCGCGCGAGTCCTTGCGATAGATGTTCTGCTCGAGCTGCACCCACAGGCTGGGCAGCGCATCCGGGCTGTTGTTGGTATAGGTGATGGTCTCGGTCACGTTCAACTGCTTCGCGGCAGTATCGAGTGAGGCGTGCAGGTCGTAGTCGGCTTCGTTCTGCCAATAGTTCGGCCCCGGCGCGCCGTTGCTCGAGCGATAGGCATTCACCGGCTGCGGCAAGGTCAGCGGAGCAAAGGTGAGGCGCGGATCGTATGAGGACGCGGTGGGGGAGGCTTGCGCGAGTCCTCCGAGGGGCTGCAAGCAAAGCGCCGATAGTGTCAGCAGCAACAGACGTACACGGCTTCGGTTCTGCATCAGGCTAGTTCTCAGTTCTCAGTTCTCAGTTCTCAGTTGTCAGTTGTCAGTTCTCAGTTCTCAGTTCTGAGTTGTCAGTTGTTGGTTCTCTGTTGTCGCCCAAGCCAGCGATGGCAACTTGCTGCTTTGAAGACGGAGAACTGACAACTAGTTTACTTCGCAGCTAAGGCAAGTTGCTGCTGATCCCCGGAAGTCTTGGGTGAGTTTTCTAAATCATACCCGCGAGCGCAGCAGTAGGATGGATTGGAAGCCGGCGAGCGTTCGCGCGATAGGAACATGCAGGTCTCATGCAAGGACGAACGAGGAAGCTATGCCCTGGTACGAACTCGAAGATGCGAACGACCCCAAGCTCGATGAGTTGGCGAAGCAATATAACCTGCATCCCTTGCACATCGAAGACGCCCGCAGCACGGAGGAGAGCGTCAAGGTCGACTCCACCCCGCAGTACACCTTCGCGGTCTTCAAGCCGGTTCACTTTCTGCCCGACCCCGACAATCCCAGCGACCAGATCGCCGCCTTCTCGCCCATTGATATCTTTGCGGGCAAAGACTTCCTGATCACCATCTCCGACCCCAATTGCAGCGCGACCCAGGAGGCGCTGGCCCGCGCTCGCCGCGACGGCGACAACGAGCATCCCTCCCGGCTTCTCTATCTCATTCTCGACACGATTGTCGACTCCTATTTCCCGGCGATCGATCACTTCGACGACCGCATCGACGCGCTTGAAGATCTGGTCATCGACTCGCCCTCGCCGGAGGTGCTGCAAAGCGTCTTCGCCCTGAAGCGCGAGTTGATCGATCTTCGCCGCGTCCTGGTCAACACGCGCGACGCCACACTTCACCTGGAGCGCGATCCCGAGTCGTTGATCGACGGAGAGCACCAGCCCTATATTCGCGACGTTTACGATCATGTCACCCGGTTGCTCGACTCGGTCGAGACCCAGCGCGACCTGCTGAACAGCACGCTCGATATCTATCTCTCGTCGGTAGCCAACCGAACCAATGAGGTGATGAAGGTTCTCACGGTGCTGGGCACGATCGCGCTGCCTGCGCTCGCCATCTCCAGCATCTACGGCATGAATCTGAAGGGGCTGCCCTTCATAGACTCTCCGTATGGCGCCGAGTGGGTGGGCGGGATCACTGTTGCTGCCACTGCGCTGCTTCTCTATGCGCTCCGCAGGATGAACTGGTTTTGATAACGGTTTGCCCGGGCAAGCCGAGGGTGAGCCGGTCAAATCCTCACTTGATGCTGTTGACCTTGCAAAAAGAACGAAAAGGGTTCGATCACGCTGCTCGATTTGCGCATCTCTCTTCCTATGGACGGCAACGCCGCCAAGGAGATTGCAGATGACCGATAATCGTGTAGCCAAGGGTGAAGCACAAGAGGACCAACTCACCGCCTCCATCGAGAAATACACCTCTCAGGTTCCGTCCAGCGCCTATCTGGCCCTGGCATTAGGCTCCATGGCCATCTCGGTTGGCTTCCAATTGGCAAAGAAGCAGCACGCTTCGCTGTTCGTCGGTCAGTGGGCCGCGCCGTTTCTCATCCTGGGACTTTACAACAAGCTCGTCAAGCTCCACGGCTCGGACGCCTCGTCGGAGAGCGGCTCCTACCAGCGTTCGTAATGGTTTCCTGCGGGTTGATGACGAGGCCTGGGCATGAGATCCAGGCCTCGTCTGGGATTCGTCTGGGCTTCCAATAAACTTTTACCAAAGCACATCGTTCACTGGGATCACCGGCGGAGGAAGTTTCGTCTCGCCTAAAAGCTGCCGCAGATTGATTTCGATCGTTGTCGCAATTGCAGTCATCGGCACATCATTAACAGCATTGTGGAACGGATTTTCAAGATCGCGTCCGATCTTGTCGAGCGCGAGAAAGATGAAGCCGACCAGTGTGGAACCAAGCGGCGTGAACCAGCCCATGGTCGTCACTAGAGCCAGCGGCAGCATGGCGCAGTAGATATGCACGAACAGCTGCGGGAAGTGGTCATATTGTATCGGCATGGGCGTGTTCTTGATGCGCTCAGAGCCACCCTGCGCATCGATGAGATCATCCAGGCTGTCGTCCATGGCCTTCCATTGCGCGATGTCGATCCAGCCTCTCGCCTGCGAGGCTCGCAGCATGGCAGCCATTTCAGTTTGGATGGCCAGCGGAACGTTCTTCTTCTCACGCATCGCATCGAGTTCCGCCTGGTCCAGTAAGGGAGCGATCTCTGCCCACGGCTCGAGCCCGCGCAGATGCTGGCGCAGCGCATGCACGTACGCGATCTGGTGGTAGACCAGCCGCTGCTGCATCGCCTTCAGCTCCCGTTCGTCGCCAGCCTGCAGAGGCAGCATGACCGTGATGACCTGCCGCGCCCAACTGCGGGAGTTGTTCACGATCGAGCCCCACAGCGTTCTCGCCTCCCACCAGCGCGCGTACGACGACTGGTTGCGGAAGGCCACGATGATGCCGATCGCCGAGCCGAACAGCGCCAGCGGAATATGCGGCATTGCCACCCAGGTCCAGCCCATCAGCTTGTACGCAGCCACGATCAGTAGATCGTAGAGGACCAGAAGCAGAAGCGGTTTGCCGACATAGAGCAGCATCGGACCGATCTGCCGCGCGCGCGGAACGATCATGCGGGTTGACTCCCGTCCTCGCTCCCGACCGCCACCGACACAAATTTGCGGCCGCCATCTTCGGAGATCCTCACCTGGCCCTGGCCGATGTCGTAGACCCAGCCCGAGATGGTCAACTGCTCGCGGGCCATGGCGCCGGCGACCGAAGGGTGGGTTCGCAGGTGCTGCATCTGCAGCAGCACATTTTCCTCGGTCAACCGCCGCATCAAATCGCTGGGCGTTTCCTCGGGCTTGGCCAGGGAATGCGCCACGCTGAGCGCCGCATGCGCATTGTTCAGCCAGCTTTTGACCGTCGGCATTGACTCCAAGGATTCGGGATGCAGCAGGCCCTTCATGGCGCCGCAGTCGGTGTGGCCGCATATCACGACATGCCGCACCTTGAGCGCCGACACGGCATATTCGATGACCGCGCTCACGCCGCCGAGCATCTCGCCGTAGGCCGGGACAAGATTGCCGACGTTGCGCGTGACAAACACATCGCCGGGATGCGACTGCGTAATCAATTCAGGATCGATCCGCGAATCCGCGCAGGTCACAATCAACGCATGAGGCCGCTGCGGCTCGCGCACGGCCTGCAGGTAGGTGGCTTCCTTCTGCGGATAGACTTCGGTGCGAAACCGTCGAATCCCCGCCTTCAACTCTTCAAGCACTGCATCCATCGCTGTCTCCTTTGTTGAATCGCGAGTTCGCCAGGCGCTTTCGCGTCGCAAACTCTACTCTTTCCATTTGATATTGCACCCAATACCGGTGCGCTGATTGGGATCCGGCCGTTTGCCTGCGATCACCGCATCCATCGCGGCGCGCAGATCGTTTCCTGTAACTGGCACGTCGTTGCCGCCATCCCCGCGCCGAGGCCTGCTGTCATCCAGCTGCCCGCGATAGACCAGCTTCATCTCCGCATCGAAGAGGAAGAGGTCGGGCGTGCAGGCGGCGTCGTAGGCTCGCGCCACCTCCTGGGTCTCGTCGAACAGGTAAGGAAAGCGGAAGCCGAGCCGCTGCGCCTGTTTCTTCATCTCCTCCGGGCTGTCCTGCGGATACGCCTCCACGTCATTGGACGAGATCGCCGCAATCGCAATCCGGCCCTCGTAGTCGCGGCCGATTCGCGCGAGTTCTTCCTCCACGTGCTTCACGTACGGGCAGTGCACGCAGAGAAACATTACCAGCAGGCCATGACGTCCCGTCGGCGAGGATCCTCCGCCGGGCATCTTGTTCGCCGCATCCGAGCGATTGTCGTCCCAAGTCGCCGCGAAGACATCATCGCGCCCTACGGCCTTGCCGCTCACTACGTCCACCAGCTCGAACGCCGGGGCGAAACTTCCCAGCGTCACCATGGTCGATTGTGTTCTAGACATGACATCCTCCCCGAGCCTCTTCCGATCATAGCCAATCCCGTTCCGTACCTTCCTCCATGGTTCCGGTTTCGGGTTCGAACGGCTCACTCTACAATAGCCGCATGGTTATCCACACCTTCTATTTTCGCTGGAAGCCCGACGCCACGCCGGCGCAGAAGCAGCGCGCACAAGCTGAGATCCAGGCGTTCCAGGGCCAGATTCCCGGCTTGCTCGAGGCGTACGCGGGCTTCAATTTCTCTCCGCGTTCGGAAGGCTACGATTTCGGCGGAGTGATGAAGTTCCCCGACCGCGCCGCTCTCGAAGCCTATACGATCCACCCCGCCCATCAGCAGCTTCTCTCCTGGCTCATGCCTCTCATCGAGCCTGTCGAACTCGACTTCGAAGTCTGAAGAGCGGCGCGCATCCGCCTTATCAATTCCGCCCGCCCGCACTCCGGCCTATGCTGGAAGGAAGCATGCTCGTCCCTCGAACCCTTGCCGGCGGCCGCACCCATCCGGCCGACCTGGCTACCGGTCCCAACGGTCTGCGGCTCTGCCGCTGGTGCGATCTTGAGATCCTCGCTCGCCGCCGCCGGACCTTCTGCAGCGACTATTGCGTCCATCAGTGGCGTCTGCGCACCGATCCTGGATACGTTCGCGACCAGGTGTTTGCCCGCGATCACGGCATCTGCGCTGTCTGCCGCATCGACACCCTCGCCGCCTACAACGCCCTGAAACGCGCCCGCGGCCCTGCGCGTTTCGCCGGCCTTCGCCTCTACGGCATGAGGTCCATCGCTACACGGCGCAGCCTATGGGACGCCGACCACATTCTGCCGGTAGCCGAGGGCGGCGGCCAATGCGACCTCGACAATCTCCGCACTCTGTGCCTCCTCTGTCACCGCGAAGCCACCGCTCAACTTCGCGCCCGCCTCCGCAGACCTAGACAGACCTAGATCGCATGAGATCGAGGCTATGGCGGGGTAGCTGGAGTTACTGGTTCTTGTTTTGCTGTTGCATCTCTTTTGCGGCTTGCCTGGCTTCCGCCGCGGCTTGCTTTGCCTCTCGTTTGCCCTCGGCGGCGGCTTGCTTTGCGTCGCGCTGAGCTTCGCGGACGGATTGCCTGGCGTCTTCGATGGACTGGCGGGCCTCGGGCGGCAAGGAGGTGATTTTGGGCGGGGAGGGCGGGGTTGGCGGCAGAGGCAGGACGCTTGCCTTTTTCAGAGCGACGTCGCCCTGGCTGGTGGAGATGCGGAGGGTCGAGCCGCCGTTGCCGATGGTTCCGCTGACGGTGTTCTTGTGGTCGCCCTCGTCGTCGCTGCTCTTGATCTGGGAGAAGTCGCTTTCGATGTTGCCGTTGGTGGCTTCGAGCTGATAGCCGAAGGCGGACTGCTCGGGTACGGTGACGGTTACGGAGCCGTTGCGGTTTTCGATGGTGACGTTGCTCAGGGGGGGCGCGTTGGTGACGTCAACCGAGCCGTTGCGGTTGGTGACGTTGACGTCGCCGGCGATGCGGTCGAGCGTGATGTTGCGGTTGCCGGTGGTGAGGATGAGGGGGCCGACGGCTTCGCTGGCGGTGAGGTCGGCGTTGTCGCTGATTTCGATCTCGCCGTCGAGGCGGCCGAGCTGGAGGTCGGTGCGGCTGGTGTGGAATTTGATGGGTCCGCGGATGCGCTCGAAGTGGGTGGTGCCGAAGTAGTCGCCGTGCATGGAAAGAGGGCCGCTGAGGTCGGAGAGGGTGGTGTCGCGGCCGCGGCCTTCGATGGCGACGGGGCCGGTGACGCTGTGGGCGGAGACGGAGGAGTCGCTGTTGTTGATGCGGACGGCGACGGGGCCGGTGATGGCGCTGAGTTCGATGTCGCCGTGGTTGGCGGTGATGCTGACGGGGGATTTGATGGCGCTGACGTTGACGTCTCCATGATTGGCGTGGACCGAGACGGGGGCGGCAGCGGGGAGGGTAATGGTGAGGTCGGCGCGGGCTCCGTCGAGGCCGGGGAGGGTGAGGGAGACGGTATCGCCGTTCGAGTTGAGGACCGGACTGAGGCGCTGGGCCTTGCTCTCGGCTTCGGAGTCGGTATTGGTGTAGATCTCTTTGTGGATGGAGACGTGGATCTGGTTGTCGTCGCTGATGCCGGAGATGGTAACGTCGCCGCGGGGGGTATCGACGGAGAGGCCGGCATTGGCGGGGAAGGCCTGGGTGATGGTCTGATCGCTCTCGTGCTTGTTGCCGAGGAATTCGTCGAGATTGTCCTGGTTGAAGTTCCAGCCATAGAACCATTTGTCGCCGTTGACGTGCAGCCTGGCTTCGCTGAACACAAAGCCTGCGATCACGAGGAGGATGAGGAGAGTAAAGACGCCGCCTCCGATGCGGCGGCGATAGCGGGGGTGAGTGGAGTCGGATTGGACGTATTGGACGTATTGGTCATAGGCCCACTCGAGGAGAAGAATGACGCCGGCGCCCACCAGGAGAAAGGGCCAGAAGCGGGCGTACCACTCCCAGAAGTGTTGATGAAGGCGGCCGGTCTGGACGAGCAGGAAGACGACACCGATCGAGATCAGGAGGATGGGGCCGAGGATGGAGGTGCGGCGCTGGGCCCGGAGCTGGTCGCGGTAGGCCTGGCGCTGGGCGCGGGCCATGTCGCGCTGCATGCGGGCCTGGTCTTTGAGGACGCGGCGTTGATACTTCCAGTCGCCACCGTAGGGCGGTTGTGGGGGGTAGTTTCCCATGGGATTTTAGCTCCCTTCCTGATCGTGCTGGGTGGAGGGAACGATGGAGGTGGCGGCGGGAGCGGCTGGCGGGGGGGGCGGCGCCTGCGGAGATGCAGCGTAGGGCGCGGTCGAATAGGGGTAGGCGGGGGCGGGATAGGAGACGCGGCGGAAGATGGCGATGAGGCCGACGACGACGAGGATGAGCGGCCAGCTATGCGACCAGGAGAGGATGTCGAAGGAGTCCAGCAGGAAGAGGACGCCGATCAGCACGACCCAGATGGAGCTGCGGATGGCGCTGAAGAGGCGATAGCGGTAGGCGGGGCTGCCGTCGTCGGCGAGGGTGCCGCCTTCGATCATCTTGTGGACGAAGATCCAGACGCCGACCCCGATGAGCAAGAAGGGAAGCAGGCGGTGGATGGGAAAGCGGTGGAAGAGGCCGGCGTTGCCGATGAGGAAGAGGCAGCCGAGGCCGATCAGCCAGAGGGCGCCGGAGGGAAAGCGGCTGGGAGCGGGAGCGAGGCTGGGGTCGAAGCTGGGAGCAAAGTTGGGACCGGGGTTGGGGACGAAGGGATAACCGGGCGCTCCGTAGGGCGGCGGGACGGGAGGGACTGGGGGCGTGGCGTAGCTCTCCCAGGGGGTGGCGTTGGGGGGAGTGGCCGGGGGGGAGGCCGTCCATGCGGGGCTGGATGGGGCGGCGTAGGGGGAGGTGTAGGGAGGCGCGGAGGCGCTGCCGGCCGGGGGAGCGGATGCCTCTGGCGCGGGCTGGGAGCCGGGCATGGTATTCGGCTGGGGCGAGGGGCCGGGCTGGGGCGAGGGTCCGGGCCAGGCTTTGCCGAAACCGAGGCGTTCCCCGAGATCATTGAGGCCGAAGGGGTTGGGGAGCGGGGTGCCGTCGCGGCGCGCGCGCGCGGTCTGGTAGGCTTCGAAGACCTGGTAGACGACCCATCCGGCGATGAAGAGGCCGAAGATGCCGTTTTCGTTGGCAAGACTGACGAGAATGGCGAAGACGACGAGGTGGACGACGCCCTTGGCGTATTGGCCGTTGTACATGGCTCCTACGCCGGGCAGAAATCCGAGCAGGGCGGCGAGGCCGGGGTTGGCTTCGCCGGGAAAGCGCGGGGGCGGGACGGCTCCGGGGACCGTATAGTTCATGTCGCCGGCGGCGCCGGTGTAGGGGTAAGAGCCTCCGGTGGGGGTGTAGGTTCCGCCGGAGTCTCGGACAGCGGCGCCGGCCAGCTTGGCGACGAGGCAGGGTTCACAGAAGACAGCGGAGCCGACGGTGCGGGTGCACTCCTGGCAGAGCGGCTTGCCGCAGTTCTGGCAAAACGCGACACGTTCACGATCAGGATGGTTTGCGCAGTTCATGCCAATCCCCCTTCCGGCCTTCCGGCAAATGGACTTACAAGAGATGCATCCGTAGCGGCGGGAAGAGAGTAGAGCCGGCGGAACGAATCAACCTGGCGAATGCCGCCAGTGGGGGATTCGCGGCGGCTGGAGCCTGGGTTGGGCTTAGGTCGGTTCTGCTTCTGGTCGGGATGGCTGCTGTCCGGCTGCGGCTGATTGCCGGAGGGTTTCCGTTCGAGCTGCGCCGGGGGTTGGTTCTGAGGGGCGGAGGTGGAGGCAGGGGCGGCTTGTCCGCTGTCGTCGGAGGACTGCTGGAGGTCGCGGACGCGGGACTCGAGCTCGTAGACAACGCGGAGGTTGTCGGAGTAGCGGACGACCTTGGCTTTGGCCTCGTAGCAACTGCGCAGGATGCTGGAAGGCTTGAGGTCGCTGGCGCGAAGCTGGCTGAGACGGACGCCGGTGAGGTTGAGGGTGAGGGCGATGGAGAAGAAGGCCATAGCGGCGGTCATCGCGAGCCTCGGCTGCAGCATGGTCTGGCCGAGGGAGCGCAGCCCGTAGGTCAATCGGGTGCGGAAGGGAAGGACGTTGGAGAAGGCCGGTGCGGGGATCTCCGAAGCTGCCAGGGTGGGGCGGCCGAGGAGGGTGTTGGGGGTGCGCAGGCGGTCGTTACTGCCGGAGACAAGACCGCCGGAGACAAGGCTGCCGGAGACAAGAGGCGAGGCGGCTTCGTCAACGGCTGGAGCGGTGGCCTGGAGGCTGGTTTGGGCGAGGATGCGCTCGAGAAGATTCGCGGGTGGTTCGGGCCGGGGAGAGTGCAGCAGCTCCATCCAGGCGGCTCCACGCTGAGCGTCGGCCAGCATGCCGGAGCAGCTGGGGCAGCCGGCGATATGGAGGTCGAAGGTGGCGCGATCGGCCGGGGAGAGAGCGCCGTCGAGCGCGTCGGCCAGCATGGCCTCGCATTGCGCACAGTGCTGCGGATCGCCCGCCGGCCCTGGCTTGACGCTACCGAATTGGTTGAATTCCGCCACGTTGAACCACCTGCCTTCCTATCGTCTTTCTATCGTCGAACCTGCTGTATTTCTATACGCTGCAAAAGCTTTGCCAGTTCCCCGCGGCCGCGGCTGATGCGGCTTTTGACGGTGCCTTCGGGAATCCGGAGGACCTGGGATATCTCTTTGTAATCCATATCTTCAAGATCGCGAAGGATAACCGCTTCGCGGAGTTCGGGGGAGAGTTGCTTGAGGGCGTTCTGGACGCGGACTTTGAGTTCGAGACCGGCCATGTGATGCTCCTGAGAGGGCCGGGGATCGGCGAGGCGGTCGCCCATGGAGGGGCCGTCCTCATCGCTGTCGAAGGTGGCGTCGAGAGAGTCGGAGGCGCGGTCGAGCCGGGTGCGGCGGAAGTGATCGACGAGGAGGTTGCGGGCGAGGGTGGTGATCCAGGTCTGGAAGCTGCCTTTTTGCGTGTCGAAGCTGGCGAGATTCTTGTAGAGCTTGAGGAAGACTTCCTGGGTGAGATCTTCGGCGTCGGAGCCGGAGCCGGTGAAGCGAAAGCAGATGGCGTAGATGCGCCGATGCTGGGTTAGGACGAGCTGCTGCCAGGCCTGAGAGTCGCCGGCCATGCACTGGCGGACCAGTTTGGCGAGTGCTTCCTGTGCGGCTTCCTGTTCCGGCGTTCGCTCCAACGTTGCCTCTAGTGTTCTCGACGGTGGGAGCAGTGTACCGCGAGGGGCGGGCGTTGGCTCGATTTGTTGGAGGAGCGATGGCGCGGCGATGGCGCGGGGAACGGCGCCAGGCGCGCGCCGGGGAGGCGGGGGGTGGCCGGGGAACTCGTTCCCCGCAGGAATCGCCATGTGCAGAACGCCCATGCCTACCTTATACGCAGGCGCATCGCGGTTGGTTCAACCGGGCGAGGGCGACGCGGTTGCGGTCTAGGGCGTGGGGGAGGCGATGACTCCGCAGGCGATGCGGTTGCCGGCGTTGCCGGTTGGGTCGGTCTTCATGTCGTCGGCCTTCTCATGGACCATGATGGAGGTTCCGCCGTTGGCGAGGAGGCTGTTGGGCGCGGAGGGGTCGAGGGAGAGATAGTCGACCTTGAAGGTGGCTTGGCCGGCGCGGTCTTCGCCAATGGTGATGTTCCGCGGGAGGTCGCCGGCGTGGTGGCCCATGGGGTTCAGGAGGCCATGCTGCTTGCTTTCGGGGTTGAAGTGGCCGCCGGCGGACTTGAAATCAGGCGGGTCGCAGAGGGGCTTGGCGTGGATGTGGACGGCGTGCTCGCCGGGAGGGAGATTTTTGAGATTGAGCTTGGCGGTGAGTTTGCCCTTCTTCCCCTCGTGGAAGGCTGCGGTTCCTGCATCCTGACCGGTGCTGGTTTTGAGGGGAACGACGAGATTGTTCCCGGTACCGGCGAGGGGGCCTTTGGCGAGTGCCGGAATGGCGAGAAGACAAAGAGCGAGCGAGACGAGTGTTTTGCGCATGGGCTATTTCTCCGGTCAGCTACGCGATTGAGGATACTGGAGTATCGCCTTGGAAACGTCGAAAATCTTTATAACGATTTGATAGTGCAAAGACAGGCAACGGCAAAGACGGAGTGCGGGGATCTCTACCCTGCGAAGCGGACGGTGAGATGGAACACAAAGACACTCGCCGGGAACCCCGGTTGCATCGGTCGAGATGACGATTTTTAGTTTTAAGCAGGTTCTTAGAACCTGTCCAGAAACTCCGTAAAGGCTCGGGAAAGAAGTAATAAGGCAAACGGCAAAGGCGAAATACGGAATTTTCCGTGGCGCGTGGCCCACTCATGCGATGAGACCGCATGAATGGGGCACCCGGAGTTTCGGGTCTTCCGGGATCCCGGTGGCTTCGGTCGAGATGACGACTTTAAGGAGTTATTAGAGAGGTTATTAGAGATAGGAGACTAGACAGAAGCAACGCTGATGCTTCGGATCCGCTCGCGAGTCGCGGCACGGCTTTCGACTTGTACCCAGATCCTCAGCGGTCTGGAACGGCACTGACCAGTTCTTCCAAGGGCGGGAGGAAGGTGAAGCGCACCAAGGCTCCGGGCTGCTTTGCCGCTTCGATCAGCGCCAGGTTGTGCTGCTTCCAGCCGACAGGGGCTTTGGCGCCATCGGAGAGGAAGCTGAGCGCCTCCACGCCGGCGGCCGCAAGCTGGGGAAGCTGCCGGGCTCTTGGCAGCGCGGTTGCGAGCAGCGGCGTGGCTGCCAACTGCGCCTGAATGGCTGGGGCTGCGGCGATCCAGGTTTGGAAGATCGTCTCGAGGGATGCTCGATCTTCTTTGTCAGCGGCCGGGGATGCGAGATAGCGGTGCGTCAGGCGGTTCATGTCATGCCGCGATGGCGGGTCCGGGCGAACGGCATCGACCAGGTTGTCCAAAGGCGTCAACTGCGAGGTGTGCTGCTGCTGGTAGCGGTCGCTGAAGCTGACGGGCTCGATCGCGGAGGCGAAGATGCGCAGCGGGTCGATGTCTTCCGTTCCGGCGAGTTCCCGGAGTGCGCGATCCTCGTGCGAGAGGTGCGTGAGGCCGACTGCTTCGAGGCGAATCGATTCGATGGCGAGACGGCGGTACATGTCGTCCACGTTGTTGACGCTTTCGGGGGACCAGAAGCGCTCGGCGATGGCAGCGGAGCGAGGCCAGATGCGGGAGTCGATAGAGAGCGCGTTGAGGTGCTCGCCCCACATGCAGATCTCGCCTCCGAGGATAAGATTGCGCTGTGGTGGAGTGAGATCGGAGCTGGAGGGCAGCGGATCGGAGAGGTAGAGCTCTTTCGCGGACCGCATGCCGTCGAGATAGTAGGGTTGGGAGAGAATTCCTTGATAGCCTTGATTGGCGGCTGCCGACAGAGACTTCGCGCCGCGCCAAGACTGGATGACGACATCTTTGGGGAGGGCGGGATTGAAGATCTCATCCCAGCCGACCATGTGCTTGTTGTGCTCCTGAAGAATCTTCAGAAGGCGTTGGTTGAAGTAGGCCTGGAGCGCGGCAGGGTCTTGCAGATGGTGAGCGCGCATGAACTCCTGAATCTTTGGATTGGCCTTCCACTGAACGCCGTCGCTCTCGTCGCCGCCGATGTGCATGTAGGGATCGGGAAAGATCGCCGCCATCTCTCCTACGAAGGCGTCGATGAACGTGTAGGTGCTCTCGCGCGTGGGGTCCATGGCTGCGTCTTCGACGCCGAACTCGCGGCGGATCGTGTAGGGGCCGGGGCCGCTGGCGAGCTCCGGGTAGCCGACGAACCAGCTTTTGGTGTGGCCTGGCATGTCGAACTCCGGCACGACGCGGATGCCTCGGTCGCGCGCATAGGCGACGATCTCGCGGGCCTGGTCCTGGGTGTAGAAAAGGCCGTCCGATCCCATGGCGGTGAGCTTCGGATAGAGCTTGCTTTCGATGCGGAAGCCCTGGTCTTCGGTGAGGTGCCAATGGAAGACGTTGAGCTTGACGGCTGCCATGCCGTCGAGGGTGCGCTTGATGACGTCGATGGGTTCGAAGTGCCGTCCGCAGTCGATCATCAGGCCTCGCCAGCGGAAGCGCGGCGTGTCTTCGATCTGCACGGCGGGAAGCAAGTAGCCGGTGGGTTCGGTTTGCAGAAGCTGCACGAAGGTCCGGAGCCCGCGCATGGCGCCGACTACGGTTGCCGCCTGGAGCTTCGCGCCCGAAGCCGTTACCACGAGAGAATAAGACTCGTTCTCGTCGAGCGATTGAATTTCCTCGCCAGGGCCTTTGACGTCGACGATGAGCGTGGCGTTCGCGGCTTTCGGGAGTATGTCTTTGGAGAGCGGGGCGCCGGTCTTGTTCTCGAGCTCTCGCAGCGTTCTCTGAATGGCGGAGTCAAGCCGCGCGTCGTGGAAGGCTGGGGTGCTCACCGAGAAGGAGCTGCTCCACGGCAGGCTGCCCTGATGGACGGTAAGCTTCGCGGGTTGGGGCATGAGGGAGTTGATGAAGGGTGCGGAGGTCTGCGCGCCTGCGAAGGAGGAGAGTCCTGCTATCCACACGATGCATGATGCCAGGTGAGACTTCATCAGGAGATTCTCCCTCGCGGTGGCCTTGGTTCCGGGCCGATCCGCTCTAGAGAACTATACAGGTACTCGACTGCGACGCACTTCCGCAAAGCTGCGAAAGGCGTCCGTCCCTCAGGTTCGGACTGTCTTGTTCTGCTGCATGAGACGCGCGGTGAGGTAGAGCGCGGGAAGAAGAAAGATCGCCGAGCCGATGACCCACATGAAGGCCGCGCCTGCGACCTGGTCGGCGAGGGGATCGATGTTGAAACGGTTGGGTTCGCGCAGGTAGTAGGGGTAGACGGGGCGGTCGCAGAAGGCGAGAAAGGCTGCGAGGATAGTGTTGACGATATCGGCGGAGATCAGGTAGAGCAGCATGGTCCAACGGTTGTACTGCCGGCGCGACGGCCACGGCTGAATGAGAGGAAACCAGAACAGAAGCGAGGCGCCGAGGAAGCAGGCGTGTTCGAACTCGTGCCAGTGTTCGTGTTCGAGAGCGAAGTCGTAGGCCGCGGGGATGTGCCAGCCGAGGAGAACGAGGTTCATGGCGAACCATGCGACTACCGGGGTGGTGAGGAGATGGCCGAGGCTGCGGAGTGGAGTCGAGCGCAGGATAGGACCGAAGAGAGGGATGCGGAGGGAGCGAGGCAAGCCGCGAAGCAGAGGAACGACAGGGTAGCCGAGGAGCAGCAGCGGGGGCACGATCGACATGAGAAGAAGATGTTCGACCATGTGGGCACTGAGGAGCGCGTCGGCAAACCCGTCGAGGGGCGAGGCGATCGAGAGCCAGAGGACGGCGATACCTGCGAGGAAGGATGCCAGGCGGCCTGCGGGGAAGAGCGCGGGGCGGGTCTTGCGGATGGCGAGCCAGCCGCTGGTGTAAAGGAGGGCGCAGAGGAGGAGAGATGCGGTGAGGACGACCGGAGGCGACCACTCGCTGAAGATGGCCCTGGACTCGGGGGACATGGAGGTAGTTTAGCTGGAGGGTGCGTGCGGGGCGGAGGAGGCGAGCGAAATGCGGGGGATCTTGACGGGTACCGAGGTGCAGGCCAATTCGCTACCGCGATACACGTGGCGGCAAACCGCTCCGCCACTGACGGTGAGACTGCCTGTGAATTCGGTTGTGGCTTCGGTCGAGATGACGATGTTCTTTAGTCATGGAGTGAAGACACGAGCTGAAGGTTAGGGTCCGGTCGGTTTCAGGGGCGGCTGGTTGGTATTCGCGAGTCTCCGGGAGGCGTCGATCGCAGGCTGAAGATCCTTGCCGCGCAGGCTGGTGAGGAATTGCACGAGCGCCATGGTCTCGGATGGGGTGAGCGCGTTGCCGTAGGAGGGCATGTTCCCGCCGCCCTGCAGAACCTGCCGGATGATCTGGTCTTCGGTCATGCGGACGGCGATGGAGTCGAGCGCTGGGCCGCGCAGACCGCCCTCTCCGCCGATGGAGTGGCAGTTGCGGCATTGCTTGTTTTGCAGGACGATGGCTCCCGCTCGCTGGAGTGGACTGCGATTGTGCAGATAGGCGGGCGGGGTGGGATCGCTGGTCCATGCATCCATGATAGGACTCCATGGCGTGTAGGTGCCGAGGCGGGTGAAGATGCCGAGCGTGACCGCGATGAGCGCGACCATGAGGACGGCGACGGGTCGGCGAGACCAGTGTTTTTCGCCTTCGCCGGCGACCAAAGGAAGAAGCAGCAGGCCGCCGATGACCAGGATGGGCACGATGAACATGACCGGAGTTTCTATGCTGGGCGGCAGGTAGGCGAGGACGGCGTAGATCCAGAGAAAGAAAAAATCGGGCTTGGGGGCGGTCTGGATGATGGTGGGGTCGGGCTGGCCGGTGGGACCGAAGGGGCCGAAGAAGAGCGCGCAGGCGAGGACCGCGAGCATGATGGCCGCGGCGAAGAGGGCGTCGGTCCAGGCGGCATCGGGCACGAAGGGGATGCCGGTCTTCTGGGTGAGGACGTGGTACTCGCGGACGTAGGTCTTCTTGTTGACGAGGCGGCCGGGCATGGGCCACTCGTTGATGCCGAGGCGCAGCACCATCCAGACATGCAGGCCGACCAGGACGAGCAGCAGGCCGGGGATGACGAAGACATGGAGGGCGAAGAAGCGAGTGAGCGTGGGGCCGGCGATGATGGGGCCGCCGAGCATGAAGTCGACCAGACGGCCTCCGAGGAAGGGGACGCGGGAGAGGATGGAGGCGCCGATGCCGAGCCCCCAGTAGGCGTCCTGGTCGAAGCGGAGAACCTGGCCGGTGAAGGCCATGCCGAGGG
>CBDICJ010000006.1:0-404512 GCA_965277335.1 Edaphobacter sp. | reverse complement strand
CGCCATGTGCAGAACGCCCATGCCTACCTTATACGCAGGCGCATCGCGGTTGGTTCAACCGGGCGAGGGCGACGCGGTTGCGGTCTAGGGCGTGGGGGAGGCGATGACTCCGCAGGCGATGCGGTTGCCGGCGTTGCCGGTTGGGTCGGTCTTCATGTCGTCGGCCTTCTCATGGACCATGATGGAGGTTCCGCCGTTGGCGAGGAGGCTGTTGGGCGCGGAGGGGTCGAGGGAGAGATAGTCGACCTTGAAGGTGGCTTGGCCGGCGCGGTCTTCGCCAATGGTGATGTTCCGCGGGAGGTCGCCGGCGTGGTGGCCCATGGGGTTCAGGAGGCCATGCTGCTTGCTTTCGGGGTTGAAGTGGCCGCCGGCGGACTTGAAATCAGGCGGGTCGCAGAGGGGCTTGGCGTGGATGTGGACGGCGTGCTCGCCGGGAGGGAGATTTTTGAGATTGAGCTTGGCGGTGAGTTTGCCCTTCTTCCCCTCGTGGAAGGCTGCGGTTCCTGCATCCTGACCGGTGCTGGTTTTGAGGGGAACGACGAGATTGTTCCCGGTACCGGCGAGGGGGCCTTTGGCGAGTGCCGGAATGGCGAGAAGACAAAGAGCGAGCGAGACGAGTGTTTTGCGCATGGGCTATTTCTCCGGTCAGCTACGCGATTGAGGATACTGGAGTATCGCCTTGGAAACGTCGAAAATCTTTATAACGATTTGATAGTGCAAAGACAGGCAACGGCAAAGACGGAGTGCGGGGATCTCTACCCTGCGAAGCGGACGGTGAGATGGAACACAAAGACACTCGCCGGGAACCCCGGTTGCATCGGTCGAGATGACGATTTTTAGTTTTAAGCAGGTTCTTAGAACCTGTCCAGAAACTCCGTAAAGGCTCGGGAAAGAAGTAATAAAGGCAAACGGCAAAGGCGAAATACGGAATTTTCCGTGGCGCGTGGCCCACTCATGCGATGAGACCGCATGAATGGGGCACCCGGAGTTTCGGGTCTTCCGGGATCCCGGTGGCTTCGGTCGAGATGACGACTTTAAGGAGTTATTAGAGAGGTTATTAGAGATAGGAGACTAGACAGAAGCAACGCTGATGCTTCGGATCCGCTCGCGAGTCGCGGCACGGCTTTCGACTTGTACCCAGATCCTCAGCGGTCTGGAACGGCACTGACCAGTTCTTCCAAGGGCGGGAGGAAGGTGAAGCGCACCAAGGCTCCGGGCTGCTTTGCCGCTTCGATCAGCGCCAGGTTGTGCTGCTTCCAGCCGACAGGGGCTTTGGCGCCATCGGAGAGGAAGCTGAGCGCCTCCACGCCGGCGGCCGCAAGCTGGGGAAGCTGCCGGGCTCTTGGCAGCGCGGTTGCGAGCAGCGGCGTGGCTGCCAACTGCGCCTGAATGGCTGGGGCTGCGGCGATCCAGGTTTGGAAGATCGTCTCGAGGGATGCTCGATCTTCTTTGTCAGCGGCCGGGGATGCGAGATAGCGGTGCGTCAGGCGGTTCATGTCATGCCGCGATGGCGGGTCCGGGCGAACGGCATCGACCAGGTTGTCCAAAGGCGTCAACTGCGAGGTGTGCTGCTGCTGGTAGCGGTCGCTGAAGCTGACGGGCTCGATCGCGGAGGCGAAGATGCGCAGCGGGTCGATGTCTTCCGTTCCGGCGAGTTCCCGGAGTGCGCGATCCTCGTGCGAGAGGTGCGTGAGGCCGACTGCTTCGAGGCGAATCGATTCGATGGCGAGACGGCGGTACATGTCGTCCACGTTGTTGACGCTTTCGGGGGACCAGAAGCGCTCGGCGATGGCAGCGGAGCGAGGCCAGATGCGGGAGTCGATAGAGAGCGCGTTGAGGTGCTCGCCCCACATGCAGATCTCGCCTCCGAGGATAAGATTGCGCTGTGGTGGAGTGAGATCGGAGCTGGAGGGCAGCGGATCGGAGAGGTAGAGCTCTTTCGCGGACCGCATGCCGTCGAGATAGTAGGGTTGGGAGAGAATTCCTTGATAGCCTTGATTGGCGGCTGCTGACAGAGACTTCGCGCCGCGCCAAGACTGGATGACGACATCTTTGGGGAGGGCGGGATTGAAGATCTCATCCCAGCCGACCATGTGCTTGTTGTGCTCCTGAAGAATCTTCAGAAGGCGTTGGTTGAAGTAGGCCTGGAGCGCGGCAGGGTCTTGCAGATGGTGAGCGCGCATGAACTCCTGAATCTTTGGATTGGCCTTCCACTGAACGCCGTCGCTCTCGTCGCCGCCGATGTGCATGTAGGGATCGGGAAAGATCGCCGCCATCTCTCCTACGAAGGCGTCGATGAACGTGTAGGTGCTCTCGCGCGTGGGGTCCATGGCTGCGTCTTCGACGCCGAACTCGCGGCGGATCGTGTAGGGGCCGGGGCCGCTGGCGAGCTCCGGGTAGCCGACGAACCAGCTTTTGGTGTGGCCTGGCATGTCGAACTCCGGCACGACGCGGATGCCTCGGTCGCGCGCATAGGCGACGATCTCGCGGGCCTGGTCCTGGGTGTAGAAAAGGCCGTCCGATCCCATGGCGGTGAGCTTCGGATAGAGCTTGCTTTCGATGCGGAAGCCCTGGTCTTCGGTGAGGTGCCAATGGAAGACGTTGAGCTTGACGGCTGCCATGCCGTCGAGGGTGCGCTTGATGACGTCGATGGGTTCGAAGTGCCGTCCGCAGTCGATCATCAGGCCTCGCCAGCGGAAGCGCGGCGTGTCTTCGATCTGCACGGCGGGAAGCAAGTAGCCGGTGGGTTCGGTTTGCAGAAGCTGCACGAAGGTCCGGAGCCCGCGCATGGCGCCGACTACGGTTGCCGCCTGGAGCTTCGCGCCCGAAGCCGTTACCACGAGAGAATAAGACTCGTTCTCGTCGAGCGATTGAATTTCCTCGCCAGGGCCTTTGACGTCGACGATGAGCGTGGCGTTCGCGGCTTTCGGGAGTATGTCTTTGGAGAGCGGGGCGCCGGTCTTGTTCTCGAGCTCTCGCAGCGTTCTCTGAATGGCGGAGTCAAGCCGCGCGTCGTGGAAGGCTGGGGTGCTCACCGAGAAGGAGCTGCTCCACGGCAGGCTGCCCTGATGGACGGTAAGCTTCGCGGGTTGGGGCATGAGGGAGTTGATGAAGGGTGCGGAGGTCTGCGCGCCTGCGAAGGAGGAGAGTCCTGCTATCCACACGATGCATGATGCCAGGTGAGACTTCATCAGGAGATTCTCCCTCGCGGTGGCCTTGGTTCCGGGCCGATCCGCTCTAGAGAACTATACAGGTACTCGACTGCGACGCACTTCCGCAAAGCTGCGAAAGGCGTCCGTCCCTCAGGTTCGGACTGTCTTGTTCTGCTGCATGAGACGCGCGGTGAGGTAGAGCGCGGGAAGAAGAAAGATCGCCGAGCCGATGACCCACATGAAGGCCGCGCCTGCGACCTGGTCGGCGAGGGGATCGATGTTGAAACGGTTGGGTTCGCGCAGGTAGTAGGGGTAGACGGGGCGGTCGCAGAAGGCGAGAAAGGCTGCGAGGATAGTGTTGACGATATCGGCGGAGATCAGGTAGAGCAGCATGGTCCAACGGTTGTACTGCCGGCGCGACGGCCACGGCTGAATGAGAGGAAACCAGAACAGAAGCGAGGCGCCGAGGAAGCAGGCGTGTTCGAACTCGTGCCAGTGTTCGTGTTCGAGAGCGAAGTCGTAGGCCGCGGGGATGTGCCAGCCGAGGAGAACGAGGTTCATGGCGAACCATGCGACTACCGGGGTGGTGAGGAGATGGCCGAGGCTGCGGAGTGGAGTCGAGCGCAGGATAGGACCGAAGAGAGGGATGCGGAGGGAGCGAGGCAAGCCGCGAAGCAGAGGAACGACAGGGTAGCCGAGGAGCAGCAGCGGGGGCACGATCGACATGAGAAGAAGATGTTCGACCATGTGGGCACTGAGGAGCGCGTCGGCAAACCCGTCGAGGGGCGAGGCGATCGAGAGCCAGAGGACGGCGATACCTGCGAGGAAGGATGCCAGGCGGCCTGCGGGGAAGAGCGCGGGGCGGGTCTTGCGGATGGCGAGCCAGCCGCTGGTGTAAAGGAGGGCGCAGAGGAGGAGAGATGCGGTGAGGACGACCGGAGGCGACCACTCGCTGAAGATGGCCCTGGACTCGGGGGACATGGAGGTAGTTTAGCTGGAGGGTGCGTGCGGGGCGGAGGAGGCGAGCGAAATGCGGGGGATCTTGACGGGTACCGAGGTGCAGGCCAATTCGCTACCGCGATACACGTGGCGGCAAACCGCTCCGCCACTGACGGTGAGACTGCCTGTGGCTTCGGTTGCGGCTTCGGTTGCGGCTTCGGTCGAGATGACGATGTTCTTTAGTCATGGAGTGAAGACACGAGCTGAAGGTTAGGGTCCGGTCGGTTTCAGGGGCGGCTGGTTGGTATTCGCGAGTCTCCGGGAGGCGTCGATCGCAGGCTGAAGATCCTTGCCGCGCAGGCTGGTGAGGAATTGCACGAGCGCCATGGTCTCGGATGGGGTGAGCGCGTTGCCGTAGGAGGGCATGTTCCCGCCGCCCTGCAGAACCTGCCGGATGATCTGGTCTTCGGTCATGCGGACGGCGATGGAGTCGAGCGCTGGGCCGCGCAGACCGCCCTCTCCGCCGATGGAGTGGCAGTTGCGGCATTGCTTGTTTTGCAGGACGATGGCTCCCGCTCGCTGGAGTGGACTGCGATTGTGCAGATAGGCGGGCGGGGTGGGATCGCTGGTCCATGCATCCATGATAGGACTCCATGGCGTGTAGGTGCCGAGGCGGGTGAAGATGCCGAGCGTGACCGCGATGAGCGCGACCATGAGGACGGCGACGGGTCGGCGAGACCAGTGTTTTTCGCCTTCGCCGGCGACCAAAGGAAGAAGCAGCAGGCCGCCGATGACCAGGATGGGCACGATGAACATGACCGGAGTTTCTATGCTGGGCGGCAGGTAGGCGAGGACGGCGTAGATCCAGAGAAAGAAAAAATCGGGCTTGGGGGCGGTCTGGATGATGGTGGGGTCGGGCTGGCCGGTGGGACCGAAGGGGCCGAAGAAGAGCGCGCAGGCGAGGACCGCGAGCATGATGGCCGCGGCGAAGAGGGCGTCGGTCCAGGCGGCATCGGGCACGAAGGGGATGCCGGTCTTCTGGGTGAGGACGTGGTACTCGCGGACGTAGGTCTTCTTGTTGACGAGGCGGCCGGGCATGGGCCACTCGTTGATGCCGAGGCGCAGCACCATCCAGACATGCAGGCCGACCAGGACGAGCAGCAGGCCGGGGATGACGAAGACATGGAGGGCGAAGAAGCGAGTGAGCGTGGGGCCGGCGATGATGGGGCCGCCGAGCATGAAGTCGACCAGACGGCCTCCGAGGAAGGGGACGCGGGAGAGGATGGAGGCGCCGATGCCGAGCCCCCAGTAGGCGTCCTGGTCGAAGCGGAGCACCTGGCCGGTGAAGGCCATGCCGAGGGTGAGCAGGAGAAGGAAGACGCCGATGATCCAGGTGAGTTCGCGGGGGAACTTGTAGGCTCCGAAGAGGAAGACCTGCGCCATGTGGATGAGGACGATGGCGACCATGAAGTCGGAGCCCCAGCCGTGGAGGGCGCGGAGGAACCAGCCGAGCTGGATGTTGTTGTTGAGGAATTGAAGGCTGCTCCAGGCGTGGCCGGCGGAGGGAGTGTAGACGAGAGCGAGAAGGATGCCGGTGAGGATCTGCAGGCCGAGGATGACGGTTGCGGCGCTGCCAAAGACGTACCACCAACTGGAGGTGCTCTCGGGAACCTCGTGCTCGGCGGCCTCGATGACGGGCGCTCCGAGTCCGAGACGCATCTCGAACCAGTTGTAAAGATCGATGGCGCTCTTTTTCAGCTCTGGCATGAGGCGCACCTTGGATTGGGACTGGGAGTGTGACTGGGATTGGGTTTATCGAGATTGGCAAGCGCGGTGGGAGTTCCGTCGAAGTGGAGGAGAGGAGCTTCGACGGCGGCGTGGTTGGAGAGAGTGGGCATCTGGCCGGCGCTGATCAGGAGGGCGCCATTTGAGATTCTGTGGTTGTACTCGAAGAGGCCGCGCTCGGGTGGGCCGGAGGCTCGGGTGCCGTCCTGGTAGTACGCGCCGCCGTGGCAGGGGCAGAGGAAGAGCTTGGATTGGGCGAACCAGCGCACGGGGCAGCCGAGGTGGGCGCAGTTGATGGCGAAGACCTGGAAGGTGCTGCCGGAGATGCGGCGGACCCAGCAGGGAATATCGCCGGTCTGGCCATCCCATCGAGTGGTCGCCGGGTTGCGGTAGTTCACCAGGCGGGTTTCGCCTTCGGGGAAGTTGGAGACCGGGCCGAGGTTGACCCAGGAGTTATAGGCTGTGCCCTTCTTGATGGCGGGGCCGAGGAGATAGCCGAAGATGGGCACGGCGAGGACGGCTCCGACCGCGCCATTGAGGAGGAGAGAGATTTTGAAGAGGAAGACACGGCGCGAGTGGCCGGGACGCGGCGAGTGGTCGGCCACGTTAGTCATCGAGTGATCGAGAGGCTTGGGCAGATCGTTCGGTGTCATGAGGGGTTGCTCCTGCTTAAGGGTGCGTGGGGTAGGGCTGGCCGGGATCGGGGGTTCGCTTGGAGGCAAGCCACGAGACGATGTCGGTGACCTGCTGGTCGGAAAGCGGTTGCGGGGCGCGTGCTTGCGGGTCGCGCGGCTGCGGGGCGTGTGCCTGGCCGGTATCGGAGCGCCAGTCCGGCATGCCGCGGTCGGGCATGCCGCCGAGGATGATGCTGCGGAGGTACTGGTCGCTGACGAGGGTGAGGTAGGTTGGATCGACGATGGAACCGAGCTTGCCTGCGGCTTTGGGATCTCCGGGTGCGCCCTCGCCGTTGGCTCCGTGACAGCGGGCGCAGGCGGAGGTGAAGGCTTGCTGGCCGTGGGCTGGGTCGCCGGAGAGGGTGGCGGCGTAGGGTGGAGGATTTTGCGCGGCGAGCAGGTTCGGCGTGGACCAGGTCTTCACGATGCCTTGTGCGATGACATGGATCTGCTGGTCGGTCAGCATGCCGCCGGCGCTTTTGGCGAAGGGCGGCATGAGTCTTCCGGAGACGCCATTCGCGGCGATTCGGCTTATGTTTTCCGGCCCGGCGATGGCGATGTAGACAGGATTGGCGAGCGGAAGAGCCGCGCCGTTTCTGCCGCTTTCTCCGTGGCAGGCAGCGCAGTTCTGTTTGTAGAGCGTGGGGAAGTCGAGAACCTGTTCGGGCCGCGGCACCTCGGGTTCCGGCGCGGGATGACCGGGCAGGCGATGGCAGCCGATAGAACTCAGGCATGCCGCGACAAGAGCGAACGCCATCAGCCGAGCGCGTTTTGGCGATGCGATCTGCATTGCTTCTGTGACTCCTCATGCTTCTACTGTGTTTACTGCTGGTTATCTTTCGGATCGAGTGGATCGCCGTGCAGGCCGGCCCGAACGGCGAAGGGCAGGGAGCGAAACTGAGGCGTGCGTACCTTGACCTGCAGGTTGACGACGAAGCCGCAGACCAGACCGAAGGCGATCTGCGAGAGGACAAACCAGAGCCAGTCGATGCGCTCGTTGAGGATGGGGCTGATGACGCCGAGGGCGGAGTAGAGAATGCCTGTCCAGAGGAAGGGAGCGATGAAGCCGGCGGTGAGAATCGGCTTCTTCGGGAACATCGGAAGCATGGCTCCGTAGAGCAGACCGATCAGCACCGAGGTGAGCGCGTGGATGCCCATTGCCGCGAGCAGGCCGCGCAGGTGAAAGGCGGCGAGAAAGGCGTTGGATCTTCCTGCCCAGCTGACGAAGCCGCCCGCCGCGAGAAGATTCGCCGCATACCAGATGCTGTGATAGCGGATGAGGCCATAGAGAGCGGCAGGGACGATCATGGCGATGCCGCCGGCGATGCCTCCCTTGAGTCCGGCAGTGATGCTGAAGGTTTCGACGGGGAGCAGCTTGCGGTGTCTGTCACTGAGCGGAAGGCGCTCACGGGTGGTTCGCGTGCTTTCGATGGAGACGATCTCGATGCTGGTGTCGACCGAGAGATGGTGCTCGTGCGGAAACACTTCGAAGAACCAACCGTAGGCAGAGCGCAGAAACAGGACACCGCCAAGCAAGCTGATGACCCAGTGGGTCACCAGACCGGCAGCCATCAGGGAGATGCCGAGAGCGAGCACCATCGGCCATGCGGTCGGCGCGGGAAGGTGAACCGTGCCTTCCACATGGGCGGGTTCTGCGGGAAGATTGCTCCTGTTCCGGTAATCGGTGTCCTTCATGTGCCCCTCCTCTCCCGAACGCTATCTGCCAAAAACGTAGACGACTGAAAAGACGACAACCCACACGGCATCGACAAAGTGCCAGTAGTAGGAGAGCACGTCGAGGCGCTGCTCGTGGTGTTGGCTCATACGTCCGCGCAAAGAGACAATCAGCGCGATCGTGAGCATGATGAGGCCGATGACAACGTGAGTGGCGTGGAGGCCGACGAGGGAGTAGAAGGTGGTACCGAAGAGGTTGGTGCGAATGGTGAGCCCGTAGTCATGGATGAGGTGATACCACTCGTTCGCAGTGGTGGCGAGAAAGATGGCTCCCAGCAGGATGGTGGCGGCCAGCCCGAGAGCGCAGTTGCGGGAGTTGTGTTTGCGCAGGGAACTGACGGACCAATGAACCGTGATGCTGCTCGAAAGCAGGCAGACAGTGCCGAGGGCCGGCAGCTCCAGCACCTGGCGCGGAGTGGGCCCGCTGAGACTTTTGCCCATGTAATAGATGTATGCGACGACAAAGATGATGAAGATGGATGATTCGGCAAGGATGAGGCACAAGATGCCGACGGTGCCGCGATAGGGCAGAGTCCAGACAGCCTCCGCCTGGGTGCTTACAGGGATCGTGCTGGCGGGAGTTGTCATTCGTAGTTCGAATCCGGATCTTCGGGGTGCTTGAGATCCCAGAGCGGGCGACGGCTGGAGACGGTGGGTTCGTGCGCGAAGTTGTAGGCGGGGGGCGGCGAGGGAGTGGACCACTCAAGCGTCCAGGCGTCCCAGGGATCGTGGCCGGCCTCTTTGCCGTGATAATAGGACCACAGGAGATTGAAGACGAAGATGAGGCTGGCGATGGCCTGAATGAATCCGCCTACGCTGATGATCATGTTCCATTGATCCCAAGCGCGATCTGCCGGATAGGTGTAGATGCGGCGCGGCATCCCGAGCAGGCCGGGAATGTGCATGAAGTCGAAAGTAAGGTGGAAGCCGATGAGGAAGAGCCAGAAGTGCCACTTGCCGAGGGTCTCGCTCATCATGCGGCCGGTCATCTTCGGGTACCAGTAGTAGAAAGCCGCGAAGATCGCGAAGAGGATAGCGCCGACCAGAACGTAGTGGAAGTGAGCCACGACGAAGTACGTCCCGGTGACCTGCCAGTCGAAGGGCGCCGAGGAGAGCATGATTCCGGTCAACCCCGCGATGAGGAATTGGAACAGGAAGCCGATTGAGAACATCATGGGGACGGCAAACTGGATTTTGCCGCCCCAGAGGGTGGCGAGCCAGTTGAACATTTTGATGCCGGTAGCGATCGAGATCACCATGGTGGAGAAGACGAAGAAGGTGTTGCCTTCCGGAGAGAGTCCAACCGCGAACATGTGGTGCGCCCACACCCCTAAGCTGATGAACCCGATGCCGACGGAGGCCGCCACCATGGCCGGATAGCCGAAGATGGCCTTGCGAGAGAAGACGGGGATGATCTCGTTCATGAAGGCGAAGGCGGGCAGCACGAGGATGTAGACCTCTGGATGGCCGAAGATCCAGAAGAAGTGCATCCACAGGACAGCCGAGCCGCCGGCCTGGGTGTCGAAGAAGCGGGAGCCGAGATAGCGGTCCAGGGTCAGCATAATCTGCGCGGCGGTCAGGGTGTTGACCGCGACGAAGACCAGGAAGCTGACGACCAGGTAGAGCCAGACCAGAAGCGGAAGACGCATCATGGTCATGCCCTTGCATCGCATGCTGATGGTTGTGGCGAACATATTGATGGCTGTTCCGGTAGTGCCGATTCCGGTAAGCAGGAGCGAGAGCGTCCAGTAGTCGGTGCTGTGCCCGGGCGAGAAGACCCTGGAGGTGAGCGGCGCGTAGGCGAACCATCCCACGTCCGGCGCGGAGCCGGCGCCGTAGAGGCCGCTGCCGCCAAGCAAGCTGTAGTACAGCAGCAGGCCGGCAAAGGCCGAGATCCAGAAGCTGAATGCGTTGAGCCGGGGAAATGCCATGTCGCGCGCGCCGAGCATCAGCGGGATGAGGTAGTTGCCGAAACCGAACAAGATCGGCATGCCGAGGAAGAAGACCATCGTGGTGCCATGCATGGTGAAGAGGCGGTTGTAGACCTGGGGCGAGAGGAAGCTGTTGTTGGGAACGGCAAGCTGAATCCGTATCAGGATCGCTTCGAAGCCTCCAATGAGGAGGAAGATCAGGGCATAGGCGATGTACAGGATGCCTATCTTTTTGTGATCGACCGTCGTCACCCAGTCGTGCAGCACCTCGAGCATCAGCTGGCGCCGGCTCGCCGCGGGCGCTTCGTGCATCTCTTCGGTTACGGGAGCGGTTGCGTTTGCCATACTGCGCTCCTTTCCAGGTGAAGGCGTCCAGGTGAAGGCGTCGAGGTACAAGCGTCCAGGTGCAAAGACGCTAGTGGAGCGTGGTGAGATAAGCGGTCATCACGTCGAGGTCGTGATTGGTGAGGTGCATCGAAGGCATCCTCGCACCGGGCTTCATCGAGTCTGGATTGTCGACCCACTTTCGCAGGTTCGCGGGCGTGTTTTCAAAGGCGGCGGAAGCGATGGTATCGCGGGCCGCCAGATGGGTCAGATCAGGGCCGTAACGTCCGGTCGCCACCGTACCCGAGATCGCATGGCAGTTGATGCAGGCGTTGTGCATGAACACAGCCTGGCCTTCGGCTGCAGCTCCAGTAAGCGACTGATTGGCCGGCTGCTGCTGCCGTTTGGCCCAGGCCGCGAACTCCTGGGGAGTCTGGACGTAGACACGGAGCAACATCTTGGCGTGCTGGGTTCCGCAATATTGAGCGCACTGGCCGAGATAGAGACCGGGCTGCGGCGGATCGACCCACATGATATTTGTCCGGTTGGGAATGAGATCCATCTTACCGGCGAGACGCGGAATGAAGAAGCTGTGATCCGTGTCGGCGGAGGACATTGTGAGGTAAGTCGGAGTAGGCGCCGCCGGATCGCTGATGGGGATGTGGAGTTCGTTGGCGGTGACCACGCCCAGGCTGGGATAGCGGTACTCCCACCAGAACTGGTGTCCGATGACGGTGACGTTGAGAGCGTTCACCGGCTTGGGGATCCTCTGCGTTCCTAGGATCACGCGGGTGGTGGCAAGGAACAGCATGACCACGATCAGGATCGGGATCACCGTCCAGGACAACTCGATCTGATTGCTGCCGTAGATCTGCGGCGGTTCGCGGGGAGAGTCCGAAGGCCGCGCCCGGAAACGGATGAGCGCGTAGAGCAGAAGGCCGGACACAATGAAGAAGATGGCTCCCGTAACGCCAAGCACCAGCATGGAGAGATGGAAGATGGAGTGCGCGGGAGTTGCCGCGGGCGCGAAGATGTTGGTTGGAGACCGCGGATAGGTTCTGGCGCCGAACAAGGACAGCGCAGAGGCCGCACTCGACCGCGATGAGATCGAACCGAAACGGCGGTCTCGGATCATCTCGTGGATCCACTCGTGGGTCACTAGAGTCATCGGATCTTCCTCTTGGTTCAGGAGAGAACTTCGTGATCTAGAAAAGCCGCAAATCGCGACGGCGACTATCGTTTGTGTGCAGCCGGGGTGTGCAGCCGGTGTGTGCAGCCGGTGTGGCCTTACGGTGATCCTAAACCCAAAAGCTGCGATGCCCGGGCCATTGCCGAGAAATATAGATTTGATCCGGCAAACGCCTGTTCCATCCTTCGCAACTTCGGCCATCTGTCTGGGAAGGGTGATGCGCCGTATGGATTCCCTTTACCGCATCGCTCACTGCATGTGATAGAAAAGTCACTTGCGCCTGGTCGTACCTCCGTGGCCGGCTGGGGGGCAAATACTTTCGCGATGTTCTTGACGTTCGCATGGAGATGAATATGGCAGAAGCAACTTGCGATATCGGTTTGATTGGACTGGCCGTGATGGGCCAGAACCTAGTGCTGAACATGAACGACCACGGATACAAGGTCGCGGTCTTCAATCGGACGGTGTCGAAGGTGGATGATTTCCTGAAGGATGAGGCGAAGGGAACGCAGGTGGTGGGAACGCATTCGGCGGCGGAGCTTTGCGCCTCGCTCAAGCTGCCGCGCCGCGTGATGTTGATGGTAAAGGCGGGAGAGGTCGTCGATCAGACCATCGCGCAGGTTCTTCCCTATCTGGAAGAAGGGGACATTCTGATCGATGGCGGAAACTCGCTGTTTACCGATACGAACCGAAGAACGAAGGAACTGGCGGCCAAGGGAATCCTTTTCATAGGCACCGGCGTGTCTGGCGGGGAAGAGGGCGCGCGATTCGGTCCTTCGATCATGCCGGGAGGAAATTCCGCCGCGTGGCCGCATGTAAAGGAGATCTTCCAGGCGATCGCCGCGAAGGTGCAGGATGGGACGCCCTGCTGCGATTGGGTGGGCGAAGACGGCGCGGGCCACTATGTGAAGATGGTGCACAACGGAATTGAATATGGCGATATTCAACTGATCTGTGAGGCATACCAGTTGTTGAAAGACGGCCTGGGCTTGACGGCGGATGAGTTTCACGATGTCTTTACCGAATGGAACAAGGGCGAACTCGACAGCTACCTGATCGAGATCTCCGCGATCATCTTCGCGAAGAAGGATGATGACGGCCAGCCGATGCTGGACAAGATTCTCGACGCGGCCGGGCAGAAGGGCACGGGCAAGTGGACGGCGATATCGGCGCTCGATCTTGGCATGCCGGTGACTTTGATCGGAGAGAGCGTCTTTGCGCGGTGCTTATCTGCGCTGAAGGACGAACGCGTTGCCGCGTCCAAGATCTTGCAGGGGCCGAAGAAGGTCCTGACGATCTCGGAGAAGAAGGAGTTCATCGAGGACGTTCGCCGGGCGCTGTACTGCTCGAAGATGATCAGCTATGCGCAGGGATATATGTTGCTGCGGGCGGTCGAAAAGGATCAGAAGTGGACTTTGAATATGGGCGGCATCGCTCTGATGTGGCGGGGAGGATGCATTATCCGGAGCGCGTTTTTGAGCGATATCAAAGCCGCGTTCGACAAAGACCCCAAGCTGCAGAATCTGTTGATGGATGACTTTTTTTCGAGCGTCCTGAACAAGTATCAGTGGTCGTGGCGAAAGGCGATTATCCACGCAATCGAGATCGGCGTTCCTATGCCGGCCTTTTCAACGGCGCTGGCTTTCTACGACGGCTATCGATGCGAGCGGCTGCCGGCAAACCTGCTCCAGGCCCAGCGAGATTTCTTCGGCGCGCACACCTTCGAACGGGTCGACAAGCCGCGTGGGGAGTTCTTCCACACGAACTGGACGGGACGAGGCGGAAAGATCTCATCGTCTTCGTATAACGCTTGAGCTACTTCAGGTGCTGCCATGCGTCGTAGGTGAAGATGCCTACGATTCCTGCGGTCATCGCGGCCGCGGCGACTCCGAAGATACGGACAAAGGGTGCGATCTGGTTGACCTTGCGAACGATTTCGGACTGCATCGTCTGCTCGTGAGGGCGGTTTTCGCTGAGAAAGAGTTGATCCTCTTCGTAGCGGGTCAACTGGCCTTTATAGGCGAGAAGACCGAGAAAACAGGCCGCAACCGCCGCCCAGATGATCAGCAGAACAGGTATATAGCTCATAGAGGTTCCTCCATCCGTGGTACGGGGCTGACGTTTCTTGAAAGCTACCCTGCCGAGCGGATTGCCGGCGCTGCCTTGGCTTCGGGTACCTTTCGGCGCAATCATACTCCAGGAGGAGCGGGTTGAAACAGGATTTTGTGCGGGAGCACGTGGAGTTAACCGGGAAGGCTGCGCTAACGGCGGGAGGCAAACTCGATGGCGATCGCGGTCAACGCAGCGACGGCGGCGATGACCGCGGCGAGCATAAGGACGATGAACCAGGCCGCGCGTCTTTCAGCCTGCGGCGAGGGCTTGGTGATGCCCATGGTGCTGATGAAGGCGTTCGAGATGAGCTGCAGGAGATTCATATGCTTTTGATGTTGCGGCAAGAGAGGGTAGCAGAGGAGGTGCTGTGTCGAATCGTATGCCGCGGATATGCATCCTATTGAAGATGACTTGCTGTGACGACGGTGGGCGCATACACTTGAAGAGAGTCTGAATTGTAAGTCAGATGGAGCCAAAAGAGGAGATTTGCCGATGTCTACTGCTACTGTAACCCCGGAAGTTGTTGTTGGAACTCCTGCTTCGACCACGCCAGTGACCTTGACCCCAGCCGCGATCGGTAAGGTTCGGGAGATTATGGCGACTCAGAATCCGGTACCGGCGGGTCTGCGCATTGGAGTGGTGGGCGGCGGGTGCTCGGGCTTCCAATACTCGATGTCGTTCGAGAACCAGAGCGGGATGATGGACAAGGTGTATAAGTTCGAGGATTTAAAGGTGTTTGTGGATGCGACCTCGGCGATGTACCTGCAGAACTGCACGGTGGATTACGTGGAGACGCTGGAGGCTGCGGGGTTCAAGTTCGAGAATGCCGCGGTGAAGAGCACCTGCGGTTGCGGGTCCAGTTTCAGCGTGTAAGGGCTGCAAGCGAGTGCGAGAGATCCCCGGAGCTTCCGGGGATTTTTTTGCGTTTGGGCTTGGACCTGTGGAAATCCCGGTCTGCACGCGCTGACTGATGGAAGAAGCAATGAGGCTTTGGGGCTGGTAGTGAAGCGGGTTTCTCCGCCTCGCCTCTCACGATAAGACCGTGAATGGCTTACCATCCCAGCGAGCAAATGCACTCGCCGGGACCTCGGAAGCTCCAGTCGAAATGGCGAGATTTAGGGGTTGGGAGGGAGGCGGTTCGCGCTGGCGCGCGAAGGCCCACATCTCAGAATCGAGATATGGGGCACCCGGCGGGGATCTCTCCGCGACGGCGATGAAACTGGCCACTGCTTGCCCCCCAGCGAGCAAGTGCGCTCGCTGGGGACCCCGGTCGCTCCGGTGGAGATGACTTCGTCGAGTTTTTGAACAAACTTTAGAAGCTGAAAATGCCGTAAAGCTGGACCTGGCGGGGGCTGCCGATGGGGTTGGTGATGGCTCCTACGCCCTGGCTGGAAAAAGCGGCGGGATCGGCGCCTGGCCCGAGGGTCGCGATGCCTGGCGGGTTGTTGAAGTCGGAGCCGCTGAAGTTGTTGGTGGGGGTGTCGAAGCTGGGAGTGTTGGTGACATTAAAGACTTCCAAGGCGAGGCGGAGGCGGTAGTTCTCGCGGAGGCGGGTCTCTTTGTACAGGGCGAGGTCGGCGCGCTTTTGGAAGCTGCCGCGGAAGATGTTGCGACCGCCGCCGGCGAAGGTGGACTCAAACGTATCGCATGTTGCGAATCCCGCAGTGGGACCGCAGGGTGGAACGCCGGACTGCCCTGGGGCGAGGGTGGGATAGCTGAAGGCGCTGGGTTTGAAGGCGACGTTGGTGAGATCGCTGCTGGTGCCGTTGGGCGTGTTGGGATTGGCGAATGCGCCGCTATGGCCGGTGAGGGCCTGCTTGGCGGAGACGCCTGGAGCCAAGGGAAGAACGGGGTTGGTGAGGTAGTCGTTCGAAGCGAAGAAGATGCTGCCGACGGTGCCGGAGAAGTCGTAGACATTGTAGGGTTGACCGCTTTCGAGACTGGCGATGCCGCTGAGGCCCCAGCCGGAGCCGGCCTTGCTGAGCAGAAAGTTGGACGACTGGTACTCGGGGACCTGGTAGTTGAAGCTGAAGCTGGTGACGTGGGTGCGGTCATAGTCCGACGAGGCATAGCCGGAGGCGAGGTTCTGGGGATTGTTGCCGTTGTAGAAGAGCCCGTAGCCGCTGGAGGCGTCGAGCGAGTGGGACCAGGTGTAGGAGAGCTGGTACTCGAAGCCATGCGAGGCTTGCTGGTGGACCGAGACGAGCAGGGCGTCGTAGTGGGACCAGCCGATGGTGGACCAGGCGACGGAGTTGGGGCTGTAGCCGATGTAGGGGGTGCGGAGGTCAGTGTTGCCGCCGGTGCTGGTGTTGTAGGGTTCGGTGAAGAGGGTGTTGCCGCTCGCATCGGCAGCCTGGTAGCCGTAGCTATAAATCTGGCCGTTGACCGGAGTCTGCGGCGTAGCGACCTTGGGCTGGTTGAAGGGCAGAGGGACGGTCTGGTGGACGCCGTGGTTGCCGGTATAGC
The DNA here is from genome assembly GCA_965277335.1 of Edaphobacter sp. GTDB lineage: Bacteria > Acidobacteriota > Terriglobia > Terriglobales > Acidobacteriaceae > Edaphobacter. The sequence continues at coordinate 388,206 of CBDICJ010000006.1, read as the reverse complement.
CGACCGAGGCTACGGTTTTGGGCAGGATTTGGTACTGGAGGTCGAGGCTCCAGTTTTCCGTGTAGGGGAGCTTGTTGTTGGCGGCATAAGCGCCGAAGAGGTAGGGAGAGTCGCCATTGATCAGCGCAGTCTGGCTGGGCAGGTTGCTGATGAAGTCGGCTGGGTTGGTGTCGATGGGGGGTAGAGCGGTGCCGAAGGGGTTTGCGGAGGTGCCGCTCCTGGTGGCGTAGACGGGCTGGACGAAGGGGGGCTGGAGGGTGACGCCGAAGGGACCGTTGAAGCCGCCGCCGGCGGAGGGCGAGAAGTTGGTGAAGAACTCGCCGCGGTCGTAGTAGAGGCCGAATCCAGCGCGCAGGACGAGCTTCGCGGTGAGGCTGTCTGCGAGGCCGATACGCGGGCCGATGCCCCACTGGCGATTGGTGAGGGTGGAGGCCGACGCGCCGGGGGTGGCGTATTGCTTGTTGTTGCCGGCGACAATAAGACCGCTGTTGAGGATGGTATCGGAGGCGAGGTCGTAGGAGTAGCGAGCGGGGTCGAAGTTGACCAGGTTGCCGTACTTTTCATAGAGGCCGCCATCGTAGTCGTAGCGAAGGCCGACGGTAATGGTGAGGGTGGGCGTGGCCTTCCACTGATCCTGGGCGTAGGCTCCGATCTGGGGGGAGCGGTAGTAGCGATTGCTGGCGCCCTGGAAGTAGACGGAGTTGCCGGCGCCGAAGCGAAGCGGGCCGCCGCTGAGGAAGTTGCTGAGACTGTCGTACTGGAGGGAGGCGACCTGGTTGGCGCGGTTGAGGATATTGAGCTGGGTGAAGTCGTAGTTGCCGCCGAAGGAAAGGGAGTGGCGGCCGATGGTGTAGTTGAGGGTGGAACTTCCCTCAAAGGTGTTCTGGACGAAGCCGGTGTTGGAGAAGTTGGAGGTGGGGCCGATGGCGAGGCCGTTTCTGCCGTTGACCCCTGTGCGGATGTCGATGCCGGGCAGAAGCGTGCTGCCGAAGAGGTTGATGCCGGCTGCGGCGGGGTCGAAGGGCTGGCCGGTGAGGGAGGCGACGTTCATGCGGATGAAGCCGAATTTCTGCTCCCAGGTGAGGCGGGGGGAGAGGATGATGGTGTTTTCGAGCGAGAAGACCTGGCTGCCGGCGTTGAATTGCTGGGGGAAGCCTTCGAGGGGGCCGCTCGAGAAGGGACTTTCGGTGGGATCGTGCTGGAAGTAGTACTTGAAGGCGAGGGAGTCTTTGCCTGAGACCTGATAGTTGAGGTTGCCGTTGACCTGGTTGGCTTGGAATTTGGAGGCGCCGCCGATGAACTGGACCCGGCTGCCGGGGGTGGCCGGGGATCGGATGAGGTACTGGCCGTTGGGGAGCTTCGCCTGAAGAAAGGCGAGGGCTACGGGGTCAATGGCGGACCCGGCAGGGAGGCCGGCGGCGATGAGGACGGGCTGAAGGCCGGAGGGGCTGCGGTCGTCGGTGATGCCGAGGGGGGCGAAGTAGCTGGCCTGGGAGTTGAGTTGGTCGCGGTCGCGGGTGTACTGGTAGCTGCCGTAGAAGAAGAGCTTGTCCTTGAGGATGGGACCGCCGAGTTCGGCGCCGGCGATGTAGCGGTGGAGGTCCGGGGTGGGGAGGCCGGCCTGTTTGTTGAAGAATGGATTGGCGTTGAACTTCGAGGTTTCGAAGTTGCCGTAGGCGGAGCCGTGAAGGGCATTTGTGCCGGATTTGGTGGTGACGTCGATGTGGGCGCCGGCGGTGGCTCCCTGGGAGGCGTCGAACATGGAGGTATTGACGCGCTCTTCGGCGATGGTCTGCTGGGGGGGCGAGGGGAGGGCTTCGCCGATGGCATCGAAGATGGAGGTGTTGGTGCGGATGGCGCCGTTGGACTGGAAGGACTCGCCGGTATTGAGAACGGCGCGGCTTTCGGCGACCTGGGAGGAGGAGGCTCCGTTGAAGAGGTTGTTGGCCAGGACGCTGTTCATGGTGAAGGTATTGGAGGAGAGGCGCTGGCCGTTGGCGTAGATGTTCTGATTGCCGAGGCCGGTGTTGGTGCCGGTGTCGGCGAGGGGGTCGGCGTGGACGCCGGGGCTGAGAGTGGCGAGTTGGGTGAAGCTGCCGGTGCCCAGAGGAGTTTTTTCGATGGCGGCGGAGTCGAGGACGTAGCCGTTGGTGATGTCGGTGGCGTCGAGCTGTGGTGTGGCTTCGACGGTGACGGTGGAGTTGACGTCGCCGGCTTTGAGGCGGAGGTTCTGGGTGACGGTGCGGTTGGCCTGGACGCGCACGGCGGCGATCTTTTCGGTGTTGAAGCCTGGCGCGGAGATGGTGAGGTCGTAGGTGCCGATGGGGAGGTCATTGAGGCTGTATGCACCGCTGGAACTGGTGGTGGCGGTGCGAGTGGCGGCGGTCTGGTTGTCGATGACGGAGACAGTGGCGTTGGGAACGTTGGCTCCGGTGGGGTCGGCTACGGTGCCGGCGAGGCTGCCGAGGGATTGTTGGGCGTGGAGCATTGGGGTGAGGGAGGAGGGGACAAGACTGGCCAGAAGAAGATACAGGAAGAGGAGCTTGCGTCGCTGCATGAGTCACCTTGTTTGGAGATGGGTCTGCTTGGCCTGCTCTGAACGATGTCAGTTGTGCCAAGCTCACCTTACTCAGCGAATGTGAATGGAAGGTAAGAAGACGCGACTGGAGGTGTGGCGTTGGTGCTGTAAAAAGTCTGGAATGGAATGCATCGTCTCACAAACATGCGGAGGAGGGAAGACGATTCTGGTGGAGCCGGCCGATGGCAGGTATGGCTAAGACGGAGAAAGACGGCGTGGCGCAAGCGCGGTCCAGATCTTCGAGTGGGTGCCGCTCAGGTGGAGATGCAGGTCGCGGCGGACCCGGCCGGCGGTGCGGGTCAGATACCTTTCATCGCGAAGAGAACCGTGTGAAGCACGATGGCAAGATCCAGAAAGAACCCGCGGTTCTCAATGTAGTAAAGGTCATATTCGATGGACTCGTGGATGCTGTACTTTCGATCCGCGCTTAGCTGCCAGAATCCTGTGAGGCCCTGAGGCACACTGAGCCGAGGCTGTTCGATCGCGGTGTACTGCGCGGTGATGAAGGGCATCTCAGGCCGTGGACCCACCAGCGACATGTCACCGCGCAGGACATTCAACAACTGTGGGATCTCATCGAGACTGGTCTTGCGCAGAATGCGGCCGGCTGAGGTGATGCGTTTGTCTGTCGACTCCTGGGGAGAGGTCGCATAGACCGGCGCATCGACGTACATGCTTCTGAACTTGAGCATCTGGAACGGCTTGCCGTGCTGGCCTGTGCGCTGCTGGGTAAAGAAGATGGGACCTTTGGAGGTAAGGCGGATCCAGAGAGCGATGATGAGCCATCCGGGCGCGGTCAGCAGGAGGAGCAGCGCTGCGGATACGAGGTCGAAGGATCGCTTGCTCATATCGTAAAACTTTCGCGCCTCTTTGTAGGAGGTATGCGAGGTGATCAACAGGCCGTCCGCAACCGTGATGGAAGGCTGCCGCTTGAGCACCATGGAGCGCGCGTGGCCGATAAAGGAGACATTGATCTTGTGCTTCCGAGCAAGGTGCATCAGCGCGTCGACACGCTCGGTGGACACTTCGGATCCGGCGATATAGATATCGCCGATATTCATCATCTTGAGCATCTCTTCATCGACGCCTCCGGGAAGCACCGGCGCGCACGACCGATGAACATAGTCGTGTCCATAGATGACGCCGCGCGGCTCTTTCTGGTTTTCGTCGATGAACGCGACGGGCGTGATGCCGAGATCGGGCGAGTTGTGCAAGTAGGAGAAGAGCCGCCGCGCATCCCGGCCTATGCCGACGATCAGCGCCATGCGCTCGTTGCCGCGGGACCTGATGTTGACCAGCAGAGGCCGGGTGAGATGTTTCTGCAGCAAAAGAAGCAAGATGCTGGTTGAGCAACCGACCGCGAACATGATGCGGGGAACCATCAGCTTGCCGGCGTACATTTCAACCGCGAGCGTGACGACAGTGAAACAAGATATGCGAAGGAGGATTTCGGTGTCCCGCACCTGCAGTAGATTATGGGACTGGCTGTACACGTGATACGCACGAGCCAGGAAGACGAAGACGAGCCAGTATTGCAGGCTCAAAATCAGAGTTTCTCCGACCCCGCCAGGCAGGCCGACGCCGTGGACGAGCTCCCAAGCAAGGAGGCCCAAGGTCATGCCGAGGAGAATGCAGAGATAGTCGAAGCTGACGGCGACCATCGTTGTGGCGAAGCGGGGAAGGCCACGGCGAGTCTTAGCCGCGGCAAATTCAATTTGTGAAGTTTTCGGCGACTCAAGCGCTGACGCTTCGGACGTAACTTGCATAGCGTTCTCCGGTCGTTGTGCCTGCTCGTTGTTTCGTGATCAGATCCGGCGCGGTTGTGAACTAGTCTATGAAGATTTTGTAGAAGGTTTTTTGTGGAGATGTTGGATGCCCGGAACCGTGCCGTGGGTGTTGTATGCAGTTTACACGCAACTGCCAAGTTGGAGGAGACGGGAATGAGTATGCAAATGAATAACTCATTACTATTGCGAGTAGATGCCTAGAACGGAAAACGCCTCAAGCTTGCGAGCTGAAGCATCGTGAGCCATGCAAAGCGAGGATTATTGGAAAGATATCGCCTCCAGAGCCGTCGCGGCTCCTTCATCAAGCGATAGAGCCACTGCAAGCCTGATTTCTTCATCCACATGGGTGCTTCGCTGATGTTGCCGCTCAGGATATCGAAGGCAGCGCCTACGCCCACCATGAGCTTGACTGGGAGCCGGCCGGAGTAGGCAGCCATGAAGCGCTCCTGCTTTGGGGTACTCAGGCCGCACCACAAGATGTCGGCTTGCGCCGCTTCGAGCTGCGATTTCAGATCTTGCTCTTCATATTCGTTAAGCGGGCGAAACGGAGGCGTATAGATTCCGGCTACGTTCAATCCCGGAAAACGCCTCGTGAGTTCCGCGCGCAACTCTGCCGCCACGCCGATGTTTCCGCCGTAGAAGAAGTGCTTGTAGCCGCGGGCGACGGAACGCTCGCACATCGATGTCATGTAATCCGGACCGTAGACCCTGGTCATGCGCTTGAAACCCTGGAGATGGCCGAGCCACACCGTCGGCATGCCGTCGGGCGTCGTCAGGAAAGATCGGTTCAGGATGTTACGGAAGTCTTCATCTGCTTGCGCTTCCATAATGCCGTGCACGCCCGTAACACAGACATAACCGCTATTTCCGCGATCCAGAAGCGCTTCGCTTTGCTCGATAGCGCTCTCCATAGAAACGGCGCTCACGCCTACACCGAGAATGTTGACACGCTGGAGATCTTCAAAACTCACAATTTGCTCCTTGCCCGGTCACAGGCGGTATAGGTCAAGAAGACGAATTACTGAGAATATTTCAGATACTTCGAACAGCATAACAGCACAACGATCGCCGTCCTTGTGGAGATCGTACTGCTCAACCGAGGATGGAAGAGAGATGGTCCAGGCTTGTGCGTTCCGTGGTGAAGTGAGGTTAACATCCTGTTGCGAACGATCTTCGCAATGCAAGCCAATGCGTGGAACGGTACAATAAGCTCATCTTTGAAACTCAGCGACAAGAGCGTTGACCGTCCCTGGTCGAACTGGCATGAAGTAAGACTTAATCTCCGCCGCATGGGTAGGCGAGGCGCCAGTGCCGAAACGGCTGCTTCATGAATTGGAAAACAAAGGTTCGGAGGAAAAAAGCAAATGGCTCTGCTTAGGACTGGGTGGCATACGGCGAATTTTCCGACTAACACAGAAATTCAGCAGCAGAACGCGCTTCATGCGGGCGCGCACGCGGCGCCTGAGCAATATGAGTCGATTCACGATCTCCTCGCCGTCTTGAGACGTTTTCGCTGGCTTATCGCGCTCATCACGATATCGATGGTGCTCTTGACGCTGGCGGCGTGCCTGTTGCTTACGCCGAAGTACACCTCGGTCGCGACACTCGAGATCATCCCGGACAGCGCCTCCAGCGCGGGCGGCGGAGGGTCGGGCAATTCGTCGAGCTCGGCGACAGACGACATCAAGACCGAGGTGACGACAGACACGAGCATTCTGGAAAACAACACGCTCGCCCTCCAGACGATTCAGAAACTGAATCTGATCTCTCGCGTTCCCTTCAAGCGCGCGGTCGATGCCAAAGAGACGGGGCTTCCGCTCGATCAGGCTCCCCGCACACGACAGCAGATCCTCAAGCTGTTTGCGAAGGCGTTGAAGATTGAGCCTGTCCCGGACACGCGCCTCATCGATGTGACCTTTCGCGATCGTGACCCGGCGACGGCAGCGAATGTTGCCAACACGCTCAGCGAGATCTTTATCCAGGATTATGTGCAGCGCCGGGTCGAATCGAGCTCGCAATTTTCTTTCTGGCTCAGCAAAGAGCTTGATGCGTCGAAGCAGCGCATGCAGGACTCCGAACAGGCGCTGGAAAAGTTCGAGCAGCAAACGGGACTTACCGGGATTGACATAAGCTCGTCCAGCCAGGGAGCGCCGGGGGCGACCCTGCAGTCACACAATGCCGTCGTGGACCGCCTGAACACGCTGAACCAAGAGCTGAATACCGCGGAGGCGAACCGCATCTCGAGCGAGGGCGTCTACCGTTTGATTAAGGACCAAAGCCCGGAGGTCGTGCTTGGACTTGGACCGATTGCGTCGCTCGATGGCGGCTCCGCGGTCGGACAGAACGGCGGCCTCGAGCTATTGCGAACCCTCCGTTCTCAAGAGGTCGCGCTCAAGATCGAATATGCGGATATGGAGTCGAAGTTTGGCGCGAAGAACCCTCGACTGATGGAACTGCAGAGTCAGATCGCCTCGATCGAAGCGGCGCTCAAAAGCGAACTCGGCAAGATCACACAGCGCGCGTTAAATTCTTATCAATATGCAAAGAACTCCCAAGATGCTGTAGTTGCCCAGCTGCAAAAGCAACAGGAGACGTTCAACAAGCTCACGGACAACACCGCGAAGCTGCAGGTGCTCGAGCAGCAGGCGATCTCCAGCCGCAATCAATACCAAAGCCTCTACTCCCAACTGCAGGATGCCTATGTGCAGCAGGGAATTCATGCCACAAGGCTTTCCATCGTGGATCGCGCCGAAGTCAAAGCGTTTCCTTCTTTCCCGAACTATCCGTTGGCGTTAGCCGTGGCGCTTTTGCTTGGCCTCATGATCGGCGTTGGCGTGGCCTTCCTCAAGCAGAGCATGGATCTTTCGGTAACCTTGCCGCGCGACATTGAAACCGTAGTGCATACGCCCGTGCTTGGATTTCTTCCTATGTTCTCGGGAGGAACAGTCGCGTTGTCCGCCTCTTCCAACGGAAGCGTACTGTTGTCGCAACCTGATTCTCCCCTTGCCGAAGCGTTCCGTGTGCTGCGGACGGCAATCGTGATGAGCAGTCCATCGCAGCCGGGCAAGCTGATGTTGATCACCAGTCCGCTCGGCTCGGATGGAAAGACGACGGTGGTGTACAACCTGGGAATCGTGCTGGCACAGCAGGGATCGCGGGTCTTGTTGATCGATGGAGATTTGCGGCATGCGGAGTTGCACTACCACTTCGGAGCGAGCAATCGCACCGGTTTGAGCGACGTCCTTCAAGCGCGCGAGAACTCCGCCCAAAACCGTGTCGTGTCCCATCCTCATGTAGAGAATCTCTGGCTTTTGCCTGCCGGCGAGCGGCCGGAGCTTCCTTCGGAGTTGTTTGTAGGATCTACCCTGGATGAGGTATTGGCCGATCTGCGCAAGCGCTACGACTGGATTCTGGTCGATAGCCCGCCCGTGCTGCCCGTGGCGGATGCGGCAGTGTTAGCGACGAAGGTGGATGCGATTCTTCCAGTCGTGCGCGCGACGATTACCACACGAGCCGATCTGATCAGCATGAATCAGTTGCTGGAACGCTCCGGCGCGCCGATCGTGGGTTACATCCTCAACGGCGTGCCGCGCGATAGCTCACCTCGATTTCATACGTATGGCTATGCTCGCAGCGACGCAAAGAAAGGGGCCTATGCCTGAAGCTTCCACTTGCACGACGCAGTCAACCTTTGCGCGCCGCGACGCTTGCCATCCTGGTCGTCAGCGTCGGCGCTCGGGTGCAGCCACCGGGCTTTGTCTCCTGCTTGCATTCGCGGGCGCTAAATTACGCGGCCAAACCAGCCTGCCGCAGACCCCGCCAGTCGGCGGCGCAAGCAGCCTCACAGGCGGCGCGACTACGTTGCGCACGCATCCACAGACGCCGGGCGGTAGCATGATCTCTTCCGTGCCTGATGATTTCTCGATGGTGACGCTCGCGCCCGGCACCCTGCTCGACATGCAGGTGTATGACATGCCGGAGATCTCTGGGCAGCTGCGTGTCGACAAGGATGGAGATGTCAACGTGCCGATGGCCGGGCCGGTCCATGTGGATGGAATTACCCTTACACAGGCTCGCAGTGTGATCGAAGGAAAGTTGAAAGAGGCGCAGATCCTGAAAAATCCACAGATCAACCTCGACATTTCACAATATTCCGCTACGAACGTCACTGTGCTTGGCGAGGTGCAGTCGCCTGGCCGCGTGCAAATGCTGGCCCCGCATTCCCTGTCCGATGTGCTAGCAATGGTAGGCGGCGAAACGATGACGGCCGGCGCTACGATCGAAATCCGTCACACGGTAGACGGACGAATGGTGACGCAGAAGGTCGATTACGCCCGCAGCAAGAACACGCCCGCAGCCGAGGACATCGTCGTCCGCCCAGGAGATACGGTCACCGTTCCTCGTGCGGGAATCGTGTACGTCCTTGGCGCAGTCAATCGTCCCGGCGGGTATGTGATGCAGGAGGACGGGCTTCTGAATGTGGCACAAGCGCTGGCGCTCGCCTATGGAACACAGATGAATGCGGCGATCGGCGGCATCCGGATCGTGCATAAGAATCCAGACGGAACCTTGACCGAGACGCCGGTCGCCTTTCGGAAGATCACCAGCGGCAAGGCGACCGCACCGATGTTGCAAGCGGAGGACATTGTGTATGTTCCGGTCAGCAAGGGAAAGACGATCGTTTCGGCTTCGCTGGGCTTGATTACGTCTACCTCGTCCGCCTTGATTTATACGACTCGCTGAAGTGAGAGGCACTGGAACTTTGTTGTTCGTCTTGCAGCTCAGGGGTCGATTCGAAGCCGGTGCCCCCCGCTTTGGTTTTACGCGGTTCGACCTAGCTGCGCTTCTGCAATGGCTTCGCTATAAATGGCCAGCAGCATTTTAAGATTTGTTTGCGGCAGATAGAGTTCCTCGTATCGCTTGCGGGCAGCCGTTTGCATAGCTTCCAAAGCCGGCGGGTCTGAGAGCATCTTGCAAACCGCGCGACAGAGATCGGCCGGATCTCCTGGCGTGTACAGCAGTCCGCTGACGCCATCTTGAACAACGGAGGACATCGGATCGAGCCTGGTGGTGACAACCGGCACTCCGGCTGCGAGCGCCTCACCGAGGGTGAGCGGCCCTCCGGCTTCGTTCCACTCGGAGGGAACGATCTGCAAGCGCGCTCTTCCAATCAGTTCGGTGACTGCCTCACGCGGCTGCGAGCCCAGATATTTGATTCTGCCGGGCAGTGCGAGCGCAGCAGCCGAGACGTCGGATTCAAGAGGCCCTGTGCCGGCAATATAGAGCTGTATCGGGAACTCAGGCTGCGCTGCCGCGCGCAACAGTGTGTGAATGCCCTTTTCCACGGATAACCTGCCGATGTAAAGTGCGTAGTTCCCATCGCGTGATCCTAGCCCCGGATCGAAGATTACGTTGGGCTTGAGGCGGACGCGGCCTTCGGGCAGACCCAGATTGGCGACCAGAATTTTACGCGCGAATTCATTAAGCGTGATGTAGCGATGAACTTTGTTGCGCCATGTGCCGTGTATTCGGTGCGCAGCCGACATCGTTGCAATCGTCGCCGAGCCGACCAGGCTGTCGCGATAACATCGATACCGCACGGCCGGCCAAGCTATGCTCCGTCCGAGACACTCCGTACAGGTATGTCCGTCACGAAACAGAGTTCCGGCCGGACAGACCAGCCGGTAGTTGTGCAGTGTCTGAACGACGGCGCATCCTGCAGCAGATGCCGCATCGTAGATCGACGGACTTAGCTTGGGGAAGAGATTATGCACGTGCAGTATGGAGGCATTATGGTTGCGAAGCTGCCGGTGAACCATAGCGCGAGCAGATATGGAGTAGAAGGAATTGAGCCCTCCCTTTACCTTATCTCCGATGCTGGAGATGTCCGTATTGGAAACTTCCACAACTTCGACAGCAAGCCCGGCGCCACGGAGCATTGCCGCCTCATGCTGGACCACGACATCTTCGCCGCCGTGCAGCTTGTAACGATTGTGAAGTATGAGAATGCGCATCGTTCCTCGATCTTAACTGCTTTCCAAGGCTGCGGAGCTGCTGACTATGGACGGCGCAATCTCAGCGCTTTCGCGGTAGTCTCTTCCACATCTCGACGAAACGCAGAGGTTGACTCCGCGAGTTGCGGCAGAAGCGCAGGGGATCGCTCCAGAAAAACTTCGAACGCGGACATGAGCTGAGTCGGTTCATCGCCTGGATGGATGGTTGGAATAGCTGTGACATGGAGCAGCGACTTCACTTTAGCTTTTCCACCGAAGGCGACCGGAAGCGTGCCGGCAAGCATGCCCATGATGAGCGGATGCATGCGAGCGCTGATGACTGCATCGACGCGGGAATAGAGATGAAATGCTTCTTCTACGGTTGCGACCTCCGCCATGCCTACTCTGTCATCTCCGGCGAAGCGCGCCTTGACCTCGGCAACCGCCTGGACATCGTAGGCTGCACGGAGATCGTGCGCAACCAACTCTACCGTAAAGTCTCGGCTTCGAAGAGCAGAGATGAGAACGGCATATCGAGAGATGTCCTCCAGCACACGCGTTGGATCGTACGCGACCGCTACGGCAACTCTCCGGGGACCTTTGCCGCCGGCTTTCCGCTGCGGCAAGATTGTCGTGTCAAGGGAGAAGACGACATCGCGAGTGGTCCATACTCTCTCGGCCGGCACACCTACTGCGCAGACCGAACTTGCGGACTCCTCATCTCTGCAGGTGATGATTTCGGCGAGCCCATAAAATCTTCGAACAAGAAAGCGTGGCAACCCTTTTGTAAGTCGCTCCGCGCCGACGCAGAGTACGAGGGGTCTTTGCCCGAAGATCCAGTTGATTGCTATAAAAATGGAACTCCATCCGACGGGCCAGCCGTTCGAACTGTCGTCAATCATCTGTCCGCCGCCCACGATCAGACGCGCGTGACGCAGGATTGCCAGGCAACGCAGCATAGGTCCCGACACCAACTTGATTCCCCAAGCGGTGTACTGCGCTTGCACCGCGGGCGTGACTCCGTCAGGGATGAACACGTGCTGTTCCGCCTCAGGGTCCAGCTTGCGGATAAGCCGCGACATCGCCCAGAGGATTGCCTCGTCGCCCAGGTTGTTGCCGGCGTAGCCACCCCAGAAGACATACCTTCGCGCCATGCTTCTCTCCTCTTGTCATCTGTCGCGCAATCTGCATGCTGAGCTGATTGACGCATATTCCGCGTTGGCTTACAGCTCTCGTTGAGGATCGCGTGTGACCTCCGCAAAGGTGTCGACCATAACCTTTGCCCGCTGGTCCCAGGTAAAGTTCTGGGCAGTCCGCCAGACTGCCGCTGACATTGAATTGCGCTCCTGGTCCGAAGTGATCTCGAACTGGTCGAGCGCTTTCGTTAAGCGTTGAACGGTTTCCTGCGCACCCTCTCCGAGTTCAACCTTGATGCCTCCATCCGCAGGAACAAAGTCGCGCGCACCGCCCAGGCTAAGCGCCACGATTGGAAGTCCCTGGCTCATGGCTTCGAGCAGTTGCGACCCGAAGCTATCGCGCAGGCTGGTGAACAGCAGGGCATCGTAGGTCCTATACATCTCACGCACGTTTATCCAACTCAGACGCGCCCCGCTCCAGTGGACTCTATCGGCGAGGCCGCGCTCGGCAATCATAAGTTCAAGACGGGACGGCTCCATGCCATCGCCGACCAGGGTGAGATGAATGCTCCTGGACGCATGCTGCAACGCATCCAGAGCAAGTGCAAGGCCCTTACGCGGCATAAAGCGTCCCACCCACAGCATACGAACGCCTCCGCTGGAATGGAAGTGTCTGGGCGATTCGGCGATGTAGTCCTCGCGTAGGCCGGTGTCGCAGAGCAAACGCACATCGCGGCATCCGGCGCTCTTCGCGAGTGCAACGGTGTCGCTGTTGGCCGCGAAGACTACACGCATGTTTTGCATGGAGCGACGGTAGACGGGAATTCGCGGCAAGAATCGCGTGAGGGCCGTTCTGAGTCTTTCGGTCCGCTGCTGTGCGCCGAAGTAGCCAAGCAGAGTCTTCGGCGTCACCTGTCCGCCGCCAACGGGACCGAAGACGGTGGGCAATCGCAGGCGCCAGAGCTGGGTTGGAAGATGAACGCTCCCGTAAGAGACATGGAGAGCGAGATCGAAGCGTTCCTGTCGAACTAAGCGCCGGGCGTGACGAAAGGCTTGCCATTGCCAAAGCAAATAGTGCCTGGCTCCGTGCTCCCATGGCGGAAGCCAGGGCACCTCCACAAAGTGGAAGCGCAGATTTGGGATGGGGTGTAGCGCAAGAAAGCCTTCGTTCGCCTCGCGGTTGCGCGCAGCCGTAAGTACGTCGACGACGCATCCAGCCTGGGCAAGGTGCAGCGCCCAATTCCAACCGATGCCCACTTCAGAACCCGCATTTGGACGGCAGGCATAAGAGGAGATCAGAACCTTGAAAGGGCGCGGCATGGGCTCGCCGGATGTTTGTTCAGCGGCCATCATCTTTTCAGCGGCCATCATCGGCACTGGCGCGCAGCGGTTTGCAGCGTTGTCTTGGCTGCGGGTCCGGGATGCTGCACTGGGAAGGAACCGAACGATAAATGCGCCTGGAATTCAGGTCGGAGCACAAATTTTTGAGGCGTCGATTGTTAATCTTGATCCAGGAACGAAGTTGAAGCAACCGACGATAGCCGCGTGTCTCTGTTGATTCTTTTTTGCATCGCGCGGCAACCTCCTCTGAGAGGAACCAGAAGCTTACCCAGATCCGCATATTCATACTTCTCAAGATACTTGAATTGTGAAAAAGATATCTCGCGAGAGATGCTTCCTAACTCATGAGGTCCCATGGCTGTCAGCTGCGCGTTTATGATGGGGCTGGGGGTGCGGTGATAAAAAGCGAAGCTACGCCCGTGGCGATCCTCTGCTCTGCAGGGCGGCCGGAGATGCTGCACCTATCCGTACTCGCGGTTGCAGGGCAGACGGTGCCGTGTTCCATTGTGCTCAGCGTGACCAAAGAAAACGATGTATTGCCCGAGACGCGGGAGCTACCCGGCGTTAGCGTTCACATTGGGAGCCGCGGCCTGTGCCGACAACGCAACCTTGCGCTGCAAAGGATCGAGCACAAACCTGAGTGCGTGCTCTTTTTCGACGATGACGTTGAACTCGACACAGAGTATGTCGGCGAGATACTTGCATGTTACCGTCAGCATCCTTCGGTTGCGATTGTAAACGGAAGAAATCTGGCCCACGGCTTATATCCTGCGGGAACAGTCGATCGCGAGATCGCACAGAGGCTACTCGCAAGTGATCGTGAGAGATTGGCGAGCGCGGAGATTGGCTCGGTGACGCCGATGAAGACGAGTTACGGCTGCCGCATGTCCATGCGAGGCACACTGCTTGGCAAAGTCAATTTCGACGAGCGACTTGTTCTCTATGGTTTCCTGGAAGATCTCGATTTTGCGTTCCAGTGCAAACGCTTTGGCGCCATTGCCGAAAGCAACCGCGCGCTTGGCGTTCATCTCGAAGTTGCTTCGAATCGCATGGGCCTTAAGCGCCGGGGATATTCAGATATCATCAATCCTCTTTATATTTCTTCGAAGCAAACGGGTTTTCCGCTGCATCGTGCTTTGCTGGGAGCGATGTACCGGATGTTGAGCAATGCTGTGGTCTCGGTGCGAGAACGCGATTTTCAGTGGCTGGCCGGCAACTTAATAGGCTGGCGGGATGCCATGCGCGGAAAGCTCGAGCCGGAAAGAATTCTCGAGTTTAGCGATTAGGCCTCGCGCACGAGGATCTTAGCAAGCCTTTGCAGATGGAGTCTGCGGCAGCCTGTTCGCCGGCAGCGTTCGCGTCCAGCGCTGCCCTTGGTCGTTCCATCAGCCTAGGGCGACCCGGCAATCGGAGCACTGGAGCCAATCGTTTTGACCCCTTGTACTCTATTTGCTATAACTGTAGGGGCGCGACGCGCAAGCGACTCTCGCATCAGCACACTCCTGAGTAGCTCAATGGCAGAGCATTCGGCTGTTAACCGAAGGGTTGTAGGTTCGAGTCCTACCTCAGGAGCCATATTTATCAATAAGTTAGAAGACCTCCCTCCTAAACTTCACCAAATTTCACCGAATCGCGTGTAGAGCCTGCGTTTGGCTCTGCCAGGCGTTTCACGTTACGACCCGTCAGGCCCATAGTTCCAACCGCTGGTGTCCAGCCCTCAAGCACCGACATTGCTGAGAGTTCACGGCCCGCATCACATTCTCTTCTACGACCTGCACGTACACGTTGCCGGTCGTTGTGATGCTCGCATGGCGTAATGCGCCCTGCGCGTCTTTGAGTGTGCCATGGCCGGAAAGATGAGTTCCCAGAGAACGCCGCATAACCTGAAAGGTGATGAGACGAGTTGGAATCTCCAACCTCTCAGCGATCGGACGAATCCGCCACTTGAGGAAGTTCTTCGCGTGCCGCGGTACAGCTTGTCCTTTCCGCTTCCCACGACCGAACGTGGGAAACATAAGAGCCTCCGGAGACGGAGCCGGGCATACCTTTCGCCAAGCCTCAATCACCGGACGTACGGGTTCGGGAACTGCAATGGGAGCTCGACTTGCCTTGGTTTTGAGACGCCCTTCATAAAGATGCTCCTCAACGGCGATACCGTAGGGCATCAGGGATACTCCCGTCCAAGACTTCCATTGAAATCCCATGGCCTCACTTGCACGAGGGCCGCTGAAGATGCCAACGAGCATGAGGGCGAGATCCCCCAAGTCTTCGATGGCTCCGAGCAGCAATAGCATCAGATCGACTGCCATCACCGGCTTCTCGGAAATCTTCGTGATCGGCATGGTGACATCTTCTCCCGGGTCTTCAGCAAGGAACTTTTGCTTCCTGGCCAGATGCGTGACTGCGCGGATGTTGTTGAAGCAGCTGCGCACCACCGAATCGGAGTAATCCTTCTCTTCCACTAGGTTGTTTAGCCAAACCTGAATCTCAAACGTGCTGAGATTCCGAAGTGGCATCTCGCCAAAGTGTCCGATCAGGTAATGCTCCAGGTTGTAGGTGTTGGTCTTCTTGTAGGTTGGGCTCCATGAGCCTCGCCGCATAGGGATGTAACGTTCTTTGAGGAACCAGCGAAACGTCACAGAGTCATCCGGTGGAAGCGTTGGAGTTGGCCCAACACCTTTGGTCTCCTTCAGGATGATCTCTTGAAGCATCTGTTCGGCCTTCCACTTCGGTGTGCCGGCCTTGGGACAGATCTTCACGCAGCGATGCTTGCATACCTCCTTTCCCAATTGATCTTTGCGGTATACCAAATACTTGCCGTACCACATCTTCACCTTCTTCCCGCTCGGGTAGACGGTGCCCTTTTGATACTTCATTGCCATTTCATTCTCCGATTTCTGGTCTGGTCCTGGTCGTGGAGAACACCTTAATCATCCACCAAACTGGCGTTGAAAGGAAGAGCGAGAGGTCGTCAATCTTTCCATGAACTCCTCTACATCAGCGCACCGGTACCGCATGAGCGTTCCGAGCTTTACGCCGCGAATTATGGGGGAGCGACGCCACCAAAGTAGACCACGGCTATCTGATGGCCTTCGGTCCATACGCATGGCTCGTACCGGCTCCTGTATCTCGGCGGCGGCAAACCTAAGCCTCGTCTTACTCTGCCGGTAGACTTCGCCGCAGGGCAGATGACGCTTCCGGACGGCAGAGTCCTTCCGTTCACACTCTCGGAGTTGGCGCAGGCCCAGGGCTACCGCTTTCCGTTTCGGGGGCCTAGCCAAAAGCTCGCGGACGCCGCGATGAATCATTGGCTACGCTATGCGATCTTCGATGGCAAGGGGCTGTTCGCCGTCTTCACTATCAGCTTCGTCGAGGGTGGCGTCTGCCTGCTGGCGATGCTCTGGTTTGCAATCCCAAAAGACTTCCAACGGTTCCGGCAGATGAAGTACGGGCGCGTCCTGCGCGGCCCACTCATGCTCTCGCCGAAGGAATTCAACAAGGTGCAGAAGGGAGACGGCATCGGCTTCAAGACGACGGAATCTGACAAAATGATGCGGATTCCGCTACGGAAAGAGGCACAGCACCTTCAGCTTATGGGCGATACAGGAGTTGGTAAAACGCAATTAATTAATGCAGTGCCTTCGCCAGATTCGCCAGCGCGGCGACTCAGCTATCGTCTACGACCCGGCCTGCGAATATATATCCAGAGATTCTACGATGCCGGACGCGGAGACATCGTACTGAACCCGCTGGACACCCGCTGCCCCTATTGGGGACCGGCACAGGAGATGGAGTTGAATGCCGAGGCTGATGCTATCGCGGCCTCGCTCTATCAACCGGCGACTGCCGACAAAGATGAGTTCTTCCATCAGAAGCCCGCGCAGATTTTCGCGCACCTATTGAAGCTCGGACCGACCCCGCATCAGCTTGCCGAGTGGATGGCGAGCGATACGGAGTTGATGAAGCGGGTGGAAGGAACCGAGATGGCCTTCTATATAGATAGGAAGGCTGGGCCGCAGCGCGCCGGTGTCCTTTCGTCCCTTGGCCTGGTCGCTAAGTGTTTCCGGCTTTTACCGCAAAAGGATGAGAAGCGGCTCGTCTGGAATGCCCGGACATGGGCCAAAAAACGGAATGGTTGGATCTTCATTACGTCGCGTCCGCCAGAGCGGGAGACGCTCCGGCCGCTCCATTCGCTGTGGATTGATTTGCTCGTCATGCGGTTGCTCACCGCGCCGCAGCCGGGCCAGAAGCCTGTCTGGTTTGTGATCGACGAGTTGGCGAGTTTACAGAAGCTCCCGCAGCTTCATACGGCAATCACCGAGAACAGAAAGTCGAAAAATCCATTGGTGTTGGGCTTCCAGGGCAAGGCCCAGCTTGAGGTCATCTACGGCCACCTGGCTGAGGTCATGCTGTCCCAGCCTGCTACCAAAATCTTCATGAAGACCGCGGAGCCCAAAGCCGCCGAATGGATATCGGAGGCCATCGGGAAGGTCGAAATCGAACGACTGAAAGAGACGAAGTTCGATGGCTCCAAGTCAGGCAAGAACTTCACCGTGGAGCGTCAGATCGAGCCTCTTGTAATGGGTTCGGAGATCACTGGGCTCGATGATCGCCACGCTTATTTGAAGCTGGGAAACGCGGTCGCACGATTCGCTTTCGACTACATGGACCTGCCAACGCCAACACCGGGATTCCTGCCCCGTAAGTCCCCGGACGGGGAGATGAGCTTCGATCCCGATACGCTGAAGCCCCGCTCTGCTATGACCGCTGACGCGGAAGTATCACCGGAACCGGATTCCACTGATGTGGCAGAGACGGTGGCAAACGATGCGCCCTTGGCCCTCGAAAAGAATCCCATTCCGTGGCCCAAGCAAGATGGGAATGAGTCGACTCGCGCCGGCGAAGTGAGCGGGCCCGTGCCTGCTCCTACTCCCATCGTGGTGGCTGATACCGACACCGAACAGGAAGAGGTGCTTGGCCCTGAATACATCCGGGAGATGTAGACATGATGACCATTCCAAAGGCGCTTAGTTCAGGACAGGCTCAGACCTATCACAAACTGGAGTACACCTCTGCCGCTCAGAGCTATTACAAACAAGGTGACGAGGTAAAGGGTGAATGGCAAGGGCGACTCGCAACCTCGTTGGGACTCTCCGGCGAGGTTATGGCCCAGGAATTTTCTCGTCTCTCGGAGGGCCAGCACCCGCAGACCGAGGTCCAGATGGTTCGGCACCGAGAAGCCGTGGAATATCAGACGGCCAGCGGGAAGACCGTCAAAGCGGTAGAGCATCGCGCCGGTTGGGAAATCGCCCGTCTTTATCGCTTCGAGGTTGAAGTTAGCTGACCTCGTGCCCGCTGCCGTCGAGGCATTCTATGCCGGTGAAATCGGCGTAGGCCATGCGCTGCTACTCGCCAAGCTGCCTGCAGACCAACAGGCAGAGGGGCTCTCCGCTTGCTTCAAAGAGGTCTACAACATTGGAGCCAAGCCAGCCCGTATCCTGCTACCCGTCCGCAACCTGCAATTTTGGATCGACAGCAACATCCTACTAGTCCTCAAGGATGCGCCCTTCGACAAGAGGGACGCGCACCTTGTTCCCGCTGCTGCCAGTTGTCTCGACTGTCCCAAACGCACGGGACACAACAAGCTGCTGTTTGCAGATGATCTCGGCAGGCAGGGCGACCGCTGCACCGACCCGAGATGTTATCAATCCAAAGTCGCGGCGCATTTAGCCAAGACCATCGCCGCCAAGCCTCAGATGGTGCAGATCAGTACCGCCTACGGAGGCCACAAGGAAGGTAGCCCGGTACTACCACGCAACAAGTACACCGCGATTCGGGACGACAAGCCGAAGTCGAAGGACGAAGCCAAGCGGCCTGAGTTCAAAGTATGCAAGTTCACTAGAGAGGCTATCATCGCGGAAGGTGGCGACGCTGGCACCATCCACAAGGTGTGCGCGAATCCATCCTGTCCGATCCATCACCCGAAGCAGCCAACCAGCCGCACCGATGACAATCACAAAGCCGAGCAGGAGAAGCAGCGCAAGGAACAGGCTATCGCCAACGCGACCGGCCTTCGCGTCCTAGCAGCTGTGAGCGCCGCCGTTCCCGTTCGGCTCATGAAGCGCGATCTACTCTTCATCATTGAGAAGCTGGTAAGCGTCATGGATGAGAACCGCGTGGAGATGCTGGCGCGGCAGCACGGCATACGGCAGAAGCGGGACGATGGAGGCATCGGCAAAACGCTGACTGTCTTTGTTCGTCGCGCCGACGAGGGCACGCTCTCCCGGCTGATGGTCGAGGCGAGCATTTTGCTTGCCGCCTCGCGGGGCAACCCGGCCGCTGTTCTCAAGGATGCCGCCACCGCCTACAAGGTTGATACCGACGCCATCGCCGCCAAGGTAAAGCAGGAGTTCACTTCAAAGGAAAGAGCAAAGACGCAAAAGCCACCAACGAAGACCACTACGAAAGCGGCCTAGAAAATTCGAGGACCTTCAGGGGGATGACGCTCTGCCGTCCCCCTTCTTTTGCACTGCCAACAATTGCGCTGGGAGAAACCTTGCTGGTTTCTCCCAGGCCCTCATCCAGCATGGCTTCCGGCACCCGCTCGCCGGCGAGCGGCAGGAATCGGGTTCCTCCTCCAGCACTTTCCAACGATCTGCTTTTTCAGACAAGACCGCAACAAAAGAGCCCAGCAGGTACGAAAAATCTCTAGATTAGGGACGGTTTTTCACTTTCAGAGGAGGTCGCTCGGCTCAACGCATACATTCCCCCCCACTGTGCAAGGTGGTCGAGAAGTGAGCAAACCTCTTCTCTCGCTTCGTTGGCAAAATCGTATTCGACATGGAGAACAATGTCGCTCATGTCACGTCTGAGAACTATCCCATCCGCTTCGAGTTGTCTCAGATTGTGAGCAAGCATCTTCTTCGAACTTCCCGGAATGAGTCGAGATAACTGCCCCACGCGTACTGGTCCAGAGCGCATAGCGCAAAGAATCTCAACTCTCCATTTCCCCTGAAAGAGCACAGCTGCTGAGCGGCTGGCATTCTGAATATAGCGTGTATCTACACTCCTGGCTCCAAGCATTCTGGCGTTGGTATTCCTCATATCATTACCCTTCACCCGTAGGTCGAAGCTGCAGGTGGCTTGAACCCAGATGCTCTGACTTTTAGGAGCTTGTCGATTGAACTCCCCGGCGGGGTTTTGTGAGCTTCCGACCATCAATGACTGACGACTTCATTCGGACGAGCCCATTCAAGTTATCCGATGCGCTGCGAAAGGGAAGGAGGGCCGGATTCGGTCACCTCTGTCCTCTGCAGCACGGAATATCGGTCGAAAGTCGTCGGTTATAGAGAAGAACTTCGATCGGCGAGGCGCTTCTCTACCAAAGCCACGTCCCATACTGCAGGAGCTAGCACTCCCATTGATTGCGGTTCTGAAGGCCGCTCATCCGGTTGTCTCCACGTTCTTCGCGAAAAACGCGCAGGGCAGGCCGACGAACAAAGCGTGACCCATGAGGCCGTTGACCAGAGCCGCGGTCGCGATCGGGCCGTGGGCGACCGCAGTGAGCGGCAACAACAGCAGGTTCATGACCGTCCACACGGCAGCGCCGTACAGCAGTCCCACGAGCATCCACTGCGTACGCAACACAGCGACGCGTCGGCTCGCAAGAATATAGATCGTTGCGACCACCAGCGCGATGGCGAAATGCAGAACGAGGCCAAGTCCAGCGCTTGAGAGGCCGCCCGAGAAGGACCGTGCGCCCAGCAGACTGCTTGCGATGTACTGCAGCACCTGTATCGGGTTTTGTCCGTGCAAGCCGAGGAAAACGACGCCATCGGTTGCATCAAGCACTCCAACCACCAGTGTGGCATAGAGGATGGCGCGAGAGATGGGCAATGTGCGCGTTGCCGACTGCGGCTCGCTCCCATGGGTCGAGTTCAGGGCAGAGGTGGTCATCTGTCCACCTCCGTCTTCTGTCCCTTTCCCAGAAAGCCAATGATCGTGCCTGCGACGAGTTCGCTGTGCTCTTCCAATAGGAAATGGCCACCGTCGATAAGATGCAGTTCCGCCTTGGGCAGGTCGCGCAAGAACGCCTGCGCTCCCGGCACGATGAAGAAAGGATCGTTCTGGCCCCACACGATGAGCGTTCGGGGTTGGTGCCTGCGGAAGTATTCGTGCCATGTGTCGTAGAGCGCCACGTTCGAGGTGTAGTTGTGAAGGAGCTCTAGTTGAATGGCGTCATTGCCGGGCCGGTCCAGCAACGCTTGGTCGAAGGTGTAACTGTCCGGGCTCACCGCCGCCGTGTTTTTGGCACCATGCGTGTACTGGAAGATCGTCGTCTCCTTGGTCAGGAGCGAACGTGGAGCCTTTTCCGTCTCCTCGTTACGATTCGCCCAGAAAGGCTGCAACGGATCGAAGGCGACGCTGATGCCCTCCACGTAGGCATTGCCGTTCTGCACGACGATGCCTTCGATCGTCTCCGGATGACGCGAGGCAATGCGGAAACCGATGGGCGCACCGTAATCCTGCACGTAGATGCTGAACTTCTTCAGGCCCAGTGTCGTGAAGAGCAATTCTTCAATCTGCGCGGTAATGTTGTCGAAGGTGTATTGAAAGTCGGTCGCTGCGGGAGCATCGCTGTAGCCGAAACCGAGGTAGTCCGGCGCGACAACGTGGAAGTGGCTGGCCAGCAACGGGATCAGTTCCCGGAACATGTGCGACGACGACGGAAAGCCATGAAGCAGAACGATCGTCGGATTCGTGATCGAGCCGGCCTCGCGGTAGAAGATCTTATGGCCCTGGATGGTGGCGTGCTGGTACGTCGTCATGTCGTTCTCCTTGTTGTCAATCTGATCGTTTGCAGCGAGATGATCTGCTGCTAGCAGCGCATCGGTCGCTTCCAGTAAGAACTCAACGACGGTGGCCGGCTCTGAAATTTGAGGGGCATGATCAACATTGTGCGAACGGACCTCTGCGCCCATGCGCTCGGCCACAAAATGTTGTGTCTTCGGGCTGAACATGCGATCGTCTTCAGCCAGCAGATACCACGAACGTTTCGTCCTCCATGCGGGAGTCTGTATCGCTTCGCCAAGACACTTCATCGCTATCGGGCGTTGCGTTGCTGTCGCGATTGAGTTTTGCTCCGCCGTGGCTCGATGGGCGACCGCATTTTTCATTCCTTCCTCCGACATCCATAAGAGACCATGACCGTCGGGTTCCAGATGGGGAGCTTTTTCATGCGGAGGCTCCCGGAAGAAAAGGTCGCCCACCGATTCACCTTCAGCCGGCGGCATAGCTGCCACATAGGCCAGACCTCGGACACGATCGTCACTTTCGAGGGCGGTGATCACAGCACCGGAGTAAGAGTGAGAGACAAGAAGGATTGGCCCCGCGCCCGCTCTTTCTAAAGCCACTTTCAGAGCAGCAACATCATCGGACAGCGAAGTCATTGGAATCTGGGCAGCGATCACCTTCACGCCCGCCTTGAGGAGTGGGCCGATTACGGCAGACCACGAGGATGCATCCGCCCATGCGGCATGCACCAGAACGATCGTTGCATTTGAAGGAATATTTTTCATAACTAACACCTTTCGCCGATCTGGCACGACCGTGGTGAACCGCTGTTGGGCAACTGAAAAGATCGGCGCTCGTGGGCCATCGCTTATCAAAGGCCAAGTCGCAGCACAACCGCAAGGTGCGCTACTATGAAGCATACGGATGACAGGAGCTCACTAAAAGCGAGAAGTTCTAACACTATCGGTGAGAATATCTAAACTATGCTGCTGAACAACCTCAGCCTGGACAGTCTTCGAACGTTAGTGGCCACCCAAGACCTGGGTGGTTTTGGCCGCGCTTCGGAACGCCTTTTGCGGACTCCCTCCGCAATCAGTTCGCAGATGAAGCGACTTCAAGAGGAGATAGGAGTGCCGCTCTTTCGGAAGCAAGGCCGGAAGATGCTTCTCACCGAACAGGGAGAGATTGCTCTCCGATATGCCCGGAGGGTGTTGGAACTCAATGATGAGATGATCGACACTCTGCGCGGATCGTCCCTCGCAGGTGTGGTGCGAATCGGATTCGGACAAGATTTCACGGGCAACGTTTTGCCTTTAGTCATCGCGCGGTTTAATGCGCTCTATCCGCTCGTAAAGCTTGAGGTGACGGTAGACCTCGGCCAGGTACTCCTGCAAGCGATCGACTCCGGCGACCTCGATCTTGCTTTGACGTTAGGCGGCGCACAGAAAAGGACGGCGCAACTGTTGAGCGAGTTGCCGTTGCACTGGATCGCAAGCCCCATTTTTAGGGACCATGCAAAGCAGCCTTTACCGCTCGCTCTCTTCAATCCCCCGTGCGGATGTCAGACACCGGGGCTGGAGGCCCTGGAAAGTGCCGGACGCTCCTGGCGCGTTGCGATGACGAGCCCCAGTCTGACGGGCGTGTGGGCCGCCGTCAGTGCGGGACTGGGACTGACCACACGAGCCGAACTTGGTCTGCCACCAGACGTCCAGACCATCGAACTGGGCCTCCCGCCATTGGGAAATATACCCATCACGCTTCATCGCAGACGCGGCCTTCGGGCTCCGAACGCGATGCGGTTCGCTGAAATCACAGAGGAGTCGGTCGGTACTTACCTACGTGCCCGTCCAGCACGTGCGCTCATCTAGAGCGTCGATCCTTGAGCCCACGTAATGAGTCGACGGCTCATTAGCAGACGTCATGGTAGCGTGGCGATCAGCCGCCTCGACCCATGTGAACGAGACTTCATCCTGAGACTTTATCGACGTGGCCCCTATGTTGCCATCGAACTGAACTTCTCGAAGCTGCGCCTCCAGAACCCCATTTCAGCCCAAGTGATTCATTTCTTGTGAAAGTACCGTTGCCTAGGTCGGATTGCCACAGTGCAGTTGCGACCCCAGAAGCTTCGCGGGTGCTACTTTGGGCTGAGCGGCGTAGCCTTTTTCGGTCAAAGTGAGTGGTCTTCATGGGCAACGCGGTTAGGGAACCTCTGAACAGTAGCACAGCAGAACCGATTGCCTTGCCGGTACATATCTCCGGTCTTCGTCTCAGGTAATACCCATTGACGCTTGCTCATTCAGTTTACGTAGGTAGGGTCGTTCTGAGCGGGAGGGTGACAGGAGATTCTCGTAACAAATCCTCATCGATAAATTGAGTATTTGGAACTTTTGTTTCGTGCTTGCCGGGCCCTACGTTATTAGCAGGTCGTCTCATTCGAAGTGCAATCGACAAGGAGTTCAAATGGCATTCCCAACATCGCAAGCGCAGTCCCAACTTACCTACTATCGAACAGCGACTGTCAACGGCCGCAAAGTGTTTTATCGCGAGGCCGGCGACCCCAGCTCTCCCACGATTGTTCTGTTGCATGGACTTCCGACCAGCAGCCAAATGTTTCGCGAGCTGATCTCTGCTCTCGCCAACCAATTCCACCTGATCGCTCCCGATTACATCGGCTTTGGCCATTCTGATGCCTCATCGAGCAAGGATTTCGAGTACACCTTCGATAATCTTGCAGCACATGTGCGCGGTCTGCTCGATCAACTTGGTCTCACGTCCTACATCCTGTACATGCAGGATTACGGCGGCCCGGTGGGGTTCCGTCTCTTCGCTGAGAAGCCAGAGCAGGTGAAGGGGTTCATCATCCAGAACGCCAATGCCTACATGGAAGGCGTAGGTGATGCTCCCAAGCGCGTGCTGCTGCCACTTTGGGAGAAGCGCACCCCTGAGACCGAGAAACCGGCGCGCGAATTTGTCAGTCTGGAGGGCACGAAGTTCCATTGGCTCGTCGGTGCGAAAGACCCCGCCGCCATCAACCCGGACAACTGGGTCTTGGATCAGGCTCTACTCGACCGGCCTGGGGTGCAGGACTATCAGGTCGATCTGCTGGAGAACTACAAATCCAACGTTGCGCTGTATCCCGAGTGGCAGGCCGCTTTCCGCGCGCACAGGCCCCGGACATTGATTGCCTGGGGCAAGAAGGACCCTTTCTTCGTGCCGCCTGGAGCCGAGGCGTACCTGCGTGATCTGCCAGAAGCCAAGCTTGTTTGGCTGGATGCAGGGCACTTTGTGCTGGACGAGAATGTTCATACTGTGGCGGACGAAATCAAAGCTGTTTTCGGTCGCTAGACACCTCGCGTCCCCATCCCGAAGCGAGAGGTGAGCGTCGTTAGCTGCGTGATGTTGAATACGCCATCGCTCAGCATAGCCCTCATATTGGGGTACGAAAGGAATGTATGCAACGCTTCAAAGACAAACGTGTACTCGTGACAGGCTCTGGTAGGGGGATCGGTGCAGCTATCGCACGCCGATTTGCACTCGAAGGCGCCCGCGTGTATCTCACTGCTCGGAGCCATGAGGAGCTTTCCTCTACATGCAACGAACTGCGATCGTTAACCTCAGAAGTTGAATTTGCTTCTCTCGACCTGACTCAGCCTGATGCAGCTGCGAAGCTCACCACCTATGTCGAGCAACTGTGGGACGGTATCGACATTCTCGTCACCAATGCAGGCGCTGCGCCCCAAGGTGGCTTTCTCGAACTGACGGACGAAGACTGGGCAACAGGGTTCAGTTTGAAGCTCTTCGCTAATCTCCGCGTCATCAAGAACACTTGGCCAATGTTGAAGGCTGCAAAAGGCCATCTGGTCATGATCGGCGGGGGCACGGCGCGAACACCAGAACGCCATCTTTCACTGGTCTCGGCTGTGAACGGCGGTATTGCGGCTCTATCCAAGTCAGTTGCCGAGCAGGGACTTGAGGACTGCATTCATGTCAACTTGGTCCAGCCGGGCACGATCCAGACTTCACGCCGCAGGAAACTGATGGAGAAGCTTGCAGCACAGGAAGGCGTCAACTATGCCGAGTATCTTCTTGATTCAACCCGGCGTTTGAAGATCCCTCGTCTCGGCGAACCAGCCGACGTTGCGGAAGCCGTCGCCTTTCTCGCAACAGAAGAAGCGAGATGGATTCATGGAGCCATCATCGACGTCGATGGTGGTCAGAACAAGGGTGTGTAAACCTAACTGCTGTTACGTCCTGTGATGGTTCCTGAGACGATGGAAACAATCTCAAGAGCCATCTGGATTCGGGAGGCACTTCTATGGACACCTATAACCGCTGCCGCCGACCAATCTGCGGAGAATGCGGGAGATGAGCGAGCCTCGTGAGGAATTCAATCCAGCGGACCAGGCTGTATCGCCTGAACCCCTTCCTACGTCACACTCGGACGATGGCTTTCGCAGTGACCTAGCCTTTCCCCTACTAAGTGCCGAAATGCTCAAGAGACTCGAATCCTACGGACAAGAGGAGACCGTCCCGAAGGACACCTGTCTATACACGTATGGTGATCGGGACACGGACATGTTCGTTGTCCTCACAGGGGAGATAGAGAGCCGACTTCTAGTGAGAGGAGGCGGTTTCAAAGTTTTCCGTTTTCTGCGTACGGGCGACTTTAGTGGCGAGCTAAACCTCTTGAACACACAGAGAACGGTCGCTGAAGCACGAACGGCATCGACGAGTCGCCTGTTGCGAATCTCTCGACTGAACTTACGGGCGTTGATGCGTGCTGAGGGCGATATCGCGAATATTATTGTTTCCGCTTGCATATGGCGCCGCATCGGCATGATTGGCGATCCATCCATCGGAGTTGTACTTCGAGAATTTGAAGGCGATCCGGATCTCTAAGAACCTGTCTACACACTAGTTGAGGAACCCTGGACGACATATGCGGTGCGGGTTAGCTTGGGCTAAGGTCACGGGATGTATGGGAGCGATTTGACGGACCAGCAATGGGCAAAACTGGAGCCGCTGCTGCAAGCATCGTGGAGAGATCGTCACCCCGGAGGTCGGCCGCGCAAGTATGATCTACGGCGCGTGGTGGATGGGCTGCTGTACGTGGTGAAGACGGGTTGTCAATGGCGGCAGTTGCCCAGCAATTTTCCTCCGTGGAAGGCCGTGCATCAGCAGTTCCGGCGGTGGCGCGACAGCGGAGTGTGGGAGCGCATAGGACAGACTCTACGCGAACAGGGCCGCAAGGCAGGCGGACGAAACGCTACGCCCACCGTGGCGATTCTCGATTCGCAGTCAGTGAAGACGGCGCTAAAAGGGGGCGGCGCGGCTACGATGCAGGCAAGAAAATCAAAGGGCGTAAGCGGCATATTGCGGTAGATACGCAAGGCAACCTGCTCGCGGTGGTCGTGCACTCGGCCGGCATCCAGGACCGGGTAGCGGCTCGCGCCGTGTTGATGCGATTGTTCCGCCGATTCGATACCATCCAGACTGTCTTCGCCGATGGCGGCTATACAGGCACGCTGATCAACTGGGCAAAGGACATGTTTGGATATAGCGTCGAGATCGTCAAACGCAACCAGCAACCCCTCTTCCAAGTCCTGCCCAAACGCTGGATCGTCGAACGAACCTTCGCCTGGCTCAACTGGTCACGCCGCCTCTCCAAAGACTACGAACTTTGCCACACCTCGGCTGAATCCATGATCCATATCGCCTTCGCTCATCAACTCGTACGCCGTTCTACCTAGTTTGTAGACAGATTCTTAGGCCTCCGTAGCTTTTTAGTTCACAATTATTATCCGCACCGGATAGAAGAGTTGCCGACGAACGAGGAACTCGGCAAGGGCGTGGACGCGACGAAGATGCCAGAAGTCGAGCTGCTAAATGGTCTTGTCTTGGTTCGGCCTGCCATCTGCGATCTCGCTGACGAACTGGGTATTACTGAACTCCCTGAACCTCATACGATCTATGACGTTGCCGTTATCGGAGCTGGTCCAGCAGGACTCGCCGCAGCGGTTTATGCAGCTTCCGAAGGCTTATCCACGATGGTGATCGAAGGGAATGCCCCTGGAGGACAGGCCGGCACCAGTTCGAAGATTGAAAACTACCTTGGATTTCCGACCGGAATATCGGGGGCGCAATTGGCGAGCCGTGGCCATCTACAAGCGCTCAAGTTTGGGGTCCGCTTCGCTATCTCACGGGACGTTGTAAGTACAGCACAAGTCGATGGCCTGCATCGGTTGATCCTTGCTGGCGGTGCGACGGTTTGCGCACGCTCAGTCGTGATCGCAAGCGGGGCGCGGTACAGACAACTCAACGTTAAGAACAAGGAAGATTTCGAAAATAGGGGACTTTATTATGCTGCGACCGCGATGGAGTCTCTGTTGTGCCGTGAACGAGACATCATCGTTGTAGGAGGGGGAAATTCTGCTGGACAAGCCTCAATCTTCCTCTCAAGTGTTGCGAGACACGTACACCACATCATTCGTGGTGCTTCTTTGGAACGTACGATGTCGCGATATCTAATTTCACGAATCGAACGTTCTCCACGAATCACTCTCTACACAGAAACGGAAATCGACAGACTGGAAGGTAAGGCTGCTCTCGAGTTCGTCACGTGGACGAATCGGAAAACTGGCGTAACAATGCGAAGGCCGATTTCCAGTGTCTTTGTCATGATTGGCGCGGAGCCCAACTCAGGATGGGTGTATGGCACCGTCAAGCTCGATAAAAAGGGGTTTGCTCTCACCGGTGGTAGCTGGGGCTTTGAAGCCACTCCGTACGCGACTAGTGTTCCCGGTGTCTACGCTGTCGGAGACGTAAGAGCCGAATCCGTGAAACGTGTTGCAGCTGCGGTTGGTGAGGGCTCTGTAGTCATATCGAATATCCATCGGTATCTAGCTCAGAGACGCCTTGACTTCGCAGAGCAGGTAAGCTCCAAAGAATTCCGATAGATCATGCTCAAACGGTTTATGGGCGGTCGCAATTACACATTAGAGCACAACACACGCTGAAGGAAGGTTAGTCGTGCCAATAAGCCAAGAGGAATTTGCAGATTCCTACCCGATTCTGTTCCATATCTCGCTTGCACAAGACATGGGACAGGTAATGAGACATGGACTTCTCAGCACATCGGCCTTGTTGGACCGGTGCGAAGTCAGTGGCGAACAACGATTCAACATTGAAAGTTGTCCGCGGCCTCGCTCGGTGCGCGTCAGTCACAGCGTTCATGGGGAGTTCCTGATCAACGATCAGGCCCCCATGAATGCTGCGGCTCTTTCGAAATGTCTGATCGATCTCTCGCCTGAGCAATGGTGCAGATCTCTCAACCGCCGAGTCTTCTTTTGGCCGACCCAAGGTCGGCTTGCGAAGCACATCGGAGCAAGGCTAGCCGCTGGGCGTCCGAAAATAGTGTTTTCTTTCGAGACAAGATCGGTCTTTGACGTTCTTGATTTCGATTCCTTTGAGTTTTCGGCAATCAACTCAGGGAACACGATGCGCAAGGCTGCTTTGAGAGGCTCGTCAACATTTCTGAAGGCTAGCGACTATCCCTTTCAGGAGCGACGTAAGAGTAGAGGATTAGGTGACACCGTTGCAGAAGTGACTTATCCGTATGCGCTGACATCATCACAGCTCGCTGCAATATGCATGACAAGCAAGATCGTTCTACACCCCGGCCAGCGCAACTGGTTGAAGGGCATACTGAAGTAAAAGCAAAGGAAAATCAAATGACAACACCACTCGAAACTGTGCGTACGTTCTATTCCGCAATTGCAGCAGGTGACACCGGCAAGATGGTCGAACTAATGACCTCCGACATCGAATGGATCTCGGTTGTCGACTTCAACGTTCAGGAGAAGGGGCCTGCTGAGGTGATGAAGAAGGTGTTCGCTCCGCTTATGCAGGAGTGGGAAAGCTTTTCGCCGGCGCCGTCCGAGTTTCTTGTAGACGGTTCAACGGTCGTCTCTCTGGGCCGTTTTGCTTGCGTTCACCGTGCAACGCACAAACGTGCCGATCTTCCATATGCCCATGTATGGGATGTTCGGGAAGGAAAGATCTGGCGTCACCGTCAGTATCTCGATACGATGGCACTTGAAGAAGCTCGGCGCGCCTAGCTAGGACTCGCCGGTGAAACTCATCGATGGTGGTCTTTACAGGTACCGCCGTTTGCAGTTTTATTCGACCATGCTACTGAAACTTTATCGTTTGCCTTCGGGTCTTGGGCTGTCGGGACGCCGTCCCGCTATCCATGTCGCGCGGTGGGTGAATTAGCCTGCAGATCGCTGAGAGCCTACGGGCTCTCCTTCGATCGCCATGCCGGTCTTTCATGTTGGTCGAAGTTGCTGTAGCGGACCATGACTGACCCGGCATAACACCTGTCGCTGGTAAAGCTTTTCAGCGCACAGCCTTTGCGCTAATCGTAAACCCCTTCGCATTCGTAAGTTCTTGTCAACTGATCGTCAAGAACTTCAAACTAGTCGTAATCTCAGCCTGACTGTACCGTACAGAGAGTGCTGTAAGAGAACGATATTGTTTATCCAAATTGCGTTCCTTGACGAGAAGCTGGCTGACTAACATCTCGGTACAGCAGGTGGAATTCTCGCGCCACGCGGAAACTCAGTCCTCGCCGTCTTCAGTTGCGCGCCAAACTTTCGTCGCTGAGTGATCAGTAAGGAATGCTCGACGTGTTCGTCTCGATTGAGGCGGAGCGCTACCTTCTCGACTAAAAGGAACATCTCATTGAGTCGCCTATCGAAATACGTTCTTACCGCCACCCTTTTTGCAGGTACCGCACAAGCAGCGCCACTCCCTTCGGCCAACTCTACGACGACCTATCATCGCGTCCAGGTTGACGGCATCGGGATTTTCTACCGGGAAGCCGGCCCTGAGAACGCCCCGACCATCGTGCTCTTGCATGGCTTCCCGTCCTCTTCGCGCGAGTTTGACAGGCTCATTCCCTTGCTCGCGACGAAATATCATCTGATCGCTCCGGATTATCCCGGGTTCGGTTTGAGCGATGCGCCCTCGCCGACAGCCTACACTTACACGTTCGATCATCTTGCCCAGACGATGAGTGATTTTCTTGAGGGGCTGAAGGTCACACAGTACACCATGTACCTTCACGATTACGGCGCGCCGATCGCCTTCCGTATCATTCTGGCGCACCCCGATCAACTGCATGCGCTCATCATTCAAAACGGCAACATCTACAATACGGGCCTTGGAGCCAGATGGAGCAAGATCGTGGAATACTGGTCAGATCCAAAGACTCATCCCGAGGTGCTTAACGCTTTTCTCTCGTTCGAGGGAACCAAGGGGCGGCACCTCGCCGGCACGTCCCATCCGGATCGCTACGATCCGGATACCTGGATAAGCGAGTATGCCGATCTTTCGCGGCCTGGTCAGCGCGAGATTCAAGCGGACCTGCTCTACGACTACCGGACCAACGTCGCGTCCTACCCAAAATGGCAGGCTTGGCTTCGTAACCACCAGCCTCCGACTCTCGTAGTCTGGGGCGAGAACGACCTTTCCTTCATCGCTCCGGGTGCGGAAGCCTATAGACGCGATCTTCCGAATGCGGACATCCACCTGCTCGATGCCGGGCATTTCGCATTGGACGAAAAGACCGACGAGATTGCAGACCTGATTCTCCAGTTCATGGCCGAGCATCCTGGATGAGGGCCAGAGTCATGAGCATCGCATACCGTCTTGCGTCATCCGCAGCGTCGAAACCAGGAACGCAAACGCTAGCTCAGACCAGCATCCAGATGTAACCTTTGTGTGCGGCGCGCAACTCTAACGGTCGGCTGTAGCTCAACTCATAACTCTGAGGTAGCACATGGCAACTATGAATAAAACTGCGTCTCCAACCGTGCCGCTTCGTCTTGATCGAAAGCATCCGCTTGCGATCCGCTGGATGCATTGGCTTAATTTCCCCATACTTTTCGTCATGATCTGGAGCGGTCTGCTGATCTATTGGAATGACTCGGACAATGCTTACCGGCATCCGCACGCGGTGTACCGTATCGGTATAGGAAAGATCACACTCTTCCGTTTCTTTCCAGAGTGGTTCTGGAAGGCAATTAATGCACCGTACCACGTGACCCAGGTGTTCAGTCTCATGACATGCTTTCCATATTGTCTCGGGACATCCTTTACACTTTTGCGCTTGCTTTGAGCGGGCGTGGAGTGTTGCGGGATGGCATGGAAGGCGATGGACGTACAGGATCAGCGGGTGCGTTTTGTGTTGGCTGCGTCTCTGCGGGAGAAGCCGCTGGGCGTGCTGTGCGCGGAGTTCGGCGTCTCCCGGCCGACCGGCTCGCTGTGGCTCAAGCGCTACGCCGCGGATGGGCTGACGGGGATCGCAGAGCGCAGCCGGCAGCCGCGCAGCTCGCCCGCCCAGACGCCCTGGGAGCAGGAAGAGCGGGTGATCGCGCTACGCCTGGAGTACCCGGACTGGGGCGCGCGCAAGCTGGAGGTGGTGCTCGGCCGCGAAGGGTTGCGCCTGACCCGGAGCACGATCCACCGCATTCTGCTTCGCTACGACCTGGTGCGGGAGCGGGACCGGCATGCGCCTGCGATCCAGCGCTTCGAACGGGCACGGCCCAACGAGCTGTGGCAGATGGACTTCAAGGGGCCCAAGAACTGGCCCCAACGCATCGGGCCGTTGTCGGTGATCGACGACCACAGCCGCTATCTGGTGACGCTGGCGGCGACCGGCAAGCTGGACGGCGACCTCGTCCGCGAGCAGCTGGAGCAGGCCTTTGCACGGTGCGGCGTGCCGGAGGCGATGCTGATGGACCATGGCACCCCGTGGTGGAACTGGCAGTCGTTCTCCGGGCGCACGCGCCTCTCGGTGTGGATGATGCGGCAGGGCATCCGGCTGTGCTGGTCGGGCATCCGCCATCCCCAGACCCAAGGCAAGGTCGAGCGCTTCCACGGCAGCCTGCAGCGGGCGCTCGACCGGCGGGGCGGCGTGGGCGCCGAGCCGCAAACCTGGCTCGATGCCTTCCGTTCCGAGTACAACCAGGTGCGCCCGCATGCAGCCCTGGGGATGAAAACCCCAGCCAGTGTGTGGTCCAGGAGCGAACGCCGCTATGATCCCGATCCTCCGCCATGGCAGTATCCGGAAGGCGCGTGGCTGCTCAAGGTAGACTGCCAGGGCACGGTCGATCTGCACGGTTGCCGCTGGCGCATCGGCAAGACCCTGGCCGGAGAGAGAGTCATGATCCAGCCCATCGAAGAACGCTTCCTGGTCTTCTTCTGCTCCACCCTGGTCCGCGAAATCACCCCTTCGATCCAGCGTTCGACGATCGTCGAACGCTGGATCGAAACTCCCTCCTAACACCCACATCATGTAAAGGATGTCCCGAGACAAAACGTAAAGGATGTGTCGAGACTTGACAGACCCAGGGACTGGGGCACCATTTCTTTTTCATGTGGATTTTCGCAGCTAATGGGATCGCTTATGTCACTTTTCTCGCGGTCTCTGGAGAATGGCGGTTTCTCATACCACACAAACAGAGCGTACGGGATGCTATTCGGGTCACGCTGGTCGACCTTCACCTCCGTAAAGGCTTACCGCCACAAACCAAATACAACGGAGCACAGCGCATCGCCTATACAGCGGTCGTTCTGATGGTTTCGGAATACTGATCACTGGCGTTGCTATCTATAAGCCAACTCAGCTGCACTTGTTGACTACGATCCTCGGCGGTTACGAGATGGCGCGGTGGGAACACTTCTGGATCACGATGGGCTTTGTCGGCTTCTTCGTGATTCATGTGGTGCAGGTGACTATTGCCGGATGGAACAACTTTCGAAGCATGGTGAGCGGTCGGGAAATCAAAAAAGAAGAAGACGTGTCCCTCGAGGCGGAGAGGAGGTCATGGTGATACCTGACCCAAACCAGAACAAGCCATCAAGTCCTGACGAAACGCCGGGACAAGAAACGGCAGAATCAAAACCACATGACCCCCATGAGGGGAAGCCGGATGGGATTTCGCAGGCCGTCGGTGACTCAGCCGAAGCTGCAGAAGGGGGGGACGGCGAAAGCATCCCCACCGAGCAAGCAGAAGGCACCTCAGGGGCCGGTACCGGACCTGAAGCCGGAGCAGTCCCTGTTTCTCCCTCGGGACAACAAGTTGAGCCAAAACCGATGATCGAGGAGCCTCCTCCCGAACAGTCAGGACCTACTGTCTATGAGGGTAATGCCGCAGTCCTTTCCGATTCGCGGCGACACACACGACGGTCTTTCGTGGTGGCAGCCGCAGCTGCGACTGCCGGATATGGGGTTTACCGCTGGCTTGACCACATCCCCGCGGACGAGATGCAGCCGGGTGGCTACCGGAAGGCTTTCGAGGCGAATGCGGCGATCTCACGCGCAGTCTTTGACGAACGGGATCTGGCGCCGACCTACTCTCTCTCTCAAGCGCAGGATCTCAGAGTTAATGGTGTCTACGGGCTCAAGCAAATGCTCGAACCAGCAAGTTATAGGCTTCAATTGGTCGGTTCCACTGCGTCCGTCTCTGACCCACGGTACAGCCAGGATGTGACCGCCTGGAAGTACATCTATGATGACGAGAAGACCATGGAGGATCAGGGTTACGACACGAAGACGCCGCCGCCTTCAGCGAAAACCGCCGAAAAGATGGCTCCCGCTTCGATGCTTGAACAGGCAAAACAACAGCAGAACCGCACCGGAAGAATGCCTCGCGGAAGGGAGGAAGCCGGTGAGAGCCGTTCGACACTTCCAGTGGGTACACCGGGGCTGCTTCTGACTATGGAAGACATCCTCAAATTGCCTCGACATGAATTGGTGACCCAGTTCAAGTGCATCGAGGGTTGGAGCCAGATCGTCCATTGGGCTGGCGTTCGTATGGTGGATTTTATTGAGGCTTATCCGCCTGCCCTCATCGACGGCAAGGAACCGCGATATGTGTACATGGAGACGCCCGAGGGAGACTATTACACCGGATACGATCTCCATGTCTGCCGCCATCCCCAAACGCTTCTTGTAACCGAGATGATGGGTGTGCCATTGACTCAATACCATGGCGCTCCGCTGAGACTGCATATGCCCACAAAGTACGGATACAAGCAGATTAAACGGATCGCGCTAATCACCTATACCAACAGCAGGCCGGACGACTACTGGACCAAGCTTGGCTATGATTGGTATGCCGGACTGTGAAGAAATAGCAGAACACTTTCAGGAGAGACAAGATAGAGCATGGCTGATGATGCATGGAGCCCGACAAGAATGGAGCTTGAGACGGATACAAAGCACCTCTTCGAGGACTGTGCCTGGCTGTATGCGTTTTGCCGTGAGCACTTGTTCCGCGACCACACGGAGGAAATTGCGAAGACTCTGTTCCCCAACGGGGTTCTTTCCCAAAGTATGTCTGTACTGGAGGTCGGAGGTGGTCCCGGCTTCTATGCCCGCCGATTAGCACGGCGTTATCCTGCTTTGCGGGTGCTGGGGGTTGACCGTTCCTCGCGTCTGCTCGCCTGGGCACGATCACGAGCTTCTTCGGATGAATTGGCCAACTGTCGATTTCAGCAAGGGGACGTTGCATGTATCTCAGCTTGCGTAGAAGCAGTCGATGCGGTCATTAGTTCCCGTCTTCTGCTTATCGTGGACAATCGCATTACTATCATGTCTGAGATCTTCCAGGTACTGAAGCCAGGGGGCCGTCTCTTCCTGGTCGAACCAACAGCTAATCTCAAAACCCAGTTCCCGCTCGCCGCCATGCGATTAGTTATGTGTTTGATACGCTCCACCAGCCGTGAGACGTTTCCGAAGAAAGCAAAGGTACTCTCTCCCCTGGAGTTTGAAGACCTTGTTCGCTCTCAACCATGGAGCAAGGTTTCGATCCAGATGTACGGAGACTATCAATGCGCTGTCTGCGACAAGAGGGGTGACGGAGTCACCAATTTCAAAGATTTCGAAACGCATACGCATGGCATCGCTGTCATGCGTTCACGGAGCGTCGCTTAGTGGCATACCCCATCCTCGATCCGAATCGTGCTGATCCGTATTTCAGATCAATCTGCGCCTTGGCAATCATGGCGCTTTCATCAGCGCTTTTTTTCACCGTGATAGGGCAGACAGGGCAGGTCATGCTCGGTACTTTCAGGATGGTGGGAAGAGAAGATTGCCGCTCTTGGATTGATCGAAGGTGCATTGCAGAATATGGTTCGGCAGTATGAACTCAAGCACAAACAAGGAACTTGTCCAATCTTTCAGTCGCTCGGACACGATTAAAGTGAAATAGCGCAGGACGCATTCGCCGTGACCAGAAGTCTAAATCGCCGCATAAATACGAAGCTGTCCGGTAAGCGGAGGTAATCTGGAGAATGCGGTTTGAGAAGGCTGTCTCAGCAGCGCCACTTGCTAGACATTTGCATCCGTATCGGACGTAGAACTCCATAGGATAGAGGACGATGATAAAGGCTTCGATTGCTGCGGTCCTCGCTATTGGATGGGCGATTGTGGCGCATGCTACGCCCTTGATGCGTTACCCAACAGCTAGTCAGACCGACATCGCGTTTGTCGCTTATGGAGGACTTTGGAAGGTACCGCTTAGCGGTGGTTTGGCACAGCGCGTCATCCGTGACGCTTGTGTCGTGACAACGCCGCTCTTTTCTCCAGACGGACGCTGGATCGCCTATACGTGTCGAAATGGTGGACTTCGTGATGTCTACGTTGTGCCAGCGGGTGGCGGCGAACCAAAGCGGCTCACTTACGAGGCGAGCCGCTTTGCTGATGGAGGCATGGTTGTCGCCTGGACCCCAGATTCCGCGCGGGTGATCTTCCTTTCCCGTCGCGCAGCCCCCGTGACCAAGCTCGTGAGAGCTTTCTCTGTACCGCTCTCGGGTGGCCTTCCGGAGCAACTGCCTTTAGACCGTGCCGGTAGAATGTCCTTTGCTCCAGGGGGACATGCGATTGCCTATAACCGCATCTTCCGAAACTTGGAGCTGCGGAAGCGCTATCTCGGCGGCCAAGAGCAGGATATCTACACCTACGATCTGGACACTCATGCGCTCACGCGCCTAACGGATTGGAAAGGAACCGACACTGCCCCCATGTGGTTTAGCCGGAAGATCTATTTTGTCTCCGATAGGGGCAAGAATTTCCGGCAAAACATTTGGAGTTATGATCTGGACACTCGTGCCTTCCGACAGCTTACGGATTTTACTGATTACGACGTGGACTGGCCCTCGCTCAGTGCGTCGACCATCACCTTCCAGCAGGGTGGTCACCTCTTCGCCATGGACCTGCCCTTCGAGGCGTTACGCGAGGTGAAAGTCGAGTTCAAGGACGACAGTGAACCTCTGCGGGCTCAGGCCCTGGCAGCAGGAAGATCTGCGCGAGTGACCGACGTGATGGGCCGCATCGACTACGCGCTTTCACCTCACGGAGAGTCGATCCTGCTCTCTGCGCGCGGCGATTTGTTTTCCCTCTCCAAAACATCGCAAGGAGAAGACCTGACCAACACGCCCGGAGCAGACGAAGACCATCCTTCCTGGTCTCCCAACGGTCGGTTGATCGCTTACGAAACCGATCGTAGTGGAAGTCAACAACTCGCTATTCGCCCCGCGAAAGGTGGTTCTGAACGGATCTTGACCCATTTTCCCAGCGGTTACTTCTACACGCCGCTCTGGTCCCCACACGGTGACAGCTTCCTCGTCCCGGATGCCAACCACTCGCTGTGGTGGATCCATCTTGATGGCAGCTCTCCCCAGAAGATCGGTTTCGATCCCTATGCGGAGATTCGAGACGCGGCATTTTCTCCAGACGGCCGTTGGGTTGCGTACAGCACGCAGCGGTCCACGCAACTCCGCGCAATCCACTTCTATGATCTGTCTACCGGCCATGACACCATTATCAGCTCACCGATGGAAAGCGACCGAGATCCGGTTTTTACCCCCGACGGCCGTTATTTTGTCTTTATCTCACAACGGAACGAGCAGCTGTTTGTCTCGGACCGAGACGATGAGAATTTGATCTCTACCGTCAACTCGGATGGTCTCTTTGCCGTTGCTCTCGACCATGACAGACCTGCGGTGACGCAAATAGCAGCTCAGAATGCCCCGGCAGGCGATCCCTCGGTTCGTATCGATCTTGACAGATTCATGTTGCGGGCCGTGGCTCTACCGGTTGTTCCGGCGACGATCGTCTCGCTTCAGGCTCGTCCTTCAGCCCTCTTTTATCAAACCGAGCCCATACAGTTGATCGACGGCGGCATCGCTGGTGGTAAGAGCGAACTGCATGCGATGGACCTTGCGACTTTCAACGATCGAATCGTAACGGACACCCTTGAAAACTTCAGCATTTCCGGCGACGGGTCCGCTGTTGCCTTTCATCGCCATGGGGAATGGCGAATCGCGAGTACAACTGCCGGAGCTCCGAATGTGGCGCCACTGAATCTTTCGGCTCTGACCGCTATTGTTGATCCTCGGCAGGAATGGGCAGAGATGTTTGAGAACGCCTGGCGGCTGGATCGTGACGTCTTCTTCAGCAAGGTTATGAACGGCACGGATTGGCAAGCCGTACACGACGCGTATGCCAAACTCTTGCCTTTCGTGAGTTCGTCGGATGACTTTGTCTATCTTCTTGGACAAATGCAAGGCGAAATTGCCAGCTCTCACACTTTTATAGAACCTGAAATCGAAGCCGATGTACACCCGTCAGTCCACACCGGGTTGTTGGGAGTGGACTACATGCTCGACAGCGCATCCGGACGTTATCGTTTTGCGAAGGTCTACACCGGCGATGCGACGCGGGCCACAATGCGCGGCCCTCTCGGCATGCCGGGACTTGACGTAAAGGGAGGGGATTACCTGTTGGCAGTGAACGGACGGGAGCTTAGATTTCCGGAAGATCCGGACAAGTTGCTCGCAGGACTCATCTCAGAGGTGACTTTGACGATTGGTCCTGGTCCATCCGGCGCCACCCGCGAGATCAAAGTGCAACCGTTGACGGACGATACAAGACTTCGACGCCACGACTGGGTCGAGCATAACCGCAGCGAGGTCGATCGGCTTTCTCATGGCCGCCTGGGTTATATCTTCGTTACCAACTTCAGTGCAGAGGGGGCAGCAGACTTCGTGCGTCAGTTCTACCCGCAGCGTGATAAAGAGGGCTTGATTTTCGACGTTCGCTGGAACGGCGGCGGGTTCACAAGCCAGTCCGTGCTGGATGTTTTGCGGCGCGAGCTCGCCGGTGTTTTCGTGAACCGCGAAGAGGCTTTGGGCACTCTACCTACAGCAACGGCACCCAGGGTAGTGGTTACGATTACAAATTACGGATCAGCCTCCGACGGCGACCAGTTCCCCTATTTCTTTCGCAAGTTCAACCTGGGGAAACTCGTTGGCGAGCGAACCTGGGGCGGAGTGCAAGGCATTAATCGCGATTGGACTTTGATGGATGGGACGCCCTTCACTATCCCGAAAGATTCACTGGCTTCTCTCGACGGACACTGGGTCATCGAAAATGAGGGCGTTGCGCCGGACATTCCTGTCGAGCCACCACCCGACGAAGCTGTGACGCACAGAGACCTGGAACTAGAGGTCGCGGTGAGAACTGCACTCGAGCAGCTGACGTTGAGGCCGCCTCAGATCCTCAAGGCTCCCCACCCACTTCCAGCCTATCCACCTCAAGGGAACGTCCCCGGGGCCACCTTCGATCCCAACGACCATAGTGCTCCGAAAAAGTAGTCAAAGAACCGAGATGACCGAGCGCGCATTTTGGTGTTGAAGACCAGCTGAACATTGGAAGCATCGATTCTCATGTGGAAGGCGCCACGTCGTTCGGTCTGTGCATTCGCGATTGTCATAGATTTACGAAGACCTCGCACCAGTTCTGATAAAGCCGGGATACTTTTGCTTTCGAAGCCAATTCTTTCCGGGAGGTCGAATGATGCCGCGATTCCAAAGACAGTTCGGTGACGGTACATCTTTTCCCGTTTTCGTCTCAGGTAATACTATTGACGGTTGCTCATTCAGTTCACGTAAGTAGGTCGTACTGAGCGGGAGGTAGCAGGAGATTCTCGCAACAAATACTCACCGATCAATTCAGTATTTGGAACTTTTCTTCGTGCCTGCCAGGCCCTACGTTATTTCATGGCTGCAGGACGGTCTCTTCCAGACGCTGATGCAGCAGAATTCAAGGTGGCCCGACGGGCCGCTTGTACAAGGAGAACCACCATGTCGCGTTTGCACCCTGTTAACCCCTCGAATGCCACAGGCAAAGGAAAGACCTGCTCGATGTCGTGAATGGTAAGCTCTGCATTGTGCCGAACATGACTCGTGTCATGGCCGCCTCGCCCGGTGTTCTCGAAGCGTACCTAGGCTTTAGCGGTGCGCTCGTCGGTGGTTTGTTGAATGCGAAAACCAGTGAAGAGCTGGCCCTGCTGACGGCTCAGGAAAACCACTGCAACTACTGTCTGTCGGCACATACCGCAATCGGCAAGATGGTCGGCCTGAACCACGACGAGATCATCGCCAGCCGTGAGGGAAATGGCACCAGTCCGAAGACAACGGCGGCACTGGCCTTCGCCAAACGCGTGCTCGATACCAAGGGCGAGATCAGCGAAGCAGACCTCGCGACTGCGCGCAGCGCCGGCATCTCCGAAGGAGAGATCGCCGAGATCATCGCACACGTTGCGCTGAATGTGTTCACCAACTACTTCAACATCGCTACCGACGTGGATATCGATTTCCCGAAGGTTTCCTATACAGAAATCGCCTAGCTGACTCGTAGTACCGGGTTCACAAGCGAACGCGGACCCGGGGGAGGTGCTTGGATGCATGTACAAGAGCTGTGGCGCTATCCAGTAAAGAGCATGCGTGGTGAACGGGTTCCTGAAGCCACGCTGGATCGGACTGGGATCAAGGGCGACCGGAACATTGTCGTGGTGTCCGAAGCGCTTGATCGAATCATCACTGCCCGAACGCACCCCGGCCTCCTCGGCCTGCAAGCCTCTGTTTCAGAGAATGGTACAACCTTGATTGAAGACCACGAATGGAACAGTTCTGTTGCCCTTGCGTGGACGCGGAAAGCTGCTGGTGAGCCGGTCCGTCTTGTAGATGCCGGCACCCGGACCGAGCGCTTCGACGTGCTCCCATTGCTTGTGGCGACGGACGGAGCCATTCGGGAGTTGGACTTGGATCTCCGAAGGCTGCGCCCAAACATCGTGATTGGCGGTGTATTGGGCCAGACCGAGAGGAGTTGGCCCGGCGCAAGTCTCCTGTCCGGAGCCGTGGTCATCGACGTGGCGCAGTTGCGGTTGCGATGCGTGATGACAACCTTCGACCCTGACACCCTCAAACAAAACCTCGAAGTCCTGCGCAAGATCGTACGGAAAGCTGAAGGCAAACTAGCACTCGACTGCGCAGTAGTAAGCCCCGGCGTTCTCCACTTGGATGACCCCATCTTCCTCCGCTCTAACTCCAAAGGACATCTCTCATGAGCATAGTGATCGCACCACCCTTCACCGACCCGGAACTCGCCACTCAGAAAGTTCAGATCGCGGAGGATCTCTGGAACACTCGCGACCCCGAACGAGTCGCGGCAGCCTATACCGAGGACACGCAATGGCGCAATCGGACGGAGTTTCTCACCGGCCGTGCAGCCGTCCTGGAGTTTTTGAAACGGAAATGGGACCGTGAGTTGGCTTATAAACTGAAGAAAGAGCTGTGGGGTTTTCGAAACAACCGCATGGCGGTGAAGTTTCAATACGAATGGCATGACAGTAGCGGTCAGTGGTTCCGTTCCTACGGCAACGAGCTTTGGGAATTTGCGCCGTCCGGCCTGATGCAACGGCGTGAAGCCAGCATCAATGATTTGGCTATTCCGGAGAAGGAAAGAGTTTTGTGAACTCAGCGAGGCTACAAGGTGCGTCGGAGTGACCGATCGGCGTGATACGCGCCTTCTTCGTCTGCTTCATCTGCGGGTCGCGCTGCTGCGTCTCGTTTTTGGTCGAAGAAAGCGCGTGGAGGATGGTCGCATCCATGATCGTGCCGGTCTGGATGCGGATGCCTTTGGCCTCCAAAATGCACGTTCACCGCCTCTAGCATCATGCCTCCGAGGTCGTGCCGCTCCAGCATGTGACGGAAGCGCAGCACCGTCGTCTCGTCCGGTGCCAAGGCGATGCCAAGATCGACGCCGACGAAACGGCGGACGATCGGAGACTCATACAACAGCTCCTCCACGCCGGGGTCCGAGAGGTTGAACCCTGCTGCACGAAGTACATCCGCAGCATGATCGAAGGCCCTTCAGGCTGCCGGGCGTCGCCGCCCTTTACATAGTGCGGAGGCACCAGCGCCTTCAGCGCAGACCATGGGACGATCGTCTCCATCTGGTCCAGAAATAACTCCCGACGGCTCTTCCGACCGTATCTCTCAAACACAGGCTGACTGGCAAAACTCCGCTGCTTCATCGACGATCACCTGATGTCTTTGAGATTTATCAATCTGAGCAGCGTCGTAGAACTTGTGAAGAAGCTCCCAAGAACTAGACAGAGAGTTTAGATGAGGTTGAGGTCTCCGCGAGAACGCGGAATTCAACTACTTTGTGCAAGAACTCAGCTCACGCTCGCAGATATAAGTCGACCGTCTCGGTAGTCCAGGTAGAGATGCCACTTCCAAAGAAATCGCGATCTTCTGTCCAGACGGGACACTTCAACAAGAGCGATGTCGCGACAATCGGCCAGTCATTTTCATCACGGGAGATCATGCGCTCGCGAGCGGAAACCTCAAATTCTTCATAGAGAGTCCTGTCTACAACCTCGATCAAGCGTGCCAGCTGATCGAGCACCAGTATTCCGGGCTCAGGGTCGATGCCGCGTTTCTCGGAGATGGAAGGGATGTACTTGCGTGTATCGGCAAAACAGATGTCCGGGGCGTAGAACGACACAGAGTCTTCGTAAGTTTCGATAAGGCTACGCACGCGCACACCGAAAACGGCTCGCAGGAGGATGTTCGCGTCGAGCACGAGGCGCTTCTGGTCTGTCATCGCTTCTGCTTGGTCCGCCATTGTTTGAAACCCGCGACGGCCTCATCCTCGGAGATTCCCTCGGCATCAAGGACCTCCTGCCAACGAGTCGATGCTTCCCGTAGGGCTTCCTTATCCGCATCGCTCCGCTTACGGCGGGCGGGGATGAAGTAGCCCACGGTATCGCCGTGTCGGGTGATGGCTACCGGAGACTCCGATTCGAGGAGGTAGGTGGCGAACTTATCGCGGAACTCTCTCATGCCAACCTTTACGGTTTCCATAGCCTGCTCCTTGCGTACCGTTGCGTACACAATTGTACCATCAGGCCCGGGCCGTACTCAAATTGATTTGGACCCGCGACCTCTGCCTTCCCGCGGCAGAAGTCGCGGTCAACATCTGGCGTAGAAATGGCCCAAATATTGGAAAAACCGAGACATAGGGCAAAGGTTTCGAGGACAGAAGTCGTGGGTCCAATAAGGGTCCAATAAACGTTGCCGTGGGTCCAATAAGGCGCTCAGGGAGCCATCCGCTACGCCTAGTATCAACAAGTTACGCAACACGGATTAGCTGTCACGGCAGAGGCCCAGAGCAGGCTCGAAGATGATTCTTGGCATTATTTCCGAACCACCGACAATCCACCCGGAACACGCAGCAATGGCCTCCTCCATGAGTGCATTGGCCTGTAATCAACAATTGACGCAGCTGTTTTCGATCATTTTCTCCTGAGGTCAAAGCCCACTTAGGAGATCGAATGACCGTCTCCACGCAAGCTCCGAGTCGTGAGCATTGTAGGCGAGTAAGATTCTCCGCGGTCACGAACCATCAGGGCGAGACTTGCGGCTAATTCACCCCCGGCACTCTCGCCCATGACGCCAATCCGGGTGGGGTCAAGCTGTGGATCTACGAGGTCGATGATGGACATGATGCTTTTCTCCTGCGGTCCTGGTTGATGGTGGATCGTCGTTCAAAGCTTCGGTCAGCTTTCCGCCAGCGCTGCAACGTCAGGCGCATATTTCTCCAGGTGATCTTCAATGCGGACCTTACCGAGGTTTACGGCGAGGCTTCCTCCTGCCCGCACGGTGGCCAAGTCGTTGATTCCCATGAAGCTAAGTGCTTTGCGCAAGACTGGTGTCACGAGATCATCCGCCTCACTCGGCTCGCCTGCAACGTAACTGTCGCGCGACACCACGATGAGCCTGCCTTTCTTGTTCTCCAACATACCGGGCCAACCGGGGGCGAGGCGGAAGGTGAAGTGAGGCCGCACCACATAATCAAGCCACGACTTGAGGATAGCGGGGATGGTGAAGTTGTACATGGGCGTGCTGATGAAGAGTACATCAGCAGCCTGCAGCTCGGCGATCAACTCGGTCGAGAGCGCAAGCGCCTTCTGCATTTCGGGGGTGCGCTCCACGTCAGGGGGTGCATACACACCCGCGATCCAATCGCCGTCCATGTAGGGGATGCGCGAGGCGTTCAGGTCGCGATGAATCACAGTGCTACCTGGGTTGCGAGCTTGCCAGTGTTCGACGAAGTGCTTTCCGAGGGCGCGCGAGATCGACCGATCTCCGCGAGGGCTCACATCCAGA
The DNA here is from genome assembly GCA_965277335.1 of Edaphobacter sp. Classification (GTDB taxonomy): domain Bacteria; phylum Acidobacteriota; class Terriglobia; order Terriglobales; family Acidobacteriaceae; genus Edaphobacter. The sequence goes on along the minus strand of CBDICJ010000006.1, from coordinate 343,991 downwards.
GCAAGCAGGGTTGGCATGGCTTTTTCCTTTCGGTTGAGGTTGAAATCAGCAAGGTTTAGAGGAGAGTGAGACCGCCGTCGATGACCAGTTCTGTTCCGGTGGTGAAGCGAGAGTCATCCGAGGCGAGGTAAAGGGCAGCGGCAGCCACTTCGTCAGCTTCTCCGGGCCGTTTTAGCGGGACACGCGCGATCATCTCACCGAAGCCCGCCATCTGTTCCGACGTCAGACCCATCTTTCCGCCGATCGGCGTATTGATCGGTCCGGGAGTGATGGTGTTTACCCGGATCTTCTGCGGCGCGAGCTCCACCGCGAGCGTGATGCCAAGAGAGCGCAACGCGGCCTTGCTGGCGCTGTATGCACTGAGGCCGGGAACTGCCCGAAGAGCGGCGGTGGCAGAGGTCAGAATGACCGAAGCACCTTCTGAGAGGACCGGAACGGCATGCTTGAGCAGAAAATAAGGGCCACGCACGTTGGTCGCAAACAGTTCATCGAACTGCCTCTCTTCTGTGTCTGCAGCGGCCGCTACCCGGGCGATCCCTGCGTTGACAAACAGAACGTCGATCTTCCCATGCTTTTCGGCGACGTACTGGACGAGCTGCTTGGCTGCCTGTGTGTCGCCTGCATTTGAGTGAACAACCTCGATGCCCGGCATGGACTGCCTGGCTGCGTTCATGCTTTTTCGCTTGCGCCGGTCACGATCACCGTGGCCCCTTCTGCCTGAAAAAGCCTTGCAGTCGCTGCACCGATGCCGCTGGTGCCGCCGGTGATAAGTGCGATCTTACCCTTGAGCCGGTCCATGCTGTTCTCCTTATCTCTGCTGTCTTGCTGTTTTACGTACTTTAGAGTACGATATATACAGGTTGGTTGCAGGGAGGTTCATACTTTATGGTATTAAATTCCGTTAAGCGTGCCCCGGGGCGTCCACAGGCCTTTCGGCCTGAAGATGCACTTGACCGTGCCGTGGAGATGTTCTGGGAGCATGGGTATGAGGGAGTGGACGTAGAACGGATTGCGCGCGCCGTGCACGTCACGAAACCAGCGCTGTATCGGGAGTTTGGAGACAAGCCCACGTTGCTGCTCAAGGCAGTGGAGCGCTATTTGATGACGTATGGAGCTCCGATGATCGCAGCGTTTCAGTCGGAGCCGGACATCCATAAGGCAGTGAGAGCGTTCTGTGAGGCTACTGTGAACAATGCCACCGCCGAGCCTCGCAGCGGCTGCATGATGGCCGCTGCAGTCTTGGGGCAATCGGAGCGCGTGAAAGAGATCCGTTCCTACGCTGCGCAGGGGCTCGCGGCGAGCGCTACTGTTCTGGCGCAGAGATTCGAGCGGGAGATGAAGGCTGGGAAGCTGACGCGCACCCCTCCGGCCAAGGTGCGAGGCCGTGCGCTCATCGACCTGATGCAGGGTCTGCTGCTTCGCGCCAAAGCTGGCGCATCCCGAAAGGAGCTTCTGGCAGACGCGCGGAGCTACGTGCCGCTCGTGCTTGGAGAGCACCTGGATTCGTGACAAATCGCCGAGTCACTCAGTGAGCTACCTCATCCGAAACTGGGCCACGATTCGTGGGTCCAAGGTCACCCGGAAGCCACCAGCGGAGATGGCGCCTTTCCACAGGAAGGCATACGATGATGGGCAATGCACGAAGAGGGAACCGGGGGTCAGCCGATTCGTCCGCGGAGTTCGGGTTCCGTTCTGTCCACGACCAGGTATCCAGACCGGTTGGAAATAGCCTATCGGTGCATGCGCTAAGGGGCTATCTCACTTTGAAACCTCACCAAATTCTTCACAGAATTGCGCGCCGAAAGGGCTCCAATTTGTCCTCTTAGCTCCGTTGTACTCCATTGATAACAAAGCTACTCCGAGCTCTATGACCCGCCTGTTAACCGAAGGGTTGTAGGTTCGAGTCCTACCTCAGGAGCCATTCGATTCAATAGTTTACAAGCCCCTGCATAGTCACACAACCCCACAGATCCCCACAATAAGAGAAATCACCTCAAGCTGCACTCGCAGACTGAGGCTTTGTCGCGTCTTGGTGCAAGATCATCTTGACAACCTTTGAGTTCGCTTCTCGCTTCGACTTCATCGCTGCATTACCGTACGTATTCATCGTGGTAGACACCTCTGCATGACGCATGAGTCGCTGCTGCACACCAATCGGTGCGCCTGTCTCGTCGAGGAAAGATCTGTAGCTGTGACGACAGGTATGCCAGCCCGCTCCTTCCAGACCCACTTTCATGCCAGCAGGTCGAATGTGATTCTGCTGGATCTGGCCGGCATGCTGGCAACCTCCAGTACGAGCAGAAGGGAAGAGCAGCCCCACAGAGTTCTCACACTTCGCTCTCCAGTCAAGGAGAACATCTTCCGCCTCGGGCTTTAGCTGTGAAGTTTCAATAGGTTGTTGTCCATTCGGTCGAGAACTGGGATGCTGAAGTTGCGAAACAGCAACATATCAGGAGACCGAATGGACTATCACTATCATGCCGTACAGACTGTGCGAGGTCGAGAGTATATGGCGAAGAGTGTTGTGGATGGGCGGCTGAGCCTGCGCGAGGCGGCAGCCGAGTGCAGGCTTAGCCGCCAGAGCGCGGGCAAGTGGGTCCGGCGGTATCGCAAGGCTGGAGTTGCCGGCCTGAAGGACCGCACGTCGCGTCCTCGGAGCAGTCCTCGCAGCACGTCGGCCGAACGCGTCCAGCTCGTCGAGCAGCTGAGGCGGCAGCGCTGGACGGGCGTCCGGATCGCGCAGGCGACGGGCTTGAGCAGAGCAACGGTGAGCCGCATTCTGGTGCGCCTGAAGCTGAACAAGGTGGGATGCTGGAGCCCAAGATACCCGTCATCGGCTACGAGCGCGACGCTCCGGGCGATCTGCTGCACATCGATATTAAGAAGCTTGCGAGGATCAGAAAGCCCGGTCATCGCATCACCGGCAACCCGCAGGACGAGACTCGTGGCGCTGGCTGGGAGTTCCTCTACGTCGCCGTGGACGATCACTCCCGCATGGCCTATGTCGCGATGATGCCGGATGAAAAGGCAGTCTCGGCCAGCAGCTTCCTGAGCCAGGCCCATGCCTACTTCGCGCGCCACAACATCCACCTCCGCAGCGTGATGACAGACAACGGCCCCTGCTTCCTCTCCGACCTCTTTCGCGACACCAACCGCAGCTTCCAACTCAAGCACGTCCGCACACGCATCTATACCCCGCGCACCAACGGAAAGGCAGAACGCTTCATCCAGACTGCCATCCGAGAATGGGCCTACGCCCGCCTCTATCAAAACTCACAGGAAAGAAACCAACACCTCGAACCATGGATCCACCAGTACAACTGGCACCGCCCACATGCCAGCCTCGATCAGAAACCACCCATCAGCAGATCAGGCCTCAACGTAAACAACCTCTTGACACACCACAGCTAGAGGCACGTCATCCATCGAGTCTTCGGTCTTGCAGCGACCAATCCGGCCATTTACCGCGCCTTCCGAGACGAGCATGGTTCCGGCTTGGAAATTCAGCCGTTCCCAGGTGAGAGTCAGGATTTCTGAGACCCTGAGCCCGGTGTATGTGGCAAGGATGAACATCGTTCGATAGGGATCCTCCAACAACGAGACCATTTGCACATATTGGTCGGCGGTCAGAATGCAACGACGCTTTAGGCGCTTTGATATCCCCTTCACTTTGACAAGGCCCATCGGATTGTCCGACCCAAGCTTCCACAGCTTGGCCGGTCGAAGAGAAGGCTCATCAAATTCTTGATATGCCCCCGAGCCTTCGGTGCCAGCACGAGGGTCTTCAACCATTCCTGGATGTCCAACGGATCCATCTCCGCAACGAAAGTGGCGGCCCAACGGGGGCGGATATGTCTCCGAAGATAGGAAACGTAACCGGACGCCGTGCTGTATGCCACACCATCCGCGATCGTGACCTTCCCCGGAGGCTGGGCTAAAATCTCAGTCAGTCGTTCTGACTCGATAAAGCGATCTATGACCAGGGCAAACGTAGGTTTGTTCTCCTTTCTGTATGAAGCTGGCCCGTTCAGCTCTAGCAATTTGCTCTGCAAAGCAACGCGGACCTTGGTTTCTGTTGGGTACTCCAAGGTTGAAAGTGTCATCTGGCGGAGCGGTGAGCCCGTTTTCGAATGATCTCGAAACCGGTACTCCCAAACATCAGCGCCTTTCTTTCGTGACACTCGGCGGATACTTCCGTTCTGATACTTCGCGCGTGAAAACTTCATGTGATCTCCTTGACTAATTCACGCGCAGGGTTGGCTGGTGGTGAGTTTGTATGCTCCGTAGCCAGTCGTCAAGCTCGCTGAGCCTGAAGAAGTGACGCTTACCTCTTTTGATACTTGGCGTACGTCCTTCCTTGGCCATTTTCTGAACCGTTTTCAGGTGGCATCGAAGATGAATTGCAGTCTCTCCTGCGGTGAGCAGCGGCTCAAACTGGCCCCGCCTATACATTGAAACTTCTTCCTGTAGCATAGGTACTTCCTCCAAAATCGAATCTACTGATCATTTCGCAGCTACCAAAACATCGCTTCGCAGTCATATGAAGTCGCTACATCAGCTGCTCTCAGCTACGCAACTTGTCCTCAAACGTCCATGTTGATGAATGGCGTTCGTTCGCAGCGATGCCAAGTGTCTTTTAAGATGAGCAGCGAGGCTGCTAGATACACAGGTAGCTTTAGCCTTGGGCTGTGCTGTGCCAGGAGCTCTTCCTCTAGGCATGCATGCATTGGTAGTGTATGCGCCTGCCTTGGTCACCGATTACAGATCACGATTTCGGACGCAATGCCGATCATTCCTTTCCAGCAGTTCTCCGACCTCGGAGGCGCCTGTTGGTAATGGTCTGGTAAACGGGCCTTCGTACCTGCGGTACCACGACGCCCTCTGGCCGAATCTACCAGCCTCAGGAAGTGCACACATTGGGCAAAGGCTGTAATTGGGTACCGCCCAAATCAGCGGGCGCATTCCAAGACGAATAAGTCGAAAACGTGCCGAGTCTGTGGGTGTCTGGCTTCTCCAGGGCGACGCCAAAAACAGAGTCTGCGCTTCGAATGCAGCTGTAACAACGAGTTCTAGCTCAACGTCGCTATGAGCGTGAAGGTCGTGCTCCCAAATTACGTTTAATGCACGTTGAACGAACGAGGGAGAATGGATGGTGGGCTCAAGGTTACTGTTCATCAGATGTCCTCTCAATGTCGCTTCTGAGATGTGATCGACCGAAGAGTATGTCAGTGTCTAAGCGTAGTTAGTATAGGATTGCCAGCGGCTTTGACAGCCAAGTATGAAAAAAACAGGAATTCTGACTCCTCGCATTCCGAAACCGGTCCGAGGACATTGCGAAGATGGTCAAGCGCTTCGACCGGCAGAGCAAGCTGGTTACGAGACCCGATGCTGTCAGTAGAACAGTAGAGGCAACTCATGGCATTCAGCCATAGCTGTTCGGTGGCGCGATTTCGATGATTCCGCGCAAGCCTGAAGAGCGGATCAAGACAACCGGCGAGACCCGCAGAAGCTGGCGATCCTGCACCCTTCTGGCAATCTGACGCAGGTCCGGGTGCCGGATTCCACGCATGCAGCTCTACGCGATCTGGTTTGGGCGCAGTCGATGCATCGACGCATTCGTGTATGGCGGTCAGCAGTTGCTCGCCTTTCTGCTGCGGCACGGGTGGTCTCGTACTCCGAAGGCAAGCACTAGACCCAACGTCATCGCTCCCGGCTAGCAGGACAGACCGTTCCTTCAAGGTTCATCTATCGTGTTCCAGGATTGATGTCTAATCCGCACTGACAGCACAGGAACGAACAAACGCACTGATCGAACCGATCGCAGCCATGACGGCGAGTTGGGCACTAGGACCGCTGGTCGAGCCTTGCGCGGACAACGTTGGATCGACCTGCCATCAGGAGCCACCTTCATCTCCAACAACCGGTCACCTGAGCCACTTCAACTCGTCGTTAATGTTCAAGGGGTATATCGGGCCGGTTCCCCCCGAACAGCCCAGCGGCAGTATGCGAACGCCGGAGGTACTACGAAATGGCCACCGCTAGTGCACCATGATTTCCCGAGGTAAGAAACCCACCGTGGTCGTCACCGCACTCGCACGCGAACAAGTCGGCTTTAGCTAAGCCGTCGGTCCAGGAGATGGGAATTCGGATCACGACCTGAATTGAAAGGTCGCCCCATCGTGTCGGGAATCAAGCAACGGTCATGGTGATCCTCCGTAGCCTTGGGCAATCTAACTACTAACGCCCGCGCTAAGTAGATCGGAGTGAGAGCGCACTTTGGTCACAGACTGGACGAGGGGACTACATCATTAGATTTACTGAGGCGTACTTGAAGTAAGTTAGTGAACAAGCTCATGACTTTGGCACCGGGGCCGAGTAGATAGTGGAGATCCTCGATAGAAAGGGAAGGCGGACCTTCAGCTCTATCCTATTTCCTTGATCTGAAGATGGGGGCTTATTTCCGGCTGATTGCGAGTTCCCGGAGTCGGACTCTAAGTCGACTTGCAACTTGAAATGATTCGGTGGAACCAAACTACCTATACTAAGAGATCGTTCCAGAGCGACTTGGACGCCAGGTGTCGCCTAAGTCGCCACGAAAGTATCGAAAGAGGCTGTTTCACGCTCGATTGACCTATGAAATCGATACCCCATTCAACGGGTTAGTTCATCGATTAATCGACGATTTCTTGCTCGTGCTCGTTTAGTGGCTCCAGGAGGTCAAATTAGTGGCGGCGGAACCGGCGGGAAGCTCGATGTTTCACCGTCACTCAATTAATCCGACCTGGTGTTTCGCTGCGGGAAGAAGAAAACCGCATACGCGCGCAAGGCGAGACTTCCGTTGCAAGTGTTGAACGAGCCACTATGCCACATTGACCAAGCCGCCGTCTGGATTCACTAATAGCATCGAAACGCTCGGGGTGGAACTCCTGACCTAATTCCTGGCCTTTTCTCAGCAGCCTTTTCCGGACGCTTCAGCCGGCTTGACTTGATTGGGCTTCTTAGGGCGGATACGACGCGGCCGGGGGTTATAGCGGCCGCACAGGCTCTGCGATCGCGGCAGGCATGCCCTACAGTCCTTCAGCACTGAGTAGTCTTCGCGTGTGCGCTCGGGCTGGCCTGGCTGCTTGGCAAGTCGAGGTTAGCCGTAGGGGGAAGGGCTCGGGTGATGCTCTCATCCTCAGAGCCACCAGGCGCCACTCATCCGCATTCCAACGCACTGTTACAGTCCCACCGGCAATTCTTAGTAGTCTGCTGAGGTCTACCAAGAGACTCCGAGGCCAGTGTGTCACTTCGTGCCCGGACCTTCCTTCGCACGTCGCATGACCTTGGGTGCTTCGTTGTACTTGGCCGAGTCTGCGTGTGCCATAATCTGTCGGACACTTTGAAGGGCTAATCCTAGAGTCGCCGCGGCAAAGAGGTTCAGAAGCAAGAATCGCAAAGCAATCACCTCTTCGAGAATGGTCACATCCATCGGAGTAGTGGGGCTCGGGACAGGTTTTTTGCAGAGATGCCAGGGCGGCCTCTCGTAGCCATTCAGAACAGGACGACCCACTATCCCTAGCGGCCGCTTTTACTACTCCCAGCTCTTCGGCAGTGATGCGAGCGGCTATCGTTTTGACGCGGAACTCGTTCGATTGGGTAGGGTCGATAGATTGGGGGGTCATTTCGCCTCTCTGGACTCTGTTGAATTGGCGGTAAACATCTGTTTACCCGCCGGGGATGCGACTAAAGTCTTTACTGCGCGGTGTACGATGATCAGCAAAAGGCGAAGTCGTCGCGGAGGTTTACCAATGTTTACTTGGCTCGACTGAACCGGGTTCGACTCTGTGGTAATCGCGAGTCCCACGGTCGCGAGGATGGCGACAGCTACCAGGACGTGGGAAGGGCGTTAAACAACACAAAACATCTAGATCTTGCGAGGCACGATTTCACCTCATCTACATTTGTAAACTTGGCCACAGTTCTGCCAAAGTGTTAGCGATTTCCTATGCCCGGACGTTCGGGACAGGTGCGCGCGTTCCCAGCCAGGGTGGCGCGTATTCAGCTCGCTAGTGGTGAATTCATGCTCTTGTCCGCCCACAGCAGATCATTGCCTTAAGACTTTGGAGCTGCCCGTCCGGCAAAAGACTCGCTCACCTCATGAACATCATCTGTCCAAGTGAAGCGTTGGAAGTTCCCGGGTTTCGGGGGACGACTCATCTCTACGCACGCCGAAAGCTTCGTACGTGTTAAACCGCGCGTCGCCTGCTACCTGAATTCGCGAGTCGCCCCTGTGAAAAGCGGTACAGATTAGCCCGTTATCGCTATCCGAGACGACCGAATGGCTCTTGATAACGGTACATAGTATCCCTATTGTAGAGATATGCCTATGCCTAGACGGGGCACTGTGTGTGACGAGAACGTTAGTAAGTATCTTCAGGCGGAACGACAGTCGCTGGTCCAACTGCTTGAGTTGTTTACGCGCAAACTTGTGGAAGTCGACGCTCTGCTGCAAGAACAGAGCCGGTTGTCGGCCCCAGATGAGATGGAGGTTACAGAGGGTCGTAGCGACCCATTTAAGGACTTGAACCTGTGGCCGATGACGTCGACGTCGACCATGGGACTTTGTCGGTAAGCACTGGGTCGGTTCGGACGGGAAGCCACCGCGCGGGAGATAACGGGTCTGATCCAGCAGGGATCGGATGTCATTCCGGCCAAATCTATAGCCGAAATGCTCTACAAGCGCGGAAAACAGCAGCGAAGCGGGATCTATCGCGTTCACCCCAGGCCTGGTCCAGCGAAATACGGACTGATCGCATGGAAAAAAGATGCCGCTAACCGGTCTAGCTACGGTGGCTTCCAAGCCCCCGATGAGGAGATAAAACTGTGATTTCGATCGGATGCAGGCGACCGGCCCGGCGGATAACCGGCACTCCAGAATCCAACCGGTTTAAAGCTTTCGACCTCCCTCGGACACTCGCCGGAGTGAACGTGGCGGGGATGGGCGGGTACAGATGTGTCCTTCACCTTGAGAGGGTTACTATTCTTTGACCATTTTGGAAGTACTCACCCGCTTATACCCGCTCATCAGATAAATATCACATTCATGGCAGTTAATAGCCGGCATGAACGTAAATGCGAACCTTTGTGAGGTTCGCTGCGCTTAGCTAACCACCTAGCCACCGCTCAAACCAGGAAATTGAGCACGACGCAGAGCCCGACCCAGAGGACGACCTATGCGCAATCAAGGAAATAGCCGACGATCTTCAAAGACTTTTGCCCGTACCAGAGGTAGATGTGGGACCGTAGCTCCTTCCCGGAGGATGGCACCTCGCGGAGCGACTGATGGAACGCCAAGCGCCTTGGTAAGGCGCCCATCTGAGCTCCCAGGCGAGTCGCGCACCAGCGTGGAGTTGAAGTTTTCGGACCAGAGCCCAAATCCGTTCAGCGCGATAAGCGCGAAGCTCGCAAGTATCCGAAACCCGGTCCCAAAGTCGGCCTTCGCGGCATTGGCCCTCTACCAGCGGGATGAACTCGTTGTGAAAGCAATTTGGAACGATTTCTGTGACCGATGCAAGATACTTCACGAAGGATTTAAGACCTATCTTTTCATCGACGAAAATAAGACACTTGTGAGCTTCGACGAGGCCGTCGAGTTTGGCAATTGGCTGACTAATTATGGGTTGTTACCCGGGGATCCGCTAAGTCGGAAAACCAGAGACACCATCAGCTTGTGGGCCCTGCGGGATGGGGCCAGAGTGAAGGTGCACGCGGTGGCCCACTACGACGAGGCATCACACCGGTTGTATCTGAATCTCGGCCTAGGACGAATCTGCCGCATCTCTGCGCAGCAAATAGAAGAGGTAGACAACGGAACTGATGGTGTGTTGTTCAAAACCAATAGCCAGGACTCCTTCAACATCGATCTGCGGCACCTTCCTGAATGCGAATACGGCCTGAAGGTCACCGGTCAGAGCCGCCTCTGCAATGCACTTGACGCAAATTGGCTCGACAATCCTGTCGATCAGCATCAGCTTTATGTCTGCCGCTTTTTCGCGCTTCTCTTTCCTGGATTGTTTGGAGCCAACAGCATGGTAATCAACTCCGGCGAGCATAGGAGCGGTAAGACCAGCGCGGCGGCGAAAATCGGGTGGCTACTATTGGGAAAAGAATTTAGCGCGACCATGCTCAATCGCGACGTTAAGGATGTCGAGACAACGTTGACCAATGACTTTCTCGTGGTTATTGATAACACCGACTCAGACAACAGTCTCCGCGGCATTGAGGACCTTATTGCAGTAGCCGCGACCGGCGGCTCCATCAAGCGTCGTCGCTTGTACACGGACAATTCAATGGTCAGCAGTCCGCTCATCAGCCAGGTCTATTTCACCAGTCGGAGTATGCCGTTCGTAAGGAACGATGTGGTCGACCGGTGTCTTATTTTTACATTCGGGAAGTTCGACCAGCCTGGCGGTCCGGAGGCTATGAGCGAGAAAAGTATTCGACGGTCGGTGCTAGACCACCGAGACGACCTCATGGCCGAGATCATAGTCAGATCCCAAAATATACTAAAATCGCTCGAGAGTAAGCGTGGAATATCATATTCGTCTAGTTTTAGAATCAAAGATTTCAGCCGCTTTTGCCTGGCAGTTGCCGATGACGAGGGCTGGCTGCAACAGATGGAAATGATCTTCGCGGCTGTGACGGAAGATCAGCTCCAAGTCTCCATTCAAGCCGACCCCCTCTACCTCCTTTTGCGATTGGCAGTCGGGAGAGACCCACAATCCCTTTTGCGGCCCATGTCGGCTACGGAATTGGTTCGCATATTGGAGCAGGTCGCTGATGCTGCTACGGTTGGTCACTTAGCGAGTCAAGATTCCAAGAGCCTTTCCCGTTCGCTGGGCGAGTCGAAGACTCAGTTCGAGAATGCTCTTGGGATGCGGATTACGAAGGATAAGAAACGGAAGATTAACTTGTACTCCTTCCATCCCTCCGACGACATCAGAGGTCAATGTGTCATGGAGGCGCAGCAGCTATCGCCACCGGCTCGGACCGTCGCTTGACTCTCGTTCCATCGAGAAATCTATTGCGCTCTATCAGGCGTGATGAAGCGCTTCCGTTTGCTCGGCTGCAACGAGCACGTTCGCCCTGCGCTTGATGTCGCTTGTTAGTCGCGAGCCGAAGAACTTTGGAGGGCCGCTTCGGCTCATTCGTCAATCCGCAACCGCCTAAGCGCGATATTCTAAGGCGAGAGTGCCGCCACAGGCGTCCGCGCTCCGAATATTTATCGATAAAGAAAAACGTGATAAAGCACTTTGCGATCGCGGGGCCATTCCTGGCCATGGCTTCGAGCGGCGCATCCGCGCAGGTTAACGCAGGCGAACAGAAGCCAGATCCGAACCTGCCTTTCACGGTGACCCAGATCACGACGTTGAGTCTGCCATGGAAGATTGCATTCCTGCCCGACGCGCGGATGCTCATCACCGAGAAGGTCGGCGGCCTGTGGCTGGTCACCCAGCAGGGCGAAAAGACGCCGGTTTCGAACGTTCCGGCCGTTCTCTGGAAGGGTCAGGGTGGAATGCTGGGCGTCTACGTCTCGCCGCACTATGCCAAAGACCGCACTGTCTACCTGACCTATTCCGAGCCGGGTGACGGCGGTTCGAGCCTCGCGCTTGCGCGAGCCCATTTGAAGATCGGCAACGATTCGGCGAGCCTCAAAGGGCTTCAAGTGATCTGGCGCGACGGCGAGCGGGGTGATGGCGGACAGTTCGGCGCGGCGGTCGCCTTCTCTCCGGATGGCAAGTATCTCTTCCTCTCTTCTGGAGATCGGCAGCGCATGACGCCTGCCCAGGACCCTAACTCGCCACTTGGTAAGATCCTGCGTTTGACGCTGGATGGCAAACCGGCCTCGGGCAATCCGATGGCTGGCAAGACTGGCGCGGCAAGTATTCCCGTCGTTGAACCACCTTCGGATACGGAGGCCGCAAAGGCGGCCCCAGTTGTACGGACGTACACCTTTCCCGGCTCCAACCTGACGCCCGCGGAGACATGGGCCACCGGCTTCCGCACTCCCTATGGCCTCGCCTTCGCGCCGGATGGACGGCTGTGGGAGCTTGAACATGGCCCACGTGGCGGCGATGAGTTAAACCTGATCCTGCCCGGCAAGAACTATGGTTGGCCGCTGGTCTCTTACGGAATGAACTACAACGGCGTTCCCATCCCCAGCCCGGTTACGCGCCCTGACCTGACCGAACCGGTGATCTACTGGGTCCCGGTCATCGCACCGGCAACCTCATGTTCTACAAAGGCGCTATGTTCCCGCAGTGGAATGGATCGGCTTTTGCCAGTGGTCTGTCAGCGAAGGCAGTCATCCGCATCACCTTCGACGGCAAAGGAGGAGCGCAGACGCCCGAGCGTTGGGATATGGGCCTCAGAGTCCCCGACGTAGAGGTCGCACCCGATGGAGCGTTGTGGATGATCGAAGACGAGAAACCGGGTGGTGTCTTCCGCCTGACGCCACTGGGCATGGCGGTTTCGGCTCCGGCGGCACAGCCGGCAGCGCCTGTATCGACGCCGAGTGGCTCTGTGAGGCCGGGTGCCTCGAGCGTTGAAGATGTCAAGGGCGTAATCGCGAAAAGCAACTGTCTCCTGTGCCATCGCATCGGACAGGACGGAGGGGACATTGGGCCGTCATTGAACGGAGTGGGAACGCGGCGCACAGCGGACCAGATACGAGCGGCGATCGTCAGTCCGCCGGCAAAGACCAACGCCGGAACTCCGAACCCTATGCCGTCCTACGACAAGAAGCTTACAGAAGCGGACCTGAAGAACCTGATTCACTACCTCAGCTCACTTCCCACTGCACCATGAGAGTTATGGGAAGTGAACGAATCGCCGACGCGCTGATCGGCGCTCGGAGATTCAAAAAAAGGCAGGTCGGCCAGTGTTCAGCTCTCCGCTAACCGCGCCCGCTGTGGCGCGAGCGAGATCCTTGCGGATAATCCCGCTCTTTTTTGGAGGCTAGTCGGTGTCCGGTTTGCGCTTGATCTACCCTGTCCCGGAAGCCTGGAGTTCATCCGTACAACTGGAGCACACGGTGAGTGACTCGGCGATTTTGCACCAACCCAGAAGCGTCCCTGACGAAAAGCGCGTTTCGCAGGACTAATGTCCGATGTCGGCTCAAACCCTTGCTCAATGAGTGCATTGGCCTATGGGCAACTGGTAGACGATTCACGCAGAAGAAAATCGAGACCGCGGGCCGAAGTATTAGGCCCTATCGTCATATGCAGCGTATGGAGCAGCGATATCACACCGCTGCCGACCTGCATGTAGAAACCCCATTGTTTGATTAATTGTGCCTCGCTACCGGTAATTCTGCTTCGGATTTAAAGCAGCGTCGTATCGATACGACACGCAAAAAAATCCCGTCCGTTAGCTTCGGTCGGGAGAAAAGAAAGGTATCTTCACCTCCCCACTTCTAGGGGTTCTCTGATTAAGCACTTCGTTTCCGCAGCGGATTAAATTAGGTTGTGTGGGTGAGGTGGATTGGATGAAGCAGCAGACATTGGCGGTGGCGGCGGGTTTTGAGCAGTTTGGTCGGCAGTCTCGGCGCGCGGAGTTTTTGTCTCAGATGGAGCTGGTGGTTCCGTGGGCGGAGTTGGTGAAGCTGGTTGAGCCGCATTATCCGGCCTCGGGCAAGGGCCGTCCGCCGGTTGGGGTGGAGCGGATGCTGCGGATTTACTTTCTGCAGCAGTGGTTCAACTTGTCGGACCCAGCGGTGGAGGACGCGCTGTACGAGTCGCCTTCCATGCGGTCGTTTGTGGGTATCGACCTTGGCCGCGAGCCTGCGCCGGACGAGACGACGGTGTGCAAGTTCCGCCATCTGCTCGAGCGTCATCAACTGGGCAGGCGCATCTTCGCCGAGGTCAACGGCTATCTGGAGCGGCATGGCTTGAAGATCGGCGCTGGCACCATCGTCGATGCGACCCTGCTGCAGGCGCCGTGCTCGACCAAGAACAAAAGCGGGGCGCGCGACCCGGAGATGCATCAGGTGCGCAAGGGCCGGCAGTGGTACTTCGGCATGAAAGCGCATGTGGGCGTGGACGCCGGGACCAAGCTGATCCACTCGGTCGCGGCGACCGCAGCCAACGTGGCCGACTGCCGCATACTGCCCGAGCTGCTGCACGGCGAGGAGACCGAGGTGTGGGGCGATCAGGCCTATCAGGGGCAGACGGAGGTCATCCGGCAACGCGCCCCCAAGGCCGCCGACCGCACCAACCGGCTGTGGAGAACCAAACTGAAGGTCTATGCCGACCGGCGAGAAGAAAACCGCATCAAGAGCAAAACCCGTTCGCGCGTCGAGCATATCTTCGCTCTGATGAAGCTCAAGTTCGTCAAAGTGCGCTTCCGCGGTCTCGCAAAGAATCTCAACCGGCTCGAAACCACCTGCGCCCTCATTAACCTCTGTACCGCACGCCACCATCTGCTGGCCGTGCCCGCGCAGAGCCGCGCCTGAAAACAGGCATCGAGGTCTTCCACCACACACCATCCACCTCGCCACAGGCAAAAACAACCCAGCCGCTCCAACTCAGCAAGAAAACCGCTGCTTGTTCAGAGGTTCCCTAGAGATTCTCATGGCTGTGGAAGTCCATTGCAATACTCCCGAAGTGGTATCAGCACCGATGCATCTGAGCGTACTGGCGGAAAAGGTTGGTTGACGTCCTAGACGGTCGCGCCGAGCCTTGGACCGGGTGCCCCATATCTCGATTCTGAGATGTGGGCATCGTGCAAATCGGGGTCCCCGCCGAGCGCTTTTTGCTCGTCGGGGTGAAGAAGCACGGCCGCACTCTTCCCACCCGCTACCATCCAACCAGCACTCATGAACCCCACCGCACCCAACTTCAACCGCATAGCCCGGCCCTACCGCACCCTCGAATACCTCACCCTCGGCCGCACCCTCGAACGCTGCCGCAACCACTTCCTGCCGGCTCTCCACGACCGCAAACGAGCCCTCATCCTCGGCGACGGTGACGGCCGCTTCCTCGCCCAGTTCCTCGCCCGAAACCCCCACCTCCGAGCCGACGCCATAGACACCAGCACCTCCATGCTTCACCTCCTTCGCCGCAACTGCGAAGCCGCGTCTCCCACAACTCGCATGCGCCTCGAAACCCACCACACCAGCGCCCTCGCCTTCACTCCGACCCAGTCTTACGACCTGATCGTCGCCCACTTCTTCTTCGACTGCCTCACCCAATCCGAACTCCACACCCTCGTCTCACGCATCGCTCCTGCCCTCGCCCCAGAAGCCCTCTGGCTCATCTCCGACTTCCGCATCCCCACCGGTCCCCTCCGCCTCCCAGCCCGCATGTTCATTCGCGCCCTCTATCTCGCCTTCCGCATTTTCACCGGCCTCCGCACCACCCATCTCCCCGACCACGCCACCCCGCTCACCCGCGCCGGACTCACCCGCATCGCCTACCATCATTCCTTGGCCGGCATCCTCACCACCGAGCTTTGGCAAGCCTCCGCAGCAAAATAAATCCCGCCGCCCCCCATCTCTCCCGCTACAATCCCTCCATGCCGCGCAACCACCTGTTCACCGTCGCCGCGCTCCTCCTCGCTCCAATCGCCGCGCAAGCCCAATCCGCCGCCCAGCCCAGCATCGCCACCAACTCCCCCGACGGCAAACCCCTCTCCACCCGCGTCGTCACCTACCAGATCGACGCCAGGATCAACACCGATAAAAAATCGCTCGACGCCACCGAGACCCTCACCTACAAAAACCTCACCGGCCAGTCCCTCACCTTCATACCCTTCCACCTCTATCTCAACGCCTTTCGTCCCGAGTCTTCCTTCACCAGCGAAACTCACTTCACCGGCGGCATCCGCGATAACGAAAAAGACAACGACTACCCGCCCGAAAAGATCGGCGGCATCACCATCTCCCACATCGACGCCGACGGCTACGGCGATCTCAGCTCCGCCCTGCACTTCATCGCCCCCGACGACGGCAACGCCAACGACCACACCGTTACCCAGCTCAACCTCCCCCGCCCGCTCGCTCCCAACGACTCCATCACTCTCCACCTCGCCTTCCACGACCAGTTCCCGCTGTCGATCGCCCGCAACGGCTGGAAACGCGACTTCCTCATGGGCGGCCAGTGGTATCCAAAGCCCGGCGTCTTCTGGCACGGCGCCTGGAACTGCCACCAGTACCACTCCACCACCGAGTTCTTCTCCGACTTCGCCACCTTCAACGTCTCGCTCAACGTTCCCACCCGCTACACCGTCGGAGCCACCGGCGTTCCCACCGGAGAGTTCACCAACGGCGTTCCCGCCGGAACGAAGACCCTCAGCTTCTACGCCGAAGACGTGGGCGACTTCGCCTGGGCCATCAGCCCTCACTTCACTGTCACCGACGGCACCTACCTGTCGTCTCTCGGTCCGGTCAAGATCCACGTCCTCGCCCTCGCCGCCCACCCCCACGCCGGTCCCCGCTACCTCGACATCATTCAGAAGACCCTCGCCCAGTTCGACCAGCGCTACGGCCCCTACCCCTATAAGATCGTCACCGTCATCGACCCCGAACCAGGCTCCGAGATCGGCGGCATGGAGTACCCCACCCTCTTCACCGGCGACACCTCCTGGTACGAGCCCACCCACGTCACCGAGCTCACCGCCGAGCATGAGTTCGGCCATCAGTACTGGTACGGCATGGTCGCCACCAACGAGTTCGAGGACGCCTGGCTCGACGAAGGCATCAACTCCTACACCGAGGTCAACGTCCTCTCCGCCATCCTCGGCCGCGACACCTCCGTCTTCGATCGCGGGTACGCCAGCGCCGGGGATTACGAGCTCCAGCGCTTGAGCTACATCGGTAAACCCGACTTCGACCCCGTCATCCGCTGGGCCTTCAAGTTCCGCGACGCCGCCTCCTATGGCGGCATTACCTACGGCAAGACAGCCACCCTGCTCGCAACTCTCGAAGGCATCATCGGGCGCGACACCATGGACGAGGCCATGCGCACCTACTTCATGCGCTTTCGCTTCACCCATCCCACCAGCGAAGACTTCCTCCATACCATCGAGCAGGTCGCCCAGGCCCGAGGCCGCCTGCCGCTGCTCACCATGGCACCCGCGCCGCCCAATCCCGAGGCCGCACCGGTAACCCCGCCCAGCCCCTCCTGCGTAGGCTCAACCTGTAACTCAGTCCCTGCGACCACCACCGTCTCAACAGTGGCTTCCGTTCCCACCTCTGCCACACCTCAAATCTCCGTAGCCACCCTCGCGCCCTTCTTCAACCAGGCCGTCTACGGGACCGCCGTCCTCGACTACACCGTCGACGGCATCTCCTCCGACCCCGTCCAGTGGTGGCTTCCCGAGCCCAAAGACAAAAGGCAGATCCAGTACCTCTCCCAGGTCTACCTCCGCCGCAAAGGCGACTTCATCCTTCCCGTTACCGCCGAGATTGTCTTCGACGACGGCGCCCACATCCGCGAACACTGGGACGGCATCGGCCGCTGGACGAAGTTTACCTACACCCGCAACGCCAAGATCGTCTCCGCCGAGGTCGACCCCGACCACACCGTCCTGCTCGACACCGACCTGTTCAACAACAGCTACACCGACAAACCCAACGGCATTCCCGCCCGCAAGATCTCCAACATTTGGCTAGCCATGCAGCAATTTTTGGCCCAACTCACCACCTGGATCGTCTGACCGTCCTGCGGCGTCGCCAGCCACCTGAATCGCTGACTCGCTAACTTGCTTCACTCAACCCGAGGTCCTCCAGCATGTATGAACGCCGCAGCATCTTTCTTCACGGTCTCTCTCTCACTTTGCGCCGCTACCCCGCGCTGCTTTGGACCTACGTCTTCAGCCTCGGCCTGGCCCTGATCTTCTCCCTCCGCTTTCACGCCCAGTTCGCCTCTATCCTGAATCACTCCCTCGCCGCCCAGCGCCTCAGCAACGGCTTCGACCTCGCAACCGTCGCCGGCGCCTTCCTCCGGCTCCACGATGGGCCTTCAGAAGGACGTGCCGGCAGCTTCGCCAGTGTCCCGCTCTTCGTCATCGTCTACTTCCTGCTCGTCCCCGGAACCCTGTTCTGCTACCAGACCGCCTCGCCTGCCCGCCTCAGCACCCTCTTCCACCAGGGCTTGCTCTATTTCTGGCGCTTTATCCGCATTACCATCCTGACCTTGATCGTCTCCGGCCTCATTCTCGGCCTGCTCTCCTTCCTCCAAACCAAATGGGCCGAACACGTCGACAATCACGCCGTCGGCCTCCACTCCTTCCTCGCCCGCATGATCGGGGTCGTCATCATCGCGCTCGTCGCCTGTTTTCTCAGGCTCTATTTCGATCTTGTTGAGGTCTATACCGTGCAAATCGGCCTGCACCTGCGCGCGAACGGCGCCTCCGACCGCCGCGTCCGCTCCACTCTCGGTCCCGCCTGGCGCATTCTCCGGGCCCACTTCGCCGAAGCCTATCCCATCTTTCTTTTCCTCGCGATCCTCGGCGCAGCCGCCGTCCTGGTCACTGCCCGCATCTCTGTGCACATGCTCGCGCAGCCCCGCGTCTGGCCCATGTTCCTGCTTACCCAGATCGGCCTCTTTCTCATGCTGCTCACCCGCTTTTGGCAGCGCGGCGTCGAAACCTCACTCTCCCTTCAGCACCCCATCTACCCCCCGCCCCAGATCCCCATCAGCTCCGTAGCCACTCACGTACCCCCATTCTCTCCAGTCGTGCCGTACCATCAACCCCTCGACCGCCCGTTCACTCAGACAATCGAACACCCCATCGAATCCTCCGTCACCGATCCCATCCCCGACCCGGAGCCCCCATCGCCCCCACTCGATGAGCCCGACCTGGGCATCTACCACCGCGATCCCAACAAGCCACCCCTCTAGTGTCACGAATCCTGAGTTCGTCCCATGAGGCGACCATAGGGGAACAAGAACGGTTGGGAATCTATACAAGGATGGAAAGCTCACAGTAGCTCTCTTTTCTGTCTGTCATCAAATCTCTGCGTTTATCCGTTTATGCGTTGATCCGCGCCATCGGCGATCGCCTCATTCCTCCGCACACTGGTAAACTTTCTCCAGGAGCACATCTGTGGTTGAACTGGCAGCGTCCATCCTCGCCTCCGACTTCGCGCACCTCGCCGATGAGGTCGCCGCAGCCGAACGTGGCGGAGCTACCATCCTTCATGTCGACGTCATGGATGGTCACTTTGTCCCCAATATCACCTTCGGTCCTCCGATGGTAGAGGCCCTCCGACCTGTCACCAAGCTCCCCCTCGACTGCCACATGATGGTCGAAGATCCCGATGACTTCATCTCCGAGTTCGCAAAAGCCGGCGCGGATATGATGAGCGTCCATCAGGAGGTCTGCCGCCACCTTCACCGCACCCTCCAACACATCGTCCAGCACGGCATGCTTCCGGGCGTCGTTCTCAACCCCGCCACACCCGTCGACACCCTCATTGAAGTCCTCCCCATGCTGCATTACGTCCTCGTCATGAGCGTCAACCCCGGCTTTGGCGGCCAGAAATTCCTTCCCCTCGCCCTCGACAAGATCGCCTATCTCGCCGAGTTGCGCGAAGAGATGGGACTCAACTTTCGCATCGAGGTCGACGGCGGTGTTGCTCACGATACAGTCGCTCAAGTCGTCGAAGCAGGAGCAGATATGTTAGTCGCCGGATCAGCTATCTTCAGTCCGGAAAAAACCGAGCAGAATGCCCGCGAGTTCCTGCAATTGGCCCGGGCCGCCTCCCCGGTACAGGTTTGAGTCCTGTCCTTTTAGATCTGCTCGTTGTGTCGTATTGTGAACGTAGGTCCTGCCGAACTCTCGATGCGCGCCTTGTATCTCTTCTTCACATCTGTTGCAGTTTGTAGATCGGTTCATCGATAGCAGGTCTGTGTTCCGGCCTTATTTTTCGGGGAACGTCCAAGAGATCTCCGGCACAATATCGGCAGGAAGAATTAGAATGGAAGACAAGCCTGGGCGCGGCAGCAGACGCGCGAGGCGGATGGGGTCCACCGTAGATGCAAATGCCGCGCAAGACGAATAAGCGTTCCTTCTTTCCCAGCACCCGGGCCGGCTCCCTCGCTGGATTGGCCATCGTCGCCCTGCTGCTCACCTCCGTCGCTCGGGGGCAGGTTACCGGCTCTTCCCAGACCACGGCCGATCCCAATACCGGTCAGCAGCAGGAGAGTGTCACCCTCTCTTCTACCGTCAACAAAAAGCAGGACAAGGCCGTTCCGTCCAAAGACACCAGGCGCGCGCTGCGCAAGGAAAAGAAGACCGATCCCATTGCCGCGGCAGATGCCGGCCTGCCTGATAAGGTTCTCTACGACAAAGCCGTAGCGGCCACCAAGAAGGGGCACTTCGACGTAGCCCGTCTCGATCTCCAAACCCTGCTCAACACTTATCCCGACTCGCAGTACCAGATGAAGGCCAAGCTCGCCATCGGCGACAGTTGGTATCGCGAAGGGGGCACCGCCGCTCTCACCCAAGCCGAGCAGGAGTACAAAGACTTCATCACCTTCTTCCCCAACGCCCCAGAGGCCGCCGAAGCTCAAATGCGCGTCGGCGATATCTACTTTCGCCAGATGGACAAGCCCGACCGCGATTACTCAAAGGCCCAGCACTCCGAAGAGGAGTACCGCCTCATGCTCCAGCAATTTCCCGACTCGACTCTCGTTCCCCAAGCCAAGCAGCGCCTCCGCGAGGTTCAGGAGGTCATGGCTACCCGCGAGGCCGCGATCGGCGAATTCTACTCCACTCATAACAACTACGCTGCCACCATCGCCCGCTATCAGACCGTCGTCGATACCTATCCCCAGTACAGCCACATGGACGACGTCCTCATCGGACTCGGCGATGCCTATGAATCCGAAGCCCGCTTCGTCCGCACCATGAAGCTTCCCGAAGCCGGCAAGGCTCGTCTCGAGAAAATCTATGACGACCAAGCCGCCGACGCCTACCGCAAGGTCGTGCTCTATCACTCCGCCGCGCCCCACGTCGAAGACGCCCGCGACCGTCTAGACGCCATGAACCTGCCCATCCCCACTCCCACGCCAGAGGAGGCTGCTGCCAGCATCGCGCTCGAAAACAGCCGCCGCCAGTACCGCCTGCAGGATCGCGCCCGTCTTCTTATTCTCCATCAACCTGACGTCGTCCTCGCAGCCCGCGACGGGGAACCTACTCTCACAGACCCTGCGGCCACCCTGGCTCCGCACGTGACCACCAGGATTATGGCCGACTTTAAGGAGTCGCTCAATCCGGCTGTCCCCGCAGGCTCGCCCGGAACATTGAACCCCAAACCAACGGCGCAATCCGCAACCGAACCCGCTCTGCCTGTCTCCCAGGGAGCGCCCGCCGCTGCCGCTCCCGCGCCTCCATCCGCCCCGCTGCAGTTCCAGGACGTTCCCGCCGCCGGCGCCGCCGCAACCTCCTCCGCCGAGCCAGAAACCAGCGTTCCGGCCACCGCGCCCGTCACCTCGGCTCCCGCTGCCGCCCCCGCCGGCAACAGCATGGGTGTGGAGATCATCAACTCCGGATCGAACAACCCCGCCCCGGCAGGGTCCACTGCATTCCCCGGCTCCGCCCCGGCCGCAGCTTCATCGGACGCATCTCCGGCCAACGATAACGGCGGACTCAAAGCCGTAGGCCCTGTCAACTCCACGCCGCTGCCCGCCGTAGAAAAACCCGCGGCTGCTCCGGATGCCGTCAACGACATCGCCGACAAGCCACAACCCGCCGCCCAAACAGGCAACGCCAATGCCAAGAAGAACGCCAAGCCCGCCTTTGACAAAGGCGACGAATCCTCCAGCAAGCATAAGAAAAAGAAGGGCGTCAGCAAGCTCAACCCCTTCTAGGCAAATCTTCTGATACTGTGGAGCGGGAAATTCTGAAGCATGCTGTTTTCCCCTGAAAGAAAATGGGAGAGAAAACAGCGCAAGCTGCTTACCTCCCTTTACACCTTCCGGAGATTTGCCCATAGCGCGTTACCGAAAGCGATGAGTTACAGGTGATCGCTTTGGTAGAAGCGTCGTTCTGGACCATGTTCCGCAGTTCCGCCGCGAGCGCGTAATCAAAAGATTTGCCTTGGTCCGGTGCGTTCACTCTCATCAGACCCTCTGCCGCCCCACCCACCCCGCCGTATTCGCGGCCCAAACCCCACCCCTAGAAGCGCCAGCAATATCAGCACACCTATTATGGCAAACACCATCGGGCTGAGCGATACCCGCTTCGGTGTCCGCTGGCCCTTCGCCCTCGCCAGATGCGACATATGGCCGCCCAGAACGTACACGCTGCCCGAAAAGGCATCGTCGGTTTCGTAGACTGCGTTGCCTCCAACAATCACCGCATCTTTGCCCACCCGGGCCTGAGAATCCACTACGGCATTTCCCCCCATCACCGTAGCTGCCCCCTTCACCTGCCCACTCACGTTCAAGCTGCCGAACAGCACAACCACTCGCCCAGTCAGCTCGCCTTCGACCTGCACCGAGCAGAATACGCAGGTTGCGTTATGCACCTCCTGTCCAGCCGCAATAAAGATGTCCTGCCCCACATAGGCTCGGTTCCCAAGCGTTTGATTTCCCGGCGTCTGGGCCAGCGCAGCCGAAGGTAAAACAAGCATCAAAACGAAGCTGCGTAGCGCCTTGGTCACCAAAATCAAAGTCTCCTCGGACAGCGTCAGCCTGCATGGCCCCATCGTTCCATTGGTCCATACGCATGCACCCCAGCACCGGTTCCACCCATACCCAAAAGAAATCGCCTAAAGTCGTCGCCCAGCCGGATACGGGCGAGGCGGATACCGGTTCCGTCGCACGATCCACACGATCAGCCATATCAATCCCGCTAAGATCAGCAGCGGCGCCAACGGAACCAGCAGCCAACCCCGCCCCGGCAGCACCCACTTGTCGCCGTCGATCGACGCTCCCGGTGCGAGGCGCACATTGCCGGCGGCAATCGCCACATCCCCGTTTACGGTCGAGCCCTCCCCTAGATCGAGGTCCGCGCCCACCGTCGCCACATCCCCTGAGATATTCTGCCCGGAATCCACTGTCACACTCCCAAACAGCACCGCAACATCGCCGGTCACCTCGCCGTGCACTCTCACCCTGCAAAATACGCAGGCAATATCGGCCGCCTTCTCGCCCGCACCGACGGTAATATCGCCGCCCACGCTCACCCGGTCATCGCTCGACCGTGCAAACGCAGGCGAAGCCACAGCAATCAAAGCAACAGCAATCAGCCATCGACGCATAGCGAACCTCGTAAAGCAAGTGTACGGCGGCCCAGCCCTGCGATGAAGCGAGTTCTCGTGCGCACACCACCATTCATCCAGCCTCGCATTCATTCGGCAAGCCCACCGATGCTACCCTTAACACACCCATGAGCCAAGAAACGACAATACGGCAGACGACAAGCCCGCAACCGACAAGCCCCGAGCCAAGCAGCATTGAGCTGCCCAAAGCCTACGACCCATCCATCATCGAACAGCGTTGGGCCGACTACTGGGTACGCGAACGCATCTTCGACGTTTCCACCCCGGACACTACGCAGCCTGCCGCCAAAAAGTTCGCGGAAAAATCAGACGAAAAGTTCACCATCCTTCTGCCTCCGCCTAACGTCACCGGCCGCCTCCACATGGGTCACATGCTCAACCAGACCGAGATGGACATCCTCACTCGTTGGCATCGCATGCGCGGCCAGACCGCCCTCTGGATACCCGGCACCGATCACGCCGGCATCGCTACCCAGATGATGGTTGAGCGCCAGCTAACCGCCGAAGGCAAGACCCGCCAGGACCTCGGCCGAACCGCCTTTGTCGAAAGGGTCTGGACTTGGCGCGAGCTTTACGGCGGAGCCATTCTCGACCAGATGAAGCGTCTCGGAGCCTCCGTCGACTGGTCTCGCGAATACTTCACCATGGACGACCGCCTCAGCATCGCGGTCCAGGAAGCCTTCGTCCGTCTCTACGAGCAGGGCCTCATCTACCGCGGAGCCTACATCGTCAACTGGGATCCCGCCGCCCAGACCGCCGTATCCGATCTTGAAGTCGAGCACGAAGAACGCCTCGGCAAGCTCTACCACATCCGCTACCCGCTAGCTGACGGAACCGGCTCAATCACCATTGCCACGACCCGCCCCGAAACCATGCTCGGCGACGTAGCCGTAGCGGTGAATCCTGTTGACAAACGCTATTTAGCTCTGCAAGGCAAACAGGTCCGCCTTCCTCTCAGCGGTATCAACGGCGACCCCGACCGCAAGATCCCCATCCTCGCCGACGACTGGGCCAGGCCCGAGTTCGGCACCGGAGCCGTCAAAGTCACCCCCGCCCACGACCCCAACGACTTCGCCATTGGCCAGCGCCACAATCTGGCGCAGCCAAGTATCTTCAACGAGACAGCCCACGTCGATCTCCCCGGCTCGCCCTACCACGGTCTGGACCGCTTCGCCGCACGCGAGCGCATTCTGGCCGACCTTGACGCCCTCGGCCTCCTTGTCGCTGTCAAAGACCACACCTACGCCATCGGCCTGTCGCAGCGCACCGGCGCAGTCATTGAGCCGCGCCTTTCGCAGCAGTGGTTCGTCAAAATTCAGCCGCTTGCTGACAAGGCCATCGAAGCCGTCGAAAAAGGCTTTATCAAGTTCACTCCCGATCAGTACCGCAAGACCTATGACGAGTGGATGAAGAACATTCACGACTGGTGCATCTCGCGGCAGTTGTGGTGGGGTCATCGCATCCCCGCCTGGCATTGCGCCTCCTGCGGCGGCATCACCGTCTCGCGCGAGACACCCATCCACTGCCAGCACTGCCACTCCATCCAAATCACGCAGGAGACGGACGTCCTGGACACCTGGTTCTCCTCCGGCCTCCTGCCCTTCACCGTCTTCGGCTGGCCCACCCCAGATCCCGATACCGGCGCACCTCCGCTGACGCTCGACCTGGCTTCCTTCTACCCCACTCAACTCCTCGTCACCGGCTTCGACATCCTCTTCTTCTGGGTCGCTCGCATGATCATGCTTAGCTGCCACTTCATGCTCGACGTCCCGATGCCCGACGGCAGCAAGCGCACCCTCACCGACGCCGTGCCCTTCCGCGAGGTTTACATTCATGCACTGGTCCGCGACGCCGACCGCCAGAAGATGTCCAAGACCAAGGGCAACGTAATTGACCCTATCGACATAATCGAGCGCTTCGGCACCGATGCCGTTCGTTTCACCCTCGCCAGCATGGCCTCCCCTGGCACCGACATCGCCTTCTCCGAAACCCGCACCGAAGGCAACCGAGCCTTTGCCAACAAGATCTGGAACGCCGCCCGCTTCGTCTTCATGAACCTCGACCGCGCCAGAGCCGGAGGCTTCAACCTTCAAATCGGCGCCGATATCGGCGACTCACCTGTCATCCTGCCTCCAGGCACTCCGCTCGAGAGTCGCTGGATTCTATCCCAACTCTCACGCACGGCCGCCGAGGTCGATCGCGCCCTCGCAGCCTACCGCTTCGACGAGGCCGCCAGCGCCGTTTACCAGTTCTTCTGGGGCGAGTTCTGCGATTGGTATCTTGAACTCATCAAGCTCCGCCTCAACTTCGAATACCTCGAAAAAAACGCCTCGGAACAGGCCCGCACCACCCTACTGGAAGAGACAGGGTTCTCACTTACCCTGCTTATCACCGTCTTCGAGCGCGCCCTTCGCTTGCTCAGCCCCTTTATGCCCTTTATCACCGAAGAGCTCTGGCACGCTCTCGGCAGTTACGGCGATGGCGACGCTCTCCCCGCAAAGTCCATCGCCCTCACCCGCTTCCCCCAAGCCGCGGACTTTCCCATTGACGACCAGGCCGTCGCCGAGATGGCGATCCTGCAGCAGCTCATTGTCACCCTCCGCAATCTTCGCAAAGACATATCTGTCCCCGAGAGAGATCCCGCACCCATCCGCGTATTCGCGTCCAGTAGAATCGCCACTCTCGCCCAAGCCAATGCCGATATGCTCAGCAAGCTCGCCCGTGTCAGCGCCGTCGAACTCGCTCCTGCCTCCCTCACTGGAGAAAACGCCCGCAATACCGCCCACTTCGACGTGGCCGTCCTCTATGAGCGCCGGATCGACATCTCCGCGGAGCGCGAGCGCCTCACCAAGGATCTCGCCAAATTCGAGAAAGGTCTCACCGCCGCCGATCGCCAGCTCAATAACGAAGCTTTCATCGCCAAAGCTCCCGCACCGATCATCGAAGGCTTGCGCAAACAATATATTGACACCCGCATTCTCTACGACAAAACAAAGACCGCACTCGAAGTTCTGGATCGGACCTAAGCCGCTCTGATCTGTCGCTCTCCGCATAATGGCAATTCGCCAAGAAAGAGACCGAGTGTTCCTCCCTGCACCGCAACGTACGCCGCCCTCGACCAGGTACGACTTTGTAGATTCGGAACTGAACGATCTAGGGGCCGCGCCACCCGAGCAGCACTTTCAACACAGCCATGATCGATTCACCAGTTCGTCAGCTGAGGCGCAACCTGCCCGCCAGTCGCAAAAACAACTTGGCTGATCGCTGCATTAAGAGTTTGGGTGCCGGAGCAAATATCTGTAACGAGAGTACGCAACCCGGTATGCTAACTTTTGTCGTAGAGCTGTGGAGGGACAGAGCATGGCAGTGACCGATGTTGATCTCAAGTACCCGATCGGCGGATTTTCGGCGCCTGAAACTATACTTGCAGGTGATCGTACCGGCGCAATCGCAACGCTGGCTGAGCTTCCGGAGACGCTGCGCAATGCTATCGAAGGATTGAACTACAGCCAGCTAGGCACGCCGTACCGCGAAGGTGGATGGACATTGCGGCAGGTGGTGCATCACATCGCGGACAGTCACATGAACGCGTTCATCCGCGTGCGGCTCGCTTTGACCGAGGACTGGCCAACGGTCAAGCTATATAACCAGGCAGCCTGGGCCGGACTGCACGATTCGGCCGCCCCGGTGGAGTGGTCGCTGGAGTTGATTGAAAGCTTGCACGCGCGCTGGGTGATGCTGTTGCAATCGCTCGAGGAAGCGCAGTGGAGTCGCGGCTTCAATCATCCTGAGAACGGACCGATGACCGTGGAGTTCGCCACGCTTCTCTATGCCTGGCACTCGCGGCATCATGTGGCGCATATCGCGCATCTGCGTGGCAGGGAAAGATGGTAGACGAGCCGGCGCGCGCCCGAAACATTCAGATTGCCACCACCGCTGTCGAGATCGACCGCTGTTTCCCGGTCATGCATCAGCTTCGTCCCGCGCTGCTTGCCGAGGAGTTCGTGAGCCGTATTCAGATGCAGCAGGCTGAAGGCTACCAGCTTGCGTTTGCCGAGAACGATTGCGCTGTAGCCACGGTCGCGGGCTTTCGGTTGCAGACGATGCTCTGGGCTGGGAAGACGCTCTATGTCGATGACCTGGTAACGGATGCCTCAGTGCGCTCCCAAGGGCATGGCGAAGTCATGCTGCGATGGCTTATCACGCTGGCGAAAGAGGCTGGGTGCTCCACCTTCATGCTCGACTCCGGGACTCATCGTCATGAGGCGCATGCATTTTACTTCCGCCAGGGTCTCAGAATCTCCGACTTTCATTTCAAGCTTCTTCTGTAGGTCTGGTCTCCGATCGTCTGTCCTGCCGCCGCGAAGATGTGTTAGCGTTCGGCTATGTCGCAAGGCGCCACCCCCACAGAGCCGGCGCAGACGGTGGAGGCAATCTCCGCCGCGCTGGAGACCTTCCTCGCTGAATCGCCGCGTGCCGTAGTGTTCGAAGATGGCAAGGTGCTCTTCGACATGCGCGAGGCGAAGTACAAACTCGCAACCGAGCACGGTCGCTGCACGCTGCATCTGTGGAGCGAGGAGCGCAATGTTGTTCGCCGGGTGAACGGTGCTGCGTTGCGCAACGGGGTTCTGCGGCTGAGTACGCACCGCTTTGGACAGACCAAGCCGCAGACTCTGGAGCTTGCGGCCGACCGCGATCGCCGCACGCCTTCGACACGGGAAGCTACGCGGGTGAAATATCTGAAGGTCCTGGAGCGGGTGCTCCTGCGCAGCTTTCCGGAGTTCAAGCCTGAGGCGTTTCGGACTGCGATGGATCTGGAGAAGAGCTTTGGCCCCGCGTACGCTCGCGGGTGGCTGGTGAGGGGCTCGCAGGCATGGGCTGTGGTCGCGGTGAACGAGGAGGAGACGCAGGCGACGGTGGATGGCATTCTAACGCTGGGGATTCTGTGGCTGCATCACTGCCGTGAGGCTGGTGACGCGCGCAGAGTGCACAAGGGGCTGAAGGTAATTGTGCCGCGTGGTATGGCGACGCTGACACTATCGCGGATGGCGTGGCTGAATGACTCGGTGGCGCATTGGGAGCTATGGGAACTCGATCAGAAAAGTGAAGACATGGAGCAGCGCGACCCGGCCGATCACGGCAATCTGAGCACACGCCTGATACATGCCTCCAATGAGAACGCCGTCCGGGAACGATTCGGGCAGTCTGCGGCGCGCGTGATCGCCATGGCGCCCGAGAGCATGCGCGAAAGAGTCGAGCAGCGCATCCGCAGTGGAACCGAGCTCGCCTTTCTGCTGCATGGCCTCCAATTTGCCCGAATTAAGATCGGATATACAGGCAACTCCTTTCAGAGCGCGCAGGAGATTACGTTTGGCGCCGGGGCAAACGAAACGCCGCTGGCTGCGGAGAACGAAAGTGAGTTGCGCGAGTTGGTGGCGCGTCTGTTTGCGCGGCGCAGTGCAGGTGGCGACAAGCGTGATCCGCTGTATCGCATGCAGCCGGAGCGCTGGCTGGAGAGTGTGCTGCGGCGGGATATTATGCGGCTCGATCCTCATCTCGATCCGGGCCACATCTATACTCAGGTCCCGGCGTTTGCGGCCGCGGACCGGGGCATGCTCGACCTGCTCGGTGTCACCAAGGATGGACGCTTGGCGGTGATTGAACTGAAGGCGGATGAAGATCTGCACCTTGCGTTTCAGGGGCTGGACTACTGGGTGCGCGTGCGATGGCATCATCTGCAGCATCCCGACCCTGTGACCGGATTGGGTGAGTTTCAGCGGCATGGGTACTTTGGTGGATTGCGTCTGTCGCCGGAGCCGCCGCGGCTGTACCTGGTGGCTCCGGCACTGCGGGTTCATCCGGCAACGGAGATAGTGCTGCGGTATTTTTCTGCGCGGGTGGAGTGGACGCTGGTGGCGCTCGATGAGCGCTGGCGGGCGAAGGTGAAGGCGGTCTGGCGAAAACGCAGCGAGGATTAGTATAAGTAACGTCAGGAGCCTTGATGGCCTTGCGGTCGATCCGAATGCGACGGTGTATCGACTCAATCCTGAGGAATGATCGGCGTTCGGAGTCGCTGCTGGTAGAAGAGAACGGCGCAGCTCTCGTGCAGCTTGATCGAGATCAGAAGCCGATTGGCACAAAGATGAATGGGAAGCTGCGACGCGTGGGGCAGGAGCGATGGCATCGCCTCTCCATGAGGTGAGATGAGCGCCTTTGAGTGACTTTCTCTTATGGAACATTTGGAAGCGCAGGCGATGAGGCCATCAAGTATGTTCCGGGCGATAGACTGATAGGAGCGACAGCGATGAGCAGCCCCGCTGTCAGAAAGCTGGAGACACATGAAGAAATCCTCGTCTCACCCAAAGAGGGAACCAAACGGAGAGGGCGCGATAGAGCCAAAGGGCGATCGCCTGCAGAAGATCTTGGCGCAGGCCGGGATTGCCAGCCGGCGCAAGGCAGAGGAGATCATCCTTGAAGGACGCGTGCAGGTGAATGGTGTGGTGGTGAGTACGCTGGGCACACGTCACGATTTTGCAAAAGATCATATTCGCGTGGATGGCAAACTGCTGCAGGGACCGGAGCAGCAGCGATACTACATGCTGAACAAGCCGCGAGGGTATGTGACGACGCTTGATGATCCAGAGAAGCGGCCGACCGTGATGCAGTTGATGACGCAGAAGCGCGGACCGCATGGCGATCAGGTGAGGTTGTATCCTGTGGGACGCCTCGACTATCTGAGCGAGGGATTGTTGCTGATGACCAACGACGGCAATCTGGCAAATGCACTTTCAAAGGCCGCAGCTGGCGTGGAGAAGACATACCTGGTGAAGACCAGCGGTATGCCGTCTTCAGCGGGGCTGGAGCAGATTCGACGCGGAATCATGATTGATCGCGGGCGGCTGGATGAGGTGCGCAGTGGACGCCGGGATCGCATCATTACGGCTCCGGCGAAGGTGGACCTGGTGCGCGGCGGCGATAATCCATGGTATGAGTTGACGCTGATTGAAGGCAGGAACCGGCAGATCCGCAAGATGTTCGAGGAGATCGGACACCACGTCGAAAAGATTCGCCGTATTGGCTATGGCGCACTGCGGCTGGATGTGCCGCCGGGAGAGTATCGTGAACTGACGCCGGGCGAGGTGATGGCGCTGGACCGCGCGGCGAAGGGTAAGAAAGTGGTGCCGAAGAGAAAGACTCCGGAGTTCGCGCAGTTGAAGTCGCCGGCGAAAAAGAGATCGTCGAAGCCGCGGAGGCAGCCTGTGGGAACTAAGTCGGCCAGCCGACATCGGCGCTCGAACTGAGCGCGAGATGCTGATGAAGGTGAGAGAGACGCTGATTCGAAGTTTTCAAAGATAAGCGCGAAGCGCGAACCTGACTGAAGACGCCTGTTTGTGGAGACAATGCGTGGAGTCGGACCAGCCGAGACGTAGTCATGCAGGTGTATCTGTCGGCTCCTCTGCAACCATTGTGTGCTTGACACCTATCCCGATGCGCGCCCAGAATACTCGCGCTATTAAACTCTCCCTTGATGACAATCACAGGGTCAGGAGCATCCAATAGTCGTAGTCAAGGAGCAATGGAGTGGCAATCGAAAAAGCAACATTTGGCGCAGGATGTTTTTGGGGAGTTGAAACTCGTTTAGGCGAGATCACAGGTGTTATCGATACGGTCGTTGGATATGAAGGCGGCGAGCTCGAGCATCCAACCTATAAGGAAGTTTGCACGGATCGTACCGGCCATGCGGAGGTTGTGCAAGTTACGTTCGATTCCTCTCGCCTCTCTTATGAGACGCTGCTGGACGCATTCTTCGCACTGCACGATCCTACCCAGATAAATCGGCAGGGTCCGGACTGGGGGTCGCAGTACCGCAGCGTGATCTTTACTCATGACGACGAGCAGTTTGCACAGGCTCGGGCTAAAATTGCCGAACTCAACGCGGCCGGCTCGTACCGCAAGCCGATCGCAACCCGGATAATGGCCGCGACGACGTTCTGGAAGGCAGAGGAGTACCATCAGAGATACCTTGAAAAGCGCGGCATGGTGAGCTGCCACATTTAGAGCAGAGACATCGAAGCGAGAATACAATCCAGCTTCTGCAGTACGCCGAAGGTGGAATTTTTCGGACCGATAACCTGCAAGTTCTGGCGTTCCTATTGCAGTCTGTAGAGACGAAAATTGAGTGGCGTATCAAAACAAGCCTTTGCCGATGTTCAAAAGTTTTTTTATGGGCGGCTTCGAAAGCGCCACGCATAGTCGCCGCGATCGTACGCGTATCGATGTCGTTCATGCAACGGGACACTGCGACCGCTGCGCGGACGACTATCGTCTGCTGATCGAAGCTGGAATTTTGACTGTTCGCGATGGACTGCGCTGGCATCTCATCGAGACTTCGCCGGGAGTCTTCGACTGGACTAGTCTGCTTCCTATGCTGCGTGCTGCGCGTCAGACCGGCGTTCAGGTGATCTGGGATCTTTGCCACTGGGGTGTTCCGGACGGGCTTGACCCTTTTGCGGAGGAGTTCCCTAGCCGCTTCGCCGCGTTTGCGGGTGCAGCTGCCCGATTCATCCGTTCGGAGAACGAAGGCGCGGGCATTTTCTTGCCGTCCTTCTACTGTCCCATTAATGAGATCTCGTTCTGGTCATGGGTCGGCGGCGACCTTGAACACTTCTCTCCCTATGGAAGTCTGCGGGGGCCGGAGCTGAAGCGGCAGCTGATACTGGCATCGGTAGCGGCAGTACGCCGAATTCGCGAAGAGGATCCTGCCGCTCACATCGTGCAGGCTGAGCCGATGATTCATATCTCGGCGGACAAGCGGAAACCGGAGGATGCTGAGGAGGTCAGAGGTCACACGGCTTCGCAGTTCGAAGCCTGGGATATGCTTGCTGGACTTCGAGACCCGGAGCTGGGCGGCGATGCTGACATCGTTGACGTGATCGGCGTGAACTATTACTGGAACAATCAATGGATTCATGAGGGCGATCGCACACCGCCGGGCCATGATCTTCATCAGCCGCTGCACGCAATGCTGGAACGGCTCTGGGAGCGTTATCGCCGTCCGATCGTGATCACCGAAACCGGCGCAGAGGCTGCAGCGGGAGTTGGCTGGCTTGGCTATATCGCGGCAGAAACACGGCAAGCACAACGGGCAGGTGTTCCAGTGCTGGGGATCTGTCTTTATCCAGTGATGGACTATCCCGGGTGGGACGATCATCGCCATTGCCAGTGCGGGCTAATCGCAGTGGAGCGCGACTGGTCGAAGCGGCATCTTCGTCAGGATCTGCTGGCGGAATTGCGGGCTCAGCAGTTGCTCGTGCGCTCCTTCGACCACACGGCCAAAACAGCCGCATTCGAGCGGCCCCGAGATGCTCGCATACGCAATGGAGTCGCTGCGCATCGAACTTAGTAAGTAGGACAGACTTCACACGTTTTTGCTTGAAGCGATCGCCCTTCGTGGCGTTAAGGAGTTTGACTAAGTGCTCGATGAAGCGATCATAGTGCCATCAGGTGTTAACGCTCCGGAGGGCATACCTTTCGAGCTGGAAGGCAAAAATGCGGATTACGAGCCTGCTCCAAAAGGCAGGATGCTGGAGGAGGTATCGAGAAGAAGAACGGAGCTCATGGAACGAGCGCGATCCTTTGCGGACGCGCTTGCCTCCAGACCGAACGACGAAGGTTTTGCTGCTCCGGTAACGCAGCTGAAACTGATGGGCGAAATCGGTCTGCTTACGGCTCCACTGCCTTTTGAGTTGGGAGGGCTTGGACTCGGAACAGAGGCGGGCGGGTACTTGATGTTGCTTCGCGTCCTTGCAGAAATCGGCGGAGGTGACCTCTCGCTTGGACGCTTGTACGAAGGCCACGTGAACGCCTTGGTTCTTGTCGCAGCGTATGGCAGTGTCGAACAGAATGCCGAAGCCGCGCAAGATGCTGCGGACGGAAGACTCTTTGGCGTATGGAACACGGGGACTCGTGAACTTTTGCGTCTGGAGCAAGACGCGCAAAGGTTTGTTCTGTGCGGTGAGAAGACGTTTGCCTCAGGCGCCGCATTTGTACAGCGGCCGATCGTGACTGCCGAACGGAACGGAGGCGGATGGCAGATGACGTTGCCGCGTATGGAATCGCTCGAGGTATCCCGTGGCGTAAAGCTGAACCGCGATTTCTGGCGGCCCATGGGAATGGAAGCCTCTGAGAGCTACGGCATCCGATTCGACAGGGTTCCCGTTGAGGCGGAGGGTTTGATTGGAGGTGCCGGCGACTTCTATCGCGAACCGCTCTTTCGGGGCGGAGCGATTCGTTTCGCCGCTGTGCAGGCAGGAGCGATTCTGCGCCTGTATAGGCTCTTCGCTGAATGGCTGGACAAA
This sequence comes from Edaphobacter sp., assembly GCA_965277335.1. Lineage (GTDB taxonomy): Bacteria > Acidobacteriota > Terriglobia > Terriglobales > Acidobacteriaceae > Edaphobacter. Next base: position 310,361 of record CBDICJ010000006.1, on the reverse strand, counting down.
AGAGAGCGGGGTGACGATCCATATCAGCTGGCTCGTCTTGGTGAGGTTGCGCTTGGCAGCCAGGAGGCTGTGCTTTGGCTGGAACGGGCCGCGGCAGTTGCAGAGCTGGGATTATCGCGGAGCGCCGACAAGATGGCCACGGAGCAGATGTTGGAATGCGCCAATATGACGAGGCTGGCCATCGAACGCATCGCGACGGCGGTGATGCAGCGGGTTGTCGCAGGCGTAGGTGCGCATGGTCTGTTGCAGCCGCAGCGTTTTGAACGGATCATCCGCGATTTGACGATGTATCTGCGCCAGCCCGCGCCGGATCAGGCATTGGCAGATGTGGGACGCGCTTCGTTGCGGAAGACAAGTCTACGCGCCGATAGCGCAATGGATGGACTATGGCTTGGAATCGATCTGGATGCGTCGTTGCCACCCGCTTACTTCGAGAACATCTATCGGAAGTCGGACGACCCTTGGGACTTTCAGAGCAGTTTGTACGAGGCTGGGAAGTATGACGAGACCCTCGCCAGCTTACCGCGCGAACGTTACCGGAATGGGCTCGAGGTAGGCTGCTCAATTGGTGTGCTTACAGCGAGACTGGCAGAGCGTTGCGACCGGCTCCTAAGCCTCGATATATCTGAAAGCGCACTGGAACGAGCGAGGCAACGATGTGCAGCGATGAGCCATGTACGATTCGCGCAGATGCAGGTGCCGCGAGAGATGCCGGAGGATTTGTACGATCTTATAGTCATTTCCGAGGTTGCTTACTACTGGCAGCAAAAGGACCTGGAACGCGCAATGACAGCGCTCGCTGCACGGCAGAGCTCAGGCGGTCATCTGGTGCTCGTACACTACACACTGCCGGTGCCAGACTATCCCATAACAGGAGACCAGGTGCATGATATCTGGTGCGTGCGTCCAGAATGGCGTCTGATTGTGCGAAAACGGTTCGATAGCTATCGGCTGGATGTGCTGGAGCGATTGCCTGCCGTCTGACTTTGCATTATGCATCCTGCGGCAGGGGCCTCAAGCGAGGATGAAGTTCTTCACCTATGCACGCTAGAGCCTGACGGAGCTGATGATTTGTGCTGACGATATCCTGATGTTTTTCACCGCGAAATGTCTGTTCGATAAGATGGTCGCAATCGATGTTCGCAAGAAATTGCGCGCCGGTCAGATTCAAGCTGGATGCCTGTTCAAGTCGATCGCCCCACTCGGAAGGAAAGTCTTTCCACGATCGAGGCGAAGGAGTTTCGCACAGGATACGTAGATGATGTAAGGAGATAAACCTGTGTATCAGCCAACTGCAGCATTCCACAAAATGCTCCTGTTGCGCGTCGCTCGCCTGCTGCCACAAACGGAGTTGACCGGACAATCCGATCTCTGTACGCCCATCCAAGCGTGCTGACGTGAAAACCAGGACTGCGGGATCGTGGCGCAGTCTGGCATCGATTAGTCGTAACGCCGCGACAAATGCTACATCTTCCAGATGTCTGACGGGCCGCATTCCTCCAGCTCGTGCATAGATTTGTGGAGTGCACGCAAGCGATGCGCCGAAATGCTGGAGATGTCTCGGCCAGGGATCGCCAGGCTGCGGATCTAGAAGATCTTCTAGCTGTGCGACCAGTCGCTGATATTGGCGGTCCAGTAGATATGCCGTACGAGCTCCGCTGGGAAGCAGTTCCAAATCGCCATCTTTTAAACAGATGAAGCCCCCCACGGCATCTGCGCCGTCTGCGAAGGCGCGCAGGTTCTGCGCAATCCAGTCAGGCGAAGCGACGGTGTCGGCATCCGTGGAGAGAATGGCTTGGGAACTCTCGGAGCCATTCTGCAGCCGATGCCAAGCTGTGTCCATTAAGAGCCGTCGCGCCGTGCCGACATGGGCGGCTTCTTCGGTTAGGGTGCGCTCCACGATGTGCAGTTTGTGCTTGGGATGAGATGTCTTCCATTGATGAGCAACCTTGGCAGACGCGTCTGTGCAGTTGTTCAGCAGCAATATGACTTCAAAGCAATGCAAAGGAAGAGGCTTGCCGAGTGTATCCACCTGCGCGGCAAGGGCATCGAGTGCAGCCGGAAGCGTTGATTGCTCGTTTCGGATTGGAAGGACAACGATCGCGCGGCAGGTGCTTTGAGAAGTGCCATCGACCAGAGAAGGCTCGGGTTGAAATATATGCGGTTCGCTCAATCGCAAGTTCCTGTCAAGTCTCTGCCAACCTTAGCAACCTGTGCTGCAATCCCTGACCATCGCTTGGAATTTCTAACACGACACGACACATCAGTACATCGACCTTGATTTGCTTTCCCCTGTGATGCATTTCTTTCCAAAGTCGTTGTGGCATTGGAGAGATGGACTGAAACATAGCTGGATGAAAACAATTGTTCGCCAGCGGACCAACTAGAGAGAAGGTGTTGACCGTCAGATAGCATGGACGTAACAATCACGAGCAAGGTCCAGCTCGACCTCAGAATTCGACACATATAAGGGCCTAACGTGCAAAGCTCTCACTCTATGCCGGCTGAGGATTTCAGCGGCGACTTGGCTGTTCAGCCAGCCGATCTTTTATGTTTTAGCCATCTTCGCTGGCATTTTGTGACGCAGCGGCCCCAACATTTAATGAACCGTGCCTCGCGAGACCGTCGCGTATTCTATTGGGAAGAGCCAGTCTGGCATGCGCCAGGTGAACTGCCGCTGCAAGAAGACGGTCAGCTTGGAATGCATCTCGAAATCATCGAAGAGACGCCATCGCTTCATGTAGTTCGACCGCACATGACGTGGGGCATCGACTTTGAGGCCGGCCAACGCGCATTGCTGGCTAAGCTGATCGAACAGTTCTCTATCCGACGATTGATACGATGGTTCTACACGCCCATGGCGCTTGGCTTCTCGGATGATCTGATCGGAGAGGTGACTGTCTATGATTGCATGGATGAGCTCTCAAACTTCATTGGGGCGCCTCCTGATCTCGCGTATCGTGAGCAGCAACTCTTCCAGAGGGCGGATGTTGTTTTCACCGGCGGAGACAGCCTCTATGAGAAGAAGAGGAAGCAGCATCGGAATGTACATGTGTTCCCAAGTTCAATCGATGTGGAGCATTTCGCCGCTGCGAAGGTCAGAACGCTGTTGGCTCCTCTTGACCAGGCTTCTATTCCGCACCCGCGTGCTGGATTCTACGGAGTGGTGGACGAACGCTTCGATGTGGATCTTCTAGCCACGGTTGCATTCTTGCGCCCAGAGATCCACTTCGTAGTCTTGGGGCCTGTCGCGAAAATCGATATTGCGCTGCTGCCTCGTGGGGAAAATATTCATTATCTCGGTGGTAAGAGCTACGACGAGCTACCTGCATACCTGGCGGGATGGGATGTCGCGCTGCTGCTATTCGCATTGAATGAAGCGACTCGATACATTTCGCCGACGAAGACGCCAGAGTATCTGGCAGCGGGAAAACGCGTCGTTTCTACGCCTATCCAGGATGTCGTCAGCGGTTACGGAGATGCGGGGCTGGTCGCCATCGCGGCGACAGTGGAGGAGTTTGTTGCGGCATTGGATGATGCCTTGAAACCGCCCGCTGCGAATTGGAATCGTGACGTTTCGCGGAAACTCGCCATGAGTTCTTGGGATAGCACATGGCAGGCGATGCAGGTTGAAATAGATCGTGCGCGAAGCAGCCATAAGAAACTGGGCGCCACGGGACAGAAGAGTGCTGAAACTCGGAGCGCCTCTCATTTGATCGGACCGTATTTTGCTCCTTTGCTTATTGAGACGCTGCGCACGACGGTCTCAAACGCTGCTATGTCGCGTCCTAGGCGTACCGAACGCTTCGATTACCTGGTGGTTGGGGCAGGCTTTGCGGGGAGTGTGCTGGCGGAGCGTCTAGCCAGCCAGCTTGGCAAACGAGTGCTCCTCATTGATAAACGAGAGCACATTGGCGGCAATGCCTTCGATTTCTACAACGCGGATGGGATCCTAGTGCATAAGTATGGTCCGCACATATTTCATACGAACAGCGACGATGTTGTAGCGTACCTGTCGCAATTCACGATGTGGAGACCCTACGAACATCGGGTGCGCGCGAGCGTCGATGGCCAGTTGTTGCCGGTTCCCATCAATCTGGACACAATCAATCGCTTGCATGGGTTAGCGCTTGGCTCAGAAGAGATGAAGGCGTATCTGGCTGCCCGGTGCATCGTGCGGCCGGAGATACGAACGTCGGAAGACATTGTCCTCAGCCGGGTTGGCAGAGAACTCTATGAAAAATTCTTCCGCAACTACACACGAAAGCAGTGGGGGCTGGATCCATCGGAACTGGACGCGAGCGTGGCTGGACGCATTCCTGTCCGCTTCGATCAAGATGACCGCTACTTCAGTGATAGTTTCCAAGCGATGCCGCTGGATGGATATACACGGATGTTTGAGCGCATGCTCGATAATCCGCTTATCCAGATTCGGACCGGCATGGATTATCGAGAGATTGCGTCTGTATATCGAAGTGCGCAGGTCATATACACGGGTCCGATCGACGAATACTTCGACTTTACTTTTGGCCCGCTGCCGTATCGTTCTCTCGAGTTCAGACATGAGACGCATGATCGCGAGGTTTATCAGAGTGCTCCTGTCGTCAACTATCCGAATGAGCACCCGTATACGCGAATTACAGAATTCAAATACCTTACGGGACAGTGTCATGCGAAAACGAGCATTGTGTATGAGTACCCTCGCGCAGAGGGAGATCCATACTACCCTATTCCGCGCCCGGAGAATGCAGCTCTATATTCGAAGTACCGCGATCTTGCGAACTGCAACGAATCGGTTCAGTTTTGCGGCCGACTCGCCAACTACCGCTACTTCAATATGGATCAGGTAGTCGCTCAGGCACTGGCTGCGTTCCGGCATATTGTCGAAAGAAAAGACAGTTATTTTTCGCGAAGGAGTGTGGCCGTGAAGACTGCGCTTCCGGTTAAACAAATCGGATCGGAAGTTACTGTCTAAGGAATCCAACCGCAGCATCGAGCGGAATACGCACGCATCAGACTTCGCGTGGCCATAATGCGAATCACCCACCCTCTACCAAGAAGCGTAGAGGATGGGCTGCCCTCGCTCAAAAGAACTACAACGCGATCTCGCCTCTTTCGCGATTGCGGATGCGGATCGCATCTTCGGCTTTATACAGAAAGATTTTTCCATCGCCGATCTCGCCGGTGGCAGCATTGGTGATAATGGCTTCGAGGATAGCCTCAACGCGCTCATCCGCAACGACGATCTCGATCCGCAATTTGGGGATGAGGCTGACTTCGTACTCGCGGCCGCGGTAAGTCTCGCTATGGCCCTTCTGTCTTCCATGTCCGCGAACTTCGGATACGGTCATTCCTTCGATGCCAAGCTCCGCAAGGGCTTCTTTGATCTGGTCAAACCGGCTAGGTCTTACAATCGCCTCTACTTTGGTCATATCTCCTCGCATCTCTTCATCGGTTGAATGGTGAGTTGTATCAGGCTGGAGTGCGAGGCCGGCAGGGCAAGAGCGGATACGTGCTATTGCCATGCCGCTTCTTCAATCCTTACCGGACGGCGCTCCGGATGGCGAACCGAGCGAGGTGATGACGTATTCGGGATAAGCCGAGATACCATGCTCGTGCAGATCGAGACCATACAATTCTCCTTCTTTCGAGACACGCAGTGTTCCGGTCAGGTTGACGAGCCACATGACCAGCATCGCGACGGAGAAGGTAGAGACGGTGACGATCGCGCTGCCGATAAACTGCGCTTTGAACAAAGTCAAGCCGCCGCCGTAGAAAAGACCTCTGAGGGGAGCGCTGTTGTCGGGAGCGAGCGGCCCGGTAGCACCATACTTACCGACCGCAAAGAGGCCCAGCGATAGCGTTCCCCAAATGCCGCAGATGCCGTGCACAGGGACTGCGCCGATGGGATCGTCGATACGGAGATATTCGAGAAGCTCCACGCCACCCACGACGATGACACCCGCGATCGCGCCGAGGATGATGGCGCCCGACGGGCTGACCCAGTAGCAGGGACAGGTAATCGCTACGAGGCCCGCAAGGAATCCGTTGACGGTGAAGCTGATGTCCCACTTCTTGCTCATAAAGTAGGCCGTGAACATGGCGGTAAGGCCGGCAGCGCAGGCCGCGAGCGTAGTGTTTGCCGAAATACGGCCTATGCCCTCGAAGTCCATAGCGGAGAGTGTTGAGCCAGGATTGAAGCCATACCAGCCGAACCAGAGTAGCAGGCCGCCTGACGCAGCGATGGTGAGGTCGTGCGGTAGCATGGGGCCGCCCCCGTCGCGCTTGAACTTGCGTCCCAGCCGTGGTCCGAGAACGATGGAACCGGCAAGAGCGATGGCTCCGCCGATGGTGTGGACAACGGTAGAACCGGCAAAATCGTGAAAGCTCTGGCCAAGGTTTGGCATGAAAAAACCGGTCGCTCCCATGGTTGCGAGAAAGCCGTCCGGACCCCATGCCCAATGGCCGATGATTGGGTAGATGAAGCCCGACACGGCGAGACTGTAGAGAAGATCGCCAACGAAGCCGGTTCGGCCGATCATGGCGCCCGAGGTGATGGTGGAGCAGGTATCGGCGAAGGCAAACTGGAAAACCCAGAAGGCCAGAAAGGCCACACCAGAGGTCTCGTAGGTGGCTGGGATGTCTTTGAGAAAAAACCAGTGGTACCCGATGAACCCGTTGCCGTGACTGAACATAAACGCAAAGCCGATGGCGTAGAAGAGGAGGCCGCAGAGGCAGGTGTCGACGATGCACTCCATAAGGACATTGACGGTCTCACGAGAACGACAGAATCCGGCTTCGAGCATGGTAAATCCGACCTGCATACCGAAGACCAGGAATGCGGCGATCAGCGTCCAAGCGGTATTTACGGGATTGACGATATCGGCTGCTTTCACCGATGCATCGGTGGCAAATACAGTAGTGAAGCATAGCTCTGTAATGAATCCGGCGAAGATCATCACGGCTGCGACGCCGAGAATTTTTCCCGTGAGCAAAACTATTCCGTAGCGGCGCCATTGCGGCTCCTGCAGCCGGTTGCCAAGCCGGCTGATCTTCCGCGAAAAGGTTAATCTTGCTATTTGGTTCACTGTTGGCTGCATGCAGAGAACTCCTCAATCCAAAATGGTGAACTTTTTGAAAACATGGAATCTGGCGCAGGCACAAATCGGCTAGATCTTTGGAGAATACACATATGTGCAGTCCGATCAGGAGCTGCCAGATTCCTTGCGGTAGCTGTAGCGTACACAGTCCTCATGGTGAGTACAAGATTCTATCGCCAAATAAATTATTTCTATGGACGGTATTAGATTTTCAATTGCAGAAGCCTGCATGCAGTCCGAGGACTGCATGCACGATCAAAGCCGTTTGAGAAGCCGCCGACCTGGCGGGATTAACTCCTTCTTATCACGCTTCGTAATGCAGATCATCAAATTTATTGATTATGCGTGAATGATATTTATGCGCGAACGTAGCGTGCTATCCCAGACACATAGCTGAATCCTCCGACGCGTTGGCCAGGGCCAATAACTCCTTTGTCACAGTGGCTCTACCTCGTTCCAGTCTTCGTTATATCGATCGAAAGACAAAACGCTTCTGAGTGGAGTCCGCTTTTCCCATCCCGATCGCTCGAGGTCCGGCTCGATAGAGAAAGCGTCAACATAGCCCAGGCACAGGTAAGCAACAGGTGTGATGTGCTTCGGAATCTTCAGCACGCCCCGCAACAGATCGGTATCGAGAATGCTTACCCAACCGACTCCGACCCCCTCTGCTCGTGCCGCAAGCCAAAGATTCTGGATCGCGCAGACGACGGAATAGAGCGCAGTTTCAGGCATGGTGCGCCGGCCAAGCTGATGTCCCTGTTCGCTGTGCGAATCGCACACCACACAAAGATTCTGAGGCGCTTCCAGTATGCCCTCCAGCTTCATGCCCGCATAGCGTTGTTGCCGCTCGTTCTCGTAAACGGTATGCGCTTCTCGGTTGGCATCGAGGAAGATCTTATGAACTTCTTGCCGCACTTCGAATGACCGCACAACGATAAAGCGCCAGGGCTGCATCAGTCCGACCGAAGGGGCATCGTGTGCGGCTTGCAGCAGCCGATAGAGCAGGTCATCGGAAAGCGGTTCTGGCAGATAGCCGCGCCGCGCGTCTCTACGTTCGCGGATTGCGCGATAAACTGCCTGTCGCTCCGCCTGACTGAATCCCGCAGCTCTTTTCATTTCCATGCTCTCGACCACCTCGGGCCGGCCGTTGTCCGCCATCACCGCGTGTTGTTGCAATACTCACAGTTCCCCTCTTCTACATCGCTCTCGAAGCTGCACTCGTGTGTCGGATGATGCAGTTGTAAGAACTTGTCTTCTTCCAAGCCTCCGCGTCCGGACATCCCTGCAGTCTGCATAGCACGGTCCGCAGTACTCCGGCATGAGTCACAACCGCAATATTGCTATCCGTTTCTTTCCTGCTCAGGAACTCCACTGCACCTAGTACGCGCTCCTGGAAATCACGGAAATCTTCGCCGCGCGGCGCCGGCAGGTTAGGGTACTCTGCTAGCCAGCGGCAAGCATAAGCTTCATCGCGATGCTCGATTTCATTCCAGTTTAGCCCCTCCCATTCGCCAAATGCGATCTCTCGCAAGGCAGAGCATAGATGGCAGCCAACATGGAAGGCGTCGGCGATTGCATTTGCTGTAGCCTGTGCACGGCGAAGATCGCTGGTGTAGACCATGCTGATATTTCGAGCGCGAAGCTCGTCGATAAGTGCGGGTAGTTGAGCATAGCCATGGCTGTTTAAATCAGGGTCGGAGTGACCGCAGAATGTTCCGGACATATCTGTCTCAGCGTGGCGAACGAAAAAGATCTCACTCATGCGGTCCACACCCCACAAACGTAAACAGCGATTTCAGTTAGCTGATTAGTCGCACCGAAGCAATCACCCGTGACTCCGCCGATCTTCCTGGAGTAGAACCAGCCGCTGAGTGCGACCGTAAACGATGAGACCACTAGCGGACCCATAGAGAACCCTCGCAATGCGAAGATGACAACAGCAAAGCTGAATACGGTGCCGAACACGAAAGAAGACAGGGACGTCAACTTGGCTATTCGCGCGCCTTGGCCATGCTGCTCGCGGGCCGGAGCGAGAAGGTAGCTCAATGGCAGCGAACTCCAACGGCACAGTACATGTGCGGAGATGACGTATGCTGCGAAATGCTGCAGCGGAAGCGAAGCCAGCAACAAGTATCGTGCCAGCAGGGATAATACGAGAGCAGTCGCGCCGTAGCTGCCGATTCTACTGTCTTTGAGAATCGCAAGAATCTGGTTCTTATTCCATCCGCCGCCAAATCCGTCAGCCGTGTCGGCAAGACCATCTTCGTGCAAACAACCTGTGATAAGGACCAGGTAAGTCAGCACCAGCAGCGCAATCAACGGTCTCGTCAGGTGAGGCAGCAGCATTCTATTGAATAGAACTGCACCTGCCCCGACAACCAGCCCAACCAGCGGAAAGAACTTAACAGCGCGCGAAAGCGCATCTTGTTCAGGCTTTGTCGATTGGAAAGGAATGCGCGTGAGAAACTGAAACGCAACGATCACTTCTTGCCCGATGCTGCGAATCTGCCGAAAGATGCTCACCTCTGTGCCTCGCTGACTCCGGCGGAGGCAAAGGTCGCCATCTGGTTGTAGACCGCCATCGCCGACTCAATGATTGGCATAGCGAGCACGGCGCCGCTTCCTTCTCCGAGTCGCATGCCAAGCATCAGGATTGGTTTCAACCCGATGTATTCGAGCAGCGCCTCGTGTCCGGGCTCTTCCGAGCGATGCCCTGCAAAGAGGTATCCTCGCACACGAGGCTCGATTGCAAATGCGATGGCTGCCGCGGACGTGGAGATAAATCCATCCGCTACGACAGCCATCCTGTGCCGAGCGGCGGCAAGAATCATGCCGGTCATTGCCGCAATCTCCAGCCCGCCGACGCAGCGTATCGCCTCCAGCGGATCGGGAATGGTGCCGCCTCCTGCATGTGGGAAGTGATGCCTGATGCAACGTTCAATCACGTTCTGTTTGTGTGCATGGGCATCCGGGGTAAGCCCCGTTCCTATCCCGGTAACGAGCGACACGGGCCGGCGCGTCAGGAGTGCAGTGATGGCGCTGGCTGCGGTGGTATTGCCAATGCCCATCTCTCCAATCGCAAGCAAGTCTTGATGCTGCGCCTTCGCATCAGACGCAAGAGTGACACCAACCTCGACCGCCTGCGAGAGCTCATCTTCAGTCATGGCTGGCTCTTGCAGCATGTTGCGCGTTCCTCTACGAACTTTGCGGTGCAGCATCCCACCGATTTCAGCGAAATCGGCGTCCACGCCGACGTCGACGATGTTTATCTCGACATGATGAAGTTTTGCCAGGGCATTTACGGCAGCTCCTTCGCACAGAAAGTTTCGTACCATCTGCTGAGTGACCTCGCTGGGATAAGCGCTTACGCCTTCGGCTGTAACTCCATGATCCGCGGCGAAGACGTATACCGCTTTGCGCAACGGCTCCGCAAATCGTTCTTGTCGAATGGACACCATCTGCGCAGCCAGATCTTCGAGTCGGCCGAGGCTGCCGAGTGGCTTCGTCAGCGTGTCGAGATGACCGCGCGCTCGTGCCAGCCACGTCCCATCCGTCGCCACGATAGAAGAGACGATGTCTTCGACGATCTTCCGAGCACTTGCGCTCATACGGCCCTCTTGGGTTGCATGCGTTCGATCAGCATGGGATGACGACGCGGCGGACAGTTGAACGCTCTCTCCAGCAATGACGGCTTCAGCATCTCTTCCGGAGTGCCCTGCATGAGCGGGATGTCAGGGCTCAGCAATACGACTGACGAGAAGTTGCCTTCCACCAGTTGAAGGTCGTGAATCGAAGCAAAGATGGTGAGGCCTTCTGAGTGAAGGAAGTGCAGCAGATCGATCAGCTCGACCTGACGTCCTATATCGAGGTTCTGTGTCGGTTCATCAAGCAATAGCAGCTTAGGCTGCTGCGCAAGTCCAAGAGCGATTTTCACGCGCTGCCGTTCGCCGCCGCTCAGTTCATTGAAGATGCGATGCTGCAGCGCGGCCACATCTGTCAGGTCGAGCGCGCGATCCACCGCTATGCGATCTTCGCGTAGAAGACCACGAAGGACGCCAAGATATGGAGTTCGACCCTGTTCCACCACCTGGCGCACTGTGAACTGAAAAGGTACATCGAGTTGTTGAGGCACAAGCGCGACGGTGCGTGCTGCGGACTTCAAGGCAAGCTCTCGCGTCGGCTGGTTGTTGAGTAGCACGTCGCCCGACATGCAGCGCAGCGTACCCGCCGCAAGTCGCAGCATGGTGGTCTTTCCTGCGCCATTTGGCCCTATCAGAGCCGTGCAGCTTCCTGCCTGCAAATCGAAGTTCGCAGAACGGAGCACATCCCAATCGCCGAAGCCGAAGGTGACATCTCTAAATCGCAACAAAGGATTCATAGTGTATAGCCCCGCTTCGTCCTGCGCAGGAGGTAGAGAAAGAACGGACCTCCGATGAATGCCATAAGAATGCCGACGGGCACCTCCGTGGGTGAGAAGACAGAACGAGCGAGCGTGTCTGCGACGACCAGGAAGATTGCGCCCGACAATGCGGTGACGGGAAGAAGGCGCACATGGTCCGGGCCGAGGAGCAGACGCGCGACATGCGGAACGATCAAACCGGCAAAGCTGATAAGGCCACCGAGAGAAACCGCGGCTGCGGTCAGCAGCGATCCCGTAACGATGATTCCCACGCGCGTGTACTCCACCCTGAGTCCCAGTTGATGGGCATACTCGTCGCCGAGCGCAAGCGTGTTAAGCTGGCGCATCAACGGAATCGCAACGAGAAGCGAGACCAGAAGAATTGCGCCCGTCACCGACAGCTGCGTCCATCGAGGAACTCCGATCACACCACGCAGCCAGGAGAGCAGAATGGTGGTATTCGAGCCGGCGCCGGCATCGAACAGTTCGAATAAAGAGCTGGAGTAGCTAAGCATAGTGCTAACGGCAAAGCCCGCCAGCAACAATGTGATGACGTTGGTTGTGCCGTTTGAGCGCGCGAGCGTATATACGACCGTCATGGTGGCAACAGAGCCGGTGAAGGCCAGCAGAGCTGTCGCGCTGAAGCTAAGAAGCGAAAACTGAGAGAAGAAAAAAATTCCCACGCATGCACCCAGCACCGCTCCGCCGGAGGATCCGATAACGTAGGGGTCCGCCATGGGATTGCGGAAGAGTCCCTGAAACATGAGTCCGGAGATCGCCAGGGCGGCGCCGACAATCGCCGAAGCCAGTACGCGAGGTAGACGAATCTGCAGCAAAATGAGTTTATGCGTTGGAGTGAGAGGCGTGTGTCCCAGCAGGGCAGCAAGGATCGTCCCAGGCGAGATGCGAACCGCACCCGTCGCAAGCGAAAGCAGGATCGCGACGATCAGTCCAAAGACGAGCAATCCTACCAGCACAGCAAAACCAATCTTCCTCCTCGTCGTCGGGCGTTCAACGCGAGAGCGCATTCCCCGCGCCAGCCCTGTGGTTGCTCCAGGCGCTGGCACCGAACGAGAAGACTGCACACGGATTGATTCAGGTCTTACTTCAATCGCCAAGACTCGCCTCCGAAGTTGATTTTGATTCCCGATCGGAAGGTGAACGGCAGAGAAGGGAAGCCGAACGCTTCTGCATAGTGCTCACTCAGCAGGTTCTGGACATTGGTGTACGCGGCGAGATGCGGGGTAATTTGATATCCTCCGCTCAGGTCGAGCCGCTCGTAAGTGCCGTCAAGATTGCGATTGGGCAGCAGCAGCGTCGTCCCGAAGTTGGCGTCGAACGAAAGGAAGTCGCTATCATCGCGCCGGCCCACGAGTGTTCCCGTGAGTGAGCTGAAGAACTTTGAGTGAGTGTAGTTCAGTCCAAAGTAGCCTGTGTGCGGCGCGATGCGGAAGGGTCTCGCGCCGATCAACGGTGAAAACGCGCCTATGTCGACACCCGGAAAGTTTGGGTTCTGATTGCTGGCTGGGGAGAGTGCGTCGCTTGAGAAGGAATGTTGCACGACTGCGTCGGTGTAGGTGTACCCCCCTCGGGCAAAGAGGTGATTGTTGATCCTGTACTCTGCTTCGAGTTCAGCGCCTTGTGCGCGAAAGGCCTCCGAGTTGATGTAAGCTCCAAACCCAAGCGCCGGCAGATTGGCCGCGGGCACTCCGAGAGCCGCTAGTCCTGCTTGAGGAACGAACTCGACGCCGTTGGTGAACTGGTTATGGAAGTAGGTCACACCGACGCGCGCACGGCCGTTCCCCAGCTCCTGATCGATACCGCCGTCGTATGTTCGCGAGTTCTCCGGCCCGATCTGGCTGACGCGATACTGCGAGATGAGGCTGCCGCCATCGGGAAGCGCGGCCAGGATGTCGAACAAGGAATTGATTTGTTGAAATAGATTGGGCTCCTTGATTCCTTTGCCGAAGCTGGCGTGGAGCTTGGTGCCGCTCAGCCAACCGGCGGCGGATGGGCGAACGAGGTAGTAGGCAAGCGATGCGCGCGGGGTGCCGGCCAATCCAAACAGCCCGTTGTCTTCGATGCCGCTGCCCAGGTTATAGTAGAGCCGGTTGCGAAGATCGCCCGAGATTTGCAGGGTGTAACTGTAGTTGCCGCGGCTGATTTCATTGAAGCTCGGTGGAGTGCCGGTGTATGCGTTGGACCCACGCTCCGCCTCGTATTTGAAGCCGCCCAGCGCGAGCAGATGAGGACTGAAGTGATAAGCCGTCTGCGCGTAGACAAAGTCGCGATCTGTCGATGTCAGAGATTCGTTAGGGTAGGCGCCGGCGAACTGAAAAGTCGCCTGCCCCGAAACACTGTATCCGTTCGCGCCTTCAATCGTGACCGGCGCGCCAAGGAAGTTTCCTGATCCGGCAGGATCAGGCATACCAGTTGCAGCGAAGTCATCGAACTGGGATCGCAGACGCTGGCCGCCATAGCGAATTTGATTTTGCCATTTGGCCGTGGCCTGGTTGTTCCACAATCCGGTGTAATACGTGTTCTGCGCCTTTGCGGCCGCGTTGTCCGGTATGCCGTACAGCAGGATGCCATTCGGCTGGCCACCCGACACGGTGAGATGGCGCACCGTGAAGCGAAGATCATTGGCGGAGTTAGGATCCCATCCGAAGTTGCCTACGTAAGTGCCGTTATGAAAGCTGTCGTTCGGCAGATTATTTCTGCTGTCCAGACGATAGAAGGCGCCGTAGTAGTCGAGTTGCCGCACGACCCCGCTGCCGGTCAACTCCTGGTGAAACGTGCTGAAGTTTCCGCCATCACCCGCATAGGTAAAGAGCGGAAGCTGCGTCTTGCCGCGTGCCGTGGTCAGGTTGACGACGCCTGCCAGCGCGTCTGAACCATATAAAGCGCTATCCGGCTCGCGCAGGACTTCAATCTTCTGAATTCCTATCGTCGCCAGGTTCGCGAACTCCACCGCGCCGCCGATGTCATTTACGGGCACGCCATCGATCAACACTTTGTTTGCATCCGTGTTGCCGCCGCGGATCGACAGCCCGGTGGTGCCGCCTTTCTGCCCGACCTGCGTCACCTGCAGCCCGGGTATCGATCGCAGCGGTTCCTGCACCTCGGTAAACTGGCGATAGTCCTCCGCGTTCAGCACTGTCACAGAGGCGCCGATCTGCGCGATCGGAGTGGGTGTTGCAGTCGCAGTCACCGATACCTGCTGCGTCAAGGTCTGCGTAGCGAGCGTGATGTTCAGTTCCCCTCTCGCCGACGTCGAAACGTAAATCGACTCGCTGGTCGTCATCTGGAATGTGGGAGCAATGGCTCGAACGCGATATCGCGCCGCGGATGGCAATGCAAAGACATAGTTCCCGGCAGCATCGGTGGTGGTCGTCTTTACAACCGTAGTTCCATTCATGAGTTCCACCGTTGCTCCCGGCAAAACTGCGCCGAGCGGATCCATAATCGTTCCATGCAAGGAGCTCTGCCCAGCGGCAAACACGGAAGTAGAAGACGTGAGCGCCATTTGAAAGGCGACGAGCACGCAGGCAATCCAAAACACGGACCGCAACTTACGAATAAACGAAAACATATTTCCCCCTCGGGTCGATCCAGCAAGGCCGGTCTCCTGACTTACGCTTCATCGAGCCTTGGCGGCCTTCCCGGGGTTTCCTCCAGTGGCGTTGCACATCCATGCCAAAGCTCTCGGCGATTACAGTTACGGGGTAGTGGCGGATTCGCACCGCGCTTCCCGACACCTTGCTGTGTTAGTGAACGGTTGTAAGCTGAACGGCTCAGCTCAAGGATGAAATTGTCTTGCCAGATCCTCTAATGCATCGATTGCCAGCGGGCTGGCGAAGTTGATTCTGTCGTCCACGTAATACACTCGCCCAGCCTCGACCGCCGTCATACTGCTCCATCCTGGGCGACCTTGCAATAGCTGTAAGGTCATCTTGCTCCCGCGCACCAACAGCAACGCATCGGGCGCTCGCTCCAACACAACCTCCATGCCCACCTGCGGCCACTCTGTCGGCAGATCGTCCGTCACCGAACGCCCGCCTGCGACTTCGATAATCTCCGTAATGAAGGCATGTTTTCCAATCGTGATGATTGGGTCATACCAGATCGGCATGAAGATCGTGATCGCAGGTAAGCCTCTGGTCCTCGCTCTTACCGCATCCACACGCGCCTGCAAACGATGCACCAGTGCGTCGGCTTGTTGAGGACGGTTCAGAGCGAGTCCAATCGTCTCGACCGAATGCATGATTCCGGCAATGCCATTCGGGCTGACCAGAAAAATAGGAATACCCGCCCGCTCCAGTTGGCCGGTCACCTCCATCGGCCCGGCCGGTTGTACGCCGATCACAAGGTCCGGATGCAGCGAGAGGATCGTCTCGATCGATGGCTTAATCAAGTCGCCGACGCTCGGTTTTTTCAACGCGGCAGCGGGATACTTCGTGTAATCGCTGATGGCGACTACGTCATCGCCTGCACCCAGCGCGAATACGGTATCGGTCACGTTCGGCATCAGGCAGATCACACGATGCGGATGATCCGGCGCCACTACCTTACGCCCCATCTCATCGGTCACCGTACGGCTGGCGAAGCAGGGACCGGCGAGCGCTGTGAGCAAGACGATCAGGCCGGCGAATCTTCTCATGCCGTCACCGCCTGCAACGCTCGCGCGCGCCGGGCCGCAGCAACAAAGCTGTCCGCCATCACCGGATTCGCCCTGAAGTGCAGGTGAATATAACTCGCCAGCACGTTATCCCGCTTAAATCCTTCAAGCTCCTCCCGGCCGGAGATGGAGTAATTTACGCGATAAATTCTCTCCATCTGCTCCTGCGCAGCGATCTTCGAATGATGAAAGCTATGCCCACGTACTGTCGTTCCCTTTGGTCCCAGCAGGCAGTCTTCAAGAAACTCAACCGTTACGTATCCAAACTGCACGAGTTTATCGGTCATCTCGATGGAGAGCGGCATTACTCCCGCCATCGAGAAGCGCGCTCCATCGGCTGCGCTGAGAGCCTGCGCGAGATACATCATGCCACCGCACTCGGCATACACTGGCCGCCCCGAATCTGCGAATGAGCGCACCTCTCGCAGCATCTCGCAGTTGCCGCTCAACGCCTCCGCATGAAGCTCCGGATATCCGCCGCCTAGGTACAGCGCATCGAGATCGCGCGGCAGCGAACCATCGTGCATCGGACTGAACCGAACAACCTCGGCTCCCCGTTGTCGCAGCAGATCGAGATTGTCCTCGTAGTAGAACGAAAACGCATGGTCGAAGGCGACGCCCAAACGTACCGTATCTTCGCTCGAATGCGGAACACGTCGCGAAGGCTCAATCTCTGCCATCTCGATTCCACATTGCAATTCCAGCAATCCATTCAGATCGACGTGCTTCTCCGCAAGCAATGCCAACCGATCGTTCGCGGCACGCTGTGCGATCACACTCTGCTCGGCCGCACTCTGCAACCCGAGGTGCCGCTCAGCAATGGCAATCGCGGGCTCGTGCGGCAGCCAGCCCAGAACCCTCGTTCGGCATGACAAAGCAATCGCCTCGCGCAGCATCACGTAGTGTCCCTCACCGGCAACCTGGTTCAGAATCACTCCAGCCAGTCGCAATTCGGGATCGAACGATTCGAACCCAAGCACCACTGCGGCAATACTTCGCGCGCTCTTCGCCGCATCGACCACCAGCACCACCGGCAGCTGCAACAGCTTGGCGATCTCCGCGCTACTGCCCGCCTCGCCGGTTCCATTCGTGCCGTCGAACAGGCCCATCATGCCTTCCGCGACAATCACGTCTGCATCGCGCGCTGCATTCCGCAACACCTCTCGGTTCGTCTCTGCGTTCAGCATCCAGGTGTCGAGATTTCGCCCTACCCTGCCTGCAACGCGCGTGTGGTGTCCACCATCCAGAAAATCCGCGCCGCACTTAAACGGCTGCACTGTCAGTCCGCGCCGCCGCAGCCCCGCGATAATCGCGAGAGCAACGGTGGTCTTCCCAACGCCGCTCGCCGTACCCGACACCAGCAGCCCTCTCACGCCGTCACCTCCAGGTGTCCCTTGAGAGCCAGTGGCAGCCCTGCAACCATCAGCACTACGTCATCGGCGACTCGTGCCACGCGCTGGTTAATTTCGCCTAGCAGGTCACGATATTGGACGCCGATCGGATACGCCGGCACCACGCCGCTTCCGACCTCGTTCGAGACCAGCACGACCGAACAGACGACACCCCGCAGCTCTTCGCACAGCGCCTCCACTCTGCGTTCCATACCTTCGCGGTTCTCCCCTTCCGCCTCCAGCAGATTCGCCGCGTAGATGGTCAGGCAGTCCACAACCATGATGTCGCATTCGGTTTGATACTGTGCCAGCGCCTGCGACAGTTCAAGCGGCTCCTCAATGGTTTGCCAGTCTTTCGGCCGATCCTCTCGATGCCGTTCGATCTTTTCACGCATCTGATCGTCCGATGCCTTCGCCGTCGCGATAAACACAACATACTGCGACTGCTTGGCGAGCTGCTGCGCGTAACGGCTTTTGCCGCTGCGCGCGCCGCCAAGCACAAGTGTCACCGAACCTCGGCGCGTCTCCTGCATCGTCAACTCCTTGCCCACGCGGATGTGTGAGTCCGCATTGCAGAGAGGGAATATGAATTTAGGCAGCGCTCGGGCAGACTTAAGTCGCAGTCAGCGAGAATGCTCTTCAGCTCTCCCAGCGAAGCTGAATGAAGCCTGATCGGCCTCTGGCAGGTCTCCTGACTCACGCTTCATCGAACCTTGACTTACCTTCCCAGGACCAGTCCCAGTGGCTTAGTAGAAATCGTCAAGACTCTCGGCGCATACAGTTACGGGGTAGCGACGGATTCGCACCGTCTTCCCAACACCAGATTAGAAGAAGACTATCTCGGTCAAGGGCTGGGGTCAACTGTCTCGGTGACCAACCGCGAATATCTAGTCTTCGCCGGCAACACGACGCGCCGCGTCCCGCGCATCCCGCACCAGGTCAGGCAAGCCCACGCCGCGATATCCATTGCCCAGGAGCGCCAATCCATCCATCTGACCTACCCGTACCGCCAGCTCTGCCATGCGCTCAAGATGCCCGACTGCGTACTGCGGAAGGCTGCGCGGCCAGCGCCGCACCACGGTCACCTGCGGCTCCGGCAGCGGCCCTAGAATTCGCGCCAGTTCCAGCCGCGCCACCGCCGACACCTCATCGTTGCCGCACCGCATCAGCCGCTTCGCAGACTCGCCGCCGAAGAACGCCCGCAGCAGGCGCCCGCCCTCCGGCACACGATCGTCGAACTTCTGATCCACAAACGTGCAGGCCAGCAGCAATTGATCTGAGTCCCGAGGCACCAGAAATCCAAACCCGGGAGGAATCGTAAACTTCGAAGCATCCGGAAATCCAAACCCCACCACCACAGCCGAACTCGCATCCATCTCCATCAACTCCGCCGCTCTCGCATCGACTGGCCGCAACAGCTCCCGAGCGACATCCACTGGAGCTGCCATCAACAGAGCATCGAACCGCTCCACCCCTCGCGCCGTGCCCACCAGCCAACCCTCTTCGCCATACGAAACAAACTTCACTGCATCGCCCAGCCGGATCCACTCCTTGCGAATCGCCGCTATCATCCGATCCGCGAGTGTGCCCATACCAGTCCGCAGCGTGGTAAAAACCGCGGCTCTACCGTCCGAAGCAGCACGTCTCTGCAACGCCGCGATCAAACTCCCATGCTCCTGCTCCATCGCTACAAATGACGCCATGACCGCGCGTACGCTCAGCTTCGCCACATCGCCGCCAAAGACGCCGCTCAGCAACGGAGCGCCGATCTTCTGCAGGACCTCATCGCCGAAGTGCCTTCGAACAAACTCGGAGACGCTCTCATCTTTTGTCGGAGAACGCTTCCTCAATTCATCCGCGCGCTTTATCTCATTCCGATACGCTCGCTTCGCCTCCGCGCTGAACAGCTCCGATCGATTCAACGCATCGAGGTCAGCCGGAACCATCATGCGCATTCCGTCAGGCATTACCCGCAGCCTTCCGTCGATCAGCACATACGTTTTGCGCTCCGCATCTTTCGACTGCATCACCTCGTCGCCGAGTCCAAGTTCTTCAGCAAGTTCCCGCGCCCATGGCTTTTCCGATACCCACGCATCGGGGCCGCATTCGATCGTAAAGCCGCCCTCATGCACCGTTTCCACGATTCCGCCCAGTCGTGTCGAAGCTTCGAACAGCGTCGCCTTCAGCGCTGCGCCACTGCTAGCCAGCTGTGCCAGTTCGTATGCCGCCGTCACACCCGCCACTCCGCCGCCCACAATCGCAACCCGCTTCATCCACTCTCCAGTATCTCGCTCAACAAGGAGCAGAGAACGCCGCCTCGGCTCACGGCGATTGGTTGATTCACGTTGTCAACGCAGGCACGATCGCCTCGTCCACGGTTGCCCGGTACTGTCCCGACACAACCTCCACGAGTGCCTTGATCAGCAGTGGAGAATCGTTCAAGCTCTCCGCCCGCCAAAGCGGCATTCCCAGCCTGCTCGCCGTCTCGCGAAACGCAATATCGATGTCATAAAGAATTTCAACATGGTCGCAGAGAAATCCCACCGGCTGCATAACCACGCCAAGGTGTCCCTCCGCCTGAATCGCCTTTAGCGTATCCTCCACGGTCGGCCCAATCCACGGGCCGCCGGAGATACCCTGGCTTTGGAATGCAAAGTACCAATCGCGCGCGCCGAACCCCACGCCCGCCATCCTGTCCGCAACCATCTGCGCCGTCAGCTTGGCCTCGACCGGATAAGGATCGGGCGAGATCTGCATCGGCGTTCCAGGCCTTGTCCCCGCCACCGAAGCCTCTCCCGTCATAATCGTTCGGCAAGGCACGCTGTGCGCCGTAAACAGCACCGGAATCCGCCTTCTCGACTCCGCACAAGCCTGGGCCAACACCGGCCACAGCCTCTCGGCAAACGCCAGCGCCAGCGTCGGACTCTCCGCCCACCCAGCCACAAAATCCACTTCGAGACCGGCAGCGGCTGCCAGCACCGCACGCCGATAAAGACCGACGCTCGTCCTCGAATTTTGCGGAGCCAGGCACACGGCCTTGATCCGCGTCACGCCATCCAACCGCATCTGCGCTACCACGTCCGCGATGTACGGATGCCAGTTCCGCATCCCTACATACACCTTGCCCACCGCCTTGCCTCCACGCAACGCCTCTTCCAGCAGACGCCCTTGCTCCAGCGTCCATTTGGTCAGTGGCGACGGCTCCAGGCCGGGAGTCTCCCGCAGCCCAATCTGCGCGTAACGATGCTGCAACTCCTCCACGATCTCCTGCGGCAGCGCGCGGCCTCCCGTCACCTTGCTCAGATATTCCGCCATTTCGCCCAGCACATTGGGAGTTCCGTGCGCGAGCAGCAAAACCGCGCTCTTGCTCTTCTCGGCACTCATCGCGAACTCAGCTCCTTAACCCACTCCACCACGCGAACTACGTTCTCCACCGGCGTGCCCGGCACAATGCCATGGCCCAGGTTGAAGATGTGCCCCACCCGTCCCGCCGCCTCCTTCAGAATCCCGCGCACCTTCTCCTTTAGCACATCCTCGGGTGCAAACAGGGCAATCGGATCGAGATTTCCCTGCACCGCGCAACCGCCGCCCACAGACTTCCAGCCAACGTCCAGTGGCACCCGCCAATCCAGCCCAATCACATCCGCGCCCGTCCCGCTCATCGCCGGCAGCAGGGAAGCGGTCTCCACGCCGAAGTAGATCACCGGCACGCCCATCGCCTTAATACGCCGCACCAGTTCGGTCGTCCAGCCAAGACAATACTCGTTGTAGTCGCCCACGCTCAGCTTGCCTACCCAGCTGTCGAATACCTGGATCACATCCGCGCCCGCCTCCACCTGCTGCCCTGCATAAGCTGCCAAAACGGTTACAATTTTTTCCATGAGCAGCGCCCATGCCGCGCCATTGGAGTACATCATCTTTTTCGTCTCGATGTAGTTGCGGTCTCCGCCGCTCTGCTTGCCGCCCTCAATCATGTAAGCCGCCAAAGTCCACGGAGCCCCGCAGAATCCGATGATGCCCAGGGTGTCTCCGTCGGCATGCGGCGCGGCAAAATGCTTTGCGACCTTCTCGATCGCGCGCGAAACATATTGCAACTCGTCCGCGCGATCAACGCGCAGTGCTCGCACCGCTTCGAGCGATCGAACCGGGGTGTGCACCACCGGCCCTTCCCCCGCAACAAACTCGAAGTCCAGGCCCATCGGCGTCAACGGCAGCAGCAGGTCCGCGAAGATGATCGCCGCGTCTACGCCCAGCCGTTCCGCCGCCGTAATCGTCACCTCCGCCGCGATCTCCGGCGTCCTGCAGATCTCGAGCAGCGTGTGATGCTTGCGCACCGCCATGTACTCCGGCATGTACCGTCCCGCCTGCCGCAAAAACCACACCGGTGTCCGGTCTACAGGGCGGCGCAGACAGGCCCGGACAAATCGGCTCTCGCCAGCCATGGCGGCATCACTCCGCTCCACTGCCGCGCCTGCTACAAACGTGTCGCTCAAAGAACTCTCCGTCTCTCCCTCTCGAGCCTAGCACCCGCATGTCCACGCACGCACCCACCCTTTCAATGCGCCATTCGCCGCATGCAATAAATCATTGCAATTTCCTGTCGCAAACTGCTTTGAGAAACCCGCTCAACCCTCAAGCCGGAACGTAAACTCTTCAATGACCGGATTCGTCAGCACCTCGCGCGCAATCCGCTCCACCTCGGCCTGCACGGCGTCGTGTTCCAACCCATCCTCTAGAGTCAGCAGAAAATACTTTCCCTGCCGCACATCGGCGACGCCGCGATATTCCATACGCCGCAGCGCGTCTGCGATCGTCTGTCCCTGGGCATCCAGCACCGTTCGTTTCAGCGTGACATAGACATGAGCCTTCATCCTGTCTGATTATAGACATGGCGATGTTTCTACCGAGCCTTGCTGCAGCCGTCTTTTACGCTAAGGCCCGCGGAATCGGAACCTGCATAACACGAACAGCCTTAAAATTCTGCTGCACACGAGAAGAGATGCCCGACTTTATGCCCAATTATCTGGAGCTCCCTGTAGGATCCGACAGCCCCGAGGTACTCAACGCGGTCATTGAGATCCCCTATGAAGGAGTCAATAAATACGAGTACGACAAAAATCTGCACGTCTTTCGCCTCGACCGCAACCTCTACTCGCCCGTCCACTATCCCGGCGACTACGGCTTTATCCCCAGCACCCTAGCAGACGACGGCGATCCCATCGACTGCCTTGTGCTCGTCGACACGCCCAGCTTCTCAGGCTGCGTCATGGAGGTTCGCCCCATCGGACTTCTCGAGATGCTCGACCAGGGCCTCGGCGATGAGAAGATCCTCTGCGTCGGCAAGGGCAACCCCCGGTATAAGGACGTTTGGAACTACTCCGAGATCTATCCCCACATGCTGAGGGAGATCACCCACTTCTTCGCCATCTACAAGGATCTCGAAGGCAAGCGTGTGGAAGTCAGAGGCTGGCGCGACGCCGCCTTCGCCCGCAACAAGCTCATCGAAGTGCAGCAGCGCTTCATTGACAACAAAGCCAACCCGCAACCCAAACCCGTCCCCAAGAAATAGCTGGAGCGAACCACGTCTCGTAGGAAGCGATCTCGCCTAAGTAACCTTTCGCGATGAGGGCTCGCTTTGTGGACTCACTTTTCCGTCCCCGGGCAAGGAGATAATCATCTCGACGAGGCTGCTCACAGCATAATCGTGAGCAGCGCACTGGAGAGATCCCGCCTCCGCTTGGATCGCCATCTTCATCTATCCCCCTCTGCGCAATGCCTTGGCAGCTAAATAAAGTACCGGCCCTACCCCCGCCACAACTCCCGCAAAGCCCAGAGCCGGCAATCCCGCCATGCGCTCGCCCCGCGCCGCCCACAGCGCAAACCCGATCAACACCGCTGGCCCCACTCCCACGCCTACCGCACCCCACATTCCACCCGCCACCCGAAATGGCCTGTGCAATTGCGGCTCTTTCACCCGCAGCGCCACTAACGCCACAAACTCCAGCAGCAGCGCCCCGCCATACAGCACTAGGTCGATCGAGATCAGCCGCTCGAACGACAACCCCAGCGCCAGCGCCCACGCCGCCGAACACAGCAGCACGCTCACCCACGGCACACCCGTCTTCGACTTGGCTGCGACCACATTCGGCAGCATGCCCTCTTCCGCCATCGCATACGGCACCCGCGTATAGCTCATCATGAGCACATTGAACATGCCAAACCCATTGATCGTTCCTCCAACCACTACGCAAACCGCCAGCCACGGCCCAGCCAGCTCCCTCGCCGCATCGGTCCACGCGCCCGTCGAAAACCGGTCCGCTGGAATCCCCGCCAGCCCCACAGCCGCCAGCGGCAGCACATACGTCAACGCCACCAGCCCCGTTGCCCACAGCATCGCCCGCGGATAGTTCCTCTGCGGCTCTTCCACCTCCTGCGCCACCGTCGAAGCGTTATCCCACCCCATGTAGTTCCATAGCGCCACCGAAAACGCCCCCGCCAGATCCTCTCCCGCTACTGGGCCCCTCAGCGCTCCAAAGGGATGCGCCCCCGTCAATCCGCGCCACAGCCCCACCATGGTAAGCACCACGAATGGCGACAGCAGCAGGCAGAACATCCCCACCGACCCCTCTCCCACCGCTCGCGCTCCTCGCAGATTCCAAATCGCGCACAGCACCACCACCGCCAACGCCCACAGCGTCCCCCGATATCCCGCCGTCCACGCCGGTTCCAATCTCCCGAGATACAGCACGAAGATCACCGGGTAGATTGCCATGTCGAACACGCTCGCCGCCAGACTCAGCCAAGCCTCCTGAAATCCCCAGAACCGGCCCAGAGCCCGCCGCACCCAGCAGTAGTACCCGCCCTCCTCCGGCACCGCGGCCGCCAACTCTCCCACCATCAGGCTCGTCGGCAAACTCCACACCAGCGGCACCACCAGCAGCATGGCCAAAGCTCGCCCATACCCCGCCTTCCCAATAATGTCCTCCAACCCATACGGCCCACCCGCCACCATGAAATACGTCGCCGCAATCAGCGGCAGCAATCGTATCTTGCCTGCGCGTCGCCCGCCTCTCGCCACCCCACCCCCTTGAGCCATCCAACGACATGCCTGCACACACCGCGCAGATACAAATTTATCTGACCTTGTCTTCGTGCCCCAGCCTCAAGCTATAATTGCCTCAGCCAGAGCAAAATGAAACACCCCAGAAGCAAAATTTTGCTCGAGTATCACCCGACGGAGAGTTGGCCGAGTGGCTGAAGGCGGCGGTTTGCTAAACCGTTATAGGGCGAAAGCTCTATCGGGGGTTCGAATCCCCCATTCTCCGCCATCACTTACAAGTGTAATGAAATGCTGAATTGTCGAATTGGTAAGTGAGGTTGCTACCAAAGATCCCTGCCAATTCTGAGGACATAATCTGAATTTCAAAGGTGACATGGGTATCAGCCTGAGGGGGCGATACATTGAAGTCACCTGTCCAGATCAACCTCCGGTCTGCTCCCGGACGGTTCTCACCCCTAACCTGAAGCCGGCCTTCGCCAGCAAAATGGGCGAATCTGTCTCACCGTGCTATCCACAAGAGAAGAGCCGCTCACTTTTCCAGATTCGGCGTACCACCCTCTTTATCAACTCAACGGCAAACGGGTAAGGGAGAAATGCAGTGATCTCCCGCACCGTGCCAGATAACTTACGGGTTCAGTCGAAATAACGACTTTTGTTTCGTGTGGGCAAGGCGCAGGAAACGGTGTTCGTGCGGGTGGATTACTTTTCTTCGAAACCGACCGGAATTTGGCAGTTGCCGGGCGCGGCGGCGCAGACCTGGCGGGCTTGTTCGATGAGAGTGGAATGGCTGGCGTACTCGGCGAAAGAGACTGCCCCGCTGGGCAGGATGCCGAGAATGAGGGTGGCGACAGCAGCGAGGGCGAGGCCGACAGCAGCGGAGATGCTGGTGGGGCGAAGCTGCTGCAGTCGTGTGTTTTCGGTGCCGGGGCGGGTGTAGACGGCGGCTAGGAGGCGGAGGTAATAGAAGCAGGCGACTCCGCTGTTGAGCAGGCCGATGACGGCGAGCCAGAGATTGCCTCCGTGAATGGCGGCGGCGAAGACGTAGAACTTGCCGAAGAAGCCGCCGGTGAAGGGGATGCCGATAAACGAGAGAAGGAAAAAGGCGAGCAGGGCAGCGAGGAAGGGGCGGCTGTGAGCGAGGCCGGTGTAGTCGTCGAGCGAGCGGGCGCGCTCGTCATATCCGGCGATCTGCGTGATGACGGCGAAGGCGCCGACTTGCATGGCGGCGTAGGCGGCGGTGTAAAAGCAGGCGGCGGCGATGCCGTCGAAGGGGAAGGCGGTAAAGGCGACTAATAAATATCCGGCGTGAGCGATCGAGGAGTAGGCGAGCATTCGTTTGACGTCGCGCTGTTGGAGTGCGCCGAGGTTGCCGATGGTCATCGAAAGCGCCGCAAGAATCCACATCAGGATAGCCCAGCGATGATGCATGGCCGGGAAGCCGGTGAAGGTGATGCGGAGCAGCACGGCGAAGGCGGCGGCTTTGGGTGCGGTGGACATAAGCCCGACCACGGGAGCGGGCGCGCCCTGGTAGACGTCTGGAGTCCAGAGGTGGAAGGGGGCGGCGGAGACCTTGAAGCCGAGGCCGATAAGAATAAGGGCGAGGGCGAGAAAGGCGAGGCGCGGGGCGGCGGTGGTCTGGAGGCCGTGAGCGATGGCGTAGATATTGGTGGACCCGGTGGCTCCGAAGGCGAGGGCGACGCCGTAGAGAAAGAAGGCGGTGGCGAAGGAGCCGAGCAGGAAGTATTTGATGGCGGACTCGGAGCCGGTGGCCTGGCCCTTGCGGAAGCCGCACAGAATATAGGTGGAGATGGAGGAGATCTCGAGACCGATGAAGACCATGAGAAGTTCGACCGAGCAGGTCATCAGCATCATGCCGACAGCGCCGAAGCAGACCAGGGCGAAGTACTCGCCGGCGTGGGAGGCGGTGCCGTGGAAGAAGTCGAGCGATCCGAGCAGGGTGACCAGGACCACGGCCAGGATGACGAAGTGGAAGAGGATGGAGAAGGCGTCGACCTGAATGGTGTTGGAAAAGCCGCGCAGGGTGCCGAACTGGATCTGGTAGGAGCTGCTGAAGAGGGCGGCGAGGGTGCCGGCGATGGAAAGCCAGCCGAGGGGCTTGCGGCTGGAGGTTGGCTTGAGGCAGGGCTCGGCGAGCATGATGAAAATGGCGGTGAGAGTGAGGAGGATCTCGGGAAGGAGGGCCAGGACATTGGAGGACATTTACTTCTGGGCCTCCTGGGTGGTTTGGGCGGTGCGTTTTGCGGCAGGTCTCGCGAAGATGTAGTCGGTGTGGGTTCTAGGGGCGGCGGCTTCCGGCTGCATCTGTTGCGGTTGCTCGGCGAGGTCTGCGCCGGCGGTGTCGATGGCGTGCATCCAGTAAGGGGAGAAGACGCCCATCAGGAGCATGAGCGCCGCCATCGGCCAGAGGGCGAGGTGCTCGCGGGGAGTGAGGTCGGGGGCGGGAACCTCGGCGGTGTTGAAATTGAGATCGCCATAGAAGACGCGCTGGATCATCCAGAGCATATAAGAGGCGGTGAGGATGACGCCGGTGGTGGCGAGGACGGTCCACGCGGTGTGGTGAAGGACGGTGGACTGCATCGAGCCGGTGAGAACGAGGAACTCGCCGACAAAGCCGTTGAGCATGGGAAGGCCGACGACCGAGAGCGAGGTGATGACGAAGAAGGTGACCATCCAGGGGAGCTTGGCAGCGAGGCCGCCGTAGTCGCGCATGTCGTAGGTGCCGTAGCGCTCGTAGAGGATGCCGAGGAGCATGAAGAAGGCGCCGCCGCCGATGCCCTCGTTGAGCGTGGCATAGATGCCGCCATCGATGCCGGCGATGGTGAAGGCGAAGATGCCGAGGAGGACGACGCTGACGTGGCCCAGGGTGCCGTAGGCGGCGAGCTGCTTGAGATCCTTCTGGACCAAGGCGATTAACGCCCCGTAGACGATGCCGATAGCGCCGAGGGCGATCATGAGGGGGGCGATGTGGCGAGACTGGTCGGGAAAGAGGCTGAAGGAGAAGCGCAGGATGGAGTAGAGGCCGAGTTTGCCGGCGATGACCATGACGGCGGCGGTGGGGGCTTCGGCGATGGCGTCCGACAGCCAGCCGTGGAGGGGGAAGATGGGGACCTTGACCGCGAAGGCAAAGAGGAAGGCGAGCGAGGCTAGCCAAAGGGCGGCGTCGTTGCCGGAGATGTTGTGCGCGGCGGCAAGAGTGGCAAGGTCGGGAAGCTGAAAGGTGCCGGTCTTGGCGTAGAGCCAGAGAATGCCAACCAGCAGGATGGCCGAGGGGATAAAGGTGTAGAGGAAATACTTGATGGCGGCGCGACGGCGGTTGGCGGTGCGGCCGAAGGTGGCGATGAGCAGCGTCATCGGGACCAGCGAGAGCTCCCAGAAGGCGTAGTAGAGGAAGAGGTCGAGCGAGACGAAGATGCCGAGCATCGCGACCTGCTGGAGGAGTAAGAGGGTGTAGAAGAGCTTTTTGCGCTCGGCGATGACGTTCCAGGAGATGAGGACGCCCAGAGGGGCGAGGAAGCCGGTGAGCACGACGAGCCACATCGAGAGGCCGTCGACGCCGAGGTGATAGCGGATCGCGGGGGAATTGATCCAGTCGGTATTCTGGACGAACTGGAAGCTGCCGGCGGGGGCTTCGTAGTTGTAGCGCGCGGGAAGGTGGAGGGTGCAGACAAAGGTAATGAGAGTGGTGGCGAGGGCGACCCACTGCATCAGCTTGCCGCGGTCGGGCAGGAAGGCCAGCAGAATGGCGCCGGCGAGAGGGACGAAGGTGATGATGGTCAGGATGGTGTGGTCTAGATTCATGCTGGGTTTCATTGCCGGGTTCATCTGGAGATCATTCTAGAGTTCATTGTTTTCTTGGGTGAATCAAATAGCCTTCTGCTGGTCCGGTGGCGCTTCGAACAAAATGCGGGGATTCTTCGCTTCGCTGAGAGTGACAACGCTTATTTTCGCTTTCTACCAGCTCAATAAAAGTTAGTGCAGCCAGATGGAGCGGCCGAAGATCATGACGAGCAGGACGGCGGCGGCTCCGAGAGCAAGCCATCCGGCGTAGGAACGGATGTTTCCGGATTGGACGCGGCGCACGAGCGAGCCGAAGCCGCGTGTGGTGGCGCCGGCGGCTGCGGCGGAGCCGTTGACAATGCCGCCGTCGATGGCGAACTGCAGGACGAGGCGGGAGAAGATGAGGAGTGGCTGGACGAGCATGGCGTTATAGATCTGGTCGATGTAGAACTTGTTGTCGACCAGACCGTAGAGCGCGGGGAAGCGCTGGGCGAGGACGGCGGCGGTTCCGGCCTTCTTGTAGTAGAAGAGGTAGGCGATAAATAGGCCGACGAGGGCGGTGAGGACGGAGATTGCCGCCAATCCCAGTTCAAGCCCGTGGCTGATTTGATCCGCGTTCAGCGCGCTTGCGGATACGGCGCTCGATGCGAACACCGGATCGAGAAAGTGCTCGATTTCGTTGTGGCCGCCGAGAGCCGCGGGGATGCCGACCCAGCCGCCGATGACCGAGAGGATGGCGAGAATGGCAAGCGGAAGGAGCATGATCCAGGGCGACTCGTGCACGCCAGACCGAGTTAAGGATTGGGTAGGGGAACGCTCGTGTTCCATGGTCAGGGTTGTGTCGTGCCGAGAGTGGACGGGTGCGCCATCGCTGTCTTCGGCATAGACGTTGATCTGGTGAACGACGTGGCCGTGTTGCTGATCGTCGAAGCGCTCAGGTCCGAAGAAGGTCTTGAACCAGAGCCGGAACATGTAGAAGGAGGTCATGCCGGCGGTGACGAGGCCGATGAACCAGAGCAGTTTGCCGATCGGGTTAGGCGAGGCGAAGGTCTGGTACAGAATCTCGTCCTTCGAGAAGAAGCCGGCGAACGGAGGGATGCCGGCGATGGCAAAGACGCCTGCGGTCATAGTCCAGAAGGTGATAGGGATGCGTCGTCGCAGGCCGCCCATGTTGCGCATGTCTTGCTCGCCTGAGAGCGCGTGGATGACGGAGCCGGCGGCCAGGAAGAGCAGGGCCTTGAAGAAGGCGTGGGTCAGGAGATGAAAGATGCCGGCGGCGTAGGCTCCGACTCCGCAGGCGAGGAACATGTAGCCAAGCTGAGACACCGTCGAGTACGCCAAGACGCGCTTGATATCGTGCTGGACCATGCCCATGGAGGCGGCGAAGATAGCGGTGGCGGCTCCGATGAGGGCGACGACGCCGAGAGCGTACGGAGACCGGTCGAAGAGGACATGGCAGCGGGCGACCAGGTAGATACCTGCGGTGACCATCGTCGCCGCGTGGATCAGAGCGGAGACCGGCGTGGGACCTTCCATGGCGTCGGGGAGCCAGACATAGAGCGGGATCTGGGCGGATTTGCCGGCAGCTCCGACGACGAGCAGAAGGGCGATGGCGGTCAGGATTCCGCCGTGCCAGTCGGGGTTGACGGAGATGGCGTTGAAGATGTGGGCGAAGTCGAGCGAGCCGAACTCGCGAACGAGCAGGAACATGGCGAGCAGGAAGCCGAAGTCGCCGATGCGGTTGACGATGAAGGCTTTTTTTCCGGCGTCCGCGGCGGAGTCGCGCTTGAAGTAGAAGCCGATGAGCAGGTAGGAGGCAAGACCGACGCCCTCCCAGCCGACAAAGAGCAGCAGAAAGCTCGACGCGAGGACGAGGACGGACATGAAGAACATGAAGAGGTTCAGGTAGGCGAAGAAACGCCAGTATCCGTCTTCGTGGGCCATGTAGCCGGCGGAGTAGAGATGGATGAGGAAGCCGACGCCAGTGACCACGCCGAGCATGATGAGGGTGAGGTGGTCGACGGCGAAGGCGAAGTCGATGCGGAGGCCGGTGATCTGGATCCAGGGCCCGCTGCTGGATTCGATCGTGTTAAACCTGCCGGTGAGCGCTGCCTGCCAGAGCCACGCCACAATCATGGCGGGGATTGCGGTGCACAGGAGGGCGACAGCAGTAACGAGGGTGCGGGGCAGCTTGCGGCCTAGGGTTCCATTGATAAGGAAGCCGGCGAAGGGGAGCAGCGGAA
The DNA here is from genome assembly GCA_965277335.1 of Edaphobacter sp. Taxonomy (GTDB): domain Bacteria; phylum Acidobacteriota; class Terriglobia; order Terriglobales; family Acidobacteriaceae; genus Edaphobacter. The sequence goes on along the minus strand of CBDICJ010000006.1, from coordinate 279,692 downwards.
TGAGCCAGAGAAGTTCAGAGGGCATGGAGGTCACGATTTCATCAGGTCGATCGAATCGACGTTCAGTGTCTGGCGGGTGCGGAAGATGGCGATGATAATGGCGAGGCCGACGGCGGCTTCAGCGGCGGCGACGACCATGACGAAGAAGACGAAGATCTGGCCGGAGACTTGGTGCCACATATGGGAGAAGGCGACAAAGGTCAGGTTGACGGCGTTGAGCATGAGCTCGATCGACATAAAGACGGTGATGAGGTTGCGCTTGATGAGAAAGGCGGCGACGCCGATGGAGAAGAGGACCGCGGCGAGGATCAGATAGTATGCGGTGGGAACTTGTGCGGACATCTACTGCTCCTTTCGCGCGAGCACGACGGCTCCGAGAATGGCGACCAGGATGAGGATGGAGGTGACTTCGAAGGGGAGCAGGAGCTTGGTGAAGAGGAGCGTGCTGATCTCGGAGATATTGCTTGTGAAGTGGTTTAGATAGCCGCCGATGTTCGAGGCGCCGAGGACGTGGCGCTCGGAGAGGAAGACAAAGCTGAGCAGGCAGAAGATGGCCGCGGCTCCTGGAAAGCCGACGAGGTAGGCGGCGCGGCTGCCGGTGGTGTGTTCCTCTTCCCCGGCGTTGAGCAGCATGATGACGAAGACGAAGAAGACCATGATGGCGCCGGAGTAGACGATGACCTGGGCGGCGGCGAGGAATTCTGCGCCCAGCGACCAGTAGAGGACCGCGAGAGACATCATAACGACGACCAGCGAGAGGGCGGAGTTGATGGGGTGGCGCTGCAGCAGGAGGTTGAGTGCTCCTGCTACGGCCAGCGCGCCAAAGATGATGAAAAGAGCCAGTTGCATGGTGTTCCGTCGTATCCTTTGTGAATCGCTTGAAGCGCTTGAAACAAGAGAAAGACGAGATTCGATTCGTGGAAGGCTATCTGCTGATTGTAAAACAGCTTGGCTGCTGTGTTTGCGCTCGAACTAACTATGCAGCGCAAAAACGAGCGAGGTGATGATGATGTTGGCCATAGCCAGCGGTAGAAGAAACTTCCAGCCGAAGCTCATGAGCTGGTCGTAGCGGAAGCGAGGCAGGGTGCCGCGCACCCAGATGAAGAGGAGCAGGAAGGTGAGGACTTTGGCGACGAACCAAAGAATGGGAAAGATCGCGGCGAGGATAGGTCCGCCGAAATCTGCAGGCAGGAGGTGGCCGAGTGGGCTGGAGGCGCCGCCGAAGAAGAGCAGCGCGGCAACGCAGCTGACAGTGATCATGTTAGCGTACTCGGCCATGAAGAACATGGCGAACTTCATGGAGCTGTATTCGGTGTGGTAGCCCGCGACGAGCTCGGATTCTGCCTCGGGAAGATCGAATGGCGCGCGGTTGGTCTCGGCATACGCGGCCATGATGTAGATGAAAAAAGCGACGAACTGAAATCCACCGAAGAAGTTCCAGCTGAGCAGACCGTGGGCGTTCTGGCTGTTGACGATGTCGCGCAGCGAGAGAGACTGGGCGCGGAGGACCACGCCGACCAGCGATAGGCCGAGGGCGAGCTCGTAGCTGATCATCTGCGAGGTGGCGCGCAGGCTGCCCAGCAGGGCAAACTTGTTATTCGAGGACCAGCCGGAGAGCGCGATCCCGTAGACTCCGATCGACGTGATACCCAGAATCACAAGCAGGCCAATGTTGAGGTCGGCGATGTTGAACATCTCCACGCCCTTAACCGTTTGCATGCCCCCGAAGGGAACGACCGAGATGGAGATCAGCGCGCAAGACAGGGCGATGATAGGAGCGAGCAGGAAGAGCGGTCGCTCTGCCGCGAGAGGCATGAGGTCTTCTTTGAGGAAGAGTTTGATGCCGTCAGCCAGCGGCTGCAGCAGCCCAAAGGGACCGACTCGGGACGGTCCCCAGCGGTTCTGAATGCGACCCAGGACCTTGCGCTCGAGCAGCACCGTGTACGCGACCGCCGTCAGGGTGATTACCAGGACGACGACGACCTTGAGGATGCTGAGCAGCAGAAATGTCTGAAACGGACTGAGGTGGCTCACGGTGTCGGGTTGGGCTCCTGGGAATGTCTTCGTCTGCTGCTTCGAGTTCTGTTAATCGGCTGCGGTTTCAATTTGAGTGAGGCCAGTGGGAGGCCGCAGGCTCTCATTGTGCTGCAGGTCGGAGAGCATGGCTGAGTAGCGGCCGAGGGTGCCCGAGGTGAACAGGGAATCGTTCGCGGGCAGGACGAGATCGCGGCGGTTTGTCTGGTCGGTTTGAGATTCGACCTGAACGAGGTTGCTGGCGGCTGCGGCAGGATCGAGATGCTGGTCGTTGCCGGAGAGCAGTTGGAGGCGCAGCAAATCGTTGTAGCCGGGGACGAGGCGCTGAATCTCGTCGAAGATCGCATAGGGGTCGAAGGGGCTGAGCTTGGGTTCGAGATGGTTCGCCGTCAACCATACCGCATGGCGGTCGGCTTCGCCGGACTGTGCGCCGCGGGTCTGCCCCATGTCGGCGCGCGTGCCTCTGCCGAAAGGAACCAGAGCCTGCATGTTTGCGCCCATCTTATCGGCAATGCGGACGATCATCTCGAAGTCGGTGCGAACGCCTGCGCGGTCGCCGGCCTTGTTGACCTGCTGGAGGTCGCCGTAGCTGTTGGTGACGGAGCCGGATTTTTCGTAGAGGTTCGCGGCGGGAAGGATGACATCGGCCAGCGCGGCGGTCTCGGTGAGGAACATGTCCTGAACCACCACGAATGTATTGGCCAGGGAAGCCGGATCCACGCTGTAGCGAGAGATGGGATTTGCGCCGACGACATAGAGGGCGGAAAGTTCGCTGCGTCCGGCGGCCTCGAAGATCTCGAGCATGTCGAGACCAGGTTCACTGGAAGTGTTGTACTCGGCAAAGGTGCTGTTGTCGGCAAGTGGAGTGTAGCCGGGGAGCATGTCGGGCAGCAGTCCCATATCGGCTGCGCCCCGCGAGTTGACGTAGTCGGAGATGAGGGAGAACGTCCGGTTCGGCAAGGTGGTGCCGAAGGCAAGCAGGCGCTTGAGGTCGGCGCCGCGGAACTCCGAGCCAAGCAGAACTAGAAGCTGCTCTTCCGCGCGAACGGCGCTGCGGAAGTCATGGAAGGATTGTGCGTCAGCGCCGGGATGTGTAAGGCATTCGACGGCGGAGTCGTCTCCGGTAAGAAAGCTTGCCAGCGCGCCATAGCTGAACGGAGCGATATGCGCGAACGCCTTGGCCTGGCGGCGCAGTTTGATCTCGGCGGAGTTCGCGACGTACAGGCGGGCGCGGTTATTACGGACGCTGGTGCGGAGGTTCCATGCCGTGCCAGGCGCCTGGATGGTGGGATCGCCGCCGAGGATCATAATGGCGGGAGCGGTGAGGGTGTCGCGCATCGAGCCGGAGCGGCCAGGCTTTCCTGCGAGCGCCTGCGCGAAAGAGGTGTAGTCCGCCGTGCGGTGGTGATCGATGTTGTTGGTGCCGAGAACGGTCCGGGCGAACTTCTGGAGCAGATAGGCCTCTTCGTTCGTCGTGCGATTGGAGCCGATGACACCGATGCTCTTGCCGCCGCGGGTATCGCGGAGTTCGCGGAACTTTTTGCCGACGTGGTCGAGCGCGATCTCCCAGGAGACGGCCTTCAGCTCGCCGTTCGGCTGGCGCACCAGAGGCTGGGTGATGCGATTGTCGTTGTTGGCGAAGTCGAAGGCGTAGCGGCCCTTGTTGCAGAGAAAGTCGCCGTTCATGCCGGACTTGTCGCGATTGTCGCCGCGCACGATCTCGCTGCCATCGGAGGTCGAGCGAACGCCGAGCGTGGTCTTGCACCCATCGCCGCAGTGGGTGCAGATGGTGGAGACGTGGTTCATCTCCCAGGGCCGGGTCTTGTAGCGATACGTGCCGGAGGTGAGCGCGCCCACGGGACAGGCATCGATGCACATGCCGCACTGCTCGCAATCCACATGGGGCAGATCGTCGGGAGACATCTGCGCCGGGATGTTTGGCGCGATAACAGAGGACGCGCCGCGGTTCTGGATGCCGAGCGCGAAGACGTCCATGCCCTCGCCGCACATACGAACGCAGCGGTAGCAGAGGATGCAGCGCGGCCGGTCGAAGTAGACGACGGGAGACCACTTCTGCTCGTCGCGATGATTCTTCGGCTCGGCGTAGAAGCTGTCGGCAGCGCCATATTTGAAGGTCATGTCCTGCAACTCGCACTCACCGCCGGCGTCGCAGACCGGGCAGTCGAGCGGGTGGTTTCCGAGCAGCAACTGCAGCGTGGCTTTGCGGGCCTGGGCGATCTCGGGGGTCTCGGTCTGCACGACCATGCCTTCGGCGACCGGCGTAGTGCATGCGGTTTGCAGCTTGGGCATCTTCTCGATGCGGACCACGCACATGCGGCAGGCTGCCTGGAGCGACAGGCCGGGGTAGTAGCAGAACGCGGGAATCTCGATGCCGGCGGACTTGCAGGCTTCGATGAGCAGGGTGCCCGCGGGGGCGGTTAGTTGTTTGCCGTCTACGGTAAAGGTTACGTCTGGCATGGGTTCCTTATGCTGCCTGTTGGCTGCGATCACTCGGACGCGCAGGGTTGTCAGTAATCTCCACCGTTAACCATTCAACGATGTACTGACTTTCAGAGGGAATGGGATCAAACTCAGAGAAGTCGATGCTGGTAGAATTTCCTTCAGGGATAGGCAGGCCGCGTTCGATGGCATCCTCTAGCACATATCCGATGCCTTCTCGTAGACTCTGGCGAGCTTCGTCTACCGTCTCACCGAGACCATACGTTCCGGCTACATCCGGAGCAATCACTCCCCATGCGTTGCTGCTTTTCTCAAACACTACTAGATAGGTTTGTTTCATCGAAGACCTGCCTCCTTGAGAATTTTACGCGCTATGCCTGTTCCAAGCTCTCTGCTGGCGTGATATGCGACGATGAGTGTATTCGTCTTAACAGGATGCCTGAAGTGAATATGGCTTCCGGCTTGCTTTACTTCAAACCAGCCGTCTGCCTTCAAAAGTCGGATAAGCTCCTGCGGTCTCAGTGTGCGGCTCCTAAGCGTTTCGTTAAGAATGTTGCCCTCTAGGGCAAGATTACGTCTGCTACCTGAATCCTGCGGGTATTCCGGGCTGAATGGCGCAGAGAGCATCCGGCGGGGCTATACCATTGGTGCTTGCGACGATTGCGCCATGGGGTCCTGTACCTGCGGCGGCCTGTCCGCGTGTCAGGACGGGAGATGACGAGTGAGCGAGTCGACCGATATCCGGCAACGGCGCAACCCCAACCGGCTCGGTGAGGAGCATACGAAGAGCGGCATCGGTCGAACCGGAATACGTTGGGAACGTAGCCCGGAAGTTCGCCGGTCCGGAGAGATACTGCTGAATCTGATTTGGGCTTTGAGCCTGACTCGCTATATCCGGCCAGCAGCTTTTCGCGGCAGAGACCCAGCTGTTATCTACTGTATTAGGTCCGCTCGCGTCGGCGCCATGATGCGTCCGGCAGCCGACGGTCAGACAGCCGCAGAGCAGAAATGCCGTAGATACGATTGCCGCAGTTTGCGAGTTGGAGACGATGTTCATCTAGTGTCCTGCTCCCACCAACTGTTCCACGGTGATGATGGGGGTTCCGGCCTTATTGCCGGCGATATAATCTTCAAACTCTTTGCGGAATTTTTTCACAAAGCCGAGCGTGGGCATCGCCGCGGCATCGCCGAGCGGGCAGAACGTCCGGCCCATCATGTTTTCGGCAAGGTACTGGACGTTGTCTACGTCTTTCTTGCTGCCGCCGCCGTTATAGACGCGGGTCAGCGTCTTCTTGATCCAGTCCGTACCCTCGCGGCAGGGGATACACCAGCCGCAGCTCTCGTGCTGGTAGAAGGCGATGGTGCGCAGGGCGAACTCAACGATCGAGACGGTCTCATCGAGCACCACAATCCCGCCAGACCCAAGCATGGTGCCCGCCTTGCCCATCTGGTCGAAGTCAAGGCCAACATCGATCTCATCCGCGGTAAGCACAGGGCACGACGCGCCACCGGGAACCACGGCCTTGAGCTTTTTGCCATTGGGAATGCCGCCTGCTACGTCGTAGATGGCTTTACGGAGCGAGTAGCCCATGGGCAGTTCGTACACGCCAGGCCGCTCCACGTGGCCGGATATCCCAAACAGCCGCGTCCCGCCATTCCGCTCCGTGCCGAGCTTCGCGTAGGCCTCGCCGCCCATCAGCAGAATGTGCGGGGCATTGGCGATCGTCTCGGCGTTGTTGATGACGGTCGGTCCGCCATACAGCCCGACGACGGCAGGGAATGGCGGCTTGATACGAGGAACCCCGCGCTTGCCTTCAAGCGACTCCATCAGAGCCGACTCCTCGCCCACCTCGTAGGCTCCCGCGCCGGTCTGGGTGATGACGTCAAAATCAACGCCGGACCCGAAGATATTCTTGCCCAAAAAGCCCTTGGCATAGGCATCCGCGACAGCCTTCTCGACGATGTTCAGCAGGTAGCGATATTCGCCGCGCAGATAGATGAAGCCGAGCTTCGAGCCGATGGCGAGACCCGCGATCATGGTGCCTTCGATAACCGCATGAGGGTCGTGCAGGAAGAGGACGTGATCCTTGCAGGTACCAGGTTCGGACTCATCGCCGTTGACCAGGACGTACTTCGGCTTTTCCGACTGCTTGGGCACAAACGACCACTTCATGCCCGTCGGAAAACCGGCCCCGCCGCGGCCACGCAGTCCTGAAGCCTTCATGACACTGATGATCCAGTTGGCCATCTCAGGGCCTTGCGCGAGCGCCTGCTGGACCGCCTTGTAGCCATCGAGTTCGATATATTTTTCGATATCGGCTGCGCCCATGCCGAAGCGGCGCGAGATGACTTTGATTTCATCAGGATGACTGACGAGCGATGGCATTATTTCACATCCTTTGGCGGCTCGTTCTGGCCGTGGCCGTCGCGGTACATCTGGAAGAGGACGTCGACTTTCTCCGGCGTCAGGTCTTCGTGGAAGTCGTAGTTGATCTGCATGGCGGGCGCCCAGCAGCAGGCCCCGATGCATTCGACTTCCTCCAGAGAAAAAACGCCGTCTTTTGTTGTCTCTTTATGCCCGATGCCGAGCTTGTGTTTGCAGTGGTCAAGAATCTGATACCCGCCGCGCAGCATGCAGGAGATGTTGGTGCAGACCTGCACGTTGTACCTGCCGGCGGGCTTGGTGCGGAGCATGGAGTAGTAGCTGAGAACGTTGCGGACGTCGAGTTCGAGGATGCCGATCCGCTGGGCGATTTCCCTGACAACCTCGTCTGAGATAAAGCCGATCTCATCCTGCGCATAAAGCAGCATCGGGACCAGCGCCGAGCGCTTGAGCGGATAGATGGTAACGAGTTTGTCGAAGCGGGCGGCCAGCTCCGGCGAAAAAATTGTGTTTGCGATTTCACTCACGCTGCATCATCTCCCGCGCCAGCCGTTCGGCGGCAAGGTCCATCTCTTTGATTTTACCGTCGATCATAACGGTTCCGTCCTCGTTAAAAGAGAACGTAGATCCTGTGCCATCACTCTTTTCCATTGAGTCATGAGTCAGGCGAATCCATTTTGTTGAGACTCGTACTGTGATCATATGTGAACTCACCTCGACGACCGCGTGATGTTCGCTGTTGAGACCATGCGCAGATGTATAGGACCGCAGCAGCGAGGCCCACGAGGTCCAAAGTTCGATCTGGAGGCGCTTGCTCCGGTCGTTACGAGCGGTATCTGCCGCATTAGCTTGAGAGAGGACTTTCAATGCGAAGCTCCTAGCCCAGTCCGCCGCTGGCCATGATGTTCTGGGCAGTGATCCAGCGGCCCTCCTCACTGCACAGCAAGAGGACAACATCCGCGATGTCCTCAGGCTGTCCAAGACGGCCTAAGGGCGTGTTGCGGATAAAACTTTCCTGCACATCGGCGGGCATGATTTTCTTGAAACGTTCTGTCTCGACCAAGCCTGGAGATACGCTATTCACGGTGATTCCGCGGCCCCCGAGCTCGGCTGCCCAAACGCGTGTGAAGGCTTCAATGGCAGCTTTCGATCCCGCGTAAACAGAACGGCCACCGGCTATCCAATGAGATGCGACACTCGATACGTTGACAATACGGCCTCCATCACGCATCAACCGAAGCACCTCCTGGCTGGTGAAGAACAGACCACGAGTATTCAAGTTGAAGATGCGTTCGTACTCTTCGAGATCTACCATCCCCAAGGGGAGCGGCTTGGTGGAAGCCGTACCTACGTTGTTGACGAGAATGTCAATGTGAGCGGACTGCCGGACGACGACAGCACAGAAGCGGCGCATGGCTTCCATGTCGGAGCTGTCTGCCTCCACTGCGAAGGCTCGACCTCCGGATCGAGTGATCGAGTCCACGACTTCGTTGGCGGCTGTAACGTCGTTCTGATAGTTGAAGAAGACCTCTGCGCCCTCCTGGGCGAGTCGAAATGCGATGGCCCTGCCGATCCCACGGCTGGCTCCAGTAACTATAGCTACCTTGTCCTTTAGTCTCATAAACTCCGGAAGCATGCACTTCTCTGTTATCTGTCAATCTCGCCGAGGACAATGTCGATGCTTCCGATGACAGCGACGACATCGGCGAGGAGGCGGCCTTTGCACATGGTTTCGAGGGCCTGCAGGGTCGCATACGACGGGTTGCGCATGTGCACGCGATAGGGCTTGGCGGTGCCGTCCGAGACGACGTAGTAGCCCATCTCGCCGCGCGGGGATTCGACTGCTTGGTAGACCTCTCCCGCTGGTACGCCAAATCCTTCCGTCACAATCTTGAAGTGATGGATGAGCGATTCCATCTGGGTCTTCATCTGTTCGCGGTCTGGCAGGATGATCTTCGGCGCGTCGGCGACGATGCGGCCTTGCGGCAGTCCGTTCAGCGCCTGCTGGCAGATCTTGAGCGACTCGCGCATCTCCTGGATGCGGACGACGTAGCGGGCCCAGACATCGCCGTCGTTCGAGACCGGCACGGCGAACTGAAACTTTTCGTAGCCCGAGTAGGGCATGTCGCGGCGGAGGTCCCAGTCGACGCCCGAGGCGCGCAGCGGAGGCCCGGTGACGCCGAGCGCGATCGCATCCGCGGCGGACAGGTAGCCCACACCTTTCAGGCGATTCATCCAGATGGGATTGCCGGTGAGCAGGTTCTCGTACTGGTCGATGCGCTCGGGCATCTTGTTGAGGAAATCCTGGACCTGCTTGTAGAAGTCCAGCGGCGGTTCGAGCGCGAGGCCGCCGATGCGGAAGTAGCTGGTCATCATGCGTTGGCCCGAAACATTTTCATAGATGCGCATGATGTCTTCGCGCTCGCGCCAGCAGTACAGGAAGATGGTGAGCGCGCCGATGTCCATAGCGTGCGTGCCGAGCCAGACCAGATGCGACTGGACGCGTGTGAGTTCGTTCAGCAGCACGCGGAGGTACTGTGCGCGCTCGGGGATCTCAAGCCCCAGCAACTTCTCGACCGCGAGGCAGTAAGCCAGATTGTTGGTCATGGGACACAGATAGTCGATGCGGTCGGTCAGCGGCACAACCTGCTGGTAGAACTTGGCCTCGCAGGTCTTCTCAATGCCGGTGTGCAGGTAGCCGATATCGGGAGCGAGGGAGACGACGGTTTCGCCGTCAATCTCGAGCACCAGACGGAGCACGCCGTGGGTGGACGGGTGCTGCGGCCCCATGTTGATGACCATGGTCTGGTCCTGACCCTCGGGGTTCTGCCGGTTTCGGGTAGAGTTGGCGACTACATCTTCAACGCCGGGATCAAGCGCGGCGCGGCCGGCAATGTCTTCTACATCATGTACGGGGGGAGTCATCAGCGGTAGCCCTCCACGGGGTAGTCCTTGCGCAGGGGATGGCCCTGCCAGTCCTCGGGCATCATGATGCGCTTGAGGTTAGGATGATTGCCGAAGTGAACGCCGAACAGATCGAAGACCTCGCGCTCGTAGAAGTTGGCCGACGGCCAGACAGGGGTGATGCTGTCGGTCGCGGCAGAGTCGCTGTCGAGCCGCACGATCAGACGGACGCGCTGCTTCATCGCCATGGAAAGAATGTGATACGTGATCTGAAAGCGCGGCTCGGAGGGGTACCAGTCGACCGCCGTTACGTCTTCGAGGAACTCGTAGCCGACCCGCTGAACTGCCTGACATGCAGCGACGATGTTCTCACGGGCGACGGTGATGGTCATCTCATTACGGTCGAACCTTGCATCTGTGGCAAAATCGGCAAGCGCTTGGACAGCAGCGTTTTCAGGATGCGCTTCGAAGACAGCCTGTTTGCCCGTGAGGGCGGAGGCGGGGTCGTACATTTACAGATCTCCCTTGTCGTTGGCCCAATCGAGAATGCCCTTCTTCCAGACATAAAAGAGTCCGACGGCGACGAAGCCGAGGTAGACAAGCATCTCGTAGAAGCCGAACATGCGCGAGCCGGTGATCGCCGGAAGACGTCGGAAGATGACCGCCCAGGGAAGCATGAAGACGGCTTCGACGTCGAAGAGAATGAACAGCATCGCGACCATGTAAAACCGGACGGTAAACCGGCCGCGGGCGTCGCCTACCGGATCCATGCCGCACTCATAGGCCCCAGCCTTGGTGCGCGAATTCTTGTGTTTGCCTATGAAGAAGGAGGCGCCCACCATGCCCGCTGCAAGTCCAACCGCCGCCAGGATCTGCAGCACGAGTGGAAGATAGTTCCAGATGTACGGATAACTTCGCATGGCCATCTTTGACTCTAGAATTGCGGCTGGCAAGTGTCAAGTGAACGCCGGTTGGTTTGTGGGTGTTATCAGAGGAAGGCGGAGTAGATGTCGATCAGATGGTTGCCGAATTGCGCGGCGACGAGACCGCCGAAGGCGAGAAAGCTGCCGAAGGCCAGTTTCGAGGCTGCCGCCGCTCTTCCGCCGGCGAGCAGGAAGACGCCGTAAATGCTTGCGGTGAGGACGCCGAAGAAGAGCGCGAGGACGGCGGGCCAGAAGCCCAGGAAGGCGGCGATCATGGCGAGGAGTTTGACGTCGCCGAGACCCATTCCTTCGCGGTGTCGGACGGCTTTGTAGATCCAACGGAGGAGCAGCAGAAGCAGGGTGGCTGCGCAGACGGCGAGGATCCGGCCGAAGATCAGGTTCTCCGGACCGGTAAGGAAGAGATTGCCGCGGTCGACGACGCCGCCTGGGCTGGTGAGCTGGATGTGGTCTTTTGTGAGTCGGATCTGGTCTTCGTTCGGACCAAGAAAGATCGCCTGGGTGCAGACCAGGAACAAACCTATAACGATGCCGGTAAGGGTAAAGGCATCGGGGAGAATCATGGTCTGCCAGTCCATGACGAGGAGGCCGATGAGCAGAAAGCCGAGAATGCAGAGGCTCAGGACGCTGATCCACACGTTGACGTACGACTCGAACGAGAGCGGGACGGCAGCGGCTGTAAGCAAGGGAACCAAGCGCGCAACGACGGCGGCAAACCAGATGCCGGTGAGCAGTTCGACAGCGGGATAGCGCCAGGAGATGGGCTGATGGCAGTCGCGGCATCGGCCACGCAGGAGAAGCCAGCTCAGCAGGGGCATGTTGTCGTGCCAGCGGATGGGACGGCGGCACTCGGGACAGCGTGAGCGGGGATGGACGATCGATTCGCGCTGCGGCAGACGCGAGATGCAGACGTTGAGAAAGCTGCCGAAGAGAAGCCCTAGCAGGAACGCGGCCGCCTCGTAAAAAAGGAACAAGCTCACCTTGAGAGTATACGTGCGGCAGGACACAGTCTTAAAAGTCGACGTGCGCCCGTAAGGATTCAACGAGAACGGGTCCGCGGTCTTGGTTATAGCCGGGGTGATCGATGAACTGCACGTCGAGCGCGTAGTAGAGGCCGCGCCAACTGTGCAGGTTATAGTAGCTCTCCAGAATGTCCTCGCGGGCATAGTGGAGCCTTCCGTCGCCAAGCAGGAAGCCGAGGCCGCCAAGCTTGAGGTACTCCTGGTGATCGCGCTTGATCGCGTTCGAAACGAAGGCGAGGCCGAGCTTGTCGTTGGGTCGCGACCAGGCACGACCCGCGTAGTCGCCGCCGCATTCGACCGTCTGGTCGACCTCGGTGTAGGCGAAGGACTCGTGCTGGCCTTCGTTCCAGCCTAGGCGGGTGAACACTCGCAAATCGCCGTTCAATTGTTGCTCGGCGTTAAAGCCGAAGCCGTACTTAACCGCGCCATTGCGCTCGGAAAGAAGAATGTTCGGCCTGTCGCCGATGCCATTGAGGAAGGCGGCGTTCGATTCGCGGTAGCGTCCCATGTGGGCGTGGTTGACGTAGCTGAGCACGCGGACAACGCCTTTGCGTTCGCGAGGCAGCAGCCGGCCGAGCAGCGGCTTGCGAACTTCGAACTCTATATTCTGACCGCTGGCGCGGCGCAGGTTCCAGTCGAGCTTGATGCCGTTGGCAACGGTCGGCATCAGAGCGACTCCGTATCGCGCTGTCCAATTCGTGTCGTTGTATTCGGTCTCAATGCCGTAGGTATAGCCCCGGGTGTCGGCGGCGTAGTCCCACGCGCCATTGTTGTCGACGGTCCAATTCATGAACTGCAGATGGCTGTCGGTGCCGACGTCGTTGATGTCGAAGAAGTCGGGCAGGCCCATCTTGCCGACGTGGAACTCCAAACGGCGCTCTGGCGCCTGAGTGGCGAGCGCAAATGGAGTTCGCCCTGCCTCTACCATCGTGTTGCTGAGGCCGATGGTCTGGTGAAGCTGCACTTGAGCCACATATGGCGTCGAACCCAGGTTCGGGTTGCGCACGACGTCCAGATTGGTAAAGCCGGCTAGACCCAGCGCCTCGCTATCGCCTCGACCACCGGACGATTCAATGTCGAAGATGGCGTCGAGGTTCAACTTCGGATTGCGTATCACCTGCGCCCCAAGGTAGAGAGTGCCGAGCAGGGAAGGCTTGTACTCTCCGCGGCTGAGAAAGCTATTGGGACCGGAGTACGGAGAGTGGAATGGGCCGTGGGCCTGGAAGATGACGTTAGCCTGGCCGGCAATCAGGAAGCGGGAGGACTCGGGGTGCGGAAACATGGTGGGGCTTTCGCCGCCGGCAACGACCGGCTTTGGCGCGTTGGGCGAGGAGACACTGGCGGTCGCGCCTGCCGGAGACGGCTGCTGCTGCGCCACGGACCAGGTCGCAAGCGTCGCGAGGAGCAGGCACTCTGCTGGAAGCCGGAGCTGCAAAATGAGTTTGCGTATCATCGGACTGTAATCATCGAAGAAAGAGGTGAACAGAGCGCAAAGAGTAGGAGCGCAGCGCTGGAATTCCGGGCTGAAATAGTATACCCTCCTATGGTATTGAGGTGGCTAGTTCAATGTCTCATGCAAAAAGAGAGCAGATCAAGCTGCTGAATCGAGTGAAGCGCATCCGCGGCCAAATGGACAGCGTGGAGCGGGCGCTGGCGGCAGATGGTCATGAGTGCGCCGACGTACTCATGCTGTTGGCAGCGGTACGCGGCGGGATCAACAGTTTGATGGCTGAGGTGCTTGAGGATCACATACGACTGCATCTACTTCAGGATGGGCATGCTCCCCTGACGCCGGAGCTTGGCGAGGAGCTGATTGATCTTGTTCGGGCCTACCTGAAATAAGGGATCGAAGCAGTAGGAAAGGCAGTTCTGCCTTGCTGCGGACCTAATCCGATTGCGGTGAGGAGCGGCTGAACTAATTCGATCTCGCGCCGACAACGACCAGTCCGATGCCTGCAATCAGCGAGATGGTGCTGAGGATCGGAGAGATGGGAACCGTATCCTGGGTTTTGTGGGAGATCTGCACCGGCCCCATGTTCACGTCCTTCTTCTCGTGGGTGAAAGAGATTCCGCCGGTAGCATATCCGATGATGCCGAGAATAATCAGGAGAATTCCTACGATCGTAGCTGCCTTCATGGGATTACCTTTCGAGGTACGTACGCAATGGGATGCTGGCATCGGGAGAGCTGGATGCATGCTCTTCCACTCTCCAGCGATTCCGCCGCGACAAAGCCGTACGAAATGACGAAGGATAGCGCGATTGACGATTGCAGAGGTTGCTGAAAAGTGAGTGGCTAGCCCACCTCGTGAAGCGCTTTGCGGAGGGCCAGCAACGTGGCTATAGAGCCAAGCACGATTCCGTAAAGAGTCTTAAACAGGAGCACATTGCGAAAACTCACGCCATCGGGGAAGATCCGTGGAAGCAAGAAAGCGTTGCAGGGCACCAAAACACAGGTAAAGAGAAGGCCGATGATTAACGCCCTGACGTAGAGATTACCCGCGAGACTAGGGCGTTTGGCTTGCCTACCGTTTGAGGATATTGGCAGAGTTCCCGCACGCCTGCGATGGCGCGCGATGAGCGAGGGAACCAGAAAACTCAGAGCAGCCACCAGAAAGGTCTCTCCAATCGAATCTCTCAGTAGACTGCGTGAGCCGCCGGTTGCAGGTACTACGCCGCTTCTGTGAAAAAGCGCGTACCCAGCCGCCAAGTTGAGAATGCCATTAACCAGGCCGCTCATGACAGTCTCAACGATTAGATACTGCGAAGCTGTCCCATGCGTTGGCGTTCGCTCAACCATGGGCCCATGCTCGATGATCTGCGTGCCGGACATGGGTAAGCCGGCATCCTTCTGACTCAATCTGTCTGTGTTCTTCATAGTGCCTTTCAGAACGCAAGCTCCAAACCGAAACTGATCTGGCGGGCAGGAGCGGCCGTTTTGAATGCCAGGGGATCGGATAGTTGAGAGGGCCCATTCGGCCGAAATCCCTTGTAGTTGTAAGGCCCGTTCAGGAGGTCCACATCTCCCTTCGGGGTCGCGACGACCGCGGACGTCGTAAGACCCGTGGTCGGATCGGTGACTGCCGTGTTCGGGAAGATGTTTTGTACGCTGGTGAAATTGGTGTGGTTGAGAATGTTCGACGACTGCGCGATCAGGTCCAGCCGAAATGTGGAGTCTCGCTTAAGCACGATGCCTCTTGAAACTCGCATATCGAAAGTGGCGAAACCAGGCCCGACGCCAAGATTGCGACCCTCGTTATACGGACGCGCTTCGCCGGGGTGTGCCGTGATCCCGTTCGAGGCAATCCCCGGAACCAGAAGCGTGAAGGGAACACCGCTGCGTACAGAAACAATCGGCGCGACGACGAAATCCGAATACAGCAAGGACACAAAACCACCGCCGCCGCGATAGGCCGGGCTCGTGTATACGGCATTGGCCACAAAGCTGTTCTTCACATTGAAGTCCGACACCGCCCTATCCAGGTTGAGAAGATCCGGCCGGAACGGCGTGCTCTGCGAACTGAAGTCGCTGGTGTTGTCGATAGCCTTGCTGAAGGTGTAGTTGGCCTGGAACTGCAAGCCATGACCGTAACGCTTGGTAAGCGAAGCCGTCAGCCCGTTGTAGTTGGAGTTTCCGTCAGAGGTGGTTTCGTCGTTCTGAATGATCTGCGAGTTCGGCGTCCCGAACGTCGAGCCCGGCTTGGGAACATAGAACGGCCCGATGAAGGGGTCGATCGGAAGCGCCGTATCGCGCGTAAAGTTGCCCTCCTGAATCTGCTGGATGTGCACGCCGTGATAGTAGATATAGCCGATTTCGAGCGAAAGATTAGGAGCGAGCTCCTGCGCTACGCTCGCGCTGGCCTGGACGGCGTACGGCGACTTGAAGTTCGGCGATACGGAGAAGAAAGCGCCATTGTGCTGGGTAGGTCCTGGAGGCACGACGTTGATTCCTACGGCGGATAACTGCCCCAGGGTCAAAGCGGGGTTCGGGTTTGCGGGAGTAGCAATGGCCCGTTCCGTTATTCCGGCGCCTGCCAGTTGAGGAATCGAGCTGGGAGCCGTGACCACCGAAGCATAAATGTGATCCCCTGCGCCGCCCAGAACCGTTGAGGTAAAGGGAATGATGAAGGGCAGCGGCGCGACAAACAGGCCGCCTCCCGCGCGGACGACTGTCTTTCCACCGCTGAAGGGATCCCATGCGATGCCTGCCCGCGGCGAACCGAAGTAGGTGGTCGGATAGTTGTTCGGTTCATGGTAGATGTCCAGCCGGCCGCCGTAGTCGATCGTCAGGTTGTGCGCCACCTTCCAGGAATCCTGAGCGTAGAAGCCGATGGGCTGCGTCGTCGCGTTGTACTGACCGTTTCCAGCCCCCTGCTCCAACACCAGAGGCAGGCCGGTAACGTACAGTTGCGAGGCGCTCAGGTTGGTCGACGCAGGTCCGCTTGCCGGGTAGCCGACTGCCAGATTGTACTGTTCAAGCCCAGCCGTGGCAGCGGGAGCGAGCGCGCCTATCAGCAGCGGCAGAGATTGAAGGTACGATACAGCTCCATCGAGGTACTGGTAATCGCCGCCAAATAGGAATGCCTGGAAAATGTCGTACTGCACCGGCCGGTAAGACACACCGAACTTGAGATTATGACTGCCCTTGGAAATCGAAAGATCATCGTCAAACTGATACTGGTTTTGGCTTTGGTTATAGGGAAAGTCGAACGGAGTGCCTACAATTCCCAGGCTGCCGAGGTCGAACTCCGCTCCCGCGCGCGGGATGTTGTTATTGGATGAGCTGAAAGGAACGACCTGTACGCGAAGCGTGTTGACGCTATTGGAGTTGAAAGTATGATTCCAGCTGCCGGTAATCGTATAGTCCCGATTCGTCTGAAGAATGGACGTGAAGCGCGGCACGCCGCCCGCCCCGGTTACCTGGTTGCTTTCGCGCGAGAGGGAAAAACGCAGCGAGAAGTTGTTGGTCGAGTTGGGCTGGTAGTCGAGCCGGGAGACCCAGTTGTTGTAGCGGCCGTTCTGGTTGGGCGCCGCTTGGACCGCGCCCCCGGCGGCATTGCCGTCGAATGTGCCGCTGTTGGGTGCGACCAGCGCATTGTAAATAGGATCGTGCACCGGAGTGAACACGGACGATCCCAGAGAAAAGGCGCCCAGTTGGCTCAGTCCAGGAATGCCGCTTTCAGCCAGCTGGGTGAAATAGCACAACTGTGTCACCGGAGCCGGGCAGGACGTTCCGTTAAAGCCGTTGGTCTGTGCGGCCAAACCCTGTGCCGCCGCAGTGCCCAGCAGATTCACGACGACGCTGCTGTCCAGCTTCTGCCGCTCGTAGGACGTATAGAAGAAAAGCTTATCTTTCTTGATCGGTCCACCCAGCGAGCCGCCGAAGATGGCGCTCTGCTCAAATGGCTTGGTGCCGGCCGTCGGGCCGAAGCTGTTGAAGTAATTCGCGCCATCCGTATGCTGATCGTGGAAGTAGCCGAAAGCCTTCCCGTGAAATTTGTTCGTGCCGCTCTTGGTAATCACGTTGATCGCCGATCCCGTGGTATAACCAAACTCCGCCCCGAACGAGTTGCGATTGACCTGGAACTCCTGCACCGAGTCCTGGGGCACATGCGGCACCCGCGGAGCTCCCGAGCCAGCGTCATTCTGGCCGCCGTCGATGGTGAACAGATTGGTGCGCCCGTTGCCGCCGCCGAACGAAAATCCGGAGGACTGATATCCTGTGCCAACCGCCGGGTCTTGCACTGACGGTGCGTTCGAGTCAACCACGCCCGGCAGTGTGGCGATCTGCGCGGCGAAGTTCCGGGAGATATTCGGAAGATTCACCTGCTGGCGTTCGTCGATGGTGTTCGCCTGCTGCGTCTGAGCCGCGTCGATCAGGGGCGCCGAGTTACCCGTCACTTCCACGGTCGTGCTGGAGGTTCCTACTTTCAGGTGCGCGTCGAAGACCACGGTCTCCCCCACCGTCACCACCACCTCCTGAGCAACCAGCTTATCGAACCCCGGCGCCACGACCTCGACCCGATACGTGCCCGGGTTCAGCGACAGCACCTGATAGGTTCCGTCGGAAGAGGACGCGATGCTCCTCACACCGCCCGTGGCCGGATTCGTAATCGTCACCATCGCCTTCGGAACAACAGCGCCCTGTGCGTCGAAGACGGTGCCGCGCACAGTACCCGTTGCATAGCCGGATTGTGCCCAGCCCGGGGCGGTCCAAAGGGCTACCACGAAGACGAGTAATAAGAATCGGCAAAACATCCCGTAAACATGCCGTACATCCGCGCACTTCGTACCGTTTCCGTTCATATTCACAGCTAACCTCCTGAAGTTCGTACCTTGGTTCCTGCTCCCACACTGATTCCTGATTCCTTATTCCCTGATTCGTAGGTTCGTGAAGGTATCAGTTGCTTGTGCTGTCCTCACCTTTCACTGCCGTTTCGAATGTCCCCTTGCGCGGGCTTCTCAAGGGGGCAGGGTTGATCCGTCGCAAATCACAAGTCCTTACCATCGCTTCGCCCAAAGGAGTTATCCGGCAGCAGGAACCGCTTTTACTAACCGACAGGTAAGATAATCGCAGCAGGCGATGTCTGTCACCTTAATTCTTACGGGGAGCAAATCACTCCTATTTCCGTAGCGGGTTCAGCAAACCGCGTTTTCAAATGGACTGCCCGCAGGCCATACTCTGAAGACGCGCCGGCAATACTCTGAAGAGAGGACTGATCCATGAGCAGCCTGAAAAACAAGACGCTCTTTATCACCGGCGCAAGCCGCGGAATCGGCTTGGCCATCGCATTGCGCGCAGCACGCGAGGGCGCCAACATTGTCGTGGCGGCTAAGACCGCGACACCGAATCCAAAACTGCCCGGCACTGTGTACACGGCTGCGGCGGCGATCGAGGCGGCAGGCGGAAAGGCCCTCCCGTTGATAGTGGACATTCGCTTCGAGGATCAGGTGAGAGATGCGGTCCAGAAAGCGGTGGAGCGATTCGGCGGGATTGATGTGCTGGTGAACAACGCCAGCGCCATCAGCCTGACGGGCACGGCAGATACGACTTTGAAGCGCTTCGACCTGATGATTGGCGTCAATCTGCGCGGGACTTACGTCTGTTCCCAGGCTTGTCTCCCACATCTCGCCAAATCGGCGAATCCCCATATTCTGACGTTGTCGCCGCCGCTGAATATGGACGCCAAATGGTTTGCGCCGCACGTGGCTTACACCATCGCAAAGTACGGCATGAGCATGTGTGTCCTGGGCATGTCGGAGGAGTTTCGCCCATTGGGAATTGGCGTTAACGCACTTTGGCCGCGTACCCTCATCGCGACCGCCGCTTTGCAGGTGATTCCAGGCGCGGAAGCGGAGTATGGACGTACCCCCGAGGTTGTCGCCGAGGCAGCGGCGCACCTCCTCATGCGGGACAGTCGTACAACGACGGGGAATTTCTTTATCGATGAAGAGGTGCTCGCTCAGGCGGGCATCACCGACCTTTCCGCCTACGCCGTCAGCCCTGGCCTGCCGCTCAAGACCGATCTATTTTTAGATTGATTGGACATGGATCGGCCGCCCGGAACTCACGCCGTCCAGAGGTTTAGGGATTGCTAATTGAACGGTCATTCATGTAAAAGGTCTCAGCAGGCACATGCAGGATTGCGAAGAAAACGATAGAGACGATGAATCGGGAGCATTCAGGCGCGGTCGACTCGGCGCCCGGTCGCATACTCCTAATCTGAGGATTCATCCGGCTCAGCAGACCGTCAAGTTTCGAATAGCTTTTATGATCGCCTTGGAGAGCTTACCAGTATGAGTTTTGAAGTCACGGAGCGAGTCAAGGAGCTTCAACAGCAGTTGCTGACCTTCATGGATGCGCATGTGTACCCGAATGAGGGTCGTTTTCAGGAAGAAGTAGCGCGCGACCGCTGGAAGCCTACGGAAGTGATCGAAGATCTAAAGGGGAAGGCGCAAGCCGCAGGACTTTGGAATCTCTTCCTGGGGCGCAAGCACGGCGAAAAGGAAGGCGGAATCGAGCTTACCCATCTTGAGTACACATCGCTTTGCGAGATCATGGGCCGAAGCCCGATTGCTCCCGAGGCCTTCAACTGCTCCGCTCCAGACACCGGCAATATGGAGGTGCTTGCGCGTTATGGCGCCGATGAGCAGAAGAGACAATGGCTCGATCCGCTGCTCGCCGGCAAAATTCGTTCGTGCTTCGCCATGACCGAGCCTGAGGTCGCTTCCTCGGACGCCACGAACATCCAGGCCAGTATTAAGCGAGATGGCGATTCTTACGTCATTGACGGTCGAAAGTGGTGGACCTCCGGGGCCGGCGATCCGCGCTGCAAGGTAGCGATCTTCATGGGCAAGAGCGACCCTTCAGCGCAACCCCACAAGCAGCAGTCGATGATCCTTGTTCCCATGGATGCGCCCGGCGTCAAAATCATGCGCATGCTCACCGTCTTCGGCTACGATGACGCGCCCCACGGTCACGCGGAGATTGTGTTTGATAACGTGCGTGTGCCGGCCGCGAACATGCTGCTGGGCGAGGGCCGCGGATTCGAGATTGCTCAGGGACGTCTCGGCCCTGGGCGCATTCACCATTGCATGCGGTGCATCGGCGTGGCCGAGCGCGCGCTCGAAACGATGTGCAGGCGTGTAAAAGCTCGCGTCGCCTTCGGTAAGCCGCTGGCCGATCAGGGAACGATTCGCGCGGACATCGCCTTGTCTCGCATTGAGATCGAACAGGCTCGACTGCTCACCATGGAGGCCGCTCACATGATGGATACGGTAGGGAACAAAGCGGCGCGCGCCGAGATCGCGATGATCAAAGTCGTAGCGCCGAACGTGGCTTTGCGCGTGCTGGATCGAGCTATTCAGGCCCACGGCGGCCTTGGCGTCTCGCAGGATACCTTTCTGGCCAGCGCCTGGGCGTCGACGCGAACCCTGCGGCTTGCCGATGGGCCCGATGAAGTGCACCTGGAATCGATCGCGAAACTGGAGCTGAGAAAAGAGAGGTAAAACTGAAGCGGCGGCCACTTACCGATCGACGCTAGATACGTCCGGTTTGAGCGCACATCAGAGCGCTCTCCAGCAAGGACTTGACCGTGTTCGGCATCGACGCGAAGCGCTCATCCTTCGTGATGCCCTGGTGATAGCGGAAGTAAATCTGCTGCACGATCACCGCCAGTTTGAACCGCGCGAAGGTCAGATAGAAGCCGATCTGCGCCACATCCCAGCCCGTCTGCAAAGCATAGCGATGCACCAGCTCCGCGCGCGTAAAGCTTCCAGGATAGGTCGTCGGTCCGTTGCCGTTCAGATCGAACTCCTGGGCATCGGTCGGCTCGAGCCAGTAAGCCAAGGTCGTGCCAAGATCGGCAAGCGGGTCGCCGATGGTGCACATCTCCCAGTCCAGCACGCCTTTGATCCGGGTGATGTTTTTCTCATCGAGAATGACATTGTCGTACTTGTAATCGTTGTGAATCAGGGAAACGGCGGAGCTGGCGGGAAGATGCTCCTGCATCCATGTGGCGATCTTCTCGACCTCGGGATAGTCATGCGTCCTGGACCCATGGTAGCGCTCGATCCATCCACGCACCTGCCGCTCCAGATAGCCTTGCGGCCTTCCCAGATCGTCAAGGCCCGCGGCTCCATAGTCGACGTGGTGCAGGGAGACGAGATTGTCGAGGAACGATTCGCTGAGCTGCCGCACCGTCTCAGGGGCAAGGTTCAAACCCTCGGGAAGTTGATTGCGAAGGATGATGCCTTCAATCGGCTCCATGAGATAGAACGGCGCTCCCAAGACAGATTCGTCTTCGCAATAAAGCAGCACCTCCGGGGCGGGAGAGTACACGGCGTGCAGCTTCGAGAGCACGCGAAACTCGCGCCCCATATCGTGGGCGGACTTTACCTTACTTCCAAAGGGAGGCCGGCGAAGCACGAATCTTCTGTCGCCCAGGTGAAGCAGGTAGGTGAGATTCGAATGGCCGCTGGGAAATTGATGAACTTGAAGCGGACCCTTGTCATCGGCGAAATGACCATGCAGGTAGGCTTCGAGCTTAATGGTATCGAGCTCTTCTCCGGATCGGATGGCAGTCGGGTGGTCGATCAAGTCTGTCATGCAGGTTCCACCTATCTATACGTGAGGTGAGTGGGTGCGAGGATATGGCCGTACGAGTTGAAGCTGCTTAGCGTGAACTTCTCTGTTGCGTAAAGGAATTCGCTCCACGATGAGTTTCGCGGCATCCAACTCATCTGCAGCGCTCGTTCAGGAGTCATCTGCAACGCGCGCTGCAGCGCAACCGCCATCGGCCCCGCGGAGGTGAAGATGGCTACCCGTTCGGCGCGTCCTCCGTTGGAAAGGAAGCGATCGAGGCCGTGGTTCACGCGTGAGCAGAATTCGTGCCATGTCTCTAAGCCGGGAATCACCATCTCGCCGCCAACCCACGCCGCAATCGTGAATTCGAATAGCCGCTGGAACGTGGCGCGTCTCTCATCCGGTTCCACGGAACGAAGATAGGCCGCGTGAAGATCGCGAACCTGCTGGCTGGATTCGAGCAAAACAGGAAGGCCTCGCTCCATCACCGCCTCGGCAGGGTATTCGTCGAACTCTGGGACAACTTGCACTTCGGGAAAGCTGAACCCGGCAACCTCGTAGGCGGCGTTTACAATTTTAGCGGTGTCGATGTGTCGCATACGAGGCCCCGCGCACACACGGTCGAAACCCATGTTGCGCGCGGCCCAGTACTCCCCGAGCAGCCTTGACTGAGCTTCTCCGATGGCGGATAACCGGTCATAGTTATCCTCCATGAAGGAAGCTTGCGCATGGCGGACGATGAATAGCCTTCCCATCTTCGGAGCGGGCCCTCTGTGACCTAGAACGACGTTGACTGCTTGCCTGGGCTACGCGTGCTGGTTGGACTCGTAGAAGCTCTTGCCCTGCTTTGCGAGCCTCTCGAGAAGTGGCGCGGGACGCCAGATCTCGCCATATTCCCGGTGAAATTCGCAGATGCGATCGTAGACAATTTTGAGACCCACGGTGTCGGCATACCACATGGGACCTCCGCGCCAGGCAGGAAAACCGTAGCCGTTGACGAAGATAGTGTCGATGTCGGAGACGCGCAGCGCATAGCCTTCTTCCAGAATGCGGGCGCCCTCGTTGACCAATCCCCACAGGCAGCGGTCGAGAATGTCAGCCGGCTCAATGGCACGCTGGACGATACCGGCTTCTGCAGCCCATTTGCGAACCAGGCCAGCTACCTCGGGATCGGGGACGGCACGGCGCTGCTCGTCGTATTTGTACCAGCCTGCGCCGGTCTTGCGGCCGTAACGGCCAAGCTCGCACAGGCGATCTTCCATGAAAGGCTGACGTCCTGTGAGTTCCGCTGGATGTTCCTTGCGGATCCGCCAGCCGACGTCGAGGCCGGACATGTCCAATGTGGCGAGCGGTCCTAGGGCCATGCCGAACTCCGTGAGCGTCCGGTCTACGGCTTCGACCGACGCGCCGTCTTCGATGAGCAGCTGCGCTTGCTGGCAGTAGCGGCCAAACATGCGGTTGCCCACAAAGCCGACGCAGTTGCCCACCAGCACCCCTACCTTGCCGATCTTGCGCGCAAGCTGCATGCAGGTAGCAATCACCTCGGGAGAAGATTGCTTGCCGCGAACCAGTTCCAGCAGCCGCGTGACGTTAGCCGGCGTAAAAAAATGGGTGCCGATCACCGCTTCGGGCCGGTTGACGGCGGACGCAATCTCATCGATGTTCAAGGTGGAGGTGTTGGTGGCGAGGATCGCGCCGGGCTTGCAGACCTCGTCCAACTGCCGGAAGACTTCTTTCTTCACGGCCATCCCTTCGAACACAGCTTCAATCACCAGATCGACATTTGCGAAGCTATCGTAGGAGAGAGTGGGCGTGATCGACGCGAGACGCTGGTCGACAGTTTGCTGAGAGAAGCGCCCGCTCTTCACCGAGTTCGCGTAGTTGGTGCGGATGGTCGCCAGGCCTCGATCCAGAGCAGCTTGGTCGGTGTCTTTGAGAAGCACGGGAATCCCCGCGTTGACAAGCGTCATGGCAATCGCGCCGCCCATCGTTCCCGCGCCCACGACGGCTGCCGAAGCGATAGGCAGAAGCGGAGTGTCCTTGGGAACATCGGGGATCTTCGCGGCTTCACGCTCGCTGAAGAAGACGTGAATCAGAGCCTTGGACTGATCCGAAAGAAGGCACTCGATGAAGAGCTTTCGTTCGAGTTCGCAACCCTCCGCAAAGCTCAGCTTGGTCGAGGCCTCGACGGCGGTAATAGCAGCAAGCGGTGCAGTCTGCCCCCGGAGTCTCTTCGCGGCAGTCTCCCGCGCCGCGGCAAAGATCGGTGCATTGTCGTTCGGGTTGCCCAATTTTTCATTGCGCTCGCGTGTCTTCGGCGCTGGCTTCTCCGCGGCCTCCTGGGCAAAGGCGATTGCTCCAGCGAGCAGGTCGCCCGCAGTCGTGCCATCCACGATACGGTCGATGATGCCGGTTTCTAAAGCTTCTTTGGCGCCGATAGGATTGCCGCTCACGCACATCTCGAGTGCCTTGGCGACGCCGGCAAGCCGTGGAAGCCGCTGGGTGCCGGCTGCGCCCGGAATCAATCCAAGTTTTACCTCGGGCTGTCCCACCTGCGCACTGGCCAGGGCAACACGATAAGGCGCGGAGATGGCAAGCTCAAGCCCTGCGCCAAAAGCCGCGCCATGGATCGCCATCACCACGGGCTTCCGGCTGTCTTCCACCTTCAGGAAGATCGGCAGCAGGTCAGCCCCCTTAAACTCGCCGGCCGCCATCTTGCCGAAGCCTTTAATATCCGCTCCCGCTACAAAGCCTCGGCCCGCTCCAATGAGGACGGCAGCCCTGATGGTGTCATCCTGTGCAATGCGGTCCAAAGCCTCCGAGATGCCCTCCGGCACACCCGGGCTCATCGCATTCACCGGAGGATTGTTGACGGTGATGATGCCGATGCCTTTGTCTGTCGTAAGCTCTACCAGATCACTCATGAACGAATCTCCGTGGTTCTTGTTATAAGGCATTTTGATATCTGCGGCGAAGAGGCAGGCGGCAAGCGCAGCCGTCCTTGGAACAGGCGAGGCCCATTTACCTCCGCCTCACACCGGCGGCAACATATCTGGGCGACGTCACGCGTTGTAGAACGATGAGCCAGGCGTTACGTCAGCACCGCGGCATGAGGCTGCGACATGCTGCGGTCGTATTGTTTTCGCAAATCCTTCTTCAACACCTTGCCGGTGGCTGTCTTGGGCAGGTCATCGACAAACTCTACGGTGCGCGGGCATTTGTAATGGGCTAGGCGCTGGCGGCAGAACTCGATAATCTCATCCTCCGATGCCGTTGCTCCTGGCCGCAGAATCACCAGGGCTTTGGGAACCTCACCCCACTTTTCATCGGAGACAGGAATGACGCCAGCCTCAAGCACCGCCGGGTGGGCCAGGATAACCTTCTCCACCTCCAGCGACGATATGTTTTCCCCGCCGCTGACGATAATGTCTTTCTTGCGATCGACGATCAGGATGCAGCCGTCTTCCGTCAGCGCTGCCATATCGCCCGTATGGAACCATCCGCCACGCAGAGCCTCGGCCGAAGCCTCCGGTTGATTCCAATAGCCCTTCATGACGCCATCACCACGAACGGCGAGTTCGCCAAAGTCTTTGCCATTCTGCGCCACGTCTCGATCGTCGGAGTCGAGGATTCGCATCTCGAGTCCGAAGATTGGAAAACCGGCTGAGGATTGACCGATGTAGCGCTGCTCGCCCTCCCAGTTCAGTTCCGGTTTGTTTTGCGCCAGGGATAACGACGGACAGGTCTCAGTCAGTCCGTATCCGGCGTAGCACTCGCAGCCGATCTTCTCTTCCACTTCGCGAACCAGCGTAGGCGAAGACGCAGCGCCGCCGAGGACAATCCGTTTCAGGCTGCTTAGATCGTACTTTGTTCGGTCCGGATGGTTGACCAGAGCGCTGGCCATGATAGGAACAGCGTTGAAGGTGTCGATCCGCTCGGCTTCGATCAGGCGAAAGACCTCCTTGGAGTCGAAGCTGCCAAGCAGGACGTGCTTGCCGCCAAGCAGCGTGAGCAGATGCGCCACCCCCCACCCGTTGGCATGGAACAGCGGGATCGTGTGAAGCCCAACCATTCCGTTCTCGGCCCCGAAAGAGATGGCAATGTGGGTTGCATGGAGATAGATGTTGCGATGGGTCAGCATGACGCCTTTGGGCCGTGCGCTGGTCCCGCTGGTGTAGAAGATCTCTGCCACCGCATCCTCATCGATGGACATGATGTCGGCGCGATGCGGTTTGGCCTGGGCAAGCAGAGCCTCATAGTTATCCGGCGCCAGCCAGTCCGCATCCGGATCGCCTTCAAGAAGATAAAACTTCTTTACCGTGGATAACGTGCTGCGAAACGAATCGACGAGAGGAAGAAACTGCGCGTCGATAAAGAGAATCGTCGCTCCGGCGTCATTCAGGATGTAACTCAGTTCGCCGGCCGAAAGTCGTATATTGAGCGGCAGCAGCACGGCCCCTGCCTCTAACACCCCGTAGTAGGCTTCCAAAAGCTGATGAGAGTTGACGCCCAGGTAAGCGACACGATCGTCCGGTTTCACGCCGGCCTGCAGCAGCGCGCCGGCAAGACGCCCAACCCGCTCTCCGAATTGCTTGTAGGTGAACCTCTTGTCGCGGCAGACGACGGCTGTTCTGGCTGGATACTGCCGCTCCGCATAACTTAGAAAGCGCAAAGGGGTGAGAGGAATATTCATCGTGTGTTACCTCCTAAGTTCAGCGGGGGTGTCCTCCCTCGACTGCAGGAATCTGGCCAGTCGCCTAGCCGCCTTCCTTATTGCTGTGAAACTTTGAGATCTATTTAAAAGTATTACCTGCCAGGTTCCGACGGAAGCCGCCGCAAAACTGCCTGTAACTAACCGAGAGGTAAAATAACAAATCGGGCGTGCTCTTGTCACGTAAAGGATTTTTCCCCCCGGCGGACGGGAGCTACAGTGGACACTGCATAGGGTGCCCCCAGCCGATGTGTACAATTGCACTTGGTTGATTCTGGAGCAGTTTTCCTCTAAACCGCGGAAGAATATCGTGACAGCGCCCGAAAACATGGAAACAGAAGATCCACCTGTGAGCCGTCGCGAGCCATGGAAGGCGTTTCAGGCGCGACAGCGGAGTATGGACGTAAAACGGGAGGCAGTGCTCAGGACGGCCGCTCACCTGTTTCTTGTCCATGGATACCAGAAGTCGTCGATGAGCCTGCTGGCCAACCAGTTGAATATCACCAAGGCCGCGCTCTACTACTACTATCCGAACAAGGAAGAGATCCTCGTCGAGTGCTACCGGGCCGGCATCGCCGACATCGAAAACATCTTGAAAGAGACAAGCGAAAATCAGGGAACCGGACTGCGCAAGCTTTTCATGTACATAGAAACTTATGCCGTCGCGATTGTCGCCGGCGAGTTTGGCCGCTGCCTGGCGATGCTCGACGAGACTGAACTCTCGCCCGCGACGCGCCGTGAGGTGCGAACGATGAAGCGGCGCCTGGACATGACTCTCAGAGGCTATGTAGAAGAGGGAATCGAAGACGGCTCAATCGAACCCTGCAATCCGAAGCTGGTCTCCTTCGCCATTGCCGGAGCGATCAACTGGATAGGCAGCTGGTACCGGCCGGACGGCGCTCTCAGTCCCTGTGAGATAGCCACGGAATACGCGCGGATCCTGACCAAAGGCCTGGAATCGCGAAAGATCGCCGGCTAAACCTGACCCTCAGTCTTCGCAACTGAGGCGAAAGCAGCGGCTATCCGGCATTGCCATATTTTCGTCCATTGACTTTCTAACCGCGCGTTTAGTATTCTGCGCGAGCTGTCGACAGGGCCGTAGTTCCGAACCCATAGGTCGACTCTATCGCCAGAGGAGGAGCAGGCGCATGCCCGTGGTTTCAGATTCAGTAGCTCCAGATTCAGTGGCTCCAGACCCAAAAGCGGTCCAGTCGGAAAGTCACGCCACGCAAAGGTTCCACATTCGGCGGGCAGCGGTGCTGGGCGCAGGCACCATGGGCGCGCGCATCGCCTCTCACATCGCCAATGCGGGCCTGCCGGTGCTGCTGCTCGATATCGTTCCGGAGAAGAGTGAACGCAACAGCCTGGCGGCGCAGGCGCTCGCTCACCTGAAGAGTTCCAGGCCGGCAGCTTTCGCGGCCGCTTCCATTGCTGCGAAGGTCGATGTGGGCAACTTCGAGGATGACCTGCACAGGCTGGCGGACTGCGACTGGATCATCGAGGCGGTCGCGGAGTCTCTCGACATCAAGCGCGCTTTGCTGAGCCGGGTTGCCGGGCATGTGCATCCGAAAGCAATCCTGACGACCAACACCAGCGGTCTTCCCGTCGCTCAGATCGGCGCGCAGCTTCCCGACACGCTGCGGCGGCGCTGGCTTGGCACCCACTTCTTCAATCCTCCTCGTTACATGCGCCTTCTCGAACTGATCACGACACCCGAGACGGACCCCGCCGCGGCCGCCGCGATCGCTGAGTTTGCCGATCGCCAGCTAGGCAAGACCGTCGTCCCCGCCAACGATGTCGCAAACTTCATCGCCAATCGGATCGGAAATTTTCTGATGCTCAACACCTTTGCGATCATGCGAGAACAAAGCCTGAGCGTAGAGGAGATCGATGTCTTGACCGGGCCGGTCATGGGCTGGCCCAAAACCGGTACCTTTCGCCTCGCGGACATGGTGGGTCTTGACGTGATGGCCAACGTGGCTCGGAACTTCTCCAAAGCCGCGACGGATGAGCGCTCCGATCTCAAGCTTCCCGAGATCGTCGAGCAGCTCATCGCGCGCAAGTGGCTCGGGGACAAGACCAGGCAGGGTTTTTACAAGAAGGAGAAAGGCGCGGACGGCAAGGAGGTTCGGTCGGTGCTCGATTTCGACACCTTCGAGTACAAGCCTGCCGGCAACGTGTCCTTCCCCTCCATCGCGCTTGCGATGAGCAAGGAATCGGTTGCCGATAGAGTGCGGGCGCTCCTCGGCGCAGATCCCGCGCAGGACCGTGCCGCGAAGTTCTACTGGCGGGCGCTTCCGGATCTTTGGGCGTATGCGGCTAACCGAATCGGCGAGGTCACCGATTCGCCAGTCGATATCGACCGCGCCATGACCTCGGGCTTCAACTGGGAGCTTGGGCCGTTTGCGTTGTGGGACGCCGCTGGAGTTCCTGAAACGGTGGAGAGGATGCGGTCGATGGGAGCGGCTATCCCCACCGCGGTCGAGAAGCTGCTGGCATCCGGCGGCGCCTCCTGGTACCGCGCCGACGGCGCCGAGTATTTCGACGTCAAGCGCGGGGCATACCAGCCGGTAAGCCAAGACCCGGAGCTGGCCTCAGTCAGCAGCTACAAGCGCGCCAGCCAAAAGCAAACCAACGGCGTGTTTGCCGAGAACGCCGGTGTCTCGCTCATCGATGTTGGTGAGGGAATCGGATGCTTCGAATTTCATTCCAAAATGAACATGCTGAGCCGCGACATCGTCTCGTTCCTGTTCGAAAAGCTTCAGCCGGGAAGCGATGCCGTGCGAAACTTTGATGGCTTCATCATCACCAGTGACGCGCAGAACTTCGCCGTAGGCGTGAATCTTCTCGAACTGCTGCAGGCCATCCAAAAGACCGAG
The DNA here is from genome assembly GCA_965277335.1 of Edaphobacter sp. GTDB lineage: Bacteria > Acidobacteriota > Terriglobia > Terriglobales > Acidobacteriaceae > Edaphobacter. The sequence continues at coordinate 250,275 of CBDICJ010000006.1, read as the reverse complement.
TGGGCTGGCATCGAACAGGGAATTCGGCAGTTTCATGCAACCAACCAGGCGATCAAATTCTGCCCCCGTCCCGTGATCGCCGCTCCGTTCGGCTTGTGTCTCGGCGGCGGAACTGAGATCTCCATGCATGCAGCTCTCCGGCAGCCGCACCTCGAACTCTATGCAGGTCTGGTGGAGACAGGCGTAGGGCTGGTTCCTGGCGGAGGAGGATGCAAAGAGATGCTCCTGCGCGCGCTCGATGCCGCGGATTCGGTTCGCGCCAGCGGCCGCGGCGAGTCCGTCGAGGTCATTGAGACCATCAAGAATGTCTTCGAGACCATCACGATGGCTAAAGTATCGACATCCGCCATCAATGCGCGCTCGTTGCGGATCATCGCGGATACCGATTCGATCTCGATGAATCGCAGCCGGCTGGTGAGCGACGCCAGGGCTCAAGCTCTGCGTCTCTTGCGCTCGGGATACACCGCGCCGGTGCCGAGGACGAGCATACCCGCACCGGGGGACACCGTCCAGGCAACCCTCAAACTCGGCATCTACATGCTCCGGGAAGGCGCGTACATCAGCGAGCATGACGCCAAGGTCGCCACGCACGTCGCGCGCATACTCACCGGCGGCGAGGCAACCGCAGGAACCTTGCTGAATGAGCAGGATCTACTCGATCTCGAACGCGAGTCATTTCTCTCTCTCTGCGGAGAAGCGAAGACCGCCGAGCGCATCGAGTTCACGCTCAAGACAGGCAAACCGCTCAGAAACTGATCGGTAATTGGAATACCGGATCGAGCACGCCGAAAGAACTCGGCATGGAGGCAGGCTTTGAAGGAAGCAGTCGTAGTAAGCGCAGTTCGCACCGCGGTCGGAAAGGCGCCCAAAGGAACACTCCGGTACACGCGTCCGGACGATCTTGGCGCGATCGCGGTAAAAGGTGCGATCGATCGCGTGCCGTCGCTCGATCCCAAAGAAATCGAGGATGTCATCATCGGTTGCGCGATGCCCGAAGCCGAGCAGGGGATGAATGTAGCGCGCCTGATCTCGCTCCGGGCCGGCCTTCCCATCGAAGCAGCCGCGATGACGGTGAACCGCTTCTGTGCCTCTGGCCTGCAGACGGTCGCGCTCGCGGCGGAGCGCATTCGGAGCGGGGGCGCTGACGTCATCGTTGCCGGCGGCGCGGAATCGATGTCTTATATCCCCGGACCCGGGAACAAGCTTGCGGTCAATCCTTGGCTGATGGAGAACCATCCGTCGGCGTATCTTTCGATGGGGCTCACCGCGGAACGGGTCGCGAAGCTCTACGGCATCTCCCGCGAGGAGTCGGACCAGTTTGCCTTCTCCAGCCATCGGAAGGCGCTCTCCGCGATTGCGGCGGGCCGCTTCGAAGAGGAGATCGTTCCAGTCCCGGTGGTCACGTCCGTAAAGGCCGGCGACGGAAAGCTGCAGAAGCAGGAGAAGACCTTCAATGTCGACGAGGGCCCGCGCGCGGATACCTCGCCGGAAGCTTTGGGCAAGCTGCGAGCCGTCTTCCATGCTCACGGCGTGGTGACCGCAGGCAACAGCTCGCAGACCTCCGATGGAGCCGCCGCCGCGGTGGTCATGTCCGACACGCGCGCAAAGGAGATCGGAGCCACGCCGCTGCTGCGATTTCTCTCCTTCGCCTACTCCGGGTGTCTTCCCGAAGAGATGGGCATCGGTCCCATCTATGCCGTGCCGAAGGCATTGAAGATGGCCGGCCTGACGCTCGACCAGATCGACGTCATCGAGCTGAACGAGGCCTTTGCTTCCCAGTCTTTGGCTGTGATGAAGACGCTGGAGATGGATCCTGCGCGAGTCAACGTCAACGGCGGCGCGATCGCGCTGGGTCATCCTTTGGGCTGCACCGGCGCCAAGCTGATCGCCACACTCATCCGCGAATTGAAGAGGCGAGGAGCCAAATACGGAATGGTAACCATGTGTGTCGGCGGTGGCCAGGGCGCGGCCGGCATCTTCGAGAATTTACAAAATTAGCAGAACACGAAAGCAATCGGGAGAGATGCGATGAGCACAGAGACAATCGTCAAGACCGCAAAACGTGTGAGCGGCGGCAGCTTCCTCGTGGAAGACCTGCTGCCGGAGGACATCTTCACCGTCGAAGACCTATCCACGGAACAGAAGCAGATCGCTGCCATGACCGCCGATTTCGCGCAGGAAAAGATTCTTCCTCAAGTGCAGGAGATCGAAGCGAAAAACTACGATGTCAGCCGCAAGCTGATGCTCGAGCTCGGCGCCCTGGGCCTTCTCGGAGTGGACGTTCCCGAAGAGTACGGCGGCATCGATATGGACAAGGTGACGTCGGCTCTCGTCGGGCAGCATATCGGGGTGAACGGAAGTTTCTCAGTCACCTTCGGCACTCACGTAACCATCGGCTCGCTGCCGCTGGTCTGGTACGGAAGCCCGGAGCAGAAGAAGAAATATCTTCCCAAGCTGGTCACTGGCGAATGGATCGCTGCATACGCGCTGTCGGAGTCTTCCGCAGGCTCGGATGCGATGAACATTCGCACTCGCGCCGCGCTTACGCCCGATGGGAAACACTACGTGCTCAATGGCGAGAAGATGTGGATCTCGAACGCCGGCATCGCGGACCTGTTCACCATCTTTGCCAAGATCGACGGCGAAAAGTTTTCCACGTTCCTGGTGGAGAAGGGAACGCCGGGGTTCACCGTCGGCAAGGAAGAGCACAAGCTGGGCATTCGCGGCTCCTCGACCTGTCCGCTCAGCCTGATCGACTGCAAGGTGCCCGTGGAGAACCTGCTTGGACAGGCCGGCAAAGGACATCAGATCGCCTTCAACATTCTCAACGTGGGCCGATACAAAATTACGACAGGCGCAGTCGGAGGAGCGCAGAGTCTGTTTCGGCAGGCTGTGCGCTACGCCAAAGGCCGCATCGCCTTCGGTAAGCCGATTAGTTCTTTTGGGCTGATTCAACAAAAGATCGCGGACTGCGCTGCCGCCATCTATGCCTCGGAGTCGATGTCGTATCGTGTGATCGGCGGTATCGACGTCGCACTGGCGGAGCTCGACCACAAATCTCCCACCTACACCCAGGATGTGCAGAAACGGATTGAGGAGTTCGTCATCGAATGCTCGATCATGAAAGTCTATGGCTCTGAAATGTTGGAGCGGGTTGTCGACCACACACTGCAGATCCATGGAGGCTACGGATACGTCGAAGACTATCCCATCGAACGAACCTATCGCGATTCGCGCATCAACAAGATCTTCGAAGGCACTAACGAGATCAATCGCCTGGTTGCCACAGGCTGGATGCTGAAGCGCGCAGCAACAGGTTCGCTGGCATTGGGTCCGGCAATCAAGAAGGTGATGGACGAGGTGACCGGAGGACCTGCTACGCCTGTTACCCAGGAAGGCCCACTTGCGGCCGAGCATGGCTTGCTGAAGAGCGCCAAGAAGATCGCCCTCTTCTGCGCCGGTTCCGTCTCGCAGAAATTCGGCAACGATCTTTCCGAACAGCAGGAGATCATGGGCGCGCTCGCCGACATCCTCATCGAACTGCTGGCGCTTGAGTCCTGCATCCTTCGCACGGAGAAGATGGATAAGCCGGATTCGATCGCGGTGAAGCTGACAAAATACTACGCAGCGCACTCCTTCCGCATCATCGAAACGTTCGCGGAGCGGGTGCTTGGCGCCACCGCTGAGGGCGAGATGCTGCGGACGCAGATGACCATCTTCCGGCGCCTTGCAAAGCACGAGCCCAGCAACACCGTTGTCCTTGGCCGCGAAATCTCGGCGGCGATGGTCGAAGCAGGGGGGTATAAACTCTAGCGCTCGCTCACAGAGTGCGGGACGGCGGATTTGCTGGAGATGCACTTTGCTCGCGTCGTGGTGAAAGCCGTTGAGAGTCATGGCAGGTAGAGAAAATCTGACGTAGCATGGGACACCAAGATGGAGCTAATGAGCGATTCCGACCAGCAGCCTCGAGCAGTTCCTCTGGTCGTCGAAGATCTGGACTCTTTGCGCAAACTTGTTGGCTGCGAGTTCACGGCAGTCAACTGGTTTTCTATCGCACAGGAGCGCATCCAGACCTTCGCCGAGGTCACGAACGATCTGCAATGGATCCATATCGATCCGGCCCGCGCGCAAAGAGAATCGCCGTATCGGACGACCGTCGCGCACGGCTTCCTTACCCTCTCTCTTCTCAGTCAGTTTATGAGCGATGCGGTGCAACTCCAGGGGGGAGCCCTTTTTGTCGTCAACTATGGCTTGGAGAAGGTGCGCTTCCCCTCGCCCGTTCGCGCAGGAGAACAGATCCGCGCAAAATTCCTGCTGCGTTCCTTGACGGATATCCCGGGCGGCTTGCACGCTGTTTACGTGGCCACGGTGGAGATCAAAGATGCAATCAAACCTTGCTGTGTCGCCGAATGGATCGTGCGATATTACACCTCCATGTAGTCCGGACGCATCGATAGGTCTTTACCGATCGCGATAACTCTTTATGCGCAAAAATGTATTGATCACCGGGGCAAGCTCCGGCCTGGGCGCCGGCATGGCGCGTGAATTCGCCAGGCGCGGTTGCCATCTGGCGCTCTGCGCGCGTCGCGTCGAACGCCTGCGGGAGCTCAAGACGGAACTCGAAGCTGCGTGGCCCGCGATTAAAATATCGATTCACCCGCTCGACGTAACCGACTACGACAGAGTCTTCGAGGTGTTCCGCGAAATTCGCAATGAGCTTGGCTCTCTCGATCGCGTCATCGTCAACGCCGGCATAGCCCAGGGCGTGCCGATTGGAAAGGGCGGTTTCGCCCGCAACAAAGCCATTGTCGAGACGAACTTCCTCGCGGCCATGGCACAGTGCGAAGCGGCGACGGAGATCTTCCGCGCGCAGCAAGCCGGCCACCTCGTCGTGATCTCTTCCATGAGCGCAATGCGCGGAATTCGCGGCGAACTCACCTCCTATGGCGCAAGTAAGGCCGGGGTCGCCTCCCTGGCGGAGGGCATACGTGCCGGTGTCCTGCGGAAGCCCTCGATCAAAATCAGCACCATCTATCCCGGTTACATTCGCACCGAGATGAATGAAGATGTCCCTGCGGAGTACACGCCCTTCATCGTAGACGCCGCCACCGGCTGCCGGTTAATGGTCGAGGCAATCGAACGCGAACCGGCAAAGGCGTATGTGCCCTGGTGGCCCTGGGCGCCGTTAGGATATCTGATGAAGCGCATGCCACTATCCTGGGTAGCGAAGCTGAACTGAAACCGTTTCTCGACGAACTCTGACTATGCGCTCTGGCCGCCATCGACGACGAGCGTGGTGCCGGTCACATAATCGGACGCGGTGGAGGCAAGAAAGATCGCCGCGCCCTTCAGGTCCTGCGATCCGCCGAGCCGGCCGAGCGGCACAGCGGCGACGAAGCGATCCTGGTAGCGCTCCAGCATCTTGGCGGACATGTCGGAAGGGAACCAGTCCGGCGCGATGGAGTTGACCTGAATGTTATGCATGCCCCACTTCCAGGCAAGATCTTTGGTGAACGTGATGACGCCGCCTTTGCTCGAGGAGTATCCGATGGCGGAGAACTCCGGTGGCGAGCCGCGAAGCCCCGCAACCGAAGAAATGTTGACAATCTTTCCGCTGCGCTGGGGAATCATGATTCTGCCAGCGGCCTGGGAAAAGAGGAAGGTGCCGGTGAGATTGGTATCGATCACCTTGTTCCACTGCTCCAGCGTCATCTCTTCCACGCTCGCTCCCCAGGCCGTGCCGGCGTTGTTGAAGAGGATGTCGAGCCGGCCGAACTCCTTCACGGTGGCGTCGACGACGGCCTGGATGCTGGCGAGGTCCTTGACATCGCAGCCGAGAGCGAGCACCTTGACGCCCAACTTGCTAAGCTCGGCGGCGGCCTGCTCGCAGCGCTCTTTCTTGCGGGCGCAGAGGACAAGGTTGGCCCCCATTTCAGCAAGGCCCTCCGCCATCTGACGCCCGAGGCCGACGGAGCCGCCGGTGACGATCGCGACGCGGCCTTCAAGGCCGAACAGAGGATGATTTCGCATGGTCATAAGTGGGCCGGGGAATACCTTTCAGGTTCAAGAATTTTCAGCTTCAGGAATGTTCGGACGAATCGCTTGCAATCGCCTGGACTTGCATACGGGTCGCCCCGGCGCGCCGGAGATCCGCAATGGTTGGATAGCCATCCACGGCCATCAGGAGGTCCGCCTCTGCAAGCAGGCAGCGCAGAACGTGGACGACGCCGTCGGTTCCATCGAGCGCAAGACCGTAGACGTAAGGACGACCCACGCCGACAGCCGCCGCGCCCATCGCAAGCGCCTTCACAAGGTCGCTCCCCGAGCGGATGCCTGAGTCGAATAGCACGGGAGTCGTGCCGCAAGCTTCAACGACCGCCGGGAGCATGTCGATAGCGGCCATTCCGCCGTTCGCCTGCCGGCCGCCGTGATTCGAACAGTAAATCCCGTCGGCTCCGCCATTGATAGCACGTCGTGCATCGTCAGGATGGCAGATGCCCTTCAGAATCAGCGGCAGCTTCGTAAGCGAGCGAAGCCAGGGGAGGTCTGCCCAGGTCAGCACCTTGCCGAACGTCGTCGCCCACTGCAAAATCGCGGCCCGTGGGTCCTCTTCCGGTGGCCGGGCGAGCGAGGCGCGGAAGTGAGGATCGGAGAAATAATTCTGCAGAACATGGCCGCGGAGCTGGGGGAAGTTAGCGTCATTGAGGTCGCGCGGACGCCAGCCGGTCACCCAGGTATCGAGCGTGATCACAATGCCTTTGTAGCCGGCAGCCTCCGCACGATGAATCAGGCTCTCGGCGACGGCTTGGTCCTTCGGCGTGTAAAGCTGGAAAAAACCCGGCGTGTCGCCGAGCGCTTCAGCGACTTTCTCCAGGGGATCGTTCGACAGAGTAGACGCCATCATGGGGACCCCTGTCTTGGCGGAGGCCCGAGCGGCTGCGAGATCGCCGTGTCCATCCGGCGTGCAAATGCCGAGGACACCGATCGGGCTGAGAAAGATCGGCGTGGGAAGCTTCAACCCGAAGAGTTCAATCGAGAGGTCGCGGGTGGAGCAGTCGACCATCATGCGCGGGAACAGACCCCAGTGATGAAAGGCTTCGGCATTTTGCCGCTGGGTGAACTCGTCGCCGCACCCGCCCTGGACATAGGAAAGAACGGACGAAGGCATCACCCCCGCCGCCTTCTCCTCGAGAAGCTTGCTGTTGACGGGAAGCTTTGGCGTGACGCCGCTCAGGCCGCCAATATAAATCTCGTTCTGGTAGTCGCCGAAGTGTGGCACGTCAGTATCCTGAAAGCCGAAGGGCTTCGCAAAAGAATGCCTTAAAACCTGTCTAATAACTCCCTAAAATAACTCCCTAAAATCGTCATCTTGTCCGAAGCCGTGTGGTTTTATCGCACGGCGTAGTGGAGAGATCCCCGTATTTCGCCTTTGTTTGTCTGTTTTCTTGTTACATCTGAACCGTAAAGCAGTGTTTAAACAGGTTCTAAGACTTAGGGGCTGCTCAAACTAGTCGAAAAGATCCGGCTGTTCCTTTGTGATCATCGCAAGCATCGGCTGGAACTGGAACCATCCGGCATAGCTGCCTCCCACCTGGCCCCTCGTCGCCAACGCCTGCTCATGGCCGATCTTCACCGGCGTGCCCACCGCTTCGGCAAGCAACTGGGCCTGGCAGCTTCTCTCCATGGTGATGAACCACCACGCAGCTTCCTCGACGGTCTGGCCGACGGTCAGCATCCCATGATTGCGCAAAATCGCGGCCTTCTTCTGCCCGAGAGCCTGCGCGATCCGTACGCCTTCGGAGGTCTCGTACACGATCCCGGTGTAGTCCGCGAAGAGTCCATGATCGTCATAGAACGCGCAGGCATCCTGCGTAATCGGGTCGAGCAGACGCCCCAGCGTCGCCCAGCTCTTGCCGTACATCGCATGCGCATGGGCCGCCGCCACCACCTCCGGACGAGCTGCATGAACCCGCGAGTGAATCGCAAAGGCGGCTCCATTCACCGGCCGATCGCCTTCGACCACATCTCCCTCGTGGTTTACCAGGATGAGGTCGGACACGCGAATCTGGCCGAAGTGCATCCCAAACGGGTTCACCCAGAAGTGGTCGAGACGTTCGGGATCGCGCGCCGTGATATGGCCCGCCACTCCTTCATCGAAACCGAATCGCGAAAACAGACGAAACGCGGCGGCCAGCATCTGCTTGCGATGTCGCCGTTCCTCTGCCGCGGTGGCAAACACCGGGGGTGGAGGCGGGCTGAAGACTCTTGCGGTAGCGGATGCCATGGTTTCCTCCGAGTGTCTTGATCGTGTGCGAGCGTCGCCCCGCAGTTCTAACCGAACGGTCAATTCAGACACGCAACATACTAGAACGCGGATGCCGCCACGATCAACTCAAATTCAGCCCAACTCCAATTCAGCGAAGTGAAGCAGCCAGCGCTCAAAATTCTAGCGAGAGGCCCGGGCGTGCTCCGCGATCAGCGAAACAATCTTTGGTAGCTGCGAGGGCGGAATGTCGTGGGCCATCTGCTCGATGATCTCGAGCCGCGCGCCGGGAATGCGCTTCGCCAGATCAATGCCGCAGGCCACGGGTATCAGTCTGTCCGCCGCACCGTGAAGGATCAGCGTGGGCGCCTGAATCGTGGACAGCCGCTGAACCCGGCTTCCGTCGGCGATAATCGCCAACAGGTGGCGGACGACACCTCCAGGGTTATACCCGCGTTCCGCTGCCTGCTCGACCATCGTTTGGAACTCGGAGAAGGGCCGCATCGGATCAGGGTAAGAGATCATCTTCACCGTCTCGGCTGAGCGTTCGAGCAGTTGCGCGCGTGTGGCGTCTTTCGGCAATCTTCCAAGCAGCCTTGACTGTATCTCCGGCGCGGCGCCCGGCAGGCCACGCGCTCCGCTCGACGACATGATCAAGCTAAGACTCAGCACACGTTTTGGCGTCTTCGCCGTGAGCACCTGCGCGATCATGCCTCCCATCGACGCCCCAACGACATGTGCGGCCGAGATATCGAGCGCATCCATCAGCGCGAGACCGTCGTCTGCCATGTCGGTGAGCGTGTAGGGAACCGGCAGGCGAAGGCCCACTCGTCGAGCCGCGAGAGAGAGGCTTAGGCTTACCGCGCGCCTGCCGTTCCACCAGGAGGACCGGCCAACATCCCGGTTGTCGTATCGGATGACGCGAAACCCAGCTTCGACAAGCGCCTGAACGAAGGCTTCGGGCCACGCGATCATCTGTTGTCCCAGGCCCATGATCAAAAGCATGACCGGATTGCTTCGATCGCCGCGATCTTCGTATTCGAGAGAGAGCCGGTTCGCGGTGATGTTGGGCAACGGTTCGGCTCCGAGGGCTTTGCTTCTACTGAATCGTCACTCTATCGGAGAACGGGCGGGCAGGCAATCGCGATGACCTTCGAGGATCTCTACGGACGATTGCGGCCAAGCCGGTCGTGGCTGGAGACCCAGTCCCCCCGCAGAATCGCGCTGCTCAGCGAGATATCTCCGGCAAGCACCACGCCCGCGCAGATCTCGGCCAGCTTGTCGGCCATATCGTTCCCGTAGCAGCCGAGCACGTTCAGGCACTCGCGCTGCGTGGCAAGACCCGTGCCTCCGCCATAGGTGGCCACAATCAGCGATGGAATCGTAATCGACCAGTAGTAATCTCCGTTGGCCAGCAGTTGCGTGTAGACGATAGCCGCATGCGACTCGGCAACGTTGGCGACGTCCTGCCCGGTAGCGATGAAGATTGCCGTCAGCCCGTTCGCCGAGTGCGCGCCGTTATTGGCCGAGCCTGCAAGAAACGCGCCCGTCTGCGAGATCTGCCGCAGATGAAACAGGTCCGCCGTCTCCACTCCCATCAGCCGTTGCAGCGCCTCGCGCCGGATCACCGCTTCCGCTACCACCCGCTTGCCGCGAGTCATCAGGGTGTTCATGTGCGAGTGCTTCTTGTCCGTATCGATGTTTCCCGAGAGCACGAACTTCGGATGATCGGGATGGCTGGCGTTGATCCATTGACATGCGGCCAGGGTCGCCTTGCCCACCATGTTCTGGCCGGCGGCGTCGCCGGTGGTGTAATCGAAGCGCACATATAACAGCCGGCCGACGATGAACTGAGTGATCGTGAGAAGTTTGCCGACCCTGGTCGTGCTCTCCGCCGCGGCTTTGATCTCAGCGAAGTGCTCGTCCACCCACTGGCCGAAGGTGCGAGCCTCCAGCGCGTCTTCGAACTCGAACACCGGCGATCGCTGCATCCTGTGCTTGACCACGGTAGTCGTCACTCCGCCGCACTCGGTGAGCAGACGCATGCCGCGGTTGTAACTTGCGATGAGCGTGCCCTCGGTCGTCGCCATGGGAATGTAGAAGTCTCCGCGCGCATGCTCGCCCACGATGCGCAGCGGACCGGCCAAGCCGAGCGGCACCTGCGCGACGCCCATGAAATTTTCTACATTGCCCGGCAGCAGGGAAGGATCGAACGAGTATTGACCCACATGCGAAAGCTCCGCGCCGGTTTGGTCCGCGGCAAACACGCGCCGCCGCTCCGCAGCCTCTCGCGTGTAATCATATTCACTGTTCCGCGGAATAGGAATGCGACGCTGTTCTTCAGCCATGTTTTTTGTGCGCGAGGCAACTTCGACATTAAGAACCTGTCTAATAGCTCCTTAGAATCGTCATCTCGACCAAAGCCGTGTGGTTTTATCGCACGGCATAGTGGAGAGATCCCCGCATTTCGCCTTTGTTGTTGTCTGTTTTCTTGTTAGATCTGAACCGTAAAGCATTACTTAAACAGATTCTAAGACAACTTCGGCATCGTTATGTCAAGGTTGACGAGAAGTCTTTGGCCAGGGCTATGGCCGACTCGAATCTCCGCATTCACAAAATCGCGCTGGAGCATGTACTGTTCGTAAGCAAGGTTTGTTGGCCGCACACACATCTCATGAGGGCAGCAGGCAGTCTGACCTTTGAGCAACCTTGTCTTAGCTCAACGTCTTGAATCAACTGGAGCCTGCATGGCGGAACGAGCCGATTACCCGCACTTCTCCTCGATCGCAACCCGCTGGAACGACAACGACGTCTACGGCCACGTCAACAACGTCCAGTACTACAGCTATTTCGATACCGTCATCAACGCGTATCTCATCCAATCCGGCGCGCTGGACGTCATCTCCGGCCCGCTCATCGGCGTCTGCGCTGAGTCGCACTGCAAATATCTCACCGAGCTTTCCTTCCCCGAGACGGTAGAAGCCGGTCTGCGGGTGGAGCACCTCGGCCGAAGCAGCGCGCGCTATGGAATAGGCTTGTTCCGCGCCGGCCACGCGCAGGCGGCCGCGGAGGGCTGGTTCGTGCACGTATTCGTCGATCGCATCACGCGCCGTCCGGCTCCGCTGACTGCTGAGCTGCGCAACGCGCTTGACGCTCTTTCTCCGGAGCGGCCAGCATGAAGATGAGGGCCGCGGTGTTACGGCAGAGCGGACTTTCGACGCCGTACGCGGAGTCGCAGCCGCTTGGCATCGAGACGGTATCCCTGGCGTCGCCCGGCCCGGGCGAGGTGTGCGTTCGGCTCACGGCCGCCGGCCTCTGCCACTCCGATCTCTCGGTCATCGACGGGTCTCGCCTGAGGCCTCTGCCGATGGTGCTCGGCCATGAAGCTGCCGGAATCGTTGTGGAACTTGGCTCGGATGTTGCCGATCTGGAGCTTGGCAATCAGGTGGTCTTCTCCTTCGTCCCCGCCTGCGGCCACTGTGGCCCGTGCGCCTCCGGCCGCGCTGCCTTATGCGAACCCGGCGCTCAGGCCAACACGGCCGGCGAACTTCTCGGCGGCAGCCGTCGCCTCGCCGACAGCGCAGGACATCCGCTGAACCACCTTCTCGGCGTCTCCGGTTTCGCGGAGTTCTGCGTCGCCTCTGCCCGATCCGTCGTCCGGGTCGACCGTGATCTGCCCCGCGAGATCGCCGCGCTCTTCGGCTGTGCCGTAATCACCGGCGTGGGCGCTGTCGTGAACACGGCAAGGATCTCGCCGGGACAGAGCGCCGCCATCTTCGGTCTCGGAGGCATTGGCCTCGCCGCCTTGCTCGGGGCAAGGGCAAGCGGCGCCTTTCCGCTCATCGCCGTCGACATCAGCGAAGCAAAACTCTCCATCGCCCGCGAACTCGGCGCGCAGCACTGCCTCGATGCGCGTGACCCCGCTCTCATTCCAAGTGTGCGAGAACTCACGCGCGGCGGCGTCGACTACGCCATCGAATCGGCCGGAATCGAAACCGCCTTCGCCCAGGCTTACGCCGTCACGCGGCGCGGAGGAACCACCGTGGCCGTCGGCCTGCCTGCGCCGGATCGCAGGATCAGTGTTCCAGCCGTCAGCGTCGTCGCCGAGGAGCGCACCATCAAGGGATCGTACATGGGCTCGGCGGTCCCCTCGCGCGATCTGCCGCGATTCATCGCCATGTACCGCGCCGGCCTTTTACCTGTGGATCGGTTGCTGACCCATACGCTGAGCCTTGCAGAGATCAACCTGGGTTTCGACCGCCTCGCCCGCGGTGAGGCGATCCGGCAGGTCATTCTGTTCGACTGATCCGGCGCGATCAGGTCCGCCCGCGCGCCTGATTCCGTTGGTCTCAGGGGGACTGTCTGCCATCATTTGACTTTCTAACCGAGCGTTTAGTATCGTAAGCTGGCTTCGGGGAAGAGGCAGAATCGAGTGACGCAATCGTTCTTAGCCAAAGCAAAACGAAATAGCGGCCGTCTCTTCTGCCTCGCCGAACTCGGAGGTTGGGTTTAATGCGCGCTGTGGTCTGTGAAGCTTGGGGTGGACCCGAGACGCTGGTCATCAAAGACCTGCCGGATCCTGTGGCCAAACCGGGTGAGGTGGTCCTGAAGATCCAGGCCGCCGGGGTCAACTTTCCCGATGTGCTCATCATCCAGAAGAAGTATCAGGTCCAACCGGAGCTGCCGTTCATCCCCGGCGCGGAGATCGGCGGCCAGGTGTTGCAGGTGGGCGAAGGCGTGCAGCACTTCGCCGTTGGAGATCGCGTAGCGGCGCTCTGTCAGACCGGAGGCTTCGCCGAGCAGATTGCCATCGCCGCCGATCGTTGCATCAAGATTCCCGACAGCGTGGACGCGAACGTGGCTGCGGGCTTCCTGCTCGCCTACGGCACGTCCTGGCATGCGGTGCGTGACCGCGGCGCGCTGCAGCCAAACGAGACCATGCTGGTGCTGGGGGCCGCGGGCGGCGTGGGACTCGCCGCAGTCCAGATAGGCAAGGCGATCGGAGCGAAAGTCGTGGCCGCGGCCTCCAGCGAGGAGAAGTGCGCTCTATGCCGGCAGCATGGCGCGGATGAGGTCATCAACTACGCCCAGGAGGACCTCCGCGCCGGCATCAAGCGCACCTGCGGCAGCGGGCCCAATGTCATCTACGATCCCGTTGGCGGTAAGTTCTCCGAGGTAGCCTTCCGCTCCATCGCGTGGCGCGGCCGCCATCTGGTGATCGGCTTCGCCGCCGGCGACATCCCGGCAATCCCATTGAATCTGACCCTGCTGAAGGGCGCATCGCTGGTCGGTGTCTTCTGGGGCGACTACGCGCGCCGCGAGCCTGCTCATTGGACCCACGACTTCGAGGAGATGCTCTCCCAGATACAAGCCGGCAAGCTAACGCCGCTGATCTCCAAAACTTACCCATTGGATGACACTCCGCGGGCCTTGATCGACATGGCGGAGCGGCGAGTCACCGGGAAGATCGTGATCACCCCATGAACACAATCTGCTCCATTGCATGCGAGAGCCGGGCAGCGCTTCCGGCTTGGCGGACATAACCATGGAAACCCAAGCGAGCCTCGACAAACTCGACACGCCTGAGGTCCTCGACATACTGATTATCGGCGCCGGCCTCTCCGGGATCGACGCCGCCTACCATGTGCAGACCTCTTTCCCCAGGAAGACCTATGCCATCCTTGAGGCGCGTGACGCGGTCGGCGGCACATGGGATCTCTTTCGCTATCCCGGCGTGCGTTCCGACTCCGATATGCACACCCTCGGGTTTCCCTTCCGGCCCTGGCACGCGAACGAGTCGATCGCCGGCGGGGCCGACATCCGCAACTACATCCGCGACACCGCCGCCCACTACGGCATCGATCGCAACATTCGATTCGGGCATCGGGTCATGCGGGCCTCCTGGTCCTCCACCGACGCCCGCTGGACCGTGGAAGCGCGAAGCAAAGACGGGCGTACCGTCCAACTCCTCTGTAACTTTCTCTACATGTGCAGCGGCTACTACAGCTACGACAAAGGATTCAGCCCGGAGTACCCGGGGCTGGAGCGGTTTCAAGGCAAGTTCCTGCATCCCCAGGAGTGGCCCGAAAAGCTGGACTATGCCGGCAAGCAGATCGTCGTCATCGGCAGCGGCGCGACCGCGGTGACGCTGGTTCCGGCGCTTGCCGCCGAGGCCGCCCAGGTCACCATGCTGCAGCGCTCTCCCTCCTACATCGTCTCCCGCGCGGCCAAGGACGCCATCGCCATCTGGCTCTATCGCTATCTGCCGAAGCGCGTCGCCGCCAGGCTCATCAAGTGGAAGAACGTGGCCTACAACATCACTATGTTTTCCCTCGCCCGCAGCAAACCGGAAAAGATCAAGGGCATGATCCTCGGCGAAGTCAGGCAGCAACTCGACGCCGGCTACGATGTCGAGCGCCACTTTACGCCGCGCTATAATCCCTGGGATCAGCGGGTCTGTCTGGTGCCCGACGGCGACCTGTTTACCGCGATCCGCTCCGGCCGGGCCGCGATCGTCACCGATACCGTCGACACCTTTGAAGAGTCCGGCATTCGTCTCAGCTCAGGCGCTGTTCTGCCGGCGGATATCGTCGTCTCCGCGACCGGTCTGGTGATGAAGATCATGGGAGGCGCCGAGATTCTCATCGACGGCATGCCCGCGAAGTTCGACGAGAAGTTCGTCTACAAGGGCGTCATGTTCAGCGGCATTCCGAATCTTGCCTTTGCCTTTGGCTATACGAACAACTCATGGACCCTGCGCTGCGATCTTTCGGCGCGCTATGTATGCCGGCTGCTCAAATATATGGATCGCAAAGGCTGGACCGTCTGCATGCCGACAGCTCCCGACGCTTCGACCGTACCCGAGCCTCTCTCGGACTTCAGCTCCGGCTACTTCCGTCGCGCCAACGCCGAGCTGCCCAAGCAGGGCCAGAAGACGCCTTGGAGAGTGCACCAGAATTACATCAAGGACGTGGCCGGGTTCGCGTTCGGGTCGGTCAGCGATGGCATTCTAAGTTTCACCAAAGCTCGTTCACTTCCAGGCACAAGCAAAAGCAGAGATACCGCTCTTTCAGTCAGCTCAAAATAGAATACGCAAACCGTGTGTTCGGAGATAGAACAATGTCCATTCTGGAAAGCATGACGCAGGTCCTTGCACCGCCTTCAACAAACGACGAGACGGCGATAGCCGAACTCCGAACCGCCTTCGGCGCCCAGCGCGCCGCCTTCCTCACCGACCGCCAACCCAGCATCGAAGAGCGAAAGACGCGCATCGGCAAAATCATCGAGATGATGTTGTCCCATCGCGAGCGCATCAGCTCTGCCCTCAGCGAAGACTTCGGCTGCCATCCCGTCGCCGCCTCTGAGCTCATTGAGGTGCTCGGCCCCGTCGGTCGAGCCCAATACGCTCTCGACCGGCTGGAGGAGTGGATGCGCCCCTCGGTGCGCGACATCGATCCCGCCATGGCAGGCACAGCGCAAGCCTATATCCAGAGCCAGCCCAAGGGCGTCATCGGCAACATCGTGCCTTGGAACTTTCCCTTCGACCTCTCCATCGGGCCCCTCATCGAGATGCTGGCCGCGGGCAATCGCGTCATCATCAAACCCTCTGAGTACACTCCCGCTTCGGCAGCCCTTCTTCGTGACATGGTCGAGACGACCTTCGATCCGGCGCTCGTCTATGTCGCTGTCGGCGGCCTCGATCTCGCGCGAGCTTTTTCGGATCTGCCATGGGATCATCTCCTGTACACCGGGAGCGCGGACGTCGGCCGTCAGGTCATGCAGGCAGCCGCGCGCAATCTCACCCCCGTGACTCTTGAGCTGGGCGGCAAATGTCCGGCGCTCCTGACTCCAGGTTCAGTCAACGCCACCAACGTTGAATCCATCATCGGCACCAAGACCGTCAAAAACGGACAGATGTGCATCTCCGTCGACTACTGCCTTGTCCCTCGCGCTGACGTAGACACCTTCGTAAAGCTCTCCGTCGACTTTCTTGAACGAGTTGCGCCCGCCTATTCGCAAAGCCCCGATTGCACCGGCATCATCTCTCTGCGCCATCTGGACCGGATCTCCGACATGCTGCAAGAGGCGCGCGACCGCCATTGTTCGATCGTAGAGCTTGAAGAAAAAGGCAGCACCGATCGCGTGACCCGTCGCATGCCCATCTCGCTCGTGGTCGATCCGCCTTCGGACCTGCGCATCATGAAAGAGGAGATCTTCGGCCCCATTCTGCCCATCGTTCCGTATGACGATCTGGACAGCGCCGTCGGCACGATCAACGCCGGCGAGCGGCCGCTTGGAATGTACATCTTCGGCGAGGACCGGGCGGCGACCGATCGCATCCTCGGCCAGATTGTCTCCGGTGGCGCGGCGGTCAACACCTGCGCCATCCAGGGCGCGCTTCCATCTCTGGGGTTCGGCGGCGCGGGCATGAGCGGCATGGGCCGTCATCATGGAATCGAAGGATTTCGTGAATTCTCTAACCAGCGCGGTATCGTGGTGCGAGGCACGGGCGATCACTTCGACGCCTTCTACGCACCCTATGCGAAGGCAGCGGCCATCGTCCAGGCGGCGCTCGGTTGAGGTTAAACTTCGGCGCGTCGCGATCAGGCAGCGTAATGTGCTCCTCTTGCCTCCGCGATCTTGGAAACGATCGCAGGGAAGAACATCGAGCGGATCTTCCCTACACTGACTTAGCACCGGTCCATGACTCGCGGCAAAGAGGTCACACAAAATGGCGTTGAAGGATCTGAAGCAACGTTGGGTGCTGGTGACGGGCGCCGCTTCCGGAATAGGCCACGAGACGGCTCTCGCGTTCGCGACTGCGGGGGCCAACATCCTCGCCGTCGATCTGGACGAGGCGCGATTGGCCCCCACGGCGCAGTTGGTTCAGGCGATGGGCCGGCGCTGTCTGGTCTTCGGCTGCGATGTCAGTGACGCGGCTGCGGTCGATGCGCTCGCGAAGAAAGTCGCCGCCGACATCGGTTCACCGCATGTCGTCGTCAACAACGCAGGGGTCGGCTTCCTGGGCCCCTTCCTCGAAACGCCCGCAACCGCCTGGGACCGCGTGCTCGGCGTGAACCTCATGGGAGTCGTCCACATCAGCCGCGCCTTCCTCCCAGGCATGATCGCCGCGGGCGATGCGCGAAGCCTGGTGAACATCGCCTCCGCGGCGGCACTCTATCCCGTTCCGAACCTCAGCGCGTACTCGGCGTCCAAGCATGCGGTCCTTGGACTCTCCGATGCTCTCGCGATGGAGCTTCACGAGACCAAAATCAGCGTCACCGTCGTGTGCCCCGGAATCATCAACACTCCCATCGTTCGCAACCGGAGTGCGGTCGCGCCCAGCGTGCCCGAGTCTGCCTTCGACAGGCTTGATCGGCAATATCAACAGAGGGGCGTGCATCCCTCCGTGGTCGGCAAGCGAATCGTGCTTGCCGTCAAACGCGGGGACGATATCGTGCTTGTCGGACCGACGGCAGCTTCGGTGTTCCACGTGCGCCGGCTCTCGCGGCGGCTGCTGCGCAAGGCCAGCCTCTCGGGCGCGCGACAGCTTGGCTATTTCTGGTAAAGCCGCATCCTATGCGTCTTACATTCCGCTTGGCATCTAAGAATCTGTCTACAAACTAGGTAGAACGGCGTACGAGTTGATGAGCGAAGGCGATATGGATCATGGATTCAGCCGAGGTGTGGCAAAGTTCGTAGTCTTTGGAGAGGCGGCGTGACCAGTTGAGCCAGGCGAAGGTTCGTTCGACGATCCAGCGTTTGGGCAGGACTTGGAAGAGGGGTTGCTGGTTGCGTTTGACGATCTCGACGCTATATCCAAACATGTCCTTTGCCCAGTTGATCAGCGTGCCTGTATAGCCGCCATCGGCGAAGACAGTCTGGATGGTATCGAATCGGCGGAACAATCGCATCAACACGGCGCGAGCCGCTACCCGGTCCTGGATGCCGGCCGAGTGCACGACCACCGCGAGCAGGTTGCCTTGCGTATCTACCGCAATATGCCGCTTACGCCCTTTGATTTTCTTGCCTGCATCGTAGCCGCGCCGCCCCCTTTTAGCGCCGTCTTCACTGACTGCGAATCGAGAATCGCCACGGTGGGCGTAGCGTTTCGTCCGCCTGCCTTGCGGCCCTGTTCGCGTAGAGTCTGTCCTATGCGCTCCCACACTCCGCTGTCGCGCCACCGCCGGAACTGCTGATGCACGGCCTTCCACGGAGGAAAATTGCTGGGCAACTGCCGCCATTGACAACCCGTCTTCACCACGTACAGCAGCCCATCCACCACGCGCCGTAGATCATACTTGCGCGGCCGACCTCCGGGGTGACGATCTCTCCACGATGCTTGCAGCAGCGGCTCCAGTTTTGCCCATTGCTGGTCCGTCAAATCGCTCCCATACATCCCGTGACCTTAGCCCAAGCTAACCCGCACCGCATATGTCGTCCAGGGTTCCTCAACTAGTTTGTAGACAGGTTCTTAGAACCTGTCTAATAGCTCCTTAAAATCGTCATCTCGACCGAAGTCGTGTGGTTTTATCGCACGGCGCAGTGGAGAGATCCCCGCATTTCGCCTTTGCCGTTGCCTGTTTTTGATTCCGCCTCATCCCTTACCCAGTCTTTCCGACAGGTTGTAAGCAGATCCAAATCCTGCGTCTTACCGATTGCCCAGCATCTTCCTCATCTGCGCTGAGGCCAAAGCCATGCCGCCCCGCGAACGCCGCTCGAATCGCCATACTTCGCGGGAAATATCGGAGTCGAAACCTCTCCCCCGAACACATATTTGGATAACCTCTTCGGCAGTTCCTGATAGATATGCTGCACCTTTGACACCCCGCCGCCAACCACGACGACATCCGGGTCAAGCATATTGATCACATGGGCCAGTCCACGGGCCAGACGATCTTCAAACCGTTCCATGGTGGCAGCGGCTTCGCGATTGCCCGAGGCAAACTCCTCCACAATCTCCCGCGCCGTCTGCACCCTCCCCGTCACGTTCTTGTGGTCGAGCGCGATGCCTGTGCCCGACACCCACATCTCAAGGCAACCGCGCTTGCCGCAATAGCAAAGCGGTCCCGGATATTCTTCCGGCTTGGCCCACGGCAAAGGGTTATGCCCCCACTCGCCTCCCACTCCATTTGGCCCCGCATGAACCCTGCCGCCGATCGCCACGCCCCCGCCGCAGCCAGTTCCTAGAATCAACCCATACACCACGTCTTGGCCCGCGGCGGCTCCGTCCGTGGCCTCTGAAACAGCAAGGCAATTGGCATCGTTGGCCACGCGCACCTCGCGCCCAAGCGCAGCCGACAGATCTTTGTCGAGCGGGCGGCCATTCAACCAGATCGAATTGGAATTCTTTACCAGTCCTGTCAACCTCGAGAGGCTTCCCGGAATTCCAGCGCCTACGCTTCCGCTTTGTCCGGTCTCGCGCTCCAATCGATGCACCAGGCCAACCATCGATTGGATCGTCGCGTCGTAGTCGTCGCGCGGCGTGTCGACGCGATACCGCGCTAACTCGCCGCCCTGCTCGTCGATGGCGAGCGCCTCGATCTTCGTGCCGCCTAGATCAATGCCAATCCGCATCTCTAAATTCATCATGTTCCTCATGGGAAACCGTGCTCGGCTACTGCACCTTTCCCTGGGGACGCAACCGGCCCAGTTCCGCGGCGCAGGCAATTGCATTCAGCGCTGCCAGTTTCAGATTATCCGCTGCCAGCCAAAGCCAGAAGCGAGCGCCTCCCAATCCGCTGCCCGGCTCTCTTCTCACCCGCACCAGGATGTTTCTCTCCCCTGCCGCAAGCAAATTACTTGGCGGCTCAGACCTCTCGCTTACAACATCGATAGAGTCGCCTGCCAACACTGCCTCCACCTGATCTGTCGTCGCCGAATCGTCCAGCTCCACCAGCATCGATATCACGTAGCCGTGAAACACCGGAGCCTGCACCATCTGGAGCGCCAGGGTCGGCAGAGCCCCGCCGGCCAGCGCAGCGTAATGGCGTCGGATGCGCTGCTCTGTCTCCTCCAGCTTAACCTTCGCTTCCTCTCCGAGAGTCGGCAGCAGATTGAACGATATCTGAGCGCCGTACTGCTCTCGCGGCAGCGTCTGGAACGAAAGCAGGTTCACCGTCTGCTGATGCAGCTCGTCCATCGCGGCATTTCCGTGCTGCGACGCCGGCTCCATCACCGTCGCCGCGACGCTCCTCAACGTCAGCTTTGCGCGCAGCTTGGCCGCCATCAAAGCCAGCATCAGCGCGGCAGGATGAGCCGAGATCACCGCCGTCGTATTCAGATCCGGCTCATGTTCCAGGTGGAGAGCCGCGGCCACCCATGGCGACCGTATCGGAACGTCCTTCTCCGGCTCCAGGGCATAGGTCAGATCCACAATGCCAACGGCCGCCCTCCGCGCCGAAGGCCATTGCCGCTTCGTCATCTCAGGCGCGCCCGCGAAAAACACCAGGTCCATCCGTTCGAACGAGGACGCATCCAGCCGCTGAATAAACGAGACCTCATCCGCTGCCGCCGTTACCTGTCCCGCCGCCTCTTCGTCAAGCAGCACAAGATCCGAGGGGCCTAGCGAAGACTCGCCCAGCTCTTCACTCAGCTCCTTTCCCACCAGGGACGGCGCGCCGACAATGCCAATCCGAAATTTCCTATTCGCCAATTTGTCCCTTAGCCTCTGCCTAAGAACCTGTCCTAATAACTCCTAAATCGTCATCTCGACCGAAGCCGTGTGGTTTTATCGCACGGCGTAGTGGAGAGATCCCCGCATTTCGCCTTTGTTGTTGCCTGTTTCCACGCCATGACGCCACAATCCGAAACTTCCTACTCGCCAATTTGCCCCTTAGCCTCAGTCTCATAACTAGTTAAAATCGTCATCTCGACCGAAGCCGTGTAGTTTTATCACACGGCGTAGTGGAGAGATCCCCGCATTTCGCCTTTGTCGTTGCCTCTTTCCACGCCATGACGCCGCAATTCGTCAGTTCTTAGCCTCCAAAGTTGCAGTTGGAGAGGACCCCATCTCACGCAAGGTCGTCTCTTCTCTTCGATAAACCCGCGGAGTGCCGCCGCTCTCTACTCCAGGAATAAGCCAGCCGCGCCACCACGCCCGAGACCAGGTAAGCCATGGCAAGAATCAGCAGCATGTACTCCGAATACAGCACAATCAGCGCGCCGATCACTGCGATCACCGCCACCAGTTGGAAGGGGTGCCGGCCTCCTGCCGTTATCTCTTTCGCGCTCCAGAACCGCCAGTTGCTCACCATCAAAAAACTCGTCACGCAAAGCAGGCACAGCCAGACCACCGCTATCCATGAATTCTCGATCGGCGATCCTCGCTGAAAGTGAATCACCGAGGAGATCACGCCCGCGCCCGCCGGGATCGGCATGCCGACAAAGTATTTCTTGCCCGGCCTGCCCGGGTTGCGCGGCTGTGGATTGAGGCTGATGTTGAACCGCGCCAGCCGCGTCGCCCCGCAAATGAGAAAGATAAAACAGACAAAGACGCCGATCTGCGCAATCTGCCCGCGCAGCTGCGGATGGTTCATCAGCGGCAGCATGCGGAATCCCCAGGCATACGCCAGCAGGCTCGGAGCCACTCCGAACGTAACCACATCCGCAAGCGAATCCAGCTCTCTGCCGAAATCGCTGGTCGTATTGGTCATCCGCGCGATGATGCCGTCCAGGCCGTCGAATAGAACCGCGATCCCAAGCGCCAGCGCAGCCCGGTCGAAGTAGCCATGGTCCGCGGCCGAGCCCTGAATGCTCTGCGTAATGGCGTAGTAGCCGGCAGCCATATTGCCCGCCGTAAACAGCGAAGGCAGCACATACATCCCGCGGCTCGGCTGTCGCTTTCCCTTGGCCTCCGCGCCCATCCGCGCCACTCCACGCAAATCGCCCGTCATCAGGCCACCACTGCCGCTGCGCTGCTCGCCGTTTGCCCGGAGCCCGCAGGCAGCACGGCAAGCACGGTAGATCCGCCCTTCACCCGCGCGCCTGTCTTCACCAGGAGATTCGCCGCTGCCGGGATCAACACATCCACCCTGGAGCCGAACTTGATCAACCCCATCCGCTGCCCGCGCTCCACCCGGTCGCCCACCTTCAGGTTGCAGACAATGCGCCTGGCCAGCAAGCCGGCAATCTGTTTAAAGCTCACATCGTATCCGCCGGCGTCGATGGTAATCAGCGTCTGCTCATTGTTCACCACGGACTCCGGCTTCATCGCATTCATGAACTCGCCCTTGCGAAACTCGCACACCTTCACCACTCCACCCACGGGCGCGCGGTTCACATGCACATCGAATACGTTCAGGAAGATACTCAGTCGCAGCCGGCTGCCGCTGACGGTCTCAATCCACTCCGCCTCGGTCACGACCCCATCCCCAGGCGACACAATCTGGCCCGCCCCTTGCGGAATCGTTCGGTTGGGATCGCGGAAAAACCACAAAAAGAAAACCGCAAGCACAATCGGCAGCGCGATGAGCCAATGTGGCATCTTCAGATACCAGAGCGCCGCTGCGACCAACCCAAGCCCTAAGGCATAAAAGAATCCATCTCGCACCATGTTAAGTCGATTATAAGGCCCTTCGTCCTGTAGTCCTGTAGACCCTTCGTCCAGTAGGAGTCACTACACCAAACGTCGGAAATCGTGCGCTAAGGATTCGTTGCGCAAACCTGTTGCCAGTTGGAGATCAATCGCAACAGCTTTTTGCAACTAAAATTGCTGGGCTTTGGGCCTGCCCTGAGATCGTTGCATAAACGTTTGTTTGCGCACGGACCGCCCCCAGGAGCCCAATTACCCGACGCTTACAAGCGGTGCCATTGCGCGAGAAGAAGAATCAGCGTGGCAGCGGTCGATAGATGAAGCAGAATATGCGCCGTGTTCGGGACCAGGCCATTGCGCTGCGGCAAGAAGGAATGGGTCTTGCCGAACATGATCCGATACCGTGCGGCACGCTCCGGCTCAGCCCGGATCAGGTAGGGAATCCACCAGGCACGTATCTGCCCCAGCAAAAGTACGCCATAGCTGATCCAAAGCCAAGTGTAGAGCCAATGCGGATAGGATTTTCCGAAGTCCAACAGGCTGAAGAGCAGACCCACGGTGAACGGAGCACTTTGAATCAGAGTGACAGCAGCAAGGCGCTGCTTGGAGTCTGCGCTGCGAACCGCGGCAACGTCGTTCAAGCAGCCGACGGGAACCCAGTCATGAATCCAGAGAAAAAGAACCTGAAATCCCTGTAGCGCAACCAGAGCGATCTCAAGCTGCCTGATTGTAGAAGAGATCGGCATCTCTGTCTCCAGTTGAGTTTAGCGTACTAGCCTAGCTGGAAACGGGCTCGGCGGATGCGGCCCTCTCGTCCAGACGCCATTCCTTCTGCGTAAGTAAATTCCTTTGTTCGATTTCTTCTGCAGGCCCGGTTGCTTCATGCGGCCGGGCTGTTATCTTTAACGCCAAAGCCGCATCGAACCGGCAGCTTCCTTCATCTCAAGAGTACGTACACTCTTATGCCGATCGCCATTGTCTTCTTCGTCCATTACGCATACCTGATCCTCTTCGTCTGGGTGCTGGCGGAGCAGATCGGGATTCCGATTCCGAGCATTCCGCTTCTGCTGACCGCGGGAACGCTGAGCGCAACCCACCGGGTTTCGCATGTCTATTCGGTTCTGGCCGTTCTTGCCGCGTGCGCGATCGCGGACTCGATGTGGTTTTTGCTGGGGCGGCGTTATGGCAACAGCGTGCTCAAACTTCTATGCCGGTTGTCGTTCGAGGCGTCGACCTGCGTGACCAAAACCGAGGGATACTTCACGCGGCGCGGTCCGGCGACGCTGCTGTTCGCTAAGTTCGTGCCTGGCCTAAGCACCGTGGCGCCCCCGATCGCAGGACAGAGCGGAATGCCGTATGCGAAGTTTCTGGTGTACGATCTCGCGGGATCGCTGATCTGGTCGGAGAGCTATCTTCTCGCGGGCCGCTTCTTCGGCGATCTGGCCAAGAAGAGCGCGCCGTTCTTCCAATGGCTTGGACGCTTCGCCTTCGTCATATTCATTCTGATGGTTCTGGGATTTTTCGCGTACCGCCTCTTTCGGCAGCGCAGGTTCCTGCGGCAGGTTCGGGAGCTTCGGCTGGAACCGGAGGAGTTGAAGGAGATGCTGGATAATGCCGAAGCGTCCGGCAACACGCCGCCGTTCATCGTCGACCTGCGCCATCCGCTGGACTACCTGCCCGATCCACGCGTGCTGCCTGGCGCGCTGCGTATCGGACCCAATGAACTGAAGCAGCACAGCGAGATCATTCCTCGCGACCGCGACGTGATCCTTTACTGCACCTGTCCCAGCGAAGAAACCAGCGCCAAGCTCGCGCTACAACTGCACAAGCTTGGGATATACCGGGTGCGGCCGCTGCGGGGCGGCTTTGAAGGCTGGAAAGAGGCGGGCTATCCGCTGGTGGATTACGTGACCGAGACGCCGAGTTCCGATGTTGTGGAAAAGATCGTCCCGGTCGGCTCCGGCTCGGCTGTGCGTCTGCTGTAGGGCGGGGAGCAACTGCCAGCGCTCCTGTTATCCATCCATCCTGAAGTTCACCGTAATCATCGTCTGGACGGCGGTTGGCTGCCCGTTGAGCCGGTAGGGCTGGTAGCGCGCTGCGCGGATGGCGTCGATAGCAGCGCTCTGCAGCATGACCGGGCCGCTGATGACGTGAAGGCTTTCGATCACGCCAGTCTGTGAGATCGTGGCCTCGACGATGACGCTGCCTGTGACGTGCGCGGCTTTAGCGATGGCCGGGTACACCGGATGGATGGGCCTCAGCAGCATGCCCTGCGAGACGCCGGAGGAGACGTGAACCGGGCCTGCGGGTGGTTGCGCGGAAGCGATTGAGACTGCGGGGCCATGACCTGCGCCGCTGTCGCCGATGCCGGCTGGCAGGCCGTCCGGGGCTCCCATGCCATTGCCAATCGGCGCCAGAGGAGGCGCTTCCTTCGATGCGATCGCTTGACTGTGCAGGAGCGACGGCAGGAGGAGCGGGCGCGACGCCGTTGGCAGCGCGGCTGCGGAAGGCGCGGAGGATGTGCGCTCTGCCCGAGCTACAGGTGCGGGAGACTTCGGCGGCAGCGGAAGCAGTACCTTGGGCGCGTCGATGCGGAAGGGAAGCAGCTCCGGGTGCAGAAGGGGAAGCGCGATGATTGCCGCCGCGATGGCAGTCTGGAAGCCGACGGACGCCAGCGCCGTCCATCGCTTGTTGGAAGAGATCTGACCTGCGCGGGACTCGACAAGACTGTCCTCGAACATGGAAGCACCCCTTGAGAACTTCTGAGAAGTTCCGAATCTCAGGTGCGCAATCTAGCGAGGATGCGGCCGTACTGAGTTAGACACCTGCGGCGGATTGTAAGTTCCCAATCTAAGGCAGACGATAGGGGCAGACGAGTCGTGGCTCTCTGGGCGATGATGGAGGACATGCCCGACGATAGCTTGCGCAGCGCAACAGCTCCTGGCCTTGTCCGTTCCCGTGTTCTCTCCGTGGATGCGCTGCGCGGTATCACCATTGCGTTCATGATTCTGGTGAACGATCCGGGCGACTGGACGCATGTCTACGAGCAGCTCGACCATGCGACGTGGAACGGCTGGACTCTGACCGACCTGGTCTTTCCGAATTTTCTTTTCCTCATCGGGATGTCGCTGATCTTCTCGCTGCAGTCGCGCCTCGTCCGGGGCGACAGCCGTCTCACGCTGGCGCGGCATATCGTTCGCCGGGCCGCGATCTTGTTTGCGATCGACCTCTTCCTCAGCGGCTTTCCGTACTTCCATCTTGCGCATCTGCGAATCTACGGAGTGCTGACGCGGATTGCGCTGTGCTACCTGTGCGTCGGAATGATTCTGCTGGCGACGCGCAAAGTCAGCCGTCTCGTACCGATCGCGGCGGCACTGCTGATCGGCTACTGGGCGCTGCTGCGGTTCGTTCCGGTGCCCGGTTACGGCGTGCCGACGCGCGATGTGCCGATGCTGGACATGAACGGCAATCTGACTGCTTGGCTGGACCGGGGAGTGAACGCGTTTCTGCAGCGCACGATCCACGTGGGCAGCCTGTATCGCGGAACGCGCGACCCCGAGGGACTGCTGAGCACCCTCACCGCGATTGCGACGACGCTGATCGGCTCGATCGCAGCGCTCTTCATGCGCTCCCCGAAAGACACACCGGCAAGGAAGCGCAATGGTTTTGCGCTCGCGGGCATTGCGTTCGTTATTGTCGGCGAGCTGTGGGGCCGCAGCTTCCCCATCAACAAGAACATGTGGACGAGTTCGTACGTGCTGCTCGCGGGCGGCCTCTCGCTGCTGGGCCTGGCGTTGTTCTACTGGGTGATCGACATGCAGCGCATACAGGAGCGT
This sequence comes from Edaphobacter sp., assembly GCA_965277335.1. GTDB lineage: Bacteria > Acidobacteriota > Terriglobia > Terriglobales > Acidobacteriaceae > Edaphobacter. The sequence goes on along the minus strand of CBDICJ010000006.1, from coordinate 223,643 downwards.
AGCCGCATCGCGCGGGCGGCGCTGTGGCCGTGGCTGGTCTTCGGCTCGAATGCGATCGTGGCGTATGTGGTCTCGGAGCTGCTGGTTGAGGTGCTGGTGTGGATCAGGATTCCGTCCGCAGGCAGAGATATTCCGGCGATGCTTTGGGTGTACAGCCACGGCTTCTCGCATGGCCGCTCGACGGAGGCGATCTCCCTGGCGTTTGCCGTCTTCTATGTCGCGGTCTGCTTCCTGCCGAACTGGATGTTGTGGCGCAAACGTATCTTCGTCAAGATTTGAGGGCGATGCTCGTATGCGTGAGGTCGCGATGCCGGCGATGACGCATTGCGCTGTCAAACCCATTACCATAGAGCTTCAGTCCGTGTGACAACGGGCAGGAGAGACCCATTGGCCTACAACGATCTGCGCGACTGGATCAAGCGACTGGAGCGGGCCGGGGAGCTGCGGCGCATCGTCGCTGAGGTCGACCCGATTCTGGAGATGGCCGAGATCGCCGACCGCGCCGCGAAGCTCGGGCGAGGCACGGCGAAGGCGGGCGGCCCGGCGCTGCTGTTCGAGAACGTCAAAGGTTATCCCGGTGCGCGGGTTCTGATGAATCAGTTCGGCAGCGAACGCCGCATGAAACTGGCGCTCGAAACGGAATCGCTCGACGACATCGCCGATCGCATTCGCACGCTGCTGAAACCGCAGACGCCGACCAGCTTTATGGACAAGCTGAAGCTGCTTCCGATGCTGGCGGAGGTGGGCAGCTTCTTCCCCAAGGTGATCGCGGCGAAAGACGCTGCCTGCAAGCAGGTGATCCATCGCGGCGAGGAGGTGAACCTGCTGGATCTGCCGATTCTCAAGACGTGGCCGCAGGACGGAGGCCGGTTCATTACGCTGCCGTGCGTGGTCACGCGAGATCCCCGCGGCTCCGGTGGCCAGCCGGGCAAGCGCAACGTTGGCATGTATCGCATGCAGGTATACGACCGCAACACGACTGGCATGCATTGGCAGCGCCAGAAGGTGGCGGCCGAGCATATGCGCGAGCGGCTGCGGAAGGCGTCGCCCGATGCAGCGGCGCGGGTCGATCTGATGGCGTTGACCGCCGGCGGGACTGCGGCTGCGGCGTCGCTCGAGACCTTGAACGCGAAGACGTTGACGCAAATTCGCGGCGACCGCATGGAGGTAGCCGTGGCGATCGGGACCGATCCGGCAACGACCTTCTGCGCGATCGTGCCCGCGCCGCCCGAGGTGGAGGAGTATCTGATCTCCGGATTCCTTCGGCAGAAGTCCCTTGCGTTAGTAAAGGCCGAGACGGTCGATCTCGAAGTGCCGGCGCATGCCGAATACATCCTCGAAGGCTATGTGCAACTGGGAGAGTTACGTACGGAAGGACCCTTCGGCGATCACACCGGCTTCTACACCATGCAGGAGGACTACCCGGTATTTCACGTCACCTGCATCACCCATCGCAAGAACCCCATCTACGCTGCGACGATCGTTGGCAAGCCTCCGATGGAAGATGCGTGGATGGGCAAGGCGGTGGAGAGAATCTTCCTGCCGCTGATGCAGCTTACGCTGCCGGAGATTGTGGATGTGAACCTGCCGCCGGAGGGCGTGTTTCACAACCTGATGATTGTTTCGATTCGCAAAAGCTATGCGGGGCACGCGCGCAAGATCATGAACGGCATCTGGGCGATGGGACAGGCGATGTTTACCAAGTGCATCATCGTCGTGGATGAGGACTGCGATGTGCAGGACCTCGCGGAGGTGACGCTGCGCACGGCGAACAACATCGATCCGGAGCGCGATATCCAGTTCACGCTGGGGCCGGTGGACTCGCTCGACCATGCCAGCCGGCTGCCTAATTATGGAAGCAAGATGGGAATCGATGCGACCAGGAAGTGGGCGGCGGAGGGGTTCACGCGGCCCTGGCCTCCGATGCTTGCGATGGACGAAGCTGTGAAGGCCAAGGTGGATGCTCTGTGGAAGAAGCTGGGAATCGAGTAGATTCGCCTAGCTCACCGCGTGGGTAGCCAAGGTGATGGTGACCACGTCGTTGGGGGTCTTGGTGGTGCCGCCATCGCTCTCCGGATGGTACTCGACGGTCATCGTAGTTGCGTTGACGATGACGCGAAGATAGCCGTAGTCGGCATCGTCGTAGCTTTCAAGGGTCAGTGTGTTGTCGATCTTGTACGGCGTACGGTAGGTGCCGCGCATTCTCGAAAGCGGCGAGTGGCCTCCGCAGCCTGCGACGAGGAATGGGATATTGAGATTGTTGACGGTGCGGGTGTAACGCTGGTAGTTGTGCGCGTGGCCGGAGAAGACTGCGTGCGGCCAGACGCCCGCGGCCGTGCAGGCAGAGTCGATATCCTGCAGCATCAGCGGGCTGCCGCCGTGGTCTGTGCCTCCGCTGAAAGGCGGATGATGGACGGCGATAATGACTGCGCCGGTGAACTTTTCGCTTTTAACTCGCTTGAGCGTGGCGGTGAGGAAGGCGATCTGGCGGTTGTCGAGCACGGTGTTCTGGCCGTTCTCCCCGGAGATCACGCCCGGATCTTCGAGCACGTTGCTGTAGAGGCTGAGGATGCGAACGAACGGAGCTTCGAGCGTGAAGTACACGCCGGGCTGGATCATCGTCGTGCGCAGCAGATTGCCGGAATCGGGAGATTGGCCCGCGGTCGCCGCGCAGAAGTTGCGCAGAAAAGCATCGAGCGTAGGCGCAGGATCGTTCGGGTAGACGACGCCGTCGTGGTTCCCCGCGACCGCGAAGATGGGAGCAGGATAGTTTCGGTACGGCTCGTAAAACTGATCGTAGTAGTACGTGGACTCGCCGAAATAGTACACGACATCGCCGAGGTTAAACAGAAAGGACGGCACATCCGCGGGGTTGGCTTCACTGAAGTCGGAGACCATCTTGTCGGCCACCAGCGACTGGGTGGCGGGGCCTATCACGCTGCCGGTATCGCCGACCGAATGAAAGACGATCTGCTTTGCGCTTTGAATCGCCTTCACCATGGCCGCGCCCGCATTGCCATAGGCCTGCTCCAGCGTAAGCACGGGCTCTACCGCGCCTCCGCGAGGCTGGGGAACGGCCTCAACCGTTGCGATGCCTCTGTACTTCTTGTCTGTGACTGGGTTCTTGAAGCCGGTAGGATCGGGCGATGGCTGAGGCTGCGAGAAGATCGGCTGATCGCTTGCGGCGCCCGGTTTGAGCGCCTCGAAAGAAGCGCCAAAACTCTTCGTGGCGTAGTGCACGGGACGAGGGGGAAGTTTCTTCGGCATCATGGCCTCCGGCGAGGGGAAAAAATCTCTTCGTTTACACTACACGCCGAATGTGAAGGAGGTGTATCAAGCCGAGACGACCGCGAAATTGCTTCACTCTGCGCTTTTCACCGTGATCGCGCTCAGGTTGCGAACCCAGCGTTGCGGCTTCTTGTCGCTGCTATCGATCAGCTTCAGAGCGCCATCTGCGTCGAGAGCCTTGCCGCTCATGCTGGTGGCGACGATGACCTCCGCGGTGTGCTCCGAGGGCTCGATCTCTGTGACCGAGTAGAGCACCCAGTACTTGTCCGTCCCCTCCGCGATGAGAAAACTGCGCAGCATCTTGCGGTGGGTGGTCTTGTCTACGGGAAATCCGCACTTCGCCAGCACATCCCCCAGCAGCACGCCGGAGTAGGTCTCGTCGGTGTTCGTGTGCTCGTTGCGCACGGTGATTGTCTTCTGCGGCATGGCTTGCAGATCGGCGATCGATAGGGTATTCGCTTTGCCGTCGATGGTCAGAGTCAAGGTCGTGGAAGGCGGGGTCTGGGCGTGCTCCTTCTTCGCTTCCATCGGGGCTGCCTGAGCGCGCAGGCTGGCCGGGCTGGTCATGAGCAAAGAGAAGGCGAGCAGGCAGGGCAGGGCAGCGGCGCGTTTCATGGCTTTCAGCCTATCGCTTAGCCGTCGTATACTCAAGATATGTCTATCGTCCGCGACGCCGCAGCCATCGCCAAGGGAATGAGCATCACGTTCAAGGAGATGTTCCAGCCGACCGAGGTCGAGAACTATCCTGACGGCAAAGGCCCGATGCGTGGGGCCAAGTTTGAGCAGCGATTCCGAGGCAAGCATCAGTTGCAGCGCGATGAAAACGGCTTGGAAAAGTGTGTTGCCTGTTTCCTGTGCGCGGCAGCCTGCCCTTCGAACTGTATCTACATCGAGGCTGCCGAGAACACTGAGACCGTGCGCATCTCGAGTGCCGAGCGGTACGCCAAGGTCTACAACATCGACTACAACCGCTGCATCTTCTGCGGCTATTGCGTCGAGGCCTGCCCCACCGACGCGATTACGCATGGCCACGGCTTCGAGCTTGCCACGCTGAACGCCACCAATCTCGTCATGCGGAAGGAAGACCTGCTGGTGCCAACGCCGAATCTCCCCGACGGGGTGCAGTCGGACAAGGACGAAGCTGAAATTCTTGCGTAAAAGATTCAGATTGATCTGTGGAAACGGACGGTGAGCCTTGGCGGCTCTGGGGCGAGACGATGGGCGCGAGTGTGCATCGCGCACGAATGAAGGACATCCCATAGATATGAGTACGGCTACCCAACACCCTCTGGAAAAAGTTCTCGAGAGCCGAATTGCCATTATCGACGGAGCGATGGGCACGACGATCCGCACCTATGGCATGGCGGAGGCGGACATCCGCGGCGAGCGGTTCAAGGACTCGACGAAGGACCTGTTGAACAACGGCGACCTCTTTTCCCTGACGCAGCCGGATATGATCTGCGACATTCATCGCAGGTTTCTGGATGCCGGCGCGGACATCATCGAGACCAACACCTTCGGCGCGACCAGCATCACCCAGAGCGAATTTTTTGTGGAGGATCCGCGAGAGCACGGCGGCCGCAAAGATCCCGAGTTTTACCGGAAGATCATTGAGGATCCATTTCTCAACAGCCTCGCCTGGGACATCAACGAGACCTCGGCGCGGCAGTGCCGCGAATGGGCCGATCGCATCGGCAACGCAACCGGACGGCAGCGGTTCGTGGCAGGAGCGATCGGGCCGCTCACCGTGTCTCTGTCGAATTCACCGGATGCCGAGGATGCAGGGTTTCGCGTCGTCACCTTCGACCAGGTGAAAACCGCCTACATGCAGCAGGTGCGCGCCCTGATGGCAGGCGGCTCGGATCTGCTTCTGGTCGAGACGATCTTCGACTCGCTCAATGCCAAGGCGGCGCTGGTTGCCATCCGCGAGGTGTTCGATCAGGATGGTAAGGAACTGCCGGTGATGATCTCGGCGGCTGTCGGCCGTGGCGGCGAGACGCTGATCTCCGCGCAGACCACGGAGGCGTTCTGGAATGCGGTTGCGCATGTAAAGCCGCTGTCGGTGGGGCTCAACTGCTCGCTCGGGCCGGACCTGATGTATCCGTTCCTGGAGGAGCTCTCGGAGAAGGCCAACGTGGCGATCTCGTGCTATCCGAATGCCGGCCTGCCGAATCCACTCTCGGAGACCGGGTTCGACCTGGGGCCGGCGGACATGGCGCGATACCTGGACAATTTTGCGCGGGGAGGGCTGATCAACATTGCCGGAGGCTGCTGCGGCAACACGCCCGAGCACATTGCGGCAATCGCGAAGGTGCTCGAAGGCAAGCCTCCGCGAACCTGGACACGCCAGATCGAGCGTGCGGCGTGAGCGTGTCTGAAGGCGTGAGCGTCGCCGAGGTCTCGCAGACCAAACCGCTCCGCCTCTCAGGGTCACAGCCCTTCACGCAGCAGTCCGGCGTCTACATCCTGATCGGCGAGCGAACCAACGTGGCCGGTTCGCCCAAGTTTGCGAAGCTCATCAAGGAAGGCAAGTACGAGGAAGCGGTCAGTGTGGCGCGGCAGCAGGTCGAGAACGGGGCAAACGTGCTCGACATCTGCATGGACGAGGGCATGATCGACGGCGTCGTGGCCATGACGCGCTACCTGCAGTTGCTGGCGAGCGAACCCGAGGTCGCCAAGGTGCCCTTCATGGTGGACTCGTCGAAGTGGGAGGTCATCGAAGCGGGGCTGAAGTGCCTGCAGGGCAAAGGCATCGTCAACTCGATTTCTCTGAAAGAGGGAGAAGACAAGTTCCGCCAGAACGCCGCGACGGTGTTGAAATATGGCGCGGCGGTCGTGGTGATGGCCTTCGATGAGCAGGGCCAGGCCGCAACCTACGAGGAGAAGATCCGCATCTGCGAGCGCGCCTATCGCATTCTGGTCGACGAGGTGGGCTTCCCGGCGGAAGACATCATCTTTGATCCGAACATTTTGACCGTTGCCACCGGCATGGAGGAGCACAACAACTACGCGGTCGACTTTATCAACGCCACGCGCTGGATCAAAGCCAACCTGCCGCACGCCAAGGTCTCGGGCGGCGTTTCGAATATCTCGTTCAGCTTTCGCGGCAACAACAAGGTTCGCGAGGCCATGCACTCGGCCTTCTTGTACCATGCAATCGCCGCGGGCATGGACATGGGCATCGTGAATGCCGGGATGCTCGAGGTCTATCAAGAGATCGAGCCTGAGCTGAAGGTGCTCGTCGAAGATGTCCTGCTCAACCGCCGCCCTGATGCGACGGAGCGTCTGGTGGATCACGGCGAATCGCTGAAGGGCGTCGGGACGATCGCCAGCGAGAAGAAAGCAGAAGAATGGCGCACCGGCACGGTCGAGGAGCGTCTTTCTCACGCGCTGGTGAAGGGGATTGATGCGTACATCGAGATCGACGCCGAAGAAGCCCGCGTCAAGCTGGGCCGGCCTCTTCTGGTTATTGAAGGCCCTCTGATGGACGGCATGGGTGTGGTGGGCGATCTGTTCGGAGCAGGCAAGATGTTCCTGCCGCAGGTGGTCAAGTCGGCCCGCGTGATGAAGAAGGCGGTGGCGCACCTCACCCCGTTCATGGAGGCCGAGAAGGCCGCGATGGAAGCGTCCGGCCAGGTGGTCAAGGCGCAAGGCAAGGTCCTGCTCGCAACCGTGAAGGGCGACGTCCACGACATCGGCAAAAACATTGTCGGCGTCGTGCTCGCCTGCAACAACTACGAGGTCATCGACATGGGAGTGATGGTCTCGAGCGAAAAAATACTCGAACGCGCCAAGGCGGAGAAGGTGGACCTGATCGGACTCAGCGGCCTGATTACGCCGTCTCTCGATGAGATGGTGCATGTGGCTCGCGAGATGGAGCGCCAGGGATTCAAGCTGCCGCTGCTGATCGGCGGAGCCACCACGAGCCGGGCGCATACGGCGGTCAAGATTGCGCCGCACTACAGCGAGCCTGTGGTCCACGTGCTCGATGCGAGCCGGGCTGTGCCGGTGACCTCCAGCCTGTTGAGCGACGAGAGCAAGCCGGCCTTTGTGGCCCAGCATCGTGCCGACTACGAGGCTCTCCGCAAGAGACACTCCGCGCCGCAACAGAAGGTCGTCTCGCTCGAGACCGCTCGCGCGCGACGAACTCCGATCGAGTGGCGGGAGGAGGACCTGCCTGTGCCTGCGTTTACCGGTGTGCGCGTGCTGGACAACTTCCCCCTGGCGGCGCTGCGCGACTTCATCGACTGGTCGCCGCTCTTCCACACCTGGGGCCTGAAAGGCGTCTACCCGCGCATTCTCGAGCACGACCAGCAAGGGGAGCAGGCGCGCCAGATCTTCGCCGACGCCAATGCTCTGCTGGACTGCATCGTTGAGAAAAACCTGATCACGGCGCGCGGCGTATACGGCTTCTTTCCCGCCAACGCCGTAGGCGACGACGTAGAGCTATACACGGATGCCACACGCGGCGAGGTGCTCGAGCGATTCCACTTTCTCCGCCAGCAGGCAAACAGGGAAGGGAGCGAGCCCTGCCGGTCCCTTGCCGACTTCATCGCGCCCAGGGAAACGGGGCTGCTCGACCACATCGGCGGCTTCGCGGTGACGAGCGGGATCGGCATGAAAGAGCTGTGCGACCGGTTCCGGGCGGAGAACGACGACTACAACGCGATCATGGCGGAGGCCCTCGGCGATCGCCTCGCCGAAGCGTTCGCCGAATGCCTGCACAAACGGGTGCGGGATGAGTGGGGATACGGCTGTGAAGAACACCTCAGCCCCGCGGATCTCATTCAGGAGAAGTATCGCGGGATCAGGCCCGCTCCGGGATACCCGGCTTGCCCGGACCACACCGAAAAAGGCCCGCTGTGGAATCTGCTCGATGTGCAGGCGAACACCGGAATGCTGATTACGGAGTCGTTTGCGATGTGGCCCGGTTCGAGCGTGAGCGGGCTCTACTTCGCCCACCCGGAGTCGCGATATTTCAGTCTCGGCAAGATCGACCGCGATCAGGTCGCCGACTATCACTTGCGCAAGGGAATGAGCGTGGCTGAGGTCGAGCGGTGGCTCGGGCAGAACCTGAACTACGACCCGGGGTGAAAGCTGCGTACGACGCTAGACCAGAGGCAGGCTGACCATAGAATGTTATGGGCTTCGGTGCTGCGGGCTTCGCGCAGGGTGCCGGCCTAGCGTTGTCCGTGCCATGTGGCGGGATCAATCTTGAGTCCCGGTGAAGCTGGTCCGGTCTGTTGCAGCGCTTCCGGGGGTGTGTTACAAACGATGTATTCCAGTCTGCTTCGGCAGATTTGAATTTCATGCAGAGTGGTTGAGGGACGAGCCCTTTGACGCCACGACAACCGGACAGAACAAACGCGTACCGGTGTCAACTCTCTCCTGGGAAGGCTTACGCCACAGGGAACATGAGATTCGGAGCACGCAGTCCGAACCTGAGGCTGCACCCCGCATTTCACTCTCCTCGCCGCATTCGGCAACCCCTTAGAGAATCGTCAAAACAGTTCAGCCCTCCTTCCTCTCGGAAAGAGCACCATGAACTATTCCTGTAGCCGGTATGAGCTGAAGTGCAACGAGTGCGGCAGACGGTTCGGCAATCAGCCCCTTTCGGCATGCCCGGATTGTTTGGCGCCGCTTGAGATCGCCTACGACCTCGACGCTGCGCGCGGCCTCTTCACCAGAGAAAAGATCGCAGCCGGTCCGGCGAACATCTGGCGCTACGCGGCTCTGCTGCCTATTCCAGAAGGCTTTCAGCCGGACATCCCTGTCGGGTTTACGCCGCTGGCACGCGCGAGAAATCTCGGGCTGCGCATCGGCGCGAATCACCTTTACCTCAAGAACGATGCCGTGTGTTTCCCCACGCTGAGCTTCAAGGATCGCGTGGTCGCCGTTGCGCTCGCCAACGCGCAGAAGTTTGGCTTCGAGACTGTCGGCTGCTCATCGACCGGCAATCTTGCCAACTCGGTGGCTGCGCAGGCGGCCCGGCTCGGCCTCAAGGCATGCATTCTCGTGCCCGCCGATCTTGAGCCTGCGAAGATTCTCAACACACAGGTGTACGGGGCGCGCCTGGTCCGCGTCGATGGCAACTACGACCACGTCAACCGCCTTTGCAGCCAGATCGCCGAGGAGTACAACTGGGGCTTCGTCAATGTGAACCTTCGCCCCTATTACGCGGAGGGCTCGAAGACCGTTGGCTACGAGATCGCCGAGCAGCTTGGCTGGCGCCTGCCCGACAACGTCGTCGTCCCGATGGCGGGCGGTTCGCTGATCCGCAAGATCCGCAAAGCCTTCCAGGAGTTGATCGAGCTGGGGCTAGTGGACGCCAAACCGGTTCGCTTCTTCGGCGCACAGGCCACCGGCTGCTCGCCCATATCGGTCGCGGTCAAAGAGGGAACGGAGGACATTCAGCCGCAGCGCCCCAACACCATCGCCCGCTCGCTTGCCATCGGCAATCCCGCCGACGGACCCGCCGCCGCGAAGATGATTCGCACCGTCGGCGGATGGGCCGAAGATGTCTCCGATGTCGAGATCGTCTCCGGCATCCAGGAGCTCGCCGAGACCGAAGGCATCTTCACCGAGACCGCGGGCGGCGTCACGACTGCGGTGACTGCACGGTTGTATGCCGACGGCCGCATCGGGGCCGATCAGATCACCGTCGCCTGCATCACAGGCAATGGCCTGAAGACCACCGACGCGCTCGCCGGCCGCTACCAGCAGGAGCGCTCCATTCGCCCGAAGCTGGCGGACTTCGACGCCTACCTTCGCGATCTGGACGGCATCGCAGAGACTGCGGAACTCGCTATTCAACTCGCTATTCCAGGAGGCGTCTGATGTCGATCAAGGTCACGCTTCCCGCAGCCTTCACCCGGCACACCGAGGGCCGCAAACAGTTCGACTCTCCCGCCGAGAACCTTTCCGGCCTCCTCGCCGACATCGACCAGTCCTTTCCTGCCTTGTCCACGCAGATCAAGGGCGAAGACGGCAAGCTTAGGCGCTTTATCAACATCTATGTCAACGACGAAGATATCCGCTTCCTGGGCGGCGAAAGTTATGCCTTTCAGGATGGAGATGAGGTGATGCTGATCCCCTCCATCGCCGGAGGATGAATTTAGAGCATCTCTCCTGATGCTGTGACGTGTATGTTTTCGAGGGATGCCATTTTTTGGTTGGAAGAAAATGGCGGCGAAGATGTTGGCTCGCGATACACCTTCAGGACAAATGCCATAGCCTCATCGTATCGAAAGCGCGCCGGAGTCTTCGGTGCGCTTTTCACTTGGTATGCAAATGATTGCGGCCGGCCTTCACTTTGCAAGGATTCGTTCCATCCGTGAGCCTGCGCCCGCTCTGAGTTTCAGCCTTTTTTTTCATCGGGAGCAACGAATCAGCAACCTACCGGCTCTTATGACCTGTAAACTTATCCCGCTCGATGCGACAATTCGTTTCAAGAAAGTAGGTCTTCCATGTTTCTTATCTTGGCAGTCGTGTTGATCGTCCTTTGGCTGGGTGGCTTCTTTGTTCTGCACATCAGCAGTTTCTTCATTCACCTGCTGCTCATCTTTGCTCTCATCTCCATCGTCATGAACTTTGTCAGCGGCAGGCGCGCAGTCTAGAGCGGCAGCGCCAAACATCTGCGAAATTTGCAAAACAAAATTGCAAAACAAAGGGCTGAACTTTCGGGTTCAGCCCTTTGTTCTGCCTGAAGATAGCTTTGTTGGAACTGAATGCTTTGAGTTCGCTACTGATGAGCCACCGGTTGCGGAAGTTCCATCCCCGCGGGCGGAATCACCGAAGTCAAAGCCTCCGGCGTCTCTTCCTGCAACTCCGGCAGATTTCCTTCGAGTGCGAGCTTCAGCACCTGGTCCATCTCCTCCACGAAGTGCAGCTTCATGCTGGACTTCAACAGCTCGGGAAGATCGGCCATGTCCTTTCGGTTTTCCTCGGGCAGGATCGCCTCGAAGATACCCGCGCGATGAGCCGCCAGCAGCTTTTCTTTCAGGCCGCCGATGGGAAGCACCTTGCCGCGCAGCGTGATCTCGCCGGTCATGGCGATATCGCGCCGCACCTTGATCTTGGTCAACGCACTTGCCAGTCCGGTCGCCAAGGTGATTCCCGCCGACGGCCCGTCCTTCGGAATCGCTCCCTCCGGCACATGCACATGGATGTCGACGTTCCTGTAGAAGTCCTTCGCCAGGCCAAGATGATGCGAGCGCGACCGAATGTAGGTGAGCGCGGCCTGAGCCGACTCCTGCATCACATCGCCGAGCTGCCCGGTCGCGGTCATCTTGCCCTTGCCGTCGAGCACCTGCACCTCGGTCTGCAGAATCGTGCCGCCCATCTCCGTCCACGCCAAGCCCGTCACCAGGCCGACCTCGCTCTTCTCATGCACCTGCGAGTCGCGGAACTTCGCCACTCCGAGAATGTCGCCGATGTTTGCGCCTGTGATGGCCTCTTTATGTTCCGCGCCGTTCCTTACCACGCGGCGCGCTACCTTGCGGCAGACGTTGCCGATCTCGCGCTCCAGATTGCGGACGCCGGCCTCGCGCGTGTACCCGCGAATAATCTGCCTGAGCGCATCGTCCTCAAAGAGGATCTGCTCTTCGGTAAGGCCAGTGCCCTCGCGCTGCTTCTTCACCAGATATTGCTTGGCGATCTCCAGCTTTTCTATCTCGGTATAGCCATGCAGCCTCAGGATCTCCATGCGATCCTGCAGCGGGCCGGGAATGGTGTGCAGCACATTAGCCGTTGCGACAAAGAGCACCTGCGAGAGGTCGTACTCCACATCGAGATAATGGTCCTGGAAGGAGGCATTCTGCTCCGGATCGAGCACCTCGAGCAACGCGCTCGCCGGGTCGCCGCGAAAGTCCGACGCCATCTTGTCGATCTCGTCCAGCATGAAGACCGGATTCTTGGTGCCCGCCTTCTTCATCGACTGAATGATCTGTCCCGGCAGCGCGCCGATGTAGGTGCGGCGGTGCCCGCGAATCTCCGCCTCGTCGCGTACCCCGCCAAGCGACATGCGCACGAACTTGCGCCCGGTCGCCTTCGCGATCGACATGCCCAGCGAGGTCTTGCCCACGCCCGGAGGCCCGACGAAGCACAGGATCGAGCCCTTCGGATTCTTGACCAGCTGACGGACCGCCAGAAACTCCAGAATACGTTCCTTGATCTTTTCGAGGCCGTAGTGATCTTCATTCAAAATCTGCTCGGCATGCTCGATCGAGCGGATCTCCTTCGACCGCTTTCTCCATGGCACCGCCAGCAGCCAGTCCAGATAGTTGCGCGACACGGTCGACTCGGCCGACATCGGCGGCATCGCCTCAAGCTTCTTCAGCTCCTGCAGCGACTTCTCCAGCACGTCCTTGGGCATGTTCGCCGCTTCGATCTTCTTCTTCAGCTCGTCGAACTCCGACTTCTCCCCGCGGCCAAGCTCCTTCTGGATGGCCTTGATCTTCTCGTTGAGGTAGTACTCCTTCTGTGCCTTCTCCATCTGGCGCTTCACCCGCGACTGGATGGTGCGATCCATGTTCAGCTTTTCGATCGCGACATCCAGAACATCGGCCACCTTGGACAGCCGCAGCTCCGGATCGAAGACCTCCAGCAGCTGCTGCTTCTCCTCGATTGAGAGCTGTAGGTTGGCGGCGATGGTGTCGGCCAGCTTGGCCGGCTCGTCGGCGCGCACGCTGGCGGCCATGGTCTCGTAGTTCAAGCTCTGCTGCAGCTTCACGTACTGCTCGAACAGCGTATGCACCCGCTGCATCAACTGCTCCACCTGAGGCGAAAGATCCAGCTGCGTCTGCCCGGTCTGCACGGTCGCGACGAAGAAGCCGTCGGCGTCGTTCACCTCGTTGGCGCGCGCCCGCTCCACACCCTCGACCAGCACCTTGATGTTTCCGTCCGGCATCTTCACGCTCTGGACGATGTTGCCGATCGTGCCCGTCTCATAGATGTCGTCGGCGTTCGGCTCATCGACCGAAGCGTCGTGCTGGGTCGCCAGAAAGATCTTGCGGTCGCCCGAAAGCGCCTCTTCGAGCGCGCGCACGCTGGACTCCCGGCCCACCACGAACGGCGTCATCATATGCGGGAAGATGACCATGTCGCGAATGGGCATCATTGGAAGTTTGCGTGTAAGACCGCTCAGCGCTTTTTTTGTTTGATTTGTCATCTCTCTCCAATTAGACGTTAAAACACCGGAAATGATGCGTCGGCGTTGCGGCTTGAGGTGATTGTAATTCGTCTGTCCATCCTCTGCGGAGAACTACTTCAGCAGATCAAACGCTTTTCTCCAGTCCTTTGTCTCAGCCGCTTGGTCTCAGCGGCTCGTCGCCTGAAACAAGGAACCCCAAGCGACGGCTTGGGGCATATCTTGCAGAGGGTGAAGAAAAGACCTCAGCCTGCCTTCTCCAGCAGAACCGGTAAGGTTAGGCTGTGCTTCTTCACCATCTCGACCGTGATGGTCAGCTCCTTGATCTTCTTGTTGCCCGGAACGTAGTACATCAGGTCGAGCATCAGTTCTTCGAGAATCATGCGCAGCCCGCGCGCGCCCACCTTGCGCTGCAATGCCTCGCGCGCAATCTCTCGCGCAGCCTCGTCGGTGAAGGTTACTTTGACGCCCTCGTATTCGAACAGCTTCGCGTACTGCTTGAGGATGGCATTGCGCGGCTTGGTGAGGATCTCGATCAGAGCCGCCTCGTCCAGCTCATCCAGAATGCCAAGCACCGGCAGCCGGCCGACAAACTCCGGGATCAGCCCATACTTCAGCAGGTCCTGTGGCTCGGCTTGGCGCAGCAATTCGGCATCGCGCTGCGCGCGGATCGGAGTCACATCGCCGTCGACCGCGTCCGGATCGGCGATGGCTTTGAAGCCCAGCGCCTTCTTGCCGATGCGGCGCCCGATCACCTTTTCGAGGCCGACAAACGCGCCGCCGCAGATGAAGAGAATATTGGTGGTATCGACCGCGGTGAACTCCTGGTGCGGATGCTTGCGTCCACCCTGCGGCGGAACATTGGCGACCGTACCTTCCAGCAGCTTCAACAGCGCCTGCTGCACGCCCTCGCCGGAGACGTCGCGGGTGATCGAAGGATTCTCGTCCTTGCGCCCGATCTTGTCGATCTCGTCGATGTAGATGATGCCGCTCTGCGCTCGCTGGACATCACCCTCGGCAGCCTGCAGCAGCTTCAATATGATGTTCTCGACATCCTCGCCCACGTAGCCGGCTTCGGTCAGCGTCGTCGCGTCCACAATCGCAAACGGCACGTCGAGCATCTTCGCCATGGTCTGGGCCAGCAGCGTCTTGCCTGAGCCGGTCGGCCCCACCAGCAGGATGTTCGACTTCGCCAGCTCGACATCGTTGCCGCGGGTCTTGTTCATCTGGATGCGCTTGTAGTGGTTGTAGACGGCCACCGCAAGCTTCTTCTTGGTCTGGTCCTGCCCGATCACATACTCGTCCAGGAATGTCTTGACCTCCTGCGGCTTGGGCAGGTGAGCCGGCGCGCCTCCAGGCTGCGCTTCGCTGCGGTCGTCCTCGAGAATCGAGTTGCACACCGCGACGCACTCATCGCAGATGTACGCCCGCGGATAGTCCGAAGGCGACGAGATCAGCTTGGCAACGGCGTCCTGCGACTTGTGGCAGAACGAACAACGAAGAGATTCGTCTGAGCCCCGTGACGTTTTCATAGATCGAACAGCTCCTTACTGACTGCACATGAGAGGGTACGCCTTTAAGTTTACACCCGTTTGCTCTCTGCAAAAGCGGGCCGGTATCTTCCTGGCGTACCCCATTCAGGTCATAACCGGCAAGACGGTCGAGACAGGAAGAAGCCCGAACCATCGGCTCGGGCTTCTTCCTGTCTGCGTTCCTGCCTGGCGAGGTAAGACTTACGTGCGCGGCCGGTCGATGATGTCGTCGATGATGCCGTACTCCTTCGACTGCGCGGCAGTCATGATGAAGTCGCGCTCCACGTCCCGCTCAATGCGCTCCAGCGTCTGGCCGGTGCTCGCGCTCATCAGCTTGTTGGTGATCTCGCGAATGCGCAGAATCTCGCGCGCGTGGATGTCGATATCGGTCGCCTGTCCGCTCAACCCGCCCATCGACGGCTGATGGATGAGGATGCGCGAGTTCGGCAGCGCAAACCGCTTGCCCTTCTTGCCCGCCATCAGCAGAAAAGCTCCCATGCTCGCGGCCTGCCCGATGCAGAACGTCACCACGTCATTCTTGATGTACTGCATGGTGTCGTAGATCGCGAGGCCGGCCGTAATCGAACCGCCCGGCGAGTTGATATAGAGCTGAATATCCTTCTCCGGATCCTCGCCGCTCAAGAACAGCATCTGCGCAATGATCACATTGGCGATGTTGTCGTCGATCGGCGTGCCCAGAAAAATGATGTTGTCGCGCAGCAGACGGCTGTAGATGTCGTAGGCGCGTTCGCCCCGGCTCGTCTGCTCGATCACCATCGGTACTAATCCCATAACACTCTCTTTCTATAAATCCTTGAAACAGAAGGTTCTGTTTTGTTTTCTATCCCTGCGACGCCAGCTTTTCGTAGAGCACGCTTCCCGTCTTCTCGCGCCGCATCTGCTCGCGCATCCGGTCCAGGCCGCCGTCCTTCGACAGTCTTTCGCGCAAGGCTTCCATCGGTTCCCGCGACTGAATCGAAAGCACCAGCAGTTCGCGCTCAACATCCTGATCGCTTACCTCAACGCCCTCCACCTCGGCGATGCGATCGAGAACCATCGACACCTTCACCTCATTGATGGCCTGGTCGCGTTGCGAATCCCGGAGACTGACAAAGTCCAGCTTGCGCATGTCTTCGACTGACATGCCCTGCTGCGCCAGCGCGCGCAGTCCGCGGTCCAGGCGTGCCTCCACCTGCTGCTGCACAAACGCCTCGGGAACAGGGAATTGGAATCGCTGGATCAACTCACCCAGCATCTTGTCCTTCGCGCCATTCTCGAGCGCCCTCTTCTTGCGGTCCTCGGCGTGTTCGCGCAGCTTGGTCTCAAAATCTTCCCAGCTCTCGTAGTTGCCCAGCTGCTTGGCAAACTCGGCGTCGCGCTCCGGGTAGCTCTTGCGCTTGATGCCCTTGACGGTCACGTCGTAGCTCACGCTTTGCCCGGCCAGCCGCCTGTCGCCGAAGTCCGCAGGATAGTCGACCTCGAACTTCAACTCCTGTCCAGCCTTGGCTCCCTGCAGCGCCTCATTGAAGGCGGCCAGCGTGTTCTTGCCGCCGATCTCGATCAGCACATCCTCGCCCGTAATCGGCTCGCCGGCAGAGGCCTGCTGCAAGCCGTCCTCGGAGACCGTCTGCGCAAGATCCTTCACCTCGCCGCGAAACTGGATCTCAGCCCAGTCGCCATCGGCCAGCGCGCGATCCTCATCCACTGGCTCCACCGTGGCATGGCTGTCGAGCACCCGCGCCAGTTCGGCGTCATACTCTTCCGTGGTCAGCGCCGTGTCCGGCCTGGTGACGGCGACGCTGTCGTAGCCGGTCAGGTCGATCTCAGGCGAGACCTCGAAGGCGGCCTTGAACTTCAGCGGCTGGCCGTCGAACAGTTGCAGGTCCAGCAACTGCGGCTCGGAGACCGGACGCAGCTTCTGCTCGTCGATCGCCTTGCGGAAGCGCACCGAGACCAGCCCCTCTAGCACCTCCTGGCGAATCTCCTTGGCGAACTTCGACCGGATCAGCGACTCCGGCACCTTGCCCGAGCGAAACCCGGGAATGCGAGCCACCTTCTGGTACCGCTTCACCACCGCGCGGAAGCTCTTCGATACCTCCTCGGCCGGCGCCTCCACTTCGATCTCGCGGGCCAGTTCGGGGTTCAGCGAAGGAGCATGCGGATGCGTGTGGCCGTCATGCTGGGCATCCTGGGTGTCAGCATGCTCGTCATGCTCATGCGCGCCTGCAAGTTCGGACTGCGGCGCCGCAGTCTCATTGGTCTCTGTCATCTCAGTCGGGGTCAAATCCATGCCTTCCAAATTGCATTTTAATCTGCCGCACAGCCCACAGCAGGATACGAGCGCGCATAGCGGCTGTTACTACTGTACGGGGCTTTGCTAGGGAGGGTCAAACCTGGAGGAACCGCAAGGTCCGGTGCAAAACGCACGATCGAGCCGGCAAGAAATTCAACAGGCGAAACAAGACCGAAGCCGTCCGCGGGGATCGTCCTACAGATGCTCCGCCGGGTCCGAGCTCAGCGAAAAAATCTCCAGCCGGATGTACCATTGGGCCGTCTGGCCCGGTTGCAGCACCACCATTCCGGTGTCCTCGTTCTTTGGCCACTCGCGCCCAAACGGATCGTCGAAGTTGAACTGCGGATCGATCGAAAGGAACGATCCATCGAGCGGCGCATACACGCGGAACGCCTTGATCGTCGGGGTAAGCGCCGTAATCCGCAGCCCATAGCCGTTCTCCGGATCGCGCATCTCGACGATCGGCCCATTCTCCATCAGACCCCGGTGCAGATGGACGAAGGTGTCGTCGAGATTCAGCGCTCCCAGCTTGGCTCCGGACGGCCCGGTGAAGTCGTACTCGGTGCCCGCAACCGGCAGCAGCTTGCCGCTCAACTCTCCGGTGCGGCGGTCTTTCACGTCCAGCCGCTCGGCCTGCGGCAGACGCAGCATGACATCCCCGCGGCGGGCATTCAAGATCGCAAATCGCGGATGCCATCCAATCCCCATCGGTTCGGCGGCGGTTCCGGTGTTGCGCGCGACAATCTTCATCTCGATCGCTTTGCCGCTCAGCTCGATCGAACTCGTAATCTCGGTCGACGACGGCCAATGCCCGCCAAAGTCGCCCGCCTCGAAGGTGCCCTGCGCCTGTCCTCCGTCCGGCATGATGTTCGTGCTCACCGAACTCGAGGGCTGTTTGAGCAGCAGGCCGCCCGTGGCTGTCGCTCCTGCTCTGTCCGCGGGCAGCGTGAGGTGAATCCCGCGCCACATCGTCGCCAACGCTCCACCCGCTGGATCGAGGACTCCGGAGATGCGGCCTGCCCACGGCGCTTCGATGGCTCCGCCCATGGCAAGGCTCTCCGCTCCGTTGGCGTCCGGCCCGGCTCCGCTCAGGCGCTTGGCCGCCTCTTCGAGCGGCGGAGAGGCCAGCAGCTCCACATCGCCCTTTCCAGGCAGGTAAGCGCCGATCTGCAACACGTTCATGCCGCGGCCGGGCAGCAGCGTCGCTGAAATAAACTCCGGCCCATTCCCGCCTATCATCGGCGAGCGCTGCAGCGTAAGAACGTCCTGGCCGCCCGGCCGCGCCGCCACCGCATTGGACGTCGTATGCTTGAAGCCTTTCTTCAACTGCGCGAACTGTCCCAGCCTGTGCTCCCGCCATCCCACCGCCAGCACCACCAGAATGGCGATCAACAGCAGAATCGTCAGCAGCCCCGAACGCAGCACCGCCGCACGCCAGACGCTGTGCCGCCGCCTGGCTAACCCCTGCTTCAGGAGCGCCCAATACATCCTGCTCAACCTCGGATCTTCCAACTCGCCGCCTCTTCCGCCTTCTGGACTGCACCGCATGCAATCGAGCCCGTGGGACTCATCGCAGTCGCTCGCCTGCCTTCACGCCTATTAGAATAAGATGCAGTGCCGGCGCTCAACATACAAAGTACGTCTCCCCTCTTCCAGCAGATTCGTGAAACTATCATCGCCTGCGAACGCTGCCCCCGGCTTCGCGAGTTTTGCCGCGGCATCGGCGAGACCAAACGCCGCGCCTACCTGGAGCACACCTACTGGGCGCGGCCGGTTCCGGGCTTCGGCGATCCGCGCGCCCGCATCCTCATTCTCGGTCTGGCGCCCGGCGCTCACGGAGCCAACCGCACCGGCCGGCCGTTCACCGGCGATGGTTCCGGAGCCTTCATGTACCCCGTCCTGCACGAGCTTGGGCTCGCCACCAAACCCCTCGCTGTCCACCGCGACGACGGCCTGAAACTGCGCCACGCCTGGATCGCCTCGGTCGTCCGCTGCGCCCCGCCCGGAGATAAGCCTCTGCCGCAGGAGATCCGTAACTGCTCCACTCATCTGGCCGGCGAAATTCAGGCTCTGCCGCGCGTCCGCGTAGTCGTCTGCCTCGGCAGGATCGCCTTTGATGGCTATCTCGCGCATCTGCTCTCGACCGGTGTGATCACGCGCAAATCGGAGTACGCCTTCTCGCACGGCGCCCACTATCGTCTCCCGAACGGACTGCATCTGCTGGCGACGTATCATCCCTCGCTGAGGAACACGAACACCGGCCGCCTCAACCGCCCGATGTTCACCAAAGTCTTTCTCCGTGCCCGGGAACTGGCCGGCCTCGCCGTCTGATCCTCCGGCCGCCCACGAAACCAACCTATCCCTACCCGCTCGAATCCTACTGTTGAGAGCAGGAAAATCAAGGACGAGGTATTTTCATGAGCGCAAAGAATTACTGGTTTGCTTTCGGCATCGGCGTCAGCGCAGGAGCCGCAATTGCTCTGCTCTATGCTCCTCAATCTGGAGTCAACACACGCAAGCAGCTCCGCAAAGGCGTCGAGGATGCCGGAGATTACCTCGAGGACGCAGGCAACTATCTCAAGACCCAAGCTGAGCGCCTCAGCGACGAAGCCCAGAAGGCGGTCCAACGCACCAAAGGACAAGTCGACTCCGCAGTCGATAAAGCCGGCGACGTTGTCCAGCATGCCGTCAAAGCGGCACAGGCGCTTGTCTAATGTGCCGCCCCCGGTCTAAATTTAATAAACTCTAAAGTCGCCATCTCGACCAAAGACACCGGGGTCCCCGGCGAGTGCGTTTGCTCGCTGGGGTGGTAAGCCACCGGGGTCCCCGGCGAGTGCGTTTGCTCGCTGGGGTGGTAAGCCACCGGGGTCCCCGGCGAGTCCTCCTCCCATGGGTACATGCGAATTCCCACCGCTTAAAAAGAATGCCCCGGCAACTTAGCCGGGGCATTCAGACGTCTTTACAACGCTACACGGTGGTAAGCGCCATGCCGCCCATCTTCTCTTCGCCATCCGCCGAGATGGGCCGATAGAAGAGTTGGTTGTTTTCCATGTACACCTCAAGGAAGGCAGGCCGTTCCGCGATGCCGCCGGCGATCAGCGCCTCCGACAGAGGATCTTCCA
This sequence comes from Edaphobacter sp., assembly GCA_965277335.1. Classification (GTDB taxonomy): domain Bacteria; phylum Acidobacteriota; class Terriglobia; order Terriglobales; family Acidobacteriaceae; genus Edaphobacter. The sequence goes on along the minus strand of CBDICJ010000006.1, from coordinate 203,261 downwards.
CGAACCGCTGCAGCGCGCGGCGCAGAGGCCGGGCGCCATAGGTGCGATCCGAAGCCGTCTTTTCGATGATCCACTTCTTCGCCTCGTCGTTCACCGAGATCGTAATCGCCTTGTGCACCAGGTTGACGTTCAACTGCTGCACCAGCAGCTCGATAATCTGCATCAGGTCCGCATCCGACAGCGACGTGAAGATGATGATCTCGTCAAGGCGATTGAGGAACTCGGGATTGAAGGTCCGCTTGACCTCGCCGCGCACCAGCTCCTCCATCTTGTCGAGCACCATGTCTTCCTTTTCGCTCTGGAAGCCAAGCCCCTGCCGCTTCTGCAGATGCTTCGCTCCAATGTTCGAGGTCATGATGATGATGCAGTTCTTGTAGTCGACCGTATTGCCCAGGCCGTCCGTCAGCTGCCCGTCTTCAAAGACCTGCAGCAGCAGATTGAAGACATCGGGATGCGCCTTCTCGATCTCATCCAGCAGCACCACGCAGTACGGATTTCGCTTGACCCGCTCGGTAAGCTGGCCGCCCTCTTCATATCCGACATAGCCCGGAGGCGAACCGATCAGCTTCGACACCGAGTGCTTCTCCATGAACTCCGACATATCGAAGCGGATCAGCGCCTTCTCGCTGCCGAACAGGAACTGCGCCAGCGTGCGCGCCATCTCCGTCTTGCCCACGCCGGTAGGCCCAAGAAACAGGAAGCTGCCGATCGGCCGCGCAGGGTTCTTCAACCCCGCACGCGACCGCCGAATCGCCCGCGCCAGCGCCGAGATCGCCTTCTCCTGCGAGATCACGCGCTTGTGCAGCTCTTCTTCCACGCGCAGCAGCCGCTGCGTCTCCTCTTCCTTCAGCGAAGTAATCGGAACGCCCGTCCAGCGGCTCACCACATCTTCGATATCTCCGCGCGTCACAATCCCCGCCGAAGAATCATCCAGGTGGTACTTGTCCCGCAGCGCCCGCAGGTTTTCCCGCTCCTTGCGCTCCTCATCCGAGTAGAACCGCGCCTTCTCGAACTCGTGATTCGCAATTGCGTTCTCCATGCGGTGCACGATGAACTTGATCCGCTTCTGCACCTCGGTCAGCTCTTCGGGCATCGAGGTCTGCCGCAGCTTCACTCGCGCTCCCGCCTCGTCGATCAGGTCGATCGCCTTATCGGGAAGAAACCGGTCCGGAATATACCGGCTCGAATGCGAGACCGAAAACGTGATCGCATCGTCGGTATAGCTCACCGCGTGGAACTTCTCGTACTTCTCCTTGATCCCCATGATGATCTTGATCGCGTCTTCTTCATTGGGAGGCGGAACCTTTACCGCCTGGAATCTGCGTTCGAGCGAGCGATCCTTCTCAATCGACTTTCGGTACTCCGCAGGGGTCGTCGCCCCGATGCACTGTATCTCGCCGCGGCTCAACGCCGGCTTCAGAATGTTCGCTGCATCGAGCGAACCCTCGGCCGATCCAGCGCCTACCAGCGTATGCAGCTCGTCGATGAACACGATGGAGTTCTGGTTCTCCATCAACTCCTTCATGATCGTCTTCAGCCGCTCTTCAAACTGCCCGCGATATTTCGTGCCTGCAACGATCAACGAAAGATCGAGCGCCAGCACCCGCTTGTCGGCGAGGAAGCTCGGCACCTCGCCGTCCGCGATCTTCTGCGCCAGCCCCTCGACGATTGCGGTTTTGCCCACGCCCGGCTCGCCGATCAGCACCGGGTTGTTCTTGGTCCGGCGGCACAGAATCTGGATCACGCGATCCACTTCCGTATCTCGTCCCACAAGCGGATCCAACTGCTGGTCCATCGCCGACTGCGTCAGGTCGCGCGAGAACTCCGCCAGCATGCTTTGCTCGCTACGCTGTCCCTTGCTCCCCTGCGCTGAAGGCGTCTTCTCCTGGGTGGTCCGCTGCAGCTCCTCGCGAATCGCTGGCAGCCGCAGCCCGCGCTCCTGCAGGATCTCCGCCGCAAAGCACTTCTCTTCGCGCAGCAATCCCAGCAGCAGATGTTCGGTACCGATGTGTTTGTGCGAGAGCCGCTCCGCCTCCTCCGCCGCATAGGCCAGCACCCGCTTGCACTCATTCGACAGCGGCAGATCGACCGAGGTCGACACCTTCTCCCGAATCGTCGTATGCCCTTCAATCTGCTTGCGTATCGACTCCACCGACGCATGCGACCGCAAGAAGCGATTGGTCAGCGCCTTGTCCTCCCGCAGCAACCCAAGCAGAAGATGCTCAGTCTCGATGTAAGGCGACCCAAACTGACTGGCCTCATAGCGAGCAAAGAAAATTACCCGCCGCGCCTTCTCCGTATAGCGTTCGAACATGTTATCCCCTTCAAAGCCGGACACTACGCCAGCCCGAAGGCCGCATCGCGCCGTTGGTCCCAACAACCATCTCCGCTCTCTGGCGCAACGGAGACAAATCAGGCTGCTTCAGCTACAAAGCCAACCATCCCACTCCTATCAGTGTAGTCGTCTGCGTCGGATATCCGAAATCCCTCGAAAGTTATGCATAACTTAGCACCCCTTTCGATACATCCTGTGCAAAACCCGCACCAAATAAGGTGCACTCCCGCGCATCTATCTAAACCGGGTCTACGAACCTTACGAAGATTAGACGCAAGAGGATTGCTCCGGCTATCCCACCCTCGTTCACGGAAGGCCCGCGTCCCTGTCGAGGCTTCCGCTTGGAACGCCTCACCCCAACGCCGCCACCCTCTCCAGCCTTCCCTCGCGCAGCCGCAGCACCCGGTCGCAGCGCCCCGCGAACTCGAGATTATGCGTCACCAGCACGCTGGTCAGCCCGTGCGCCCCATGCAGCCTCTGGATCAGCCCAAACACCGCCTCCGCCGTCTTCGTGTCCAGATCGCCCGTAGGTTCATCCGCCAGCAGAATCTTCGGCTCGGTCACCAGCGCCCGCGCCAAACTCACCCGCTGCTGCTCTCCGCCGCTCAACTCTCCCGACCGATGCTCCGCGCGATCCGCCAGCCCCACCTCGCCCAGCCAGAACCGCGCCTTCTCCAACGCCCCCGGCTTGCGCGTCCCTCGCGCCAGCAGCGGCATCGCCACATTTTCGAGCGCCGAAAACTCCGGCAGCAGATAGTGAAACTGCCACACATAGCCCACATCGCGATTGCGAAACTCCGCTGCCTGCGCCGCCGTAAATCCGCTCAGCCGATTCTCGCCGCACCACACCTCGCCGGCCGTCGGCGTGTCGAGCGCAGCCAGCAGATGCAGCAGGGAACTCTTGCCCGCGCCGCTCTCTCCTACAATCGCGACCATCTCCCCTGCATGCACCTTCAGATCCAGCCCGCGAAACAGCTCCAGCGCCCCCCGCCCCGCCTTGGAAGATCTCGCGCCCTCCGATACCGCGGCGTACGTCTTCGTCAGCCCCACCGCCTGCATCACCACCGATCGCTCCATGATCGCAGGCAGTGGCTCCAGCGAACCCCCATCGTCGTACCGGACATCGCCATCCACCGGGTCGATCACGCCGTCAACCCGCCCGCGTCAGCCGAGCTACCGTGCCCCCGATGGCTCCCCAGCGCAATCGCAATCCGGTTCCACGCATTGATCGTCGTAATCACCAGCGTCAGGTTCACCGTCTCCACTTCGCCGAAGTGCGCCCTCACCTCCGTATACACCTCCTCCGGAGCATGCCCAGCCTGAATATCGGTCACCGCCTCCGCCCACGCCAGCGCCGCTCGCTCTCGCATCGTATAAGCCTCCGAATCCCGCCACTCCGCCACACCCGCAATCCGCCCCTCCGCCTCATTCAGCTTCTTCAACTCCGCCGTGTGGACACCGATGCAATACTCACACCCATTCATCCGCGAAACCCGCAGCCGCACCAGCCCCAGCAGCGAAGCCTCCAGCCCCGCATCCGTATTCAGGTAGTGCTCCAGCGCCCGCATCTTCGCCAACCCCTCCGGCGCCAACTCCCCATACTTCAATCTCGGTTCACTCATACCGCAGCGCCTCCGCCGGCAACACCTTCGCCGCGCTCCCGCTCGGATACAGCGTAGCCACTAAACTCACTCCCAGACTCACCACGCCCACCAGCACCGCATGCCACACCTTCGGCGCGAACGGCAGATGATCGATCGAGTAAACCGAAGCATCCAGCCGGATAAATTGATAGTGCCCGCCCAGCCAGCTCAGCCCATACCCCACGATCAAGCCCACCGCCGTCCCTATCACCGAGATCAACAGACCCTGCAGCAGAAAGATCTTCCGCACCTGTTCGGCCCGCACCCCGAAGCTCATCATCACCGCGATGTCCCGCGTCTTCTCCATCACCATCATGGTCAGCGCGATCAGAATATTCAGCGCGGCCACGCATACAATCAGCGCCAGCACGATGAACGTCACCACCTGCTCCAGCTTCAGCGCGCGAAACAGCTCCTGGTTCTGCTCCATCCAGTTCGTCGTCTCGAACCCCGGCCCCGCCATCGCCTCGATCTCCCGTCCGATCCTGTCCGCATGATAGAGATCGTCCACCTTAAAGCTGATCACCGAGATCAGGTCCGGCTCGCTGAACAAGCGCTGCGCATCCGCCAGCCGGGTAAACGCATAGCTCGAGTCGTACTGATAAAACCCCGACTTGAAGATCCCCGCCACCTCGAACCGCTGATACTTCGGCGCCAGCCCCAGCGGCGTCAGCTCTCCCTGCGGACTGGTCACCAGCACCCCATCTCCCACCTTCGCGCCCAGCGTATCCGCCAGGTCTTGCCCGATCACAATCGGTGGCGTCGCCGGAGCATTCGATTCAGCTCCAGGTCCGGGTGCCCCATATCTCGATTCTGAGATGTGGGTATCGTGCAAAGCGCGCACCGCTCCAGGTCCGGGTGCCCCATACCTCGATTCTGAGATGTGGGTATCGTGCGCAGCACGTCCGCTTTCGACCACAGGCTCCAGCGCCGCCGCCGACCCCTGCGCCACGCTCTGCAGCAGATCGCCCACCGTCTTCTCGTCCTTCGGAATCACCCCCTTGGCTAGAGCCCCGCCACTCCGCGCGCCCCGCGAGATCAGCACCTGCCCATACAGCCCCGGAGCCGCGGCCGTCACATGCGGCGCCTTGCGCAGCCTCGCCAGCAGCGGCCTCCAGTCCCGTATCCCATCGCCCGCCACCCGCATCAAGTTCACATGCGAGGTCGAACCCACCAGCCGCTCCTGCAGATCTCTGCGCATTCCATTCGTAATCGCCAGCGCAATGATCAGCGAAGCCACACCCGCGGCCACGCCGATCACGGAGATGACCGTAATCACCCCCACCACAGCCTGCCGCCGCTTCGCCCGCAGATACCGCGCCGCAATAAATAACTCGAATCGCATCGAGTCTCAGCTTACTATCCAACGCCGACACAACTAGCATCAGGTTCTCAGTCGTCTGTATTCGCTACTCCCATTCCATAAACCTTGCGCGCTGCCGCTCAGTGCCCCGTCACTCTTGGCAGATTCCAATGCTGCCACGCCGCCACCATCCTGAGCGCAAAGCAAGCCGCAGCCCCCACACTCATCGCCAGGCCGCGAGGCGTCTTCATCTTCAACATCATCACGACCACCGCCGCCCCCGCAAGCGCCGCTGCCGCATACACATCCGAGTGCAGCACCCCGGGAACCTGCGCCAGCAGCACATCTCGAACCGTTCCGCCTCCCGCGCCCGTCACCGCGCCCATCAGGATCGCCAGCAGTGGCGTAATTCCGAACTCAAGCGCTTTGCCCACTCCAGCCACCGCAAACAGCGCCAGCCCAGCCGCATCCAGCGTAATCATCAGGGGCACCGGCACTCTCTGAAACAGTGGATGAAAAAAGAACACCGCACCGCCTCCTGCAAACGCGGTTGCTCCATACCGCCAGTCGCGAATGCTGTTCGGCGGAATTGACCCGATCAGCAGATCGCGAATCGTCCCTCCGCCCAGCGCCGTGACAAACGACAAAACCAGCAATCCAAAGACATCCAGTCCCGCCGCTATTCCCGCCAGCGCCCCTTCGACCGCGAACACAAACGTCCCCATCAAATCCACGACCAGCAGCAACACGTCCTGGCTGTACTTCGGAAGCCGCGCTGCCAGCCAGCCTTGCATCACCGCACGACCGTCTTCACCGCCGCCACATTCTCATACCGGTCATACACCCGCACCGCCAGCACATGCTCCTTCGCATCCGCAACCGGAGTAGTCGACGCAGGCACCGCCGCCGTAAAGTCATACCGCTCCGTCAGCGAGTCCGACACCATCCCCACCGGCTCCAGATACTGCCACGGCCCCGCATCCACCGAATACTCCGCATGGGCGATCGGCGACGTCGCATCCCGCGCCTCCAGCGTCGCATGAATCGCCGTAGAGTTGACCTGCACGGAACCTGACCCTTCCATTCTCTTGATGACCTTCGCCTCCAGCACCCCCGGCACCGGCGGTGTCGTATCCACCACAAACACCTCGCTCACCCGCTCTCCGGTCAGCGCCTCCGCATCCGTATGCACCGGAGCATCGCTTGCCACCACCTTCAGTACATACCTTCCATCCGGCAGCAGCGTCGAATCGAAGCTCAAATACCTCTCCGTAACCTTGTCCTTCAGCAATCGCCAGTTCGCCTCGCCTACGCCGCGATACCAGACCGCAAACATCAGGTCGTCGGCGTTATCGTCATGCGCCAGCCACCGCACCGTGATCGCCGTCTTGTCCTTTTGCGCCGTCAGCGCCGCCGCATTCGCATCCTGTATGAAATTCAACGCAGGCACAGCCCCCGAGGCAGCAGGGAAGACCACCTGCACCGTACCGTTCGCCGCCACCGGCGCTGCCGCTGTCACTCTTGCCCCCGGCTGCACCACCACCTCATCGACCACCGGAGCCAGGTTTCGCTGCAGATAATTCAGCCCCACCGCATCGACCGAACCGCCCGGCCGCAGCACCGCCTTCCACTGCGCAAACCTCCCCGCCGGAACAGCATAGCTTCCATCCGCCGCCACCCGCGCCCACTCGCTCCATCCCATCAGCGGGCTCTCTACATTCCCGCTCCGCACATACAAATCGAATCCCGAGGCCCCGCCCGATCGCACCTCCGCACGTCCCCACCGCGAAAAGCTCTGCGCATCGAACACCTGGCTGGTATACGTCGCATCCGCCGCGCTCGCATCGCCCAGCCGGAAAACCTTCCCGCTATTGCTGGTCGCCACCAGCAGTCCATCTTTGATCGGCGCGAACGCTATCCCCTGCGAAGCATCCAGGTGCGCGACATCGGTGAACCGTCCAGCCTCCTTCGTGTCCACACGGTACACACGCCCGCGATTTCCCGTAGCCGCCAGCAGCATCCCATTCCGCACCGCCAGCCCATACACCACATCATCCTTCAGCGTCAGCAGCTTCTCCGGGCTTCCATCCCGCGCAATCCTATAGATCTCCGAACCATCCGGCACCAGCGTATTCGCCCCCGCAGCCGTCGATGACCCCGGCTGCACAAATGTAATCGTCACCCCCACATTGCCCGTCACCGCCAGCGGCGGCAGCGAACTGCGTCCCTTGGTTCCCACTCCCGCCGCGTACACATTGCCGGCATCATCGATCGCCAGCGACGTAATCTCCCGCCGCGCCGCCGCATACACCGCGAACGGCTTCGCCCCCTGCGTTCCCGTCGCATAGGTAGCGCCCGCGGCATACTTGTAGATCACACCCGATCCATCCGAACCCGCCCACAGCGTTCCATCGCTCGCCAGCAGCAGGCAGCGAATATGCTGGTCCGCCGTCTTGAACAATACCTCCGGCTTGCCGCCGCCCGCGGGCACGCGATACACCACCGCCGGCGCTCCCGCCGCCACGTAAATCTCTCCGGCCTTGCCCACCGCAAGGTCCCACAGATACTTCGGCTTCTCCTCGGTCGCCGCCGGATCGAACACCACCTGGGCCGCAGTTGGCGCCGCGCCGCCGCCGCTCGGAATCCGGTACACCTTCCCATCGGGCGAGGTCGCCGCCAGCACGCTGCCATCCCCGGCCATGCGCAGCGCCTGCACCGCGAGATCTTTTCCCGCGAAGATCTGCGTCGTCTTTCCACCTGGCGCAACCTTCATCACCATAGCCGATCCCGCAGCCGTTCCACCCAGCCCCACGTAGCCATTGCCGGCCTCATCGCTCGCCAGCGACCACACAAAGCTCTTCCCCGTCGCAAGCAGCAACGAGGTCGCCGGCCCCGCCTCCAGCCGCCCATCGCTGCGGACCGCCACTCCCTCGGCCGAACCCTTCTCCATCTCGTCGTAGCGCTCCACGTTCCACAGCTTCGTGCCCTGCGCGCTCGCCATCCATGGCAGCAGCGCCGCCACTACCACTCCAGTCACCACAATTCGTCGCATCATCCTGCCCTGAGTCTAAAGCACGGGCCATCTCACTCATCCCCCGGCAGAGAAAGGCGAAGGCGTAACAGTGAGCAACAAGATAAAAAGCTGATAAATACCATCCTCAGAATCTGTCTAGTAAGTCCTTAAGATCGTCATCTCGACCGAAGCCGCCGTCCCAGGCGAGCGCTTTTGCTCGTTGGGGTGGTAAGTCGTGTAGTTTAATCGCACGGCGTAGTGGAGAGATCCCCGCATTTCGCCTTTGTCGTTGTCTGTTTTCCTGTTGAGATCTGAACCGTAAAAAAGTATTTAGAAGATTCTCAGATGCCGGACCATCCCGATATACGTTAGGTTCTAAGTTTGCCTAGAAAAACAGCTGCACCCTTGCCCAACCCTCGCCCCTTTGCCTATCGCAACTGCACCCTCCACTGCGATCAAGCCGACCTCTCCGCGCTCGCCGAAGAACATGGCACCCCTCTCTACGTCTACTCCGCCCAGCACATCCTTCATCGCCTGCAGCTCTTTCAGCAGGCCTTCGCCGCCCGCCCCCACACCATCTGCTACGCCGTAAAAGCCAACTCCTCCCTCGCGATCCTGCGTCTCCTCGCCCAGCAGGGAGCAGGGTTCGACATCGTCTCCGGCGGCGAGCTCGCTCGCGTCGCCAAAGCCCACAAACCCGCCCTCAAAAAAGTAGTCTTCTCCGGCGTAGGCAAGCAGCTCTGGGAGATCGACGCCGCCCTCCAGGCTGACATACTCCTCTTCAACGTCGAATCCGAGGCCGAACTTCACCTCCTCGCCGCCCGCGCCGAAGCCCACGGCAAACCCGCCCGCTTCGCCCTTCGCGTCAACCCCGACGTCTTCGCCGAGACCCACCCCTACATCTCCACCGGCCTCAGCGAACATAAGTTCGGCATCGACATCAACGCCGCCCGCAACCTCTACCGCAAGGCGGCCCGCTCGAAGTGGCTCGATCCGGCCGGCGTCTCGGTCCACATCGGCTCCCAGATCCGCAAGGTCGATCCCTTCGCCGCCGCCCTCGCCCGCGCCACCGCTCTCCTCGCCGACCTCCGCAAGGACGGCCGCCACATCCGCTACGTCGACGCCGGCGGCGGCCTCGGCATCGACTATGGCGCCAGTCTCTCGGGGGACGCCGCCTCCCACCCCGCCCGCCAGGTACAAACGCAGGTACAAAAATACGCCGCCGCCCTCGCCAGAGGACTCGAATCCGAGCTTCCATCCAACTTCGGCGCCGAACCCGCCCACCTCCTCCTCGAACCTGGCCGCTTCCTCGTCGCCCAGGCCGGAGCGCTACTCACCCGCGTCCTCTACATCAAGAAAAACGGCGCCAAAACCTTCGTCATCACCGACGCCGGCATGAACGACCTCATCCGCCCCGCGCTCTACCACGCCCACCACGAGATCATCCCTGTCAAGCAGCCCGCTCCATCCAACAAGCGCCACCGCGAGGTAGACATCGTAGGTCCCGTCTGCGAGTCCGGCGACTTCTTCGCCCGCGACCGCGTCCTGCCCGCCGTCAGGCCCGGAGACCTCATCCTGCTCCTCGACGCCGGAGCCTACGGCATGTCCCAGACCTCCAACTACAACACTCGCCCCCGCCCCGCCGAGGTCCTCATCGACGGCCACACTGCCCGCCTCATCCGCCGCCGCGAAACCATGCGCGACCTCCTCGCCCCCGAACTCCCGTAACCCAGCACCAGCTTCTCTCTCAGGAACCTGTCTAATAACTCCCTAAAATCGTCATCTCGACCGAAGCCGTGTGGCTTTATCACACGGCGTAGTGGAGAGATCCCCGCATTTCGCCTTTGTTGTTGTCTGTTTTCTGGTAGATCTGAACCGTAAAGCAGTATTCAAACAGGTTCTCAGGAACATGGGCAAACTCAACGAGCCGTCATCTCGACCGAAGCACCGGGGTCCCCGGCGAGCGCTTTTTGTTCGCTGGAGTGGAGAACCTGCTTCTCTACCGTCCTATTTCACTTCGCCGAACTATCTTTATGACCGATCCGGTCAACTTAGCCCTCTAAAAATCGTGTCAAGCCCCCAAATCGCCTATCTATAGGACGCACAGCGACTTACGCCTTGCAAATTAGTTTTCGTGAACCAGCTATAATTAAAAAAGGGGAGAAAATCTCCGAAGGCAAAGACGGAAGAATAGGCTTCGAAAAGAGAGTCAAGGTCCAAGCCTAAGTCCAATGTTTCGAAGATTTTGCGCATAATTGGCGGGGAGGGTAGGGTACTCCGCTTCCCCTCGGCAACGTGCTAAAATCGCAGGGTTGTATGGTCTGCGGAACCCGCAGACCTGCCAAAAATCACCACCGAGGTAGTTTCATGTCCGGCCACTCAAAATGGGCGACAATCAAGCACAAAAAGGGCGCGCTTGACGCCAAACGCGGCAAGATCTTCACCCGCCTCATCAAGGAAATCACCATCGCCGCCAAGACCGGCGGCGGAGGCGATCCCGACGGCAACCCCCGCCTCCGCGGCGCCATCGCCGCCGCCAAGGCCGAGAACATGCCCGCCGACAACATCAAGCGCGCCATCCAGCGCGGCACCGGCGAACTGGAAGGCGTCTCCTACGAGGAGATCACCTACGAGGGCTACGGCCCAGGCGGGGTAGCCGTCATCGTCGACGTCCTCACCGATAACAAGAATCGAGCCGTCAGCGAGATCCGCCACGCCTTCTCCAAGAACGGAGGCAACCTCGGAGCCGAGGGCGCGGTCGCCTGGATGTTTACCAAGAAGGGCGTCATCAGCATCGCCAAATCCGCCGCCGGCGAGGACAAACTCACCGAGATCGTCCTCGAAGCCGGAGCCGAAGACCTCAACGATCACGAGGAACACTGGGAGGTCCTCACCGACCCCAAGGACTTCGAGGCCGTCACCGAAGCCCTCAAAGCCGCCAAGATCACCCCCGAGCACGCCGAGGTCACCAAGATCGCCTCCACCTACACCAAACTGGAAGGCTCCCAGGCCAATGCCATGATCCGCCTCCTCGAAACCATCGAAGACCTGGACGATACGCAAAACGTCTATTCCAACTTCGACTTCGACGAAGCCGCTGTAGCGCATGCCAGCCACTAACCTGAACGGTAGCTTAGCCCCAATGGCCGCCGTTCACCGGCGGCCTTCTTCTGCGCCCTTCCTTCCACCAACGACCCAAAGCCCAAAGATCAAAGAACAGTGACCGGAGTCCAGAGTGACCAATAGCCTGCAGCGTATCGGAGCGACCACCATCTGGGCACTTGCCCTCCTGCTCGTTGGCTCCCACGTCGCCTCCGGCCAGACCCAACCCCCGGCAACTCAGGACACCCCCAACCCCCTCCAGCAGGACCTCTCCGGACGCCGGCACTTCGAGGTGGGCGCTCTCATCCAGGGCGGAAACGGCCTCACCGAAGACCGCAACGGCTTCAAGTTCCTCATGGCAGGCGTACACGCCGGCAAGATCCTCACTCCCAACCTTGGCCACGGCCCCCTGCGCGGCAACTTCGAGTACGCCGCCGAAGCCTTCCCCTTCTGGCAGTCCTACACCCCCAGATTCGAGCGCCCCTTCTGCACCAACCCTCCCGGCACCCCCGAGCGGTGCACCGCCTTCTACACCGTAGGCGGCACCTTCACCGGCGTCTCCATCACCCCCATCATCCTCCGCTGGAACCTGCCCGGCACCAGGCACTTCTCCTTTTGGGGCCAGGCAGCCGGCGGCCTCCTCTGGACCAACCACAAATACCCGGCCTTCGGCGGACCACCCTACGACTCGCAGAACGACGGCCCCAACGCCGATGCCAGCGTCTTCAACTTCACCCCGCAGGGCGGCATCGGCGTCCACTACTTCGTCCATCCCCGCCGCTCACTCGACTTCAGCGCCAACGGCGTCCACATCTCCAGCGCCTCCCTCGGAGATCGAAATCCCGGCGTCAACGCCAGCGCCCAGTTCTCCCTCGGCTACTCCTGGTGGAAATAAGACAGGGTGTAGGGAATAGAAAACTCTCATCGCAATGCTGTCGAGGATGACGATTATGACGAATCACCAACTACGAGTGCCGGTTCTTGTCTTTTACTCCTACCCCCCACACCCTGTCTCTCATGAACTCTGAAGCCATCATCGAGTGCGTCCCCAACTTCTCTGAAGGAACCGACGCAACCAAGGTTCGGCAGATCGTCGCGGCAACGCAGGTCGAAGGCGTGCGGCTGCTCGACTGGTCCCTCGATACGGCCCATAACCGATCCGTCGTCACCCTCGCCGGCTCTCCCGCGGGCATCGTCGAAGCCGCCGTCCGAGCCGCCGGCAAAGCGGCCGAACTCATCGACCTGACCGCCCAGAGCGGCGTTCACCCGCGCATCGGCGCAGCCGACGTCGTTCCCTTCATTCCCGTCAGCGGAGCCTCTCTGGCCGAGTGCGCCGTGCTCGCCCGCCAGGCCGGTCTCCTCATCTGGCGCCGCTACGGAGTGCCCGTCTACTTCTATGGAGCCGCCGCCGCCCGGCCCGACCGCGTCCAACTCGAAGACATCCGCCGCGGCCAGTTTGAAGGCCTCCGCGACGTTGCCCGGCGCGATGCCGCCCGCCGCCCCGACATCGGCGGCCCCGACCTGCACCCGACCGCTGGAGCCAGCGTCGTCGGAGCCCGCAGCTTCCTGATCGCCTACAACATTCACCTCCAGCAGCCCGACATCGCCGCCGCCCGCGCCATCGCCCGCGACATCCGCGCGACCGGCGGCGGCCTCCAGGGCGTCAAGGCCATCGGCGTCCTCGCCAACGGACGCGCTCAGGTCAGCATGAACATCACCGACTTCCACCTCACCCCCATGCGCCACGTCCACGCCACCGTCAAGCACCTCGCCCAGCGTCACGGCGTCCTGATCGACGACGCCGAACTGATTGGGTTGATTCCCCGCGCCGCCTATGAGCCGGATTCGGAATGGGTTCGTCAAATAACCGGCTTCCATCCAGACGATAAGGTTCTGGAACGACGGCTGCAGGCGCCGATAGACTGGCCGTAACCTTCGATCCATGCCGCACGAAGTACCACACAAGTTGCAACACTCGCTAACAAACGACATCGCATTCAGTCTTGCCAGTACAGCGTATTCACGGAACAATGGAGTTGCTTACGCTACATTGGCTGTAGCTCAGGGAGTTAAGGAAATATGAAAACCGTCAAGCAGAGTCTCTTCACCGCGACCGTAGCTGTCGCCACCATCATGGCCCCCGTGTTCGGGTCTGCAGCGCAGCTCTCCAGTGACGCCAAATCTGCGATCCCCAAGGAAGTACAGCAATTGATCGTCGTAGACTACCGCGCCATGCAGAACTCGACCGCCGCCATGGACCTGAAGGACCGCGTTCTTCCCCCCGAACTCAAGCGCCTGGAGACCGCACTCAAGACCTCCGGCCTGAAGGTGGATCAGGATGCCGACGTTCTCACCTTCGCCGCCTTCCGCGATCCCAGCGGCCAGGGAACCCGCATCGTCGGCATCGCTCAGGGACAGTTCCACACGCGCGAGATCATGGCGAACTTTACCAAGAATAAGATCAAGCCTGCCATGATCCGCAACAACAGCGTCTATCCCATGGGCTCGTCCGGCATGAGCGTCGTGTTCCTCAACCAGACCACGATGGTCTTCGGCGACAGGGAAGCCGTGAAAGAGGCGATGGATGCCCGCGACGGCATCGCCCCGGACTTCCTCTCCAACGGAGACATGGTCAACGACATGGCGGCGGTAGACTCAAAGGCTGTCTGGAGTCTGCTCGACGCCAAAGGCACACAGACCATGATGAAGGGCGTCTTGGGCGATGCCTCTCAGCTAGCTGACTATGACACCGTCCGCAACCGCATGAAGAGCAGCCGCTACACGATGGACTTTCAGAACGGCGTCAAGTTCGATATGGCTGTCGTGATGTCGGACACGCTCACTGCGGCAACCGCGGCAACTCTGATGAAAGGAGTCTCGCTGGTGAGGAAGAACTCAGGTTCTCCCCTGGAGAAATCCGCTCTCGAAGAGACCACGATCGACTCCAATGCAGGCACCCTCACCGTCGACTACTCTTCTTCGGACAGCCAGTTCGCCAGCCTGCTGACTTCGTCTCTCTTCCAGTCCGTAGTCAAATAGCCAATTAGCCAAATAGCTACTCCTCGGTTTCGCGTCGGATCAAGCGTCCCCCATCAGCTCGGATTCTTTGCAGAGAATCCGGGCTGCTTCTTTGCGGCACCCCGCGGGGAATCCATCAGAACGCCAGGACGACTCCGAAGACATTCCCCTGGAAGGAGTAGTTGCGGCTGAACTTCGTGCTGAATCTTGCCTGATACCCCTCAAGTCCATCTCTGGTAACGGCCGGAACCGAGATCAGGCACGAAGCCTGTGGCGAGGCAAGCTTGCTCTTCCAGCCACCGGCGATCATGTTGCACAGCTCTCCAATCGCATCGTCCACCATCGGATCGTGCGGCTGGGAGGGCGTTCCAAGCAGAGCCTCCGCAGTGACCGACGCCGTTGCCTGACTGGCATACAACAGGCACTCGCCATCCACGGCGCCGGTAAATTCAATTCGTGCCACAATCCGCCCCTCCACCGTATCCACTTCGCCCTCCAGGGGATCGCAGCTCCGCTCCAGCATCGTCTCAAACACCTCCGATACCGCCGAGTCCAGCCGAGTTACTGCATCGTTGTGCAAATCGTCCACACTCATCCTCCTCCCGCTTCCAAATTTGTGCAGCATACGGGTATCGCGTATCCAACCGCCGTTAGGCGACGCGCAGCAGCGGCAACACGCGAACCTTCACCTGCTCGGCCGTGAATGGCTTGCAGATGTACCCCTGTGCGCCTGCCGCAATCGCGCGCAACACAAACGTCTCATTTCCTTCCGTCGTAATCATCACGACCGGAACCCCCACTGCCAGGTCTTCCCGCTTCCTGGTCTCCAGAAACTGCAACCCATCCATCACCGGCATATTGATATCGCTCAGGATCAATGCCAGAAAATTGGAATCGCCTCGATTCTCCCGAAGCATCTGCAATGCCTCCTCCCCATTCGAGGCCTGCAGCACTTCGGTCAACTCCAGACCGGCTTGGCGTAAGGCTCGTTCGATCACCTTCCTCATTACCGCCGAATCGTCAATAATAAGAGCTCGCAACTCATCCTCCCGCTCACTGCTTTTGGTCTATACACTCTATCGGCAGCCCTGCGGCTCACTTGAACCTTCCCCTTCTTAGTGTGTTCTAACCGATGGCACGATAACTTCGGCCTTCCAACTGCATAGGTCTGTGGCATGGATAGCGGACTCTACGCTGCATATACAGGGCTGTTAGCGCGAACGCAGGCGCTGGACACGGCGGCCAACAACCTTGCAAACGCAGGCACCGCCGGATTTCGCGCGCAACGAGACTATTTTCGCGGCATTCTGGCAGGGAGTATCGACCAGGACCCGGACACCTCTTCGCAGGTCGGTCAGTCCGTAAACGGATTCGGCGTACTCGGAGGAAACCGGATCGATCTCGGACAAGGGGAACTCAAATCCACTGGGAATCCGCTCGATCTTGCCCTGCAAGGCCAAGGCTTCTTTGCGGTGCAGACTGCGACCGGCGTTCGGTACACGCGCGATGGAGCCTTCTCGCGCTCTTCCGCCGGAGTTCTGCAGACCAGCCAGGCAGAGCCAGTCCTGGACCAGAACCAGAAACCCATCACGATTCCGACCGGAGCCATCTTTGTCTCGCCGGATGGAAGTATCTCGGTCTCGAACGCCGACGGGAGCGCCATCGTCGGAAAGGTCGGAGTCTTCGACTTTACCGATCCATCCGTTCTTACCGCGGAGGGCAGCAATCGCTTCTCTTCGAATGGAACCAAGCCAACTGCGGCAAACGCCTCCGTCGAGCAGGGCTCTATCGAAGGAGCGAACGAAGATGCGATTCACGGCACGATGCAACTTGTACTGGTGCAGCGGCAGGCAGAGATGATGCAAAAGGCGCTGAGCGTCTTCAACAACGATTTAGACAAGACGGCGTCCGAGGATCTGCCTCGCGTCTGACGGCAAATCTGAAAGCGTCAAATATGAAAGCAAGGAGCCGCATGCAACAGCGGTTAGCGAGAAAGGGACATCGAAATGATTCGCGCACTCTATACAGCAGCAAGCGGCATGAGCGCCCAGCAGACGAACTTGGACACGATATCGAACAACCTGGCAAACTCCGCGACGACCGGCTTTCACCAGCGTCAGGTGCAGTTCGAGGACATGATCTACCAGAACCTGATCACGCCGGGATCGGCCGAGACCCAGCAGACCATGTCGGCCGGTCTCCAGGTTGGCCTCGGAACCAAGTCGGCCGCGAGCGAAGTCATCATGACGCAAGGCGACTTCAACCAGACCAACGGTCAACTCGATCTTGCGATTCAAGGCTCTGGCTTCTTTCAAGTTTCGCGGCCCGACGGCACCATTGCATACACTCGAGCGGGCAACTTTCATCCCAACAACCAGGGCACCCTTGTGACTGCAAGCGGCGACACGATCCTGCCTGCGATCACGATTCCCTCGAATGCAACCTCGGTCTCCATCTCGCAATACGGCGTAGTAACGGCCACGGTTCCGGGCCAGACCAACCCGGCGCAGCTCGGAACCATCCAGTTGGCGACCTTCGTCAACCCCGGCGGCCTGAACTCGATCGGCGGCAATCTCCTGCAGCAGACCGCCTCGTCCGGCAATCCCATCACCGACACGCCCGGCGGAACCAGCGGCATGGGCACGCTGCAGCAGGGATACCTCGAAAATTCGAATGTTGATGTCGTCGCCGAGTTCGTGCAGATGATCCTCGCCCAGCGGGCCTACGAGAGCAACTCCAAGGTGATTCATGTAGCCGACGATATGTACTCCCAGATCAACGGTCTGGTTCGATAGGCCGGCGCATGCGCAAAGCATATAAACCACGTCTCCATCTTCGCAGTCTGTTGATCGTCCTCTTGTTGCCGGCGTTTGCCCGAGCCCAATGCTACGACACGCCGCAGGCAGCGATCGATGGAGCCCGTTCCAGTGGCTCGTCGCCCTTCAAGACAGAAACAGTCGGCTATCGTGTCTTGCGAATGGCAAATGACCAACTTCTGGGACGAAGCTGGGCAGTGGTCGTCCATTGCGATCATCCCGACTGGTCGACGCTGGCCTACCCTGTCTCGCCGGTTTCTTCCCTAGAGCCTCCGAAGCCGCATCCCGCCAGCGCTTCCAACCCTATTGCGGTGCATGCCGGCGATCCTGTTCGCCTGTGGCGGCGCGAGGCGCTCCTGCAGATTGAAGTCGCCGGGATCGCGGAACAGAACGGCAGCCTCGGCGAAACCGTGCGCGTGCGATTGTCACAGAGAAACAACGAAGATCCATTCGCCCCGAAAGAGTTTGCCGGCGTAGTTAAAGGTCCGTCGGATGTGGAGATAAAGCCGTGAGAGATACTGATCTGCCAACAACCTGTCCCTGCAAGCGGCAAAATATTCCAGCGACGCCATGCGCCCTGGAGTCAGCTTCCAACCCGCAATCCTTGAAGAACGTGTCCAGCCTATTCGTAGCTCGGAGCGCCATGGTGCTGCTTCTCCTCTCAGCCACCTCCTCTTTGCCTGCGCAAAAACAAGCAATTCAGAAGCTGATTGAACCTAAGCCGAACGTAGCCGCTGCGTCACTTTCGTCGTACCTGGAAAGAGTCCGGACGGAGAATTCCATCGTCCAGGCTACGCCGGGTGCTATCTGGACCGACACGGGACGGCTCACTCGCATGAACACCGATGTGCGCGCCATGCGCCCTCACGACCTCATCTCCGTGGTCGTCTCGGAGAATCTGGCCGCGTCCACCGACGGAAGCGTCAAGAACTCAAGAGCCTCCAATGCAAATTCAAGTATCTCCGGTCTGATCGGAACGCTCCATGCCGGAAACGCGCTGCAGAATCTCATCAACCAGACATCCGCATCGGGCCTCAACGCGCAAGGCGCCAGCGCAACCAATTCGAGCTTGAGCACAACCTTCGGCGGGCAGGTCATCGAAGTGCTCCCGAACGGGATGCTCGTCATCGAAGCGGCAAGACAGGTCGAGTTCAGCCAGCAGACCCAGACCATCCTCCTTCGCGGACTGGTCAGGCCTGAAGACATCTCGCAGCAAAATCAGGTTCTCTCCACCGCCATCTCCAGCCTCGAACTGGAAGTGCGTGGCAAGGGCATCATCAACGACTACACGCATCGCCAGAACGTTCTGGTGCGGCTCCTCGAAAATATCCTGGTCTTTTAGGGCGGATCGGCGGATCTATGAGCAGTGCTGACAAGACCTTCCACTCGCGATCGAAATCGACTCAGAGTACGTTCGCACGCCTCTCCATCTGCGCTGCGGCGTCAGTCGCTCTCCTGCTCGTTTCGCTCCGCTGCGCTTCGGCTTCTGACATTCCGGCTGCCGCAAAGCAGGCACGAGTCAAAGACATCGCCTCGATCGAGGGAATTCGAGACAATCAGCTGGTCGGCTATGGAATCGTCGTGGGCTTGGCGGGCACAGGAGATAGCCAGCAGACAACCTTCCCCGCGCAGACCCTGGCGTCGACCTTGCTCCGCATGGGAGTCAGCGTTCCCGCTGGGGCCATTCGCGTCCAGAATCTTGCCGCTGTCTTCGTGTCCGCGACCTTGCCTCCCTTTGCCCGGCCCGGCACCAAGCTGGATATCACGGTCTCTTCGGCCGGCGATGCAAGAAGCCTCGAGGGCGGTCTGCTTTTGATGACTCCTCTCTACGGCGCCGATGGCAAGATCTACGCCCAGGCGCAGGGTCCCTTGGTCGTAGGCGGATATTCTGTCAACGTCAACGGCAACATCAAGCAATTCAATCACCCCAACACCGCGCGGATTCCCTATGGGGCGATCGTGGAACGAGGCATTCCGCTCGAACTCGCGGACAAGAAAAACTTCTCCCTGCTGCTGAACGATGCCGACTTCCGCAGCGCCGAAGGGATCGCCGAAGCAATCAATCTGGTCCTCGGCCGTCCCGCTGCTCATGTTGTCGACAGCAGAAGAATCGAGCTCACGGTGGCAAGCGGCGAAGAGGCTCCTGAGCTGCTCGCACAGGTGGAATCGACCGAGGTGCCGATCTTTCCCCGGGCAAAGGTCATCGTCAACGAGCGCACCGGAACCGTCGTCATTGGAGGCACCGTCGTCCTGCAGCCGGTGTCGATCCTGCATGGCGGCCTGACCGTAAACGTCGTGAGCGACTTTCAGGTATCCCAGCCAGGTTTCGGCTCCGGCGGCACAACTCAGGTTGTCCAGCAGACACGAATTCAGACGCTCGACAAACCGGCGAGCCGCATCGAGCTGAAGCAGGGAGCGACCGTGGACGATCTCGTTCGCAGCCTGCAGATGATCGGCGCTTCGGCGCGGGACGTCATCTCCATCCTCCAGGCCATGAAGTCGGCCGGAGCGCTCGAAGCCGAGATTGAGGTGCTATGAAGATCACAGCGAATGTGTCAGCCGCGCCCGATGCCGCGGCTCAAACGCAAAATATGGCGAAACTGGCCGATGCCGCGCAGCAATTTGAAGCCTCCATGCTGCAGGAGTTGTTGAAGCCTATGCAAAATGGTCAAGATAGCTGGGGAGGGCAGGACAGCGCTGGCGATGCATCGTTCGACACGATAAGGAGCTTCGGAACCGAAGCCGTGGCCAAGGCGATCTCCAAGGGCGGAGGCTTGGGCATCGCGAGACAGGTCATCGCTCAGGTCACCTCAGAGCATCAGCGAAATTCCCAAAAAAGTACCTCCCGGGACTAAAGTTCTCCAATTTGGGGCCGATACATCAAAAAGGATGGAGGCTTACATGAGTTATCAGATTGGAACCGGGGACAGGCAGCAGCAAGTCGGCTCGTTGCCCTCCACCGCGGCAGCCACGCCGGTTCAGCCGAAGCAGGCTGCGCAAGCAGGCAAAGGAAGTGAACTGCAGACCCCTGCCGCGGATCGCACAAACCTAAGTTCCCTTGGAGGTCTTGTCTCCCAGGCCCTGGCAGGCTCGGACGTCCGAACGGAAAAGGTCGCCGCGCTGCAGCAGGCGATTGCAACCGGACAGTACAGCGTCTCCTCCTCTGACGTTGCCGAGAAACTCGTTCAGTCTCTGCTGGAGTAATCATGGCGGCAGATCAGAGCATCGCCACTATTCTCGACGAAACCATCGCTGCTCTCAGCAACTTCGACAGCGCCAGACTCGAATCTCTGGAGCAGCGGATCGAGACCCTGTCCGGATCGGCGGTCGAACTGAACGCAGCCGATGTTAACGCCATCCTCCAGAAGAAGCATCTGCTCGAGATTCTTCTTCGTAACTGCGATGCAAATCTCAACACGTTGAAGCGACTGCACGCGAGAAGCGCGAGGGAACCATGGGTTCGATAGCATCGGTAATAGATATCGCGCGACAGGCGCTCAACGCCGATCAGCAGGCGCTGAATGTCACCTCCTCGAACGTTGCCAACCAGAACACCGTAGGCTACACCAGGCAGGTTGTCAGCTTCCAATCGCAGGATGCAGTCACGCTGAGTGGCAGCACCTTCGGCTCGGGCGTCACCGCCACCGCAGCGTCGCAGCGCGATCGGGTTCTCGATCAACAAGTGCAGCAGCAGACGCAAGTGCAATCGCAATCCTCTGCGCTGCAATCCGCTCTGCAACAGGTGCAGAGCATCTTCGGCCTCAGTTCCACCGCGACCTCTGCCAGTTCGACCGTTCTGGGGACCGCGATCAACTCGTTCTTCAGCGCCTTGTCCACGCTCACGAGCAATCCAGCCGGTGCCGCCACCCGGCAGAACGTGCTGTCGACGGCGAGCAGCCTGGCTGCGGCGTTCAACTCGGCAGCCGATCAACTCTCGCAGATATCTTCCAACCTGAACCAGCAGGCAACAGCCGACGTTAGCCAGGTAAACTCGCTCACCTCCACCATTGCCTCGCTCAACGCCCAGATCTCCAGCCGCAGCCCAAACTCGGATGCAGGCACTCTCGAAGACCAGCGTCAACAGGCGATCACGAATCTTTCTCAGCTGGTTGGATTGAATCAGATCACGACCGAGCAGAATGGCATCACGCTGACAACCAGCAGCGGCGCCGTTTTGGTCAGCGGCAATCAGTCCTTTGCCCTGCAGGCGACCCAGATCGGAGGCACAACCCACATTCTCGCCGGAGTAGGAGCACAGGATGTGACCTCCCATCTTACGGGCGGTGATCTGGGCGGTGCGCTTCAGGCAAGAGATCAACAGATCCCCTCCTATGCCGGTGCGCTCGACAATCTCGCCTATTCCATCGGAACGCAGGTGAACCAGCAGAACGAGCAGGGAGTCGATGGCAATGGCAATCCCGGCGCGGCGCTCTTTACACTTCCCGCGAGTCAGACCGGAGCCGCGGCGGCGATTCAGCTCTCGACCGCTAACCCGAGCGCGGTGGCTGCGGCTGGCATTGGCCAGGGCTCCGCTGGAAATGCCAATGCTACCGCCCTATCCAACTTAGCCACGGCTCCCATCGCAGGCGGCCAGACGGTCTCGGGCGCTCTAGCGTCTTTCCTCTCTCAGATTGGAAGCGATACCTCGGCAGCGACGACAGACAACAGCGCCCAGCAGGCGACACTAACCCAGTTGACCACGCAGCAAGCCTCTCTCTTAGGCGTGTCTCTCGATGAGGAAGCCGCGAATCTTACCCAGTTCCAGCGCTCCTATCAGGCCGCCTCCAAAGTATTCTCGATCGCCGATACCATCATGGCCAGCGCCATCAATCTTGGCGTGCAGACAACGGTGTCCTAGAAGCAGTCCGCATGGCGGCTTCTCTCAAAGCGCAAAACTCAGGAGCATTGCAATGCGAGTCGATCCAAACTACATCACCCATCTAAGTGCCTCGCTTAACGCATCCGCCAGCGCGGAAAACTCCCTTCTCGCGCAGTTATCGAGCGGCCTCCGAGTCGCTTCTCTTCAGGATGATCCCGTTGCCGTGGCGCAAAGCACGTTGCTCGGAAGCTCCATCGCCCGCGACGATACCTTCGTTCAAACATCGGCCGGAGAAGCATCCTCGATGCAGGTAGCCGATTCCACCTTGGGAGAGGTCGTCAAACAAGTAACTTCTGCCATATCGCTCGCAGTGCAGGGCAACGACGGCGCCCTCAACTCAAGCAACGCCTCGACCATCGCGCAACAGTTGATTGGCGTTCGCGATCAGGTTCTCTCCTTGGCGAACACGAACTACCAGGGGCAGTACTTATTTGGCGGAAGCCAGGGATCCGTTCAACCCTTTACATTGAACACCGCTGCCGCCCCGGCCACCGTCAACTATGCTGGAGACGCGAGCCTTCAGTTTGTCCAGACTCCAAGCGGACAGCAGATCCAAACCAATCTGCCAGGATCAGCGGTCTTCGGCACAGGCAGCTCCGGCGTCCTCGGAGCGCTCAATCAGCTCATAGCAGACTTCGCCGGCGGGGCGCCGACAAGCGCCACACTTACCGCGCATACCGGCGCGCTCACCGCCTCGCTGACCCAGTTGTCCGGCCAGCGCGCGACCCTCGATAGTTCTTTGAGCCAGTTGCAATCGACCAGCACTTACATCCAGACCCAGGAGGCTCAGTTGACGGTAGCGCAAAGCGGCCTGGTCTCCGCGGATCCTGTTGCGGTAGCCACCCAGTTATCCTCTGCGGAGACGCAGCATCAAGCTCTCCTCAGTGTCATCAACACGCTGGGAAGCTCAAATCTTTTCAGCCTCATGCGATAAGCGCAGTTGTCGAACGGTCAAGAGAAGTTTCACGCCGATGCCTATGGCTGCCTACGATGCCTATACTGAGAGGCAGCGAACATCATGCTCGACGAACTCAAATTTCTTTGGAACGCGACTCGCGGAAACCGCCTGCGGCCTTGGCGCAGCCCCTATCTGAAGTGGAGGCTTGAGACCTACTCGGGCCAGAAGGCGGAGACCGTAAAAGCCCGCGACTTCTGGAATCTCTTCTGGACCGAAAAAAAACAATTGTTCCGCTTTCTTCGCTGGACGCGCGAGATCAGGACGTACTCCGATTCGAAACACAAAGATCGCTAGATCGATAGGTATAGGCCGTAGTACGAGCGGCATTGATCGATCGCACCTCAAAAATGTTCTTCCATGGGATCTCCGGAGTGCGAGGATCCGATCGGATTCGGTATCATGGCTGCATGAGCGAACGGATACGGTTGAAGGCACAAGATGGACACGAGCTGGATGCATACCTGGCACAACCCACGGGAGAAGCAGTCGGGGCGATCGTTCTGATTCAGGAGATCTTCGGGATCAACGCACATATCCGCAGCGTCGCGGACGGCTACGCAAAAGACGGATTCGTCGTTGTCGCACCCGCTCTGTTTGATCGAATCGAGCGCGGTGTCGAACTGAAGTATGAAGGCGACGACCAGAAGCGCGCTTACTCCCTATATCCAAAGTTGATCCCCGAAACGTCGCTCCTCGATGTCGCCGCAGCCTACGATCATGTTAAGAGCTCGGGGAAGGGAATTGGCGTTCTCGGCTTCTGCTACGGCGGCCTCCTGAGCTGGTTGGCTGCCACCCGCGGCGAAGACCTGAAGATGCAGCCCTCTTGTTGTGTCGGCTACTATGCAGGCGGCATCGGATCGGTGGCCACCGAGGAGCCGAGCTGCCCGGTCATGCTCCACTTCGGCGCCAATGACTCTCACATCGGAACCGATCAGATCGAAGCCGTCCGTACCGCCCACCCCGAGGTCGAGATCTTCGTCTACGAGGGCGCGGGGCATGCCTTCAATCGCGATGCAGATCCCAATAGCTTCGCCCCCGAGGCCGCGGCGTTGGCCCGTTCGAGATCGCTCGCCTTCCTGAAGACCCATATCGCCTAGTGGTTGGAATGGGCATTCGGGCCACCGCTGTTCTACCTCGATTGCCGCACCGCCCTCGCGGTGCTATCCTTAGGGTGACACTACGAGTGGACTAGAAAATTAGGAGCAGAAATAGCTGTGTTGGCATCCGCAAAAAAGACAGACATCATTGCAAAGTTCCGTACGCATGACTCAGATACCGGGAGTCCAGAGGTTCAGATCGCCATCTTGAGCGAGCGCATCGGCGAGTTGACGGAACACTTCAAAGAGCACAAGAAAGATCACGGATCACGCCGTGGCCTTCTCATGCTGGTCAGCAAGCGCCGCCGCCTGCTCGACTATCTCAAGAAGTGTGACGCAGACCGTTATCGCGAGGTCATCGGCAAACTCGGAATCCGTAAGTAACCGCAACACCTCGGAGACACCTTCCAAACCATGGGAGTATTCACGCCCCGCCATCCTTCGGCTGCAAACTTCGCGCAAGGTCATCGAAGACCTTGCCTTTGGAGTTGCTGACCATGGTTGTGCACGCACGTGTCTCCTCTTATTCTGGCGGATGTCAACCCATCGACCATCTACCTCAGTGCAGCTTGCTTGCGGCTTAGCCGCCTGTTCGAGCTGCGCTTTTTCGCGCCCGCCAAACGGATGTCGCGATCATTCACACCCAGACTTACTTGTTTGACAAAGAGAAGAGAGGCAACATGAAACAGGACGTGACAGTTGAGCTTGCCGGCGGCAAGCAGATCAAATTTGAAACCGGGCGCATGGCGAAACAAGCCCCAGGCGCAGCCCTTACTTCAAGCGGGGACAACGTAGTTCTGGCAACCGCGGTCGCCTCGCCCGACCCTAAAGAAGGCATCGATTTCTTTCCCCTCACGGTCGAGTATCGCGAGTTTACCTATGCGGGCGGCCGCATTCCAGGCGGCTTTATCAAGCGCGAAGGACGCCCCAGCGAGAAGGAGGTCCTGACCAGCCGTCAGATCGATCGTCCCATCCGTCCGCTCTTTCCCGAGGCCTTCCGCAACGAAACCCAGGTCGTCGCCTTCGTCTACTCCGCGGACAAAGAGAACGATCCCGACGTCCTCGGCATCAACGGCGCAAGCTGCGCTCTGGCCCTGAGCGACATACCCTTCCACGGTCCCGTCGGCGCGGTGCGCATCGGGGTCATCGACGATCAGTTCGTCGTGAATCCCACCTACGCCGAGCGCGCCAAAAGCCAACTCAACATCATGGTCGTCGGCACCAAGGACGGCATCGTCATGATCGAGTCCGGCGCGAAGGAGATTGCCGAAGGCCGTGTCGTCGACGCCATCGAGTTCGCCCACGAGCAGATCAAAAAGATCTGCGCCGCTATCGAAGATCTCGTCAGCCGGGCCGGAAAGCCGAAGCGCGCCGTCCAGGACATCGAGATCGATCACGCTTACCTCGATTCGCTCACCGCCAGGATCGGCGCGCAGTTGAAGGATGCTCTCGACACGCAAAAACATCCGAAGTTCGAGAGCTACGCCCGCGTCAAGGCCATCAAGGACGAGCTCAAGAAGGAGCTCCCCGAAGGCGATGCCGCGGCTGCAAAGAAGCTGAGCAAGTATTACGAACTTCTGCGCGAAAAGATCTTCCGCGATCAGGTGCTGCACGACCGCATCCGCCCCGACCACCGCGCCTTCGACAAGATCCGCGATCTCAGCATCGAGGTCGGCGTGCTTCCTCGTGTCCACGGCTCGGCGCTCTTCACCCGCGGCGAAACCCAGGCCCTGGTCACCGCGACTCTCGGCACCACCGATGACGCGCAGCGCCTCGAGAGCTACGAAGGCGAGCAGAAGCGCCGCTTCATGCTGCACTACAACTTCCCGCCGTTCTCCGTCGGTGAAGTCGGCCGCATGACCGGGGTCGGTCGTCGCGAGATCGGTCACGGCGCGCTTGCCTACCGCGCCATCGAGGCTGTCCTTCCCGCCGAAGACGAATCGCCTTATACCCTCCGCGTCGTCTCCGACATTCTCGAGTCGAACGGATCCTCTTCCATGGCCACCGTCTGCGGCGCCTCGCTCGCCCTCATGCAGGCCGGCATCGCCATCAAGGGATCGGTAGCCGGCGTGGCCATGGGCTTGGTCAAGGAAGGCGACAACTACGCCGTGCTGACCGACATCGCCGGCGCGGAAGATCACTACGGCGACATGGACTTCAAAGTCGCCGGCACCCGCAAGGGAATCACCGCCCTGCAGATGGATATCAAGATCATGGGCATCACACCCCAGATCATGCGCGAAGCCTTGGAGCAGGCCCGGCACGGCAGGCTCTTCCTGCTCGACACCATGGACGGCGTCATCGCCGGCGCAAACCAGGAGAAGTCCCAGTTCGCCCCGCGCATCCACACCATTCAGATCCCCACCGACAAGATCCGCGACCTCATCGGACCCGGAGGCAAGGTCATCCGCGGCATCATCGACGCGACCGGCGTCAAGATCGACGTCGACGATACCGGCCGCGTCAACGTCGCCTCCAGCGATGCCGACGGCCTCGCCCGCGCCATCCAGATGATCACCGATCTCACCGCAGTGCCCGAAATCGGCAAGATCTATCTCGGCAAGGTCGTCCGTCTCGCCGAGTTCGGCGCCTTCGTCGAGATCTTCCCCGGAACCGACGGCCTGCTCCACGTCTCCGAGATCGCGGAACATCGCGTCAAGGAGGTCAAGGACGAGCTGCGCGAGGGCGACCAGATCCTGGTCAAAGTCCTCGCCATCGAAGGCAACCGCATCAAGCTCTCGCGCAAAGCCGTTCTGCGCGAACAGCGCGCCAAGCTCGGCCTTCCCGAACCCGGTCAGGTAGGCTCGGAAGGAGCAGGAGCCGCTTCGTCCAATCCGCGTCCAAATCAGCCTCAGGCAGAGGACAACGCCAACTTGGAAGAGGACGGCGACGACTTCGATGACGACACCGAAGACGCGACCGAAGAGCCCAACTTCAACCGCGATGACACCGCGACTCCGGTGCAGGTCGCTGGCGGCAACGCGGGCAATGGCCCCGGCGGGCAGAAGCGGCCGGCAGGCCGGCGCCGTCGCGGCGGACGCAGGCCGGGCTCCGGCAACGCCCCACAAGGCGGGGGCGGCAATCGCCAGTAGCTCAATCACGTGCTCCAAAAGTGCCGCGCAGCTGCGCGGCACTTTCGTCTGCGCGATTGCACGTACAAGACTGAATCTGGCCCAGCATCCATGATCCGACGCAATGTCTGGATCGTCTTCGCAGCGCTTTGCCTCGTCGCCGGCACCTCCTGGGGACTCCCTAACGAAAGCTCCCTGCCCGCGCTCCAGCGCCAAGGCCTCCTCTTCGGACTCTCCGGTCTCGCCGCCCTCTGTCTCCCCCGGCCCCGCGTCGCTCTCAGCGTCCGCCTGCAGATAGCCGCAGCCGGCACAGGCTTCTTCGGATTCCCCATCGTCGTCGTCGAGATCGTCCGCGGCAGTGTCGGCGAGATCACCCGTTCCGCCCTCTTCGCCCTCGTTTCCGTAGTGATCGTGCTGGTCATCGCCATCACCGACACCACCAGCAACGCCAGACGCCTGCTCCTCCCCACGCTCGTAGGCATCGGCGGCCTGCTCCTGCTGCTTCCGCTCGAGTTCTCCACCACATCCCGTGGTCTGCTGATGCTCGCCCTCATCGCCGGAGCGATCATCGTCGTAGGCATCTGCAGCGTCTGGTTGTACCGTCTTCTCCATGGAATCCATCTGGCCGATGCGATAGCCGCCATAGGCATCGCCAACGCCGCATTCCTGCTCCTCTGTGCAGCCACCCGAGGGGAACTGGCGTGGAAGGGAAGTCAGCTCGCTTCGGCAGCATCGCTGTCCTCTCTCGTAGACATCGCGGAAATTATCCTGATCGTCTGGCTCCTGCGAGAGATGCCGCCCGCCCGCTTCGCCGCTCGTTATCTCCTGATCCCGCTCGTGACCATCCTCGAAAGCTATGTCCTCCTGCGCCCCGAAGCCACCCTCAGAATGGTCTCCGGCGCCGTCCTTTTAGCCGCGGGCGCAGGCATGCTTCTCCTCCTCGACGACCGAGACCACGACGCCGCCCTGTCGCTCCGCTGATACCCTGTCGACACTTTCCCCGAGCCCTCTCGCGCGGTACACTGCGGTCCATGGCTGCTTCGATGTACATCGTGGTCGAAGGCGAAGATCCCGGCTTCGACATCTTCGTCAACGGCCGTTCCCTCGCGCGGCATGAAGATGCATTGGAGCATCTCGCGCTTCGTCTCGGCGTCCGGCCTCTCATCGAGTTCTTCTCCGCGGACGAAAACTCCATGTCGCTGCTCATCGAAGAGGGCGCCGGCAACCACGACCTGCTGCGCCGCCTTCCCCCGCCCCAGTGGTACCAACCCGCCGACGGCCTCACCACAGTCAAGGCTCTCCTCGAAGCGCTCGAGGCTGACCCGCAGCAGTTGGGCACCGAAGGCGAGCAGGTGCTCTCCGAGCTGCTCGAATACGCTCAGGTCCTCAAGAAGACCATCGCCCGAAAACTTCGGTGGCATCTCGCGGTAAGCTGGCGCTGAACATTCAGGACAAATTCATGCGTACCCCTCCCACCCGATCGAATCTTGCAGCCGTTGTCTGTCTCCTCACCCTCCTCGCCCTCCTGCCCTTCGCCCGCGCCCAGCAGCAAAGACCCTCACCGCTCCGCCCTCCCGCCACGCCGCTCATCACCCACGACCCCTGCTTCAGCCTCTGGTCCAAAGGCGACCGCCTCACCGACACCTCCACCCGCCACTGGACCGACGCACCCCAGGAGCTGAACGGCCTCATCCGCGTCGACAACCATCCCTACCGCTTCCTCGGCAACGCCGACCGCAGCATCGCCCCTCTCGAACAGGTCTCCCGCGAGGTCACGCCCACCCGCACCATCGTCGTCCTCACCAGCCCCGAGATCGAACTCCGCGTCACCTTCCTCACCCCGGCCTTCCCGGAAGATCCCGACGTCATGGCCCGGCCTGTCACCTACCTCACCTGGGACGTCAAAGCCCGTGACGGAAAGACCCATCAGGTCCAGATCTTCCTCGACGCCGCCGGAACCCTCGCCGCCAACGATCCCGGAGAACAGGTTGTCTGGTCGCGCGGCGCAGTCGATGGCCTCGAGCTCCTTCGCATCGGCACCCAGGCCCAACCCATCCTCCAGCGCTTCGGCGACAACGTCCGCATCGACTGGGGCTACTTCTACTTCGCCGTCCCCACCAGCGAAGGAGCCGCCGAACTCACCGCCGGCAACGATCGGCATCGCCAGACTTTCCTCGAAACCGGCCACCTGCCTCCCGACGACGACACCGCCACCCCGCGCACACCGCAGAGCCACTACCCGCCACCCCCCACCCTCAATCTCAACCTGCGACTCGGCGAAGTCGGCGCAACCCCGGTCTCCCGTCACATCCTGCTCGCCTACGACGACATCGACTCCATCGTCTACATGAACCGCCGCCTGCTCCCCTACTGGCGCAAGCAAATCCCCACCTTCGCGCAGCTTCTCACCATCGCCGAACACGACTATCCAGCCCTCTCCTCCCGCGCCATCGCCTACGACGCCGAACTGGAAACCGATCTCCTCCGCGCCGGCGGCCCAGACTACGCGGCCATCTGCATCCTCGCCTTCCGCCAGGCCATCGCCGCCCACAAGCTCGTCGAAGACGTCGACGGCACCCCCTTCTTCATGCCGAAAGAAAACTCCAGCAACGGCTCCATCTCCACCATCGACGTCATCTATCCCTCGGCTCCCATGTTTCTCCTGCTCAACCCCAAACTCGTCGAAGCCCAACTCGAACCCGTCCTGCGCTACGCCGAGATGCCCCGCTGGAAGTTTCCCTTCGCCCCCCACGACCTCGGCGTCTTCCCCATCGCCAACGGCCAGCAGTACGGCGGCGGCGAAGAGACCGAGGTCGACCAGATGCCCGTCGAAGAGTCCGGCGACGTCATCCTCCTCGTAGCCGCCATCGAGCACGCGGAAGGGAATCAGGACTGCGCCCGCCGCTTCTGGCCTCTCCTGACCAAATGGGCCGACTATCTCATCTCCAAGGGCCTCGATCCCGAAAACCAGCTCAGCACCGACGACTTCGCCGGCCACCTCGCCCACAACGCCAACCTCTCCATCAAAGCCATCGAGGCCCTCGGCGCCTACGCGAATCTCGCGCAGCAGCTAGGCTACAACGACGTCGCCAAACGCTATCAAACCGCCGCGCACCAGATGGCAGGGAAGTGGATGCACATGGCCCAGGACGGCGACCACTACCGCCTCGCCTTCGACAAGCCCGGCACCTGGAGCCAGAAGTACAACCTCGCCTGGGACCGCATCCTCGGCCTAAACCTCTTTCCGCCCAGCGTCGCGGGTGAAGAGATCGCCTTCTACAAGCAGCATCTCAATCCCTACGGCCTGCCGCTCGACAACCGCGCCGCCTACACCAAACTCGACTGGGAGATCTGGACCGCCACTCTCGCCTCCAACCAGGACGACTTCCAACTCCTCATCCACCCCATCTTGAAGTTCCTCAACGAAACTCCCGACCGCGTCCCCATGACCGACTGGTACGACACCATCTCCGCCCGCATGTCCGGCTTCCGCGCCCGCTCCGTAGTCGGCGGCGTCTACATGAAAATGCTCGCCGACCCGCCCCTCTGGCAAAAGTGGGCTGCGAAAACACCCGCGGCTCGGTAACGCCCTTACACATCTCGTCCCCTCGCTCGACCTAGCAGATCTATCCGCGCCCTTCGAATGCAAAAATCCCGCGCTACTGATGCACAGCAGTTTGTGAGCCTTTAGCACTGCTCGATGTTGATGCAAAACGAAGTTTCCGCTACAGATCCCGGCTTTGAGACTCAATTAGCAATAAGCGTTTTAGATGCAGCAAGACTCAGCCACTAACGTACAAATTGAGGCCATATGTCGTTCCGACGCTGCTGCTCAGCCGAACTCCTGCGACTTACTCCAAACCTTCGGCCAGGGATGACGAAGGTGATGGCAGATGAGGATCTCCGGATGGTCAAAGGATTCTTCATTCTTTACTCCGTAGGGAATGTTGAACCGTGCTGCCACTGAGCACTGCTCAAAGTTGAGTTCCTGATCGTGAAGTTCACCGCCAACGACGATTACAGTCTCCGGCGGGAAGGGGCCGTAGCCACGATCATGAAAACTGTTGATGCTGCTGATTGGCGTGGGCAGATTGTACTTCGGGCCATAAAGGGAGAGTGCGCCGGCTTCGCCATAGTTATTGGCTAGGATTGCAAGACGACCACGATCTTCGGAGGAAAGCGTGTCACGAACGGCCGCGACTTGCGCTACAAATTCTGGCCACCCGATCTCGTCGGCCATGTCGTAGTTGTTCTTCATTTGCCAGTTCCATCCGGGTGAGCCGGGGCGCCAAATGGGGAGGTAAGCCCATGCGACTGCCACTGCGTCAACGAGCATGGCGGTAAGGACAATGAACCGAACGGTGATCCGAATGGATCTCACGCTGTGTGCCAGAACGCGTTCGAGAGCGACTGCTCCTGCTGCATAGAGCATTGGATAGGCAGGCATGAGGTAGTAGCCCCGGCCCCGCGCGACAGCGAAGAGAATAAATGGGCCGATGTAGAAAGTGCTGAGCAGGCGAAAGGGTCGACTCCGCACCAAAAAAGCGAGGCCAGCGATGGCGAGCGGCAATCCAAAGAGAGTGAATTTGATCTGGTCGGTGTAGTATCCGTCGGCGCGCCCGTGGCGAACGTCACGCGCGTGAATGAAGTGCTCCATCTGCAGCGTGATGAAGTGGTGACGTGCGAGCCAGATGAGGTTGGGCGCGGCGATGATTGCGGCGGTGAGCGCTCCGTACCAGAACCACCTGCTACGAAGATGACGGCGCTGTGACGGAAAGAGAGCGATTGCGGCGAGCAGGCTGACAACAGGAAAGGCAATGGAATACTTGGAAAGCACGCCGATTCCGATGCCCACCCCGACGCCGATCCAATATCTTTCTTCTCCGGTGCGGAGGAGGCGCGCGGTAAAGAAGATGATGAGGGACCAGGAGAGCAGGTCGAAGGTGTTGTATTGCAGGACGGAACTGAAGGCGAGCGCGAGCGGAAGTGTGGCAAAGAGCGCGATGATCTGTGCTGGTCTCCGTCCTCCTAGTTCACGAGCGATGAGGCCGGTCAGTACGAGCGAAGCCGCGTTGACAACTGCCGCAGGAAGCCGAAAGACCTGGGGCGAAATGCCGAAGAGGGCGATCGCGATGCGTCCGCAAAAAGCTGTAAGCGGCGGGTAGGCGACAAAGCCCCACTGGAGATGCCTTGCATCATCGAGAAATTGGAATTCGTCGCGATGAAAGCCATACCCATTCCCAACGAAGAAATGGACGATTAATATGAACGTAGCGCAGGCACCCAGAAGTGCTGCATCGGATCGCAGAGACGTTGAACGTTTTGAACTATCCATTGTGAAGAGGATACGAAGATAAGTGTCGTTCCGTTCTATGCTGCTTGACTGGAAGTTGGCTCATCGCTGCTCCGTCACTGCACGAATTCGATCTTCGGATCCTCCGCTTGAGGTCTTCAGCTCCCAAGCGGGACCAGTCTCCCGGCGCACTTCGGTGCAAATTTTGATGCTCAGGGCTGCGACCCCGTATCGGACCCGCGGTTTCGGCCCCTTGTCCCTGATGCGCAACGTCTGATAACACATATGATGCTCAGGGCTGCGACCCCGTATCGGACCCGCGGTTTCGGCCCCTTGTCCCTGATGCGCAACGTCTGATAACACATATTATGTATAGTCGCCGAATCCCAGCACCTTCTTCCCAGCACCCCATACCACGCCTGATACCCTTAACCCTCCATGCGGATTCTCCCCACCTTTGCCCTGCTCCCCATCCTCATGGCGACTGCGGGATGCCACTCTCCCTACATCTCGGCCATCGTAAGCAATCGCACAGCTCAGTCCCTGGACCTGATTGAAGTCGACTATCCCAGCGCCAGCTTCGGTACCGAAAATCTCGCCCCCGGCGCTGACTTCCACTATCGCTTCAAGGTTCTCGGCTCCGGCAAGATGCAGCTCCTCTATACCGACAGCGCCCATCGCGATCACAAATCGGATGGCCCTCTCCTCCACGAAGGAGCCGAAGGCCGCCTCGCGATCGTCATTACCCCAACGGGTGTCGTCTGGCAGCCCGCCTCAACCGTCGTCAGGTAGCGCTTACCTGGAACTGCCGGCCTGGGGTGCTGCACACGCTAATCGACCCCCGGCGCTCTGCCTCGACTCCCACCCCGTTCCCCACTCGGGGTCCCACTTTGGCCGCGCCGCTTGTTGTTCTTCGCCATCATGGCAAACACCCCGCCTACCACCAGGAGCGCGACCATCACCGCAACAAAAATAATTGTAAGCATAGACTCCTCCGATCTCTTGCTTTCCAGCAGTCACTTCGCCCCACGCGCGCTTGGCTTCCTTCTTCCTCCTGCGCTGTGTGATCCTTACTTCCGTAAGATGCCGTCCAGCCTCTCTGCGATAAGCTGATGCATATGCCGCGCGGATATTTCATCACCTTCGAAGGTCTCGACGGCTCCGGCAAGACCACCCAACTCCGCCGCCTCGCCGACACGCTTCAGTCCGAGGGCCGCCGCGTCGTCACCCTTCGACAGCCCGGCGGAACCGCTCTCGGCGACCGTATCCGCGATGTTCTGCTCGACTCCCGCTCCGAGTCCGCCCTGGGCCCCATCTCTCCCTTGGCCGAGATGGCGCTCATGTTCGCGGACCGCGCCCAGTCCATCGCGCAGATCATTCTCCCAGCCCTCGCCGCCGGCAGCATCGTCCTCTGCGACCGCTACACCGACTCCTCCGAAGCCTATCAGGGCGGCGGCCGCCAGCTCGGCAGCGAACGCATTCTGGCCATGCACGCCGCCGTCTGCGAGAACCTCCAGCCCGATCTCACCCTTCTGCTTCTGCCCTCGCTCGAATCCTCCCTCCGCCGCGCCCGCCGCCGCAACCAGCGCCACCTCGAGCGCTTGGGCACAGACGAGAACCGCTTCGAACGCGAGTCCGACGTCTTCTACCGCCGCATCTATGACAAGTACGAAGAGATCGCCGCCCGCGAGCCTTACCGCGTAGCTCCAATCCGCGACGACGCCTCCATCGAGCACATCCAGAGCCTCATCTACAACCTGGTCGCCGCCCGCCTCGCCGCCTTCGACCAGGAATCAGCCCCGATCTCGCGCTGAATTTTTCCTCCGGCGGGCCAAAGCTCGCGACCCAACATTTCACCCACACTATCGTCATCTCGTCCGGACCATGAGCAAAGTCGATGGGGCATGGAAGAGATCCCCATATTTATCTTTCACACAAACACCAGACTTCTTTCATCCCAAGCAATCCGCATCTCACCTCCAGTGCCCCAGCGATCGAACCACCCAGAACTCCAGCGCTCCCACCCATGACCACGCCTCCCCCCACCCTCGAAACCCCGCCGGAAAAGCTTCCACTTTCCGACGAAAACTCGCGCATGCCACCCGGCCTGAAGCACTCGCTTCCCTTCTACGCCTTCAAACCCTGGGTCAAGCTCGGCAGTCCCATCCTCCTCTTTGAACATCTGCTCAAGACCTACGGCAACATCGCGCACTACCGCTTCCTGGGCACCCCGATCGTCTTCATTAACGATCCTGAATACATCCGCGAGATCCTCGTCACCCAGGCCGCCAGCTTCGTCAAGGAGCGCACCGTCCGCCGCATGAAGGTCCTGCTCGGCGAAGGTCTCATCACCTCCGACGACCCCATCCACATGCGTCAGCGCAAGATCGCCGCCCCGGCCTTTCACCGCCAGCGCATCGCCGCCTACGCAGACCGCATCGTCGCCTGCGCCGCCAGCCAGCGCGAAGCTTGGGTCGTCAATCGGCCGCCAGACCGGCAGATCGATATCGCCGCCGCCAGCATGAGCCTCTCGCTTGAGATCGTCGCCCGCACCCTCTTCGACACCGAAGTGACCGCCGACATCCGCAGCATCAACGATGAGGTCAACACCGTCATGGGCCTCTACAACTTCATCGTCGCCTTCCCGAGAATCGAATCTTTCCTGCATCTCCCCATTCCCGGCATCATGAAGTTCCGCCGCTCCAAAGCTCGCCTCGACGCCGTCGTCGACCGCCTCATAAGCGAGCGCCGCGCGGACCAGGAAGCCCATCGCGAAGCAGCCGCTGGCGGAGAACCCATCCCGGGCGATCTGCTCTCCATGCTCCTCGCCAGCACCTACGAATCCGACGACGAATCCGACGACCCCAGCAGTCCCGCTTCGCCAACCGGCATGTCCAACGAGCAGGTGCGCGACGAGGTCCTGACCATCTTCCTCGCCGGTTACGAGACCGTAGCCAACGGACTCGCCTGGACCTGGTATCTCCTCAGCCAGAACCCCGAGGCCGAATCCAAACTCCACGCCGAACTCGACGCCGTGCTCGGAACCGGCGCCCATCAGCGCCTTCCCACCCTCGCCGACTATCCCGCGCTTCGCTATACCGAGCAGGTCTTCGCCGAGTCCATGCGTCTCTACCCCCCAGCCTGGGCCATGGGCCGCATGTCCACCAGACCGGTGCGTCTCGGACCCTACGCCATCCCCTCCGGCGCGCACTTCTTCTTCAGCCAATACATCATGGGCCGCGACCCGCAATATTTCCCCGACCCGCTGCGCTTCGACCCCGACCGATTTACCCCCGAAAACAAAGCTCGCCGCGCGAAGTACACCTACTTCCCCTTCGGCGGTGGCAGCCGTCAGTGCATCGGAGAGAGCTTCGCCTGGATGGAAGGCGTCTTCAGCATCGCCACCATCGCGCAACGCTGGCGCATGGTCTACCTCGGGGACGCGCCGCCCGAGGTGCAGGCTAAGATCACGCTTCGGCCGAAAGATCCCATGCGCATGCAGCTCCTCGCGCGATAGCCGCCGCCCTCTCGAACAGCTTCCCATCCTCTGCCGCCGAAGCCCTACATCGCTTTCGCTGCCAAAGCATGCATCACGCCCAGATCTCCCACCCGGATCGGCAGCTTCCGCAGGCGCACGCCGCTTGCGTGATACACGGCATTCGCAATCGCCGCATTGACGCCTGTAACCCCCAGCTCGCCGACTCCTTTGATCCCGAGCGGATTCACCAAGTGGTCGACCTCGTCCAGCATGATCGTCTCCACTGTCCCGACATCGGCAGCAACCGGAACATGATATTCCGCGAGATTGCGATTGACATAGCAGGCTCTCGGCTGATCCAGTTCGGTAGATTCGTGCAACGCCGAAGAGATCCCCCACACCTGTCCGCCGGAGAGCTGCGCTCGCGCTGTTCGAGGATTCATGATCCGTCCGGCAGCGAACACCCCGACCATGCGCGGAACCCGAATCGCTCCCGTCGAACGGTCGATGCGCACCTCGACGAACTGCGCGCCAAAGGCAAACTGCATCCGGTCCTTCAGGTTCGATCCGCCGAGAATCAGCGGCACTCCCCGGCGCACCAGCGTAGGTCCAATCAGCGGCGGCGCGCCGTGCGGCGAGTTCGTGGCCTTCTGCGTCATCTCCCGCCCTCGACCGGCGCGGCGAACCACCACCTCCAGCGGTTCTTCTCTGTCGCCCGCAACGGCCAGCCCCGCCACCAGATGAATCCCCTCCGCCTCCATCCGGAAGAACGGACTCTCCTTCGAAACCACCGCATTCCGCGCAATGCGCCGTCGCAGCTCTTCACAAGCCTGAGCGACCACGGTGCACACGCTGGCGGTCGAGTTCGAGCCGGCCGACATAGGCGCCGCCGGCAACCGGCTATCTCCAATGCACACCTCCACCGCCTCCAGATCCAGGCCAAGGAGATCGCTCGCCGTCTGCGCGATCACCGTCCGTATGCCCGTCCCAATCTCATGCGTGCCCACCTCCACCCGCGCGCGCAGCTCCGGCGTCAGCGTCACCCGGCAATCCGCCGGCCCTATCTGCGTTGGATAGAAAGCCGTTGCGTAGCCGTATCCGACCAGATCCTCTCCATCCTGCATCGAACCCGGACGCGGATTGCGCCGCGACCAGCCGAAGACCTCCGCTCCCCTGTCCATGCATTGCAGCAGCGACCGGCTGGTGTACGGCTTGTTGCTTACCGTCTCCACCAACGTCTCATTCCGCCGCCGCAGATCAAGAGGGTCCATATCCAGCTTGTAGGCCAGCTCATCCATCGCCGACTCCTGCGCAAACAGATAAGGCGTCTCCGGCGGAGCGCGCATAAATCCCGGAGCCTGTCGGTCCGTCTCGACATTCCACACCTTCGTCCGCACATTCGGGCAGGCATAGAGCCTCGCCGTCGAGTCCGACCCCGCCAGGGCAAACCTGTCCTTGCGGCTGGTCAGCTCCCAGCTCTCATGATCGAGCGCGGTGAGATGGCCCTCCCGATCCGCCGCCAGCCGAAGATGATGCCGCGTCTCCGCTCGAAAGGTGCGCAGCGTAAACCCCTGATCCCGTGTAGCCACCAGCTTCACCGGCCGCCCTACCCGCTTCGCCGCAAACGCGATCAGAGACGTATACTGCCCAAGTTCCCCGCGCGAACCGAACGCTCCGCCAATGAACGGCGACAGGACCCGCACCTTAGCCGGCTTGATCCCAAGCTGCTTCGCCAGGCCATATTGTGTGCCGCGCACGCTCTGCGTCGACTCCCAGACCGTCAGTTCCTCCCCGTCCCACGCGCAGGTCGTCTGAAACAGCTCCATCGGATTGTGGTGCTGGGCCGGCGTCTCGTACCAGGCGTCGACCACCGCATCGGCCGCCGCAATTCCCTGCTCCACATGCCCGGCCGACAGCTCCGTCTCCCCCAGCGCCTTCGCCTTTACCTGCTTCGCCTTCGGACTGCTCAGGCTGGCTGCGGCCTTCGTCGCCTTGTAGCTGAACTCGAGCGCCTCCACCGCGGCCGCCGCCATCTCCGCCGTCTCGGCCACCACCACGGCCACGATCTGGCCTGCAAAGTAAATGCGGTTCGAGGCAAGCGGCGCCACCGCATGCGACATGTAGCCGCCCTCCAGCATCGGCTTGCCGGGCCGAATCTCCTTCCCCACATTCTCGAAGGTCAAGATCTCGAGAACTCCGGGCATCGCGCGAGCCGCCTCCTGATCGATCGACTGAATGCGCCCGCGAGCGATCGGAGAGGTAGCCAGCCACGCATAGACAGCTCCCGGCGTCACATGGTCCGCGCCGTATGTGGCCCGGCCGGTTACCTTGGCCATGCCATCAATCCGGCGTTGATCGCTGCCGATCATGCCATTGGGGTGAATAAGATCCATCGTTGTCCTCCTTGAAACTGATGTAGATCGATATCGTCCTTACCTAAAACCGAACCGAATCGTCATTGTCCTTACCTAAACGAACCAAATCGTCATCTCGACCGGAGCCACCGGGGTCCCCGGCGAGTGCTTTTGCTCGCTGGGGTGGTAAGCCGTGTGGTCTTATCGCACGGCGTAGTGGAGAGATCCCCGTATTCGTCTTTGTCATTGGCTGTTTTCTACAGAGTTTAAGAAAGATTCTTGTTCCGTCTAAACCGTCGGCAGGTTTCTACCCTGCATCTACCCGTCCTTCGATGCACTGCACGGAACCCGCGTTCGAACCACCACATTCTCCGTTGCGATCCTGCAAAAAGCCAGTTCGCCGGAGGCAGCTCGCCCGCGCCACGCCCAGCAACCGAGAGCAGATTCCCTGCAGCCACACCCCTCGGGTGCCCCATATCTCGATTTTGAGATGTGGGCCTCGAGCGAGACCGTCTTCTTTGCATAGCCACCGCTCACCACCAACGTGCAATCACCCCTTTAAACAGACTCCGCAATGCAGCCCATACGCCGTACGCAAAATCAACTCCAGCGCCGCGCCGGTGATACACTTGAGGAGCATGGACTCCCTCGGCACAGGATGCAGTTCCCTCCTTCGCTCCAGTCCACAATCTTCCGAACCTTTCATCTCCGCACTCAAGAGGTTTCAAGTAGCCCGATGCTCTATCTCGTCGCTTTCCTTCACATCGTCGTTTCGCTCTTCATCGTCGGAGTCGTCCTCCTCCAGCAGGGAAAATCCGCCGATCTCGCCGGAGCCTTCGGCGGCCAGGGTTCGCAGACCGCCTTCGGCCCCCGCGGCGCAGCCAACCTCCTCACCAAGCTCACCACCTACGCCGCCATCCTCTTCATGCTCACCTCCATCGGCCTTACCGTCCTGCTCTCTCACTCCCGCGCCGACCGCTCCGTCCTCTCGGGAACCGCGTCGCACCCCGTCACCCGCACGTCTCCCAAGAAATAGCGACTCGCGCCAAGCCTCCCAAAAGGCGCACGTCAATTTACCTGTGCATCTTGTCTCCTCGCGCCCCGAATTTTCTCCATTTCGTAAATTCGATCGGCGCCTTCGATGTAAATCGGTAATTTGCCTTCTACTGATAATCCATGATTCACGAGATCCTCACTGTCGGCCCGCTTCACTGTAACTGCTCCATCCTGGGCGACGAAGCCTCCCGCGAAGCTATCGTCATCGACCCTGGCGATGAGATCTCCCGCATCATGGCTCTCCTTCGCCAGCACGCGCTCACCGTCAAGCAGATCGTCATCACCCACGCCCACATCGACCACATCGCCGGGGCCGCCAAGCTCAAGCAGCTCACCGGAGCGCCCATCCTCTATAACCAAAACGACCTCCCACTGGTCCACATGATGGACATCCAGGCCTCCTGGCTTGGCATCGGCACCCCGGAGGTTCCTCCGCCCGACGACGTCCTCGAGGACGGCAAACTCATCTCCATCGGTGCCGACCGCGACCAAACCTTCAGCGATCAAACCGGCACTCCCGGCTCCCGCAGCGCTCTCACAGGCACCATCCTGCACACCCCTGGCCACACCGAAGGCAGCGTCTGCCTCTACCTGCCTGCTCAATCGCTTCTCCTCGCCGGAGACACCCTCTTCCGCGGCTCCGTAGGCCGCACCGATCTGCCCGGCGGCAACTCCCGCAAGCTCCTCGCCTCCATTCACGAACGCCTGCTTACCCTTCCCGACGAGGTCACCGTCATTCCCGGCCACGGCCACCGAACCACCATAGGCCAGGAACGAGAATCTAATCCATTCCTGCAAACCACCTAGGATGAGTATTATGTCGCTCTTTGTTGAGCCATTACTTTGCAAGCACCGCATGAAGTAGTAACTACCCTGGTTCCGCTGACAGCCATCCCTTCTCGCTAGCGTTCCGCACAAGTGGAGAAGCAAAAGCGACAGGTTTGCAACACGAATTGCTGGGATTTTGCTCAGCGAGCTTCGGCTTGCCTAAACGTTCGTTTGCGCAACGCGAGACGGGACAGTCCTTCCGGCTGCCACCCTCCACCATAACTTTCGATAAGCCGACTTCGAGCAGTCAGGGGGCGGATGGTGCTGGGCTGACTAGTTCTTGCAAGCAGCCAGTCCACGATGTATACATTTGGTATACGCCGTAGACATATGAGCCCATCTGCCAAATTCGCTCAGCATAAGACAAGCACAGCCGCTTCTATCCTCGTTGCTGCGCGAGAACTTCTTGACAAAGAAGGCGTTGCAGCAGTCGCGATGCGCCCTGTCGCGGAACGGGTCGGGGTTACCCCGATGGCCATCTATCGCCACTATGCGGACCGCGCCAGCCTGCTGAATGCGGTTGCCGACGAAGGCTTCCATGAGCTCGCTACCCGGGTGCAGACCCTTCAGTTCAAGGACGGCGTGGAGCACCGGCTGATGCAGGTCGGGGACGTCTTTCTAGACGCCGCGCTGCAATTCCCAAACCTCTACGAGCTTATGTTTCTCGTACCTCGTGAGGGGGCGCGGGTCTATCCCAAGGACTTCAAAGCGGGGCGCTCGCCTACGTTCAATCCGACCGTAAACATTCTTGAGGAGGCGATGCGCGCCGGCGAATTGCGACCTGACGATCCGATAGAGATTGCCTTCGAGCTCAGCGCGCTTTCGCATGGACTCATCGTGTTGTATCTGGGTGGGCGTGTGGCCCAGAGCGAGAAGGAGTTTCGATCGCTTCACCAGCGTTCCTTCAGGAGATACCTCA
Source organism: Edaphobacter sp. (assembly GCA_965277335.1). GTDB lineage: Bacteria > Acidobacteriota > Terriglobia > Terriglobales > Acidobacteriaceae > Edaphobacter. The sequence continues at coordinate 162,098 of CBDICJ010000006.1, read as the reverse complement.
ATGGACTTCGTAAATAGACACCCTATGCTCGCCGCCAGCTTAGCTGTCATAATGACGGCAGGACTGCTGCTCGCGGGAGATGGGATGACCCCGGTGTGGCCCTTGATTTGGATCGCGTTCATCCCCCTACTGCTGTTGGCTGCAGAGATCAATTCATGGTGGATTGCAGGCGCAGCCGCCGCTCTGTCCATGCTTCTAGGCAGTCTCACCCTGCTGTACTACCTGCATTTCGTGCTGCATGCCCCGGTGACGGCATGGCTGATTCCGCTTTCGATCGCTTCGCTGCTCTTCGCCGCTGGTGTCCTTCTGTTCCGTGGTCTACTTCAGCGTGGGGCAGCCTTCAGCGCTGTGATCGCGCTACCCGCGTTCTGGACGGTTTGCGAATTTCTGGCCAGCTTTGCGCCAGCGAACGGCACAGCCGGCAGCCTGGCCTATACGCAAGAGCGTCTTCTGCCCATCCTGCAAGTCGCTTCTCTCACTGGCCCGTGGGGCATCACCTTCCTGCTGTTGCTGTTTCCGTCGGCGGTTGCCAGCGGTTTGTACCTCCGGCGCAGGAGGCTCTTGCAGGCAGTGCCCGTCGTGGGATCGGCGTTGGCTGTTCTCGCCGGTGCCTTCCTGTTCGGTGCAATCCGGCTGGCAGCACCGGACTCGCAGCAGAAGATCAGGGTGGGACTGCTGGACACGGACACCGTAGTATTCGCCGACAAAGTCGCCGAGATGCAGAAGCTTGTCGAAAGCTATGCGGGGCAGGCTGAGAGGCTCGCTCGCCAAGGGGCAAAGATCGTTTTGATGCCCGAGAAGACAGGCCTGCTGCTCGACAGGGGCACGGAGACCATCGACCCCATCCTGCAGTCCGTAGCCAACCATACGGGTGCGATTCTCATCATCGGTGTCGTGCATGTGGTCGGGCGAGATTCTTTCAATGAGGCGCGCATCTATACGCCGGATCGGCCCATCGCTACGTACGACAAGCAGCACATGCTGCCGCCGTTTGAATCGAAGCTGACACCGGGGAACTCGCTCACGCTGCTGTCGAAACCAGCCATCCCAATCGGTGTTGCGATCTGTAAAGACATGGACTTCGTTCACCCAGCGCTCGATTATGGACGCGACGGCGTTGACCTGCTGCTCGATCCAGCCTGGGACTTCAACGTAGACCGTACCTGGCACGGGCACATCGCCATCATGCGCGGCGTCGAGGGCGGATTTGCGGTCGCGCATACAGCGAAGGACGGATTCCTCACGGTGACGGACGATCGGGGCCGCATCCTCGGCGAGGTCAGGACCAACAGTGGGGGGTTCGTGTCGCTGCTGGTGGACGTGCCGCTGCGTCACGACCAAACGGTTTTTGATCGATATGGCACATGGTTCCCTTGGGTGGCAGGGCTACTCCTGCTTGCTGCCGCCATACGGATGTTGACTCTATCTCAGTGGCATCAGGAGTACGAATCTGATCCGCGTCTCTAATATTGATCGAAGATCGCGAGCACCTTCGAGCTTGCAACAGCAACTTAATTCCTCGAAATCGCCTTCTAGTCATTTACTTCTGAGTCGCCGGCTTCACGAGCAGGCACTCTTCAGCGGGGCCGGCAAAATCGTTAGCGTAAGATTTTTGACGTTTGGTGTGGCGACCCCAGTATCACTATCTGTCGCGTAACCGACAGATTTGTCATTCTCACGGAACGGGCACACTAGCTTCCTCGTCAACCCCGCAAAACCTCTTGATCCGCTCCACTCCATCAGCAAACTCCGCCGCGGGCCCAAGCAGACTCACCACCACTCGCCCCGCCTCGCCGATCCCGTAAAAAGCCCCCGGGTGCACCACCACATCCATCTTCCGCAGCAACTCCTCTGCCGCGTATCCGTACTTACCCCGCCGTCGCAGCCGCAGAATCGCACTCCAACCCGCCTCCACCCGCAGCGCCTCCAGCCCCGACGCAAGCGCCAGCCCGAGATTGCCCCGCACCCGCTTCCGAATCTGGTCCTGAATCTTCTTCCGCCCCGCCAGCCAAACCGGAAGCGCCAGTTGCATCGGGGCACTCATGGACAGAAACGTATCCGTTACCACCTCCAGCCGCCCCATCGCCTCCCGCCTTGCCTCCTCCGGCCCCAGCCCTACAATCCACCCCACCTTCATCTGCGGCAGCCCGGCAACCTTGCTCATCCCGCTCAGCACAAACGTCAACCCCGGATGCGGCCCCACCGCAAAGCTCTCCAGCCGCCGCTCCCCCTGGGAATTCTGCGAACCATCCAGGCAATAATCCAGAAACACCTCATCCACAATCAGCGCCAGGCCGTGACGCAGGCAGATCTCCTCCAGCCTTCCTCGCTCCTCCGCGCCCGTTGCGTGCCCGGTCGGATTATTCGGATGCACCACCACAATCGCCTTGGTTCGCGGCCCAATCCTTCGCTCCAACTCCGCGAAATCAATCCACCATCCAAAGTCATAGAACAGCGGATAAGGCCGCAGCCGCACATCTTCGAGGTCCGCCAGAAAGTCAAACAGCGGATAGCTGGGCTGCGCCACCAGCACCTCATCCCCGGCATCGCACAGCAGCCGAAACAGATACCCATACCCTTCGCTCGTACTGGTCGTCAGCACCACACCATCCGGGTCGACCACCGCCAGATGATCGGCATAGTACCCCGCCACCGCCTCCCGCGCGGTCCGCATCCCCCGCGGGTCGGGGTCATAGATCATAGCTCCCCCGGCCCCCAGCGCCCCCAGAATCTCTTCCACGTCATAAGCAAACCCGCACACCGTAGGATTCGCCCCCGTCAGATCGATCAACCCGCGTCCCGCCGCCCGCGCCTCGCGAATCGCAGCCGCAAACCCGCTCTCCCCCACATCCCAACCTGTCCGCGTCGAAAACCGAAAGCTCACCCGACTATGCTAATCGACTCGAATCGCGCGCCGGTTGCTGCAGTCGAGAATCTGCCCCACAGAGCGGTACGAGCGCACGGATCTTCCGCACCCATCGATCAGTGAGTCAACGTAGTCTGCGGTTGCTCCGGCAGCAGGAACGGCGGAGCTGGCCTTTGATTGAAATCGAAGTCGCGCGTCAAATCTCCCAGCGCCGACGCGTTCTCGCGCACATCCGGCCTAGGATCGGGACGCCCATCGGTCTTGGGATCGATGCGCTCGCCGTTCAAAAAATCATCCTCAATGAACTTCAGATAAGCGTCGAAGCTGAGCGTCTGATGATCGATCCATCCGCGCCTTGCGTAAGGGCTGATGACCATGCCCGGTACCCGAATGCCGTAGCCGAGTTTGTCGACGCCGGGAGGCGTGACGTGGTCATAGAAGCCGCCCCAATCATCCCACGCCAGAAAGATCGCCGTGCTGTCCCACTCCGGGCTCTCCATGACCTGGTTGATGATGTGCGTGACGTAGGTCTGGCCCACACTGACCAGAGAGGGCGGGTGTTCACTGTCACGAGAGTTCGGCGCGATCCACGAAACCGTTGGCAAGGTTCCAGCCTTCACTTCGCTGAAAAAATTGTCGAGCGTCCGAACGTTGCCGAGCTGCTTGTCCTGATGCACATCCGTGAACTGGGGAAGAACGTTCCAGATCGCAGGAACACCCCGGTTCACCGTGTGCCGGTCCGCCCTTCGTCCGCCTCGCTGCATCGGGCCGCCATCCAGGTAGTAAGCCCAGGAGACGTGGCTCCGATTGAGCAGCCACGTGAGATCGGTCCAGCCATAGGGAGTTTCAACATCGGGCTTGGGCTTCTTTCGCGCAAGATCGCTCTCGCAGGTGTCTGGATCGTTTGGGTCGGAGCACTTCGCCGACCAGCCCGAAACCATATACAAGTGCGAGGCCAGGCTCCACGAAGCGACCGGCTCGAACATGTGATCCTCAAGCACGAAGTTCTTCGCATAAGCCCAATAGTTGGGAATGTCCGATTGGACGTGATACGCCATCACCCGATCCGCCCCCGCGCCCCCGCTCTCGTTGCAGTTCGGATCGGTAGCGTTCTTGCATTGGCTCTTCACGCCGGCAGCCACTGCGACAAAGCCGTCCATCTTGCCGCCGTCGATCGCCTTCGCAGCCGCAGCGGAGGAATGCGCCGCGCCGCCATTGCGATCCTGATGTTCGACAAAGGGTCGAGCGCAACTCTTTCCAGCGGGATCGGGAAGACACACGACAGGCGCGCCACTTTGCATCGCAATCCCATCGGCTCCCGGAAAAGTCCCGAAGTAATGATCGAAGGAGCGGTTCTCCTGCATGATCACAATGACGTGCTTGATCTTGTGAATGCCGGCCTGATCCGTATTCGTTCCACCGGATGGAACGGCTCCAGAGTTGGAGGAGGCGGTCTGCGCGTGCGCGGAGACAAGCGCGCCTGCCATCAAAACGCAGCCGCATACGAACTTGGAAGTGAGTGTTAGCATCCAGTCTCCATTTATCTTCTTATCTTCCAGAGCAACTCTTGGCAGTGAGACAGCGCTCGTCGCGGCGAACTGGCGAACTATCGCCGCGACGAGATCTTGCAAGACCGCCTATCGCGGTGCATGCTGCGCGTCATGTTTCTGGTTTTCGATGTGCTGGCTGGTTCTGTTCTGTTGCTGTCTTACCTGCTGCCTCTCCTGGCCCGTGAGAGTGCCGCCGTTCGCCTGTCGTTCGGTATGGATCTCCTGGTTCGTGCGTGCCTGTTGCCCTTCCAAACGCCCCGTCTCGCGCGCGTTCAGTTGACCCGAGGCAACCCCGTTGGCAATTCGCTGCTGCTGGTTGTACCGCGCGCCGTTCACCCGGTTCATCGCGGTGGTCTGCGGCCTGCCGCCATTCGCGGAGGCCCACTGATTGCGATCCTGACTCGCAGTCTGCTGATGCGATATCTGGTTGGAGGTCGCCTGAAAGTGCTGCTCGTTGCGCGCCGTTCGCTCCTGTGCCGTCTCCTGCGCCGTAACCCCGCCCGGGCCGTTGAAGCTCGCGCGATTATGGACGACCGTATTGTTGACCACGGTTCGATTCACATAGGTGTTATGAATGACGGTTCGATTTACATTCGCATAGGCCGTGTTGTAACGGAACACGCTGCCCGCCCATGCCCCGCCCACAAACCCAACTCCGGCGTAGCCGAAGCCGTAGTTGACGCCACCGTAGAAGCCCACATGCGGCCCCCAATATCCAGCATGCCAGCCATAGAGCCCGCCGGCGAAGCCCCAGTAGCCGGGCGTCCACAGAACTCCAACCCGCGGCGGAGCTACCCATACGCCGGGCACCCAGTAGTAGCCGGCCGGAGCGTAGCCCCAGTAGCCCGGCGTCCACAGGTACCCAGGCGTCGGACAGGCCGGCTGTGTGTAAACAGGCAGAGCCGGAGGCGCCACCCGAATGGATACGCCAATCCCGATCTGCGCGAACGACGCTGCGGGCGCGGCGCACAAAACCAACCCAAGAAATAGAGTGCAAAGTCTGCTGATTTTAGACATGCCTATCCTCTCGCCGAATTTCGGCGAATTGTGAAGGTACGTTCATTCCTTAGTTGGAGGGAGCGACGGTCGGCGATTGCCCCTGCTGTCTGGCGGCGCGGTGAGTCTGCTTCATCTGCTCGTACTGCTGTTTCTGCGGGTCGGTCAGGATCGCGTCGATCTTGCTGTCGCTGTCCTGCATAATGCCCCGAGCTTTTTCCCTTCGGTCGTTAGGAGCGAGCGTGGTGTCCGCGCGCACGCTCTGCATCTGCTGCTCGCGATCGGCGAGAATCGGTTCAATCTGCGTCTGCTGATCCGCCGACAGACCAAGCTTCTTGGCCATCATCTTCGCTTGGCGATGCGGGTTGGGTGCCCTATGAGGCTGCGCCTCGGGAGATGTCTGCGAGCCGGCCGCCGGAGGAGTCGCGCCTGCCGGAGGTTGATTCTGATCCTGTGCCAGCAATGCGCCGCCGACCAGGCCGGAGCTCATGACCATGCATAAAACGGTAGAGGGGGAGATAAGTCGCATAGTAAACCTTCCTGAAATAGAAATTTGAAATGCTCAATCACGTACTGCACACTCAGACCCAGGAAGCAAGCCGGGAGTTGCGCTCCCCACGCATAAAAGATTCCCAAGCCCGCTCAATTCAGTCTTTCTTTGCTGCTTTCTCCTGCGTCTACTCCAGCGCGATTTGACGTGATAAAAACAAGCCGCCTGCCGGAGCTTTGTCGAGCGCAGCGCAGCAACTGCCGCCTCCAATCTGTGTCTAAGGGGAAGGTACGCTACACGGGCGGTCGGCCTCCGGAAACAGCCGCGCAAAGGACATCGGCCCTCCCGTACACACCCAAAGGAGATTGTTCCATGCTTAGCTTTGCCAAACCTCTTATCCTGGCCGCGGCGCTCACCGCGCTGCCCGCTACAACCCTCTTCGCCCAGACCACCTACCATCAGCGTCACACCGTCAACGATCGTCGTAATGATCAGCAGTCGCGCATCAAGCAGGGCGAGGCCTCCGGTCAGATCACAAACAGGGGAGCCAACAACCTGGAAGCGCATCAGCATGCCATTCACAGCCAGGAACGCACTGATCGCGCCGCGAATGGAAGCCACCTGACTTCGCAGGATCGCCATCAGCTTGCGCGCGAGCAGAATCGGCAATCGCAGCGCGTTTATCGGGACAAACATAACGCCGCCACGCAGCCCGGCGTTGCCCCGCGGTAAAGAAAGCTTGCAAGCTGACTTCAGCTCGTACGCAAGCTGAATCTGCAGTGATGTGGCCCTCCCGTTGGCAGGAAATCACGTTTCCGACCAACGGGAGGTCCACTGCATTCGACCTCGGCAACACAAGGTATACCCGCCACGAAGTGGCCGCTCGCCGCGAAGGCGGCCCGTCCGGCAGGACAATCTCTGTTATCAACACAGAACCGCGCGCCCTCGGCACAAACTGCCGTCCCTTACAATATCCATTCATGGCTTCCGTCAAAGCTGTTCTCTTCGACTACGGCATGGTCCTCTCCGGCCCGCCCGACCCCGCCGCCTGGGTCCGCATGCGCACCCTCACCGGCCTCAAGGAAGATCGTTTCCATCACATCTACTGGGCCCACCGCCACGCCTACGACCGCGGCGACCTCAACCCCCAGTCCTTCTGGAATCACGCCGCCGCCGAAGCCAACGCAATCCTCACCCCCACCCAGCTCGCCAGCCTCATCGCCGCCGATGTCGACTACTGGAGCACCCTCAATCCGCCCATGCTCGACTGGGTCCAGCGCCTTCAGCAAGCCGGCATCCCCACCGGCATTCTCTCCAACATGCCCGATCCCATGGAGTCCGGCCTCCGCGCCCGCCACCCCTGGATCGAAGCCTTCAACCACCACACCTGGTCCCACGCCGTCCATCTCGCCAAACCCGAACCCGGCATCTACCTCCACGCCGCCCAGGGCCTCGCCACCCCGCCTGAAAACATTCTCTTTCTCGACGACAGAATCGAAAACATCGAAGCCGCCCTCGCCGCCGGCATGCAGGCCATCCTCTACACCGATCACCCCGCCTTCGAACGCGAGATGACCGCCCGCGGCCTCGCCCCTCTTCTACAACTTCGGGGGAGTACGGAATCGCAAAACGGGAAGATATAGTACCTCCGTAGCCGTCTGTCGCAACTTCATACACCACAATCACTTCCTCTGCCTGGATAGTGAAGGTAAGGCTGCACTGCGCTTCATTCGCAGCCAACAACCATGAAAAGAAAGCCCTCTCTCCGACGCAGCGTTGCCGGTCTCTGTGGCGTCATGGCCCTCCTGCTGACTCTTCCTCCTGCTTCCGCCCAAACACCCGGCACACCGCCCACCGGCCCGCAGCAGCTTCTCTTCGCCGGTCTCCGCGCCTCCTCCAGCTCAACCTCCTACGCCCAGTTCAACGCCATCCAGTCCGACTCCACCGGCAATCTCTATCTTCTCCTCGACCAGAGAGACGGCATCCGCCTCCTCAAGACCGACCCCACCGCCACCAACATCCTTGCCCAGACGCAGCTAGGCGCAATCGGCGACATCGGCTTGGCCATGGCCCTCGATCCCGCAGGCAATGTCTACATCACCGGCGACTCCACCTCCGGTTCTCTCCAGGCCACCTCCGGTGCGGCCTTTCCCAATTCCACTCCAGGAACCTCCAACATCTTCATCGGCAAGTTCGACCCCAACTTGAACGAAATCTTTCTCACCTACGCCGGCAGCGGAGAGTCCTCCGTCACCGCCATCGCCGCCACCTCCGATGCCGTCTTCCTCACCGGCAGCATCTTCGGCGCAACCCTGCCCGTCACTCCCTCCGCCATCCTCCAGTCCCCCGCCTCCGGCAGCTTCCAGAACGGCTTCGTCGAGAAGTTCAACTCGACCGGCTCCACTCTTCTCTATGCCACCTACCTCAGCGGCCAGAACGGTGAAACCGCGCCGGACGCCATCGCCGCCGACTCGAGCGATAACGCCTACATCGCCGGATACACCACCAGCTCCGGCTTCCCTACCCTCGCCGCCCTCATCCCCAATATCCTCAGCGCCACCTCCGGCTTTCTCACCAAGCTCACCCCCGCCGGCGACGGTCTGCTCTTCTCCACCTTTATTCCCGGCGCCGACATCACCTCCCTCGCCCTCGCTCCCTCCGCGCAAAACCCCGCCGTCCAGACCCTCCTGGTCTCCGGCGCCATCGCCCTCGGCCAGTTCCCTATCGCCAGCGTTCCCGCCCCCTTGGTCGACACTACCTACCAGAGCCTCCTCCGCCTCTCTCTCGACGGCAGCACCCTGCTCTCCTCCACCCTCCTCGCCCCCGGCGCGCAATCCACCCTTACCCCCGCCCCAAACTCCGACGTCTGGGTCGCCGCCAATCTCACCGCTCCCGCCTCGCTTCTGCCCCTCGCCCCGCTTTCGACGATCGGCAACAGCTACGCTCTCCGCATCACTCAGCAAAATACCGCCACACCCCAAGCCCAATTTCAGATCGACCAGGCCATCCGCTTCGGCGGCCTCCCCGTCACCAACCCCGACTACGCCAGCGCCCCCGCCAACCTCACCTCCCTCACCACCGACCCCCTCGGCCAGCCCATCTTCGCCGGCAGCCTCTCGCCCACCGCCAGCTCTACCCTCCTCTCTACCGAAACCTACGACCTCCCGCTTTACAACACCCCAACCCCGCTTCTCCCCTCCACCATCAGCGCGGCCGAGCTCCCCAGCGGCTCCTGTAACGGCAGCCTCTGCGCCGGCTCAGCCGCCTACCTGGCCAAGCTCAATCCCTCCGATGCCGCTCCCAGCCTTGCCCTCTCCACGTCGAGCCTGCCCAACGTCGTCCTCCGCAACCTCGGCAGCCAGGCCGCCTCCAATCTCGCGTTCACCGCAACCGGCTACACGATTGCCACCGACTGTCCCACCACCCTCCCCGCCGGCGGCGAATGCAATCTCGCCCTCACCGGCTCCGGCCCCGGCACTCTTACCGCGCAGGCCGGCAACGCCGCTCCCCAAACCGCTTCTCTTCCCACCACCTCCTCAGCGCCCAACCCCATCGTCTTCTCCCCCAAAGAACTCGACTTTGGAATCGGAATTGGAATCGCCATCGGCAGCGGCGCGTCCACCGGCCCACCCCTCACCCGCACCATCACCGTGTCCAACCTCAGCCAGCAGCCTCAGACCTTCGTCTCTACCCTCGGCAGCAACCAGATCACCCCCTACACCTTCGCCGAATCCTCGAGCGACTGCCCCACCCCCGGCCTCATCACCACCAAGACCCTGGCCCCCAACGCCTCCTGCCACATCACCTTCCGCTTCACCGCCTCCGCCTCCCCGGCCGACGACGGCCCCGCCCAATCCAACTGGACCATCGGCCCCATAGTCAATCCCAGCTCCAATCCCAGCTCCGTCCTGCTCACCGCCTACAGCCAGGCCGCCTCCCTCAACGTCTCCGCCACCGAGATCGACTTCGGCGCCCAGTACGGCACCGACGGCAACTCCGGCCTCTGCCTCCCCCGCTATCTCTATCTCTCCAACAACTCCGCCTCCCCCATCCTCCACACCCCCGTCACCCTCGCCCCGCCCTTCACTCTCACCGACCGCTGCCCCCCCACGCTCGAGCCCCACACCGTCTGCCAGATCCAGCTCGCCTACAACTCCCCCATCGCCCCCTCCGCCGACTCCACCACCCTCACCCTCAGCGATGGGTCAGCCGACACCATCGCCGTCCTCATCACCGGCTCCACCCTCCCTCAACCCACCGGCGTCGGCCAGTCCGTCAACCCCAATCTCACCCTCACCCCCGCCTCCATCACCTTCCCCAACTCGGTCCCCGTCACCTCCTCCTCCAGCACCACCCAGACCGTCACCATCGGCAACATCGGCGCCCAGCCCTTCCCCCTTGCCCTCGCTCTCACCGGCGACTTCATCAAGTCCACGAATTGCCCCGCCCTTCTCCCCGGCAATCAGGACTGCTCCGTCCTGATCGCCTTTACCCCCACCCAACCCGGCACCCGCCAGGGACTCCTCGCCGTTGCCACCGGAGCCGACGCCTCCCCCGCCTACGTCTCGCTCACCGGCACCGGAGCCGCCATCCTCTCGGCCCCCAATAACACGCTCAGCTTCGGCGATGTCCTCCTCGGCCAGCCCGCCGTCCTCTGGTACAAGATCGCCTCTCCCTTCAGCTCCCTCACCGCCTCCACCTCTGCCCCAGACTTCAAGGCCATCCTCGTCGAAGACACCGGCTACGGCCACGGCCAGCCTTCTACCGCCGCCTTCCAAAGCGCAACCACCGGCTCTTGCAGCAACTGCTGGCTTGGCGTCCAGTTCACCCCCTCCTCCACCTCTCCGCAGACCGCCATCCTCACTTTGGCCTCCTCCGGCACCGGCTCGCCCTCACCTCTCACCCTCACCGGCGCCGGCCTGCCCCTCACCGGCCTCATCCTCACCCCGACCGTGCAGGGCTTCGGCTCCATCCCCGTCCACAGCACCAGCGCCCCCACCCTCTTCACCCTCACCAACCAGACCGCCGCCACCGTCCAGCTCGCCGCCCCCACCCTCACCGGCGACTTCGCCACAAGCCCCACCTCCACCGGAGGCCAAGCCTGCAACGGCCCCCTCGCCCCCAACGCCTCCTGCTTCCTCAGCCTCCTCTTCGCCCCCACCTCCCCCGGAACCCGCACCGGAACCCTCACCTTTCCCGCCAGCTCCGGACCCATCACCGCCCCGCTCACCGGCTTCGGCGCTCCCGACTCCGGCCTTGCCCTTAATCCCACCGCCCTCCTCTTCAACAACGTTCCCGGTCCCACTGCCACCCAGCAGACCATCACCCTCACCAACACCGGCTCCGCCACCCTCCAGATCGCGCAGCCAACCACCTCCACGCCGAACTTCACCGCCTCCACCACCTGCGCCTTCCTTGCCCCCGCCGCCGCCTGCGCGATCACCGTCGCCTTCCTTCCGACCGACGCCCTCACCTCCGACCTCCTTCAGATCCCCGTAACCAGCTCCCTCACTGGCCTCGTCACCTACACCGTCCCGCTCACCGGCGCCTACACCACCGAAGACGCCGGCCTCCAGATCCTCCCCGCCCAGGCCAATTTCGGCCCCAACCCCACCAGCTCCCTCGGCCTCACCCGCCAGTTCACCATCAACAATCTCACCGCCAAATCCCTCGCTCTCAACCTCTCCCTTCCCCGCCAGTTCGTTCTCACCGAACCCGGCGTCGACCCCACCAGCGCCTGCGCCGCCCTTGCCCCCTACGCCTCCTGCACCTTCTCGGTCAGCTTCCTTCCCCTCACCAACGGCGATATCACCGGCACCATCTTCGCCCAGGCCACCCCCACCGACGGGTCCGCCACCCTCAACGGCCTCGCCTACCTCGAAGGCTACGGCAAAGGCCCCGGCACCCTCGCCATCACCGGCAATATCATCCCCAACCAAAACGTCCTCGACTTCGGCCGCATCGCCTCCGGCCAGACCAGCCGGCAGATCCTTACCTTTACCAACCGATCCGAGACCGCCCCGCTCACCATCCACCGCCTCACCAGCGAGTGGCCCTTCCTCATCGCCTCCACCACCTGCGGCGCCACCCTCGCCCCTGCCACCCTCGCCCCCGCCCAAAGCTGCGCCGCCACCCTCACCTACACCCCGCTCAACCAGGCCGCTGCCGGAACCAACTCCCCCCAGCCCGCAACCGACGCCGGCACCCTCGTCATCGAAAGCGACGCCCTCAGCGGCCCCGACTTCCTCGACCTCACCGGCGTCGCCAACCCCGTCTCCGTCGCCGCCCCAGCCAACCCCGCCCCGCTCGTCTCCTACACCGCCTCCACCAGCTCCCTCACCTTCCCCGTCACTCAGGTAGGCAGCGGCTCCGAGGTCCAGCTCGTCACCCTCAGCAACACCGGAACCGCCGTCATTCACATCGCCGCCCTCCAGACCACGCCCGACTTCACCGTCCAGTCCGGTTGCGGCGCCCTCCTGCCCTCGTCAAGCTGCGTCCTCTACATCACCTTCACTCCCCAACCCCTCGCTTTCAGCCAGACCTCCGCCTCCACCCGCATCAGCGCTCTCGAGATCACCTCCGATTCGAGCACCGCCCTCGACTTCCTCAGCCTGCTCGGCGACGCCCTCCCCTCCCCCCTCACCCTCACTCCAGTCTCGCTCGACTTCGGCGAAGTCCAGGTCGGAACCACCGCCACGCTCCCCCTCCAGATCACCAACACCAGCCCCTCGCCCGCCCTCTTCCGCAGCATCTCCACGGATAATCGCAGCTACACCGTGGCCGGCGATTGCCCCGCCCCCAATCCAGACTCCGGAGCCAGCCTGCCCCCCGCCTCCAGTTGCACTCTGCAGGTCTCCTTCACCCCGTCAGCCACCGGCGTCTTCCCCGGCGACGTGAACCTGGCCACCTCCCTCTCCCCGCTTGGCCTCGAAGCCGCGCTCACCGGCGTCGGCATCCAGTCCACCCTCATCGCCACCCCCGCCAGCCTCAACTTCGGCAGCCTCGCCGTCGGAGCCTCCGCCAATCTCACCCTCACCCTCGCCAACACCGGCTCCGCCCCCATCTCCAACCTCGCCCTCACCCTCACCGGCGACTACGCCCTCACCTCGCCCTGCCCTCTCACTTCCCTCGCCCCCGGCCAAAGCTGCGCCTTCACCGTCACCTTCTCCCCCACCCTGACCGGCCCGCGCAACGGCGCCCTCACCGTCTCCAGCTCCAGCCCCAACTCGCCCGCGACGATCCCTCTCACCGGCACCGGAGTCTCCGGCGGCAGCTTCCTGCTCACCGTCGATGGTGCCCCCTCCGCCTCCGCCTCCGTCCTCAGCGAAGACCCCGCCACCTATACCCTCCAGCTCACCCCGCAGGGCGGCTTCACCGGCACCGTCATCCTCAACTGCACCCCCGTCACCCCCGGCCCCTACGCCTTCTGCTCCCTGCTCCCCTCCAGCATTCCCCTCAACGGCGCAGCGCAGATCTCCATCGCCACCATCAACACCATCACAACCTCCGACCCCACCTCCAGCATCGCTGCCGGCGCTCTCAGCAGCCCAGCCCACCGCCCAATCCCGCCGTCCAGCCTAAGCCCAACCCTGCTCTGCCTCCTCCCCGCCGCCCTGCTCTTCTTCCGCCGCTCGTACCGGGGCTCCAACCGCCGCGCAAACCTCCGCAATCTCCTCCCCGCTCTCTGCATTCTCCTCCTCACCCTTGGCGCCCTCTCCTTCAACGGCTGCGGCGGCAACTCCGTCAACTCCAACCTGCGCTTCACCCCACCCGGCGTCTACCAATACCAGATCACCGCCACCTCCGCCAACGGCATAAAGCAAACTCAAGCCGTAACCCTCAACCTCACCGTCACCGCCCATTAAGCCAGCACAAAACCGGGTGCCCCATCCTTTGCAGTTTCACCGCAAAGGGTGGGTTATTCGCGCTACGCGTGAACCGCTTTTCCTGGACGAAACGGCATCCGCTGCCCTCTTGCGCAGCTAGTTCCAACACTGGCTCAACCCACGTCCAGGCAACCAGATGTTCCCCCGGGACTTGCGAGCAACGCTGCTCAAGCCTCGTAACCGGACCAAATTCTACTTTCCAAAGCTAAACTGAACTCATGCCGGCAGACCCCAAACACCGCCTCGCCGTAGCCCTCGATCTCCCCTCCGCCCGCGAAGCCCTGGCTCTGGTCGACCGCCTCGACCAAACCTGTCAATGGTTCAAGGTAGGCATGGAGCTCTACTACGCCGCCGGAAACCCCCTCATCCACCAGCTCCGCGACCGCGGCTTCGACGTCTTCCTCGACCTGAAACTTCACGACATTCCCAACACCGTAGCCGCCGCCATCCGCTCCGCCGCCCACACCGGAGCCTCCCTGCTCACCGTCCACGCCAGCGGAGGCGCAGCCATGCTCTCCGCCGCATCCGAAGCCGCCCAGGCCCCCAACTCCCCCCGCCTGCTCGCCGTCACCGTCCTCACCAGCATGGACATACAGCAACTCCGTAGCATCGGCATCTTCGCCTACCCGCCCCGGCAGGTTCTCCGCCTCGCCAAATTAGCCGAATCCTGCGGCATCGACGGCATGGTCTGCTCCGCCGAAGAGCTCTCCCTCCTCCGCGCCGAGCTAGGCCCGAAAGCCTTCCTCGTCATCCCCGGCATCCGCCCCGCGGGCACCGCCGCAGGCGACCAGAAGCGCATCGCCACCCCAGCCTCGGCCATCGCCCAGGGAGCTTCCATGCTCGTCGTAGGCCGCCCCATCACCCAAGCCCAGGACCCCGCCGCCGCCGCGCAAGCCATCCTAGCCGAGATCCAGGCCGAAATCCAAGCCGAAATCCGGCAGACGCAACCTGTCATTCCACAGAAATAAAGCTGGTCCCGCCTCACGGAATCCGCCGCCTGGACCTTCAACGCGCGAAAACGACCGCCGTCGTAAAACCTAGAGCCGTTCTCCTTCAGACATGCAGATATAGAAACAATCCGGTGCCCCATTCATCGCGTTCTCTGCGATGAGTGGGGTTGCGGATTCTATCCCTCGACACGTTTTGCTCTAAATACGCCCCGAAACTGCTGCGCCATGCGTGACCTCCATATCGCTCAGCCGCAGCGCCAGCGACTTCGCCCCGCCCCCGCCCCGCAGGAACTCGCTCAACTCCACCTCCGTCACCTCGAACCCGCGCTCCGCCAGTCTCCGCCCCAGGTCGCTCTCCACCGCGCTCATCAAAATATTCCGCCCCACATTGATCGCATTGCAGGCAAACTGCGTCGCCTCCAGCTCGCTCACCACGATGCGCTTCTCCTCGGCATACGCCCCTTCGATCTTAGCCCGCGACTCGGCATCGAACGCTTCGGGAAAGTACATCAGAGAGCCTCCATCGAGCGGAGCAAAGCAAAGGTCGAGATGGAAAAACCGCGGGTCCACCAGGTGCAGCGAAGTCACCCGGGTATGCCACGCATCCGCGATATGCCGATGACTTTGCCGGCACGTCCGAACCCCATGCGCGGCCCACAGCTGCCCGCCATTCGCGTCGAACATCACATCGCCTTCGCCTTCAAACGAGGTCTCGCGCGGCGTATCCCAGACCAGAAAACCCGCCTCCTGGAACCACCGTCGCAGGTGCTCTTCCTCCGTCTGCCGCTGCGGATGCGCAAAGCTCGAAACCGCCGCCAGCCCATGGTGCGCCAGCGCCGCGTGCGCCACAAACACCATGTCCGGCGAGCCCTTGCGCGCATGCAGCAGCCGCACATCGGCAACCCGCAGCAGATGCTGATACAGGTTCTTCCACTGCATGAACGCAGTATCCCGCGAAGGCTGATGCAGATTGCCCGCCATCCACGGATTGATGACGTAGTCCACGTCATACCACTCCGGAGGACACATCAGATACGTCGGGCGGCAAAATTGAGGCAACGAGCCGAAACTCGAGAGGGAGGATGCTGCTGTCGAAGTCATCATAAAAACGGGTTTTCCTACTTTCCAGCGTAGAGTCTGCCCCTCCCCGACAACGATCGTCAAGCTCCTAACCGTAAATTGTTGATACAACTTTGGTGCATCTTGTCGTCCGCACCCACCTCCCGCCACCCACTCTAAGGACCTGTCTGAAAACTCCTCAACACCGTCATCTCGACCGAAGTAGCGGATGGTCTCATCGTCCGCTACGCAGTGGAGAGATCCCCGCATTTCGTCTTTGCCGTTGTCTGTTTTCCTGTTAGATCTGAACCGTAAAGCAGTATTGAAACAAATTCTAAGGACCTGTCTAATAACTCCTTAAAATCGTCATCTCGACCGAAGTAGCGGATAGTTTCATCGTCCGCTACGCAGTGGAGAGATCCCCGCATTCCGCCTTTGTCGTTGTCTGTTTTCCTGTTAGATCTGACCCGAATTCTAAGGACCTGTCTAGGACTGCTTTGAGCGTCTCTAATCGCTAACGAAATCGTCATCTCGACCGAAGTAGCGGACAGTTTCATCGTCCGCTACGCAGTGGAGAGATCCCCGCATTCCGCCTTTGTCGTTGTCTGTTTTTCGTTAACCATGATGAATTGTGCACAGCCAACGAAGCCCATCGATCCTCCAGCAGCACATACGCACAAAAAAGAGAGAGCCCCATCAGGGGCTCTCTTTTCGCATGCTCGTCATCAACAGGTCAGAGCTTTTCAAAAAAGTCGCAAGCCGAGCAGGAGATATACACTCCGCCCGGCGTGCCGCGCTCACGGTCCTTCACCCGCTTCACAATGCGGGTAGGTTTGGAGCACTTCGGACAATCGGTGCTCTTGTTGGTATCCATGACCTTTTTACGGTCGCCGGTCTTGGCAATCTTCGCCATAATGCTTGCTCTCCCTCATACGGATCTCGCTGCTGTATCGCTACGGATAGTTTGGCTCGCGCGCCGGATGCCCCGATCGGCTCGCGCCTTTTAGGCGAGAAGCAGAATCGAATCATCCGAAACTTCTCATAAGGATTGTCCGGGACCAGCCACAGAGTGAATCAGAGGAGAAGACCGCGATCGAAGCTCTCTCCCAAGTTTACACGACCGCTGGCGGTCAACGCAGACGCGACCCTTCTGGACCACTCTCCGCGGACCGTGCCGTGAAGTTCGACGGAGGCGCGGACGTACCCGGGACCGGCGAGCTCGCCGGCTTCTTGTCCGTCGGGAACTGCACCTTGTTCGGCCCATCCCCGGGCGCTGCCTCCCCAGGCTTGCGTAGACTGGGCGCCGGCGTCGCAGCCGAACCATTCTCCCCCTCCTCCGGCTTCCTGTCTCCCAGCGCAACCTCGCGCGTCGGCGTCGGCGGATCGTAGTCCCCCATCTCATCCTTATCGTGAATCTCGATCGGCTTGCCCAGCGCCGCAATCTCCACCACCGTCACCCGGTCCCCCACGAAACGCACAAACCGGACCGTCTGCGGCACATGGCCATAGATCCACTCTTCATAGCGAGCGCCGCCCGCATCTCCGCTCGGCTCGTCCCGAATCTTACTCTCCGGCGCGCCCAGCGCCGCCAGCACCATACGGTGATTCATTCCCACCAGCACCTCATGCGCCGCGATCGACTCCTTCAACGGCGGCGGCAGCGTATCCGCATAGGCCAGCTCGGAGGTCTTTACCCCGAAGTCGACCACCGGCGCCAGCAAAGCCTTCACCTCCGGCGCTGAAATCTCCGGCACCTGGCCCTCGAAGATCAGCGTCACCCGCGAGCCCGTCGCCCGGTCCTCCGGCGTTGCCACCACCGGAGCATCGTTGAACTGCACATGGCGTAGAAAGCGATGCTTCAAATAGGGGCCGCCGTTCAAGTCCAAAATGATGCGGTCAGGCTTCACCAGGATCGCCGTAACCACAACCCGGTCGCCAGGCGCCGCCGCCTGTCCCTTCTCATAGATCATCTTCCGGTAGTCCGCCGGCCCGGGGGTCAACGGACCGTTTGCCCGCAGCATCAGGCCGGCGCTGATCGGAAGCGCGCGATGGGCAAAGCCCTGCTCCGCCTCAAGATTGCGCACCAGCTCCCGGCGCCCCCGCTCGGTCAGCTTCCCATCTGGAAGCGGCATACGCGTCGGCTTGAAGTCGGTGGCAATGTCCGCCGTCGCCGTCTTCTCCCCCACCACAAAGACCTGGCCGCGCGCCACGGCGAACGACAAGCCAAGCAAACCATAAAGAAGAACGGCCCGGAACTGTAGGAGTGCCATGAGAGCACCTCCGATGTACAACAGCTTGCTACTTTTCTTCGCCTTTGACAAGAGCCAACCGACAAGATCCGACCGCGCTTTCGACCGGACTGAAAATCCGCCTCCCCGACAGATCCACCTACTCCCCTTCGCTCAATCCAGTCCGTCTATCGTTCGATATCTCGCTAGAACCTGTCTAAGGGTTCTCTGATTAAGCACTTCGTTTCCGCAGCGGATTAAATTACGGTGGGTGGAGGGGGTGGATTGGATGAAGCAGCAGACATTGGCGATGGCGGCGGGTTTTGAGCAGTTTGGTCGGCAGTCTCGGCGCGCGGAGTTTTTGTCTCAGATGGAGCTGGTGGTTCCGTGGGCGGAGTTGGTGAAGCTGGTTGAGCCGCATTATCCGGCTTCGGGCAAAGGGCGTCCGCCGGTTGGGGTGAAGCGGATGCTGCGGATTTACTTTCTGCAGCAGTGGTTCAACTTGTCGGACCCAGCCGTGGAGGACGCGCTATACGAGTCGCCTTCGATGCGGTCGTTCGTGGGCATCGATCTGGGCCGTGAGCCCGCGCCGGACGAGACGACGGTGTGCAAGTTCCGCCATCTGCTCGAGCGTCATCAACTGGGCAGGCGCATCTTCGCCGAGGTGAACGGCTATCTGGAGCGGCATGGCTTGAAGATCGGCGCCGGCACCATCGTCGATGCGACTCTGCTGCAGGCGCCGTGCTCGACCAAGAACAAAAGCGGGGCGCGCGACCCGGAGATGCATCAGGTGCGCAAGGGCCGGCAGTGGTACTTCGGCATGAAAGCGCATGTGGGTGTGGACGCGGGGACCAAGCTGATCCACTCGGTCGCGGCGACGGCGGCCAACGTGGCCGACTGCCGCATGCTGCCCGAGCTGCTGCACGGCGAGGAGACCGAGGTGTGGGGAGATCAGGCCTACCAGGGCCAGGGCGAGGTGCTTCGGCAACGCGCCCCCAAAGCCGCCGACCGCACCAACCGGCTCTGGAGAACCAAGCTCAAGGTCTATGCCGACCGACGAGAAGAAAACCGCATCAAGAGCAAAACCCGTTCGCGCGTCGAGCATATCTTCGCTCTGATGAAGCTCAAGTTCGGTTTCGTCAAAGTGCGCTTCCGCGGTCTCGCCAAGAATCTCAACCGGCTCGAAACGACCTGCGCCCTCATCAACCTCTGCACCGCACGCCACCATCTGCTGGCCGTGCCCGCGCAGAGCCGCGCCTGAAAACAGGCAAAGAGTCTTCCACCACACACCATCCACCTCGCCACAGGTAAAAACAACCCAGCCGCTCCAACTCAGCAAGAAAACCGCTGCTTGTTCAGAGCTTCCCTAATAACTCTTTAAGAATCGTCATCTCGACCGAAGCCGTAGGTTTTATCGCACGGCGTAGTGGAGAGATCCCCGCATTTCGCCTTTGTCGTTGTCTGTTTTCTTGTTAGATCTGAACCGTAAAACAGTATTTAAACAGACTCTTAAGAACCTGCTTCGTAATTCCAAAGGCTCCCGTAAAGATTTCCACAGGGAAATCTTGTCAAGTCCCAATACCCTCTAAATCACTGCAAATAAGTGAGATCGAGTTTGCAAATTAGTTTTGCTCCATCTGCTACAATTTAGCAAGTTGATAAGAAACGCCCCGAGTCATCGTCGGGGCGTTTGCTTTTAACCGCAATCGAACCCCCGCAGCTTCGCAGTAGCCCCTAACTCCTTGTCCTGCACGAATTTGGACGTAAGTCCTTTGGCTGGACGAATTTAGCGCTCATCGCGTGCTGTATGTGGTTCAAACGAATAGACTTACGCGCAGGCAATAGGGAGGGGGGAGGGGGTACCCTCTAAGATTCAGCTTCGTCCTCTGCCGGCCGGCTCTGCGGCGTCACCGGTAGAATCTGCACCAGGCTGCCCGCCGCCGGGACACTCGCCTGCTGTTCCATCGCCACATGCGCGGCAGGCGGAGCGACCTCGGTGGCATAGCCGCCGGCAACAATCGGCTTGAACGTGTAATCCCACGCATAGTCGCGCGTCACCCGCACCAGAAGAACGATCCCGATCATCAGCGCCACCGCGGTGAAGGCAGCTCCCTCGGGGCCGTAATCCCCACCCGTGAACCACAGATAGCCATACGTCCTGGTCTGCACCACGCTGGAAAAATCGGTCCTCCCGCTGATCGGAAGCCCGAACAGGACGCCGATGCTTGCGTTCCAGGCAAAGTGCAGCCCCCACGGCAGCCACAACCCGTGCGTCCGCAGCCATCCGATCGAAAGCAGCACCCCGGCTAGAACCGTGACCAGCACACTCGTCCAGGTCGCATAAGGATTCAGAGCGTGTCCGAAGCCGAACAGAAGCGACAGCAGCACCGTCGCCTTCACCGGGCCGATGGCTTCAATCAGGCGGCGAAAGGGGTATCCGCGAAACGCAACTTCTTCCGCCAGCGCAGCCACCGCCAGCGTAGCAAGGTTCAACAGCAGCAGTTCAAACGCTCGCGGCCGCCCCCACAATTGCACATAGAACGCGCCCGAAAGCGCCATGGGAAGCACCGCCAGCAATCCCAGGCCCCAGCCCAGCGCCGCGCCCAGCGCCCACTCCCGCGCCGCCGTGATCCGCCTCGGAAGCCCGATAACCCCCGCCACCGAGGAGCGCTCGCCGGAGATCGACTGCAGCATCGAAAACCCAACCGCCAGCAGAAACAGCAGGAACAACGCCGCCAGCAAAGGCCGCGCCGCTTCCATTCCAAGATGATCGGCAAACCCCTGTGCCGCCCGTCGCGCCAACGCATCCGAACAGAAGAACCAGGCAGCCGATGTCACGAAGAGCGCAAGCTGCAACGTACGGTCGAAGCGAGCTGTGGGTTTCAAATTCAACGCCGGCAACGCGTATCACTCCAGAGAGGCTCGGTAGGCCGCTAAGCGGTCGTGTAAAACTGCGCAATAGTGCGAAACTTCCGATAACGCTGCTCCAGCAGTTCGTCGAGCGGCAAAGCGCGCAGACTCGCCAGGTGGTATCGCAGCCTCTCGTCAACCAGAGCCATACTCGCTGCAGGATCGCTCTGCGTGCCTCCGGGCGGCTCCGGCAGCACCTCATCGACGCAGCCCAGCCGTTCCACATCTACCGCCGTATACTTCAGAGCCGCCGCCGCCTGCTGCTTCTTCGTTGCGTCCTTCCACATAATCGACGCGCCGCCCTCAGGAGAGATCACCGAGTAGATCGCGTTCTCGAGCATAAGCACGCGATCGGCGACCGCCAGCGCCAGCGCGCCGCCCGAGCCGCCCTCTCCGGTAATCGTCGCGATCGTGGGCACGCGCAATCTCGACATCTCCCGCAGGTTTCGCGCGATCGCCTCCGCCTGGCCGCGCTCCTCCGCTCCGATTCCCGGGTACGCCCCTGCCAGATCCAGAAACGTAAACACCGGCCGCCCGAACTTCTCGGCGATCTTCATCGCGCGAAGCGCCTTGCGATATCCTTCCGGATCCGGGCTGCCGAACTTGCGCGCCACCCGTTCCTTCAGCGTGCGGCCCTTGAGATTGCCAATCGCCAGAACCGGCTCGCCATGAAACAGCGCCATGCCGCAACTCATCGCCGCATCGTCGCCAAACGCGCGGTCGCCATGAATCTCGCTGAAATCGCTGAACAGTGCTGCGATGAAATCCATCGGGTAGGGACGTTGAGGATGCCGCGCCAGCTCCGTTCTGATCCAAGCCTCCGGAGTCGGAGCCACTGCGGCTTGGCCGTATGCTGGTCTGCCTGTTTCGTGTTCTGCCATAATCTGTGGATACTTCGGCCCTGCACCTCGATTGTATGGCATCCCCGCTTCTGCGGTATCGATGCCTAGTCCATCACCCGCACGCCGCCTCGTCCCACCAGCTCTTCCACCTGATCGATAAACAGGCGATCCGCAGCCACCAGCACATTGTGCGGCTCCAGCACCGCGCAGAACTCGCCCGGCTCTTCCAAATCAAGCAGCAGCTTGCCCTTGCCCGGCGCACCCAGAAGAAGCGCATGCAGCTTCTCCAGCAGCGCCTCATCCGGATTGTGCAGCGGCACCTTGATCCGCAGTGAATCCGGCAGCCTGATCTTCACATCCTCCAGCGCCTGAATACTCGATACCGCCAGCTTCGGAGCCGAATCTTCTTCGCCGCGCAGTACGCCCCGCACGACCACCGGCACGTCGATCTTCAACTTCTCCGCCAGTTTTTCGTACGACTGCGGAAACGCAATCAGCTCGATCTTCCCCACCGTGTCCTCAAGGCAAGCCTGCGCATACATCTCGCCCGAACGCTTAGACTTCGCCACCTTCAACCCTGTAATGACACCCGCAATCGAGATCTCGTTTTGCGGCTCCTCATTGCGTCCGCGCCGGAACGTCTGCGGTTCCGGCTTCATCTCGCATGCTGTCGCGGTGTCGACCACCTTGAGGTTGCGCAGCTTCTCGCGATACTTGTCCATCGGATGACCCGAGACGAAGAATCCCAACACCTCCTTCTCATGCTGCAGCCGCGTGTGCTCATCCCACTCCGGCACGCGCGGCAAATCCTCCTCGCGTCCGTTCTTCGCCGAGGGAGATAAATCCGCATCGAAGATCCCGAACAGCCCATGCTGTCCCGCGGCCTCGTCCCGCTGCGACTTCTGCGCCCGCTCCATCGCCTTATCCAATGACGCCGTCAACTGCGCCCGCCCGCCCAGCGCATCCATAGCGCCTGCCTTAATCAGCGACTCCAGCACTCGCTTGTTCAGCAGCCGCAGATCGACCTTCTCGCAGAACTCCCACAAGCTCGCAAAGCCCGTCCTGCCTGCCGCCTGCAGCGACAAACGAGCAGCAAGGATCGACTCGATGGCGTTATGCCCGACATTCTTGATCCCCGCCAGCCCAAACCCGATCGCGCCGTTCACCGGCGTAAAATTCGCAAACGAGACCTGCACATTCGGCGGCACCACCGATATATTCATCTCTCTGCATTCGGAGATGTACTTCACCACATTCTCCGGCTTCGACGTCTCGCTGGTCAGCAGAGCCGCCATGAACTCCACCGGATAGTGCGTCTTCAACCAGGCCGTGTGGTACGCCAGCAGAGCGTAGGCAGCCGAGTGCGACTTGTTGAATCCATACCCGGCAAACTGCGCCATCAGATCGAAGATCTTCCCCGCCGTCTCCTTCGGATGTTTGTTTGCCGCAGCCCCGCTCATAAAGCGATCCCGCTGCTTGGCCATCTCTGCCGGGTCCTTCTTCCCCATCGCGCGCCGCAGCAGGTCCGAGTCGCCCAGCGAGTACCCCGCCAGCACGTTCGAGATCTGCATCACCTGTTCCTGATACACAATCACGCCCAGCGTCTCGCGCAGAATCGTCTCCAGCTCCGGCAGCTCATATGCAACCGCCCGCCTCCCCCACTTGCGCTCGATGAAATCATCAATCATGCCGCCCTGAATCGGTCCCGGACGGTAAAGCGCATTCAACGCAGTAAGATCTTCCACCGTATTCGGCTTGTAACGCCGCAGCACATCGCGCATCCCGCCCGATTCAAACTGAAACACGCCCGACGTCAATGCTCGATGAAACACCTGCTCATAGGTCGTCGCATCATCGAGCGGCACCATCGCCATATCGACATCCATCTTCGTCGTCTGCTGGATCAACTTCAGTGCGTCGTCAATCACCGTCAGCGTGGTCAGCCCCAGGAAGTCCATCTTGAGAAGCCCCATCTTCTCGACCGCTTTCATGTCATACGCCGTCACGATATCGTCGTTCTTCGCCCGCGTCACTGGAACCAGCTCCGTCAGCGGCTTCGGCGCAATCACCACGCCTGCCGCATGCACCCCGGCCCCGCGCACCAGCCCCTCCAGCCGCAGCGCCGCGTCGATAACCTCCTTCACCTTCGGATCGCTCTCATACGCACTCGACAGCGTAGGCGAATCCTTCAGCGCCTGATCGATCGTGATCCCAATGGTCGCCGGAATCATCTTCGCAATACGGTCCACCTCGCCATAGGGCATATCGAGCGCCCGTCCCACGTCCTTGATTGCCGCCTTCGCCGCCATCGTGTTGAACGTGATGATCTGCGCCACCTGGTCTCGCCCATACTTCCGCGTCACATAGTCGATCACCTCGCCGCGCCGATTCATGCAGAAGTCGATGTCGATATCCGGCATCGACACGCGCTCCGGATTCAAAAACCGCTCAAACAATAATTCATTCTGCAGCGGATCGATATCCGTAATCTGCATCACATACGCCACCAGCGACCCCGCCGCCGAACCGCGCCCCGGTCCCACCGGAATCTTCTGCTCCCGCGCATAACGAATGAAATCCCAGGTAATCATGAAATAGCCGGGAAACTTCATCTGTTTGATAATGCCGAGTTCCCGGTCAAGACGCGCATGATACTCAGGAATCGTCTTCCTCAGCAGACCACGGCTGCGCAGATGCGCAACGGCAGTATTGAGCCGCATTTCCAAACCCTCGCGGCACACCTGCTCGAAGTAGCTGTCGAGCGTCTGTCCCTCCGGCACCACAAAATCCGGAAACGGATTGTCCACCTTCGTCATCTTCAGGTTGCAGCGATCGACAAACTGCATCGTCCGCGTGCACACCTCAGGCGTCTCGGAAAACTTCCGCAGCATCTCCTCCGCAGACTTGATGTAGAACTCCTGCGTATCGAACTTGAACCGCTTCGGATCGTTCATGCTGCCGGCGGTCTGCACGCACAGCAGAATCTCGTGCGCCCGCGAGTCATCCGCCCCCACATAGTGGCTGTCGTTGGTAGCGATCAGCGGAATGCCAAGCTCGCGCTCCATCTTGAACAGCGCCTCGCACACTGCCCTGTCCGGATCCAGCCCATGATCTTGAATCTCCAGAAAGAAATTGCCCTTCCCGAACATCCCCTCGAACTCACCCGCCGTCCGCTTCGCCTCGTCGTACTTGCCTGCCATCAGGTGCTGATTCACCTCGCCCGCCAGGCACCCAGAGAACCCAATCAACCCTTCGGTATGCTTCGACAGAAATTCCTTTGAAACCCGCGGCTTGCGATAGAACCCATGCAGCGCCGCCTCGCTGGTCAGCCTGACCAGATTGCGATATCCTGCCTCATTTTCCGCGATCACAAGAAAATGCTTGTACCCGCCACTCATGTCGCGATGGTCCGCCGCCTCCGATAAATAAAGCTCGCACCCCAGAATCGGCTTCAGCCCCTTCTTCTGCATCGCATCAAAAAAATGAACTGCGCCATAGATATTTCCATGGTCCGTCATTGCGGCAGCCGTCTGGCCAATCTTGCTCAAATGTCCGGCAAGCTTGTCCACATCGCATGCGCCGTCCAGCAGCGAGTAGTCGGTATGAAGATGGAGATGGGTAAACTCAGCGGCCATACCTCTAGTCTAGTTCCGTCAGGACGATAGGAAAACGCGGTACGAATCTCTCGTATTAGAATCGACACCCATGGCCGTCTTCCCCATCGACGCCCTCCTCCGCTGGCAGCGCAACCGCAAGCGCGCCGCGAAACTGGCTCAGGCCGCCCACTGGCCCACCACGCAAGCAGAGATTAACCACAGGATTATCCTCGCCGCCGACAAAGAACAGGCCACCACAGCCTTGCCTTATCAGATCGAAGCCGGCTTCCACTTCATGGTCAACGGCGAATACTTCGGAGGCTACCTGCGCAGCGTAGCCCTCACCCACCACGAGGCCGAAACCAAGTCTAAAGGCGCTCCCACCATCACCATCCGCTACAACCCGTTCGACCCCGACGAAACCGCCGTCCTCGCCGAACACAGTGTAACTACCCTGCCCTTCGGGGTTGTCCCGGGTTAGACGGCGACAAACTTGACGCCGAACTTGGCAGGTACAGAAACGCGCGTGACAGGTATGATCGTGGTATGGCAACGATCCACATCTCAGAGGCCGAAGCCGCCCGCGACTTTGCAGGCTTAATAGCCCGTGTCCGCGCGGGAGTCGAAGTCGTGATCGACGACGCTTCCCCGGCCATCAAGCTGTCCGTCGTGGCTGCGCAATCCGGTCGCTTGTTGTCGGAATCCATCGCGCTGGCAGAAGCTCATGCCAAAGCGCAGGGCTTCGAGCCGGTCATGGATGCCGAGTTCGCCCGCGACGTGGAAGAGATCGTACGAAACCGCAAGCCACGGAACACGTCGGCATGGGACTGATCCTCGATACCAGCATCCTGATCGCGGGAGAACGACGCGGAGAGACGGTCCAGCAGGTCATCAAGCGTGTACACACTGTCCTTGGCGAAGCCGAAGCGGCTCTTTCCACGGTCACGATCATTGAGCTGACCCATGGCATCTACCGGGCCCGAACCGAAGCGGACCGGGAACTGCGCAGGAAGTTCTGCGAAGAGCTGTGCCAGGACATGATCGTTCATCCCGTCTCGTTGGAGATCGCGCAGCTTGCCGGGAAGATAGAGGGAGAGCAAGCGGCCAGGGGCATCGCTATCGCTTTCGAGGACCTCGTGATTGGAGCGACAGCCCTGCATCTCGGTTTCGATGTCGCCACATTAAACCTAAGGCACTTCAAACTCATTCCCGGCCTCAAACCCGTTACGCTCTAGGCCTGAGCAATCTGCGAAACGACACCAGAATCTTATCCATTTGCCAAATCCCTTGCCAGGTCCACATACAGATTCACCGCCTCCAGCAACTCCTTCTTCGCAATCCTCTCCCCCGGCGTATGCGCCACATGGATCGACCCGGGCCCCAGCAGAAGCGGCTCGCCCCACGCCGTCAGCGAAGGAATATCTGACGTAAACTTCGCCACCATCGTCGGCAGATTCCCCACCTTCCGCATCCGCACAAACGGCAACTCCAGGCTGAACTCCACCTCAGCCCGATCCCCTACTACCGCCAGAATCGACCGTTTAATCTCATCCGATGGCCCTACCAGCCGAACCAGAATATGCGCTTCCGCCTTATCCGCAATCACATTCGGCGCCCGCCCACCCTCAATCAAACCAATGTTCAACGTAGAAGGCCCAATCTCCGGCTCAACCGGCAGCGGCATCGCCAGAACATCATTCAGCGCGGCAACCAGCTTGTCGATCGCCGACTCTCCCAGCTCCGGATACGCCGAGTGCGCCATTCGCCCCTTCGCCCGCAGCTCCACCCGCAGCGCCCCCTTCGAGGCAACCGCCAGCCGGTTGTCCGTAGGCTCCCCATTGATCAAGAACCTCGACCCTTTCGGCTGCAGATTCGCCACCGCTGCCCCAGCCGAGTCGCGCTCCTCGCCCACCACAAACAGCAGCCCAACCTTTACCCCGCCGTCGCGCAGACGCTCCGCAGCCGCTATCTGCGCAGCAATAATTCCCTTGGCATCGCAGGCCCCGCGCCCATACAAAAACTCATCGTCCTCACTCGAGCCAAAGTAAGGCGGCACCGTATCCATGTGGGTCGAAAGCACAACCTCCGGCGTCACCCCAGGCATCGCAGCATACACGTTGAACCGCTCCCCGCTTCCCGCCCCAGGCGTACAAGCCCGATCCGGCTGCGCCACCTCCATCCGCTCGACCGCATATCGCTGCTTCGATAGATACTCGTATAGAAACGCTCCAGCCAGCCCTTCGCAGTACGTCGTAGACTCAATATCGACAAGCTGCCTTGTCAATCCAATCGGGTCGATCGCCATAAAACCCAGCATACGGCATTGCCGCACCCGATAAACTGAATCCGATGACACTCTCTCCTGCCACTCAGATCCTTTCCCAGATCAAATCCATCGACCAACTCCGCGGTCCTGCCGGCCGCCTGGAAGCCCTCCTCAACACCGGCCGCGACAACGCCCCTTACGCCGCCCTGGTCTGCCACCCTCACCCCCACGGTGGCGGCACCATGCACAACAAAGTCGTCTATCACACCATGAAGGCCTTCGCCTCCTTCGGCCTGCCCGTGCTTCGTTTCAACTTCCGCGGTACCGGCCTGAGCGAAGGCGCCCACGACCAAGGCTACGGCGAACAGGACGACGTCAAAGCCGCCCTTGCCTGGCTGGAGCAAAGCTTCAACCTCCCCATCCTCTTTGCCGGCTTCTCCTTCGGCTCCAACGTCGGCCTGCGCGCCTGCTGTGGAGACCCGCGCGTCAAGGGCCTCGTCGGTCTGGGTCTGCCCGTGCGCGCCGCCGGACGTGACTACACCTACGGCTTCCTTCCCAAATGCACCCAGCCGAAGTTATTCATCAGCGGCGACCACGACGAGTACGGCCCCCGCGAGATCCTCGAAGCCGTATTCGACCGTGCCCCCGAACCCAAAGAACTCCACTGGGTCGCAGGAGCCGACCACTTCTTCCAGTCCACTCCCAACTCTCCCGGCGCCAAGCTCAACATCATGCAGGAGCACATCCGCACCTGGCTTCACACTCGATTCGACCTGAGTTGAACTAAGCAACTTCACGCACCAGCCGAAGCAGCACCGGCTTCCACCGGCTTACCTAGGAAAGCTCGAGTCTCCCTGGAACGCTCCACCTGCAATCTCGCTGTTCCCGGCAAAGGCCCCGCAAGCCACTCCCGCATCACCTGATTGCACACCTCCGGCATCTCCTCGAACGGGATATGCCCGACTCCCGGCAGCACCATCAGCCTCGACTGTGTCAATGTCTTCTGCAACTCGATCCCTGAGCCCAACCCCACCGCCCGATCACGATCGCCCCAGATCAGCAGCGTAGGCTTTACAGCCAGCTCTCTCAGCGCAGATCGAAGCAACCCCATATCCACAAACCACCGCTGCACAATCTGCATCACGTGGTCGATCGTGCCCGGAACATGCAGCCCTTCAATATATCCTTCGAGCGAACCCTCCGACACCCGCGACGGATCGCCATACATCCGGCTCAAGGCAGTCGCCTTCAGCCTGCGGGGCAGCCATGGAATCTGCCGCGCCAACCAAATCCCGCAGCGTGTCTGATAAAACCGGATAAGCTGATGCCCGAGATCGCAGAAAGGATTGGCCGGAGCGAACAGGATCAAGCTCCTCACCCGGTCGGCATGGCGCGCCGCCAGCATCATCGCCACGGCCCCGCCATGCGAATGCGCCGCAATGTCCGCCTCGTCGATCCCCACAGCATCCATGTACGCCGCCACCCGGTCCGCCGTCGCCTCTAGCCCCGCATCCAGCCCCGGAACGCGCTCCGACTCCCCCATATTGAACAAATCGACGGCATACACCGCGCAATCCCGCGAAAGAAAAATGATATTCCGCCGCCAATTCCGCGCCGACCCCACCAGGCCGTGCAGCAGCAAAAGAGGCCGACCCACGCCTGCGCGTTGGTAGTGGACCTTCACCCCATCCACCACGACAAATGAGTCCTCAATTTCAGTCTGATTTTTCTTCACTCGCGGCACTCTTCTCTACGGTGATTCAAACTTGCATCAACTTGAAACGCCCTTCCCGACAAACTTTGATGTTACAGGACCGTAAATAAGTTTCAAGACAGGTTCACAAAGTATCCATCCCAACTTGCGCCCCACGCACATTCCGGGAAACGCAGATGCCAGAATCTTCCCTCCGAGTCCTCAGGAACCAAGGACTCCCTCTTCCCGTATCTACTCGCGATCGAGTGTTTATGCACATTTCAGGATGAGTTATGATTTTCTGTAGAATCAGTGACGGAAATGTCTACAGAACGCTGCATTCAAACCACATATGCAGTTGGCCGTTAAGTTGCTTCACCGATTCTGACGTGTCATGAAGAACGCAGCCCAAACCCGGGTTCTGGCTATCGTGCTAGCCGTTGCCACCATGGCGGCATGCGTCCTCGCGGCCCTCAACTTCGAACATGAAAACGGCTTCGACATCCCCACCGACGGGATCTGGTGGGTCGAAGCCCCAGGCGGCCTCCGCGCAGAACGCGTCCCCGTCGAATCCCCCGGCCACCGCGCCGGCATCCGTACCGGCGACGTACTCACCAGCATCGACGACCAGCCCACCCCCCGCATCGCCCCGCTTGTCCGCGAGATGTTTCGCAGCGGAATCTGGGCCCATTCCACCTATTCCATTCTCCGCCCCGTCCCTCACTCCGTCGACTTCACCGGCGCCACCCGGCTTGATATCCAGGTCATCCTCGAACCCAAGGACCGTTCCATCAACCAGGGCCTTCGCTTTATCGCCCTCGTCTACCTCTGCATCGGCATCTACGTCCTCTTCCGGCGTTGGACCGCGCCCAAATCCATCCACTTCTACGTCTTCTGCCTGGTCTCTTTCGTCCTCTACAGCTTTCGCTCGACCGGAGAACCCGGCCTCTTCGACTGGTTCATCTACTGGGGAAACATAGGCGCGCAAGCCCTGCAGCCTGCCCTGTTCCTGCACTTCGCCGTCAGCTTTTCGGACAGCTTCGACTCGCGGCACCGCTCCAACTGCCTCGCCCGCCGCATCCTGAGTGTCCTGCTCTACGTCCCCGGCATCTTTCTGGTCGGCCTGCAATACCACGCCATCCGCTTCTGGTCCGCCACTGGAATCCTCCAGCACCGCCTCGACCAGATCGCCCTCGGCTACCTCGCCCTCTACTACGTCATTGCCGCCATCGTCTTCCGCATGCGCTACCGTCGGGCCGAGTCCGCCCTCGAGCGCCAGCAGCTCAAATGGCTCACCCGCGGCACCCTCATCGCCGTCACGCCCTTCACCCTGCTGAACGTAATCCCTTATCTCGCCGACTGGTCCGTTCCCGGCGTCATCACCAAGCTTGCCGGCTTCTCCCTCGTCATCCTTCCCCTCACTTTCAGCTGGGCAATCGTCCGCTATCGCCTTATGGACGTCGACCTCATCTTCAAGCGCGGCGTTACCTACACCCTTGCGACTGCCTCGCTGGTCGGCGTCTACTTCGGCATCGTCGCGGTCACTGCCGAGATTGTTCATACCCGGCTGCCCAGCCTCCGCATCTATGGCCTCATGGCGGGCATCATCATCACCGGCATTGTCTTCGATCCGCTCAAGCGCGCCATCCAGGCCCAGGTCGACCGCATCTTCGACCAGAAGCGTTTCGATTACCGCGAAACTCTGGTCGAGTTCGGCCGCGGCATCAACTCCCAGACCGACCTCCGCGCCCTTCTCGACTCAATCGTCGAGCGCCTCCCCCAGACCCTGCTCGTGACCCGAGTCGCGGTCTTCCTTGCCTCCGAAGGCGAAGCCGATGGCCGCGCACCCTCCCGCCACTTCGATCTCGCCGCCTCCCACGGCCTCACCAATCTTCAGGCCCCCGACCTTCGCGCCCTCGACGTTCGCTTCCTCGACTTCGACCGCCCCGGCGCAAGCAATCACATCTTCCTCGAGAATCCCCAGCAGGTGCTTCGTCTCCCCGAAGCCCAACGTACCAGCGCCGGCCGCCTCGATCTCAACTACTATCTCCCCTGCCGCGTCGCCAACCGCGAAGGTTCCGGCACCCGCACCGTCGCTGTCATCGGCCTCGGCCGCACCGACGACGGTGACTTCCTCTCCTCGGAAGACATGGAAGTTCTCGAATCCCTCGCCGGATACATCGGCATCGCCATTCAGAACGCCCAGCTCTACCGCCGGCTCGAACAGAAGATTACCGAGTTCGAAAGCCTCAAGGAGTTCCACGAGAACATCGTCGAATCCATCAACGTAGGCGTCTTCGCCGTAGATCTCGAAGATCGCATCGAGAGCTGGAACACGCAGATGGAGACCATGTACGCCCGTCAGCGTGCTGACGTCCTCCACCGTCCTCTCTCCGAAGTCTTCCCCGCGGAGTTCGTCTCCCGCTTTAACAGCGTCCGCGACGAGCACGGCACCCATACCCTCTACAAGTTCCGCCTCGCGCTGCCGAGCGGCGAGGTTCGCGTCGCCAACATCGCCATCGCCCCGCTGGTCACCCGCAACTTCGTCTCTGTCGGCCGCATCATTCTGGTCGACGACATCACCGACCGTATCCAGCTGGAAGCCCAGCTCACCCAGTCCGAAAAGCTCTCCTCCATTGGCCTCCTCGCCGCCGGCGTCGCCCACGAGGTCAACACGCCGCTCGCCGTCATCTCCAGCTACACCCAGATGCTCACCAAGCACATGCGCGATGACGAGCGCCTCGCCCCGGTCTTGGAAAAGATCACCCAACAAACCTTCCGCGCCTCCGAGATCGTCAACGGCCTGCTCAACTTCTCTCGCACCAGCGGCGCTGAATTTGCCTCGCTCGACCTTAACCAGCTCCTTCGCGACACTGTCACCCTGCTCGAGCATCAGTTCAAGACCGCGCAGATCCGCGTCGAGACCAACTTCGACCCCCACCTCGCCCGCATCCACGGCAATCAAGGCAAGCTCCAGCAGGTCGTTCTCAATCTCATGCTCAACGCCAAGGACGCCATGTTCGGAAGGCCCGGCGCCACCCTCAAGATAGCCACCTTCAACGGCGCAGGCCGAGTCTTCGTTCGCGTCCAGGACTCGGGCGCAGGCATCGAGCGCGAACATCTCAACCGCATCTACGATCCCTTCTTCACCACCAAAGCCAATCCGCAGGCCGGCGAGCGCAAAGGCACCGGCCTCGGCCTCGCCGTGACTTACGGCATCATGCAGGAGCACGCCGGCAAGATTCACGTCGAAAGCGAGATCGGCGTCGGTACCGCCTTCCAGTTAGAGTTCCCCTCCTCAGGCACGCGCCCCACCGCAACCCCCGACACCGAGACCTCCGTAGCCGAAAGGTCGCCGCAAGCCGAAAGAGCGCCGCAAGCCGAAAGAGCGCCGCAAGCCGAAAGAAAGACGATCCATGTCTGAAGCTACTGAACTAGCCGCCGAGTCCCTGCACCTCCAACGCATGGCACGCATCGCCGGCGACCCCCGCATCCTCATCATCGACGATGAAGCCGCCATCCGCGAATCGCTCGAAACCCTGCTCACCTTGGAAGGCTTCAGCATCTCGACCGCCGTCGACGGCCCCTCCGGCATGGAGCTGCTCGCGCGCAACGAGTACGACCTTCTCCTCCTCGATCTCGCCCTGCCCGGCGAGAGCGGCATCGACCTCCTGCCCCGCATCGTCGAGATGCAGCCCAACCTTCCCGTGATCATGATCACCGCCTTCGGCACCGTCGGCAACGTGGTCGACGCCATTCGCGCAGGCGCGGAAAACTTCGTCCAGAAGCCCTGGGATAACGAAAAACTCCTCGCCGACATCCGCGCCGCCGTCGCCCGCCACCGCGCCGAAGAGGAGGTCGTCCAGCTCAAGCGCACCCTCAAGCAGCGCTACAACTTCGAAAATATCGTCGGCAAGAGTGAACCCATGCTCCGCCTCTTCGATCTCGTCGCCCAGATCGCTCCAGCCCGTTCCACGGTCCTCATCCAAGGCGAGAGCGGCACTGGCAAGGAGCTCATCGCCAAGGCCATCCACGCCAACTCCCCGCGCCGCGACCGCCCCTTCGTCCCGGTCAACACCGGAGCGGTCCCCTCCGAGCTGCTCGAATCCACCCTCTTCGGCCACGTCAAAGGCGCCTTCACCTCCGCCGTCACCGCCAAAAAAGGCCTCTTCGAAGTCGCTAATGGAGGCACCCTCTTTCTCGACGAGATCGGCACCATGTCCATGGACATGCAGGCCAAGATCCTCCGCGTTCTCCAAGACCGGCGCTTCATGCATCTCGGGGGCGTACAGGAGATTCAGGTCGACGTCCGCATCATCGCCGCCACCAACGTCAACCTCGAGGAGTCCGTCCGCGCCGGCCACTTCCGCGAAGACCTCTTCTACCGCCTCAACGTCATCTGCCTCGAGCTTCCGTCGCTGCGCTCCCGCCGCGAAGACGTTCCCTTGCTCGCCGCGCACTTCCTCAAGCACTACGCCGAAGAAAACGGCACCGAGGACCGCTCCCTCTCGCCTGAAGCCATGCGCGTCATGATGGACTACGAGTGGCCCGGCAACGTACGCGAGCTCGAGAACGCCATGGAACGCGGCGTCGTCCTCTCCACCTCCCGCACCATCACCCCAGACCTGCTTCCCACCCAGCTCACCGGCAGCACCTACTCGTCGAGCCTCCTCGATCACCAGCCCAACGCCTCGCTCTTCGACCTCATGGAAGAGATCGAGCGCCGCATCATCTCCGACCGCCTCGAGCGCTGCCACTGGAACCAGACCGAAGCCGCCGAATACTTCAAAATCCCCCTCTCCACCCTCAACCAGAAGATTAAACGCCTCAATGTAGAAGTAAAAAAACGCAACAGAGATTGAAGACGTTTGGTGTTTTGGCCTATTCGGCCGACAAGCTGCTGGAATACAAGGATCACTCCTTATTCGCCGCTAGTCTTTGTTCGTATCGAGCAGGTAAATTTATCCGACCGGCTGGATCACAACCTTCAGAGAGTCCGCCTGCGGGTGTGAGGCCAGATCGATCCCGGCAACTGCATCCTCCAGCGGAAACCGATGCGAGATCAGCTTCGTCAGGTCGAACGTCCCATCCCGATACCCGGAGAACACCAGCTCTGCCACCGCGTGATTGATCGCTACCGACGCGCTGTACGAACCCATCAGCGTCTTCTCGTCCATGCAAACCGCCGCCGGATCGAACGGCGCCTCGCCATGCTGAGTCGACGCGAACAGCATCACCCGCCCACCCGGCCGGATCGCCTCCATCGCAATCCCGATCAGCGCATCGCTGCCGACAGCCACCAGCGCAACATCGGCCCCACGCCCTTCACTAATAGCCTTTGCCGCCGCAGCCACATCGTCGCGGGCGTCGAATGGGTGCTCGAGCCCAAAGGTCGCGGCCACAGCATGGCGCTCGGGGTACAGGTCACTGGTCAGCACCGTAGCTCCCGTTCTTCGTGCCAACGCGGCGAGCAGAATTCCGATCGGCCCCTGTCCAATCACCAACACCGTCTCATCCGGCTGCAGACCCAGCAACTGAATCGCTTTGTAGCAGGTATTGACCGGCTCCAGAAACGCAGCCTGCTCGAATGGAATATCATCCGGAATCTTCACCAGCCCACCTCGCACAATCCAGTCCATCACCCGGATGTACTCCGCGAAGCCACCACCGGACGGAGCAAAACCAGCCGTGCAGCCCACCTTCTTGTAGACCTCGCACTGGGCAAAGGTCTGCTTGCGGCAGTAATAGCACTCCCCGCAAGGGATATGGTGATATGCCATCACGCGATCCCCCACGGCGAACCCCTCTACGCCGGCACCCACCCGCACAATCGTCCCGGCCATCTCATGCCCGAACACCCGTGGCGCCGCATGCGAGCCGGAATGAATCTTCTTCAAATCCGTCCCGCAGATCCCGCAGGTGTGGATCTTCACCAGCACCTCGCCCACCCCGATCTCCGGAACTGGAACCGTTTCAATCCGCACATCATTCACGCCGCGATACACCGCCGCGCGCATCGTTGCGGGTATTGAAGACATTGTTTCAACCATCTGTTCTCTCGCTTCCACCGTCTGCATACAACCTCAACTTCCCTCCTCATACCAGTCTAGCTGCGACCGCACCGCAGAGGTCAGCGATTGAATCGCCAGGTTGCTATTCCTCGCAAGCCGCACCAGCCTGGGCCACATCCACGGGCGCGAAAGCGCATACGCCGCAAATGCGGCCTCGCGAAACTGCCCATCCTGAGTGGCAAAACGGCTAAGCTCCTGCATCTCGAAATCGGCATCGTCGGAGATCGCCTTAATCGCCTGAAACCCCAAACCATGCGCTCGAGCCAACCGCGCCACGCTCGCCGCCTCCATATCGACTGCACTTGCTCCATAGGACGCAAACAGCCTCCGCTTCTCGCGAACGCCCGCAATCGTCGCCGAGCTGACCAGCAGCGGACCAGCTCCCCCGCTGTCGAACCGCTCCCCAGTCCGAACATCGACAGCAACCCCCGGCCGCACAATGTCGCCCACCCGCAGCGCAGGATCGCAAGCTCCGGCAAGTCCCACCGAGACCAACGCCGTCACTGGCTTGGCCGCCATCGCAGCTTGCGTTGCTAACACTGCCCGGCCCCCACCCATCCCGGCGCACGCCACCACACCGTCATCGCTCGTATAGACCAGAACGCTGCCCGGCAGCCGTTGCAAGCGCCACCCGCGTACCAGAGACTTTACCTCTCTCGGCAAAGCAGCGATGATCGCCGGACATTCTCTCATCCGCGAGGTACGTCGAGCGCAGGGGCGTACCCGTGCATAACGAACCAGTCGACCGCCGACCGCATAGCGTTGTAGATCGGCAGCACCCGGAAGCCCAGATCGCGTTCCGCCTTGGCCGAGGAGGCAAACATCATCTTCTTCCCCATACGGACAGCCTCCATCGTCGCTCGCGGTTCCCTGCCCCGCAGCTTGCCGGTCACCGTCTCATCAAAGAAGGCAAACGCCATGGCGATGGCATGCGGCACCTTCATCGCCGGCGAGGGCAGTCCCGTAATCGCCGACATGCGGTCGAGAATCTGCTTAAGCGTAAGATTCTCCCCGCCCAGAATATACCGCTCGCCGGGCTTGCCTCGTTCGAGCGCCACCACATGCATGCGAGCGACCTCACCGACATCGACAAGGTTCAACCCCGTATCCACGTATGCAGGAAATTTCCTGTTCAGGAAGTCGACGATGATCCTGCCCGTCGGTGTAGGCTTGGCATCCTCTGTGCCGATGGGCGTCGTAGGGTTCAGAATCATGACGTGCTGACCGGCTCTCGAAGCTTCGATCGCCTCCTGTTCAGCCAGATACTTTGATCGCTTGTAGTGCCCGATCATATCCGCCAGCGAAACCGGAGTGTCCTCGTCCACAATGGTTCCGTCGGCCTTGAATCCCATCGTGGCGACGCTCGAGGTGTAGACCACCCGCGGTACGCCTACCTCACGCGCTAGCTTCAGCAGCTCCCGGGTGCCGGTTACATTGGCCGCGTACATCTCGTCCGGATCGCGCACCCAAAGTCGATAATCTGCGGCCACATGAACCACAGCGTCGCAGCCGGTAAGGGCAGTCCGCAGACTCTGGACCTGGCGCAGATCGCCTTGAATCGTCTCCGCATGCAGTCCCGCCAGCGAATCCAGCCGGCTGTTCTGCCGTGTCAGTAAACGCAGGCTTGCGCCCTCCGCTGCATACAACTTCGCGACATGACCACCAACGAATCCTGTCGCTCCCGTGAGAAATACCCGCAATCGCCGCTCTTTCTCGACCTTACAACCGAAGACCGAAAGACCGAAGACCGAAGGCCGAAGTGGCCGGCACGGCAAACCGGCGCCTGCGTACATTACGCCGCAAAGGAGGTTTTAGTCCAGCTTTTCAGGCTCGATCTGGATGTTCTTCTCGCCGGCCGCCTTCTTTTCCCAATACTTCTTTACCCACGCTTCGAAGGTCTTCCCTGCAGCTGTATCGCGTCCGGTAAAGGCAATCGCCGCAATGTCGGAGTAGGCGATATTCACCTTCGTGCGAGCATTCGCCGGAATGACGCGTACGAACGAGGAAGCAAGCGACGAGCCCGAGTTGCGATCAAAAAGATAGCCGACAACCTGAGATCCATCTTTGCGGGTGATCGTGATGTCTCCGCGGTAGTCAAATGCCTTCTCGAGCGCCTCGCGGACCTCTGCTTCGCTCGCGAGCGGCGGAATAGAGCCCTCAAGCTGCTCCCGTTCGCGACCGGCGATGTGGTCCAGTTCGTCCGCACTTTGGTGCCGCAACTGGTCGATCTTCAGATGCTCCTGCTGCTCTGTCGCCATCGTGTCTAGTCTCCCGAGACCGATTGCAGTTCATTGTCGGCCTGGCCCGCAGGAGCTTGGATCTGAATCAGTGGACTGCCGTGCTCCGGCCGCCACTCATTCAATAGCGTCTGCGCTCCCGGGTCAGGATAGAGCGACGGAAACACATACTTCCGCGCTGTAGAGAAAAATCCTTTCAACGAGCTGAAATTGTAATCCACGGCCGATGCCTCGTGGCCCGAATGCACCATGCAGTTGGCGCATTGCGGATTCCCGCTCTTTGCGCCGTAGTTCTCCCAGACGGTCGAGTCGAGCAGCTCCTGGAAAGTGTCTGCATAACCGTCCTGTAGAAGATAGCAGGGCTTCTGCCAGCCGAAGATGCTGAACGTCGGCATGCCCCATGGCGTGCATTCAAAGTTCTGCTTACCCATGAGAAACTCCGAAAAGAGCGGATGGGTGTTGAAGCGCCACTTCTTGTTGCGATTGGAAAGAATGGCGCGAAACATTCTGCGCGACTTTGCCTTGCCCAGGAAATGGTTCTGGTCGGGAGCCTTGTCGTAGGTGTAGCCAGGAGAGACCATCATGCTCTCCACGCCCGCTTCCATCATCTCGTCGAAGTGAGCGCGCACCGAGTTCGGGTCCGCTCCGTCGAACAGTGTCGTGTTCGTGGTAACGCGGAAACCCGCCGCAACCGCGGCCCGGACGCCTTCCATGGCGACGTCGTATCCGCCCTCGCGGCAGACCGAAAAGTCGTGGTGCTCGCGCTGTCCGTCGACGTGCACAGAGAAGGAGAGATACTTACTGGGCTTGAACAGGTGCAGCTTCTCCTTCAACAAGAGAGCGTTCGTGCACATATAAACGTACTTCTTGCGCGCGACCAAGCCGGCGACAATCTCCGGCATCTGCGGGTGAAGCAAAGGCTCACCGCCGGGAATCGACACCATCGGCGTTCCGCACTCCGCCACTGCCTTGAAGCACTCCTCGGGCGACAGCTCCGCCTTGAGGATGTGGGCAGGATATTGAATCTTTCCGCAACCGGCGCATGCCAGATTGCAGCGGAATAAAGGTTCCAGCATAAGGACGAGCGGGTACTTCTTCCTGCCCATCAGCTTCTGCTTCAGTACATAGGTTGCAACTGTGAAAGCCTGCGAGACTGGCACCGCCATCGAATGTCTCCTCCATAAAATTGCGCAAACAAGAGATGCTGTCTAATTAGCACTTACCGCTAAGCCGCTGCTGTTTCCTTCTCCATGGCACGTCTGTAGGTCGTCAGTGCCAGCAGCGGGAAGTAATCGCGATACAAGTGATACGCCAGATAGAACACCCGCGGGAATCCCGTTCCTGTGTAGATCGCCTCGTTGTTGCGGCCTTCGGCGGATTCATCCCAGGTCCCACTTTCTCTCTGCATGGTCACCAGCCAGCGAATTCCTTTAGCCACGGAGTCGCTCCGGGTGTCGCCCGCGGCGAGCAAGCCAAGCACAGCCCACGCTGTCTGCGAGGGGGTGCTTGGCCCAATTCCACGCTGCGCGGGGTCGTCGTAGCCAGTGCAGGTTTCGCCCCAACCGCCGTCCGCGTTCTGCATCATGCGAATCCACTCCGCTGCCTGCTGGACAGCGGGCTCGTGGTTCCAGACTCCCATCGCCTCCAACCCGCGCAGGACGAGGAAGGTCCCGTACATGTAGTTCACGCCCCAGCGGCCGAACCAGCTTCCATCCGTCTCCTGCTCTTTGAGCACGAACTGGATCGCCTTCTCAACCCGCTTGTCGCGCCGCGTGTATCCGTAGTTCGCGAGCATCTCTAGAATGCGGCCGGTGATATCGACGGTCGGCGGATCGAGCATCGCATTGTGATCCGCAAACGGAATGTACTCAAAGATCATCTTCGTATTGTCTTTATCGAAGCTGGCCCAGCCGCCGTTCTTGCACTGCATGGCAAAGATCCAATCCAGCGCCCTCTGCGATACCTCATGCTGGTTTCGCTCGCGAGGATGCGACACGCAGTTCAGTGCCAGCAGAACCTGCGCGGAATCATCCACATCGGGGTAGAACTCATTGTTGAACTCGAAATACCATCCGCCCGGCTGAACTTTGGGGAGGCTCATAGCCCAATCGCCCTTGCTCCGGACCTCCTTCGACATCAGCCAGTCCGCGGCCTTGACCAAGCGCGGATCGTTCTTGGCCACTCCCGCCTCGCCCAAGGCATACACCGCCTGCGCCGTGTCCCACACTGGCGAAACACAAGGCTGCATGCGGAAGGTTGGCGTCGCATAGTGAGGCTCCCCATCCGGATTGTCGATGCCGAGCTTCTCAAACTCATCCATGGCGCGGATGAACTGGGGGTCGTCCGGCGTATATCCAAGGCAGGCAAGCGCAATCAAGGCGTTCAACATCGCGGGATAGATTGCGCCGAGGCCATCGGATTTTTCGAAGCGCTCCAGCATCCACTTCTCAGCTCGCTTCAACGCAACCTTGCGAAGGGGACGGATATGCACGCGCTCGGCCCAATGCGCGATTCGATCCGCCGCCAGAAAGACATTCCGCCAGCCGAAGATCTTCTTCGTGTCCCACTTCAAATGCAGATGCGCGTTCTCACGGCCGCCGACAAAGAGTTCGTCAATTCCCTGCTCGTGCGGAATCTTCTTGAATGGCTTCTTCGCATACGCGATCGACAACGGCACGACGATCGCCCGCGACCATGCGGAGATCTCATAGATATTGAAGTAGCACCACTTCGGGAACAGAACCAGTTCAGGAGGCACAGCCGGCACAGCGTCATACTCATACTGGCCTAGAAAACACAGATAGATTTTCGTGAAGGTATTGCACTCGGTGACCCCGCCATTAGCGAGAATCCACTTCCGAGCTTTTGCCAGCACGGGATGGTTCTGCGACCATCCCATCAGCTTGAGCGCAAAATAAGCTTTAACTCCCAACGAGATATTGGACGGCCCGTTGGGATAGATGCTCCACCCGCCGTCGTCGTTCTGGTGTCGGAGAATCTCATTCACCGCGCGCTCCATCTTCCCGCGGTCGCCCGTACCCAGCAGGATATGCATGAAGATGTAATCGGACTCCAGCATGCTGTCCGCTTCGAGCTCTCCGCACCAATAACCATCCGGATGCTGCAGGCCAAGCAACCAATCCTTCGCGCGATCGATGCAGTCGCTCACCAGCTCCAGACCCAGATCCATGCGTCCAAAACGGGGCTGCGCGGACTTACTCACGCCCCTCGGATTCATTGAAGATATTCCCATGAAAAACAAGCTCTCTGTATCTGTATGCGACTGGAGTTACCGTGTAACTGGCGGAGCAGACGCAATAGCCTGAACGATCTCTGGAGGTAAACCGAATCGAACATTCTCCGGCATCACCTCGACCTCATCCACAGAGCCATATCCCATCGTCTGCAAGTAATCGACAACATCTTTCACCAAAACCTCAGGGGCCGAAGCTCCTGCCGTAACAGCGACCGTGTCGACGCCGTCCAGCCACTCCGGCCGAATGGCGTCCGCCGTGTCAATCAAGTAAGAGTTCGTATCCAGGTTCTTCGAAACCTCAACCAGGCGGTTCGAGTTCGAGCTGTTCTTCGAGCCGACTACCAGCACTAAATCCGCACCATGCGCAACATTCTTAACCGCAACCTGACGGTTCTCTGTCGCGTAGCAGATGTCCTGCGCATGCGGTCCAGCTATGTTCGGGAACTTCACCTTCAGCGCATCGATCATAGTGCGCGCCTCGTCCAGCGAAAGCGTCGTCTGAGTCAGGTAGGCCACCTTATCGGGATCGGGAACCACCAGCGCCTCTACCTCAGCCACGGTCGAGACCACCTGCGTCACATCCGGCGCCTCGCCTTGAGTTCCTTCCACCTCTTCATGGTCGCGATGTCCGACCAGGACCAGCGAGTATCCCTGCCTCGCAAATTTGATCGCTTCCACGTGTACCTTGGTCACCAGCGGACAGGTCGCATCGATGACCTTCAACCCACGCTCCTTGGCGCGATCGCGAACGGCCGGGGAGACGCCATGCGCCGAATAGATCACTCGCGCTCCTTCCGGCACCTCATCCAACTCATTGACAAAGATTGCGCCTTTTTTTGCCAAGTCGGTCACAACATAACTGTTATGCACGATCTCCTTGCGAACGTAGATCGGAGCCCCGAACGTCTCCAGCGCAATCCGCACAATGTCGATCGCGCGCACAACGCCCGCGCAAAAGCCGCGAGGCTTGAGAAGCAACACCCGCTTAGTCTTCGTTTTGTCGCCGCTTTGCTTGAGAGCGACGTGGTCCAATGTGGTTGTGGTCACGAATATAAGTATACCGCGTTAGACGGTCACGCCGTGATGATGTTGAACCATTCCAGGTGCATGCAGGTGCAGCCCCTTCGCGCCGGAAAAAGCTGCAAGAAACCTCCTGCGAAGGCAACTTTTGCAGCTTCTCCTTTTGCAGCTTCTCCCCAGCTCACTTCTGCGGGAGATCACCTCTGCGAACAGCCTGCTTGCGCCTACAGCTTTTGACTCGCGCATGCAGGATGTCCGCAATCGCACTGCAGCTTGGTCTCGCCCTTCGCATCGGCGCAGTAAGCGGAACAATATTTTTCCCCTGCGGGGGCCATGCACCTGCAAATATCCATAGCGCACTTCTTCGACTCTGATGCCATATTCGATTCTCCTTATCGACTTCTCTCTTATTCGGATGCAGATGCGCTCTGCTTAGATGTAGAAGGCATCTACCGGCTGCTCTCCAGCAGGTGCTCGGCATGCTTGAGGCTCGTCTGGGTCAACTTCGCCCCGCTCAGCATCCGCGCAATCTCCTGGGTGCGTTCCGCATCCTCCATGCGGCGAACCTCGGTCTGAATTCGTCCCTGCTTCTCCGTCTTTTCGATCAGGAAATGCTGATCTCCGAACGCAGCGATCTGCGGAAGATGCGTAATGCACAACACCTGCTGCCCCTTCGATAGCATCTTCAGCTTGCGCCCAACCGCCTCGGCAGCCCTGCCTCCAATTCCGATATCGATCTCATCGAACACGAGCGTCCGCGGCAGCACTGCCTTTTTCTTCTTACTTGACCCGCTGTGAGACCCGCCGGAAGCAGCCTCTTCCACGGTCACCTTCAACGCGAGCATGACCCGCGACATCTCGCCGCCGGACGCAATCTCATGCAAGGGCTTCAGCGGCTCCCCCGCATTGGTCGCAATCAGACATTCGATCCGATCCCAACCATGTCTGGTCCAGCGCTCGGAGGACCTTTCCGCGGTCACCTGCACATGAAACCGTGTACTCATTGCCAGATCGTTGATCTGAGCCTCCGCCAATTTTTCCAGTCGTTTCGCCGCGCTCAGCCGGTCAGCGGTAAGCAGTGCCGCAGCCGTTTCGTAAGCAGCCGCATCCCGGGTCTCTTTCGCCCGCAACTCCGCCAGCAGAGCATCCCTGTTCTCGACCTCAGTCAACTGCCGCGCCGCGTCAACTCCAAACGCGATCACGTCCTTCAACGTCTGCCCATACTTCC
This sequence comes from Edaphobacter sp., assembly GCA_965277335.1. GTDB lineage: Bacteria > Acidobacteriota > Terriglobia > Terriglobales > Acidobacteriaceae > Edaphobacter. The sequence goes on along the minus strand of CBDICJ010000006.1, from coordinate 118,954 downwards.
GTTTGAGCCGGTCGAGCGCAGCCAGCCGATCCTCGATCTCCTCCAGCCGTCCTGGAGAAGCGTGGATGTTGTCCGCAAAATCGCGCACCTCCGCGTCTACATCTTCAACGATTGCCTTCGCCGCGCTCAGCTGCTGCGCAGGCTCTTGGAACCGCCCATCATAGCGAGCCAGCTCTTCCAGGTGCTTCAGCGCCGCACCCAGCGTTGTCTCCGCGGCTCCCTCCGATTCATACAGCAACTCATGCGCGCTCATCGCGGCGGTGTAGAGCTTTTCCGCATTGCCCAGCACGCGCTTCTCCGCCTCGAGCTGAAGATCCTCATCCTCGGCAAACAACCCAGCCTGATCGATCTCCTTGCTCTGAAAACGCCAAAGATCCGCCATTCTCAAACGATCCTGCTCTGCGGAGAGCAACTCGTGCAGCTTATCGGTGGTCGCCTTCCAGGCCGCAAACGCCTCAGCGACATGATCCGTATGCAATCCGCCGAAGCGATCGAGCAGGATTCGTTGCTGCGCCTGGTCGAACGAGCTCAACGTCTCCCCTTGCGAGTGCACCAGCGCCAGTTCAGGAGCAAGCTGTCGCAGCACCCCTACCGTGGCCGGCTGGTTATTGATAAAGACCCTCCCCTTGCCATTCGCCAAAATCTCACGCCGCAGCAGAATATGATCCGACTCGGAATCAATCCCGTTCGCTTCCAGAATCGCACCCGCACCCGGCGTCAATTCAAACACGCACCCCACAACTGCTTTCTCTTCCCCATGTCGCACAAAGTCCGCCGATGCCCTCCCCCCTAGTAAAAGCACAAGCGCATCGATCAAAATGGACTTGCCCGCGCCCGTCTCTCCCGTCAACAAGTTCAGCCCCGGCCCAAACGTAGCCACAGTACGGTCGATCACCGCATAATTTTCCGCGCGCAACTCCAGCAGCATAAAGGCCTCGGACAACGATGTACCGCGAGCATAGCAAACCTCGCCCTCCTTCGAGCCGGGAACCACCTATGCACCGGAACCAGCATCTCCGCGGATGCCTCCCGCCTCATTTCCCTCAGCCACGATTTACACTAGGTTCTGGCGGATAACAAACTATGGTCGGTACCCTCGCTCTTGTCTTGCGCTTCCTTCAGGAAGACCCCGCAGCCGCGCCTCCCGTGGCCTCCAACAGCAGCGCTTTGATGGAGATGGTCCACAACAGCGGCCCCGTCGCCTTCACCGTGCTGGTCATTCTGCTCATCGCGAGCATCTTTTCCTGGGCCATCATGCTCTCGAAGTGGTCGAGCTTCAGCAAAGCCCAGACCCAGGGCAAGCGCTTCGTCCGGGCCTTCCGCAAATCCACTCGGCTCAGCGAAATCGCAGCCGTCGCAGATCAGTTCAAGCCCAGTCCCCTGGTCGCTGTCTTCGGAGAGATCAACGACGAATACCAACGCCAGAACGGCGGCCGTGGCCTGCCGCGCAATCCCGTCGCCCTCGAACGCGCCGCCCAGACCGCCTCCAGCGAAGCTCTCACCCTGATGGAAAGCCGTATGACCTGGCTTGCCACCATCGCGGCCATCGCGCCGTTCATCGGACTCTTCGGCACCGTCATGGGCATCATCGACGCCTTCCACGGCCTCGGCACTGCCGGCGCAGCGACCTTGCGCGCCGTAGCCCCCGGCATCTCGGAGGCGCTGATTACCACCGCCGCCGGCCTGGTCGTCGCCATCCCCGCCGTCATCGGCTACAACCAGCTCACCGCCCGTCTGCGCGAGTTCGCTTCCCGTATGGACGACTTCGGCCGCGAACTCCTCAACGCCATCGAAAACGCCGCCATGATGACGCCGCCCGCACAGCCGCCCGAAGAGTCCAGGCTTGATGCCAGACAAGAACCCAGACGGAGGTCTTTCTAACCATGGCCTTTACCGCCAAGGGGCGCACCCAGACCGCGCTCGCCGAGATCAACATCACTCCGTTGGTCGACGTCGTCCTTGTGCTTTTGCTCATCTTCATGCTCACCGCACCCGTGCTGCAGTCCGGCGTCGAGGTCGCCATCCCCAAGACGCGCACCGTCAAGCAACTCACCGAAGAGCGCATGGTCGTCACCATCGACCGCGAGCAGAACGTCTTCCTGCAGGACAAGCCCGTCAACGTCAACGAGCTTCCCACGCTGCTGCGAGCCACCAGAAAGGCGGACCCGACAAAGCGCATCATCTATCTTCGCGCCGACGAGCGTGTTCCCTTCGGCGCCTTCGCTTCCGTGATGGATGCCGTCAAGCAGGCCGGCATCACCAACATCAGCATCGTCACCCAGCCGATTCAGAAGTGAGGAGCCAGCCATAGCCTCTCATCTCGACATCGATGACCCCACCAGCGACAGCCTGGGCGGCAACTTCGCCGGCTCGCTCGTGCTGCATGGCCTCGTAGCCGCCGCCATCTTCGGCTGGACCTACCTTTACCGGGCTCACAATCCACACTGGGGTGAGCATGCATCCAACCCCGGAGCCATTCAGGCCACCATGGTCGCGTCACTTCCTCTGCCTCCCACGCAGCGCACCCTCGACACAGGCGTTCTCACCTCGGAGGCGCCAAGTCCCGCTCCCCTCATCGCCAAAGAGCGCACCGAACCGCCCCCGACTCCCAAAGAGATCGCCATTCCAGAAAAGATAACCAAGCCAATCAAAACAGCGGAAAAGCCAACCCCAGCGCCGCCGAAGCACATTCAGCCTGTCCCGCCGCAGCCGACCAAAGCGACTACCGGAGAGACCGCCGGCGTTCGCATCGCGCAATCCACGCTTCAGGTAAAGAACGGAACCGCCAGCGTATCGGTGGAAGACCGCACCTTCGGAGACCGCTTCGCCTACTACGTCAACATCGTCAACAGCAAGGTCGCCCAGAACTGGTACACCGCCGAAGCCGATCCCCGCGCCTCGGTCGGCAAAAGCACGACGATCGTCTTCGATATCGACCGCGCAGGCACCCCATCCAATATCCGCATCGAAACCGCCAGCGGCTCGCCGACGCTCGACCTCTCCGCCATGCGTGCCGTGCAGCGCGTCGACGGCTTTGGCCCGCTGCCGCAAGGCAACCGCATCACCGTCGAGTACACCTTCCACCTGCATCCTCAGTAAATCTCAGCAGGGAGTATTTTCGCCGATACCTCGCTCCAGCCGCCAAGATGCTCCGTTGCACAGTTTTTACGTCTAAGATGGAAAAGAATGCTTAGCCCGAGACGAACGTCCTTCAGCCGGCACGCTCAGATGGTTTGCCTTGGAATCTTTCTCTTCCTGCTCGCCTTTTCCCCTTCACTCCGGGCTCAGGAAGGATTCAAGACCGAGACCTCCAGCGGTGTCTCCAACATCCGCATTGCTGTCGCCGATTTCAAGCCGGCCTCCGCCGATCCCCAAACCACACCCCTGAAGCACACTTTCGACACAACCCTCTTCTCCGACCTCGCCAACGCCGGCATCTTCGACATCGTCTCCAAGAGCATGCTGCCGCAGGCGACGCCGGGAGCGCCCGCTGAAATCAATCTACCGCAGTGGGCCGCGGCGCCTGCTTCGGCCGCCATGGTGGCCTTCGGCAGCTTCATCGTGCAGGCAGGCAAGATCGTCTGCGACGGCTTCCTCTTCGACGCGAAAAACCTGCAATACCCTCAAATCCTCGCTAAGCAGTACGGAGATGTCGCGACCGAAGACGCCGCCCGGCAGATCGCTCACCGCTTCGCCGACGAGATCATCTTCCGTCTCAGCGGAGGAAGCCCGGGCATCGCCGAGACCAAGATCGTCTATGTCAAGGTCATCGGCGCCAACAAAGAGATCTGGGAGATGGACTACGACGGCGCCAATCAGCACCCTGTCACCCAGCTCGGGACTGTCTCGATCTCGCCTCGCATCTCGCCCGACAACAGCCGCGTCGCCTTTTCCTCTCTCGGCCGCGACGGCTTCCAGATTCGCATGTACTCGCTCCTCTTGGGCCGCATGGTCAACTTCGCTTCCAGCGGCGGCACCAATCTTTCCCCGGCCTGGTCGTCAGACGGCAAGAGTCTCGCCTTCTCCTCCTCGCGCAGTGGCGATCCGGAGATCTGGATCTCGAACGACGACGGCCGAGACGCCCGCCGTGTCACCAGCTTCGCCGGTCCCGACGTCTCCCCCGTCTTCAACCCGCGCACCGGCTCGCAGATCGCCTGGATCAGCGGTCGCACTCACCTGCCGCAGCTCTATGTCATGGACACCGACGGGTCCGCCGTGCAGCGCATGACCGACGGCGGCTACGCCACATCGCCTTCGTGGTCTCCCAATGGCCAGTTCCTCACCTATGCCTGGGACCGCAAGTATGGTCCCGGCGCGCCGGGAGGCCAGGACATCTACGTCATGGAGATCGCCAGCAAGCGCTGGATTCAACTCACCCATGACACTGGCCGCTGCGACTTCCCCTCCTGGTCGCCGGATGGGCGGCATATCGTCTACGCCAACTCGGCGGATGGTAGAGCCGGTCACACCAGGATCTGGACCATGCTCGCCGACGGTACCCAGAAGCATGCACTGTCTGGCCCTGGAGCCGACATGCCAAACTGGAGTTGGAAGTAGTCTTAATCTTCTCTGCGGAGTCGCTTCGCAGGTAACTTAGAACGCTGAATCACTACCGCTGGCAGGAGATCAACTGATGAACGCGATGCGCAAGACAATACGTAAGACCGTGGTGATGACTGCGACCCTGATTGCGATTGGAGCCGTCACCGGCTGCCACAAGAAAGCCAGCGGGATCAACCCCAACGCTCTCGGCCCCGAGCCTGCTCCCTCTCCGGCTCCTACCGCCTCGATTACGGCAGACCCGCTCGCGATCGACCTCGGCCAAGCCGTCATCCTCAACTGGCGCACCCAAAACGCCACCGTCGTCACCATCGACGGCATCGGCCAGGTGAACTCCAGCGGAACCCAGACCGTCTCGCCGGCTAACTCCACCAACTTTCACCTCACGGCCAAAGGCGACGGCGGCACGACGGAAGCCAACGTTCGCGTCACGGTGCGCGTTCCTGCAGCTCCCACCGCTCCCACCGAGAGCGACATGGGCACCGAAGCCGCCTTCCACCAGAACGTTTCGGACATCTTCTTCGATTACGACAGCTATGATCTGCGTCCCGACGCCACAAGCTCAGCAGCCAAGGCCGCCTCCTACCTTGCCGCGCATCCCGCCATCAAGGTCGTCATCGGCGGTTACTGCGACGACCGCGGTTCGGCCGAGTACAACCTGGCGCTCGGCGAAAGTCGAGCCAACGCAGCCAAGACGGCTCTGGTCTCGGCCGGCGTCTCCGCGAGCCGCCTGCGCGTCATCTCCTACGGCAAGGAAAAGCAGTTCTGCACCGAAGAAAACGAGAGCTGCTGGCAGCAGAACCGCCGCGCTCAGTTCTCTCTCGATCGCTAGTCCTTGCAGTTCTCTTCAAGCCTCAGCCCCCGCATCATCCATGCGGGGGCTGTCGCCAACATAGAATTAAAATCCCGGCGATCACTCCTCATGAAAAACCAGACAAATCAGACAAACCAGAGAAATCAGACCCACCAGCCCGGCACTTTCCGCAAAACCAGCTATCTCGCCTCCGCCGCTCTCTTCGCAGCCACCCTCGTCTTCCCCTCCTCTCCAGCCTTCGCCGTCAACAAAGACATGGTGCAACTGCAGACACAGGTGCAAGAGCTCCAGGACGCCGTCGCGCGGCTGCAGCAGTCCAATGACGAGCGCATGGGAGTCATGAGGGATCTCGTGCAGCAGAGCGCCGACTCCGTCAACAAAATGGCCGCTAATCTGAATGTTGTGCAAAAGCAGATGCAGAGCCAGCAAGAGGCTCAGAACGGCAAACTGGATCAGCTCTCCGGACAGGTCCAGTCGTTGAACGATTCGATCGACGAGATCAAGGTCCGCCTCGCCGCTTTGCAAAAACTGATGCAGGACGCCCAAGGTCAGCAGCAGTCCCTCGGGGCGGGCGCACAGCCTGAACCAGCTCCAAGCGGAGCGGCTACTTTGCCCGCTTCTGTGAATGCCGCCCCTCAGCCTCCCGCCTCCGAACCTCCCCATTCTGCCCCAGTTGCCGGGCAGGGCAAGCCTTCCGCGGATGTTCCCATGGCTGGCGGCTCAGCGTCTCCAGCCGTGCCTCCAGTGGAGGAACTCTACAAATCCGCCCTGGGCGATTACATGTCAGCCAAGTACGCTCTCTCCTCCTCCGAGTTCGGCGACGTCATCAAGTCCTACCCGGATAATCCTCTGGCGGGAAACGCCTTCTACTACCAGGCCGAAATTGAATATCGCGCGGGGCGCTATCCAGAAGCCGTCAAAGCCTACGATAGCGTCATCGAGCAGTTCCCTGACAGCAATAAAGTCCCGGTCTCTCGCCTCCACAAAGGCATGGCCCTTATCGCCATCAAACAGACCGATGCCGGCGTTCGCGAGATGCGCACCCTCATCCAGCGCTTCCCCAACTCCCCCGAAGCCATGCAGGCGCGCAGCAAACTCAGCGGCATGGGCATCACGGTAGCGCCGCGACGCTAAGCTCTTTGCTCAGCAGGCCAGGCCACAGTCAACATTCTAGTTGCGCAAACCCTGCATCAACCTCTCCACCTGGGTTCGCTCCTGTCCCGACAAAGGCAGCAGCGGCAAACGAGGCCGCCCTCCAAAGTAGCCATTCAAGTCGCACCCGAACTTAATGCCCGCTACGCTCAACTCCTCTTCCACCCTTCGCGCCACATCCTGCAAGCGCTCCTGCTTCTCTCGCGCCAGCCCTTGATCCCCATCCTTCCACGCAGCCAGCACCTCGGAGGAAGCCTGCGGAGCCGCTGCCGCGAAACCCGGAATCGCCCCTACCGCGCCAGCCATCAAGCCCCTGAACATGCCGGCCGTGCTTCCCGCCAGCACCTGAAATCCAATCGTCTTCAAGCGCGCCTTGACCCCTGCTTTCGAGGGCATTACCGCCGTTGCCGCAGCTCCACTGGCCAGCGTTCCCGCCGCAATCAAATCGCTCCTCGACGCACTCTCCTCAACCCGCATCCTCGCCGTCACCGCGCGAAACACCGCGGTCACACTCACCTCGTGTCGGATCGCCGCCGTACCTGCCACAACCTTCTCCATCCACTCTTGTCCCGCTTCGCAATCGACCGCCCCGATAATCCGCGGATGAAACGCAAGCTCAATCACCATCTCAGCCGGCAACCTATCGCCTGCCTCGGAACCGCCTCCAGACAGCACAACCGGCAGTGCCGACCGGTCCGCCACGGCCTGAAAATAGAGCAGCAGCTTCTTGGTCCTCTCCCGGCCGGAACCGCCGCGCAAGATCGAAGGCCGCCTCACCAGCACCGCATCGTATCCCATGCCCGCCGCAGCCTCCCCCAGGTCGAGCGTACGCGCCACGCTGTCCTGCGTCGTTCCCGCGATCATGACCTTCTCCGGGGCAGCCGCCTGAATGGCGCTCCGCAAAACCTGCCGCGACTCCTCGTCGGACAGCAGCGTGGGCTCGCCAATGTCGCTCAACACCACCAGCCCCGCAGCGGGACTCTTACAGTACCGTTCGACATTATGTTCCAGCTTGATCAAATTCAAATGCTCATCGCCATAAAACGGCGTTGTCAGCGGAAGTTGTAGCCCTTCTAGCAGCATCGTTCCATTCTAAGAGAACGGCGCCCCGCCCGCGAACCGCACTTAAGATGTCTCAAACAAACAGCACTATGACACGAAAGACGTAAGTCGATCCTCAGCCCAGTTGCGCTCATTTCCAGTTGCGCTCATTTCCAGTTGCGCTCATTTAAAGTAATCTCATTGAGACTAACGATGACCAGCGTACGCAACCTATCGCAGGAGAAATCTGTCGGCGACCTTGCTCGGGAAGCCGCCTGGTTTCTCACCCACACCCTCGTCGCCTTCCTGATCCTTGTCATCACGATCGGCGTTATGTCGCTCAATCATCCCGATCCAGACTCGACCATGCCCAAGCTCATCGGGACAGTGCTGGCCTTCCTTGTTCCCATGATCGGCGGCTTTATCGTTGTTCGCTATCGCCGCAACGATGTCGCCGGCTACGTCTGGATATCCGGACTCGTCATCTTCTCCGTCGTCTGTGTCTGGGTGCTCGACTTGCCCACCGGCAATGGCCTGTGCGAGACTTGCGGAGCGGTCGAAAAGCTCTGGCGCACCTTCTTCACCTTCACTCACGGCAGTGGCCTTATGGGCGGCGACGGCATCCTCGTAGGCGCCTGGATACCGCTTTCCATGATCGGCTACGCAGCGGGCGCCAGATTCTCTCTCCACGCATAAGACAAAGCCTCCGCATCCTGGCCTGACCTAGAATCCAACCGCCGCTACCCGGTCCGCGTGGAGCGTCTGCAGCGCCACCACGCTCAAGCTGCCCTCCTGCAAGGAAGAGATTCCTTCCGCAGCCGCCCTGGCCGCGGCGAGTGTCGTGATCGTCGGAATTCTTGCCATCACCGCCGCGCGACGGATCGCCTTTTCATCGAAGAACGTATCCTGCCCGCGCGGAGTATTGACGATCAGCTGAATTCGATCTCCTTTAATCAGGTCCACCACATTCGGCCGCCCTTCTTTCACCTTGTAGACGCGCTCCGGCTGCAGTCCCGCCTGCTCCAGCACCATCGCAGTCCCATGCGTCGCCACCAGATGAAATCCCATCTCCACAAACTGCCGAGCTAGCGAAACCACACCCGCCTTATCGTGGTCGTTCACGCTTAGAAAAACCGTGCCCTGCAGCGGAAGCACCTGTCCGGCGGCAATCTGCGCCTTGGCAAACGCCTCTCCGAAGTTATCCGCGACCCCCATCACCTCGCCGGTTGACTTCATCTCCGGCCCCAGCACCGTATCGACGCCCGGAAACTTGCCCCATGGAAATACCGGCGACTTGACGAAGTAATGCGACCCCGTCTCCAGATCGTCGCCGCTCGCCGTCTGCTCCGGCAGCAGCTCCTTCAGCTTTCGCCCCACCATAATCCGCGAAGCAATCTTCGCCAGCGGAATTCCCGTAGCCTTCGAGACATAAGGGACCGTTCGCGAAGCCCTGGGGTTCACCTCAATCACATACACCGTGCCCCTCTGTATCGCGAACTGAATGTTCACCAACCCGCGCACGCTCAAGGCCATGGCGAGCTTCCGCGTGTACTGCCGAATCGTCCGCAGCACATCCTCGCTCAAATCCACCGCCGGCAGCACGCACGAAGAATCTCCCGAGTGAATTCCCGCCTCTTCGATGTGCTGCATAATCCCGGCAATCACCACATCATCGCCATCGCATAGCGCATCCACATCGCACTCGACTGCATCTTCCAGAAAATGATCGATCAGCACCGGCCGCTCCTGCGAGTATTCAATCGCCGTGGACATGTAGCGAACGATCGCCTCATCGTCATACGCAATCACCATCGCCCTGCCGCCCAGCACGTACGAAGGCCGCACCAGCACCGGATAGCCCACGCGATTCGCGCCGGTCAACGCTTCGTCCACGCTGGTCGCCATTGCTCCTTCCGGCTGCGGAATCTTCAATTCCTCAATCAGTCTGCCGAACCGCTTGCGGTCTTCCGCCAGATCGATCGACTCCGGCGAAGTCCCGATAATCGGCACGCCCGCCTGCTTCAGCGGCAGCGAAAGATTCAGCGGAGTCTGCCCGCCGAACTGCACAATCATCCCGATCTGGTCTGTCGCTGAAGGCTCCGCGCTCGAGCCAGCCTCATGCTCATACACGCCCAGCACATCCTCCAGCGTCAGCGGCTCGAAGTACAGCCGGTCGCTCGTGTCATAGTCGGTCGACACTGTCTCCGGATTGCAGTTCACCATGATCGTCTCGTACCCGTCTTCCCGCAAAGCAAACGCCGCATGGCAGCAGCAGTAGTCAAACTCGATTCCCTGCCCAATCCGGTTTGGCCCGCTGCCGAGAATCAAAATCTTCTTTCGCTTCGTCGGCGCCGCCTCATCCTCTTCGTCGTAGCAGCTATACAGATACGGCGTGTAACTCTCAAACTCTCCCGCGCACGTATCTACCATCTTGTAGACCGGCATTACCTTCAGCTTCTTGCGCAGTGCCCGCACCGCCGCCGTGCCCTCCGCGCCCGTCAGACCCCAACCCGCCGCCAGGCGCTCATCCGAGATCCCCATCCGCTTCGCCGACCGCAACTGCTCCGCGCTTACCTCTGCCATCGGAACTGCGCCCACCGCCTTGATCTCGTCGGTAATCTGCTTCATCTGGTGCAGAAACCATGGGTCCATCGACGTCATGCGCGCAACCTCACGCACCGTCATCCCGCGTTCAAAGGCATAGCGAATATAAGCCAGCCGGTCCGGATGCGGCGTCACCAGCCGCTGCGTCAAACGTCGAGGCTCAATATCGTCCGCCGTCGCCTTCTTGCCCGTCTCTAACGACCGCACCGCCTTCATCAGCGCTTCCTTGAAGGTCCTGCCGATCGCCATCACCTCGCCGACCGACTTCATCTGCGGCCCCAGGCTCTCGTCCGCGCCGGGAAACTTCTCAAACTGCCACTTCGGAATCTTGACCACGACATAATCGATCGTCGGCTCAAAGCAAGCCGGCGTAGCCTTCGTAATGTCGTTCTGAATCTCATCGAGCGTATAACCCACCGCCAGCCGCGCCGCGATCTTCGCGATCGGAAATCCCGTAGCCTTGCTCGCCAGCGCGCTCGACCGAGACACACGCGGATTCATCTCGATCACCGTCATGCGCCCGTTCAGCGGATTTACCGCAAACTGCACATTGCTGCCACCCGTCTCCACGCCAATCTCGCGGATCACGCGAATCGCCGCATCCCGCATGCTCTGATACTCGCGGTCAGTCAACGTCTGCGCCGGAGCCACCGTAATCGAATCGCCCGTATGCACCCCCATCGGGTCGAAATTCTCAATCGAGCAGATGATGATCACGTTGTCCTTCAAATCCCGCACCACCTCCAGCTCATACTCCTTCCAACCCAGCACGCTCTCTTCCAGCAGGCACTCATGCACAGGAGAAAGATCGAGCCCGCGTGCAAGTATCTCCATCAACTCCTCGCGGTTGTACGCAATCCCGCCGCCCGAACCGCCCAGCGTGAACGAAGGCCGAATCACGACCGGAAACCCGATCTTCGCCGCAAACTCCAACCCATCGCGCAGATTGTTGATCAACGCAGACCGCGGCATATCCAATCCAATTTTGGTCATCGCATCTTTGAACAGCAGCCGGTCCTCGGCCTTCTTGATCGCCTCCAGCTTCGCGCCAATCAGCTCAATGCCCAACCTGTCCAGCACCCCCGAATCCGCCAACTCCACCGCCAGGTTCAGTGCGGTCTGGCCCCCTACGGTAGGCAGTACAGCGAACTTCCCCCTCCCCCCCAACCCATCCGGGTCCAGCATCTCCTGCTCGACGCGAAGGATCTCCTCCAGATAAGCAGCAGTCAACGGCTCGATATACGTTCTGTCCGCCACCTCAGGATCGGTCATGATCGAAGCCGGGTTCGAATTCACCAGCACCACGTCATATCCCTCGGCCTTTAATGCTTTACAAGCCTGTGTCCCGGAGTAATCGAACTCCGCCGATTGCCCGATCACAATCGGCCCCGAACCGATCACCAGAATCTTCGCAATGTCATTCCTACGCGGCATCTATCTTCTTCTTTCATCCATCTCTTGACATCAAAAAAATGCGCGACCAAAGCCGCGCCGTTTATCTCTATTTTTTGAACTCTTCCATCATCTTGCGAAAATCCTTGAAGAGATAGTGCGAATCATGCGGCCCCGGACTCGCCTCCGGGTGATACTGCACGCTGAACATCGGATCGGTCTTGTGTCGCAGCCCCGCCAGCGTCTGGTCATTCAGATTCGTATGCGTCCGCTCCACATCCGCGGGCAGCGAATCGGGATCGACATTGTAATTATGGTTTTGCGCCGTAATCTCCACCTTCCCTGTCTGATGATTCATGATCGGGTGGTTGCCGCCATGATGTCCGAACTTCAGCTTGTATGTCTTGCCGCCAAGCGCCAGCCCAAAGATCTGGTGTCCCAGGCAGATCCCAAAGATCGGGGCCTTCCCTTGCAGTTGTTTTACATTCTCAACCGCATACTCCAGCGGCTCCGGATCGCCCGGTCCATTCGAGAAGAAAACCCCATCCGGCTCCATCGCCATGACATCGGCCGCGGAGGTCGTGGCTGGAACCACCGTCACCCGGCAGTTCTCGCGCGTCAGCATCCGCAGAATATTTTCCTTGATGCCGAAGTCGTACGCTACCACATGCATCTGCTTAGCGCCGCCTTCCACCGCCGGAGACAACAGCGCATCTCCCGTTTGGTTCTTCGGCTCGCTCGCGTCCCACTTATAAACGACCTTCGTGCTCACCCCGCTGGCAAGATCAGTGCCGTCCATCTTCGGTATCGCCCGCGCCTTCGCCACCAGCGCATCCGCATCGAGACTCTCTCCCGACGCGATCACCCCGCGCATCACGCCATTCGCCCGCAGATGTCTAACCACGGCCCGCGTATCCACCTCCGCAATCACCGGCACGCCATAGCGTTCCAGATACTCATCGGCAACCTGAGTCGACCGCCAATTCGAACTCGTCGGCGAAAATTCGCGCGTAACCAGTCCTTCGATATAAGGCCGGGAAGCCTCCGCATCGCTGGGTGTCGTCCCATAATTTCCGATATGTGGATTCGTCAGAACCACGATCTGACCCGCGTACGAAGGATCGGTAAAGATCTCCTGGTATCCGGTCAATGATGTATTGAAGACCACCTCGCCAGAGCGCTCCGCTCGTGCGCCAAAACTCTTGCCGCGAAAAATGCGCCCGTCTTCCAGCGCCAGTATTGCCTGCATTGCCTCTCCTGCTTGGAGTGGATTTAACAGATTCTATCAGCACCGGCGCTCGAACACCGCGGCCGCAGTGAAAACACCCGCGCAAAGAAACAACACGCCGCGCCTCAGCCTCGTTCGATATTCACCAGCACCTCCTCTCCTTCCACCCGAAGCGGAAAAACATTCACCCGCTCCCCCGCTGGGTACTCCGCCAAGCCCGTCTTCGCATGAAACGCCCACGAGTGCCACGGACAGATCACCGCCTCGCCTTCGATCCATCCCTGTCCTAACGGCCCTTGCCTGTGAGGACAAGTATTATCCAGAGCCGATAACTCCCCATTCACATTCGATAAACAAACCGTGACTCCCGCCACCTCGGCTTCCATCACCCGGCCCGCCGAAGGAGCCTCACCCAACCCGCACAACCGCACCCACTGCGCCACGCAATACATCCGCTGCTCTCAGTGTTAGAGTCACTCCCCACAACCAGCGACTCACCTCGAACCACGATGCTAAAGTCAATACAGAAGCCGCCCATGCCCGCGCCCACTCCCCGTTCCAATTCCCGTCCCAAGCCGAACTCAAACCCACGCATTCCCTCCCAAGCCGTTCAGCATGAAGTTGTCGACCCCATCTGGCTTGTGAAAGCCATCGGCCTCGCCATCTTCGCGGCCGTCCTGTGCGGCTATCTCACCTTGTGCCTGCTCTTCTACCAAGGGCAATGGCAGCTCGTCCTTCACCCCGCCCGAACTACCTCAAGCCCGCCCTCCCTCGCCGGCATCTCCTACCAGGTCATCCACTTCGGCCCCGACGAAACCGCAATCCCGCAGCTCACCGGCTGGTGGATCCCCGCCGTCCCCGCAGCCCGCTATGCCAACGCCACCGTTCTCTTCCTTCCCGGCGCCGACGGCTCTCTCACAAACTTCATCGCCACTCTCGCCACCCTGCACAACCTCGGCATCAACGTCTTCGCCTTCGACTACCGCGGATACGGCCAAAGCGCTCTCACCCACCCCAGCCAGCAAAATATGATCCATGACGCCAACTCAGCATGGCAGTACCTCACCGCCTCCCGTGCCATTCCCGCGCAGCAGATCGTCCCCTACGGAGCCAGCATCGGAGCCTCGCTCGCCGCTTACCTGGCCTTGGCTCACCCGTCTATCCCCGCCCTCATTCTCGACTCCCCCTACTCCGACCTTCTCGACGCAGCCGAACGCGATCCTCGCTCCCACCTCCTTCCAGTCCGCTTCCTCTTTCGCCAGCGCTTTCCCCTCGCCCAGCCTCTCTCCATCCTTCACACCCCAAAGCTTCTCCTGTCACGCTCTCCCTCCCTCGGCTCTCCCTCCCCCGACAAGGCCTTCCAGACCGCCTCAGACCCCAAGGTCACCGTAGATCTCTCCTCACCCTCCGAGGCCCTCTACAGTCGAAGCCTCACCCGTTTTCTCGACCAATATCTCCTTCCCGCCGCAGCCGCTCCACTCGTGCCTTATCCGGCACCCGCGCAGTAGATCTCCTCTCATCGCCGCCGCTGCCGCGATAACCTTTCCCAGGGAAATCTCTTATGACAAAGTGGCTCAACAGCCTGCAACCCTTGGGCGCGCTTCTCCTGCGCCTCGCGCTCGGCCTCTCCATGACCGTGCATGGCTATCAGAAGGTCGTACCCCACGGCTCACTGCATCACTTTGCCCATTACGTCGCCACTCTCGGTCTTCCCTACTGGCTCGGCTACGTCTCTGCCTTTACCGAGTTCCTCGGCGGCATGCTCCTCATCGTCGGCCTCTTCACCCGTCTCGCCGCCTCCCTCATCGCCATCAATATGATCGTCGCCTTCGCCGCTGTGGGCATTCATCAGGGCTTTGGCATCTACAACTACATTCTCGCTCTCACCGGCATCGCCATCATGCTCGTCTTTTACGGAGCAGGCGCATTCGCGCTCGACCGCAAAGCAGGTTTCGCGTAGACCTATTCAGCATCTGAAAAAGGCGTGAAGGCTCCCGGTATTCTGGGAGCCTTACAGGAAGGTGGGGAGTTCTTTTGGTGCGGATATTGGAAGCCAAACCGTGGGAACTGCAAGCTTGACTATTGATTACTACACTGTAAGACGCGCATCCAATAAAAAAGTTGTCCTTGCTTCCACTAATTTGTAGATCACAGATTTTCACATCCCATAAACAGAAGAAGCGACCCTCGCATCGAGAGTCATGGAGATTCCCAACTCACCCGCTAGGACAAACTCCGGCCCTTCGACTCATTGATCTATGAACCAGCAACCTAGCTGAAGTTCAAAAAGTCGCCGACCTTGACCTGAGCTCCCGGAAACACTAACCCAAGATTCCTCGCGCCCAGCGTCCTGTAAGCAGCCTCGCCCAGCACTCGTCGGAAATCGGTCGTAACCGCCAAATCCCGCCCTTCATTCAACTGTTCCTCTGCCAGCCCAGGCCACCTGCCATACACCTTTCCGCCCTTCACCCGGCCGCCCAGCACGAACATCACATTCGCATGGCCATGGTCCGTGCCGCCGGTCCCGTTCTGCCGCGCCGTCCGTCCGAACTCCGACATCGTCACCAGCGTCACATTCTCCGCATCCGCTCCCATATCGTTCCAGAACGCGGCAATCGTCTCCGAAAACTCCTTCAGCCGATTCGCCAGCTGCCCGTTCACGTTGCCTTGGTTCTGGTGCGTGTCCCAGCCGCCAATATCGGAGAACGCCGCCTCCACTCCCAGATCTGCCTTCATCAACTGCGCCACTTGCTTCAGGCTGTTGCCAAACGGCGTATTCGGATACACCACCCCCGCCGCCGGCTGATAGCGAGCCGGATCAGCCGCCTTCAACATCTTCACCGCCTCGAACGTCTCCTGCCCTGTGCCATGCAGCACCGCATCCGAACTCTCGTCGTACATCGCCTGAAACGCATTGCTGATCGGCGAGCTCTGCGGTCCCTTGCCGCCCACTGAAAAATCCGCCACGTTATTGATCGCAATCGCCTGCACCTTCCCCTGCAACGTCTGCGGAACCTGCGTTCCCAGCGCCACCGCCCGAAATGCCGAAGCTCTCTCCTTCGCCACCTCCGCTTGCAGCGCCCGGTTCAGCCATCCATCCGGAGTCGCCTTCACTCCAGGCGTACCGCTCTCCATATAATCCTGCGCGTCAAAGTGCGACCGTGTTGTGTCCGGTGAACCCGCGGCAGGAACGATCGCCAGATGCCCTTGTTCATACAGCGGCTTGAACGCCGCCATCGCGGGATGCAGCCCGAAAAAGCCATCCAGGTCCAGAACATCCTTCTCCTGAATCGCAATCGAAGGCCGCATCGCGTAATAGTTCTTCTCCTTGTACGGCACCACGACATTCAACCCATCCGCCGCGCCACGCTGAAATAAAATCACCAGCTTCTTCTTATCTGCGGCGGCCGTCGTTGCCTCCGCCATCACGCTCCGTGTCAAAAACGCAGGAATCGCCGACGTGCCGACCAGCGCCAGAGCCCCGCCCTTCATAAATCCGCGCCGCGTCACCCCTCTTCGCGCAGCATCCCGCCCATCAAGATCGCATCCCCAGTCGCTCTGATCCGTCAAAAATCTACGATCCGCCATCGCCCTCTCCCCTGATCTTCCAGACGCTCCAGTCGAATCACTGACCCAATCGCCTGATTCTTCAAACTCGGTTCTGTCCAGGAAGTTGCCTGAAACTTACCTCTATCCAGAGAGGTCTGATAAAGCCGCAAGCCTTGGGCTGCATCGACCGATAGGTCTGCATTGCGAACGTTCTTGTCCTTTCGACCGAAGCGACCGCAAGCAGGCTGGCAGCAGCGAGGTACTTCGAGTCGCGGAGTGAAGAAACCTGCTGTTTGCCTCAAAGGATATTGCGGCGTGACCTAGAAAAGCAGGTTTCGCCACGCCGAACCGCGATGCTGGCTGCCATTCTGCTACCGCCGTTGAAACTCCGGCGACCCTAACAGCAGACCAGCCATCGTTGCAGACTCTCGATCCAGCGGAGGCTTCACCGGCTGCTTCGGTCCAACCACATGGAGCACCTGCGCCATCGGTTCCGCATCGTTCGATCGAATGGAAAAACTCTTCACCGCCTGTTGCTGCATCGCCTGATCGTCGGCCTGCTGCAACACCGTAGACCTCGTCTGCTCGCTCGCCGCCTGCCCGAGCAGCACCATCTCCAGGCTCTTCTCCTTCGCGGTCACACCCGCATCCACGCCCCCAGAAGGAAATTCCGCAGGCTCCCCTCCAGCCGTTCCCCGCCCCATCGCCCCACTCCAGTCCGTCACCACACCGGGAAGCCTGTTGCTGCTCAAGCTCAGCGCAAAGTTCATCCGGCTCACCAGGTCGCCTGTATTCACCCAGGAGTCAGCCATCCAGCTATACCCATTCGGTGTCTGCATTCCATAGAACGGCATTCCCAGCCTATTCAGCGATTGCACCAGGCCCGTCGCATTCATCACCTCCGCCCCGCTCGCCCGCGCCGCCGACACCACAAACTCCTCCGGCGTCTTCACCTTCGCCCGGTACACCTCCGGCGACCAGAACTCCGGCGAATCGAACATCGTTCGCAGCACAATCTTGATATCTCCATGGCTGGACAGGAACGCCTTCGTCATTCGGTCCACCAGCGCCGGCGGCGGCGTATCGCTCGCAAACCGCACTGCCAGCTTGGTCGAAATAAACTTTGCCGTCGCAGGACTGGTCGCCAGCATGTGCAACACCTGCAATCCCTCCGCCTCGCCATTCTCCGAAATCTTCTTCCCGAGCACCGTCTTGGTCCCTGGCTCATGCCGCCGCTCTTCAAACCGGTACGTCCCACTCCGGTACGGCTGATCGATCGTCCAGCCAGTCAGCACCTTCGCCACCTGCGTCACGTCCTGCTGCGTATATCCTCGCCCGCAAGCCTTCTCCAACGCGCTCACCGGATGATCCTGGCTCACCTCGCACTGCACTCCCAACGTGTGCAGCTCCATCAGCTCGCGCGCATAGTTTTCGTTCAGCCCGCGGTCCTTCCCCTTCTTGCCTTGAGCGTTCTGCGCCGCCACTGAATCCGGCCCGAGGCTCTGCCAATTATCCAGGTACATCAGCATCGCCGGACTCTGCGCCGTGGCCACCAGCAAATCTTCAAACTTGCCCAGCGCTCTCGGCCGAATCACATCCCGCTCATACGCCGGCAGCAGATACGGCTCGTCCTGGTTCTTCCTGCTATACACATTGAAGTGATTCAGCCAGAAGTCCGTCATCACCGCTTCCAGTTGTCGTTCGCTATAAATGTCCCGCAGCATCCTCGACTCCAGCAGCTCCGCATCGATCATCCGCGGCGAACCCTGCAGCGCGGCCAGCGTCTCCCGCTGCACCGGCGTCAATCCCTCCGCCATCGCCGCCATCTCGCCCCCGTTCAAACTGTTGCGAAATGACATCAACTCCTCCGGAGACATCGCCAGAATCCGCTGCATCCTCGCCCCAGGAGACAGATTGATGATCCTCACCGCATCCAATCCCGAATAGAGCTGCTGCTCATGCGCCGCCATCGCCGGAGTCGACGGATCGACCCCATCCCCCGGAAGCGCCGCGCTCCCCGCCACACGGGCCATCGAACCTTCGCGCCGACCGCCCTCTTGACCGCCCTCTTGGCCGCCCTCCTGATTCGCAGCAGCTTGCTTTGCCTTTCTAGCCTTATAGAACGCAATCTGATCCGTATAGATCGCATGTTCCACCGGGTCTGCCGGAAGCGGAAGATTCTTCGCAATGGTCTGCCGCAGCACCTGCGGACTGGGATACCGCTCCATTAACTCCGCCTGCTGCATCCGCATCGCGGGAAACATCGCCAGTCGCGCATCGAGCGCCGAGTCGTCGATACGTGCGGGGTTCAACTGCCGCTCAAACCACCGCCGCACCCCCATCGCCTGCACCGCGGCGGCATCCCCCGGCCGCGCTCCAAACGTAAAACGATTCAGCACGTGCAGCACTCGCTCCTGCCCCTGAATCGGCTGCGCCGTCTTCCGCCCCGCAGCCGTCGCCGCCATCGGCTGCTCCACCACGACCACGCACAACACACCCGCCGCCAGAACCCGCAATGAACCCGCAAACACCTCAGCCGATCGACGTCCGAATCGCATAAAGCTCCTCATCGCGCCGGCAGCTTCCCCGCAGAGCCGCCGCCGGCACTGCAATCACAAACACGGGATCACCGCAGCAGTTGCGCGAGCTTTAAAACGCAGCCAGCTCCTGCATCGCCCGATACAGGTCCTCAGGCTGCGGCAGAATCGCATCTTCGAGCTTCGGCTGATAGGCCACGAACGTATCCATCGCCGCCACCCTGCGCACCGGCGCATCGAGATCGTGAAACAGCTCATCCCCAATTCGAGCCGCGATCTCCGCCCCATATCCCCAGCTCAGCATGTCCTCATGCGCCACGATCACCCGATTGGTCTTCTTCACGCTCTCCGCGATCGCCTCCCAGTCGTAGGGAGACAAACTCCGCAGATCGATCAGCTCCACATCCACGCCCGTATCGCGTTGCAGCTTCTGCGCCGCCTGCAGCGCCCGCGGCACCACCGCCCCATACGTCAGCACGGTCAAGTCCTTCCCCGGCCGCACCACCTTCGCCTTCCCAAATGGAATGCAGTAGTCCGGTCCCGGATACGCCGCCCGTCCAAACGTCTCGCGATACAGCCTCTTGTGCTCCAGAAAAAGCACCGGATCGTCGCACCGGATCGCTGTCCGCAGCAGCCCTATCGCATCGAGCGCATTCGAAGGCATGATCACCCGTACTCCCGGCGTATGCGTGAAGATGCTCTCCCCCGACTGCGAATGATAGATCGAGCCGCCCGTCAAATAGCCCCCAATCGGCACCCGCATCACCAACGGGCAGCTGAACTGGCCATTCGATCTCCAGCGAACCAGCGGAAGCTCATTCCGCATCTGGTGCATCGCCGGCCAGATGTAATCGAAAAACTGAATCTCCACCACCGGCTTCATCCCCCGCACCGCCATCCCGATCGCGCGCCCGGTAATATTCGCCTCCGCCAGAGGGGAGTTCCAGCAGCGCTCGCTGCCAAACTCCGTCTGCAGCCCAGCCGTCAGCTTGAACACCCCTCCCTTGCCCTTCACCTTGCCGGCCAGCAGCGCGCCATCGCGGCTGGCATCGGCCACGTCCTCGCCAAACACCACCACCCGCTCATCCCGCCGCATCTCGTCCTTCAGGCAGGAGTTGATCAGGTCCGCCATCGTGCGCTCGGTCGCATCGGCAGTCGCCGCCGGCTCGGTCGCAAACCGCGCATCCCGGACGCTCAGATCCTCCGAATAAACATGCTTCGTAATCGAGGCCACCGCAGGCAGCGGAGCCATCACCGCGCGATCCGCCGCCCGCTGCACCTCCTCATCCACCTGCCGCTCGAGCCGGTTGATCGCCTCCGCGTCCAGAACTCCCTCGCGCAGCAACCGCATCTGCATCCGCGAGATCGGGTCCCGCGCTGCATCTGCCTCCAACTCCTCCACCGACCGGTACAGCCGCTCGTCATCGCTCAGCGAGTGCGAATAAGGCCGAATCACATGCCCATGCACCAGCGCCGGACCCTTTCCCGCGCGGCAGTACGCCACCGCCTCCGTCATCGCCCCATAGCACGCATCCGGGTCGGTCCCATCGATCTCCGCAAAGTGAAAGTTAGGGAAGTTCGCCACCAGCTTCGAGATGCTCCCCCCCGGCGTATTCACCTCCACCGGCGTCGAGATCGCATAGCCGTTGTCCTCGACCACATACAGTACCGGCAGCTTGCCGTTCGAAGCCGTATTCAGCGACTCCCAGAACTCCCCTTGACTGGTCGCGCCCTCCCCAATCGAGACATACACCACCTCGTCTCCATGGAAGCTTACATCCTTAAACTCGCGATAATCGCCATCCTGCTTCTTCGCCGCCTCCGGATGCCGCGTGAAGAACCGTCCCGCCTCCGCGCATCCGATCGCCTGCAGACACTGTGTCGCCGTCGAAGAGGACGGGGTCACGATATTCAACTTTTTGCTTGACCAGTGCGAAGGCATCTGTCGCCCGCCGCTCGCCGGGTCGTCCGCCGCCCCCACCGCCTGCAGCAACTGCTCCTCGGCTGTATTCCCCAGCGCCAGGCAGATCGCCCGATCCCGATAGTACGGGAAGAACCAGTCGTACCCCGGCTTCATTGCCATGCCGGCCGCTACCAGCAAAGCCTCATGTCCCGCGCAAGAGATCTGGAAGAATATCTTCTGCTGCCGCTTCAGCACGATCTCGCGGTCATCGGTCCGCCGCGACAGATACATCAGGCGATAGAACTCCACCATCTGCTCACGGGACATCGTCCCCGCCGCCGCACTCCCCGCCGTCTTCCCGCTCTCCTGCACACTCGACCCAGACTGTCTTGCCATGGTTCCATCCTTCAAAGATCCACCAACACCCGCAAACCAAGATTGTACCGGGAAGGGCCTTCGTTTGACTCCCTGGCGAATACTTTTTTGACCTCAGGGTCAATTTGCAAGCAGCCGCAAACTGCACGACTCAAAGGCCGCCCATCGACTCGATCTCAAGCATGGAATGAAGGTCTCGCTTGCCGTGCAGCACCCGAACCATGCGGACCAGCTTCTCTGAGGATCTACAACAACTTCAAAGAAGTCGTCATCTCACCGAAGCCACCAGGGTCCCCGGCGAGCGCAGTTTGCTCGCCGGGTTGGTAAACCGCCGGGGTCCCCGGCGAGCGCTTTTGCTCGCTGGGGTGGTAAGCCGTGCAGTTTTATCACACGGCGTAGTGGAGAGATACCCGTATTCGCCTTTGCGACTCGTTGTTTTCCCGTCGTGATGCCACAATTCTGTAGATTGCCACCGAAAGGTCTCAAACAAACAAAGGCGCAAGCACCAGCGTGATCGTGGCCAGCAGCTTGATCAGCACATGCAGGCTCGGTCCGGCCGTGTCCTTGAACGGATCGCCCACCGTATCGCCCACCACCGCCGCCTTGTGCGCCTCGGACTTCTTGCCTCCATACTGTCCCGTCTCGATGTATTTCTTCGCGTTGTCCCAGGCGCCGCCGCCGTTATTCATCAGCATCGCCAGCAGCACCCCGGCAATCGTCCCCACCATCAGCAGCCCGGCCACAGCCTCTGCCCCGGCCAAATTCACCGGCACGCCGCCAATCGCCGGCACCGGCAGCACCGCGCCCGGCGCATACACCGTCGTATCCGCCCCATAGCTCGCGCTGAAGTGCCGGAAGATCAGCCCCACCGCGACCGGCAGACCCACTACCAGAGCGCCCGGCAGCACCATCTCCTTCAACGCCGCGCCCGTCACAATCCGAACGCATCGCCCATAGTCCGGCTTCGACGTTCCCTGCATGATCCCCGGATTCTCCTTGAACTGGTTGCGAACATCCTGCACCACCATCTGCGCCGTCCGCCCCACCGCCTTAATCGCCATCGAGCTGAACAGAAACGTCAACGTCGCCCCCAGCAACGCTCCTACAAACACCGGCACCTGCGCCAAATTGATATTCGTAAAGCTCCAACCCGCCGGCATGTATCCGCCCGCGGCCGCCACCTTCGCCGTCACGATCACCTTGATCTCTTCCAGATACGCCGAGAACAGCAGAAACGCCGCCAGCGAAGCCGACCCGACCGCATATCCCTTGGTCAGCGCCTTAGTCGTATTGCCCGCCGAATCCAGCTTGTCCGTGCGTTCGCGAATCGCATCCGGCTGGTTCGACATCTCGATGATCCCACCCGCATTGTCCGTGATCGGCCCGAACGTATCCATCGCCAGAATGTAAGCCGCGCAGCTCAGCATCCCCATCGTGGCAATTGCCGTCCCATAGATTCCCTTGGCATAATCGCTGATCCCCGCCACGTCATGCAGCCCCTGCACGCCGAAGTAGTAGCTCAGCAGCAGCGCCGCCGAGATCGCAATCACCGGCATCGCCGGCGTCTCCATCCCCACGGCCAGCCCGCTGATGATATTCGTCGCCGGCCCTGTCAGCGAAGCCGTCGCGATCGACTGCACCGGCCGATACCGCGACTCGGTGTAGTACTCCGTAATCCACACAAACAGGAACGAGGTAATCAACCCGATCACGCCGCATCCCAGCAGCCATAGCGGCTTCACCTGCGGCCCATTCAGCATCGTATACACCGCGCCCGCGAAGCCCAGCAGCGCCAGCGCCGAGGTCACGTAGAACCCCCGATTCAACGCATGCATCGGATCTTCGGCTTCCTTGGTCTTCACCACAAACACGCCTGCGACGCTCGCAATCAGGTTGATCGCAAGCACAATCAGCGGAAACAAAATCCCCTTCACCCCGAACACCGGATAGAGCGCCGCGCCCAGAATCATCGCGCCCACATTCTCCGCCGCCGTCGATTCAAAAATGTCCGCCCCGCGTCCCGCGCAATCGCCGACGTTATCTCCCACGAGGTCGGCGATCACCGCCGGGTTCCGCGGATCGTCCTCCGGAATCCCCGCCTCCACCTTACCCACCAGGTCCGCCCCCACATCCGCGGCCTTGGTATAAATTCCTCCCCCAAGCTGCGCGAACAACGCCACCAGAGACGCCCCGAATCCGAATCCCACCAACTGGTACGGAACTGCCTGCGGGTGCTGCAACCCGCCAAAGAACAGGAACAGCGACCCCACCCCAAGCAGCGAAAGCGCCACCACCACCAGCCCCGTTACCGCTCCGCCCCGCAGCGCCATCTGCAGCGCCTTGTTCAAACTCGTCCGCGCCGCCGAAGCCGTCCGGATATTTGCCCGGATCGAGCAGTACATCCCCGTATACCCCGCCAACGCCGAGCACACCGCGCCCACCAGAAAACTGATCACCGTCTTCAGCGCATACGGCGAGGTCCTCGGCGATATCCGATACCCCACAAACAACACCACGGCCAGCACCACCGCAATCGTCCCGATCGTCATGTACTGCCGCCGTAGAAACGCCTCCGCCCCCTCACGGATCGCGTCCGAGATCGCCCGCATCTCCGAGGTCCCCGTGTCCGACGCAATCACCGCCCGAGCCAGCATCAGCGCCGCCAGCAGCGCCAGCACTCCCACCCCCAGCGCAATCCACAGATACATCCGCCCATCGTCACTACCAACATACGCGGGCACATCCGCAACCTGCCCTCGAAGAGCTACAGCTAAAAAGCCAAATCCAGACATGCAATGGTCTCCTTACAACGCCAATCCATAGATAACTTCACAAAGTCCGCAATTAGAGCATGTGCCATCAATCAGGGTCAATTCGTTCCGATTGCAGGGTTTGACAGCTCTCTTCGATTCCTAAAAGTAATAGCACACATCCTGCTCCTCTCATGTGCCTCCGCTTTCCGCCGATGCACTACTCAGCGCAAATATGAGGTGTCTCCGTGCTCGTTCGCATCAATCCCGCTCTTCAGAAGATTGCTAAGGCGGTTATGTCTGCCATCCGACAGAGAGCGCTTTGGGTCGCCCTCCTGCCGCTTCTCTACGTTCCTTTGGCCAGTTGCCAGATAGACACCACCAGCTTCGCGCCGCATCGTTACCTGGTCCTCTATCGCAACGCCTCCATCCCGGGCAACGCCGAACTCCGCACCGCCGCAACCGGAGCACGCCTCACCCAACGCAACGAGCATCTCGGAATCGCCGCGGTCCAATCTCCAGCCGCCCAGGACGACGCCTCCACCCTCCGCCTCCTCTCCGCGCAGCCCAACGTCGCCTACGTCCTGCACGACCGCATCGTCTCCGCCTATCGTCTTCATGTAAAGGCCGCCATCCCCGCAGACATCGGCAGCGGCAGCGGCAGCGGCAGCGCCGATTCATCCGCCGGCGTCGGCGTCCGCATCGGCAAGCTTCCCACCCACGGCGCCATCCTCACCGTCGCGCCGCCCACCATTGCCGCGCCGCCTCCTCCCCCGCCGTACGATTCCTTCTACACCAGCACCCCGCAGGGCTGGGCCGTCCAACAGGTCGGAGGCTACGGCAACAGCGTTCCAGGCGGCCCCGCGCACGGCCCTTGGGATACGACCATGGGCAAAGGCGTTCGCATCGCCATCCTCGACAGTGGCGTCGACCTGACCCACCCCGATATCGCCCCCAACCTGGCCCTCAACCTCACCGAAATCGACCAGACCGCCTATCCCAGCGTCTGCGACGATGCCAGCCCACAGGACCAGCAGGGCCACGGCACCTGGACCGCCTCGCTCGCCGCCGCAGCCATCGGACCCGGCACCGGCCAGGTCATCGGCGTCGCGCCGGCCGCCACCATCCTCAACATCAAAGTCCTCCAGCGCATGCCCGCCGTCACCTCGGGCAGCACTCCCGCGCAGCAGTGCGAGTCCGGCGAAGCCAGCGGCCTCCTCAGCTGGGTCATGCAAGGCATCGAAGACGCCATCACCAACCGCGCCGACATCATCAGTCTCTCCATCGGCGCTACCGTCGATCTCACCACCGGCGAAGGCGCAGGCCTCCTCGCCGCCTTCAACCAGATTACCTACGCGGCCACCCAGGCCAACATCGTACTGGTCGCCTCCGCCGGCAACGATGGCCTCGACCTCTCCAATGCTCGCTATGTCGAGCTTCCCGCCCAATCCCGTGGCGTCCTCGCCGTCATCGCCTCTACCAACCCCGCCTGCGCCCAGAACACCGCGCCCGGAGCAGCTTGCGCCCCCGGCCCGGTCTCCCTCGCCTATTACAGCAACTATGGATCTCCCCTCAACGCCCTCGCCGCGCCCGGCGGCAGCTATCCCGCGGGGAACGATTCCTCTGTCAGCGGCTGGGTTCGCGGCGCCTGCAGCTCGGGCCTGCCCAACACCGCTGACGGCCTCCCCGCCGACTCCTCCCACAGCTTCGGCTGCTTCAATCTAGGCCACGCAGCCTACGTTCAGGCCATGGGAACCAGCGCCTCCGCGCCTCTTGCCGCCGGCGCAGCCGCTCTCCTCCGCGCCGCCCACCCCGACTGGAGTGCAGACACCATCGTCACCGCCCTGCGCAACTCCGCCACACCCGCTCCCGGCCTGCCCGTACCCCAGATCAACGCCGCCGCCGCCCTCTCCCAACCCGAGCCAACCCACTAGCGGAAGCCCTTAGCCTTCTACTCCCTACTCACCGTCTTTATCCCTTCATCCGTTCCTTCACGCCGTGCGCCAGCTTCTCAATCTCCTCAGCCTTCTTGATCACATCCACCGACAACACATCCTTATTCGTCTTATCCACCTCCTGCTTCAACTCCGTCGCCAGCGTCAGCAGCTTGTCGGTATCCGCCACCAACCGTTTTTGCCGTTCGTTGTTCCGTGCCTGCTCCTGCCTCTCCGCGACCCCCGGCGAAATAGGATTCTCCTCTCCCGGACGGCGTCCCATCGATGGATACCCGGAGCTTCCCGGTTGTCCAGGCGGTCCCGTCTGCTGCATCCTTGGACCAATCGGCTCGCCTCCGCTCCTTATCCCCGCAACGCCTCCCAGCAAAATCACCCCCGCCAGCACCACTCGTAACCCTCTCATTCCATCCTCCAACCGCAGCCCGCGGCGTCCGACTCTGGTCTCCAGCGGGCATTGCATCTTCGCCCGCCGCTGACGCATCCTGTTCAACAGCATCCACTCACGAAAGCGAGACGCCGTAATCATGCTCCTTCTGGCCCCGCTCCCGCAACAGATTCCACAAGACGAACACGTCGCCCAGGCCATCGTCCGCGACTGGCATAGCGACATCGTCCTCTTCATCAGCGCCAAGCTCCCCCGCCTGCTCGCCATCCTCCTCGTCATCTTCATTCTCCAGCGCATAGTCCTCTTCTTCGTTAAACGCCTCCGCACCCGCGCCGACAGCCACGTTGGCAACTTTCATCGCGCCGCCCAGCTCCGCACCATGGCCTCCATCCTGCGCGCCACCTCCTACGGCATCCTCGGCTTCATCGCCTTCCTGCAAATCCTCAATCTCTTCGACATTCCCTACCAGCCTCTGCTCGCCTCCGCCGGCATCCTCGGCGTCGGCATCGGCCTCGGCGCGCAGTCCCTCTTTAAAGACATGCTCAACGGCATCTTCATCCTCGTCGAAGACCAGTACAACGTCGGCGAAGTCATCGTCGTCTCCAGCCTCAAAGGCACCGTCGAAGACCTCTCCCTCCGCCGCACCACCCTCCGCGACTTCGACGGCACCCTCTACATCATTCCCAACAGCCAGATCGCCATCGTCTCCAACCTCTCCCGCGACTTCTCGGTCGCCACCCTCGACGTCAGCGTCGACGCCAGCGCCAATCCCGACCAGGTCATCGCTCTGCTCACCAGCCTCGCCCGCGAGGTCCGCAGTGACCCCGCCTTCAAGGACATCGCCATCGCCGACCCCGTCATCCTCGGCGTCAACAAGATCGAAGGCCGCGCCGTCACCTATCCCATCCAGATCCGCGTCCGCGCCAACCAGCGCGATGGCGTCCTCCGCGAACTCCGCCGCCGCATCATCCTCGCCTTCGAAAAAGAAGGCATTCCGCTAGGCAACGACCCCGCCAACTTCCTCATCCTCCGGACCCCGAACCCCACCGCCCCAAATCCATCCGCCCCACCCTCCCAGCAACCCCTCATCGGCTGAAGCAGCAATTGTTCCGGTCGCTACCTGACATTTGCGTTCTGAGGCGGTGTAAGGACAAATTCACACATCGGCTTTGCTGAGCAAAAAAGAACGCCGCTGCGGAGCAAGAGAGCGTGAGATCCCTTCGGAAGAGCAAGTCCTAAGTCGAGGCGAGAGATCCTAGCGCTCTCGCTGCGAAGACCATCGTCTCCACTGACAAACCCCACTTTTTCCGTCTTCGTCGCAGAGATCTGTAAGAAAAAGATTGCCGAACCCTTCATATCTCGAGCACGCGGAACGTGATAGGTGCGTTGTTCCTGGAGAATAGCCTCAGCGTTAAGGTTCTGCGAAGGGATACCCCGTTTTTTCAGCGCATCGACTCTAGCATGTAACTCGAGCTGGATTGGCGTCGTGGAGTTTGTTTTGCCATCTCCCAAAGCTAGTTCATAAATACGCAGCGCTTGTGCGTTATCTCCTTGCTTCTCCAGCACCTTTCCAAAGTGAAGGCCGACCTCAGCATGGCCGCCAATCCTCCATGCGGCGCCCGTGTACTGCTCGGCCATCTCTGTATTTCCTTCGGCAAAGTAGATCCAGCCGAGTGTGTCCCAGGATGCCAACAGCAGATTGACGCGGTGAAAGGAGTTCGCATTCACACTGTCGAGAACCGTTTCCGTAGATCCCGTCTCCAGCAGATCGATTGCCTTACGGGAACTACTCTCCGCCAGTGGTAGCTCTGCGTTGTGGCTGACGAGAACATACGCTCCATCATTGAGAACGTCAGGGTCGGAAGAACCATCGATCGCGCTCTTTGCGAGGGTGACCGCCTCATCGGGCTTGCCTTCGCGAAGCAACGCGCTTGCGAGCTTTACTTCGATCAGCTTGTTCTCCGGAATCGCCTTTGACCCCGCTCGGTAGACCTCGACAGCCTCCGCCACGTGGTCTGTGGCGAGCAGACGGCCACCCGTGAATAGCACTACCGTGCTGTCCCTCGGCTCCGCCTTCGAGTACGCAAGCAGCGAATCCCGCTCCGCCGCCTTCTGCCCCAACCTGGCCTGTGCATCGATCAGAGCAAGATAGGTCTTCGTTTCGTCGGGATGTTGCTTCAACTCCCTTTGATAGTCCGAAGCAGCTTCATCGAATTTGCCTGAGAGAGCTGCAAGATAGCCTGTGTAAGACCACAGATATTGCTGCTTGTCGTTCACCGCAGCCGCCTCATCGAGCTTTTTCCGAGCGAGATCCTTGTCGTTATTTGCAAGAGCACTCTGGGCTTGACGAGCCAATTCAGAAGCAACCGAATTATTTTCCCCGGCAGGAGGAGGCCCTTTTTCACCCGCAGCTCGATCTTTGCTTGTCAGTTGAATCCACGGCTCCTGCCCCAGGTCGTCGAGAAACTTCTTGTACTCTTTTAAGTCGGCCGCAGGCACCTTCGCGGTCAGGATCTCCAGCCGGACCTCAGCCTTAAGGTTCCCATCCTGAAGCTGATACGTTCTATCGAACTTAGCGAAAAGACTATTGAGATGAACCGCGTCCGGTAGATCGGCGCCGTAGCCCTTGGGGAGGCGAATGCTGCTGTTCACAACCTCGATGTGTGGGCCGCCAAGTTCGATATCTTTCTTCCGACTCACCTTCTCGTCAACGGCAGGTAAACCGATGTAAGGCAAGAGAGCACCAATGCGATAATTGCCCCAATCGCCAAACGAATTGTCAGCATAATCGTATCGAAGATGCCAGGGAGCGGATGTGTCGTCGGGCGGATCGAGTACGGTAGCGCTCGTGGTTCCGCTGAAACCAGAGGCGTTGGAGTAAGTCTGGCTAAGCTGATCCCACTGCGCCCGGGCAATCTGACGGGCGGCGAACCGCATGAGGATCTCATTATCACCGCGCATGGCGACATCGATGTGGCCTTTGAGAGAACCCGATTCTTCGAGGACCGACTTCGTCTCGAAATGCAGCAGCGGAGTAAACGGAAGCTGAGCTGGAGTCTTTTGCAGGTTCGGAGCCGCAGCAGGTGGAACTACCAGGGCCTGCTTGTCGCGCAGGATAGGCAGCAAAACGCGGTACGGAGCAACCTCTGTCGTGGTATCGAGCCAGACCTTCTCTCCGTCTACATTCGTTTGCGTTATCACGTGATTGAACGCAGCTGGCATCGGAACCGCCTCGTTCATCTCGATGCCCTCGCCGATGAGCACTGCCGAAACCTGGAACCCTTTGGCGCGGAGCAAAGCAGCGAGCAGCGTGTGCTTGTCCTTACAATCTCCATACTGATTCGTCATCACCTCGGCTGCGGCATGCGGTTGGTAGCGTCCAATGCCAAAATCAACCCCGATGTAATGGTTGTGCGAGGAAACAAAATCGTATAGCGCCCGTACCCTCTCTGTATCTGTCTTGGTATTTGCCGTAAGTTCATCCGCCTTCGCTTGGATAGCAGGCGTGACCGCGTCTCGCCCAGCAATCAGACCGCGGTACCACAGCCCGACGGCCTCCCAGCTCGGGAAAGTCGTCCAGGACACCGGTGGCACTTTGTTCTGCTGTGCGTCATCGTCATCCTTTGCAGATGTAGAGCGGAGTTGCGATCCCTTCCACCGATAGACGCGCTCGTCTCCGGCCTCGGAGATATCCGGTTTATATTCGGGGCTGGACACAGTAACATGCTTCTGTTTAGGAAAGCGCAGCTCTATACCGCGCTCCAGAAATACAATGCCCGCGCCAAAACTCTCCCGTCCCCAGAACTCATCCGGAATATCGGCATTCTGCTGCGTTATGCGGAACTGATATTCAAGCTTGTCACCGACAGCAAGAGAACGAACCGGAATCTGCTTGAGATGAAGATCGCTATACATCGGCGCTATCCGTGTGACTTGTGCAGGTTGGTCCTGCGCATCGGCAATGGGGGTCTCAACGACAGTTCCTGCAGGCTTGCGCACGCGAACATATACTAGATCAAGCCGCTGATCGCCTTCGGCATACGGAAAACTAAGTACGGCCACGTTCTGCAAAGCAGCGTTGGACTGAATCCGGAACACGGCGGTTTCAACCTTGCTTCCTTTGCCGTCTGCGGAATAACGATAGACCACATCGTCCTGCTCGACCACAATCGCTTCGTCGGCGAAGCTAGTCGCTCCGGGAGATACTGGAGTTGGGGAAGTTTGCGTCAGGCAAGGCAGCGAGCCACAAAGCAGAGCAATAACTAACAATAATTTGTACATGACCTCTGCCTGTATAACAGATATGCGCAATCTATCAGCATATTTTTGCTACAACCATTGTTTGATCGTGGCTTGTTGCAATCCTCAGCATTGGAACCAGTTACTACTGGTCACATCTAGTCGAACAACGAAAATTACCTGACAACCATGGGTGCGGGAGGGCATAAGATACCTTGCTCCTTCTTGCTACAACCCGCAGGCAATGAAATCTATCCTCCTTTCGACAGCAAGAAATCAATCGCAGGCCAACGCCATCCAAACCCCGGAGGCAGTCCCGTTCGCTCCACTCACATGAAGATCCACAAAGTTCCCCGCCGCCACCGCCACGCTCCCCGAAGCCATGCAGGCGCTCCCGGAAGCCACTGAACAGACCAGCCCGGTATCCACCATCGCCGTCGGCGACCCTTGCCGCAGCGTCACCGTAATCGCATTCGCCTGCCGCGAAAACACCCTCAACTGCGTAGCCGTGCAACTCGCCGGCACCCACGTCAAAACCGGGTCGCCCTCCGTCGCCGCAGAGTTCGAGCTAGTCACCGAATAATACGAAGCATTGAACGAAACCGCGTGATAGATCGAAGCAAACGGAATTCCGCTCGTGCCGCCGCCCCCGCCACCGCTTCCATTGGTCCCCGCCGCGCCTTGCGGAATCGTAAAGTTCAACACCGCCGCGCCGCCCGTCCCGCTGTTGGTGACCGCCGCTTGGGTCCCCGCGGCGCCCGTCATCACCGAGCCCACGCTCACCGTCGCCGCAGCGCCCGCCGGCCCCGTAGCCCCCGCACTTCCATTCATCGCCAGCGCCGCCCACGCCGTCGGGGAAACGTCCGGCTCCGCTCCCGTCGACGCAGCCGTCGCCAGATACGTGCCACCCGCAAACCCCACCACGTTGTTGGCCTGATACGCTGCCCCGGAAGTCCATGCCCCCCTGTACGTCACCCCCACAGCTCCTGCCGCTCCCGCAGGTCCAGCCACGCCCGTCATCCCCGCCGGCCCTTGCGGCCCCGCCTGCGCCAACAAGCCCCAGTAATTCGGGCTTACATCCGGCTCTCTCCCTGTATTCGCCGACAGCGCAATAAAACTCGACCCCGCATAGCTCACCGCGCTCCCCACAGAGTAGGAGGTCCCCACCAACCACCCCCCCGCAAAGCTCACCGGAGGCCCCTGCGGCCCCATGGCTCCCGTCGCCCCCTGCGCTCCCGCAATTCCTTGCGACCCCTGCGGCCCTGCCCCGCCCGCTGCCCCCGCAGGCCCCTGCGCCGCCAGCAAAGCCCACTGCGCCGGACTGGACAACGGCGTATTCCCCACATTCCCACTCACCAGCGAAATATACGTCGATCCCCCAAAGCTCACCGCATCATGCAGCCCATAATTCGTCGCTGAAGCATAGTTCCCGGTATAGTTCGCCACCGCAGGCCCCTGCGGCCCCGCAGCACCCGTCGGCCCCGCCGCTCCGGCAACACCCTGCGGTCCCATCGACCCCGGCAATCCCTGCGGCCCTGCTGGTCCAGCCGCTCCCTGCGCCCCCGCAGTCCCCGTCGCAAACAAACCCCACTGTCCCGGACTCACCCCCGGTGTATTCCCGCGATTGCCCGCCGCCAGCGAAACATATCCCGCGCCCCCGTAGGTCACCCCATCGCCCACCGCATAGTTCATCGTCGACGAGTACGCCCCCTGAAACGTCATTCCCACCGGCCCCGCAACTCCCTGAGGCCCGATCGGCCCACTCGCCCCCTGCGCCCCCGCCGGTCCCGTCAGCCCCTGCGCTCCTGCCTGCCCCGGAATCCCTTGCGGTCCCTGCGCCCCTACCGGCCCATTCGGTCCCACGGATCCCGGCAGCCCCTGCACCCCCGCCGCGCCTTGTCCTCCCTGCGGCCCGGCCGGCCCGGCATTTCCCTGCGGCGACAACACCCCCCACTGCCCCGGACTGGTCGTAGGCGTACTCCCATGATTCCCCGCCAGCAGCGACGTATAGCTCGTCCCCTGCCAAAGCACCACATCCCCCAGCCCATAATTCGTCGTCGACGCATACGCCCCGCGATACACCATCCCCGGCGAACCCTGCGGGCCCATCGCTCCAGCACCCCCCGCAGGCCCCGCAGCCCCTACCGGCCCAGGCGGACCGGTCGCCCCAACCGCTCCCGCCGGCCCCGGAACCCCTTGCGGCCCAGCCACCCCCTGCAACCCTTGCAGCCCCGGAAACCCCGGCGTTCCCGCGGGCCCCATCGGCCCCTGCACACCCTGCGGTCCTTGTGATCCCTGCGATCCCGGCGATCCCTGCGATCCAGCCGAACTTAACGTCACATCCAGCACCGCCGCATGCCCCGTCAGGTCGTTCTCCTTGCTATCGAACTGCACCGCCGCCGTCGCCGCCGTCAGCGCCACTCCGTTATTGGTCCCCGGCGCGCCTACCCAACCCTGCACCAGTCCCGTCACATCCACCGCGACATACACTCCCGCCTGGCTCACCGCCATCGTCTGCACCGCGGCCCGCAGCACAGGCAGCGTCGCATAAGTCACGCTGTACTCCCCCCAGGCGCCGCCCACCGGCTGCACACTCACCAGCCCGGAGGTGTTCATCCGGTTGCAATAAAGCTTTAGCGTGGCCCTCGTCACCTGCGCCGCCGTCGTTCCTGCCGGCAGTGTCGACAGATCGAACTGCAGCAGCGCCGTATACCCACCGCCCACATTCAAATTCGAGATCGCCCCGCTGTTGACTCCCGGCAGCGCACTGTTCACATGCGCATCCGCCACCAGCGTCGCCTCCGCCGCGAACGCCTGCGCCGCTGCCCCCGCAAGCCCGACCCACAGCAGCAACGCTCTCCAAACCAGGCCCATCCAGCTCCTCATCGAACTCCGCGGCAGCCCAAACACCGTCGATCGCAAACGCACAACAGCCCAGCCACTCTTCCAATTCGGAACAACAACGGGTATCTTTCTCGTTCTAGGGGAACCCCACACAAAACACAAGGCTCTTCTGCTACCACCTAAGTGTCATCTCGGCACTCGGCTTCCAGGCGGTCCGCCTCTCCACTTCATCTGCCCAACCCGCATCCCATAGAGTTGCTGATAAATCCGAGACAGCGGAGGCGCCCCAGAACCGCATGCCCACCATCCTCGCACCCATCCCCAACCAGCCCGGCCATCTTCCCCTCACCGCCAACCTCGTCGACCTCCCGCGGCTCATCACCGCCTTCTACACCCTGCACCCCGATCCCGCCATCCCCGCCCAGCGCGTCGCCTTCGGCACCTCCGGCCATCGCGGCAGCGCCTTCCACGCCGCCTTCAACGAAGACCACATCGCCGCCATCACCCAAGCCATCTGCGACTACCGCGCCACCCAGCACATCCTCGGCCCCCTCTTCCTCGCCAAAGACACCCACGCCCTCTCCGACCCCGCCTTTGCTACCGCTCTCGAGGTCCTCGCCGCCAACCATGTCGAAACCATGATCGACGCCGGCCTCGCCTACACCCCCACCCCCGCCCTCTCCCACGCCATCCTCACCCATAACCGGAATCCCAAACTCCACCGCGCCGACGGCATCGTCATCACTCCCTCCCACAACCCGCCCGAAGACGGCGGCTTCAAATACAACCCCCCCACCGGCGGCCCCGCCGACACCACCGCCACCAAATGGATCGAAGATCGCGCCAACCAGATCCTCGCCGGCAATCTCACCTCCGTAAAGAGACTCCCCTACGCGAAAGCCCTCGCCGCCTCCACCACCTTCCGCCACGACTTCCTCACCGCCTACATCGACGACCTCGCCAACGTCATCGACTTCGACGTCCTCCGCAATACCACCCTCAAGCTCGCCGTAGACCCACTAGGCGGAGCAGGAGTCCACTATTGGCCCCGCATAGCCGAAAAATATAATCTCCCACTTGAAGTCTTGAATCCCAACATAGACGCCTCCTTCCGCTTCATGACCACCGACTGGGACGGCCGCATCCGCATGGACTGCTCCAGCCCCTACGCCATGGCCAGCCTCATCGCCAACAAGCAGAAATACGACGTAGCCTTCGCTGCCGACACCGACCACGACCGCCACGGCATCGTCACCCGCACCGCCGGCCTGCTCAACCCCAACCACTACCTCGCCGTCTGCATCCAGTACCTCTTCACCCACCGTCCCGACTGGTCGGATAAGGTCGGCATAGGCAAGACCCTGGTCTCCTCCAGCATCATCGACCGCGTAGCCCAGGGCCTCAACCGCCCCATGCTCGAGGTCCCCGTAGGCTTCAAATGGTTCGTCGAAGGTCTTCTCGATGGCAGCCTCGGCTTCGTCGGCGAAGAGTCCGCCGGAGCCACCTTCCTCCGCCGCAACGGCCACGTCTGGACCACCGACAAGGACGGCCTCATCCCCGGCCTGCTCGCCGCCGAGATGACCGCACGAACCGGCAAGGACCCCGGCCAACTCTACTCTGAGCTAACCGAGAGATACGGCAACCCCGTCTACGAGCGCATCGATGCCGCAGCCACCAAAGACCAGAAGGCCAAGCTGGCCAAACTCTCCCCCGCCCAGGTCACCGCAAACACATTAGCCGGCGAACCCATCACCGCCATCCTCACCGAAGCCCCCGGCAACCACGCTCCCATCGGCGGCCTGAAGGTCACCACCGAAAACGGCTGGTTCGCCGCCCGCCCCTCCGGAACCGAAGACGTCTACAAGATCTACGCCGAATCCTTCCGCGGCCCGGACCACCTCAAACAAATCCAAACCGAAGCCCAGCACCTAGTCACCGCCGCCATCTCCTGAGCAGACATCCAAAAAGCCTTTACAAATCTTTCGCTCTTCAAACAGGTACGAATTCATCATCTCGACCGAAGCCATGCGCGGCCTTTTTCGCACACCAGAGTGGAGATCCCGCATTTCGCCGGGTGCCCCATATCTCGATTCTGAGATGTGGGCCTCGAGCGCACTGGGGCCCCCGACGAGCGCACTTGCTCGTTGGGGTGGAACAGCGAGACCGTCTTCCCTCCACCAACCAACAAGCCGTCATCTCGACCGAAGCCACCGGGGTCCCCGGCGAGCGCTTTTGCTCGTTGGGGTGGTAAGCCGTGTGGTTTTATCGCACGGCGCAGTGGAGAGATCCCCGTCTTTGCCGTTGCTTGTCTTCCGTCCTGACAGGAACGTTCCCCAGATGCTGGAACATTCCGACAAAGTCACGCCGCTTCCCCCTGTTCCTTTCTTAAATCGGCTTCATCGGTGAAAATCGGTGTTAAGCCTCTCGCCTTGCTCATGTTCTAACCGATCGTGGGTGCATCCAAAATTGGAGAACGCTCAGAGGAGGACGACACAAAGAATGGAATGGGATTCGATGCGGATTGCTCGTAAGACAGGCGCTGAGTGGAGGCTGCGGCAGACCAAAGTGGGCACAAGGCCGCACCTGCCTCCTCTTGCTGCAGCCGCGATCTTATCTCTGGCCTGCTTTGCGGGAACGGCATACGGCCTCTCCCAGGCAAAACCGGCTGTGCCGCCAGCCCACCCAGCCGCGCCGCACTCTGCCGAGCCATTGCCTGCAGCCGCGACGAAAAATAACCATACCGCCAAGACGCAGCCGACTCCGAATCTCGATATCCAAGCCAATCGAAGCGACATTCTCGCCCATCTGAACGCAATCATAGGGTTCTACCGAGCGTCAATCACTCCCATCCAGAAGGCGGGAGAGCCTAACGACGTCGTGTACTTCGATCAATCCGTCGAGCTCTCCTCCCAGGCGGCTTCCTACGCCTTCGAATCGGCGAAGGCCGAGGCCACCCTGCTGACCGAGCATCAGGAGACCTCCTCCACACCGGGCGAGCAGCAGCGGCTGCAGACAACCAAGGCAAACGTCGAGCAGCAACTCGCGGACTTGAAGGCGCGCGCGGAAAGCATAGACAAGGAGATTGCGTCGGCAAAGGCTTCGCAGCTTGCCGGTTTGCGCGAGCAGCGAAGCGAGATCGAGGCCGCCATCGACCTGAATAGCTCGATGGATGCGGCCCTGCAGAAGATTGTCGGCATGTCGGACCCGCAGGGCTCGACCGGAACCGGTCTGGCGGCCGACATTGCGCGGCTCCAGGGCTCCGTGCCGGAGCTGAATGGCAAGACCAAGGTAGCCGCGCCCCAGTTGACGACGCTCGACTCGGCGCGTTCGGCCGGCGTGAGCAGTCAGGGCGAGGTGCTGTTTCTCCTTCTGGAGACCAAGCGCGAGCTGGCCAGCCTCATCAGGCAGAATGACCTCGCGCAGCAAAAGGCAGCAGCGGTTCGCGGACCGATCACGACCCTGCTGCGCGGTCTGATCACGCGTGGACAGCAGCTTGCCGAAGCGGCTGCCGGCGCGGCTGCCTCTGCTCCGGCGCCGCCGACCTCGGCAACCGCGAAGATCAGGACGCAAGCCAACGCCATCGCCACGCCGGCAGCTGCGTCGGGACCTGCGGGCACAACGGTGCCGGCGGTCCCCCCTGCCTCTCCTACCGAGGCGCTGTCATCGATCACCACCGACTTCAAGGCGCTCTCCTCTGCCGCGGTCCCGCTCAGTCAGGAGATGATCGTGCTCGAGCAGAGCAAAGCGAACCTGACCGCCTGGCAGAGCGCGGTCGAGCAGGAATACACCCAGATACTGCATCGCCTTCTGGCTCGCGTCGTGGTCATTGCGATTGCGCTCTTCATCATCTTCATCGCAGGGGAAGTCTGGCGGCGCGCGACCAACAAATACATTCACGACACCCGCAGGCGGCGTCAGTTGCTGGTCGTCCGCAGGGTGACCATCGGCTTTCTTTCCGTAGTGGTCGTGCTATTCGGCTTTGTCACGCAGTTCAACTCTCTCGCCACCTTTGCCGGCTTTATCACCGCGGGCATTGCCGTCGGACTGCAAACGGTTTTGCTCTCCGTGGCGGCATACTTTTTTATCGTCGGCAGATATGGGGTTAAGGTGGGCGACAGGATCACGGTTTCGTCGGTCACCGGAGATGTCATCGACGTGGGCCTGGTGCGCTTCTACATGATGGAGCTGGCCGGCGCGGGTGTGGAATTGAACCCGACCGGACGCGTCGCCGTCTTCTCCAACGCCGTGCTCTTCCAGGCAGGCACACCGCTCTACAAGCAGATTCCCGGAACACAGTTCGCCTGGCACGAACTCATCGTCAAGCTCACCGCGACAGCCGACTACGAAAAGGTGACTGCGGCGATCATGGGTCAGGTCGAAG
The DNA here is from genome assembly GCA_965277335.1 of Edaphobacter sp. GTDB lineage: Bacteria > Acidobacteriota > Terriglobia > Terriglobales > Acidobacteriaceae > Edaphobacter. The sequence continues at coordinate 81,245 of CBDICJ010000006.1, read as the reverse complement.
CGGTCTATGGCGCTTATCGCGCGAACATTGAACAGCAGCACCGCGATGTCGAAAGCTGGATGCAAGCCCCCATCCCCGCGCCCGCCGTCGAGTCGCGACTGCAGTTCAACGCAGGAGTCTTGCAGCTATGGGCGAGATTCCCCGTGGAGATCACCAAAGCCTCGGAGACCGATGAGCAGCTGACCAAGGCGCTGCTGAAATTGATGGGCCAGAACGACGAATTCAAGCAGGCATTCGCAGCCCCGCCGACCATCCAGGCATCGGTCAAAGGTTAGGGCGGAGCTGGTACCCCGCATCTCGCCTTCGCTGTTGCTTGTTCCTGTTCCTCCAAATCAACTCGCATTTCGCCTCACCCGTTCTCCGGGAAGGTACAAACCGGTCTTGAGTACGCTGCGCCTTTCGGGAAAGATTTCCACAGGAAAAAACGTGTCAAGTCCCCATCACTCCTAAATCACACGCCATCAGCAACTTAGCATTTGCAAATGAGTTTTGCTCCTTCCTGTATGATTAAAGTATAAGAGAAAAGAAAAAGCCCCGCGCATTCAGCCCGGGGCTTTTTCTTTGATAGCCATGAGGAATGTACACATAAGTCCTTTGCCTGCAAGAATTTGGACGTAAGTCTTTTATTTGGACGAATTTAGCGTCCATCGTAGTCGATAAATGACTGTATCTAAAAGACTTATGCGCAGGCAATAGGGAGGGGGGAGGGGGGTACCTCCAAAGCAGGAGACCACCACGCCATCCCCCACTTCCCTGCTTGGGAGAGCTCACGCTCGCCATCACGCGCGCAATCACGGAATCCATCGTTTATGGGATTGCATGAGCAACCGTAGAGTGCCGGCTGCATTCTCATCGAGGAAGAACTCCTCCCACGGTGAGGACGCCATGCCAGACAAAATGCAGCCGGACAAAATACAGAATGACCCGAAAGAACCCAGGAAGCAAGACACCAGCGTAAAGGTGTCGCATGCTCAGCCAGGCGGCCAAACCAACACGGCTACAGGCGCTGAACCCGCCGGCGGACCACCTTACCTGGAAAAGAAACAAGGCAAGAAGTAGCCTGCCGAACAGTAAGTAAACGAAGCGTGTGGACAGGGTACCGAAAGACACGGGTCGCGCTGTGCGATGGTGGGCAATGAGGGACTCGAACCCCCGACATCCTGCTAGTAAGGCAGGACTAGAAGTGGAGCAGCATTGATAATAATGATGTTTAGCGATGCTGGGACGTGCATAAAGTGCAGGGTTAAACACCTTATTAGACGGTAAGTGGACGGAACTATTTGCAACGGCGATAGGTAATGAGCCTAACTAGAGGTTACGCTTGCGCTCGAAATGACGGAATCAAGAACGACATGGTCTGTTTATGACAACGCGTGGTGAATACTTGGGAACCCCGGGCAGGAATGCGTTCGCCCTCGCAGGGCTGCCCCGCTTTATTGCCGCGCCGATCGTGTCGAAGCATAGAAATTTACGTTGGAAGACACATATCATTGCCGAGGATTTCGTAAAAGTAGTAGTCGCGATGACGACTACATGTTCGAATCCTCCACTCTGCGATTCATGAAACCTGGGTGCTGGAAATCAAGACCCGTTAGAAAGTCGTCCCCTCTATACGCCCAACTCCACCTTCGATAACCTTCCCGTTTCCCTTCCGCCCGCCACTAAACTTTCCGAAACGAACACATCGGAGTCAAGGCCATCGCCGAAGCCGCCCGCGAACTCGTCAGCGGATTGTTTCCCAGATCGCTCGGAGCACAAGAATCTTTATACAAGCAAGAAAGCGGACTCTTGGATTGCGCAGTCGAATCGTTCATCGTGCTTTCAACAGGTAGCTACGCCGCAGTGCTGACTTGTTGTCAGCGGCCGCCTTCGCTTTCATAGGACTTAAATGCAATTGTCGCCGAACCGCATCCGGACACTCGCGAGAGCAGTAGCACCAAGCAGACAAAGCGCCTGAGACGGATTGAGTGCAACTACCATCGCAGACGTCTGCCCACTGAACCCATCTTCTGCCGCATCATCGTGCTAGCTCTAGTATCATGAGCCTGTAAAGCGTTTTCTTTGGAAATCATTGTGGCTGCTGGTCTTGGCAGCTGCTGTAATCGGTAGCCCTGGTAAGCCTCAGGATGTTTCCTCGAAAGTACCTTCTACACTTGCGCACTCAATCGATGCCGAGTTGACGCGCACGATTGCGGCTACGCAAGTTATAGACGACCATGCGCATCCGGTTCTTCCACTACGTGACGATTCATCGGACAGGAATTTCGATGCGTTGCCGGTGGAACATGGCGCCCGAAACCGAACCCGTCGCGTGGAAGGCCGGCAATCCGCAACTGCCGGAGGCGTGGACTGCACTGTGGGGCTTCAGAAGTTCAGTGTCGCTGGACGCCGAAGGCAGGAAGCATCTTCAAACCGCGCGAGATCGCGTGAAGGATCGCGAGAAACAGCACTATGCGGCCTGGGTTCTGGATAAGGCTGGCATCGAAACGATGCTAGCCAACCGCGTTTCTATGGGGGCGGGCGTAGAACCACCGAGGTTCCGCTGGTGCCCTACGCCAACGCGCTTCTATTTCGTCTCGACAATACCGCCTTGGCTGAGGCCGCGCCCGATCGTGCACAATTCTTTCCGCTGGAAGATCGCCTCCGTTCACGATACCTACAGGCAGTCGGGCTGGAAATCGTACCCGCAACTCTCGCAGAGTATCTGAGCATGGTTGTGACTCCGACGCTCGAGCATGAAAAGCCGAAGGAGCCGTAACAGAGAAGTTTGAGGTTGCCTACCTGAATGGATTCGATTTCGCAAACCCGACACAAGCCAAAGCTGGCCGGGTCTACGCAAAGTGGCTCCGCCAGGCTGGCCCAGACTCGGCAGAGTAAAAGGTGTTGCAGGATTACCTCTTCCGGTATATTGCCGCAGAGTGCGGGCGCTTGAGTCTGGCTGTTAACCTCCACACCATGGCGGGAGGAGGAGGGCATTTCGGGATGGCCGGCGCGAACCCTTTACTGCTGGAGCCAATGTTCAACGACCCTCGATTTTGAATTACACACTTCGTGTTGCTTCACGGAGGTTGGCCTTTTGTGCGTGAAGCCGGTGCGCTGCTGCAGAAGCCGAATGTTTACCTCGATATATCACAGCAGACCCTCACCTTTTCGCCGATCACTCTGTCCGGCTGGTTGCGGGAGTAGTTGGACACTTACCCGGACAAGGTGATGTTCGGGACCGACGGGTACCCATGTCCGATGCCATGGGCTGGGAGGAAGCGACATGGATCGCAAACCGAAACAGACGCGAGGCGCTCGGCCTAGCCTTGACGGCATGCTCAAGGACGGAGAAATCAGTCGAGCGCGGGCTGAGGAGTCCGCGTTGGCTTGTTATCCTCTCTCGTACCATCCTGGATCTTATCCTGATGATCGCGCAGGCCTTCTTCTATAACGCCATCTTTTTCACCTAGCTCTAGTTCTCGAGCGCTACTACTATATCCCTCCGACTAAAGCTGGCTATTACATTTTTCCGTTTGCTCTCGGCAATGTCTTGGGGCCGATTTTGATCGGTCATCTCTTTGATACGGTTGGTCCGGTTGGCCGCAAGAAGATGATCTCCCTCACCTATGCGCTCAGCGGAGTGCTGCTCATCACGGGCTGGCTCTTCCACCAGAATCTCCTCAGCGCGACCACTCAGACCGCTTGCTGGACTGCTATTTTCTTCGTTGCTTCGGCCGCGGCCAGCTCGGCGTACCTTACCGTCAGCGAAGTCTTCCCCTCGAGGTCCGGGCCATGGCGATCAGTATCTTCTATGCCGTTGGAACCCTTATCGGCGGAGCCGGCGCTCCCGCTCTCTTTGGCACTCTCATTGAATCAAGATCCCGTACTCCGCTAACGATGGTATACCTTGCCGCAGCGGCTCTGATGATTGTTGCGGGCATTGTCGAGTGGTTTCTCGGCATCGCCGCAGAGGGCAAATCACTTGAATCCATTAGCCCTGCACTATCCGTTAAATTCTGAAGTTTGGCTTGTAAAAGTTAGCTTCCGTTCTGATCTAAGCACAGCATTTACAGATGTATACAAGAGCCCATGGCGTACGGCTCCTCATCGAGCTTTGCAGCAGGCATGGGGATACAGCCTATACTTATGCTCTCCCGGCTTGATCGGCGGAGTCTCTGGAGGTTATAGGTGTACAAAGGACACTTGAGTTGAGACGGCCTGCATGCGGGCTTGCATTTGTAAGGAGCCTACAATCAGAGTGTTTGCCCAACGACGATCGGGTACGGGGGAAAATTGCCGGATTTCATAGAATCGCCGCAACAGCGAAGTTCCAAGGGAGGACGTCGCAGGATTCTTTTCTTGACCGCTTTAGCTTTAGGCGTCTTCGTGTGCGTTCGGATCGGATTGTCTTATTGGGTTGACCTCCTTTGGTTACAGTCGCTTGGTTACGGCGAGGTGTTCTGGAAATCGATTGGATTGCAGATCGCAGACTTCGTGCTTTTTGCAGGAACCACGTTCCTGATTCTGTACGGTGCGTTTTCAGTCATTCGACGGGCTCATGAAGCCGATCTGCCGAGGACTCACGCCATCGTTATCGCGGGAGAGCCGATAAGCCTGTCAGTTCAGCCAGTACTCCGCGTCCTATCCCTTTGCGTCTCCATTGTCATCGCGTGCGTAACCGGCTTTGGGTTGATGACAGAGTGGCCGACACTGGCGCTGTTCTGGTATGCACCGCATGCAACGGGAAGCGTTGCTGATCCCATCTTTGGTAAGCCGCTTAATTTCTTTCTATTCACCTTGCCTGCATGGCGGCTCGTCAATAGTTGGCTTCTGACGCTGGCGGTTGCGATCTGTGCCGTTGCTGTGCTGTTCCTCATTATTACGAGTGGTACCCGTTCCCTTGCCAAGCGGCAGATTACCTATGCCCCGTCTCCGTGGCGTGGACTTTCGATTACGGTCACGCTCCTTCTGCTCGTCCTCGCTATGAACGTGTATGTGGACCGGTTCCAGCTCTTGCTTGAACATCACACGATCTTTGACGGCATCACTTACACCGACGCACACGTCACAATCAATGGACTTCTCATCGTCTGTGCAGCGCTTGTACTTGGTGCGGTGGTCTCAGCTTACAACGCGGCTCGACATTCACGTGGCCGATGGATTCTGGCTGCAATCCTTCCTGCCGTAGTCTGCTATGGCGTCGTCGGAATAGTCGGCTGGTACGTTGGTAGCTTCATCGTCAAGCCCAACGAACTCGTTCGTGAAGAACCCTTTATCGCCCACAATATTGAGGTGACTCGGCAGGCTTACGGGCTTAATCGCTTTGCACAGCGCGAGTTTCCCGCGGAGACAACGGTCGATGCAGCTGACCCGGCGAACAACCAGCCCACTCTCCAGAACATTCGGCTATGGGACTGGCATGCCTTGCAGGATACGCTACGTCAGGTTCAGGAGATCCGCACCTACTACGACTTTCCAGACATCGATATCGATCGTTATAAGATCGATGGCACGACGCGCCAGGTGATGCTTGCGGCGCGAGAACTTAACGTCGAAAAGCTCCCGGTAAGTAGTCGTAACTGGATCAATGAGAAGCTGATCTACACCCACGGTTATGGAGTGACGATGAACCCGGTCAATGGGTTCACGGCGGAAGGATTGCCGACGCTGTTGCTGAGCAACATGCCCGTCCAGAGCACGGTGCCTGGTCTCAACGTAATGCGCCCCGAGATCTATTTTGGTGAATTGACCGACACCGACGTGTATGTCAAGACAAGGCAGCAGGAGTTCGATTATCCGCAGGGCCAGAACAACAATCTCACGTCCTATCAAGGAACCGGTGGCATCGTGCTGGGCGGGTTCTTGCGGCGCGTCATCCTGGCGATCGACCGCGGCGATCTTGGGAAGTTGCCGTTCAGTGATGACGTCAATTCACAGAGTCGGCTCCTGATGCGGCGCAACATCCGCGAACGCGTAGCGACAATAGCTCCGTTCCTTGCCTTTGATCAGGACCCCTACATGGTGGTAGGCGATGATGGGCGGCTTTCCTGGATCATGGATGCATTTACTGTCTCGAATAACTATCCGTATTCGACCCACTACTCTGTCGGCAACAATTCGGTCAACTACATCCGAAACAGCGTCAAGGTAGTTGTGGATGCTTATACTGGGACGACGACGCTTTACGTCTTCGACTCTGGAGATCCGATTCTTGCTACTTATCGGCGCATCTTCCCTATTCTTTTCAAGGATGGTGCCGCGATGCCGGCCGACCTGCGCAGGCATGTCCGGTACCCAGAGGATTTGTTCAAGGTGCAGTCGGAGGTCTACGGTCTCTACCATATGACAAATCCTCAGGTCTTCTTCAACCGTGAGGATCTCTGGACGGTCGCAACGGAGACCGGCACCGATAGTAACGGTCAACAGACAGCTCAGATGATGCAGCCGAACTTCGTACTAATGAAGTTGCCGGAAGGCACAGAAGAAGAGTTTGTGGAGATCCTGCCTTTCACGCCCGCCAACCGAAATAATCTGATCGGGTGGATCGCCGGACGTTGCGACGGCGCAGAGTATGGGACAGCGGTGGTCTACGAGTTCCCAAAGACAAGACTCATTGATGGTCCGCAACAGATAGAAGCTCGCATCGATCAGAATGCGCAGCTCTCAGGACAATTGACTCTGTGGAATCAACAAGGCTCCCATGTGCTGCGCGGAAACCTGCTGGTCATTCCGTCTGGCCGAGCACTCTTGTATGCGGAGCCAATCTACCTTCAGGCTCAGCAAAGCCCTATGCCGGAACTTCGCCTGGTCGTGCTCGCGCTGCAGGACAAGCTTGCCTACGGTACTACCTTTCAGGCGGCACTGAGGTCCCTCTTTGGCGGAGAGGTTTCATCGCTGAACGCGAGCGAGATATCACAACCCACGCCCTCATTCCAAGGAACGCTCCAACCTCCGACCAATATCAACGTTCTCATTTCTGAGGCTAGCAAAGACTTTGCCGATTACCAGCGCCTAACAGCTGCGGGCAAGCTCGGAGACGCCGGGCTGAAGCTCGATGCGCTCAAGAGCGTACTGGACAGATTGATGTTGCATGGAAAATAGACTTATTGAGTTTTGCCCAGTTCCAATAAGTGGAGATCCTCACTTCTCTTGCTGTTGGTCGTTCCGGGTACCTGAAGTACTCTCACCGTTTCGTTTCCTGGTTGTCATTTCAGGGCACCTTAAAGGCCAATCCCCACGGAGGTGGCGCGCCGGCAGAACCTTTGCATTCTTCGGCTAAAACCTGAATGAGTACGGTCTTCAGCGTGTAGAACTCTGTGCGAATTACAAGAAAGACTGGGTCGTCGCGAGAAGGAAGTTTCAAGCGTTTAAACTCTTTCCACTTCAGATAGGGCCCGCGGATTCAGGTTACGAGAGAACTCCAACCTCAAATGGTAGAGATTTCGGGGGGCAGGTCACACCATCGTAGCCGTAAGTCGTAACCACGCTGTTGGGATCTGTGAAAGTGTTCAACACCCCCGATGTTGGATAGTAGCTGTATTGAGATGAATGTCCCAGCGCATCTGTCTTCGTTGTGACATACGCGCCATCGTAGCTGGCACATAGGAATAGGTGGTTGCAACAGCCGGGGCGATGGACGCATTAAGAGGATCGGTCACGGACGCAAGCATGCCCGCGTCCGTGTAGGTCTTTGATGTGGTGAGATAGGCTCCCCGCTGCATCCCAGAATCGCTTTAGACTCGTCTGATTTCCTCTTGCGGACCTGTATGGGGGAGTTGCAGTCCAGCCTAACGACGCATTTCCAGAGACGAGAGAATTCTCATCGTATCCATAGGTTGTGATAATTTGCTGGCCTGTCAGACCGTGTCGTCGTGGTGCTCGCGATTTGACTGAGCATGTTGCCAGCCAGCGCGTTGGAATTTTGGGATGACCAATAACTGATGTTTGTAGACTTCAACTCGACACCTGGTTCGTTGGCCCCATAGTCGTAGTCGTTCTGAAGAATCAATTGGCTATAGGGGACACTGACTGGACTTCCATTGGGGTCGGTTGACTGGAAGCTGGCGTCGTACGCAAAGGTGGAACTCGACGTGCGCTGATCGGGCCATCGGATGCTTTTCAAGATAGGCAGTGCCCCGATTCCTCCTGCAATAGTTTCGCCTTCGACAAGCGGAAGCACAGGGATGGCCTGATAACCCGTTGTTTCGGTCTTCAGGAGGTTGCTGGAGTTATCGTAAAAGTCCGTCTGGGTTTCGAAAAACGAGCAATAGCCTTCGTCGTCATGGTGTGCTTGGTGACATCTCCCAAAGGATCAGTTGTGTAGGAATATTCCGTCGTGGGTGCGCCGACCGGAGGCGTATAGGTGCTGTACTTCCACAACCCTGTCTGGGAGCTGACGGGATCATAGAGACTTCGGCTGACGACTCCATTATGGGCCATGCTGGCATCTGGACTGATGCCACAAAAGCTCGTAGCCGGTCTCCACTGATACTGAATCGTGCCGCCAGTGGGCAGGGTGATTTGGCTCAACTCGCCGTAGTTGACGGCAGGAGCAGCTGCAGGAACGCCATTAACGATAGGGGAGTACGCGAAGCTCCAGACATTTCCCGACGGAAGAACAATGGGGGAGATGGTGGTGAATGTGCCCGTAGCCTTCTTGTAGTTCGCCGAATTCACTTCTGAGCCATATAGAAGCTGTGTCTGGTAAGCAACCGCAGTTTCGCAGATAACGAATGGGTTGGTCACACCGGGAATCTGCCAGGAGGCGCCCGTGGAACCAGACGGACATCCCGCAGCGGAGCCGTTGCTTCCTGTGGTGCGAAAAGAAGGGATGCTGCGGCCAAGTGTGTCTGTCCAACCGGTAAACACCTGCGTGGGGGTGCCACCCACCGTCTGCGTCGTGTAATTCAAAGTGATTTGATTCCCGTTCGAATCCTCGACATAAAGCAACTGCCCTGGGAGGTTTCCTATAATGACAGAACCTCCCGTCCCAGCCGTGCAGGCGAAGACATAGAGAGTTCCTTCATTGTCCTTCAACATACAGGAGGCGGCTTGATACTCCCATCTAGTCCCATCTATAACGCGGAAATCCCATTATGGAGTTGGAATCATTTTGTGTATGCCGCCATCAGGCGTTCGGACGCGCCAATACCATCCACTCACGAATGTTGAGCCGTTAGGCCCGGAACCATACCCAATATCGGCGCTCACATAGACGTCGGAAGATGCGGTAAGACGAACTCCCTCATCATATGCAAATGGTCCTCCGATGTTTGCCGGGTTGTAAGAAAGACTCCAGGAGTCGATACACGCTTCGAACTGATTGCTGGTGCAGCTCGGGAACACACAGGTTCCAGGAGGCGCCTGAATGTCGGGGTGTGCTCCACTTGCTGTGCCGACGGAGTTTGTCGAGACTGAACTTCCACCAAGACCATGGATGCATACGTAATTCTGCGTGTACGTAGGAGAATCGTAATGCAGAATGAAATCCAGCTTTAGCTTTCCACGTTGCGCAAGGGACCAGATCGGATACTGACGATCAAACTTCCGTTGAGATCGCTGACCGATTCGAAGGAACTACCCTCGATCGGCGCATAGGGACGCACATCCGTTTGGCTTGGACTATTCTGAGCCACGGCTATCCCACTGAATGTCAGTAGCATTCCGAGCAGAAGGGCCAGGTGTTTGGAGAGGCAAGCGCGTCGCACGGATGGACGGGAGACAAACAGGGCAAAAACTTGAGAAAGCATTCAATCGTCCATTGGCCGAACGGGGTATCTCAATGCACTCTTACTCCTGCCGACAACCTGCGAATCGGAAGAGAAATCAGTGCTTGAGCATGATAATGTCGGAGAGTAGTTGAAAGTTCAACGAACTCCAAGGCAACGGTAGAGCGCAGGACAGCAATTCAAGGAGCGTAGGGCACCTCATGGTGAGGTCTACGACACGAAAGTTGCAGACTGCGATGTTCTTTTTGGATGTTCATCTGCTGCTCTGTCCCAGAAACAGCCTTGGACAAGAAGCGACTTCTCACGAATGATAATGTCCTGTGCCATGCGCAGTCCCTTGAGAAAACAACCCTCAGCACTCTTTCAGAAACAGAGACTGCGGTTCCTGAACAGGGCTCACTTTAACGAAGTTGAGCGCAATCTGTTCGTGACCCTTCAAATGCAGCTCGCGCCAGAGCTGCAAGAGGAGCCGGAACATCGGTTTTCTCACGACCTGCAGACGCTCGACGTCACGTGGCGAGCACCTTCGGTTCAGCCTTCCGCTCCCCAGGCGCCGGGGTCGCTCCGGAGTTGAACGTCTGACGCGATCGCACTTCGATACGCTGTCCGATTCCGAGCGATGCAGAGCAGACGAAGGCTGTGCCCACCGGCAGCGATGGCACGCCTCCCCAACTTCGCGGGCGAACTCCGGGCTCACCTCGCTCTTAATCCAGTCCGTTGCTGCCGCAATATCGAGGGGATGGCTCATCCTGAAAACAGTAAGGATGTCCACCTGGCTCAGGACTTTCTTGTTAACGTCGGCCGGCCGTTGCGAGATCATCGTCACCCCGATGCCGCGGATGCCGCCCTGTTTGACTAGGCGAATCACCGTTCCCAGGCACAGTGTCTGGGCTCTGCTCTCCACCATCTGCGGAGCGAAGGTGTCGGCCTCATCTACATAGAGGTGGAGCGCGGTGCGGTTGGTGCGCAGCAGCTCGCTCGCAAAGTCGGAGGTGAAACGGATCTGGTCATCCGTGAGCATAAGGCCCACGTCGAAGATCGCCGAGAAGCCATGCTCCACCAGAGCGCGGGCGAGCATACGTCCGGCATGAGGTTCGAGCGGTACTTCGGCATGATCGCCGCCGAAGACCACCACCGGGAAGCCCGGACCTTCGCCCGTAGCCGATGACCGCAAGCCCCACCACGCTCCAGTTGGATCGATGGCCGCGATCTGCGGTTTGTGGCGCAACAGCTCCTCCGCCTGGACGGACGCGGTGTAGCTTTTGCCGCTCCGTTTCCGGCCGAGGATGGCCTGCGTCGATGTGACCAGCTCAATAGGAAGCCCGAAACCGTCCTTGCCAATCTTTAGCGGCATCACTTCCCTTCCCCTTGGCGATGGATCGCCCAGATACGTTTCACCTGACTTGGGCTTGCCCCACTCAGCTTTGCGGTGCGTTCGATGGTTTGGCCAGCCGACCGAAGCGCCACAATATTTTGATGGGTGGCGACATCGGGTGCGCGGCCCGCGTACTTGCCCGCCGCCTTCGCAAGCTCGACACCTTGCCGCTGGCGCTCGCGCCGCGTCTTGTAGTCTCCCGCGCCGTCTGCAACGCCAGTTTGAGCAAGAGTTCCAGCACCGACTCCAGAACGATCTTGGCCACTCCGCTCGCTCCTGCTGCAAGTTCGGACAGATCGACCAGGCCGGGGATCGCCAGCTTCGCCCCCCTAGCGCGGATCGAATCGACCAACTTTTCCGCCTCCGGCAGCGGAAGCCGGCTGATGCGATCGATCTTTTCAGCGACAACGACTTCGCCAGATTGCAAGTCGTGGATCTTTCGCTGCAGCTCAGGCCGGTTAACCCGGGCACCCGACGCCTTCTCCCGATACACGCCCGCCACGTAGTACCCAGCCAATCGCGCGCTTTCTTCTACTTCAGCTTGACGCGTGAGATCCTGCTCTTCCGTGCTCACGCGGAGGTAAATACGAGCGACTTTGATCGAAGGTTTAGGACAAGATGAGTACACCCCGGCGTTTCCGGCTTCTTGGCAGACAAGCGGGTGGTTTGCCCTCCTCTGCTAAGCCGTATTCAACGCGCAGAGTTCGGCGGTACAGCTACATCAGCCTTTAGCGCCTCCGTGTAAGTTTGAAGTGTGCCGCGGCCAATATCCAGCATGGTGGTCAGGTCTCCGATGACACTGCGTACATCCGGAATCGCGTCGACCAGATCCTTTGGGTTATTCAGCTTTGTTGGGTCCTGATTTTCTGCGATGTACGAGCCCAGGCGTTCGACGTGCTCCAACGTCCGCTCTTCTGCTTCCTCAAACAACTGTTGCTCCTGGTACGCTCCCGCGTACTTCCGAACCGCACCAGCATCCATAAAGCTGACCGTGCCAGTAGCCAGGGCGGTCTTCCACCCCGTACTTTCCAGCGGTCCCTCTGAAAACGCGAACGATACACCCGACGGATCGCCGGGCTTGCCATCGCGGCGATCCTCCAAGTACCGCAGAGTGCGCAACATGTTAGTGCGAGTCATGATGGAACTCTGAAGAATTTTGGCCAGATTCCGTTCTCCCCCCGCTTGGCCGTGGACTGTATGGAACAGGGAGCAATGGCGTGGACCGGCGAACGAGGCTGTGTTTCGTGCCATAGCAACGGCACATACATGATCGTCCGTCCCCTGATGTCGCCGGAGCTGGGTGCACCGCAGCAGGCCATGCACGACTTCTGGGTGTCTGAATTGAAAACTGCACTGGCCGCCGATCCGAAACAGCGGAACGGGAGCTTTGACGGGACGGAAGCAGTCTATCTTGCAGCGGGACTCGCAATCTGGGACGCGCACGTCTTGCACCACCTCTCGCCGGAGACGGTGCAGGCGCTGGATTTGATGTTTCAGTTCAACGTCCCACAGGCGACTGGTATATCGAAGATGATGTCAATCCACCGTTTGAATCCAGCCCGTACCAGGTTGCGACAGTAGCGGCGCGAGCTGTAGCGAATGCGCCAGGATGATTGGCGCAACAGCGGGGCACGGCGGCAGGTTTTCATGTCGACCTGCTGAAACACTACCTTCGCACGCCCCAGAAGATGCAGGGTGACTATGACCGAACAGACCTTCTCTGGACTGCTTCAGAATACCCAGGGCTTCTGGATGCACGGCAAAAGCGCGACCTCATATCAATGGTTTTCGCGCACCAGCAGTTTGACGGAGGGTGGTCGATACGCTCCTTCGCCTTGCCAGAGGAATAGGGTAAAGGAAATCGTGCGGCGAAACTGAGGTTTGAGTTGGAGTTCGGCTTTCCCCAAAGCGATGGGCACATGACTGGACTTGCAATCATAGCGTTGCGCAAGGCAGGGGTTCCGAGCAGCGATCCACGCATTCAACGCGGCGTTCAATGGCTACTCAGCAATCAGCGGTTCTCTGGAAGATGGTGGACGCGATCGCTCAACCGAGACGGATGGCAATTCATTAGCTATAGCGGAGCGGCATATCCCATGCTTGCTCTTGCGCTGTGCAATGCTCTTCCGAAGACGTAGAAGTCGCAGGCTGTTCCTTCAAATCGAACCAATTCTCCGGGTCAACGAGCTAACGGTGATCACGAACGACGTGGTCAATGCCGCTCGAAGTACACTCGTCATTGGCGTCAGTTAGAACTGAAGAAAGCCCGCCAAACAGCTCTGAAGATCACACCAGACCGAAGAGTAAAGGATATGTTCACCGTGCCCTATTCAACCAATAAGGACTTTTACCCTAAGCCTCATTCCCAAGAATGGTTCACCGCGCTGGAGGCTTTCAATCCAGCCCAAGCATCACACACCCTCACCATCGTGGAAGCAGCAGGCCGCGAGGATGTTTGCAGCATTTGCGGCGATTTCCCTGCCGAGGAATTGAAGATTATCGGTAATGCCGCACCCCCGCTCGCGTCCATACGACTTTGCCCTGACTGCCGGGCGATACGATCATCCATGCAGGGCGAACGCTATGAATCTCTGATCTAAACCAGCGCCTCGTCACATTGTTTTAGAGGTCGATTTCAGCTAGATTCCCTTAACAGGAGGCTTGAGCTTGTACAAGACCTCCTTCGCCAACTCCAGCCCCGAAAGTTCAGTTGATTCTTCGCGCAGCACGGCTTTGAACTCCGCCACATGAATTCCGCAATTGCCGATACAGGGGTAAACCCAACATTGCTGTCACCGGGGGCAATCTGCTCGGTGGCTTACTGAACCAATTCGATAGCTGGCGGGATGTAGCTCTCGTTCAACACTGGATCGCATGCTTGCGTGCATGGAAGGATCGATGGCGGGTCGTTTCCCGGTGCCGGGTAGTACATACGAAGCGTCAACTGGAATGCCGTGCTCACCTTGGTGTTTGGGTAGAGGGTGCTGTAATAGCTCGTGGAGGGCGTTGGAATCCAGTTCGAGGCAGGCGCACCGTCAGGCAGGGTAGGCCCGAACCACATCGTGAGCGAACCGTCAGCGTTCTTTTTCAGTTGATTGGCTGTCAGTTCCGACGATCCCAGCTGAGTGACCGGCTTGACGACTCCGTAGTTGAGTGTGCCCGCGCCGTTTAGCAGGTTGACGATAGGGCCGGGGTGGCCGCCGGGGCCCTGGATCGGGACCTTGCCGGTCGACAGTGTCTGGAGCCACTGCGAGGAGAGCTGGAACGTGTACGAGGTGGAATCCGCACTCGGAACAGGTGCGCTTGCCACATAGTAGACCTTGCGTGCGGTAAGGCCGTAGGCGCTTGTATCCCCCTCGAACAAGATGGGTGTGCTCGCTACCAGCGTTCCCCAGTTCGGAGCGCGCACCGTGATCGACTTCGCCGCGGCATCCACGGAAAGCACGGCCGTATCCGCAGTCGAGTAGCTGGTGTTCAGCACACTGGTCTGCGCGATGAACGGGGCGGCGCCTTGTGTTGGGTCGCTTGCGTAGACGTGGATCGACCAGAAGCCTTTCGGGTTACCTCTGCTGTCGTCGACCATCGGCGGGTAGATCCCCACGGCAGGAAGTGTCTGGTTTGAGGATGCGGGCGGCAGAAACGTCAGCTTGTAGCTGTGGTTTCCATCGAACGGCGAAGGATTCCCAATCAAGGTCGGATAGATCGCGTCGAGCCCGACATTGGCGACACCGCCCTCCACGACGATCACCGAGCGGTAAACATATCCCAGAATATTGCTCGGATATGTGCCAACCGGGTCGTTCAGGAATCCCCAGTAGTTGGTGCTGGGCTGCGAGGTGGCGCTGGCGATGAATTCACTTATGAGCTTCTGGCCCAGTTCGTAGCCGTCCTGGAGCGCCTGCAGCTGCGCACTTCCCCAGTCGGCCGGAACCTGGAATCCCTTCCCGGTGAGACCAAGCGGCGCAAAGGAACGGAGGACACCCACCTGACCGTAGGAGGGGACGCGGTAGACCGCCCGAGCTCCGTACTGCGGAACGATCCAGGCAGGAAGATCGCTCAGACTCGTACCGGACAAGCCGGTGTCGCGGCCGGGTATGGGGCTGTTCGCCACTGCAGTACCAAGTTGACCGAAGAAGTCGACAGCGCTGGTTGGCGCGTTCTGGTAAGGCGCAGCTTCGCTCACCTGCTCGGGCGTGGGCGGCGGAAGGACGAAGCTTGCCGGATAAGCCGGACGGTCGCCGTTCGCTTCGAACTCCTGAAGGGTATTCAACGCAAATTTGCGCACGACTTCGTTGTTGACGTTCGGCACCGAGGTCGGGTCCGAAGCGTCGATCAACGTATTGGTCAGCACGCGAATCAGAAACCAGTTCTTATCGGTGTCGGATGCCATCACGGGGTACTCGTGACCATGAATGGTCGCGGTCTTCTGTTTGGCATATCGAGACTTAGGTCCGACAAGAAGATAGGACGTCATGGTATCGGAGGGAGTGGTTCGCGTCCCGATGCTTCCGATGCTGTTGGCGTAGGCGTCGTAATAGGCGACGATGTAATACGGGCTCTTAGAGGGCGGGACCGTAAAGACCAGTTCAGGGCTCTCCTCGAAGTTTAGAAACCCGCTGACATAAAGAACGGACGCGTCACCCGCATTGGTGGCTTCGTTATTCCAGGCTGCGGGAACAGCCCCGTACTTCAGCGAGTTGAAGGGAGAACCGACGATGGTGTTGTATTTCGAAAAGCGCTCGATGTACTCCGGACCGAGCCCCCACACATAGGCGTAGGCGGCGAGCGCTTTGATAGCCGCAGGGTCGGTGGCTAATGCTTGAGCGCGAGCCGGCGAGGGTAGCAGAACGGTGAACAAAGATGCAACGGCGATGAACAAGCGCGAGTAGAGCATTTTTATCCTCATATTCAGGGCGAACTCAGCAGTAGGCAGCCGGGGTTGATACAGCACGTTGAAGGAATTCTGTTCCGTCGAGAACTAGGAGCGGCTCCTTCGCAGGCCGCCGCCTCTGCCCTGTTGTCCCAGGCTGTTCAGGTCATTCAATACGGCCTGCCGGTCCTGAGGACGAAAGTCACCCGCGTCCATCGTTTGCTCGATGTCGGATTTTGATCTCTTCAGAGTCATAAGCTGTTGCAGCCTGCCCTCTCCACTCGTCTTTATGCTTTGCAGTCCATTCAAGCTGTCCTGCAACTGCTTTACCTGAGCCTCCGTCGGCTTACCGCGCATCACGGCGGTGAAGACGTTCTTGCCTAGCTGCGCGCCCGGAGTTGGCGTTTCCGTAGAGGGCGTTTCGGTCTCCTTGGCAGCCATCATCGCCTGCACGTCCTGTTCCAGCATGCCACGGTCCGGCTGCTTGACAGTAGCCATTACGGCTTTCATCTTCGAAACCGCCCTCCAAGGCGTCAGCAGGTCGACCGGCGCGCCGGGTTTTTGCTCCGCCTTGTAGGCTTTCAGGATCTCTGCATTCGCCTTCAGTTCCTTAACTTGTGGAATGGTCATGCTGCCATTCAGGACGGACGCTTTGATGTCCTCCTGGAACTTGTCTTTCGCGGGGCTGGAGGCTGTTTCCTGCGCGGCGGCAAAAGCCAACGGAAGCTGCGCCGCCAGAACAACCGAGAGTGTAAGAATGCGTAAAGTTCTTGTCATAAGTCCTGCTCCCTTAAAAATGAATGAAAAAAATCTGTCCAGAGCCTGTGATCTTCCTTCCGGGCGTCTTGGCCGTCACCAGGCCGCGGCTACTCGTCTATCCGGCCTTTATCGTCGGTCTTCACCCACCCCTGGGCCACCATCGATTTGAAGATCTCCTTTGCGGTAGCGTCCGCGGTCTTCGTGGCATAGGAGTTCAGAGTCTTCTTGCGATCGGTTACTGTGGACTTGGTCACCGCCACTGCAGGGTTAAGACCTGCGACCACTGGCAATGCAGCGCCCGCATTCTTAGCTGCCTTCGTGTCGGTCTGAAATTGTGACAGCAATATGGCGCCTGTGGGTGTCTTGAGGTGGACGTCTACTTTGGCTTCTAAGTCTGCACCCCCGGCGCCCATTCCAAAGGTATCGCGCTCTGTCTTATTCCCTTCCTTTAGGGTAGTAAACGATCCTTGAATGACCATCGCAGCAGCCGAGGGCAGGGTGCCTGCTTCGACGCGCTCCACGGGAATGCCGGTCTTCTCGAGCTGCTTGACCAGCTCGAGGTAAAACTTCCTGCTCGCGCTCGCTGCAACCGCCCCCGGGCTCTTGTCCTGGGCGATGAGATGTCTGGGACGGAGGGACTGTATTTTGTCCACCTGGACCTCAGTTGAGTCCAGGGCGAAGTCATAGACTAAAATCTTCTCCGGCTTCGGAAGCGGATTGGCGCCGATATAACCGGCCAGCGGAGTGATCGTGATCTTTGCCGCCAGGGGACCCTGCGCGCAGGCTGCAGAAGCCAGAAGAGCGCCTGCTGCCAACGAAAAAGGTAGACTCCGTAGTTCCTGCATGATGATTTCTCCTTCCACCAAATAAGAGGCGAATCCTGAGAGACAGCGTCTAGCTATCACCTAGCAATTTCTGTAAGGGTCCGCGATTCAGGAACTATGCGAAGAGAAGGTGCTATGGAGGCTGTCATGAAGCTGGCACCCAGGAAACTCTCTGCGACGTGGTCCGTAACTTCGTCCCATCATGTTGCGGAGCCGGGGTAGGACCACGCGCCCCGGCATCGTTCCCGGGACTTTCCGGGACTGCCACCAGACGAAATCCGAGGTGGTTGGTGCCGGTACTGGGTTCCCCCTTTCCCCGACCGCCTACCATGTAGCGCGAGCAGTATTGGTCAGTGCATAGGAAGGAGCCACCCCGGTGAACTCTTTTCATCACGCCGGGCTCGGATGGATCAAAGCTGTCTGCCGGTCCTTTGGGGTTTCTCGCAACCGGTCCGCTGCTTGCCAGGGTCTTGTAGTAGTCGGGCCGATACCAGTCTGATGTCCACTCCCACACATTGCCCGACATGTCATACAGGCCGTAGCCGTTTGGTTTATAGGAGCCGACCGGAGAGGTGCCGGCATGCCCGTCTGCTGCGGTGTTTTTATCCGGAAAATGGCCTTGGAACGTATTGGCCATGTACTTGCCGCCGGGTGTGAATTTACTGCCCCAAGCATAGGGCTTGCGATCGAGGCCACCCCGCTCCGCATACTCGAACTCTGCCTCGGTGGGCAGCCGCTTGCCGGCCCACTTCGCGTAGGCCTCCGCATCTTCGTATGCGACATGCACGACCGGATGACGCTCGAGGCCATTGATGCTGCTGGCCGGCCCTTGCGGGTGACGCCAGTCAGCGCCCTTAACGTAGCTCCACCATTGCATTCCGTTGTCCATAGGAACGGAGTGCCCGGGTGGAGTGAACACGATCGAGCCCGCGACAAGGTTCTCCGGCGGAGCGCCGGGAAAATCCTCTGCGCGCGGCTTGCGTTCCGCAACGGTGACATAGTGCGTGGCCGATACGAAACGGGCAAATTGTGCGTTGGTGACAAGCGTCTCGTCGATCCAATAGCCATCGAGCTGAACACGATGCCAGGGCCTGGCGTCCGGGAAAGTGGGTTCATCACTGCCCATCCAGAACTGGCCGGCGGGAATCCAGACCATGCCTGCATGTGCCCGGCCAGGAGAACCGGGAGGAACGGTGCGCGAAGGCTTCTGCCCCGTGGACGGCGTCGTAGTCGAAAGAGCAATCCGCTTCGCGTTGCCGACTCCACGCTCACACGATGTGACTTGAGCTCCATCGCTTGCGCCGTTCACGCTAACAGAGGCAGGGGTGGACCGTGCCGCGGACAGAGACGGCATGAGCGCCAGCAGCATGAGCGGAACTACAGACGGGGACAACGGGAAAGGCCGGGTTGGATATGCATTCAAGGCTGAAACCATTCTCTCTGGTTCGTGTTCTTGCCTGACAGTTCGGTAGGAGGAAGGAGGGGAGAGACTCGGAGCTGGAGATCAGCCGGCAGCCTCGAATCTCACACCGCGCAGGCGGCTACTTCTTCTTCAGGCAGTTCTTACCGAAGTTGTTGACGATGACATTCGCATCCTCTTCGTTGGTCAATCCGTCGTGGTTGAAGTCGTACCAACTGGATTTCCCACCGTTGTAAGTGGCGAAGTAGTACCAATCCACAAGGTCCTTGAAGTTCACCCGTTTGTCTTCGTTGCCATCGCCCGGGCACGCAGGTTCAGAAGAGAGAGTAGCGTTCATAGACGCCGTCAGTAAGTTGTAGGTGGCGAGAGGCTCGCCGGTCAGACCCGCCGGACATCCCTCGCCGCAGAGGCTGTCTCCATCCTTATCGATCTTCGGAATTGGAGCATTCTCGTTAATGCTGTAAAACTCGTTCTGGACGACGTTGACGTCCGGGTCTTTGGCGGTGGCCCCGCACTGCGTCACCGTCTTTCTCACCAGCTTGTAATCGTCGTTGCGAGTCGCCGTCTGATCCACGGGAAGCAGCGAAAGCATTCCGTCCGGATTTGTCGGTGTAATGTACTTGCCCGAACGCTGCACGGCGCAGCAGGAGTCGTAAGAAACTCCGCCCGTAGGCGAATCTGGACCGTACCAGTCTCCTCCCTCGAAGGCGCAAAGCTGCCGGGTGTTGAATAGCTGCACGCAGGTAGCAGGCGAGGTGAGAGGAATGACACAGGGCGAAGGCGCCTGAGGATGGATGTTATTCCCCGTCTGCGTGAAGTTCGTCTGCCGGATGCTGGGACGACCCGGCTCCGTGAGGTAGGGTAGAAGCGCTTGCGAATCCAGAATGTGTGACCTGGGAACAGCCTTGTGCACGTCGATGCCGGCTATTTCGCCGAATAGCTGAAACAGATCGGCGACGTTCACCATATTCTTGACCTCGCGGTCGGGAGTCTGAACCAGCGGCCCTGAGACGATCAGGGGCACCGACACTCCTGTCTGGTAGACATAGCCCTTCGCGCGATTGAGGTCGAAGGGCACTTTAACTCCGGGAGCAAAGGTGCCGTTATCTCCGATCAGGACGATCATCGTATTCGTTTTTTCAGGGTCATAATGCAAGCTGCCATCGCTGTTGGTAGACGCCAACCCGCTGCGCACCAAAAGGTGGCCGACCTCGGTGTCCATAGCCTCGATCATCTGGTTGCTGATGACACGGGTAGCGACCTCGTTGGCGACCGTATTTCCGGTGCAGGAGAATCCGCTCGTGTCGGGCGTCGCGACCGGCAGGAGAGACCTGGGAGGCTGCTGGTACGGCGTGTGATCGTTGGCGAAGGAGACCGTCGCCATGAAAGGCTGCCGCGAGCTGTTCTGCTGGTTGATCCAGTCCACCGCGGAGCTGACCGTCGCTTCAGACACATAGCCCCGCGACGGAGGCGCGGTCGCATCAGCCGGGAGCACCGTACCGTCCGACTCATTGATGACCCTCTTCCACACGTAATAAGCATTCGTGTAAGTGAAGTCGAGCGTCTTACCGGCTGATGCCTTGCATGTCTCGCTGGGAACGAAGATGCCGCCCTCCTGCACGCAGGAGAACCCAGGCGTAGGATGGGCAGCATCCTTGGCTATGTCATCGCAGGTGGCATCTGCATGATGACACGCTCCGAAGTCGGCGCCGTCCGCGGAACGTTTCTTGTTCGGGATGAAGCCGCAGGTGTACGGGCTCGTATACGAGTTCGTATTGGGGAACTGGCCTCCAATCGAAGTGTCGATCGGATAGGGCGCTCCCTCTAGAAAGCCGTCGAAGTAATCCCAGCCGAGGGAGTGTGGCGTTCCGCGCTCGAAGGGATTGTTGTCGGGGCCGGCGAGGTGGAACTTGCCGAACATTGCGTTTCGATATCCGGCCTTCTTCAGCAGCTTGGGAGTAGTCACCTCGTAGGGGGACACCTGGGAGTTGGCCAAATCGTCGCTCAAGATTGCGCTGTAGACGTTTGTACGCAGGGGGTACCGGCCCTCGAAGAAGATGGCGCGGCTGGGCGAGCACTCCGGCATGGACCACACGTTTCTGAACCGGACTCCCGCCCGTGCGATTGCGTTGATATTCGGTGTTAGCGGAGGGGTGAGACCGCCATAGCCGAAGATCTGCATCTGGTCGATTCCCACATCGTCCATGATGATGAAGAGGATATTGGGATGCTTCTGTCCCGCAGCGGTTTGCTGCCCGGCGGCTGGGGCCTGAGACGCCTGGGCTCCGGTATTCGACGACTGCGCATGAAAGATCGTTGGCAAACTCAGCAGAATGAGGGCAGCCAGAGTGCGACACACAGGTTTCACAGTTGTCTCCCGATGTTCTCTGCGGGGGATTCGGAACCGCTGACGGCTCATCCATCGCAGACACACTATGGCTTGCAGCGCCGATTTGTGTCCATACAGGGCCTCTAACCCGATCTAAAGATGGTCTTAAGAATGAAAAATCCCTACGAATATCCACCAATGTCTATAATCAGCATGTTTCGCGCAGCGTTTAATGCAGAAGGGCGACCTTTTCCCTCAACCGTCCGGGCCAGACGTTCAGCTAGCTTGTAGCGCACGGAGTTGAGCACGACCGATGCTTGAATACCGTGTCCGCGCCAGTTAAAGGACTTCACTGTGGAACAGTCACGGCTTCAGTTCGGAACATTCGAGCTAAGGATTTCAAGCTACGAGCTGATGCGGGCAGGAATGCCGGTAAAGCTCGAGCGCATTCCCATGGAGCTGCTGCTGCTGCTGATCGAGAGGCGTGGAGAGCTGGTCAGCCGGGAGGCGATCGTCCAGCGGCTTTGGGGGCAGGACGTCTTTCTGGAGACCGAACACAGCATCAACACAGCAATCAACAAGTTGAGGACGGTGCTCCAGGACCATCCCAAAGAGCCTGCTTTCGTTCAGACGGTAATTGGGAAAGGGTATCGCTTCATCGCAGAGGTCAACGTGCTGACTCCGGCGACAGGAAGACGGCCGCCGGAGAGGGGCCCGGCTGAGGATGAATTCGCAGCGCCTGCTTCGACCGCAGGTGCTGCTTTATTGACCCGGCAAGGATCGGGGATTCTGTTGCCGCACGGTTCGGCCGAGGGGCCGGTTGAACGTGAGATCGTGATGCCTCCGGCGGTGGCGTCAGGCGCTCAAGAGCAATCACCAGCCTCGGCAGGGCGCACCGGTCTCGTGGGGGCACTCGTCGTTCTGCTCGGGGCGGGGCTCGGCCTGCTAATGTGGGGACGGCGCGATCTGAGCGCCAGGGTATCCATGCCAGTTTACCGATCGGTCGCGGTGCTGCCCTTCGTCGACCTGTCGCCGCACAGCGACCAGGAATACCTGGTGGACGGAATGACGGATGAGGTGACCACCCTGCTGGCGCAAGAATCTTCGCTGCGGGTCATCTCGCGTACCTCCACCATGCAATACAAGAACGTAAGACGGCCTCTCACCGACATTGCGACTGCTTTGAAAGTGGACGCAGTGGTCGAGGGCTCCATCGTGCGCGACGGTGCAAGCGTCCGGATTACGGCGCAGTTGGTGAATGCGCGCCGCGACCAGCATCTTTGGGCACAGTCCTTTCGACAAACCGATAAGGATCCTCTGCAAATTCAGGACCAGGTGGCCGCTGAGATTGCGCAGCAGGTGGCCCAGCGGCTCGGTAGCGAAGCGCCGAGAATTCACGAACGGGCGGTTTCGCCGCAGGCCCGGGAACTCTATCTCCACGGACTTTATTTCTGGAACAAGCGAACGCTCGGCAGCCTCGAAAAGTCCATCGAATACTTCCACCAGGCCATCGAAGTGGATCCTCGGTATGCCGAGGCATATGCAGCCATGGGAGGAGCGTATGTCCTTTTAGGCAGTTACGGGGGAGCCGATCCGTCGACATCTCTCACTCAGGCGCGCAGCGCAGCCGAAAAGGCATTGGAACTGAACAGCAGCCTGGGCGATGCGCATACTGTTCTTGCGGCTGTGAAGGTAGACCAAGACTGGGACTGGGAGGGCGCTGAGGCGGAGTTTCGCCAGGCCATCCGCCTGAGCCCTAATAACGCGACGGCGCATCACTGGTATGGGCTGCATCTTTCGCGAATGGGGCGATTTCCCGAGGCCGAAATCGAGATGCAGCGCGCTCTGGCTCTCGATCCCCTTTCTGTGATCATCCAGACGGATACGGCCGAAGTGTTGTACTGCGCGCGCAAGCCGAACGAAGCGCAAGCGATGGTGCTCAAGGCACTTGAACTGGATCCCAACTTCGCCGAAGCTCATCTCGTGCTCGGCAAGATCTACGAGGAAAAAGGTCATTTCAAAGAAGCGGATGCGGAGTTTCAGCGTGCCGCACAGACGTTCGGCAACAGTCCCAATATCGAGGCGTTAGAAGCCCATGCCCTTGCGCTCGCGGCAGATCGAGTGAGGGCGCGGGCTATGGTGGAAAGCCTCGAAGACGAATCGCCGCATCGCTACATCTCCTCCGTCGACATTGCTCTGGTGCACTGTGCGTTGGGGGATGTGGATCGAGCAATGCAGTGGCTGGACCGAGGTTTCCAGATTAGAGACAAAGGAATGGATATTCTCGGGACAGATCCTCTCTTTGACGGCTGCAGGCCTGACGCCCGCTTTCGTGATCTGCTCTTGCGTATGAAGCTCAACCTATAGCAGCATAGATCAAGAATAATCTCGAAGTACGGCAGCACCAGCGGCAAAAACGCACCCACAGACTGCCCAATCGCTCAAGCTGCTGCGTGCGACCTTACCGCTTTTTGACACCGACCGAAAGAGCTTCCCTTCCAGCAACTCAGCGGAATCAAGCCAAGCACTGATCCCGTGCTTGACCCAGAGCGGAACGGCAACGGTGCGGATCCGATTGCCCTTGCCGCAGAGGTCCGCAATAACCCAGCGTCTCTCACGTTCTTGAATGTCTGAGATCTCAAGCGCGGCAAGCTCACGACGGCGAAGAGCACAGCCTACAAGTAACGCCAGAATCGCATAATCGCGCTTCCCCTTGAGTGTCGAGCGATCCGGGACCTGTAGCAGCTCTTTCGCCTGCTCTGGCGCAAGCCAGTTCCCCAGCCGGTTGCCGCGCTGCCGCACATTCGGGATGTCGGAAAGATTAACTGCGTCCTCTGCCGAGATCAACCCATTGCGCCGGGCCTCTCCGACGAGTCTCCGTACGGCTGAAAGCTTTACGTTGATAGTCGATGGCGCCAGCGCATCCATCGAGGCTTTCCACTCCTGTAGCAACGCACGGGTCAGTGGCCGACCAGCAGAGAAAGCGAACAGCTCATCCAGCGTCAGGGCGTAGCTCCCACGCGTGTTCGCCGACGTCACCGAATCGAGCACCATCTGCTTCAGCAGTACCTGTGCTTGGGTCAACTCGCCAGCGCCCGCGGCACCCCCGGAACGTCAGGCGCGACTAGAAGAAAATCACTCATGACTCCTCAAGCTAGATATACGACATTTAGCTTGAAAAGAATACGACAGATTGTGAAAGACAACACCTATGACCGCAAGCAGATCATCCTCGAGCGCAGTGAGTTGTCGGAAGGCCTGGGCCGTCGGAAGAAGCGGTGGAGATGACGGCTACGGGGTTATACTGACATCTTTATTGGGCTCGCGCCCCTGTCATTCTAATGAGCAGCAACATGATGCAATTCAGCAATGGACAATGAAGATCAGTTTCGCAAGTTCGTGGCAAAATGGGCCGTCGATAGCGACTCTCTCAGAACTGAAGCGCGTCGCCTTGAACTGTCCGACCTTAGCCGCCATGCAACCTCGATAGCAATGTTAGAGGCTCGTGCTCAGGCTGTCGATCGCTGTATGATTGCGCTGGAATATTGCTCAAGCCCTGGAAATATTGCTCAAGACTTAGTCGGATGAAATTGCTCAAGACTCGATCGAAATTGCCTCTTCAGACCAGGTAGCTCCCTAAGCTCGGTGTCATTAGCCTGGTCAGTTCTTGAATGAAATGTATTCCCAAACAAAGCCTCTTCATCTGCAGGCTTATCGCCCGAGGAAGTGCGTCCGAGACGCATCGCAAATTGCCCATAGCCCCCAGATCTTTAATAGTAAATGTTCATACTGTATCGAGGTCCAGATTTGCCATATTCAATGTTTAGCAAATCTCATCATTATTAAACACGCGGATTTCATTCAACTTAGCTCAATTGGAACCGTATGTGCTCCTTCACGCGATGCGTTACAATTTGCGCCGGGGTACAGCATTCCAGCTCAACGACGGGAAGACTGCACAACGACAAAGAGCAACATGCATGAATGTCATCCTGTATTCGCTTATACCGGCAGGCGGAGCGATTCTCGCTGCCGTCGTTGCCACGCTGTGGACTTTCGGAGGGCGCGCCCGCAGCATCGCCCAACATCTAGCTGCCGGCGTTGTCTTTGCCGCCGTTGGGCTGGAAATTATTCCTGCTCTGTTGCGCAAACATGAGCCCGTTTCAACCGCTGTCGGCTTCAGCGTCGGTGTAGCCCTACTTCTTGCCATTCGATACTGGAGTGGCGAGGACAAGGCAGTGAAGGCTGGCAACGCCGCCAGGCTAGGTCTCTCGACAAGTTACATCTCGGCTATCGGTGTCGATCTGTTCGTCGATGGTCTCGTCATCGGGATCAGCTTCGCCGCAGGCGACAAGCAGGGACTGCTCATAACCATAGCTCTCACATTCGAGCTTATTTCTTTGGCGCTCGCCTTAGTAGGGGAGTTGAACAGGGAAATCTCCAAGCTGACGGCATTGGGCATCACCTCGGCTCTCTTCTCGCTGGTTATGGTTGGCGCGGTTGCAGGAGCTGCAGCGCTACACCGGCTTCCAGAAGCTGTGTTCAACGCAACGCTCGCAGGGGCAGCCGCCGCTCTGTTGTATTTGGTCACAGAGGGTCTGCTCCGAGAAGCTCACAAAGAGCCTGAAACCTCTCTAGCAACGGCGACGTTTTTCATTGGATTTCTCATCATCCTGCTAATTGACATGCAAATGATGTGATCTGGCAGTTCGTGAGGAAAACAGTTCGAGGACTCCATAGTCATGTCTGGCGATTCTGGTACTCTTACCCATATCAAACTAGGCCACGCCACCAGAGCATAAGTCCTCTTATTCTTTCTTTCATTTACCGTTTGTAGAATCGATCTTGTCCCGTTAATCACTGCAGTAATCGAAAAAGCTTCCTCGAACGACTGACTTTAGTGAGATCGTCCTGGTAATGCCTCTCATCAACAGCTCCCACTTCATGCTGATCTGATCACCTGATTGTCGACCGAGAGGATGTAAAATGCGCCCCGCGAAATGGATTCTGGTCGATTGGATCGGAACAACGACAAACATTCGCACCACTGTCATTCCTGAGCTTGAGAGGTTCGGAAAGCGCTGCCGCATCAACGCCGATTGGGACTACGTCATGGACGCGTGGGGGGTCGCCCAACGCGTCTTTCTGGACCAGATCGTGGCCGGCCAGGCGCCATGGCGTCCGCAGGCGGTCATACTCATTGACGCATTCCGCGCAACACTCACGCAGGTCGGTGTCAACTTCGACGAGATCCCAAAGCTGGCACTGGAAGACCTCGGCCGCTTCTCCGCCAATATGAAGCCCTGGAGCGACGCACAGGACGGCATCGCCATGCTGCGGCAGATACGCCCCGTCGCCCTCTACAGCCTCAGCCCGCTCGATTCTTTACAGATGCAAACCAGAGAGGCCGACCTCGACTTCGACCGGCTCATCAGTGCCGAACCCTACCAATCCTACCCACCCTCACCGGACGGCTTCATCGGCGCTGCTACTGAGCTTCAGGTCTCTCCGGAGCAGATTGTCTTCTTCTCCGTGCATCCTCCCATGTTGCGCGGCGCTGAGAACGCGGGCATGCAGGTCATTCAGATCGACCGGCCCATGCGCGAAACTCGCCTCACCCTCTTTGAGCCCACCGCCGATCTGCACATCCAGGCGCGGCCGCGCGATCTGCAAAAGGCCGCCGAGTGGCTGACAACCCATCTCCCCACTGAGAGGTATTCCCCGAAGGGGTAGACGGCAAAGCCAGGCTGACTATGTGGTTATTTCTCCTCCGGAAAACAACTTTGTTCACGGCCTCAGTATCGCAGGTACGGGAATTTCTCTACAGCATCTCAGGCGGTTACTGCCCTGTGGAAAACTCAAAATCATCAATGTCACTCTACTCTGGCGTGCAATGTCATATCCGTTCCGCGCTAGATTGTATGAGGGGCCATCACGAGCGTACTTGTAGCAATTTGCCTGCCGCAAACACTCCGTACCCAACTCCAAACCAGACAGGGCCACCACAAAAGCTGGCGGCCACGCACCATGCTCGGCCTCGTCTTCGCCGCACTCCTCGCCTATCCAGCGGCGTACGCCCACGCCCAGACGTTGGTGCGCCACACCGACCCAAATCCTCTCGAAGGAGTAAAAGACGTCTTGGGCGGGACCAGGCTCCTTCTGGAAAACGATGACGTATCGGTGCTGCAGGTCAAGCAGACCGGAAATACCATCAGTACCTCGTTCATCCAGTTCAATACCACGGACTCAGGTCTCTCCAAAACTCCGCCGACCCCGCCGATCAATCAGTATGACCCTGTAACCGGCGGCATCGACGTCAAAAAAAGCATTCCGGTCGCGCAGGCGGCCGGCCGCATGTACAACATCAAAAGCGATGTCGTCGCGGTGCTGAATGCAAACGACGGTCCCTCGAGCGGGAAATGGCAGTTGACCGTCTTCGATCCTCGCACCAACTTTACCAACAAGGTGCAGCTCAATACAACGAACGAACCCAGGGGGCTCGTTCAATCCCGGGTCGTGATGGGAGACTTCAACGGGGACGGCCTTGCGGATCCGCTGGTCTTCTACTCTACCCAGAACTTTTTCAGCAATCGTTGGGGAATGAAGGTATTCAGCGCGGCAACCGGCGATAACCCCGATGCAAAAGAAATTGCGGACACTTTAGCGGAAGGCCAGGAAATAACCGGTGATAACGCCGCTGCACCGATTCCCACCACCATCGTCGTCGGAGACTTCAACAACGACGGCAGAGATGAGATTGCTGCCCTGCTGGCCGATCGTCAGACAGTCGTCTTCTATGAAGTGGATCCCATGACGCTCGCGATCAGGCAAGAAAACGATCTCACGATCAAACTTCCTAAAGCCATGGTGCAGGACCAGGTCGCACTCGCGGCAGGGCGTTTCCGTAACCTGCCAGACGCAACCACTGGCCGGGTCAATGCAGACCTGGTGGTGTTTGGCCAGATGGAGGACTCCGCCAAAGGCTACAGCATCATCCCCATCAGAATCACGCCTACACCCACCGGAGTGGGCGGCTTTTCCGGAACGATCGCGCGCAATGCGATGTATAACGACCAGTTCTATCGCTTCCCCGACTATAACGGGGCCAGCGGGGCCATTGCCTTGGCAGCATCGCTGGTCTACTTCCCCCAGCAGATCTTTCAGCAGTTGGTGCTGGGCATACGGACCGACAATGGGTCGAGTTATATCGAGATCGGCTCTTTTATGGATGACGATAAAAACCCGCTCGGCGAGTTTGATCTGCAGTCGGAGACAGAACGGAAGTACGACGGCGACATCAAAACTTATCTGCAAAATATCTGGGTCGGCAACTTCGACCATCTGAACGATGTACCGGATAACAGCGGAAACAGGGAGTACAGCCCGTTACAGCAGCTTGAGACCTATGAGTACACCCGCTACGGCAAGCAGGATTCTCTTCAGCCCCACATCCATATCTTCGATGTCAATGTACCCCCTCCGCCAATTCCCGTGACGCACGATCCGGCCAACTGGTTGAAGCAAAGGACGGACTACACAGATGGACTGCCAACATCCCTGGCAATGTCAGAGGGCGATTCCTCCGCAGAGCCGGTTGGTACGGACCTGTACTCCCCGGGCGACTTCCAGGGCCGCTCCCTCAGGTTGGGGTTGCCGTTCATCGTCCGCATTCCCCAGATGACCCAGCCCGACTTTGTGCTGGAAGCACCGCCGATGCATGTGGATTGGATTGAACCGAATGATGCAAGTTTCTTGCAGCCGGTATGCACCTCCGGTGACAATAGCGGCTGCTGCAAACCGGGTGACACCGCCTGCTGTGTCAGCATTAACGTTCCCTGCGTTGTCAACGTGTCAGTCGCTCCCACAACGCCCAACACGGTCACTCCGGGTTTCTCCACCAAGTTCACCTTTGACACCGATTCCAAAACCGTCAGCAGCACCAAGAGCACCACGAGCTGGGGACTCTCTACCGCCATCACCGTAGGGACAAACCTCTCGGCAAGCGATGGAATCATGACGGCCACCATCAACCAGAAAAATACGACAAAGTATGCTCATGACAATTCAGTTTCGAAAAAATACAGTCAGTCCTTTGAAACAGACAACAATTTAACGCTCCTCACTGGCTTCTCCGATCACCTCTTTGCCACCACAAGAGATGTCAATGTATATTACTACCCTGTGCTAGGCGTGTTTTGCGGTCTGGATGAAACTAGCGGTTGTGGCGCCGACAATACAAAAAAACCTCTGTACGTACAGTTCTCGGTTCCATCCAATGTCAAGAGCTTGGATATCGACAGCGAACCACAGGACTGGTACCAGCCGGTCCATGAGCCTGGCAACGTTTTTTCGTATCCCTGGTCCTTGGCCCAGCTCAAGGCAGGGTTCAACGATACCGCCCAGCCAATCACCGTCTCTCCCCCCGCCCAATGCCAGGCGCTCGGGTCCTCCACCGAGGGCAAAATGACACAGTGGACCAACATCGCGAACGAAAGTAAAAGCTCCGGCTCCACAAACACAATCTCAGATGACTACTCCGTCAGCTACTCCGCCGAGGCAGGTATTGAAGGGTCTTTTGGAGTAGGTGCCAAAGTCAAATTTGACATTGGCGCAAGCACCTCTCTCAGTACTCTCAATCAGACGAAAACCTCCCTCAGTACCTCCAAAGGCTTTGGAGTCTCAATACCCGACTTCAGTACCATTTTTGGATGCTGTACCTACGGCTATGGTCAATACATCTTTGGTTCGGTAGACACCAAGCATCCCGCCGCCGAACCGGCTTGCAAATCGGGCCAGGACCCGGTAAAGGACCAGTGTGTGGAACTGAATACGCCGGGCACGAACGGAAAACCGGTGGACGTCCCTACCACGGGGACTATGTTTGCCTCCTATCTCGCCGACCCCATCGGTCAAGGAGATCTGGGGACACAGTGTTCCCCAACATTTCAATGGTGGCAGCGGGGATATAGAAATCAACTCCTGCCGGATATCGCACTCAATCATCCGGGACGCTGGTTGTGGAGCGACACCAAACAGATGGTCACCTTCCAAAAGCCGCAGTCTCCCTTAGCGGTCACTGACCCGTTCTACCGTATGAGGGGTTTCTTCATCACAAAACAAGGCGACACCGGCGGCCCCAACATATTTGCTGCCACATCGGGCGATAAGCTCACTCTTACCGCCCGTGTGTACAACTTCAGCCTCGTGAATACCACCAAACCCGTACACGCACGCATCTACGGACAGTTGGTCTGTCAGACCGTCGGCGAGGCAAGCTGTACTGACAATGGCGCCACGTGTGCCTTGGGGACGTTCTGTGGCAGTGGCTTTCTGATCGGCGAAAAGGTGATCGACATCATTCCCGCCTTTGAATCCGGTCTCCCCGGGGACCCACCCAACTGGAGGCTCGCCTCCGTGGACTTCGACACCTCGAGATTTACTGCAGGCAACCACATGGTCTTCTGGGTCGTCGCCTGGATGGAAGGACCTGACGGTCCAAATGGTCAACTCGGCGCCGAGATTGCAGGGCACGGACTTAAAGCGAATCCGGCAACGCTCACCATAAAGCAGATTACCGATGTTCCCGTGGAAGACTACAGCAACAACGTCGGCATCTATCCTGCCAATCAACTGTTTTCCATCGTTCCAGATACCTCGGCACCAGGAGCGACGCTACCTTCTCCCGGTGCATTGAAGAGTGTCTCGCTCACAGTGCCCAGTCAGCTAGGACTGGAGCAACGCACTCAGGTGACCGCCATCGTGAAGGCCGACGGTGCACCGGGTAACGTCAGCGTCGCCTTCTACGACGGTGACCCGGCACAGACCGGGACCCTGCTGGATATTAAGGAGTTCGCGGCAACAACCGCCGGAGCGGGCTTCTACCAGCAAGCCAAGTTCATTCCTGCTTCCTGCGGCACGCACACTCTGCACGTCGTTGCCTGGACGTCGGGAACGCCCGATGTCACCGCCAGCGCTGTAACCAATGTCACCATGCAGCCGCAGGAGTACATTCAGAACCTGATCGCCGCCACCCAGAGCGCCAAAATCACCGATGCCCAGCTCCGTACCACGCTGCTGGCACTGCTCAACACAGCCCTGCAGAACTATCAGCAGGGCCAGCCCGATGCGGCACAGGCAGCGCTCGGTACCTACCAGCAGCAACTGGGCGGCAGTGGCATCGATGCGACTACCGCAGGC
This sequence comes from Edaphobacter sp., assembly GCA_965277335.1. Taxonomy (GTDB): domain Bacteria; phylum Acidobacteriota; class Terriglobia; order Terriglobales; family Acidobacteriaceae; genus Edaphobacter. The sequence goes on along the minus strand of CBDICJ010000006.1, from coordinate 49,761 downwards.
AAGCTCACATATCTGGCCAGAGTGGTCTTCGGTTGCGGCTCCAATGGCTTTCTGCTCACCGCCCTGCCCTCCTACGCAACCGTGGCAGCAGGGACCACCGCCTCCTATAACTTAGCGCTCACGCCTATCGGCGGCTTCAAAAGCGTCGTCACCCTCACCTGCGCGGGACTGCCCGCAGGCACCGCTTGCTCCCTACCTCAACCTATAACCCTCGACGGTCAGACACAGTCCAAGCTGGCGGTCATGATTACCACCACCTCCAAAACCGCCGCCGCCGCTGGTTTCGCCATTCCTTTATCACTCGAAGCTGGTCGAGCCAGATGGATGCTCCTCCTGCTCGTCATCTGTATGGTCGCCCCGCTCTACCGTATGCAGCGCCTCCGAAGCGCTGTGTGGGGTTTCATCCTCCTGCTCTTCCTCCTCACCGGCACCATCGGTTGTGGAGGTGGCAGCAGCTCAAACGGCGGCGGCAAAACCATCACCCGCGCAGGCGTCTACACGGTCATTGTGCAGGGAACCAGCGGGACCACAAACCAAATCGCTATTCTCACCCTTGTTGTCAAATGATTGACACCGAAGAGCAGTGTTGAGAGCATCAGGGGCGAAGTGACGAATCCCAAAACGTTACTCCGCCCCCAATACGATTAAGCCAGTTTCGGTCTCACCACAACTTCACGCCAATGAACCGGCCTACTTATTGTGTTAATCTCAAGCTATGAATCGTGCGCTCCGTGTTGATCGTTTCATATTACGTCTGCAATTTATCTAATTCAAGGTCACCCCACATCTAGCTCGATGAGATTCCTGCCTGACAGCAATGTTGGGTCTACCCCATATAGGTCTTTGAAATGTAAGAGAGCCGGTCGGCAGGCTCTTCTTCCCCAAAACGATTTACTGCCTGGCCGCAACTCAACAAAAAAGTTCATGCGAGTTGCATTCCGACTCGCAGCCCTTGCCGAAGAAGATGAAGTCGTTGACGTTGTTCTAGTTTTCGATGACGTTCAGGCCTTCGTGGATCTCCCGAAACAATTCCAGTGAGTGCAGGTAGGGGTCCCTTCAGAAAACGGACAATAAAGTACGCTAATCGGCGTTGGGGATGATTGGGCCGAGACCGAGTTGCTCGTCGCTAACCCTTTGTGGAGGTGTCACACTAGCTGCCCCTCTGCCGGATCTGACCAGCTTCGAAGGCTCGCCTCGGCTGGCTGCTTCTTTCACGCGCTCAACAACATCGTGCGTCAAGCCTCTGCCTGCAAAGCAAAGCCGCGACACAGGCAACGCGCACCCTATCCGGCGCACCCTACTGGTATGCGATCCGTGCGTTGAATCGCGGCACCATCCCATGCTTCTCCTCGGGGATGTGCTTACCCATCAGGAGCTTTGCTATGAATTCGAATTGTAAGATGTTTACCGGGCAAGTACGCGGTAGTTTCATCGCCCTCGCAGGCGTTGTGCTTCTCAGCGTCGCTCCCGCTATCGCCCAACAAAATCCCGGCGCCCAGAATCCAGCCGTGCCGAGCGCGCAACCAACTCCTGGAACCCCGAACAGCGGTGACCCGATGGCCACCCAAAGCCAGAGCGGCAATGGCCAGATGGGCAATGGTCAAATGATGGACAAGATGTTCGCTCGCAAGGCCCTCCAGGGCGGCATGGCGGAGGTCCAACTTGGACAACTCGCTCTGCAAAAGAGCAGTAACGACGACGTAAAGCAGTTCGCGCAAAAGATGGTCGACGATCACACCAAGCTGGGCGATCAGTTGAAGCCCATAGCTCAGCAGATGAACGTAAAGATTCCCGATTCGCCATCCAAGAAGGACCAGGCGACCATGGCAAAGCTGCAGGCGCTTAACGGCGATGCCTTCGATAAGGCGTACATCAAAGATATGGTCAAAGACCACAAAATGGACCAGCAGGAGTTCAAGCAGGAGGCGGCAAACGGCACCAACCCCGACCTCAAGCAAGCTGCCTCTCAAGGGGAACAGGTCATCACCGAGCATCTGCAGATGATTGAGCAGATCGCATCCAAGAACAACGTCGCATCAAAATAACCCGGCCATCATCCGTTTAGGACCGGTTCAGAACACGGAGGGCGCCTAAGGATGAGGCGCCCTCTTCTGTGCTGGACTCAACGCGTCTTACCTTACACCCAATCGCCCTTACGCATCAGCGGCTTTGCGGTTCCATCTGCGGCTATGCCATCGACATCCATCTCTCCCGAACCGATCATCCAGTCCACATGAATCAAACTTGCGTTCGCTCCAAGCGCAGCCAGTTGCTCCGCATCCATCTTCTCGCCGCCGATCAGGCACGTCGAGTAAGCCTGCCCCAAGGCAATATGGCTCGCGGCATTTTCATCGAACAGCGTATTCCAGAACAAGATCCCGCTCTGCGCAATCGGGGACGAGTGCGGTACCAGCGCCACCTCCCCTAGCCGCCGCGCGCCGTCATCGGTGTTGATCAGGCGATTCAGCACATCTTCGCCAGCGGTTGCCGTCGCCTCGACGATCCTGCCGCCCTCGAAGCGCACCGCGATATCTTCGATCAGCGTGCCTTGATGCGAAAGCGGCTTCGAAGCCCGCACCGTCCCATGCACCCGGTCCTTGTGCGGCGTCGTAAAGCACTCCTCGGTAGGTATATTCGGCTGACAATAAACGCCATTTCCCGCGGTAGTTCCGCCGCCTGCCCACAGATGATCGTCGGCAAGTCCAACCGTAAGATCCGTCCCCGGACCCTTGAAGTGCAGCGCATGAAATCTCTTGGCATTCAACCTATCCACGCGTTTTTTCAACCGCGCGCCATGCTCCCGCCACTCCGCCACGGGATCATCGACCGCCACGCGGGAGGCTACGAAGATGGCATCCCACAACTTCGCCACCGCTGCATCCTCGGGCTCTCCCGGAAACACCAGCTTCGCCCACTCCGGCGTCGCGCACGCCACAATGGTCCAATTGATCTCGTGCCGCGTGATCAACTCCATCGCTGGCTTACCCGCCTTCGAGGCCGCCACATTGGCGCGAGCCACCTTCGCCGGATCCTGCTTCGCCAGCAAAGCCGGGTTCGCCCCCGCAATCGCCAGCCTCGCCGCCCCGCTGCGGAAGCCCGCCGCGATCCCGTCCTGCAGCCACACCGGCGCATAGTCGAAGCTCGCATCCTGCGCATGCCGAAACCGCGCCAGCACGGTCGAATCGTCCGAATAGAACGTCGTCACCAGCAGCGCCCCAGCCTTGTACGCATGTTCCGTAATCCTGCGCACCAGTGGCAGCGCCTCCATCGGAGCGGACAAGATCAGCTCCTGCCCCGCGCGCAGCCCCAGCCCCACCTTTACCGCAACCTCTGCAAGCCGGTCCAGCTTCTCGTCAAACGCCAGGTCGGTAAATTTTTTCGTCGGCATCTCCATCCCCTTCATTACGATTCCCCTGCGCTAAGACATCTCCGTATAAACGTCCTGAAAGTCAAAGCATCCCGTTCGTGGAGCCAGCCACTCCGCAGCCCGCACCGCGCCTTCGGCAAACCCGCGCCGGGAGGACGCCTCATGGGTAATCACCAGCCGATCGGCATCGCTCCGCGCCTCGAGCCGATGCAGCCCCATCCCATCGCCCTCGCGCTTCGCCTCAATCGGCACATCCGCCAGACCGTTTGCTCTTCCCACTGTCTTGCCTAGGCTGATCGCCGTGCCCGAAGGCGAATCCAGCTTGCTCGCATGATGCGTCTCCTGGATCGAAAACTCATAACCGGCGTTCTTCAGCGCGTTGCCCATCGTCGCCGCGAGCTGCAGCATCACCTGAACGCCGACAGAGAAGTTGCTCCCGTACAGCAGCCCCGCCTGCTTCCGCTCCGCCAGCGAACGCATATCCGCCAGCTTCTCGTACCAGCCCGTCGTCCCAACCACCATCTTCGCGCCCGTCGCCAGGCACGCCCGCATGTTCTGCACCGCGGCCTCAGGCGTCGTAAAGTCGATCACCACGTCGAACCCGGCAACAAAAGGGGGAGTCAATGCCGAGGCGCCCGCATTCTCCTTCGCGTCCAGTACATGCACGCTATGCCCACGCTCCGCCGCGACCTCTGCCACCAGCCTGCCCGTCTTGCCCAGTCCAAGAACCAACAACCGCATCGTGTGCCTTCCCCCGTCTTCTCTATCCGGTCTTGCTCTCCAGTTGAACGCGGTTGATAATGTCGAACACCGTCTCATCGGGATCGGCAAAGAAGTGGTTGTGCAGACTCCGCACCGCCTCCTCCACATCCTCCTCATCGATCATGAAGCTCATATTGATCTCGCTCGCCCCCTGCGAGATCATCCGCACATTCACATGGCTCACCGCGGTGAACACCCGGCCCGCAATGCCGTTGTGGCCGCGAATATCCTCGCCCACCAGGCATACCAGAGCCTTGTTGCCTTCCATCTTCACATCGGCAATCTTCGCCAGCTCGGAGCAGATCTCCGGCAGCTGCTGATTGCTATCTACCGTCAGCGAGATGCTCACCTCGCTGGTCGACACCATATCAATCGCGCACTTGTATTTGTCGAATACATCGAACACCGCTTTGAGATATCCATGCGACATCAGCATCCGGCTCGCCACCACGTCGATAATGGTCAGCCGCTTCTTCGCCGCAATACTCTTGAACGGGCTGGCGCACTTCGCCGCCATCGCTGTAATCTTCGTGCCTTCGTTCTCCGGGTTGCGCGAATTCAGCACCCATACCGGGATGCTCTTTTGAACCGCCGGCAGAATCGTCGCCGGGTGCAGCACCTTCGCGCCGAAGTAAGCAAGCTCCGCCGCCTCTTCAAAGCTGATCGTCTTCACCCGCAGCGCATCCGGGCAGATTCGCGGGTCGGTCGTCATAATTCCATTCACATCCGTCCAGATCTCGATCGCGCCGGCATGCAACCCGCCGCCCACCAGGGCCGCCGTATAGTCGCTGCCGCCCCGTCCCAGCGTCGTCGTAATGCCCTCAGCCGTCGATCCAATAAACCCTGCCATGACCGGGGTCTTTCCGGCCTCGATCAGCGGCAGCAGCATCTCAGCCAGCTTCCTCTCAATCGCACTCTCTTGCGGCGCCGCCTTGCCGTAGTTCGCGTCGGTAAGGATGCAGCTCCGGGCATCCACATGAGCGCCGCGCAACCCATGCTGCTCGAACGCCTCCGCCACCATCCTGCTCGAAAGCCTCTCCCCGAAACTCACCACCAGGTCATTGGTCCGCGGAGTCAGTTCGCCCACCGCCGCAATCCCGCGCAGCAGATCATCCAACGCGTCGAACTCCAAATGCAGCGTCGTCTGCAACCGCACAAACCGCTCCTGCTCCAGCAGCGCCGCGGCCGTATCAATGTGCCGATGACGAAGCCTGGCGCCAATCGCCAGCGCCCCCGTCTTGTCCCCGCGTCCCGCAGCCGCAGCCCCTGCCAGCAGCAGGTCCGTCACCTTCGCCATCGCCGACACCACAACGATAGCCTCCAGTCCTCTCTCTTTGCGCCCGCGAACAATCTCCGCAGTACGCCGCATGGCCTGCGCGTCCTCAACCGACGTGCCGCCAAACTTCATCACCACCAGTTTTTCCCGCGCCAGGCTCAAGCCGTCACCACCGCAGCTTTGGATGCAGCCTTGAGCGTCGATGCAGCCTCCACTGGAATCCCGAGCTTGTCCAGCTTGCCCATCTTCGCCAGCACCTCGGCATTCAGCACCGCCGCGCCCGCAGCTCCGCGAATCGTATTGTGCGACAGCACCACGAACTTCCAGTCCAGCAAGGCGCACTCCCGCAGCCTGCCCACCGTGGCCGCCATGCCGTTGCCGCGCATCCGGTCTAGCCGCGGCTGCGGACGATCCGCAATCGCATCAAACTCCACCGGCTGCTCAGGAGCCGTAGGCAGATGCTGCCCCTCGAGCGGCAGAAACTCGCTCCACGCCGCTAGAATCTCCTCCCGTGAAGCCTTTTTCCTGAACTTGATGCTCACGCACTCCGTATGTCCGTCCTCCACCGCTACGCGATTGCAATGCGCGCTCACCTTCACATCCAGCGACTCAATCTTCGAGCCGCGCGTCTCACCGGAGCCCGCAGGGAGCAGGCGGCCCAGCAGCTTGCCAACCTCCTCCTGCAGCTTCTCCTCTTCATTCTTGATGAACGGCACCACATTTCCCAGGATATCCAGCGACGCCACGCCCGGGTATCCTGCGCCGCTCACCGCCTGCATCGTGCTCACAAACAGGCTCTCGATGCCAAACCGCTCTTCCAGGGGCTTCAGCGCCATCACCAGCCCGATCGCGCAGCAGTTCGGGTTCGTCACAATGTATCCGCCGCTCTCCCGACGCCAGCTCTGCGTCTCAATCAGCGCCAGGTGATCCGCGTTCACCTCCGGAACCACCAAAGGCACATTCTCCATCATGCGAAACGCGCTCGAGTTCGAGATCACCGCGCATCCCGCGGCGGCAAACCTCGGCTCCAGCTCCCGCGCAATGTCCGCGTCCAGAGCCGCAAAGATGATCTGAGGAATGGGAGTCGACAACTCTCCCGCATCGGGAACATTCGGCTGCAGCGTCATCGCCGCAATCTTCTTCGGCAGCGGAGTATCCAGCTTCCACCGGCACGCCTCCGCATAGGTTTTGCCGGCGCTGCGATCGCTCGCCGCCAGCCACGCAATCTCAAACCAGGGATGATTGCTCAACAACTGAATAAATCGCTGCCCGACCATGCCGGTCGCGCCCAGTATCCCAACCTTGCGACGTTCCATATTCATAAGAATACCGCGCCGCTGCCGCACCGTCACTGCCCACATACGCAGACAGCAAAACAGAACCCTTTTATAAGCCGGCTTTGGTTTCGCTGGCCATGTAGTCGACTACGGCCTTCAAGTCGTTCGTCTGGCGGAAGACTTTGAGCTGGCGGTCGGCGCCGGAACCTTCGCGCAGCATGGTGTGGATATAAGCAATCTCGCTGCGGCTGCCCAACTCGTCGAGCACGTCGTCGATGAAGGCGAGGTATTCGAGGATGAGGTCGCGGACGGGAACCTCGGCCTGTTTGCCAAAGTCGATCATTTTGCCATCGAGGCCGTAGCGGACGGCGCGAAATTTATTTTCCATCAGCAGGGCGCGGGAATATTGGCGGTAGTCGACGTTGCCGGAGTGCAGTCGCCAGAGCTTGCAGGCCGTCGCCTGGATGAGAGCGGCAATGGCGATCGACTCCTGGGCGCGGAGGGGGATGTCGCAGATGCGGACCTCGACGGTGTCGAAGAAAGGGTGAGGCCGGACGTCCCACCAGATCTTCTTGGCGTTGTCGATGGAGTTGGTCTTGATCAGCAGGTTGACGTAGCTCTCGAACTCGGAGTAGCTGGCGAAGCTGTCGGGGAGGTTGGTGCGGGGAAAGTTTTCGAAGACCTTGGCGCGGTAGCTCTTGTAGCCGGTCTCCATGCCCAGCCAGAAGGGGGAGTTGGTGGAGAGCGCGAGGATGTGCGGGAGGAAGTAGCGCAGGGAGTTCATGACGCGGATGGCGGCTTCGCGGTCTTCAATGCCGACATGGACGTGGAGGCCGAAGATGAGGTTGGCGCGGGCGACGAGCTGGAGGTCCTCGACCACCTGGGCATAGCGGGGGTCGGGGTAGATCTCCTGGACGCGCCAGTCGGCGAAGGGGTGAGTGGCCCCGGCGACGAGGACGAGGCCATGCTCTTCGGCGAGAGAGATCATGTTGCGGCGGAGGTCGAAGAGGTCCTCTTGCGCCTCTTGGATGGTGCGACAGATGCGGGTACCGACCTCGATGACGGACTGATGCATCTCGGCCTTGACGCGCTCTTCCAGGCGGAGCTTGCCTTTGGCCAGCATCTCCGTCGCGATGTGCGAGCGGAGGTCGCGTGTTTCGGGGTCGATAGTCTGGTATTCCTCTTCAATGCCTAGCGTGAAGGTTGGCCGCATGTTCGTTGCCTCGACGGAAAGTACAAAAGGCTACCACGGATCAAAGCGGATAGAAGCGCGTATGCGTTAGCCGCACTTCCTCATGTGCTTATGGGTGTTTAGGCTTCGAGCTTCGTAGTCTTTTTTGTTGGCGCTTTCTTTGTGGGCACCTCTTTCGCGGCTGCCTTTTTTGCGGCCGGCTTTTTGTCAGTTGAGTTGGCTTCGGGATTTAGGAAGGCGGACCAGCTCATTGCGGATTGCGATTTTGCCGGGGATTGCGCTTTCTTCACTGCGAGCTGGGCGACCTTGTCAACGATCCAGTCGAAGCTTTGCTGGCCGACGGAGTGCAGGTCGGCGTCCGGTGCGGGATTCATGAAGTCGATCGCGTAGGGGATGCCGTTTTCGACGGCGAATTCGACCGTGTTGAGGTCGTATCCGAGGGCTTTGCAGAGGGTGAGAGCGTCTTTTTCGACGCGCTTGAGGAGCTTGGGATCGTGCTCGGGACCGTCGAGGACATAGCGCTGCTCGTGGGGGCGGCGCGGGTCGTAGGACATGATGCGAACCTCCGACTGGCCGACGACATAGCAGCGAAAGTACTCCTGAAAGTTTACGGCGGCTTGGAGCGTCATGCAGAGGTCGCGGGTCTGATCGTAGGCGTGGAAGAACTCCTCCGGCGAGTGGACGTGATAGACGTCGCGCCAACCGCCGCCGTCGTGCGGCTTGAGGAACGCGGGGAAGCCGACGTAGTGGAATATGCCCTCCCAATCGAGGGGAAACTGCAGGTTGCGCAGCGAACGGGCGTTGATCTGGGGCGGATAGCACTTGTGCGGCAACAGGACAGTTTTAGGGACAGCCACGCCGAGTTTTTTGGCGAGGGCGTAATTGAAGAACTTGTCGTCGGCCGACCACCAGAAGGGATTGTTGATGATCTGCGTGCCGGTAAGAGCCGCGTTCTTGAGGAAGGAGCGGTAGAAGGGCATGTCGTGCGAGATGCGATCGACAATCACGGCATAGCCCGATGGTTCAGCCATAACCACGCCGCCGACGTGGACAAACTCGGCCCGGATATCTTCTATGGCCAGGGCGTTGATCTTGTCGACCAATGCGCCGGGAAAGGTGTTTTCCATTCCAAACAGGACGCCAATCTTCTTCACGTAAATCCTCCGTTGCGTGGGTTGTTATCTGATGTGCTGTGCGGTTGCTGTTGTGATGCACGGCGGGGCGCGGCGGGCTAAAGATACGTTTGCAGCATTCTGAGCCACTCGGGCCAGTCGTGGCGGGCGCCGTCGCGCCAGACATCGAGGCGGACGGGAATGCCTTTGTCGCGGAAGATCCGCGCCAGATGCTCGTTGGCGTCCCAGCAGTGATCGTGCTCGCCGGTGGCCAGGACATAGGTATTGCGTTTGTAACAGTCGAGATACCAGGGGTCGTTCATGTTTGGAAGATAGTGGGTAGGAATGTTGAAGTAGCAGTCGTCGTCGTAGTAGCCGGAAAGGAAGCTCGATGGGTTGAAGGCTCCGCTCATGGAGAGCGCGGCGGTGAAGAGGTCCGGGTGGCGCAGTGCGATGTTGAAAGCGTGATAGCCGCCGAAGCTGCAGCCGATGGCGGCCAGAGAGCAGCCGCTGCCGTGGCGCATGAGGGGAAGGACCTCCTGCATCACGTACTGCTCATACTGCACCTGACGGGCGATTCGCCAGCGCGGAGGAACGTCGCGGTTGTACCAGCTTTCGCCATCGATCGAGTCGACGCAGAACAGCTGCATGCGGCCGTGTTCGAGCTTGTCGTGAACGGCGTTGACCATGCCGCGGTCTTCGAACTCGTAGAAGCGGCCGCAGGAGGTAGGAAAGACGAGAGCGGGCAGGCCGGCGTGCCCGAAGACGAGCAGTTCCATGTCGCGGCCAAGCGAGGGAGAGAACCACTTGTGGTATTCGCGTTTCATCCGCACCCCTCTGCTAGTCTGATCCAATCACAGTTTACCGGAGTCGACCGTATCGGATTGGAACTGCTATCGCCAACGTCTTTGCGCGCAGCCAACGCGCTGTCCGGGCGTGAATCGCTCTCGGACGGCATGGCAGACCAGGACGAGGAGCTGGACGAAGATCCGCGATATCGGGTGTATGCGTTTCACTCGGAGATCTTGCCCGACGACCGGCGCGTGATGGTGTACGTGCCGCCGCAGTATAGCGAAGAACAGCAGCGGCGCTTCCCTGTCTTCTATCTGCACGATGGGCAGAACCTGTTCGACGGACGGACCTCGTATCTGGCGGGGCGGACCTGGCAGGCGCATACGACAGCGGACGGTCTGGCGGCCAAAGGCGTCACCGACCCTGTGATCTTGGTAGGCATCGCCAACACCGGGCTTCGCCGGATGGCGGAGTACACGCCGACGCGCGATCCCAGGCTGGGCGGAGGCGAGGGCGACAGCTACGGGCGGATGCTGATCGAAGAGTTGAAGCCTGCGATCGACCGGCTGTATCGAACCCTGCCGGAGGCGAAGAATACGGGGGTAGGCGGGTCGTCGCTGGGCGGGTTGATCTCGCTGTATCTCGGATTTACCCACCCTGAGGTGTTCGGCAGGCTTGCGGTGTTGTCTCCTTCCATCTGGTGGGACCATCGCAGCATCTTCCACGTGGTGAATCCTCAGCGCGCGAGAGCGGATCTGCGCAGGCCGGACCTTCGTATCTGGCTGGATATCGGGACCGCGGAGGGCGGACGGCATGTGCGCGATGCGGATCTGTTGGCGCAGGCGCTGATGCGGCAAGGATGGCGGATCGGCGTCGATCTTTCGTACGCGAAGGTGGAGGGCGGAACGCACGACGAGACCGCCTGGGCAGAGCGGTTCGGCGATGTCCTGAGCTTTCTTTTCCCGCCCCGGACGTGTAAACCTTGACATTCGAGAGATCCACAAGCACACTGCCATCACTACTGTTGTCTGACGTGGACGACTGGCACCCTGATCTTGCAAGGACAGCTTTGGCCGATTCAACGACAAGCCGCGTCAGCTACACCCTGGATTCTTCGCTCGACAGCGTCAACAAGCTGGAGCAGATCGCGGAGCAATGCGCGGAACGGGCCGGGTTCGACGAAGATACGGTGCCCCACATTGCCATGGCGGTGCGCGAAGCGGCGGTAAACGCGGTATTGCACGGAAACTCGTATGACTCGAATAAACACGTCAAGGCATCTTTCGAAACGACGTCCGACTCGCTGATCGTCCGCATCGCCGACCAGGGGCCGGGGCTGGATCCGGACAAGATTCCCGATCCGCTGGCGCCGGAAAACATACTCCGCGGCTCTGGCCGCGGCATCTTCCTCATTCGCGCCTTCATGGATGAGGTAAACTTTCGGCAGTTACATCCGGGCACGGAATTGACACTGATCAAGCATCGCACACCCGCGCAGTCGGGGACCTAAGGAGAAACGACACATGAGCATGAAGGTAAAAACTCGCCAGGTAGACGGCATCACTATTCTGGACCTCAGCGGCCGCATCACACTCGGCGAAGGCAGCGTAACGATTCGCGATGCCGTTCGCGATGTGCTGGCAAAAGGCTCCAACAAGATTCTGCTCAATCTGGGCGATATCAGCTACATCGACAGTTCGGGGATCGGCGAGCTAGTCAGCGCGTTCACCACCGTCAAGAACAGCGGCGGCGAGTTGAAGCTGCTGAACCTGACCAAGAAGGTCCACGACCTGCTGCAGATCACCAAGCTCTATACCGTCTTCGACGTGAAGGACGACGAGGCGGCCGCGGTCTCTTCATTTACAAAGTAAATTCATTGTAGACAGTAAAAAGCCGTCGCGGCTGCGGCGGCTTTTTCCTGGGCCGAAGTTCATTTCGACTCTCCTACTTCGAGAAGTCGACCTTCGGCGCCACGCTGTTCTCCGGGTTTCCCTTGAAGTACTCGTCTCTGTAGTGAAAGCCTGCCATGTTGGCCCAGATACTGTTCGGGAACTGCCGGACGTACACATTGAAATCTTCGAGCGTCTTGTTATAGCGCTGGCGTTCGACTGCGATACGATTCTCCGTCCCGGCAAGCTCATCCGTCAAGCGCATAAATTGCTCGTTGCCCTTGAGGTTGGGATACTGCTCCTGCAGGCGGAAGAACGGTCCCAGGGCGACGTCGAGTTTGCTGTTGGCATTGATGTTGCTGGCGTGGTCGCTGCCGGCAGCGAGAACTCCAGCGCGGGCGTTGGCGATATTGGTCAGGATGGTGGACTCTTCGGCGACGTAGCCTTTGACCGAGGCGACGAGATTCGGAATCAGGTCAAGACGCCGCTGCTGCACCACGTTGACCTGCGAGAACGCCTGATTGACGGCCTCGTTCTTCTGCACCAGCGTGTTCTTGGCGCCGATATAGCTGCCTCCGACAAACAGCAGCACCACGATAAGAAGAGCAACGACCCCCAGTACAACCCATAAAGATTTCATGTTTTCTCAGTTCCCTTTCGTCTGCAATTCAGATCGTATGCTGCTTGTCTGGTTGGCTTGCCTACCCGGGTGTACTGTATCACCCGCAACCGGATTCTCATGTCCTTCTTTGAAGCATGGCGATCTTGGCAGGTTCTTAGGACAAAGCGTAACGGTGATCAAAGCGATAAGAACGGATAAAGAGACGGAAACTTGGGGCTCGCTGTATCGCCTGTATCGATTTCATCGCTTTGATCACCGTTACGCCTTAAGCGAATGGGGGGAGTACGCCAACTATTCTCATGTCCTTCTTTGAAGCAGGGCGATATTGGCAGGTTCTTAGGACAAAGCGTAACGGTGATCAAAGCGATAAGAACGATTAAAGAGACAGAAACTTGGGGCTCGCTGTATCGCCTGTATCGATTTTCATCGCTTGGATCACCGTTACGCCTTAAGCGAACAGGGGGAATATGCCAACTCTATCTCTTATTTTCCACAAATTTACCCCATTTTGGAGTTGACAGGATCTTCTGTGGAAATCGTGCTGGGAGGCACGGTCAGGTCTCGAGTTTGCTAGAAGTCGCCGCTTGCGCCTCCGCCTCCGGAGCTGCCGCCTCCAAAGCCGCCGAACCCTCCCCCGCCTCCGCCGCTATCATCGCCACCCCCTCGGCCTCGACCGCCGCCGAAGCCGCCGCCCATGAGATTGCCCAAAAGGAAAAAAATCAATCCGGTGTTGCCGGTTTTGACCAGGATAAAGAGGATGAACAGAATGATCCCGCCGCCGATCAGGATCTCCGTCAGGCTGAGTTGCACGGGGGCCTGCTGGCGACGGTATTGGTGGACCGGCTGGGCGAGATTGAGCGTGACGCCGGCGTCGGTGGCAATCACGTTTGCGATCTGCTGAACGCCCAAGGGAATCGCGGTGTTGTAATCGCCCCGCTGCGCGGCGGGAACCATGGAGCGGCCGATGTCGCCGACCTTGGCGTCGTTGAGAATGCCTTCAAGGCCGTAGCCGACCTCGATGCGGCCTCGCCGCGGGGTCATGACGAAGAGCATGAGGACGCCGCGATCGGTTCCCTTGGCGCCTACCTTCCACTTGTCTTCGAGGGCAGAGGCAAACTCTTCGATGGACTGGTCGCCGTCTATGGTTTTGACGGTGACGACAGCGATCTGTGCGTGGGCCTTGCGATCCACCTGGGTGCAGAGGTTTTCGACGTTGGCCTGGGTGGAGGGCGAGAGGACACCGGCGAAGTCGCTGACATAGCCGGTGGGAGCAGGGAGCGTGCTCACCGATTCGGCGGTCAGAACTGCCGACGGCGCGAGGATGATGAGAACCAGGACAAGCCAGCGTGCGAGGCGCTTCATTGTTTGGCCATTCTACTCGGACTCGCGCCTTCGAGTTCGAAGCCTCCGCTTTGAGGCGCTCGGGTACGGTCGGGTGAGCGAAGCCTGCGCGACCACGCAGACCAAGACAGACCAAGACAGACCAAGACAGACCAAGACAGAGGCTGGGCGCCCGCGGCTTGACGAGGAACCCGCGGCTTGACGAGGAAGTGGACGCGACAGCAAATAGCACGCGAGGAGTGTAGTGCAATCGCTATGCTGTCTTGCGACACGGGGCCGCACTGTATTCTGAGAGCTGGAGCTTAATGGATGACGCAGAGTAGCCTCACCCCGCCTGTTGCCCGCAAGGAATCGACACCGACCAGCCTGCATGGAGAGATACTCGAGGACGACTACCGCTGGATGAGGGACAAGAGCTCGCCGGAGGTACTGGAGTATCTGAAGGCGGAGAACGCGTATGCGCTCGCGGCGATGGAGTCTACCAAGGAGTTGCAGGCGGAGCTGTATGCGGAGATGCTGTCGCACATCAAGGAGACGGACGTGTCGGTTCCCTACCGCAATCGGGGATGGTTTTATTACGTGCGAACGGTGGAGGGGAGTCAATATCCGATCCACTGCCGCAGGCGGGCTACGGGGGCGGATGCCAGGAGGCTCGATGAGTCGCAGCCGGAAGAGATCGTGCTGGACGTGAATCAGCTTGCCGTGGGCCAGCCATTTATGTCCGTGGGCGGCATGGCGGTGAGCCCGGATGGATATCTGCTGGCCTACTCGACCGACAACACCGGGTTTCGCCAGTACACGCTGCATATTCGCGATCTGAAGACGGGGAAAGACCTGGCGGACACGGCGGAGCGGGTGGGGTCGATGGCGTGGGCGGCGGATGCGAAGACGCTCTTCTACACGACCGAAGACGAGGTGACCAAGCGGCACGATCATCTCTTCCGGCATCGCCTGGGAGATGCGGCGGCACAGGATTTCGTGGTGTATGAAGAGAAGGATGAGCGATTCAACCTTGGCGTGGGAAAGACGCGAGATCAGAAGTACCTGCTGGTGGAGGCGGGCAGCCATACGACAAGCGAGTGCCGGTTTCTTTCTTCCGATACGCCTGAAGGGGAGTTTCAAATGGTGGCGCCTCGGGTGGAGGAGCAGGAGTACTCGGTCGATCACCGGGATGGCTTGTTTTACATTCGCACCAACGATGCCGGCAAGAACTTCAGGGTGGTGACGGCTTCGCCGGAGCAGGCGGGGCGCGAGTTCTGGGTGGAATTAGTTCCACTGGAAAGCGATGCTCCGCTGGAAGATTTTGAGGTATTCGAATTGTTCTGCGTTAGCTCGCGCAGGCGATTGGGATTGCCGACGCTTACCGTGACGGAGTTTGGCGAGGAAGGAGCGCTTGGGATCTCGCGAGAGATCGAGTTTCCGGAGCCGGTGTACTCGGCTGGCGCGCATGCGAATCCGGAGTTCGAGACGGATTCGTTTCGATACAGCTATCAGTCGCTGGTATCGCCGGCGTCGGTGTATGAGTATGACGTGAAGGAGGGGACGTCAGAGCTGCTGAAGCGGCAGGAGGTGCCGGGAGGGTTCGACCCGAGCCGGTATGCTTCAGAGCGTGTGTGGGTGAGGGGCGCCGATGGCGTGCGGGTTCCGGTCTCGGTCGTCTACAGGCGGGATGCGTTCAAGTGCGACTCCAGCAATGCGCTGTATCTGTATGGATATGGGTCGTATGGATACGCGCTGCCAATAGGGTTCAGCGCGTCCAGATTGTCGCTGCTGGATCGCGGCGTAGTCGTTGCTTACGCGCACGTTCGCGGTGGCGGCGAGATGGGCGATGCATGGCATGATGCGGGCAAGATGATGGTGAAGCGCAATACGTTTTCGGACTTTGTTGCGGCGGCGAAGCAACTGGTCGCCGAAGGCTATGGAGCGAAGAACCGGGTGGCGATCGAAGGCGGAAGCGCGGGCGGGCTGTTGATGGGCGCGGTGGTGAACGAGCGGCCGGACCTGTTTCGCGTGGTGCTGGCGCATGTGCCGTTCCTCGATGTGATGAATACGATGCTCGACGCTTCCCTGCCGTTGACGGTGGCGGAGTACGAGGAGTGGGGCAATCCGAACGAGGCGGAGGCGTTTGCGTACATGCGGTCGTACTCGCCCTATGACAACCTGAAGGCTGGAGACTATCCGGCGATGCTGGTGAAGACGAGCCTGCATGACTCGCAGGTGATGTACTGGGAGCCGGCGAAGTACGTGGCCAAGCTGCGAACGCTCAAGCAGAACGACACGCCGCTGCTGCTGCACATCAACATGGATGCGGGGCATGGCGGGGCGAGCGGGCGATACGACTATTTGAAGGAGATTGCGTTCGACTATGCGTTTTTGCTGAGAGAGCTTGGCGTGAAGGGCTAGGCCGGAGTCATGTCGGTCTGGCTGAAATCATTGCCTTTGAAGAGCAGAGGTTCTCCATTTTGTTTTGCCAAAGCATAGGAGAAGCAGTCTCCAAAGTTAAGACCAGCTTTGTGGCGACCTTTACCGAAGCGTCGGAAGGCTTCGCGCGCGAGCAGTGCCTGTTCCCGATCAACAGGCACGATGACGATTTCGAAGCGATCGATCAACGTGTCCAGCAGAGCTACGGGATCGGGAGTTCTCAGCCTCATGGAAACCATGGAAGTTTCAACGAGTGTGGCTGCTGAAATGATCCGCGTGGCGCTGTTCAGGATCGCAGACGTGTAGATGGAGGCGTCTGATTCTTCAAAGACGATGGCCAGCAAAGCTGAGGAGTCAATGACCACTATTCGGGAATTCCATCCGGACCGTAGCCGAGAATCTCATCTTCCGTAAGGCCGTCATTTATGGGTTTCAGATGGTAGCTGCGGACTAGAGCCATGATCTCCTCGACGGATGGTTTCGCCTGGACGCGTTTTCCGAGCCGCGAGGCACGTTCCGCGACGGAGTTTCCAATCGCTTCTGTGATGGACTCGCCAGTCGCAGACGCAAGATTCCGCACCTGCTGTTCCACTTCGGCATTGGTAATGTGGAGTGCCATGTACATAGTGTACATCAAGAAGATCTTAGCTGATTGATCGTAGCCAATTGACTGGTCGATCGTAGCTAATTGATCAAACCTTGATCGCTACCGCATCTTCCACCTTGTCGCCTTCGCCGGGGGCCAGGAAGAGGTTGGTTTCGAGGCCGTGCTGGCGAGTGTAGAGGTCGTAATAGCGGCCCTGGAGCTGGTAGAGGGACTCGTGAGTGCCGCGTTCTAGGATGCGGCCCTGCTCGATGACGAGGATCTGGTCGGCGCGGCGGATGGTGGAGAGGCGGTGCGCAATCACAAACGTAGTCCGGCCCTGCATGAGAAAGTTAAGGCCGCTCTGGATGAGGGCTTCGGACTCGGAGTCGAGTGAGCTGGTGGCCTCGTCGAGAATGAGGATGCGCGGGTCGGCGAGGATGGCACGGGCGATGGAGATGCGCTGGCGCTGGCCGCCGGAGAGCTTGACGCCGCGTTCGCCGACGATGGTGTCGTACTGCTCGGGAAAGCGCTCGGCGAACTCGTCGACGCGGGCGATGCGGCAGGCGTTCATGAGCTGCTCTTCAGTGGCCTGGGGGCGGCTAAAGAGGATGTTTTCGCGGATGGAGCCGTCGAAGAGAAAGGTCTCCTGCAGGACAACGCCGAGCTGCTGGCGAAAGCTCGACAAGCGGATGGTGGCGAGGTCGATGCCATCGATCAGCACCTGGCCGCCGATCGCGGTGTGGAAGCCGCAGATCAGCGAGATGATGGTGGATTTGCCGGAGCCGGAGGAGCCTACCAGCGCGGTGACGGTGCCGGGGTTCGATTCGAAGCTGATGCCGTGGAGGACGGGCTTGTCGGGCTCGTAGGCGAAGGTGACGTCGCGGAACTCGACCTCGCCCTGGATGACTGGGATGGTGACGGAGCGGTTGGGCTCGCTGTCTTCTTCGCTCTCGTTGAGGATCTCGGTGGTGCGATCGAGGCCGGCGAGGGCTTCGGTAAGTTGGGTGCCGATATTGACGAGCTGGACGATGGGCGCCACCATGAAGGCGAGCAGCATGGTGTATTCGACGTAGCCGCCGACGTCGAGGCGGTGGGCGGCGATCTCTCTCGCTCCGAGATACATCACCAGAGCGCCGACGACGCCGAGGACCATGGTGGAGGAAAGCGTCATGAGCGACTGGGCGGTGATGGAGCTGATGACGTTCTTGAGCAGGCGCTCGACGCCGCCGGCAAAGACGCGGGCCTCGCTCTGTTCGGCGTGGTAGCCCTTGACGACGCGGACGCCGCCGAGCGACTCGGTAAGACGGCCGGTGACCTCGGCGTTGATGCGGGCACGCTCGCGGAAGATGGGCCGAATGGTCTTGAAGGCCTTCTGCAGGATGAGGCCGAAGAGCAGCAGGATGCAGAAGGTGAGCAGCGTCATCCGCGTGCTGATGCGAACCAGGATGCAGAAGGCGATGATCGCGGTGAGGATGCCTCCGACAAATTCGATCAGGCCGGTGCCGACGAGATTGCGCACACCTTCGACGTCGGTCATGATGCGGGCGACGAGGGTGCCGGTTCGGTTTTCGTCGTAGAAGGCGACGGGCAGGCGGCCGATGTGCTCCTGCACCTGGCGTCGGAGTTCGGCGATCAGGCGCTGGCCGGCAGTGGAGAGCAGTTGCGTGAGCGAGTAGGAGGTGACGCCCTGCAGGAAAGTGGCGGCGGCCACGGCGCCGATGATGTACGGCAGCAGATGAAGCTGATGCTTGTACATCACGTTGTTGATCAGATACCGGGAGGAGATGGGCAGCGCGAAGCTGCAGAGGCGGTTGACGATCATCAGCAGGAAGCTGCCGGCGAGCAGCCATCGGCGCGGCCGGACGAGCTTCCAGACCTCGGGCATCACTTTTTTGAGCGGAGGTTTGGGACGGGCGGCGGTCAGCTCAGCCGTGGTGGCGCGGCCGGTGCCGCGGGAGGGGCGGTCCGCGGATTTCATACCGCCACCAAAGCTGGATTGGCCGAAAGAGGACATAGGTTAGAGAAAGTCTACGCTGAGGACGATCCCGGCTTGGCCGATTCGACGCTCATGCTTCATCTTGATATCTGATTGGATGAAGCTGTCACCCCCTGCGATGCAGCCTGTAGGACAGCAGGCTTATGCAAGACGGCTGCGGCGCGCGGTAATAAAGGAGCGCACACAAAGCAGCACGAAGATGAGGCAGATCGTGCCCATCAGCGCCTGAACTCTGGCCGCGTCGGGACGGGCGACGACATGACCGCTCCAGATGCGGAAGATGCCGATGATTCCCGGGATCGTGCCGAGAAAGCCGAGCAGGCCAACGGTGACCGCGATGTGCATAAAAAGCATGCGGCGCTTCGAGTCCGGCGTGTTCGCCAGCGCGCCGAAGATCGCGAGAAGAAGACCGAAGGCGGCCGGTATCAGGGTGTGGGGATGATGCCCGAGAATGATGAAGGCGGCCGCTCCCAAAAGGATGAGCAGGATGCCGAAGGCGATGGTGAGTTTTGCCATGGTGAGGATACCTCGTGGATGCCTGTATCAGGATACTGGAAGCGCCGGCGAAGGCAGCCGCGACAGACGACGCGCGGTCGTACAATCGTCCGATGAACCGTCGCGCCGCATTGAAATCGCTTGGGGGATCCGCTGCCGCGCTACTTGGCCAGGAGATGCTGGGCCGCCTGGGATACGCGGCGTCTCCCGCCCCGCGGAGCGTTGCCTTCAATCAAGCCGGCTATCTTCCAGGGTCGGCCAAAATCGCTTCGGTTTCGTTGCGGGATGAGCAGAGCCTACGTTTTGAAGTATCTTCGGAGCATCGAGAAGAGCGGGTGTATGCAGGAGCGCTGTCCCCCGCGAAGCTGGACGAAGCCTCGGGCGATCGCGTGGCGCTGGCGAACTTCTCGGCGCTGACCACGCCGGGCAAGTACAGGCTTTCTGTCGGAGCGCACCACAGCGAGCCATTCACGATCGACATGCATGCGTATCGCGAGGCGTTGCGGCTGGCGATGCGCGGATTCTACGGACAGCGCTGCGGATGTGCGGTTGACCTCGGAGGAGGGTATCACCATCCGGCGTGTCATCTTGCGGGCGCGTATCACGGCTCATCGGGGCGGCAAGGTTCCGTGCCCAACAGCGGCGGCTGGCACGATGCCGGCGACTATGGAAGATATGTCGTCAACAGCGGACTGAGTACCGGCACGCTGCTGTGGGCGTGGGAGCTGCATCCGCATGCGCTGCGAAAGCTTTCGCTTGAAATCCCCGAATCTGGAGGCAAGACACCGGATTTTCTCGCGGAGGTGCGCTGGAACCTGAACTGGATGCTCGCCATGCAGGATAATGACGGCGGCGTATGGCACAAACAGACCAGCGAACACTTCTGCGCGTTCCTCATGCCGCAGCAGGATGCGCTGACCAGTTATGTGATCGGGACAGGATCTTCGCCGTACAAGAGCACCTGCGCTACCGGAGACCTGGCCGCGGTGATGGCGATCGCGGCGCGCTGCTATCAGCCGTACGATGCTGCTTTTTCCAGGCGGTGCCTAGCTGCCGCGAAACATGCCTGGACCTGGGCAGTCGCGCATCCGGATGTGCCGTTCACCAATCCTCCGGGAATCACGACGGGGGCCTATAGCGATCGGCACTGCAGCGATGAGATTCTGTGGGCTTCGGCTGAGCTGTGGAGAACGACGGGGGAGGCCCAGTATGAGCAGGCCGTGCTGAGTGGGATGGATGCCGCGCTTCCCCTTACCAGCGTCGAGGCTCCCTCGTGGGCCAACGTCGGAGCGATGGCTTACTGGACGTATGCTCTGGCCGAACGCAAGGGATCGCAGGAGGTCAAGAGCAGGATCGTCGAGGAGACGCAGCGCGCGGCCGAGGACCTGCTGAGGCGTCGTGCGACGAGCGGATACGGCAATACGCTGGCGCTCACGGACTACATCTGGGGTTCGAATTCAGTCGCAGGAAACCAGTCGCTGCTGCTGCTGATCGCGGATCGTTTCCAAGCCAACCGGCAGGCGCGCGAAGGAGCTTTGGGAAATCTGCATTACCTGCTGGGGCGCAACTGCTTTGGGGTCTCGTGGGTGACGCAGGTGGGTTCGAATCCGTTCCAACACCCGCACCACAGGCCAAGCGTCGCGGACGGTATTGCGGCTCCGTGGCCCGGCCTGCTTTCCGGCGGCCCGAATGCAAAGCCCGGAGACGCGGTGGCGCGCACGCTGCCCAGGCTGCCGTCGATGCGGATGTGGATCGACAACGATCAGGCGTATTCGATGAACGAGATTGCGATCAACTGGAACGCGCCGCTGGTGTTTTTGCTGGCTGCCGCGAACGCCTAGTCTGCCGCAAATGCCGGGACTAAACACCTAGTCCGCCGAGTTGCTGAACTGCAGAACCAACGGCTAGACGGGGATGGGATCTGACACTGGAGGTTGCGGGCGCCAGCCGAAGAAGGCGAGCAAGCCCGCGACGACGAGAAGGCTGCAGGTGAGAGCAACACAGCCGGGCCAGCCGTATAGCTTCCAAAGAAGCCCGGGCAGCACACCGCCGACGGTTCCGCCGAGGTAGTAGCTGCAGATGTACATGCCCGCAGCCGAGACGCGGCTGTTCGAGGAAGAGGCGTCGCGCAGGAAGCTGTTCGCGCAGGTCTGCGAGATGAAGACGCCTGAGCTTGCGATGGCAAGCCCGGATCCAACCGCGACGATCGACGGAATCAGCGTTAGCGCCACGCCGGATAGGCAGAAGAACACCGCGAGAATCATTCCGAGCCGAAGTCCGACCCGCATCAGCACCGTTCCCGCAAGCAGAGTCGCGACCAGGCCGAAGAGGTAGACCGCGAACAGCCAGCTCAGTTCCGAGGTGGTGAGGCGAAAGGGCGGAGCCGCCAGGTAGAAGGTGATGTAGCTGAAGACTGACACCAGCGTGAAGAGCATGCAGAAGCCGATGCCGAAGGTGGCGAGCAGGCGCGGGTTGCGAAGGTTGCCGAGGATGGGAGCAAGCAGCGTTTGCCGGCGCGGCTGCGGCGGGCGCAGCCTGGCGGGACGAAGCAGCCGGAGAATGATCGCCGCGCCCACGAAGCCTGCGACTCCAAGGACGAGAAAGACGGAGCGCCAGCCGAAGCGCTCAGCCAGCTGTCCGCCGGAGATGCGCCCGACGAATCCTCCGAAGACAGTTCCCGCGACGTAGAAGCTCATCACGCGAGGAACCAGGGCAGCGGGCCACTCTTCCGTGATGTAAGCGATGGTGATGATGAAGATGCCCGGGGTGACGAGGCCCTGCAGGAGCCGCCATATCGCGAGTTCTGTGAGGTTGATGGCCGTGGCGGTCAAGACGGTGCAGAGCGCCAGCGCGGTCATCGAGGCGAGGATCATCCTTTTGCGGTTGACTCGCTCGGCAAAGAGCGCGAGCAGGATGGCCGAGAAAGCGACGCCCAGGGTCGAGGCGCTGATGGTGAGGCTGACGCGAGCCTCCGACGCGCTGAAGAGACGCGACAACAGAGGCAGCAGAGGCTGCGTGCAGTAAAGATCGAGAAAGGCGAACGCGCCGCACAGGAAGGCAGCCAGCACCTGGCTGTAGGGCCTCAGACCACGCTCGGGCTCAGTCTCCGCGAGGGTTGTGGTTGGAGGATGGTGCGCCATGCTGGCGATGGAAGGCATGTCCATGGATGTCCGATGACCGTAATCGTCGCAAGCTGTGGGTGCGGCATAGAAGGATGCAGCCTGTGTCCGTTGCAGCGCTGGGAAGTTCTATTCACTTACAAATTTTCGACCCTATGCGGCGGCTGCCTTCCTGATCTGCGCCAGTACGTCAGCCGGCTTCCACTGGTTGCTCGGATACCAGTCGACGATCTTGCCGTCTTTGCCGATCAGGACAGTGGAGAGGGAGTGGGTGAGCGATTTGCTGTCGCCCGGAGTGACGCCGACGTTGAAGAACTGCGTCACCGCGGGAAGTTCTTTTTCACGCGGAGCGGCGAAGTCCCAGTGCAGAAACTTTTGCTGGGCGTCGTTGCCGGTGTACGCATCGCCATAGCTGCGAAGAACCTTGGGCGTGTCGTAGCCTGGGTCGAAGCTGATCGTGAGGAGATGAGTCTGCTGGTAGAGCGGCGGGTCCGCGGCGAGCGCCTTGTCGATGTCGGCGAAGTTGTTGCTCATGCGCGGACAGAAATCGGCAATTCGGCAGCGGGTGTAGATGAAGGTCAGCAGGACGACCTTGCCTTTGAACTGGTCGAGGTGGAGGGTGCGATCGCTCTGATTGAGGAACTTGAAGTCGGGGACGGTGTCTCCAGCCTGCGGAACGTGATATTGGATTGCGGGTAGATAGTCAGGGCGCGCCTGCCCAATGATAACGATATTGTCAAGCCGGACGTTGGTGTAGCCCTCGGCGGTATCGTTGGCGAGCACCGTGGCTTTGATGCGGTCGCCGGGGTGGAGTTCGCTGGCGATGCTGGGGTCCTTAAGTTTGTAGGCCATCGCCATGGCTTCCATGAAGCCAGGGACCGCCTCGCCGTCGAGCACGACCTGGGTTGCGTCGGCGGAGAGGACCTTGCCGCGGATGGTGAAGGTCTTTTGGGCGGCGGCGGTCTTTGTGGCAGGCGCAGGCGGGGCAGCATGGCAGCCGGGCAGCAGCGCGAGGCCAAACAGCAGAGCGAGCTGAAGAAACGAGAGTTGGCGACGGGGCACGGCGACTCCTTGTTCCATGATAATGGCTGCTATGCGATGGTGCTGCGGGGCGGCTTTTCCAAGGCACAAGAGCGTATAACCGAGATATGGACGGCACGAAGCGGCTCCCTGTAGAGATTGTGGATGCGCTGCAGCGAGGCGCGCTGGTGGTGACGGGAAATCAGCGGGCTGCGCGGACGTTGCGACGAAGTTTCGACCGCAGAAACCGGGAGCTGGGTCTGACCGATTGGCAGCCCGTGGCGGTAATCGCGTGGGAGTCGTGGATGGCAGCGCTGTGGCATCGGCTGCTGGTCGAAGGCCATGCGACGCAACTCCTTCTGAACCGTTCGCAGGAACATGCGGTGTGGCGAACAGTCTTAGAAGTCGATGATGAACTGGCGAGTTTGAAGACGGTCGATTCGCTGGCGGAGATCGCGTCGGAGGCGTGGCGTCTGGCCAGCAGCTACGGGGCACAGCGGCGGTTGCGCGGCATAACGCCAGGCAGCTCGGACACGCGATCCTTTCAGCGTTGGGCGATGATGTTTGAACGGCTTTGCAGGACAGAGAATCTGGTCTCGCCGCCGCAATTGGAGGAGTTGCTGCGCGGCTTTGTCGAGTCCGAAGCTCTTGCCGTTCCTGCCGGAGGCGTGGCGCTGGTGGGGTTCGATGCAATGACGCCGGCGCAGATGGGGCTTGTAGAAGCTCTGCGGAGCGCGGGGGCAGAGGTCTCGGAGTTGCGGCTCGAAGCACCTCCAGAGACGCTGCTGCTGGCCGCGGCAAACGATCAGCAAGAGGAACTATCGACTGCGGCGCTGTGGATACGGAGATTTCTTGAGCAGCAGCCAGAGGGGCGCGTCGCTGTCATCGTTCCGGATCTTGCGATGGAACGGGCGGAGATCGACCGCGTCTTTCGCGAGACGCTTGCGCCGGAGCTGCAGGATATTCGCGCCGGAAACGAGGGCGCGCCCTATGAGTTCTCCGTAGGCAAACCGCTGGCGGAGACGATGATGATAGAGAGCGCTTTGGACCTGCTGCGCTGGGCTGCCGAGCTTCTTCCGGTGGACCGTGTCAGCGCGCTGCTGCTTTCGCCTTACTTCGCCATGCTCAACGAGGAGCACGGAGCGAGGGCGGAGTTCGATGCATTTGAATTGCGCAAGATGCGCATGCTGCGGCCCGAGATTTCGCTGGAAGCTGTCCTTAGCGCCGTCGAGAGATCGAAGCGCAGTTTGAGAATGCAGCATCTGCTTGCGGCGCTGCGACGGACCGAGATCGTCGTCCGCCGATTGCGAGGCCTGGATGCCCGGAGTCATGCCGAGTGGGCTGAACGCATGCGCGAGTTGCTCGAAGCGGCCGGCTGGAGAGCCGCCCCGCGCGAGAGCAGCGTCGAATTTCAGCTGCGGCGCAAGTGGGAGAGCGCGCTCGACGAGATGGCGACCCTGGACTTCGATGGCGTACGGATAGAGTTTGTCCAGGCGCTCGCTGCGATCGAGAGGATTGCGCGGCAGACGATGTTTGCGCCGGAGTCGCGGGACGCGCCGATACAGATCATGGGGCCTCTGGAGGCCGCGGGTAGTGCGTTCGATGCGGTCTGGTTTTTGCGCGGCGGCGAGTTGAGCTGGCCGATGAGCACAGCGAGCAATCCCCTGCTGCCCTGGCCTATGCAGCGCGACTTTGGCATGCCGGGAACGGACATTGGACGGGATAGCGAGCATGCGCGCCGCATGACAAACCGAATCGCCCACTGCGCGCGCACCGTGGTGTTCAGCTATGCGCAGGAGAGCGATCAAGGACGGCAGAGACCTTCGCCTGCGCTTCGCGACCTTGCGCTGAAGCCGGTCGATGCGAGGGAGCTTGCCGGCGATGCCGAAGAGAGAACGGTCGTCGCGTTGGAAGGAATAGAAGACGCGGGCGCGGTGCGGGAGTTGCCCGACCAGGTGATTCGCGGAGGAGCGAGGATTCTGGAGCTGCAGGCAGCCTGCGGGTTCCGGGCCTTCGCGGAGCAGCGTCTGTGGGCGACGGAGTTGGAGTCCATCGAGCCGGGAATGGATGCGCGGGAGAGCGGCACCGTAATCCATAAGGTGCTGGAGATCTTCTGGGGCGAGGTGAAGACTCAGGAAACATTGAAGTCGATGACAGCCGAAGAGCGGGAAGACATGCTCGACTGGTGCATCGCAGAAGCATTAAAGCGGGCCGGGCAGACGAGCGCGACGGCATGGGACGCGGCGTATGTTGCCATGCAGCGCGAGCGGCTGGGCCGGCTGCTGCGGGGCTGGCTGGAACTGGAGATGGACCGCGCGCTGCCCTTTGAGGTGAAGCTGAGCGAGAAAGAGTACAAGGATGTGAAGGTGGGGCCGCTGCGCTTGAGTGTGCGGATGGATCGCGTGGATCTCATAGACGGCGGTGAGGTGCTGATCGACTACAAGACGGGAGTTGCCTCGCCGAACGACTGGTTGACGGAGCGGCCGGATGCTCCTCAACTTCCGCTGTACGCGATACTTTCAAACGCCAGCCAGTTGCAGGGAGTTGCGTTTGGGCTGGTGCGCGCCGGGGAAGGACGCGGCTTGAAAGGATATGCCGCATCGGAAGGCGTGCTGCCGAGGGCTGCGAAATTGCGCGAGGCAGCGACTCTGGAGGAGCAGGTCGAACGTTGGCGGCAGGTGCTTGTGAGATTGGCGGAAGAGTTTCACCGGGGCGAGGCGCGGGTGCGGCCAAAGAAATATCCAGGCACCTGCGAACGATGCGGGCAGAGGCTGCTTTGCCGGCTGGATGTGTCGCTGCTGCGAGAGGACGAGGACGAAGAGAACGGCGTGGGTGCGGAGGCGAGCCGTGGCTGATCTGTTTGTCGTTGCGAGGCAAGATCATCCTGAGATCGCAGCCGGGTTGCCGCCCGATTGGCAGGAGCGGGAGCGTGCGCTCGATGTGCGGCGGTCGTGGATTGTGGAGGCTCCGGCAGGATCGGGAAAGACGGGATTGCTGATTCAGCGCTATCTTAAGCTGCTGGCGGATGAGAGCGTGGAGCAGCCGGAGCAGGTGCTGGCGATCACCTTCACGGTGAAGGCGACGGCGGAGATGCGCGACCGCGTGATGGCACACCTGGAAGCCGCTGCGCAAGGCGACACGAGGCAAACCGGCTCCGAGTTCGATCGCGCGACGCGGAAGATCGCGAAGGCAGTCTTGCAGCGCGATGAGCTGCTGGGCTGGGGGCTGCTCGAGCATCCGAGCAGGCTGAAGATTCGCACGATCGATTCAGTATGCGGAGAGATTGCGCGGCTTCTGCCCGTACTGTCGGGTGGAGGCGGCCGCCTGTCTCCGGTGGACGATGCGGAGTTGCTGTACCGAGAGGCTGCGCGGCAGACGCTGATGCAGCTTGGCGGAGCGGACACTGAGTTGGATGCGGCGTTGCGAATATTGCTGCTGCATCGCGATGGCAGCCTGGCCGAGTGCGAGAGGCTGCTGATAGAGATGCTGCCGCTGCGCAACCAGTGGGGCGGCCTGGTTCCTCTGCTCGGACGCGACGAGATGAACAATGAGTTTCTCGATCGCGAGGTGCTGCCGCGGCTGCAACGAGCGCTGGAGGAGGCCGTCTGCGCTGGATTGATCGAGTTCGCGCAGGCGGTTCCTGCGGACTTCCTGCATGCGCTGGCCTCACTCGCAGGATCGCTCGCGCACATTGAGCCGTACGGAAGAGAAACCTCGCCGATCGCGATCTGCGCGAGCAAAGTCGGCGTGCCTTCGACCGACCCGGCGGACCTGGAGCACTGGCGCGCGCTGATCCACCTGCTGGTGACGCCTTCGAATGGAACGTGGCGAAAAAGCTTCGCGAGGACCACGATGGGTTTCGAGACGACTCCGCAGCAGCAGAAAAGCATGAAGGCTCTGCTTGAGGAGGTGGCGCATCGAGACGACCTGCTTGAGTCCATCGAAAAGGTGAATCGCCTGCCTCCATCGGTGTATCCGCAAGAGCAGTGGATCGTGGCGAAGGCTCTGTTTCGGGTGCTGAGCCGAGCGCTGGCGGAGTTGAAGGTTGCCTTCGCACAACGTGGCGAGTGCGACTTTGCGGAGTGGGGGCTGCTCGCGGAGAGCGCGCTGCGAGAGAATGGAGCGGTCGAAGATTTGAATGCCGCGCTCGGCATGAGGCTGCAGCATCTGCTGGTGGACGAGATGCAGGACACCTCGACCAGCCAATACGACCTGATTCAACTTCTGACCCAGGGATGGGATGGGCATAGCCAGACGGTGTTCCTTGTCGGCGACCCGAAGCAGTCGATCTATTTATTTCGACAGGCCCGCGTGGAGCGGTTTGTAAAAACAGTCCAGACGCAGCGGCTCGGCGATCTGCCGCTTGGTCATCTGCGGCTGACGGCAAACTTTCGCTCGCAGTGCGAACTGGTCCATGCGTTCAATGAAGATTTTTCTCTGCTGTTCCCGCGGGACGTAAGCGCCTCCAACCCTGAAGAGGTGCCCTATGTGCAGGCTCACGCAGTGCGCGGGCCATCGAAGAGCGGAGCACGGAGCGCGGTGTGGCACACACAGATACTCGACGAGGAACAACGGCCTGAGGAGAAAGCGCGCGCCAGACGAAAGCGGGAGAAGGAGCAGGCGCGGCAGGTGCGGCAGATCATCGAAGTCTGGCAGGCGCGTCCGTTGCCGGAAGGGCGGAGCGAGCCGTGGAAGATCGCGGTGCTGGTGCGGAGCCGCAATGTGCTGCCCGAGATCGTCGCGGAGTTGAAGGAGGAAGCGCGCGGCGCGATTGCCTTTCGCGCAGTCGATGTCGAACCGCTGGGCGAGCGGCAGGAGGTGCTTGACCTGTTTGCGCTGACGCGTGCGCTGCTCCATCCCGCGGACCGCGTGGCCTGGTTCGCGGTTTTGCGCGCGCCGTGGTGTGGAATGGAGCTGGCTGACCTGCACACGCTTGCGGGCGCGGACGATCCTGTCTGGGCGGAGCGATGCGTAAACGATCTCATTGCCGAGCGCGGCGATCTGCTGAGCGAAGAGAGTGGCGCGAGATTGATGCGGGCCTGGGCAGTGTTGCGCGCGGCCGAGCAATTTCGCACCGGGATGACCACCGCGCAAGGTGTGGAGCGAATCTGGAGATCTCTCGGCGGCGATGCTTACTTGAAGCCGGCTGAGTTGGCCAACGCGCGGCGCTACCTGCAACTGCTCGATGAGGTAGAACGAGAGGCCGGAACGATGGACCTGCGCCTGCTGCAGCGAAGGCTTGACCGGTTGTATGCCGAACCCGCTTCAGGCGCGGGCATGGTGGATCTAATGACCATTCACGGAGCTAAGGGACTGGAATGGGATGTTGTCCTGGTGCCGGGGCTGGAGAAGCGCGCCCAGGCGGACCGCGCAAGACTGTTGACGTGGAGCGAGATCGAGTCGAACGGTGAAGCGGCAGCGCATATCGTTCTGGCCCCAATCGCCGGACGGGGCGAAGGATCGAAGGCGTTAAATGACTGGCTGCGTTGTATCAATAAAGCGAGAGAAGCCGCGGAACGGAATCGCTTGTTCTACGTCGCCTGCACCCGCGCTCGCGAGGAGCTGCATCTGTTCGCTTCCCCGGAGAGGACGAGCAAGGGCGAGATCAGTCGAGCATACGGAAGCCTGCTGTCTACCGCGTGGCCGGCGGCGGAGAGACACTTTGCCGTGGCGGCGCCGAAGTCGAAGCTGCTCGTCCTGTCGATCAGCGAAGTTGCGCCTCGTCGCGAAGAGTTCGTCGGAGACATTGCAGCCGAGGCGAAACAAGAAGAGGAAGAGGGGCGCCCCGCCATACTGCAGCGCTTGCCGATCCATTTCGACACGCGGTCGCGGTTTGCGGGGACGCACAAGCTGTCCTACGGCGACGATGCAGCAGCGCCGGAACAGGCACGATTCGAACGGCCGCAGGGCTCCTTCGAGGCGCGCGCGTTTGGCAATGCGGTGCATGCATTTTTGGAGATGCTGGCCAAGCAGTTCGCAGAAGGAATGACAGCAGAGGATCTCCTGCGCGCAGTTTCGGGATGGTCGACCCGGATGGCAGCGCTGTTGCGCGGGGATGGTTTGGCACCGCCGGTGGTCGATCGTCTGGCCGCGCAGGTAAAAACGGCTCTGGACAACGTGCTGCAGGACCCGGAGGGGCTGTGGCTGCTGCAAGCGCGCGACCGGGCGTTCAGCGAGTTTGCGCTTACCTCGCTGTCCTCACGGAACGATACGCTCAGCAGTCTACGGGTGGACCGCGTCTTCTTTGCCGGCGAACAGCCGCTGGCGGCCGGCAACGAATATCTCTGGATCGTCGACTACAAAACCACGACGCACGGACGCGCTGGGATCGATGAATTTCTTGCGGGAGAGCGCGCGAAGTATCTTTTGCAAATGGAAGCATACGCGCTGCTGATGCAGGATCGCGCAGAACCCAGCAAGATGCGCCTCGGTCTGTACTACCCGATGCTCCCCAGGCTGATCTGGTGGGAGCGTTAGGCGGTGAGTTGGGGTAAGCAAAACGCTTTGCGCCACCGCGAAGGCCCAATCATGCGGCGAGACTGAATCTTCCCCAGCAGCTATGGCAAATCTCCTGAAGATGGAAAGGGAGGTAACGCTGCTCGCGCTGTTGTCTCTCAAGGAAAACAGCATCCTTCAACATCTCCCGCTCCACAGTATCAGGAAGTGTGTCCTACGAGGCTTGGCTCAGGCGAATCGGGCGTGGAGGAGGTATTCGTGATTGCCTTCCATGCCGAGAATCGGTGAGTCGATAACGTCAAGATCGACGCCGCCGAGTCCAAGTACGCAGGCGCGGACGCGATCGATGGCGGCTTGGCGGGCGGCGGGGTCGCGGACGATGCCGCCCTTGCCGATGTGGGCGCGGCCGGCTTCGAACTGGGGCTTGATGAGGATGACGGCGGCGCCCTGCCATCGCTGCTCGGGCGTGCTGAGCGCGTCGAGGACGGCGGGAAGAACGAGCGTCGCGGAGATGAAGGAGACGTCCATGGCGAGAAAGCGTGGTACAGGCGCGCTGGGGAGGAGAAGCTCGGCTGACGTCGGGAAGGCGAGTAACTCGCCGGGCGCGAGGAGGCGCGCGTTGGTGCGCTCGCGGAGGCTAACGCGGGGGTGGTCGCGAAGCTTCTGGGCGATCTGGCCGTAGCCAGTGTCGACGGCGAGCACCGAAGAGGCGCCGCTTTGGAGCATGCAGTCGGTGAAGCCGCCGGTGGAGGCGCCAATGTCGACGCAGGCAAGGTCGGTGAGCTGGATCGACCAGTGCTTGAGGGCTCGTTCGAGTTTGAGTCCGCCGCGGCTGACGTATCTGAGATCGGAGCCGAGGAGGCGAATGGCGGCGGTTGTAGAGACGGCGGTGCCCGGCTTGTCGATGCGCTGCTCGTCGATGAGGACGCGGCCGGCGAGGATGAGGGCCTGGGCACGTTCGCGCGAGGCGGTGTGGCCTTGATCGACGAGGAGTTTATCAAGGCGTACCTTGGAGGGAGACAATCCGGATCGAGAAGAGGTTACGGAATTAGTCATTATCTGGATTCATCGAGGTTCATTCTTTCGAGAAAGATGCATCTATCCTTTCATGGCTGCCTTAGAGTTGTGTGCGAAGGATTGCGACCGAAGAGAATCCGTGAGGTTTGGGATTTTTGAGATAAAGTTACTCTGGCGCTGATTTAGCGGGATGTTTGTTGGTGAAAAGAGGAATAGGGTTGTCTGCAGGTTCTAATAAGTCGTTCTTAGAGCAATCTGTTACGGACTTAGGTGCGTTCTATGTATAGAGAGACGGGACTCGTCAATTCACCACAGCCATCGGGTCAAGACGATGCTGCCCTGCTGATGCTCGTGCAGCGGGGAGACGAGTACGCGATGGCGTCGCTGTTCGATCGCTACTCTAAGGTTGTGTATTCGGTCGCGCTACGGGTCCTAAGAGATCCGGCCTCGGCCGAAGATGTTTTACAGGAAATTTTCATGCAGATCTGGCGTAATCCCGAGGGTTTTGTTGCGACGCGAGGCAGTCTTGGCGGCTGGCTCGCCGTGGTGTCGCGGAATCGCTCGATCGATACCCTGCGCAGGAAGCGGCCGACGGAGTCGGTGGACGACATCGCGCTGGCTTCGAACTATAACCTGGCGAACGAGGCTGAGCGAAACAGCCTGATGGAGACAGCGCGGAAGGCGATTCACCTGCTTCCGGTGGAGCAGCGCAAGACACTGGAGATGGCATTCTTCGATGGGTTGACGCACTCGGAGATCGCGAAGATGACGGGCGATCCATTGGGTACGGTGAAGACGAGGATACGCAGCGCTCTTGGTTCGCTGAGAAAGGCGTTCACGTCATGAGCGAACAAAGGCGCATTACCTCAGAAGATCTGGCTTTGTTTGCCATGCAACTGCTCTCGAAGGAAGAGGCCGCGGAGGTTGCGGCTTACCTGGAGGAGTCGACATCGGCGCGGCGCGAATTAGCGGAGATTCAAGGCGATCTGGCAGCCTATGCGCATACGGTCGAGATGCATTCGCCGCCTGCGCAGACCAGAGAGCGTTTCACGAAACAGGTTTCGCGCGAGAAGAAGACGGCTCCCATCGAACGTGGGCCGGAGGTTGCGGCGCGGGTGGGTTCGAGCCAGGCCGATCGTGAGACCAACGGCGCAGCCAGGGAAGGCTATGACAATGGCCGCGGGCTGGGAAGCGGCGCGTATCTGGTCGAAGACGAGCGGCCCAGGAAGAGCGTCGCGGCGAAGGTGTTGCCGTGGGTTGGCTGGGCGGTTGCGGCCGGGCTGGCAGTGGCGGCGGGCGATCTGTATCGCGAGCGTGATGTGCTGCATCAGGAGCGCGATGCGCTGCGCGGAATGGTGACGACGCAGGCGACGCAACTCGACCATCTGAGCGCGGACGCTGCGGCGGCGCGGCAGGTGCTGGATGCGATGACCGACGCCACCGCCATGCGTGTGACGTTGACGCTGAAAGGACAGGCGCCGGCGGTTCCGCAAGGACGCGCGATCTACGTTGCCAATAAGGGCACGCTGATCTTCATCGCCAACAATCTGGAGCCGCTGCAGCCGTCGAAGACGTATGAGCTTTGGCTGATTCCGGCCGCGGCGGGAGAGAACCCGATTCCAGCCGGAACTTTTCGGCCGGATGAGCGCGGCTATGCGAGTGTGATTATGCCGCCGCTGCCTAAGGGAGTGCAGGCAAAGGCATTTGGCGTGACCGTGGAAGATGAGGGCGGGGCCACGACGCCGACGCTGCCGATCCTTCTGGTAGGCACTTAGCGTGAAATTGGCGAAGTCCCGTCCGAAGCTCGCGACGCTATCTCAGACTTACGTACACGTCTCCGGAACATCGCCAGGGTCGAATGCGTTGCAATCAGGTTCTCAGAAGTTGACCGAGGCCCCTGTCGCTCTTTCGATCTCTTCGCGCGTCGTGCCGGGAGCAAACTCCACCAGAGAAAAACCGTCGGGCGTTACATCCAGCACGCAAAGATCGCTGATGATGCGGTTGACGACCGCCTCGCCGGTCAGCGGCAGCGTGCAGTGGCGCAGCAGCTTCGCGCCGCCGCCTGGCGCCGTGTGCTCCATCAGGATGACAACGCGCCGCACGCCCGAGACCAGGTCCATCGCGCCGCCCATGCCCTTCACGCGCTTTCCCGGAATGAGCCAGTTGGCCAAATCTCCGGCCTCGGACACCTGCATGGCCCCGAGAATGGCGAGATCGATATGACCGCCGCGAATCATGGCGAACGAGTCGGAGCTTGAAAACATCGAAGCGCCGGGCAGATAGGTCACCGTCTCCTTGCCTGCGTTGATCAGGTCGGCATCCACCTCCTCCGGCAAGGGATACGGGCCCAGGCCGAGCAGGCCATTCTCCGACTGCAGCGTGACCGTCATGCCCGCGGGAATGTAGTTCGCAACCAGGGTGGGCATGCCAATTCCCAGATTGACGTAGAAGCCTTCGCGCAGCTCCAAGGCTGCGCGCTGTGCCATCTGTTGACGGGTCCAGGACATGCGCTAGGCCTCTCTCGTGGTGATCTTTTCGATCCGGCGTTCGGACGAAGGATTGTGGACCAGGCGCTGAACGAAGATGCCGGGAGTATGAATGTTGTCCGGGTCTAGTTCGCCCGCTTCGACGAGGATCTCGGCCTCGGCGACCGTGATCTTGCCGCACATCGCGGCGCCTGGGTTGAAGTTCCGGGCGGTGCGGCGATAGACGAGGTTTCCGTGGGTATCGGCCTTCCATGCCTTGACGAGAGCAACATCGGCGCGAATGCCGCGCTCCAGGAGATAGACTTTTCCGTCGAATTCCTTGTGCTCCTTGCCCTCGGCGACGGTGGTGCCGACCCCGGTTCGAGTATAGAAGCCCGGGATGCCCGCGC
The DNA here is from genome assembly GCA_965277335.1 of Edaphobacter sp. GTDB lineage: Bacteria > Acidobacteriota > Terriglobia > Terriglobales > Acidobacteriaceae > Edaphobacter. The sequence continues at coordinate 16,146 of CBDICJ010000006.1, read as the reverse complement.
CGCCTGCACGCATACGCTCGGCCAGCGTGCCTTGCGGGCAAAACTCCACTTCGAGTTCGCCGGCAAGATACTGTCGTTCAAATTCGGCATTTTCGCCGACGTAGCTGGAGATCATCTTGCGAATCTGCCGCGTCTCGAGCAACGTGCCCAGGCCCACGCCATCGATGCCGGCATTGTTGCTGGCGACGGTCAGGTCGCGCGCGCCATGTTCGCGCAGCGCGGCAATCAGCGCTTCCGGGATGCCGCACAGTCCGAATCCGCCGATCGCCAGGGTAATTCCGTCCTTTACGATTCCATCAAGCGCCGCGTGGGCGTCGGGCCAAACTTTGTTCAAGCCGATCTCTCCTCAGGTCTAGACACAAACCGATGCCGAACAAAACAGTAGCAGAATTGTCATCGAACGTTCTACGCCAGAATAGCTATGCCAGGCTAGCTATGCCGGGCTAGGCGGCAAAGATTACTTACGTTGATTCCTTCAAGTTGATCCTTCAAGTTGATTCCTTCGAGTTGATTCCTTCGATAAGAGCACGAGCGAATTTCATTCTAATCCGAACGCCTTTGTTTCAAATCACCTCTCCACTTGCCATCCCAAAATTCATTCTCGGAAATCTTCGTGTCCGTGCAGATGAAAGCAACAGGATAATGCCACTTGTATTGGCCGAGGCCGCCTATGCTGGTATTCGAGTGATCGCCGATGTTCTCCCTCCGGTGGTCAATCGCAGGTTTTCCACATCTCGCATAGGCGGCGCTCCGAAGAAACGTCCATACTCGCGGCTGAATTGCGAAGCGCTCTGATATCCGACCCGCCGCGCGGCAGCATTGGCGTCGACGGACTCGCTCAGCATGATGCGCCGCGCCTCCTGAAGTCGAAGCTGCTTCTGAAACTGCAACGGGCTCATGGAGGTGACCGAACGAAACCAGCCGTGCATGGAGGAAGGGCTCATGTGCAGTTCGCGAGCAAGATCCTCCATGCGAATGGCTCGCGTGGCGTTCCGCCGCAGCCAGTCCAGTCCGGCGGCGATGCGTTTGGCCTTCGCGTTCTCGGCGATCATTCGGTACAGTAGCCCGCTCTGCTCGCTGAGCAGCAATCTATAGAAGATCTCGCGGCGAATCAGAGGACTCAAGATCGGCAGTTGCGCGGGTTCTCGCAGGGCTTGGGTCAGGCGCGTCACGGCGCTGAGCAGCTCTTCCCTCAGCGTCCCCACCATAATGCCTGATTGAGCCTGCAGCCTCGCCTCACGGGGCAGATCCGCCTCCTGCATCAGATCTCTGATCTCGTTGAAATCGAGCACCAGGCTCCATCCCAGGAATGGCTTCGCGCGGCTTGCCTCTTCAATCTGGCCGACGAGGGGAAGCTCCAGCGAGACGAGAAGATATTTGCTGGAGTCGTAGACAAAGCGCTGCCCGTTCAGCAGAATGCTCTTCGAACCCTGAGCGACAACGCAGAAGACGGCCTGATCGAGCGCCTGCCGCGGAACCTGCGCCGTGGAGGATCGGGTGAGATAGAGACCGGCAATCGCGGTGGGATGGGATCCCTCGCGGAGGCACTGCTCTGCAATGATCTTCGCCAGGGGCGTGGTCGGCGGCGGACTCACTTTTTCTCTCATATCTCTACTCTGACGGTTCGCACTCCGCCGAAAGGCTGCTTATTGCCGAATTAGGCAATTATTCCATCGGATTGGGCAATCCACCAGCAAAATCCCGGTCATCTACTGGAGAGATCTTTCAAAGGAGCAAGACATTGGCAAAACTGACAGGCAAAGTTGCATTGATTACGGGCGGCAGCGAAGGCATCGGCTTCGGCGCCGCTCAGGAGTTCCTCAAAGAGGGCGCATTTGTGTTCATCACAGGACGCCGGCAAGCGGAGTTGGACAAGGCAGTCGCGGCGCTGGGTAAAAATGCCGCCGGCATTCAGGCCGACGCAGGCAAGCTGGCCGACCTGGACCGGATGTACGCCGAGATCAAGGCGAAGAAGGGCAAGCTGGATGTTCTATTCGCAAACGCCGGAGTCTACGAGCAGATGCCCTACGACAAAGTGACGGAGGAGTTCTACGATCAATGCGTCGACATCAACACCAAGGGCGTGTATTTCTCGATCCAGAAGGCGATTCCGCTGATGGATAAAAGCGGTTCGATCATCCTGAATGGATCCTTCATCGGCAGTGCGGGCTTTCCCGGAATGTCCGTTTACGGCGCGACCAAAGCTGCCGTCCGGAGCTTCGCGCGCACCTTTACCGCCGAACTGAAGGGCAGCGGTCCGCGGGTAAACGTCCTCAGCCCCGGTCCAATCCACACCGCGGGCAATGCCGCCTCGCTCGCCGGCAACCAGCAGGTTCTCGAATATGTAACCGGCATGGTTCCACGCGGGCGCATCGGCGAACCCGGCGATATCGGCAGGGCCGCCGTGTTCCTCGCCTCCGACGATTCCAGCTTCGTCGCTGGAGTAGAACTCTTTGTCGATGGCGGCGTCAACGCCATCTAGATCACGAAGGGAAGTCGGGGGCACATGCGCGCGCCTCCTCTTCCCTTCCGCAGAATCTGCACGCAGCAAACGAACTTCAGGACTTGGTGAGACGGTAGTAAACCACCGGAGTGACAATCAAGCTGAGAAGGATCGACAGAGACAGCCCTCCGATCACGGCAATGGCAAGCGGCTGCAGCATCTGCGAGCCCGCGCCCAGTGCGAACGCCAGCGGCAGCATGCCACAGACCGCAGCGATGGCAGTCATCACGATCGGGCGAAGCCGGCGCTGCGCGGCATGCAGCATGGCGTCGCGCGCGTTCGCCCCGGTAGCGCGAAACCTCTCATCCGCATCGAGCAGCAGAATGCCATTCTTTGCCACAATGCCGATCACCATAATCAAGCCCATGAAACTCGCAACATTGAAGTTCGTATTCGTAATAAGCAGAGCGAAGACCACCCCGGCAATCGACAGAACCGAACTGGTAAGAATCGCGATCGGAGCGGAAAAGTTGCGAAACTCCGTGAGCAGCACGCCGAAGACGAGAGCGAGAGCGAGGACGAGCACACGCGCCAGGTCCGCGAACGACTTCTGCTGCTCCTGATACGTGCCGCCGTACTCGACCCGAACGCTGGATGGGATGTTGAGCTTTGCCACCGTCGCTTTGACCTGGGCCATTGCTCCGCCGAGATTGGAGCCTTCAAGACGGCCGCTGACGGTAATCAGCTGCTGCAGGTTTTCCTTCTTGATCTCGTCCTGTGGAGGAAGCTGTTCCACTTTAGCCATCGATCCGAGAGTTGCGGTGCGGCCCGTGCTGCTGTTAAAGACGGTGTTCTGGATCGCTTCGAGAGAGGCCCGATTGGCTTCGGGAAGCCGGACGCGAATCGTGTACGGCCGCCCACTCAGGATGATCGGGTCATTGGTGGGCAGGCCATCGAGGATGGACGTGGCGTCTTCGGCGACCTCGGTAGGGGTAAAGCCGAGGCGTCCAGCGACTACGGGATCGATCTGAAAGTTCGTAGCGGGACCGCTGATCGTATTGTCAATGCCATTCTGGATGTCCACTACACCCGGAATCTTGCCGATCGCGTCGGCGACCTGCGGGCCGAGTTGATGAAGAATCGTTGTATCGGGTGAGAAAAGCTTGATCTGGATGGGCTCGGGGGAGTTTGACAGATCTCCGATCATGTCCTGAAGCACCTGAATGAATTCCACGTCCAGAGCGGGCTCGGTGGTCTTGATCTGATCGCGAACGTCAGTCATGATCTCATCAATGGTGCGAGAGCGTTTCGGATTAAGCCGGACCGTGAAGTCGCCGGTGTTGGCCTCGGTTACGGGTGCAAGGCCCATCTGGAGGCCGGTCCGTCGGGAGGTGATTTGGACCTCGGGGGTCTTGCGGAGGATCTGTTCGACATGGAGGAGAATGCGGTTTGTCTCGGCGAGCGAAGTTCCTGCGGGAGTGAGGTAGTCGAGAACAAATGCGCCTTCATCCATGGCGGGAAGAAGATCCGAACCGAGAGCCCCGTAGGCGAAATAAGCGCCGACGATCAAAACCACGCAGATGCCGACAAGCGCGAGCGGCCGCGCTAAAGCCCAGGTGAGGGCGCGCTCGTGGACGTGGAGAACCCGCCGCATAATGGGTCCGTCTTCCTCGTGCTTCTCCTCCACCGGCCGGCTGCGCTGGTCTTCCTGTCTTTCACCGGCATCGATATTGTTTGCGAACGCATTCGAATGGGTCGACACGCCTGCGATATCCGCCGCTCTGCCGGCCGGGACTTCCGCCTCCGAAGATCGCCTGTTTGATTCGCTGGCGGCGCTGACCTTTTTGGATTTACGGAGGAAAACGATGGCCAGCGCGGGAGTCCAACTGAGAGCAAGCGCCAGTGACGTAAGAAGAGCCGCTGTCATGGTAATCGCGAGAGCACGGAAGAAGCTGCCTGTGACGCCGGTGATCGAGATCAGCGGAAGGAAAACGACGACAGGGGTAAGAGTAGAGAAGACGAGCGGCGTCGTAATCTCACCGAGGGCGCTTTTGACGGCTTCAACACGGGATTGACCGGCGTCGCGATGGACCACGATGTTCTCGACAACGACGATCGCATCGTCGATGACCAGGCCAATGGCAGCGGCAAGGCCGCCGAGCGTCATCAGGTTGAAGGACTCCCCTATGATCCAGAGGAACAGGATCGTCACAGCGACGGTGACAGGAATGACCAGGCCCGCGATAAGCGAAGAACTCCAGTCCCGCAGGAAAATAAAGAGGACCAGGCAGGCAAGCGCGAGGCCGATCAGGATCGCGTCGCGAACGCTTGCGATACTTTCGCGAACCAGTTCCGACTGGTCGTAAAAGGGCACCAGCCTCACGCCGGGAGGAAGGCTGCTCTTTAGAAGAGCGACCTTGGCAGCTATGGCGTCGGCAACCGCAACGGTGTTGCTGGCGGGCTGGCGAGCGATGTTGAGCAGCACGGAAGGCTTGCCATTTGACGTCACCATGGTATACACGGGCATGGTCGATTGCTCGACTTCAGCGACGTCGGAGACGCGGACCCCAGCGCCCCCCGTGGTGGTCTTGACGATGAGATTTCCGAGCTCCGAGGCGCTGTGAGCCTGCGCTCCGACGAGCCCAAGAATCAGTTGGTGATTGGCTTCGTAAAGGCCCGGGGAGTCGATAATATTCGAGGCCTGGACCGAGTTGACAAGATCCAGCAGCGTGACGCCCGTAGTCTGCAGACGCGCTAGGTTTGGCATGATCTGAAACTCAGGAACCTGCCCCCCTTGCACCGTAACGGTGCTTACGCCATTGACACGGTTCAGCGGCGGTTTCAGGTCATAGGTCGCGATCTCCCACAACCGGGTCTGCGGTATTGTGTCTTTTCCGCGATCGTCCGCAAGCAGTGCGTACCCGAGGATAGGAAACGTTGCGAACGTAAGCCGATTCGAGGTGAGGCGCGCCGTTGCCGGAAGCGTCTGCTGCACCTTCGACAAGGCCGCATCCGCTAGTTGCAGTGTGCGGAACATGTCGACATTCCAGTCGAAAAAGAGGCTTATCTCCGCTGAGCCTCGGCTGGTCGTCGATCGCACCGTCTGCAGCCCGGGAACGCTGTTCAGCGCATCTTCGATCGGCTTGGTGATCGTCACCTGCATCTGCTCGACCGGCATCACGCCGTTATCGACGCCAATCACGACACGCGGGAAGTTGGTATCGGGAAAGACGGAGATGGGCACCTGGAATGCCGCATACGCGCCCGCCAGCGTGAGGACGATGAGAAAGAAAAAGATGGGCTTCGAGGCGCGGGCGAGCCAGAAGGAAGACTCGGGCGCAGGAGCGGCTGCGCGATGCGATGACGGGGTCATTCTTTGGTATCTCCGCCACTCTTCTTCGCGTCTCCGCCGTCTCCACTGTCCTCTGCTCCGGCAGGACCGACCTTAACGCTTGTGCCATCGTCAAGACCGTAAGCTCCCGTGGTGATGACCATATCGGCGGGTGCAAGCCCTTCGAGCACCTGCACGTTCTCCGGCGTCTGAATGCCCAGGGTGACGGGATGCTTGTGCGCCTTTCCATCGGCTGCGATCAGCATCACGGACTTGGATGTGCCATCGGAGGCGGTCTGTACCGCGACGGCGGGAATGACTAGGGCGTCGGGAACGCTGCGCCCGGCGATCGTGGTGTGGACCGAGGTTCCTGCCTTGAAGCTGCCCTTCGAGTTTTCGACCCGCAGCCAGACCTCGACGGTGGTGCTGCCAGGATCGAGAGCCGGGCTGATGAGCGACACCTTCGCCGGAACCGGATCCGGGATGCCCGGAATCTTCACCGTCGCGGAGGCCCCGAGAGAAAGCTGCTGAGCCTGCATCTGCGCGATGTGCAGCTTCGCAATCAGAGCAGAGGTATCCATTACCGTCACCACGGGAGCGCCCGCCGCGGCAGTCTCGCCCGCGAACAGAGGCCGGTCGGTCACAACGCCTTTGATCGGGCTGCGGATCTCGGTATAGCTCAGCTGGGCCTGGGCTCCGAGATACTTCCCCTTCGCGGAGGTCAACTGCCCCTGCGCCGATTGCAGCGAAGCTTTGCGGCTTACCTGCTGCACGGACTCAAAGTGCTGCTTGGCAATCTCGTAGGCTGCCTGGGACTGAATCAGCGTCGCCTTTGCGGTATCGAGATCGCGGCCGGGAATAGCTCCCTGCGCAAAGAGCCGGCTGCGGTCATTCGCGATGCTGCGATTGAGATTCAAGGTCGCCTGCGCCTGAGCGAGATCCAGCTTTGCCCGTGTGTAATCTTCGGGCGTGGTGGCGCGCGTCGCTGTTTCAAAGCTCGCCTGCGCGGCTGTGTAAGCGCCTTTGTTATCGAGCGCCGCGGCCTGCAGATCGCTATTCTCAAGCACGGCGAGAAGCTGGCCTTGTTTTACGTGCGACCCGCGCTGAACGAAGAACTTCTTCACCGGGGCAGTGATCTTGGGAGAGATCGCCGCCTGGGCCAAGGGGTTCAGCACGGCGTCTGCCGTAATCTCTTCCGTGATGGTTGCATGGGAGGGATGAACGGCTTGAACCGTGACCTCCGGAGTGGGAACCTCCTCTTTCTTGCTGCAGCCGGAGGACAGAAGGGCAGCAAGACAAAGAGAAAGAATCGCGATGTGATTGGCAGCGGTGCGGAATCGAGCCATGGTTAGATCGTTCCTGTCAGAAGTTGTAGATTTGCGAGCGCGCTTCGATAACGAACGATTCCGTCCTCACGCGCCAGTTCGGCGACAATGAGGGAATTCTGTGCATCCACAACCTCAAGCACGGTCGCCTCGCCGGCCGTATATCGCATCCGGGTCAGGCGCAGGCTTTCGGTCGCGGTCACCACGCTGACCTCAAGGGAATCGACCTGATTGCGAGCTGTCTCCGCTTCGGCATACGACTCATCGAGCTGCGCGATCAAGCGGCGCTGCGCGGCGTTCAAGGTGGTCCGCGCGGAGTCGCGAAGGATCTCGCTTTGCTTGACCCGATGCGCTGTCGAGAACCAGTCCCACACAGGAATGTCGAGCGTGGCGCCGGCCGAATATCCAAGGTTGGGAAGATTGTCCACGCTGCGCTTGGCGAATCGCTCGGCATCGATGCCGTAGGTGTAGTTCAGCGCAAGATCGGGCAGGTAAGCGGCCCGCGCGGACCGAACGCCAAGATCACTCGCGCGCAGCGAGGCCACGGCGCTGCGTAACTCAGGATTGCGAAGATTTGCAGCGGATTCGATCTCCGCGCGGGTCGCCAGAACTGGCGGCGTAGCCGATGCCAGCAAGGTAAAGGGCGCGCGCGGATCGGGGAAGAGCAGCACTCCCAATTCCAGGCGCGATCTCTGTTGCTGCAGCAGCGCATCGGCCAGGTCGCGGGCGCGCTGCTGCTGTTGAAGCTGCGCCTTGACGACATCGGCGTGCGCGGCTTCTCTGGCATCCTCGCGCTGCTGCGTCTGCTTCGAGAAGTTGTTCGCTTCGTCCGCGGCCCGTTGCGCCACCCCCACCCTCTCGTCCGCCGCAAGCGACCCATAGAAGAGGCCAACCACGGTGGCTACAAGACCGCGTCTTACAATTTCGAGTTCGGCCTTGGCTACCGCCGCCGCCGCCGAAGCGCGAGAGACGGCGGTGATCTGCTGCAGGCCGATCGTCTCATTGACGATGCCCTGGCTGGCATATTCGTGAACGGCATTGTTCGCGATAAAACGCGGCGCCGACTGTATGCCTCCGACTCCCGGATGATTGATCGCGCCGTTGAAATTCGACCCATTGGACTGAGTAAAGATGTACTGGTTGTGATAAACGGCATTAGGCAGAAGCGCCGAGCGGGCGATCGAAACATCGAGTGAACTGACGCGGCTCGCCGCAAGCGCCGCCGCAAAGCCCGGTTCATTCGCCTGCGCGCGGCGGATCGCCTCATCCAGACTGATCGTGCTGGGAGCGACAGCAGGCGCGGCGGCCGCCTGTTGTGCGCAGGCCACAACAGCGGACGACGCCACACCGATCAGACCCAAGCCGGTCAGACCCAAGCAGCCTAGACCCACGCAGCTTAGACCCACGCCGGGCAAACCCAGATACGCAAAGTGACACGCAAAATAAGACAAGAATCTCATTCTAACGTTCGCCCACCCTATTCGCGCCCTTCTCGCCCAACTTGCCCTGCTTGCCTACTTACCTACGACCAGCACGGTAAAGCTGCCCGGAACGATAGCAGGCCGCGGGTGCGGCATCTCCGCGGTAGCTGCGGGCCGTGCGCCGAGTTCCGCGGTAGCAAGGTAGATGCGGCCGTTAGCCGAGTCGAAGGCCATCGTGCGTGCCCCTCGCTGCGTAGCCAGGTTCTGCAGGACAGGATAGGTCGTTCCACTCGCATCGATCACCGTCAGCGTTCCGTCCCCATTGGAGGAGAAGGCCAGCTTATGTTGCGCATCGTAGCCGGCCGCGTCCGGCGAATCGCCGATCTCTGGATTCGCCAGAGTCTTTCCCGTGTCGGCATCCGTAACCGCCATCTTCTTTCCATCGCAAACCGAGAACAGGCGTCGTCCTTCCATGTCGATGGCAAGCCCGGAGGGCGAATCGCAGTTGCTCAGCGGCCACGTCGCCGTGATCTTCTTCGTCGCGGCGTCGATTCGCACAATCTCGTTCTTGTCTTCGATATTCGCAAACATCGTGCCCTTCCCATCGGCAACAGGAAACTCCGGGTTGCCGGGCAGCGCGATCGTAGCGACCACCTTCCGCTGCGCTGTATCGACCACGGTTACATTCTGGCTATGGCCATTGAAGGCCCACACCGTCTTCGTCACCGGCTCGAACGCGATGCCATCCGGATTCGACCCGGCGGGAATCGTGGCCAGGGTATGGAGGTTTGCGCGATCGAAGACCACAACGGCATTGGCGCGCCCGTCGCTCAGGTAGCCATATTTCCCGTCGTCATCGAGCGCTACGCCGTGCAGCCCCTTCATCCCCGTGATGCTGCCGGCCGACTTTCCGGAGTCCGTATCCAGGACCTCGAGCCGCGTTCCATGGGTGACATACAGCCGATGTGCCTTGGTATCGGCGGTCAGATAGTCCCATCCGCCTTCCCCCCCGATCGTCCAGTGAGCCACAACGCTATACGGCTTCTGCGCAAACGAGACCGCAGGCGTCACCACCGCGGACACGAAGCATCCGGTGAGAACCATGCTTCCGAGACCGCAACAAATACTCTTTCCTGTCTTCCATGTCATAGATAGCTCCAAAGATCGCTTCAAGATCGTTCCAATAAAAATCTCGTGGGACATACCCACTTACTATTTCATCCTTACCTTAATCCAGCCTTAAGGAGCAGCGAATTCCGCTGAATCGCTTCTCGTCACAATAAGCTTGCATCCCCGTCCTTCTCGGTGGCCGTCACAGGAAACCGGACAGTGACCCTGGTTCCGGCATTTACTTCGCTGGCGATTTGTATCTCCCCTCCGAATCTGGTCGCAATGGCCTTGCAGATAGCGAGACCGAGCCCTGTCCCTCCGGTCTTCCGGCTGCGAGATCGGTCCTCCCGATAAAATCTGTCGAAGACGTAAGGAAGCGCTTCGGTGGCAATGCCGGCGCCATCATCTTCGACGCAAAGTTCCGCGGCGCTTCCCTCTCGCCTCACCACCGCGCGCACCTCCGACCCAGCCGAACTATGCTGGATGGCGTTCAAGATGAGATTCGAGCAGAGCAGACCCAGATCGTCGGCGCTCACATCCACCATCACCCTTCCGGACGCAGACACCAGCAGCTGCAAATTCTTCGCATTGGCCATCGTCTCGAACTGTTCTGCCACCAGTGCCACGGATCGCGCCATATCGGTCGCATAAGCAGGTGTGCCGGATTCAGTCTCATTCTCCACTCGCGCCAGCGTAAGCATCCGGGCGACAATCTCTTCGATGCGTTCGCAATCGAGGTAAGACCGGTCCAGTCCAGCTTCATACTCGCCAACGCTGCGGCGTCTCATCGTAAGCAGTTGCAGCGAAGACTTCGTCACCGCGACCGCCGTCTTCAACTCGTGAGCGGCATCGCTAACAAACTGGCGCTGCTGCATAAACGAGCGCTCCAGCCCACGGATTGCGGTCTCGAGCGCCCCCGCCAGCGGAGCCAGCTCTTCGATCATGTGCACTTGCTCGGAGGGAGCGAAGTCCCAGGAGTTGACCGACACTCCCGCTGCTTCGGCCGCCAATTCGCGCAGCGGAGCCAGGCCACGATTCAGAAGCCAGAACATCAGCAGCCCCGAGATCGCCAGTAGCACCAGGCTGGTCAGCGCATAGAACGCGACCGTCCTCCACACCGCCCTCCAGACACTCTCCGTCGGCGCCCCATAAATCACGCTGACATGCCGCGCAATCCCGCCCCCCTTGTCGCCCGGATCGACCATCCTCAATCCACCGATCTTCAGAACGCGATAGCGCCTCCCATGAATGCGAAGCTTGAAAAAACTCCCCTCCTGCAACTCGCCTTCGGACCCATGAAGGCCCGGCCAGTTGGCAGACCTTCCTAGCAGCCGCCTCTTCGCATCGAACACCTCGTAGATATCCGCCTCGGGAAAGCTCACCTGAGTCCCATCGAGCATCACGTTGTCCTGTGCATCCTCCGCATCCTGGACCGCCCCCAGCAGCGAGTCCGCGCGGCCATGCAGCATAATGTCGAACGATCGGAAGTGCGTGTGCCGCTCATACAACACCGCCAATCCGGTAATCGCAACCGCCGAAACCAACTGCACCAGCAGAACGGAGATCACGAGGCGGCGGGTCAGCGAATAGGCCTTCATCGGTCCTCTCCGTTGATCAGCAGCCGGTAGCCGCGGCCGCGCAAGGTCTCTATGCTCGGCTGGCGGGTCGCGCCGTCCAGCTTCTTTCTCAGGTTCGAGACATGCGCCTCGATCACATTCGAATGGTGCTCCCAGTTGTAGTCGTAGAGATGTTCCAGCAGCTCGCGTTTCGAGACGATGACGCGCGGCTTGTGCATCAGGTACTCAAGAATGCGGTACTCCGTCGGAGAAAGTTCAATGTTCTGGTCGGAGCGCTTGACCGTCTGGCCGACCGTATTCATCTCGATATCGGAGATGCGCAGCGTCGGGTCGGCAAATCCCTGCGAGCGCCGGACCAGCGCCTTCGCGCGCGCGATCAGCTCCCCCAGATCGAACGGCTTGCTCAGATAATCGTCCGCGCCCGCATTGAGCAGTTCAACGATAGAGCCATGGCCGCCGTGTGCCGTCAAGATCAGCACCGGCGTGCGATCCTTGCGGCTGCGCAGTCTTTTCAGCACGGTCAGGCCGTCGATCTTAGGCAGCATCAAATCGAGAATGATCAGGTCGTAGCAAAGGTTCCCCGCCAGGTCGACGCCCTCCTCGCCGTCTTCAGCGCAATCGACAGCGAAGCCAGGACCCTCCCGAAACGCAGAGCCGATGTTCTGCGCCAGCCGAGTCTCGTCTTCGATCAGCAGCATCCGCATCCCATCAATTCCACCACACTTCACTTAAGAAAGTCTGAATGCCTCTTTGCGCAGCAATCTATTTCCCTGTTGCCTCTTCCCTGTTGCATCCACAAACCCAGGCTTCATGGGAAGATGGATCATCGACGAAACCGAGCACAAGGCGAACGCCTCAATCTTGCCGATTGCGATCCGGACTTATGAAGACGTTCTCCATCTCCATCTTGCCGCACGACAGAGCCGCGAAAGTCTAGACCATGCCGCCTGCTCTCTCCCACAGTCTGATCCTCCTCATCACCGCTGCCGGCATCGTCCTGATGCTGATTCGCCCGAAAAACCTCCCCGAAGTCTACTGGATCGGCGGCGGCGTCTTGTTGCTGCTTCTCCTTCGGCTGGTGTCTCTCAAACTTGCGGGGCAGGCTGTCTACAAAGGCCTGGACGTCTACCTGTTCCTCACCGGCATGATGCTCCTCTCCGAGCTGGCGCGAGAGCATGGCGTCTTCAACTGGCTCTCCTCGGCCGCCGTGCGCGGCGCAAACCGCTCCTGTGTGCGCCTGTTTACGCTTGTCTACGCCATCGGCGCCATCGTCACCGTCTTCCTGTCGAACGATGCCACGGCGGTGGTCTTGACGCCGGCGATTCTCAGCGCGGTGCGCAAGGCCAAGGTCAAGCCCTTGCCTCATCTCTTCGCATGCGCTCTCATCGCCAACGCCGCCTCCTTCGTGCTGCCCATCTCAAATCCCGCGAATCTGGTCGTCTTCCACAACGGCATGCCTCCGCTCGGTCGATGGCTCCTGGCTTTCGGCCTGCCCTCCATTCTGTCGATCGCGGCAACCTACGCGGCCATGCGCTGGCTGTTCCGCAAGCAGCTGCGCGGCGGCATCCAATGCGACGTTCCCTCGCAATCGCTGCAGAAAGACGGGAAGCTGGTTCTTGGCGGCCTCGCCGTAGTGGTGGCCGTGCTTCTGATTGCCTCCGGTTTTGGCAAGGACCTGGGACTGCCGACCTGCCTTGCTGCTCTCGGCATCACCGCCATCGTCAGCATCCGATCGCAGAGCAATCCCTGGAAGCTTGTTCGTGAGATCAGCTGGGGAACGCTGCTCCTGGTGGCCGGACTCTTCGTGATGGTGGACGCGCTCGAAAGTATCGGAGCGCTCAACCTGACACAGTCGTGGCTCGCCTGGACCCAAACCCTCGCGCCCGGACTGGGAGCCTTGGTGACCGGCTGCGCCGTAGGCATAGGAAACAACCTGATCAACAATCTTCCGCTCGGCCTGATCGCAGGCGCCACCTTGCACGCCGCGCATGTCCATGGCCTGCTCGCCAACGCTGTGCTGATCGGAGTCGATCTCGGGCCAAACCTCTCGATCACCGGATCGCTGGCAACCATCCTATGGCTCCTCGCGTTGAGGAAGGAAAAACTCGATGTGAGCTTCTGGCAGTTCCTGAAGATCGGAGCCGTTGCCATGCCTGTCGCCTTGCTTCTCGCGCTGAGCGGAGCGATTGTGATGGAACTGGCACGCGGATCGTTCTGATGCAGCTTCGATAGACTCAAGTGAGACCAACCCTGCAATCGCGTTGCACCTTAAATCATCATTTCGATCCAGCCGGAGCCCTCGACCACGGCGGCACGATGCCGTTCATCCGCGCATAAGCAATCAGCTGTCCCATATGTTCGTTATCGTGAACGAGGATGCGCAGGTACATGCCCTCGACGGGAACTTCTTTCTTCATAATCTTCACGTGCCGCTCGAGATCGCCCGGCTTAAGCTGCGCGCGGGCCGCCTTGACGGCAAGCAGCGACCGCTTCAGAAAGGCGATTACCTCCGCCTTCGAGGTAACGGTCTTTTCCATATCGTCGGACTTCATGTCAGGCGGCATCGCGGGTCCGGTCACGCTCAGCAGGTAGAAGTTCGCTAACGCGATGTGCATATAGACCTCGCTCGTAGACCTCACCCCGGGCGCTGGACGCCACGCGAATTTGTCCGCCGGCGTGGCCTCGGCAAGTGCGATCAACTGCCGTGAGACATGGTCCCACTCTCCGTCATACCCTTCCCAGATACCCTCATACTGCGCGTGGAGTGTAGCCGTGCTCAGAATCATCAGCAGAAGAAACTTCTTCATGACGTTCTCCATGATTGCAGATTGATAGTACCCGTCCCGCACTCTTCCGTGCAGGCATTTCGCGCCAGGAGGTTCCCTTAAAATCGTCATCTCGACCGAAGCCGTGTAGTTTTATCGCACGGCGCAGTGGAGAGATCCCCGCATTTCGCCTTTGTCGTTGTCTGTTTTCTTGTTAGAACCTGTCTCATAACTCCTTAAAATCGTCATCTCGACCGAAGCACCGGGGTCCCCGGCGAGCGCTTTTGCTCGTTGGGGTGGTAAGTCGTGTGGTTTTATCGCACGGCGCAGTGGAGAGATCCCCGCATTTCGTCGTTGCCGTTGCCTGTTTTGTTGCTCACAGAAATTGTCACGAAGTTTCTAAGAACCTGTCTTATAACTTTTAAAAATCGTCATCTCGACCGAAGCACCGGGGTCCCCGGCGAGCGCTTTTGCTCGTTGGGGTGGTAAGCCGTGTGGCTTTATCGCACGGCGTAGTGGAGAGATCCCCGCATTTCGTCGTTGCCGTTGCCTGTTTTGGGTTGCCCACAGGTATTGCACGGAGTCCTAAGCCTTGCCCAGCAGCCGAGCCATCGCCTCGCCGATATCCGCCGGCGACTTCACCACCGTAATCCCCGCCTCGGCCATCGCCTTCATCTTCTCCGCAGCCGTCCCCTCGCCGCCCGAGATGATCGCCCCCGCGTGTCCCATCCGCCGTCCCGGAGGAGCCGTCTGCCCCGCGATAAACCCAACCACCGGCTTCTTCACATTCTCCTTGATATACCTCGCCGCAGCCTCTTCAGCCGACCCGCCGATCTCCCCGATCATGATGATCGCCTCCGTCTCCGGATCCTCATTCAGCAGCTTCAACGCATCGATATGCGTCGTCCCAATAATCGGGTCGCCGCCAATCCCAATCGCTGTCGACTGCCCAATTCCGCGCGTCGTCAACTGATACACCGCCTCATACGTCAGCGTCCCCGACTTCGAAACAATCCCCACCGAGCCTTCCTTGTGAATCCGCCCCGGCATAATCCCCACCTTCGCCTTACCCGGCGAGATCACTCCCGGACAGTTCGGCCCAATCAGCCTCGACTTCGAGTTCTTCACCACCTCCCAAACCTTCACCATATCCAGCACCGGAATACCTTCGGTGATGCAGATCACGAGAGGCATTTCGGCAGCAGCCGCCTCCAGAATCCCATCCGCGGCAAACGGCGGCGGCACAAAGATCACCGTCACATTCGCCCCCGTCTCCTTCACCGCCTCCTCCACCGTATTGAACACCGGCCACCCTTCATGCGTAGTCCCGCCCTTGCCCGGCGTCACTCCACCCACTACCTTGGTCCCATACTCCGCGCAACCCTTCGCGTGAAACGTCCCCTCACGCCCCGTAATCCCCTGCACAATCAACCGCGTATTCTTACCAACCAAAACCGCCATTGTTTCTCCTCAACTATTGTCTTGTTCTAAGCATGGCTGCTAATTCGCGGGCAGCGTCGTCATAATTCTCAACAGAGCTGTTCCAATAGCCCGGCACGTGCATTATTGTGTGAAAACTTTTCTCGCGTTTGTTTGATAATTCTGGATTTAGAGACGAACAAGACCCAATGAGTGCAAACTCAAGTCGGTCAATTGACTTTAGACCCGGTCGTTCTCGCATTCTGTCTGTTACTTTTTTGAGCTTTCCTGTTGGAGTTATTCGTGCAATCAAGAAGAAACTGAGTGGCCCACGTTCTGCCAACAGTTTGTAGAATCTCAGCCCTTTGAAGTGCTGCATGAAACGCTTTCCAAATTCGTTGTCGGTTTTCCCGACGTACCACGGAACGAGTGCACCATCCTTGTCTCTTGCAGCGACAATGTATACACCAATCCCGTACTGAAGATTCTTGTTGGTCTTCTGTATTGATTCGAACAGTTTAATGATGCCAGCAGATGACATATCAGAAAGCTCGAACGGTCCGTAGGTCGAAAAATTCATGAGCGGATCCTAAAGTGGTTCTCGAACTATCCCTTCGCAGCTTTTACGGCAAGATCCGCGGCTTCTTTCATCGTCTGCCCCACCTGAAAGTTCAATCCCGAATCAGCCAGAATCTTCCGACCTTCTTCCACGTTCGTACCTTCCAACCGCAGAATGATCGGTATCTTCACACCCA
>CBDICJ010000005.1:0-353660 GCA_965277335.1 Edaphobacter sp. | reverse complement strand
CGCCGCTCGCAATGCCGGTCGCAAAGTTAAGCAGCGCCCAGTCCGACACTGCGTCTGAACCATCCAACATCGCCTCCGTCTCACGATACGGGCTCGCCACCGAACCCGCATCCAGATGATCGCGGCCAATCACAATGGGAGCCTTCAGCCGGCCGTCCCGCACCATCTGGTTGAACAGCAGCCCCGCCTTGTCGCGCTCGCGATAGCCAAGCCAGCAGATGCGAGCGGGAAGCCCCTGAAACGCAACGTGCTCGCCCGCCCACGGAAGCCACTGGTTCAGCCGCGCATCGTCGGGAAACAGCTTCAGCAGCGCAGCATCGGTGGCCGCGATATCGCCCGGATCGCCCGAGAGCGCCACCCAGCGAAACGGTCCTCGGCCCTCGCAAAAAGAATCGCGAATGAATGCCGGCACAAATCCTGGATAGTCGAATGCATTCTGAACACCGGCAAGCTTCGCCTGCGCCCGCAAGTTATTGCCGTAGTCGAAGCAGATCGAGCCGCGCCGCTGCAGCTCCACAATGGCTTCCACATGTCGGGCGATGTTCCCGCGCACGCGCTCAAGATATTGCTCAGGGTTCCTGGTACGCTGCGCCGCCAGATCCTCGTCCTCTTTCGCTACGGGCAAGTAGCCGTACAGCGGATCGTGCGCGCTGGTTTGATCTGTAACTACATCTGGCACAAACCCGCTGCGCACCACCCGCGGCAGCACATCGGCGGCATTTCCCAGCAGGCCGATCGAGACAGCGCGCCCCTCTTTGGCTGCCTCTTGGGCGCGAGTCATCGCATCCTCAAGCGAACTCGCCGCCTCATCGAGATACCGCGTTGCGATCCGTCGCTGGATACGGCTCTCATCCGCTTCGACACAGATGCTGACACCCCCCGCCAGCTTCACCGCCAGCGGCTGCGCGCCGCCCATGCCTCCCAGCCCCGCGGTCAAAGTAATCGTTCCCTTCAGCGAGCCGTTGAAGTACTTCTGCGCAGCACCCAGAAAAGTCTCATACGTGCCCTGCAGAATCCCCTGCGTGCCGATGTAGATCCACGACCCTGCTGTCATCTGCCCGTACATCATCAGGCCGGCTCGGTCCAGCCGATCGAACTCCTCCCAGTTCGCCCAGTGCGGAACGAGGTTGGAGTTCGCAATCAACACACGCGGCGCCATCGGATGCGTCTCCAGCACGGCCACCGCCTTGCCCGACTGCACCAGCATGGTCTCATGATTCTGCAGGCGATCGAGCGTGCGAACCAGCGTGTGGTAAGCCTCCCAGTTGCGCGCCGCCTTCCCGCGTCCGCCATAGACGATCAGCTCTTCCGGCTTTTCCGCGACCTCGGGATCGAGATTATTCATCAGCATCCGCTTGGCTGCCTCCTGAATCCATCCCGGAGCGGTGCGGGTGTTGCCGCGTGGCGCGCGAATCGGTTTGTAGTCGCTCATGCGGACAGAGCCTCCTCACTCTTGAGAACAGCGTCCCAGCCGACATCCGCAAGAAAGCGGTCCGCATCGGCCATCTTGCCCGACAGAACGCAGTCACCCTCCCACGCCGGGCAGCAGAGGCGAAACGCATTGCGCGCCGCATCAAGCGTGGGAGAGACGAAGTGGTCTCCACGCAAATCAAGCGCCCGCGTCGCCGTCAGCCATTCAATCGCCACCACCATCCGGCAGTGCGCGACCGACTGCATCAGCTTCAGCGCTGCCGTCATGCCCATGCTCACGAAGTCTTCCTGGTTGCCGCTGGTCGGAATCGAACAGGCCGAGGCCGGCGTTGCGAGGACGCGCATCTCCGCCACCAGCGCCGCGGAGGTTACCTGCGCCATCATCAGGCCGGATTCAATCCCGGGCTTGGTCGCGAGAAACGCCGGCAGTCCTTCATTGAGACTGGGATTCATCAGCCTCTCCGTCCGGCGCTCGGAGATGCCCGCAAGCTGGCACATGGCGATCGCAAGCTGATCGAGCGCAAGCGCAAGCGGCGCGCCATGAAAGTTGCCGCCCGAGACGAAGTCGTCGCCAAACAGCAGCGGGTTATCGGTCGCGCTGTTGAGTTCAATCCCGAAGACCCGTTCCGCATAGCGCAGCGTGTCCCATACCGCGCCGTGCACCTGCGGAACACAGCGCAGACAGTAGGCATCCTGCACGCTCGCGCTCGAACTGTAACGTGCAGACCCGCTCAGCAGATTGCGAAGCGACGCAGCGCTGTGGATTTGCCCGGGGTGCGGCCTCGCCTCATGCAGCCGCTCATCGTAGGCAGCCGCCGTTCCGCGCAACGCCTGCAGCGTCAGCGCCGCCGCGATCTGCGCCGACTCGAACAAGGAATCCATATCGTGAAGCTGCAGGCACCCAATGGCCAGCATCGCCTGGGTTCCGTTCAGCAGCGAGATCCCCTCTTTGGCCTGCAGCGTCAGCGGCTCCAGACCTGCCCGCCGCAGGCACTCCGCTGCAGGCGATCGCTGGCCGTCATGGATGGCCTCGCCTTCTCCGATGAGCGCCAGCGCCATGTGCGCCAGCGGAGCAAGATCACCGCTCGCGCCAACGCTTCCGCGCATCGGAACCACCGGCGTAATGTCATGGTTCAGCAGATCGCATAGCCGCTCGGCGACGAGAGAACGCATCCCCGACAGGCCCATGGCCAGGATGTTAGCCCGGATCAACATCATCGCCCGGACTACATCCATCGGCAGCGGATCGCCTACTCCGCAACAATGAGAGCGCACCAGGTTCAGCTGCATCTGGTCGATATCGGCCGCCTCCAGTCGCACCTTCGCCAGTAGGCCGACGCCCGTGTTCAGCGCGTAGACAGCCGCTTTTCCGCGCAGCGCCTCTTCCACCTTGGCGCGAGAAGATGCCATGCGGGCAAGCGCCTCGGCTGTGATCGAAACCGCCTCGCCCCCACGCGCGACCCGAACTACTTCATCGAACATCAGGGTGGTTCCTTGTAACTTGACCATAATGCGCAGAATAAAGCAGAAGCCCGCCTGCTTGCCATGCAGCCTCGCGGTAAAATCGGCGAAGTTGCCGTCAAACCATTGGCTTGTCACGATGAATGCAAGCGAATCAGCTACGAAGGCGCCTCTTTGCCTTGGATTAGCGTCTGGGCAAACTTGATAGAATAGTGCATTCTGTTGTCTACTCGCATAAAACAACTTGAGCGCAAAGGACCTTCCAACTCCATGGCGGCGTCTTACGATCTGGACTCCATCGACCATAACATCGTGCGCGCGCTGGCCGCCGACGCCCGGCTCTCCTACGCGGAGCTTGGCCGAAAGGTGGGACTGTCGCCGTCGGCTGTAGCCGAGCGCGTGCATCGTCTGGAGGCCGAAAAGGTCATTCTCGGCTATCGTGCGCTGCTCGACGAAAAAGCCTTCGGCTACTCCGTCATCGCATTCATCCGGCTGACCTGCGACCACTCGCACTATCGCCCGTTTTTGAAGTTTCTGCCCACCATCGACGCCGTGCAGGAGTGCCACCACATCACCGGCGGCGAGGCGTTCCTGATCAAGGTCACGCTCGAGTCCGTCGATCAGTTGGAGTCTCTCATCGAGCGGCTTCTGCCCTATGGAATGCCTACCACGAGCCTGGTCCTATCGACTCCCATCTATCGCCAGCAGGAGGCATGGCTGCTCAAGCGGGTCGGCCAGTCTTCCCGATCGAAGCAAGATAAAGCAGGAAGATAAACCTCAATTCTTCGTCACGTCATCTCGACCGAAGCGACCGGGGGTCCGCAGGCGAGCGCACTTGCTCGCTGGCTGGTAAGCGACAGACAGTCTCATCGTCCGTCGCGCCATGTAAATTTGCGGCCACACCGGGTCAAGCGAAGTTGCTGTCGTCTCCACCGCCGGACCCGTCGTCGCCGAAGTCGCTGCCGCTGTCATCGAAGGAAGAGCCGTCGGCGGAGCTGGTGTCGGCATCGAAGCTGGAATCGTCCGTCGTGACGGAGTCGTCGTTGGCGTACAGCGAATCGCCGCCGCCGCTTGTATCAGCCGACTCTTGCGAATCAGTGGAATTGCCGGAGCCGAAGTCGCGGTCTTCCTGCGCGCCCAGAGAGCGCTCATCGGCGGAGACGCCGCTATCTGCCCTGTCGCTCTTCTGGTCGCCGTAGTAGTTGTTGACGATCTCTTCGGGACGCTGGCCCATGCCTGAGCTCAATCCGCCGATATCCTGGCCATATCCGGCGGCATGGCCGAAGCCGTGCATCAGAGACTCCACCCCTTGAAACGCAAGCGCGCCGGCAGCCACGCCGGCAGCGGTCTGCAGCGCGCCTTGGAGAAATCCTCCGCCGCCCATGCCCAGGGGAACACCGTACTGCGGAGCGCCATAGGGGGAACCGCCGCTGTATCCGGGAACCGGGGCGTAGGGCGGATACGCTTGCTGGGACGGATACGACTGGACTGGCGCGGGCGGCGGCGCGGGCGGATCGTTTCGCCCCAGCAAGCTGCCTAGAAAGCTGGTCGCGTGCTTCGGTTCGGGAGGCTGCTGCATTTGCTCGATCTGCGCCTTGGCCTGGCTCAACTGCCCCTGCGCCTGATCGAGAGCATACTTCTGCACGAGAACGGTCTGGGCCAGGATGTAGAGCGAGTCGGGATTGCGCCCCAGTCCCTGCTGCAGCATCTGCTCCGCGTCGGCGTCCTTTTCGGCTACCTGCGTCTTCTGCACGCGGTCGATAAGACCGCCGATCATATCCTGTTCCTGAGGGGTCATCTGTCTTCCTTTTCGGTTTCATCTGCTTCGGGGCAATTGGCGCCCGGCGAACCTTGAACTTCTGTCCGCAACTGTTTGGACGCATATTTTGCTTCAAAGTCGCTCTGTCTGCTTCGGCAAAGCGGAACGAACTTTCATGGGATGCGGCGCAGCTGCTTCGCGTCTTTCGTGGCGCATCCTTTGCTCCGGGAACGAAATAACGCAGCGAACATGTTTCTGCTTGTGCAGTAATCGCGGCGAGAGTCCTCCCTCTCGCCGCATTTTTTCGTCGATTCAGAACCTGCGCCGTGGATCTCTGACGCACTTTGCTGCAAAAACATCTAAGCTGGAGGAGATGTCTTCTCCCTTGATTACCCGGATCGTTCGTCCTGCGCGCAACCTGCAAGGCTCGCTGGTCCTTCCCGGCGACAAGTCCATCTCTCATCGCTATGCCATGCTGGCGGGCATCGCTGAAGGCACGACGCGGCTGTTGAACTTTTCGACGGGAGCGGACCCGCACTCCTCCCTGAGTTGCATGCAGGCGCTGGGCGCAAAGGTGGTTCGCAAGGAAGACACCTCAATTGAGATTACCGGGACTGGTGGCGAGTTCGCGCAGCCAGCCGCGCCGCTGGACTGCGGGAATTCGGGATCGACCATGCGCATGCTGGCTGGTCTGATCGCGCCGCACCCGCATACGTTCACGCTGCTCGGCGATCCCTCGTTGACGCTGCGGCCGATGGAGCGCATTCGCAAGCCGCTCGGGCAGATGGGCGCGAAGATTGATCTTGTCGATGGGCATGCACCCGTCACGATTTACGGTGGGCCGCTGCAGGCGATCGACTTCGATACGCCGATTCCGTCGGCGCAGGTGAAGACGGCAGTCCTGTTTGCCGGGCTGCAGGCGCACGGAACCACGAGCCTGACAGAGTCGGTGCGGACGCGCGATCACTCCGAACATGCGCTGCGGGCCTTCGGCGCAACCCTGCACCGCGAGGGCGAGAGGCTCAGCATCCCCGGAGGCCAAAAGCTGAAAGCTATCGACGCGACGGTTCCCGGCGATCTCTCTTCGGCGGCGTTCTTCCTCTGCGCGGCGCTGCTGTTTCCGGAGTCGCATCTTGTGCTCGACTCCATCGGACTCAATCCGACGCGGGCTTCCCTGCTCGATGTGATTACGGCGCTTGGCGGCAAGATCAAGGTGCTCAACGTGGAAGAGCAGCATGGGGAAGTAATCGGCACGATCCAGGTGAACGTCGCGCCGGGCGGCCTTCGCGGAATGCACATCGGGGGAGCGCTGTCGGCGCAGATCATCGACGAGCTGCCGGTGCTGGCCGCCATCGCGCCATACACCAACGACGGCATCACCATTCGGGATGCGAGGGAGCTGCGAGTGAAGGAGTCGGATCGCATCGCACTGGTCGCGAAAAATCTCCGCGCGATGGGAGCCGAGCTTACCGAACATGAAGATGGCCTGGAGATTCCCGGCAGGCAGCAGTTGCATGGCGCGCACATCGACTCCGGCACGGACCACCGCATCGCCATGGCCTTTTCGATTGCGGCGCTCCGTGCCTCAGGCGATTCAGAGATTCATGGCGCCGAGGCAGCGGCGATCAGCTTTCCGGAGTTCTTTACGCATCTCGATACCCTCTGCCAGCGTTAGCGAGCCGCTAGTCTCTGCGTCCGGAATTCACCGCATCATGTTGTCGTCTCGACCGGAGCCTAGCGAAGTGGAGAGACCTGCTGTTCAAGAATTTACACAGCAGATTGACTGCTTCCATAACATTGCGGACTTTAGACTCAGGACTCTAGTCCGCGGCGGCGAGATGATCGATCGAGGAGAGGCTCTGCTCTACTCGTCGCCTGCGGGCCTCTACGCCGGCGGGGTAGCTGCGGAAGATATCCTCGAGCGCCGCGATCACGGCTTCGGCGGAGATCTCGTCGAGCCGATAGTGGTCGGGAGTCGAATCACGATCGAGGCCGCGAAGAATCCGCGCATTGGGGACGGTGAGCGGCAGCCACTCGATCGGCCTCTGCCAGGATGGCCCGAGCACGACCATCGGCGTACCCGACGCCCGGCCCACGTGCATGGTGCCGGTGTCGAGCGTCACCATGGCGTCGCTCATCGCCAGCAGAGCGGCTAGTTCGGTCACGGAGGTTCGGCCTGCGACCGATGTCCCAATCCCCGCGGCAGCCTGCCGAATCGCTTCTATCGGCGCGGCATCGGCGGAGGTGCCGACGTAGACCACAGCACATCCCAGCTTCTCCGAGGCATGTCGAATCACCTGAACAAATCGCTCGGTGTGCCAGCCTGTCTTCTGGCCGCCGCTGTTCTGAGTGACCATCACGACGACGGGCAGCGCATCCGGGTTCACCTCTCGGAGCAATCCTCGCGCAGTCTCGGCGTCTTCCCTCGAAAAGAAAACACGCGGCTCTACGCAGCTTGTGTCACAGCCTAATAAAGCGGCCAGCCGGAGGTTGTTCGCAATCAGGCTCGCGTTTCGGTCGTACTGCAGCGGGCGATGGGAGAGAGCGGGCTTCAAGGTATAGCCCCCTCGCCATCCCGCTGCGGCAAACGCGCCCAGCAGCATGATCCTTGTCCTCTGGTCCGATGCGCCGGTCAACACGCAATCCGGCTCAACGCGCAGCGTCCGCAGCCTGCCTCGCAGAGACCATATCGCTCCAGGTAGATTCGTCAACGGGTCGGGAGTTTCAATGAGGTGATCGACGTGAGGAGAGTGACGCAGCACCTGAGCCCCAGGCCCGCGCGTCGCGACCGTGATCTCGATCTCGGGCCGGCATCGCTTGAGCGCTGCATACACCGGCGTCAGATGCACGCAGCATCCGAGCGGCACCAGATATTCAAGCATGAGCACCTGGCTCACGATGGCAGGATCGATGGCTGCAATCTTTTTTCGAAGCAACTTCTCGACCGCAAGCAGCGACCCAGCGAGCATGATCTTCGGCCTCTCATGGCCAACTGTACCTCCTCCGATTGTACCGAGGGCTCGGGCGCATTCGGGCAGGCCCTATCTGCTAGCATGGCCTCAGGCAGCGAACCAATCCCCATGAGAGTCACCCAGGCAGTCTTTGGAGTCTTCCACCACTTCGAGCTGGCCCATCAGCTTCACCGGCGGGGGCATCTCCAGAAGATCTACTCAACCTGGCCCTGGGCGCGGCTCAAGCGCGAAGGTCTTCCCCGCTCTCTGGTCGGCTGCTTTCCTCTCTTGCACACGACGGATTATCTGTTGGCCGGCAGGCGCTTTTATCCTGCGTCGGTCTCGTCGAAGCTCAACGCGTGGAATGCTCTCACGTTCGACCGCTGGACGGCGCGCGTGATCTCTCCCTGCGACGCCTTCATCGCCATCTCGGGTGCGGGTCTGCTGACCGGACAGAAGGTACAGGCGAACGGCGGAAAGTTCATCTGCGATCGAGGCTCAACGCACCAGCGATTTCAGGAAGACCTCGTTGCGGAGGAGTACCGGCGCTGGAAAGTAGCGCTGCCGCTGAGCAAGCCGCACATCGCGATTCGCGAAGAGAAGATCTATGCAGCGGCAGACGCGATTACCGTGCCCTCTACCATCGCAAAACGCTCCTTCGTGCAGATGGGCATTGCGCCGGAGAAGGTGCACGTCGTCCCGTATGGCGTGCGGCTGGACCAGTTCACCCGCACTGTGGAGCCGCCGCAAGACTCGTTCGAGGTCCTCTTCGCCGGGCAGGTCTCACTTCGCAAAGGCATTCCCTATCTGCTGCAAGCCTTTTCGCGTCTGCGGCACCCGAACAAGCGCTTGACCATCATCGGCGGCCTGCAGGATGATATGCGCGCAATGCTGCCACGCCTCCCTACCGAGAACGTCGTCTTCCCCGGCGCGATTCCGCAGCAGGAGCTTGCGAGAAGAATGAGTGCCAGCCATTTGCTGGTGCTGCCCAGTATTGAAGAGGGCCTCGCGCTGGTCCAGGGACAGGCGATGGCGTGCGGCTGTCCCGTTCTTGCGACCACGGCCACCGGTGCGGAGGATCTCTTTACGGACGGCGAACAGGGATTCATCATTGCTGATCGAGACGTCGATGCCTTGGCGGAACGGATGCAGCGGATTGCCGATGATCCGGCCTTGCAGCGCAGGCTAAGCGAGGCAGCATTGCTTCGGGTGAAGCATCTTGGCGGATGGGACCAGTACGGTCAAATCTGGGATCGCCTGCTGCATACCCTCACCGGCATGCCGCTCGATTCCAATGAGCTCCCAAAGTAGTTACATTTTGTAGCGGCCCATATCGTCGTCGCCGAGATTCTCCAGCCACTTCCGCATCTCTTCGGCGTTCGCATTCGGCGCCCCGGTGGCGGCCTGCTTCGAGTTCTCGATCACCGAGCGATTGACGTAAATCGGACAATCCCAGCGCAGCGCCAGCGCAATCGCATCGGAGGGCCGCGCGTCCATGGTCACGGTCTCGCCCGCATGGTCAAGCCAGATCACCGCGTAGAACGTGTCGTCGCGCAGCTCCGAGACCACCACCTTGCGAACCTCGGCGTTCAGCCCGCGCGCCATGTTCTGCAGCAGGTCGTGCGTCATCGGACGCGGCGTGGCCGTCTTCTCGAGCTCCAGCGCAATCGCGTTCGCCTCGAAGATCCCCACCCAGATCGGCAGCACCAGATCGCTCTCGACGTCCTTCAGCACCACGATGGGCATGTTCGTCACCGGGTCCATCATCAGGCCGCGAATCTGCATCTCGATCTCGTCGGGAGCGTGCGTGACGGGTTGAACACTGGAGCTGGTCATCTTGTCATCATCAATTGAGCACCACGAAGTCGGGGGTGCGAAGCATCGCTGGGAAAGGCATCGTCTCCGGAGAAGCGACGGCCTCCCCAACCAGGCAGTTCGGCAGCGTCTGGGTAATCCGCACCGGCAGGAAGCTTCCCAGCGGAGGCCGCGCCTGCTCGATCCGCGCCGTCGTGAAGTTGACCGTCTTGTTCTGCGTGCTGCGCCCGACAACCTGGCCCCGTGCGGGATTGTGGCTCTCCACCATCACCTCCTGCACCTGCCCCAGATGCCGTCCGTAGTGTTCGCGCTGGATCTCGCGCTGGCGGTCCATCAGGATGCGCAGCCGTTCCGTCTTCACCGCATCGGGAATGCTGTCGGCCATGGTAAAGGCAGGCGTGTTGGGCCGCGGCGAAAACTTGAACGCGAACACAGCGTCGTACTTCACCTCGCCCAGCAGCGTGATGGTCTCTTCGAAATCGGCATCGGTCTCGCCCGGGAAACCTACGATCATGTCGCTTGTGATGCTGATATCGCGCCTTGCGGCCTTGATCCAGCTCATCCGCTCCAGATACCACTCGCGTGTGTACTCGCGGGACATCGCCTTCAGCACGGAAGACGAACCCGACTGCACCGGAAGATGAATATGGTCGCAGAGCGTAGGCGTCTCGTCGATCGCCTGCACGATGTCCCGCGTGAAGTCGCGAGGGTGCGAAGTCGTAAACCTCACCCGGCGCATACCCGGCAGCTCACCCACCGCCACCAGCAACTCGGCAAACGAGAGCCTGCCTGATGTTCTCGACGGCTCGCGCCACGAGTTCACATTCTGCCCGAGGAACTGGATTTCGGTGTAGCCGAGGTCAACCATCTTGCGCGCTTCGACGAGCACCGAAGCCGAAGTCCGGCTGCGCTCTTTCCCCCGCGTATACGGAACCACGCAGTACGCGCAGAACTTGTCGCAGCCTTCAATGATGGTGATGTAGCCGCGGTGCGGATTGGACCGTGCAGCAAACTCCGTCTCGAAAGTCAGGTCGGTCTGGCGATCGTCCAGCCCGGTGATGCGCTCTTCCCCCGCCTCCAGTCGCGCCAGCATCTCGGGCAGATTCCGGTACGACGCAGACCCCGCCACCAGCGACACATACGGCGCCTTCTCAAAGATCCTCTCGCCCTCCTGCTGGGCCACGCAGCCGAGCACGGCAAACTTCTTGCCCTCGCCCTGCAGCCGCTTGTACTCATTCAGCCGGTGAAACACCTTCTGCTCCGCCTTATCGCGAATCGAGCACGTATTGTAAAGAATCAACCCCGCATCGCCCTCATCCTGAACCCGCGCATACCCCTGCTGCTCCAGCGTCCCAATGACCTTCTCCGAGTCATGGGCATTCATCTGGCAGCCAAACGTCTCAATGTAGAATGTCTTACTCACAGCAACAGTATATCGTTCGTATTTACAAACAGGTACTACTTGATCGAGATACAATCTGGCCGTGAAGTTACTTGCGCCAGAACCCTACGTCATCTGTGCTTCCTGCAGAAATTTGCTGTTCATCGATTCTACTAGCTCTGCTGGTTTGATCGGGCAACACCCCGCGCCTGACGTTGTAAATTGCTGCGCCTGCCGATCCTCGCATATTTATCAACCGGCACAGGTGCTTCCGGTCATTGCACCCCGAATAGTATCCGGGCGTGACACTTGGCGTGACCTTCATACAAGACATTCCTGTCGATATTCGGTCTACTTGATGATTAATACAGTCAGAGGAATGCTGTATATCGGAAGGACAAATGGACACTTATCTGACAGGATGTCGTTGCATCGATCGTCCAGCCGAAAGCCACCTTACAAAACACCGATTCAGCGAGCGTTGGCGGAATTCGGACACGAACGATTCAGCATGATTTTGCTGGAGGAAGCGATCTCTAGTCCTAACGAGGATCGTGAGCGTTACTACATTGACCGTCTCGATACGTGCAATCCAGCAAAAGGGTACAACCGGACTGGCTGCCGCACGCTTGAACAGGTCGCAGCATATGGCCAATACTGCCGGAACTTCGCCCAATATCCGATAAGCTTTGTAGACAAGAGGAACAGCTTAGGTAGATGCTCAGTCGACTAGAGAGCTTGCAGACGGATAGATCGCTTGATTGTCAATAATGTCAGTAGGGTCTGTGATCGTAAGCGGAGATCCAGTCTCCGCCTTGGCGCGCACGACGGCCAGTTCCTCTTCCTCGCTGATCTCTTCATCCTCGAAAGCTGCATTTGCAAGCGCGAAAGCCACGGGATCGAGCATCTTCTCCAGAAGCTCCACCGCCGCCGGAACCTGCCCTGGCGCGATCCGGTCGATCAGTTCGTGAGCATGCTCCCTTGTTTGTGCGTGCGCCATGGAAAACACCCCTACTGAAGGATAGCAATACGGATCGATGTTGTGAACAGGATTTGGTAGCGCCACCGGGGCTCGAACCCGGACTCTCAGCCTTGAAAGGGCCGCGTGTTAACCAGTTACACCATGGCGCCAAAAATACGATTTCGCAAAATAAGGATTGGTAGCGTCAACGGGGATCGAACCCGTACTCTCCGCCTTGAGAGGGCGGCGTGTTAACCAGTTACACCATGACGCCAGAATCAGAACAGGAAAAACTCTTCTGCCATAAAGAAAAGTATACCAGCTAAGCAGCGCGCGAGAGCAGCAGCGTAGCCCCCGAAACTCCAGCTATAGGCCGAGCTTCTTGACCTCGTCGTTGTAATACTTCCGGTACAGAATGTCCCACTCCTGCGAGCCTTCGACGATGATCTTCCGCTGGGACGCAATCTTCTGCCGCGCGGCGGCGTCGATCTTCGTCTCCTCCATCAGCAGCTTCTCGAGCGCCTTGCGAGCCTCCTGCCGAATCGTATTGCGATCCTCCAGAAAGTCGACCTCCTGGATCTCTGCCAGCGTATCGGCTACCGTGTGGGCGAGTTTGTTGAGCTTGTCGCGCGAGATCCTCACAGCACCGCCTTGTACTTGCGCGCCAGCTCCATCTTCACCTTCTTGAACATCTCCGGGTAGCTGGCGCCGGTCTTGCGCATATCGTCCTGGAACGCCTCCAGAATGACGCGAACCTCATCGTTGATGCGGTCCTCAAGCGACAACTCCTCGATCATTCCAGCGCCCACGCGCTCATTGACCAGAGCAGGCTTGTCGGTATGAATCATCTTCTCGGCGATAAGATGTTTTACGGTCTGGCGAGCCAGATAGCCGACGTAATCTTTAGAAAAAATCATTGACTTTCCTCGAATATACCATGCGTCCCTGGGCCCACGCGCGACCGGAATCCCTTGCGCTTCGGCGCTGGTTTACGCGGACAGCGCTCGGGGTTCAGGCACGCATCTGCCAGCCGCGGACGCTCACCCGGACGGCAGTGCAGCAGGTGCTCCCTGGGCGAACGTCGGTTCGGTGGCGCGGTTGCCGACGTGCGGCACAAACCAGTTTCTGAGACAATAGAAAACTCATGCAACCTGACAATCTCATCTCGCTGAAAGACGACATGGTGGCGTTCATCGCCGGCCACGGCATGCGCCGGCTCAATGCCTATGTCACCGAAGACGTGCCAACCGTCATCTTTGAAGAAGAAAATGCCGACGGCTGGAAGGACTTCGTCGAGCACGCCAAGGCCGCCGGAGCGCCGTTCATCACCATGAGCGAAGTCACTCTCGAAAAGGCCGACATCGCCATCCTGCTCGACCAGCTTCGCGACCAGACCTT
This sequence comes from Edaphobacter sp., assembly GCA_965277335.1. Taxonomy (GTDB): domain Bacteria; phylum Acidobacteriota; class Terriglobia; order Terriglobales; family Acidobacteriaceae; genus Edaphobacter. The sequence goes on along the minus strand of CBDICJ010000005.1, from coordinate 340,503 downwards.
CCCCGACGACACCGTCGAAGAGATCGAAGACGCCGAATACCTGGTCAACCACGTCGGTAAGGTGGGCTACCTTCAACTGGGTTTCGCGCACCAGGGCGTCATGTTCATCTTTGAGGTCGCGACCGATTGGTATGACAGCTTCCAGACCCTGATGGAGACTGTCTCCGAGCTGGGCGGCATTGTCGTCGAAGACCACGACGACGAGTAGCGCGAGAGAGCGCCATGTCCTTTGCCGTTGGCCGACTCTCCCCAGATGTAATGCCAAATGCAATGCCAGATAACTTACCAGAGGAACGGCAAGCTGGGCCGCGGCCATGGCTTATCCCGGCGGTCGAAGACGCCGCCGTCCAGCGTCTTGCCGATCAGGCCGGCTGCCCCGCCGTCATCGCCGCGCTGCTGGTCTCGCGAGGCATCGTCGATCCTTCCGCCGCCCGCGTCTTCTTTCAACCAACTCTCGACGACCTGATCGACCCGATGCTCATGCTCGGCATGGAGCTTGCGGTCGCCCGCATTCAGCGCGCCGTACACTCCGGCGAATCCATCCTCATCTACGGCGACTACGACGTGGACGGAACCATCGCGACCGTTCTGCTCAAAACAGTCATCGAGCGCATCGCTGCGAAAGACAAGCCCGCCATCGTCGCCTATCATGTGCCGCACCGCATCCGTGAGGGCTACGGCATGCAGACCGGCGTTCTCGGCCAGGCGGCCGCGGCGGGCGTCGGTCTGGTCATCAGCGTGGACACCGGCATCCGGGCCTTTGCCGCGGCTCAAGAGGCCAAGGCGCTCGACATGGATCTCATCGTCACCGACCACCACCTGCCCGATGGCGATGCGGGCGTTCCAGAGGCCGTGGCGGTGCTGAATCCCGCGCAGCCGGATTGCCCCTACCCGTTCAAGTCTCTCTGCGGCGCGGGCGTGGCCTTCAAACTCGCCCACGCCCTCCTCGCCGCCGCAGCTCAAAACTCCGGCGTACCCCAGCTTCAATACGATCACCACGCGCGCCTGAAGCAGCGCCTCCTTCCCTCGCTGCTGAAGCTGGTCGCCATCGCCACCATCGCGGACTCGGTGCCGCTTGAAGGAGAGAACCGAGTCATCGCGTCGCTTGGCCTGCGCGAGCTGCGCCATCCCATCCAGCCCGGCCTGCGGGCGCTCATGCGAATCGCCCAGATCCCCATCGATCGGGCTCCCACTGCGACCGAGATAGGATTTCGTCTCGCGCCTCGCATCAACGCCGCCGGCCGCATGGACATTGCAAGCGACGTCGTCGAACTCTTCCTCACCCGGGATGTCGAACAAGCCGCCAGCCTGGCCGAGAAGCTCAACCGCCTGAACGAAGACCGCCGCGCCACCGAGGCCAAAGCTCTGGAGACGATCGAACTGCAACTGAAGACCTTGCGCCTAACCCTCGACGATGCGTTCGCCCACTGCATCATCCTCGACGATCCGGACTGGCATCGCGGCGTTCTCGGCATCCTTGCCTCCCGCGTCGTCGACCGCACTGGCCGTCCCGCGCTCGTTCTCACCCACCACGACGGACAGGCTCACGGCTCCGGACGCTCCATCGACGGCTTTCATCTGCTCGACGCGCTCACGGCAGTTCATCAGGCCGAAGCGGAAAGCGCCGACCTGTTCACGCGCTTCGGCGGCCACGCTCACGCCGTCGGGTTCTCGCTTCCCTCCGAGCGGGTGCCGCTGCTGCGCGAACGCATGCTCCGCTACGGCGCAGGCGTTTTGTCTCAATCCATGCTCGCGCCTCCGCTGCAGTGCGACGCCGAAGTGCAACTCTCCGACCTCACGCAGGAATTCTTCGACTGGCTCACCCGCTGCGAGCCGTTCGGCATGGCGCACCGCGAGCCGGTCTTCCTCACCCGCAGCCTGACCCTCGCTGCTCCGGTTCGCTTGATCCGTAACCAACACGGGGAAGACAAACACATCTGCCTGCAACTCGAAAAGGCAGGCAGGCCGGAACGTTTCAGCGCTCTCGGCTGGAGCCGCATTCTGGACTGGCCCGCCCGATGCGCCGCCCTGGCGCTCGCTCAAGGTTCGGTGGTCGACGCCGCCTACCGGATCAAGGCCAAAGGCAACCCGCACTTCCCCGGGCTTGAACTCGAACTGGCCGGCCTCCAATTGGCCGCATCGAGCGATGCTGAAAGGTAACTCCTCTCCACGCGTAAAGTTTTTGCTTCGTTCCTGGTGCAGGATGCGTCTTATATACTGAACCTTCCACCTGATGCCCACGACCGAAACAAGACGCTTCCATCCCGTAGCGCTGTGGGGCATCCCACTCGCCGTTATCGCCGCCATATTCCTCATCGTCCGCCTCTCCACCCGCGACCAGGTGGAGGTCCGCGTAGCCGTGGCCGGCCATCAGAACCTGGTCAGTTCGGTCTCGACCAACGGCAAGGTGGAACCGGTCGAACAATACCAGGCCTATGCTCCTGCTCCCGGCACCGTCGCCAAGGTGTACGTAACCGTCGGCGAGAAGGTAAAAAAGGGCGATCTGCTGTTGAAGCTCGACGATGCGGACGCCGTAGCGCGGCTCGCCACCGCCAACTCGACCCTCAGCACCGCTCAGGCCAATCTCCACGATCTCGATCAGGGAGGCTCGCAGGACGAGCGCATCACGATGAAGGGAGACATCAGCCGCGTTCAGGCCCAGCAGCTGCATGCGACCAAAGATCTCGCCGCGCTTGAGCAGTTGCAGCAGAAGGGCGCAGCCTCCGCCAGCGAGGTCGCCGCCGCGCAGCAGCGCCTGCAATCCGCGACCATGGTGCTGCAAAGCCTGCAATCGCGCAACACCCAGCGCTACAGCTCGGCCGATCACGCCAGAACTCAGGCCCAGCTCGCCGATGCGCGCGCAGCCGTAGCCTCGGCCCGGAGCAGCTACGCCGCCGACAACATTCGCGCGCCGATTCCCGGAACCGTCTACTCCATCCCAGTCTCCACCTACGACTACGTTCCCGCGGGCGAAAACCTGCTCGATCTCGCCGACCTGAACCGTATCCTGATCCGCGCCTACTTCGACGAGCCCGAGATCGGCAAACTCGCCGTAGGACAGGCCGTCAAAATTATGTGGGACGCCAAGCCCAACCAGACCTGGCACGGCCACATCAGCCGCGCGCCGTCGAGCGTCATTACCTACGGAACGCGCAACGTCGGCGAGTGCCAGATCACCGTCGATGACGCGCGCGGCGACCTGCTGCCCAACACCAACGTCGTCGTCACCGTCACCACCTCGCAGCGCTTCAACGCCCTCAGCATCCCCCGCGAAGCCCTCCACACCGACGGCGGCGACTTCGTCTATCGCGTCGTCGCGAACAAGCTGGTTCGGACTCCCATTCAGGTCGGCGTCGTGAACCTCACGCGGGTGGAGGTCCTGTCCGGATTGACCGATAAAGATACCGTAGCCCTGAGCGCCACCAACAACCGCGAACTCTCGAATGGCCTGCCGGTCAAAGTCGTCGACTGATCATTTTCCCTGTAGGTGTACACCGAAATCATAGCTCTCGACGCCGTTTTTCCTCAATAAAACGGCACTCGCATGTATCACCCAGTTCGCAGTAACAGGAAAAATGATCTAGCGAAAGCAATTCAGACTCCTGATGGAAAGCGATACCATGGCCTACAGCCGATCTCAAGGAATCCGCAAGCAAGTATGACCCGCTTTCTCCGTCGATTTGTCGTCTACTTTGCGTTCGTGTGCGCAGGTACGCCTGCCTTCCCGCAGCTATCGCTCTCGACCGCGGTCGGCCTCTCCCTGAAGAGCAATCCCAAGGTCTTGATGGCCCAGGCAGACCTCGACAAAGCCCAGGCCGCCCTCCAGCAGCTTCGCGAAGCCTACGTGCCCACCCTCGTCGGCGGCTCCAGCGTAGGCTACTCCTATGGCTTTCCGCTTGGGCAGCCCTCCGTCTTCAACTTCACCTCGCAGTCGCTGGTCTTCAGCTACTCGCAGCGCGACTACATCCGAGCAGCCAACGCAGCCATCGAGGCCACAGCCGCCAGCCTCAAGGATGTTCGTGAAAGCGTAGCCGAAGATACCGCGATCACCTACCTCGCGCTCGACCGCGACCTCCGCCGTCAGACCGCGCTTGGCGAGCAGCAGGGCTACGCCAATCGCCTCGTCGGCATCGTCCAGGAGCGGCTCGATGCCGGTCAGGACACCCCCATCGGCCTCACCTCTGCGAAGCTGTCCGCCGCCCAGATCCGTCTCGCTCTGCTGCGCGCCGATGACGAAACCGTCGCCGACCGGGCCCACCTCGCCCGCCTCGTCGGCCTCCCCCCGAACGGACTCGGCACCTCCAGCGACAGCGTCCCCGCATTCAGCGCTTCGCCGCCCGACGCCGCCACCCCCATGTTCGCGTCCAGCCCCGCCGTTCAGTCCGCCTACGCCAACGCTCACGCCAAGCGGGAGACGGCCTTCGGCGAGGCGCGCTATCTCTGGCGGCCGCAGATCGCCTTCGTCGCGCAATACAACTACTTCGCCGCGTTCAACAACTACCAGAACTACTACCTCAGCTTTCAGCACAACAACGCCGGCATCGGCGTCCAGATCACCGTCCCTATCTTCGACCGGGTACACCAGTCCCATGCCCGCGAGGCCGCCGCCGACGCAGCCCACTCCGAGCACGAAGCCGATCTGGTCCGAGACCAGTTCTTCGACAGTCAGCTCCGCGCGCGTCACACCGCCGCCGAGCTCGCAGCCCGCGCCGAGATCGCCGCCCTCGACGACCAGCTCGCCCAGCAACAACTCGACATCCTCCTGGTCCAGTTGAAGGCAGGAACCGGCAACAGCGCCGGCCCCCAGATGTCGCCCAAGGACGAGCAGAACGCGCGCATCGCCGAGCGCGACAAGTTCGTCGACGTCCTCAACACCCGCTTCGAGGCAGCCCAGGCAGAGATCGAGAGGATGCGCCAGTCCGGCGATCTCGAAAACTGGATCGCCTCTGCCGCAAACCTTCCCTCCACCGCCCCTGCCAAGCCGTAACTCCGCCACCTACTCTGCACGGTTTGATCCTGCGCCTGGCAAGGAATCCGCCGACGGAAGAATGTTCAGCCTTGTTAAGGGCACGGCTTCGGATCTTTCGAACATTCCCCTGATCCCCATCTATAATCGCTTCAGGAGTCAGTCGGATGAGCATAGTCGAAGAGGTCCGAAGAGCTTTTCAGGATGTTCTAGCTCCTGACCTCAAGGCGCTGGACGCGAGGCTCCCCGCACTTGAAGGTGCTCTCAAAGAAGGTTTCGCCTCCGAGGAACGTGTAGCCGCCGCCCGACATGAGCTGATCCTGGCAGAATTGAGGACAGCCAAGACGATCGCGGACTCCCGTCATGAAGCAGTCCTCAAAGCTCTGGACATCGACAAACGCTTGGAGAAGGTTGAAGCAAAACAAACCGCCCAGGCAGTAGCATGATATTTTGGCGGCTTAGACGGAGAATTCGCTGCCGCCCATAATGCCGCAGCTCTCCTTGTCCTTGCCATCGGGCGGTTAATCCTTTCCACGCCACTCACTACAGCAGGAAAAAGGGACATGCATTCGACAGAATGCATGTCCCTCGCTTATTTCGTCGTTACAGGCGGCCTACTGAAACGCCTTCCCCCAGTTGTTCACCAGGTTCGTCACATTCAACGTCCCAATGCCCGTAGCGAAGTCCCAGCCGGTTCTGGTGTTGTACGCCTTCTCATACGCCTTGCTCGAAACGGAAAGCACGCCGTTGGTCCCCGAAGGCGTGTAGCAGTTGAACGCGCCCAGGCAGTTCACGTCCATATCGCCCTGCGTAACATCGTAGAAGGTGCACGAACCATCCACTCCGTTGCCCAGCGTCGAATTACACGAGTTGTTTCCCGTCCCGCTATACTCCTGCTTGGCCAGCGCATAGTACACGTAGTTGGGATTGCCCTGCGGCGTTCCCGTCGACTGGTTCACCAGCGCCTGCACTCCCGCCACGATCGGCGCCGCGAACGACGTGCCGCCCGCTCCCGACCAGTTCACCGGATTGCCCACGCACGGCGCGCCGCCAGTTCCCATGGCCGGCTGGCTGTAGCAGAAGATATAGTAGTGTCCGAACACCCCGTTCGCCGAGAACAGCGATACATCCGGCAAGTCCCGCACATTATCGCTCGGGTTGCCGTAGACGCCACGCTGGTAGTTCGGCTTCGCATAACCTTTGCACGTTCCGCTTACGGGTGGTGTCCCGGCCAGGGGCGATGTATCGCCTAGCGCACAGTTGCTCGGTCCGCCACTGCCGCTCGCCGTCGTCAGGAAGAACGCCTCCCCCAGCGCCGAGTTGCAGAAGCCATTCGCCCCGAACGGCACGTTATAGCCTTCCAGGTTTGTGATCAGCGTGCTCGCGCAGGAGTCGTTCCACGGAATCTCCGGAATGTACGACTTCGCCGAACCGTACGTCGCATTGTTCTTCGCCTTCCAGTACTGCGCGTTGGTCCCGGCATAGCTGTCGCCGAAGTCGGTTCCGCCGACCGCCACGTTATACGGCGTCGACGCGAATCCGCTCACCGTGATTCCACCCGTTGCCGCCGGCTGGTTCGCATCGCAGCTTGCCGCGCCCTCGTCGCCCGAAGACACAAACACCGACACGCCTTCCGAAGCCGCCTGCTGGTACGTCTGGTTGAACATCGCATTGCCCGCCGAGCCCAGCCCCGCCTCGCACTCGCCATAGCTGATGCTGATGATCGGCGGAGGCAGCGTCTGGTTCACCAGCGACTGCATCGCCAGCAACCCGCCGAAGGTCGTCCGTGTGTCCTTGCACGATGCCAGCACGATCGCCGCATTCGGAGCCGCCGCGCTCGCATACTCCGCGTCCAGAATCGCTTCGCCATCATTGCCGATCAGCACACCCGGGTCCGTGCACCCGCCCGGATGCTCCTGGGTAAAGCTGCCCTTGGTGTACTTCGCCAGGCCGAACGTCGCCCGAAACACCGCCCAATCCTTGATCGAGTAGACGTTCGTGTCTTCGATCACCACCACCGTCTCCCCCCTGCCCGTCACGCCCTTCGCGTACACCGGCTCGAAGTTGTAGATCGTATGCAGATCGTCCGGCACCACCAGCTGGTAGTTGGCGTCGACTGTGAAGTCCGGGTTCGCTCCCTGCGCCGTTGTTGCCGCCGCAGCCTGCGGAGCCCGCGGCACAACCGCCTTCGACGCCCCATCGATCCGCGCCCTGCTCACCGGAATGTGCGCCGGCTTCGGCCTGAAATCGTTCAACGACGCCACCCCAACTACCGCATTGGCCAGCGCCGCCGGAATCTGCGGATCCTGCATATTCGCGATATGCGTCTCGCCCCTCACGCTCAGCGTATGGAGCTCCGTCTTGAACGCCGTCTTCACCTGCCCGGCGCTCCCGGAAAAATCGATCACCATCCCGCTGGTCGAAACCCCGTTCACCGCAAATCCCTGCTTCTCCAGCCAGCCCTTCACTGCCGCGATGTCCGCCGGGTTCGGCCCATACTGCTGCCCTACCTGCTCCGCCGTCAGCCACTGGTGAAACGCCGGATTGCCCGGCTCATGCATCGCCTCGATCCGCCCATTCAGAGCCGCCTCCCGGTCCGCAGGCCGCTTCATCTGCAACAGCATGTGATCCAGCGTCAGGCCGCCGTTCACCGCCCCGCGATCGTTCTGCGCCTTCGCCTCAGGCCGGACATTCCCAGCCAGCGTCACCAGGTTGGTCGTAACCACAGGAGACGTCACCAGCATCTGTGCCGCCGATGCTGTCTGCGCCTGCGCCAACGGCGTCGTCACCCATCCCGCCGCGGCAAGGAAAAGCGAACTAGCCAAACTATTAAAAAGAGAGTTTCGCATCATAAGTGGCCTCATTACGTGAATTGTTTGCAAACCAGCATGGCCTGAACGCAATCGGCAGCAGACACTTCTTTGCCTCCTGTATCAGGTGGGGTGGATATTACGTGTCACCACCAGCCCGGTCAACCTGCAAACATTTGCGCATGCGCCCCACCAAAAAAATGACCCAGCAGCGTAACATTTCGCTTCGCGCACCCGGCAAAAACTCGCCAGTATCCTCGTTCCCTACGCCCTGTTCAAAAGTTTTGAAATCTCCAACCTCACAAAGTGTGGCTTTATCGCACGGCGCAGTGAAGATTCTCTCTTCCATTGCAAGCGCAATTCATCGGGTGCCCCATATCTCGATTTTGAGATGTGGGCCTGGAGCGTCCGGGGCCCCCGGCGAGCGCACTTGCTCGTTGAGGTAAAACCGGGGCGCCCAGACGAGCGCACTTGTTCCCTGGGGTGGTAAATGAAAAACAGTCTCATCGTCTGTCGCGAAGTATAGAGATCCCCGTATCCCGCCTTTGTCTTTTGGAATTGGTGGCATCGGTAAAAATCGGTGTTAGGTCTTTCGTTCTACCGCCGAATCCTCTCACATCGGTACCGGCAGGTATACTGGCCTCAATCCCTGCTAAGCTAACATTCTGAGCCGTTCCGTTCGTCGCGCATCTGCCCTAAAGCATGGCCCTCGAGTCGATCAATCCCGCCACAGGCAAGCTTCTGCGCCGCTTCGATCCCCACACCGACGAGGTCCTCCGGCAGAAAATCGCCCTCGCCTCCGACGCCTTCCGCGGCTATGCCACCGTGCCGCTCGAGCATCGCGCCCTCTGCATGCGCAAGCTCGCCTCCCTCCTCGAGCACGAGACCGAAGACCTGGCCACCCTGATCACCGAAGAGATGGGCAAGCCCATCGACGCCTCCCGCTTCGAGATCCTGAAATGCGCCCACGCCTGCCGCTTCTACGCCGAACACGCCGCCCGCATGCTCGCCCCTGAATCCATCCCCACCGAAAACTACAGCTACGTTCGCTGGGATCCTCTCGGCGTCATCCTCGCCGTCATGCCCTGGAACTTCCCCTTCTGGCAGGTCTTTCGCTTTCTCGCGCCCGCCCTGATGGCCGGCAACGTCGCCCTGCTCAAGCACGCGCCTAATGTTCCCCAGTGCGCCGTCGCCATCGAATCTCTGGTCCGCCGCGCCGGCTTCCCTCGCGGCGCCTTCCAAACTCTCCTGATCGAGATCCATCAGGTCGAAAAGGTCCTCGGCGACGAGCGCATCGCCGCCGTCACCCTCACCGGCAGCGAATCCGCCGGCCGCGCCATCGCAGCACAGGCGGGCTGGCTCATCAAAAAGTCCGTCCTCGAACTCGGCGGCAGCGATCCCTTCCTCGTCATGCCCTCCGCCGACCTCGACCTCGCCGTCGAAACCGCCGTCCGCTCGCGCTGCGTCAACAGCGGCCAATCCTGCATCGCCGCCAAACGCTTCATCGTCGCCGACGAGATCTACGACCTCTTCGAATCGCGTTTCGTCGCCGCCATGAACTCCATTCGCGTCGGCGACCCCATGAAGGAAGGAACCGAGATCGGCCCGCTTGCCACGCTCGCCGCCGTCGAAAGGCTGGAGCAGCAGGTCAAAGCAGCCACCCGCGCCGGCGCGCGCATCCTCACCGGCGGCGAACCCATGCTAGGCCAGGGATTCTACTTCGAACCTACCGTCCTCGTCGGCGTCCCGCGCACCGCCTCGGTCTATCGCGAAGAACTCTTCGGTCCCGTCGCCATGCTCTTCCGCGTGCAGGACCTCGACGAGGCGATCGAAGTCGCCAACGACACTCCCTTCGGCCTCAGCGCCTCCGCTTGGACCCGCGATCCCGCCCAGCAGCAGCGCCTCGTCTCCGAACTGCAATGCGGCGCCGTCTTCCTCAACGCCATGGTCGCCAGCGATCCCCGTCTGCCCTTCGGCGGCATCAAGCGCTCAGGCTACGGCCGCGAACTCTCCGCCGCCGGCATGCGCGAGTTCCTCAACGCCAAAACCGTCGTCATCGCCTCCGCCAACGCCGCCACCGAAACCCCCACCCAGCCCCACCCCGAATCTCCCTACACCCGCTAGCCTCGAAGCAGAATGGCTCTCTTTTCCGTTACAAGCGCACTTCGCCCGGTGCCCCATATCTCGATTTTGAGATGTGGGCCTCGAGCGAACGTCTGTCGCACAGTCGAGAGATCCCCGCATCTCGTCTTTGCCGTTGCCTCTTCTCTTATCCCTGCCTGCAACCGTCACAACTATCGAGAACACCGTCGCAAGCACGACACCCCCCACTTCAGCTAAGCTTCCATGTTCCTCCAAAACGCCTTCCGCGCGTCAGGAAAACATAGCCGTCCCCCAGAGAGGATCACCATGCCCGATCTCAAATACTCCACCGGCTTCGGCAACGAATTCGCCACCGAGGCCCACCCCGGCGCCCTGCCCGTCGGCCAGAACGCCCCTCAGAAGGCTCCCCTCGGCCTCTACACCGAGCAGCTCAGCGGAAGCCCCTTCACCGCGCCGCGCCTGCTCAATCGCCGCACCTGGACCTATCGCATCCGCCCCTCCGTCATGCACAAGCCCTACGAGCGCATCGCCAACGGCATGGTCCGCTCGACCCCCTTCAACGAGATCGAAACCACGCCCAGCCAGCTCCGCTGGGATCCCCTCCCCATCCCGTCCGCCCCCACGGACTTCCTCGACGGCCTCACCACCCTCGCCGGCAACGGCGACGCCTCCATGCACTCCGGCGTCGCCATCCACATCTACGCCGCCAACAAAAGCATGACCGACCGCTTCTTCTACTCCGCGGACGGCGAGCTCCTCTTCGTCCCCCAGCTCGGCAAGCTCCTCCTCCACACCGAACTTGGCATCCTCGACCCCGCTCCCGGCGAAATCGCCCTCATCCCACGCGGCATCAAATTCCGCGTCGAACTACTAGACAAAGAAGCCCGCGGCTACCTCCTCGAAAACTACGGCGCCACCTTTCGCCTGCCCGAACTCGGCGCCATCGGCGCAAACGGCCTCGCCAACACCCGCGACTTCCTCACCCCCCACGCCGCATACGACGACAGAGATAGCGCCAGCGGCAACGGAAGCCCAACCACCTTCCAGGTCGTCGCCAAATTCCAAGGCAATCTCTGGGCCTCCGATTTCGACCACTCGCCGCTCGACGTCGTTGCCTGGCACGGCAACTACGCCCCCTGCAAATACGACCTCGCCCGCTTCAACTGCATCAACTCCGTCAGCTTCGACCACCCCGACCCCTCCATCTACACCGTCCTCACCTCGCCCAGCGAGATTCCCGGCACCGCCAACGTCGACTTCGCCATCTTCCCGCCGCGCTGGGTCGTCGCCGAGCACACCTTCCGTCCGCCGTGGTTCCACCGCAACTTAATGAACGAGTTTATGGGCCTCGTCCAGGGCGAGTACGACGCCAAGGCCGAAGGCTTCGTCCCCGGCGGAGCCAGCCTCCACAACTGCATGAGCGGCCACGGCCCAGACGCCGAAACCTTCGAACGCGCCAGCAGCGCCGACCTCAAGCCGGTCAAACTCGACGGCACCCTCGCCTTCATGTTCGAAACTCGCTTCGTCTGTCGTCCCACGCAATTCGCCATGGATACCGCCGCCCGCCAGCACGAGTACTACACCTGCTGGCAGACCCTCAAAAAAAACTTTCACCCTTAACCCTCGAAAACCGCCCATTTTTTGCGTGTCAAGTCCCAAATTGCCTCAACTAATTGCAAACAAAAGAGATAGAGTTGGCGTAGTAGTTTTGCTCCATTTGGTAAAATAGAAGCACAAGACAAGAAAAGCCCCGGGCTCCACCGCCGGGGCTTTCCTTTTTAGCCGCAACCGAAGGGGGACAGCTCCGAATCCGCCGCTAACTCCTTTACTCGCACGAATTTGCGCGTAACCCTTTTGCTTGCACGAATTTAGCGCTTGTGGTTTGCTCTAGATTATTGCTATCAAAAGACTTACGCGCAGGCAATAGGGAGGGGGGAGGGGGTACCCGCAGCGTAGCGAAGATAGAAGATATCTGCTGGCTTGCTTAGTAATCGGTGTCCTCGGTGAAAATCGGCATTAATCTTTTAGTCTTCAAACAGGTCCTCAAAAGTTGAAGGTGGCCTGCAGCGTAATCCGCCGCACTGCCGTCGCCGAGCTGAACGGTCCCGACGCGAGCGTCGTATACTGCCCGAACCTGGTGGAACTGAGACTGCTGGTGGGGGTTCCATACGGCACGACGTTGAAGATGTTGAATGCCTGCGCGCCCAGAGTAAAGCTGTAGCGCCGGCCGGAGCTGGCTGGCCGAGGACCTCCGTGACCACCGCCGCCATGGCCGCCGCGCCCCAATGCGGCGAAACCGCCCCCGCCGTGGCCGCCGCCGCCTTCGGTTGCCCCGCCAATCTTCGGCCCAAACCCAAACGAGCGGGAAGCGCGAAGATTGAAAGTAAAGTTTGCCGGCCCCGTGCAGTAGTTGATCGGCACCGGCGTCAGGTCGCCGGTCTGGACGAAGTTGAAGTCGTTTTTATTCCTGCAGTTTCCGCTGTCGCCGTTTGCGAAATAAGGCCTTGCGTTGTAGATCGAGCTGCCGCTGGGATCAAGGCCGCTGGTCACGTTGTACGGTGTGCCCGACTGCGCCAGGATGAAGGGACTGGCGCTGAACCCATACGGAAGCTGCCAGCTCCCGCCGATCACCGCAAAGCTGGCATGCGCGAAGGTCGCTCGTCCGTAGTCCGCGACTGTATTCGTGTTGCTCGTGGGGAAGAACCCCGAACCGGACGTATTCGCGTTCGCCAGGTTGAACGAGTAGAACCCGAACACCGATACCGTCCCCACCCTGGCATTGCCATTGATCACAATCTGATTCTCTTTATAAATGCCGCCGGACTGGAACTGATAGTTGTACGTCGAGCTGTCGAAGAAGTCGCGGCTGAGATACTGATGCACTCCTCGATCGTTCAGATAAATCGCCGACATCGTCGCGTTTCTCCCCAGCTGCTGGTCGATGCCGATGGCAAACTGCGTCTCGTAAGCACTGCGCAGATTCGGCCCCAGCGTGTAGGTCTGAAAAGCGTTTCTGGAGGTTCCGCCCGTGCACCCGCCCGGATTGGCCGGCGTGCAGTTCGACCCGGGATTGATCGACACCGACTTCACCTGCACGTTGCCGTTCTGCTGCAGCGTCGTCAGATAGTCCGCAAGCGCGAAACGGTCGTAGAAGACTCCATAGCCGCCTCGCAAGATCGTCACCGGCGCCTTGTTGCCATGGGGTATTCCATAGGCGAAAGCCACCCGCGGGGCAAGATCGTGAGCGCTGTTGATCACCGTCTGCGCCTCATACCGCAGACCGAGCGTGAACGTCAGATTTCCCTTCGGCTTCCAATCGTCCTCGGCATAAAGCCCCACATCGGTCAGCCGTCCAGCGACCGTCGGCTGGTTGATCGTCGTCACTGTATATTGTCCCGGCAACCCGCACTGGTAGGAAGATATCCCCGCATTCACCGGCGAACAAGGCGCGGGCGCGGCGTTGCAGTTGGCCGGCCTCGTGATACCCGGAGTCGTCGTGTCCGTGCACGGATCGAGCAGGTAGGAATACGTGAACGTCCCATTCGATCCCTGATTCGAGAACACCGATTCATTGTCCGTCCGAACCCGTCCCCCTACGCGGAGGAAGTTCTTCGCCAGTGCGATCGAAGTGTAGTTCTGCACCTCGAGATGTGTATCCGTGCTCTGCAATGTCCCCTTGCTCGAGCCGCCCGTGGTCAGAATGCCCTGCACAGACAGCGTGGGCGTCGTGCTCAGCGGAGTCTGCGTCGCGCCGTCTCGTTCATATTCGAATCTCGTTTCATTGATCACCTTCTCGTTGAGGATCTGCGTATCGCTGATCTGCACCGTATTGTCAGTGGCCGTGCTGTCATATCCCGCCAATGGCAGGTTCGTGTTGCCCACGCCGTTGTTTTGCGTTCCCTGCACGTAATACTCATATCGCATGGTCAAGGTATTCTTCGCGCCCAGCGCAAAGTCCACGCGCGGACTGACGTCGCTGCGCGTCCGCGGATAAGGAAACGCCCGATCCGCCTCCGGATAGGTCGAGAAGTAGGAGCAGGTCAGGTCGCCCGGCGCGCACGGCGTAGTCGAACTCGCGGAACTCGCATAATATCCGCTCGGATTGACGATGTTGTTGTCTTGGATCGTGCGATGCGATCCGCCAACCGTAAACGAACTGGACCGGGTCACCGGGCCGCTGATGCTGCCGAGTAGGAAGGTCGTATAGTACGGAGGCTGGTTATTCGCCGCGCCCAGAAACGGGTTCGACGTGTTGAACGCATTGTCTCCGCCCTGAACACTGAAGTTGCCGTGAAATTTATCCGTGCCGGGTTTGGTGAAGACCTCAACCCGGCCATAGCCAAGCTTGTCGAACTGAGCCGAAAACGGATTCTGATTGATGCGAATCTCGCGGATCGACGACTTGGGAGGAAGCTGCCCGCCCGTAAACCCGTCCACGTAAATCTGCCCGCCGCTCGGCCCGGCAGCAGGCCCGGCAAGCGCTGTCAGCTCCGACGACAGCTCATCCGGGTCGTCTGAAAGCGCATCCAGATCCTTGCCCTTGATCACCGTCGCGCTCGCATTGCTGTCCGGGTCGACGCTCACCTGCAGGTTCTGCGCCGTCACATTGATCTCCTGCTTCTGCTCTGAAATTAACATCTGCGCATTCAGCGTCAAAACCTGCCCTGGCGCAACCCTCACGCCCTGTTTTACAAACGACGCGAAACCTGGCATCGTCACCGTCACCGAGTAGCTTCCCGCCGGAACACCATGGAGCACATAACTTCCATCGCTCTGCGACTGCGTAATCAAAGCCTTTCCCGTGACAGGAGTGAACGTAACCGTCGCTCCCGGAATCACTGCGTTCTGAGGGTCGGCTACCGATCCCTGAGCCGTCGCGCCAGTCTGCTGGGCAGTGGCAACCGCTGGCATCAAAGCCATCAAAATAAGGAAAACAACCTGCATCACTGCCCTGAATGACATCCATACTCCCAGAACCTGTCTAAGAACCCAACCGTTTCGTCATCTCGACCGAAGCCACCCCCGGCCTCATCGTGAGTGGTGCAGTGGAGAGATCCCTGTATCTGTCTTTGCTGTTGCCTGTTTTCTTACCACGCTTGAACCGTCCGAAAACTCACCTACAGCATTCAAAGAAAAATCTGCTGCCGTTCCTCTTCCAACCTGCTATTGCGCGCTGCTGTCCCCCGACCCGCCGATACTCCACGGAGACAACTCCATCGCCGGAGTCCCGCTCGCCGTAGCCGCCAGAATCGGCTCGACGCCCGACAACAGCGTCACAGCCGTGATCATCGAACTTCCCGGGTCCGGCTGCGAAGCCACGATCATCACCGCGTCGCCGACCTTCAGATCGGCCAGAGTCTCGTCCGGCAGACGGCTCACCAGCTGCGACAGGTCCGCTCCTGCCGTCCGGCCCTCTTCCGCCGCATTCTCACTCTTAGCCTGGCCCGGCGGCTCCTGCGCCGCGTGCGACGCATCGCCTTTCGCCAGCCGGGCAAACTTCGCCGCTGTCTCCGGCGGCAATGTATGAACGCTGGAGTTCGCCGTGATCTTCACCGTAGCCGCCTTCTTCGTCGCAAGATCCTTCAGCGTGATCGTGCCGCTCGACACGTTCAGGGTCGCAATCGTTCCCGCCAGATGCTTGAACGACCCGCTGATGACTTCGTCCGCATCAATAGAAGCGCCCGAAGCGTCATCCGCGGATTTCGCCCCCCGAACCCGAAGCTGATCGCCAGCCTGAAGCTGCGCGAAGCTGCCCGGCTTGGCATCTTCGTACTTCACAGAGTCGCCCGCGTATCGTCGGAACTTCGTCTTGTCCGACGTATTCACCACGACCTTCTTCGCGCCTTCGGTGATCGTCAGAGTTCCCGTGCCCGCATCGACCGCGCTGACAATCCCTCCAACGCCACGCTTCTGCCAGTCTTCCTGCTCCATGGCATGCTTCTGCGCAATGTCGCTCGACTTCATCAAGACCACTCGCGACGCCTCGAATGAACTCGCATCAGCGCCAGCCTTCCCTGTCACCAGCACCCGGTCTCCCACGGCAATATCCGTCAGCGCAATGCTCTGCGCCTCCTTCAAGCTGGTGCTCCCCGGAGCCAGCTGCAGGATGCGTGCCCCCTGCGCCACGCTAATGGAAACCGGCTGCCCGCCATCCGTGGTCAGCATCAAACTGTTGCCCGCCACCGCCTTGACCGTGCCGATCTGTCGTCCTGCAGCAGGCGTAGTTGCCCCGGCCTGGGCCAGCGCGGATCCCCGCAAAACTGAGGACACTCCAATCCACATCGCGAGACTGGCGCCCAGCGCGGCAATACGCAAAACACCAGTTTTCTTCAACATTCTCGCTATCCTCAGTTCAATACCGGTTCCATACCATTGCGCTAACAATCGAGCACACTGCTCACCTGCCAATCACTAGGGATACGAACCACCAAATCAAAAGTTTCCGGTGGTCGACAGTAGTTTTCGTGGGAGAGAAGGCCAACAGGAGCAAAAGCATCGATGGAATCGATGCAGATGATTTTTCTTGCCCCTATCCCCCTACGTGAGGATAAAGGCGTTAAGAAAGTCTACACACTTTCATTCGCTCGCCTCGTCAGAAAGAATCGCAAGACTATCCGGCGGCAACACCACTACGCCGTCCTCCACCTCAACTCCAGCGCGCGAGGCCAGCACCAGAGGAATCCTCCTGGGGTTCTCCAGCCGAACCGCCTTCTTGCCAAGGTTGCACATCACCGTGATCAGGCCGCGCTCCATCGTCAGCCAACCACTCTCTTCCCCGTCCTTCTGTTCCCCGAACGATACCTTCGTTCGCCCCGGTTCCCCATCGTTCAGCGAAGCCGACCCGCGCCGTAGCCGAATCAATGCGCGGTACCACTCAAGCATCTTCTCGTGGCCGTCCTGATGCACCTCGTCCCAGTTCAACTTGGAGTGCTGAAATGTCTCGACGCTCTCCGGATCGGGAATCTCATCGGGATTCCACCCGAACGCCGCAAACTCAGCCTGCCGCCCCTTCTTCACCGCATCCGCCATCTCCGGATCTTCATGGTCGGCGAAGTATCGAAATGGCGTGGACGCGGCGAACTCCTCCCCCTCGAACAACATCGGAATAAAAGGCGCCGTCAACACCAGACCCGCCGCAATCCTGGCCCGATCCGTCCCGACGATCTGCTCCAGTCGGTCTCCCGTCGCTCGATTCCCCACCTGGTCATGATTCTGAATGAACCCCATAAACTGCTGCGGAGAAATATCTCCGACCGGACGTCCATGGCTGCGCTTGCGATAAGGAGAGTAGACTCCGTCGTTCACGAAGGTCTGCGTCAGCGACTTCGCCAGCTTCTTCATCGATCCGAAATCGTCGTAGTACCCCTTCCCTCCGGAATCGGTATACAACACGGTAAACAGCGCATGGTGGAAGTCGTCGCTCCACTGCGCATCCATCCCATATCCTCCCGCGGAGGAAGAGTTCACCACCCGAGGATCGTTCAGGTCGCTCTCGGCAATCAGCACCAGTCGCCGCCCCGTCTCGAGCGACAGCCTGCCCACCTCATTCGACAGCTGCTCCATAAAGTGGATCGCCGACCGGTCCACAAACTCGTGCACCGCGTCCAGGCGAAGGCCATCGCAGTGATACTCCCGAAGCCACATCAACGCGTTGTCGCAGAAGAAGCGCCGGACCTCATCGCTTCCCTCGCTCTCGAAGTTCACCGCGCAGCCCCACGGGGTATGGTGCTTGTCCGTCAGATACGGTCCGTACTTCCCGGTATAGTTCCCCACCGGTCCGAAGTGGTTGTAGACCACATCGAGCAGCACCGCAAGCCCACGCTGATGGCTCGCGTTCACAAAGCGCTTCAATCCGTCGGGGCCGCCGTAAAGCTCTGTCACCGCGAACAAGGCAACCCCGTCGTAGCCCCAGCCCTGCGCGCCCGGAAACGCCGCCACCGGCATCAACTCCACATGCGTCACCCCAAGCTCAACCAGATAATCCAGCCGTTCAATGGCCGCATCGAACGTTCCGCCTTGGGTAAATGTTCCGATGTGCAGCTCGTACACCACGGCTTGCGAAAGCGGAAGCGCCTGCCAGCCGCTATCCATCCACGCAAATGCCGTCTGATCGTACAGCCGCGAGGCTTCATGCACCCCATGCGGCTGCCATCGCGACTCCGGATCGGGATACGCAGTCGGATCCTCATCCAGCACAAACCCATACTCCGTGCCCGGCCCTGCTTGCTTGATCTGCGCCTTCCACCAGCCGCGGTCATCGGGACCCGACATCGGATAAGCGGTATCGCCGATCTTCACCGCAACCTTCTTGACCAATGGCGCCCAAACTGTAAATTCATGCATCGCGTTTCCAGCTCCCTGCTCCCGATCCCATTCTTCCCTTGCCAAGAACCTTTTGTAATTTCTAAGAACCTGGTTAATACACTACGAAGAACTCGTCATCTCGACCGAAGCCACCGGGGTCCCCGGCGAGTGCTTTTGCTCGCTGGGGTGGTAAGTCGTGCAGTTTTATCGCACGGCGCAGTGGAGAGATCCCCGTATTTCGTCTTTGCCGTTGCCTGTTTTTACATCACCGATACCACAAATCCATAGTTCTTAAACAGGTTCTAAGAAATCGTCATCTCGACCGGAGCAGCGAACAGTCTCATCGTTCGCTGCGCAGTGGAGAGATCCCCGCATTTCGTCTTTGCTGTTGCTTCTTGTTTTGATTCCCTACTCCCTACTCCCTGCCGTTCAACTGTCACTGAACCTGTTCAACAGATTCCAACAACGCCACCGGAAAATCCCTGAGCAGATTCCTGACCGGCACGCTGCCTCCATCCACCATTCCCCCCGTCAAGCAGCTTCTCCACTTGCCCTCAGGCAGATTCACCGTCGTGTCCTTCCAAAGCCCGGCAAGCTTCACCGTCAATCTCGGCGCCACCGTCACCACCCCCTTGCCGCGCAGATACGCGATCACATGGTCGTGCTTGGCTCCATCCACCTCGAGCGCCGTATAGGCTGCATCCGCGCCGAAGCACTCCGGCCGCTCACGTCGAAGCTCGAGCGCCTTGTGAATCGTCCACATCTTCGGCAAACCCTCCTCGGCCCGCTGCATCACTTGTGTCGCAATCGTCTCGGGGTGCATCTGCTTCAGTTCGTGCAACAGCCGCTGTCGCAACTCATAGTCCACCGGCCGCCGATTGTCCGGATCCACAAGACTGAAGTCCCAGATCTCCCCCCCCTGATACAGGTCGGGCACCCCCGGCGCGGTGTACTTCATCAAAGTCTGCGATAGCGAGTTCACCCATCCCGCATCCCGTATCTTCTCGACAAACTGCTGCAGCTCCTTCATGAAAGGCGAGTAGTTCATCGTGTACTCGATAAACTTGTGCAGCGCGTCTTCAAACTCCTTGTTGTTGGCCACCCACGAGGTCTGCTGCTTCGCCTCGCGAACCGCCTTCAACAGATACGTCTGCGCCCGCTCCATCGACAACGGCCATGCCCCGATCATCGTCTGGTAGAACAGATATTCCGTGTTCCGGTCCGGCATCGACTCCGCGCCCGAATTCTTGGTGCGAAACGCATTGTTCATCCTTGACCATCGCTGGATCGCAGCCCCGAATCGTCCCGGCAGCTCCGACAACACTGCAAGCCGCGCCCTCACGTCATCGCTCCGCTTCGTGTCATGGGTCGAAAGCGTCGTCATCGTCAGCGGATGCGTCGCCTGCATCCTCTCGTGATACGAATGAAACTCGGCAATGCTTAGCCCATCCCGGCCCGGATCGCTTCCTACCTCGTTCATGCCCGTCAGCCGGTTGTAGCAATAGAACGCCGTATCCTCCACACCCTTGGCCATCACCGGCCCGGCGAACTGCTGAAAGCGCAGCAAAAACTCGCTCTCCTGCTTGCCCTTCACCTTCATCGTCAACACGTCGCGCAGAAAGTCAAAGAGGCCGCCGTCAATATCCTGCCGCTTCTGCTTGGCGCAATCGGTCGCCTCGGTAATATAGTGCCGGTCCTCCGCCGTAATCTCATCCCGCTCCGGCACCACATAGGTCCGGTAGATCGCAAAGCACGCCGCCACCTCGCGAATCGCCCGCCTCACCTCCGCCCGCGTGTAGTCGCGCTGGTCGCGGTTGGCCTCGCATATCTCCACGAACAGCGAGGTCAGCCGGTTCACGTCGCTTCCCAGGCCCTCCTGCGTCACGTTGATCTTCTTCTCGTGCGCGACAGCATGGAAGTCGGTAGGCTGCCCGGTAAAGCCGCCATACACCGACGACAGCTCCATCATTCCTTCAGGCGCGACCAGCACCCCCGCGACTACATTGAGGAAGTCATATCCGCTGGTCCCTTCTATTGGCCAACTCTCCCGCAGAAACTCGCCCGGCTCCAGAATCTTCTCGCCCACGATATACGCATCCGGAGCACGCTCGCGCAGCCGCTTAAAATACTCCAGCGGATCGCGCAGCCCATCGGGATGATCCACCCGCACCCCATCCAGAACCCCGCGCTTCAGCCATTCGAGAATCAGCGCATGCGTCTCGTCAAACACATGCTCCCGCTCCACCCGCAGTCCGATCAGCGTATTCACATCGAAGAAGCGCCGATAACTCAACTGCTGGTCCGCCGTCTTCCAGTACGCCAGCCGATAGTTCTGCTGATTCAAGAAGTCATCCAGCGCATCCAGATTTTCGTTCAACTCAGCGACCGAACGATCGATCGCCTCGCAGATCCCAGGCTCCTCCGCGCATAGCCGCGCCAGCAGGTCCACCAGCACCACCTTGTCGCGATGCCGCGCCAGAATCGTCCTTCGATCCACATACTCGGGCGCCGGCAGCCGGCCAAAGGACGCCGCCAGAAAACTCAGCGTATCCGACTTCGCATACTCCGCCGCCCGCGACAGAATCACCGGCAGCGACTGCGGCGACACCGGCAGCGACTCTCCCGAACACTCCACCTGAAACCTGGTCCCCTGCCGCACCACCTTGATCCCGCCGTCCTTCAGCACCCGCCCGTACTGATCCGCCAGAATCGGAACCAGCACCTTGTCCCGCAGGCGCTCCTCCTGCGGCTGCCAGTCGATATCGAAAAAGGACGCGTACCGGCTCGAAGGCCCATTCTCCAGCACATCCCACCAGTACCGGTTCTCTTTACCCAGCGACATATGGTTCGGCACGATGTCCAGCACCTGCCCCAGCCCCACCTCGCCCAGCTTCGCGCAAAACCGCTCATGCGCCGCCTGTCCCCCCAGCTCTTTATTCACGCGCTGGTGGTCGACCACATCGTATCCATGCATGCTCCCCGGAGCAGCCTGCAAATAAGGAGAGCTGTAAACGTGCGACACTCCCAACCGGCGCAGATACTCAGCAACACCGGCGGCATCATCGAAGGTAAAATTTTCATGAAGCTGCAGCCTGTAGGTAGAACTTGGAATTCTTGGCATCAGTATCAACCGATCAACAAACGCTTTCAAAGGTCATGCCAGCAGAAAGGGGAGGGAACGCAGATATCAGATTAGAGGCTCGCATCTATGTGTTGGTTGCATCCGGCATCTTGCCGCTAAGCGAGATTCGATAAGGAGCATACATATACGAAAAGTCGTCATCTCGACTGGAGCAACAAACAGCTTTATCGTTTGTTGCGAAGTGGAGAGATCCCCGCATTTCGCTTTTTGTTTTGTTAACCACTGCGCCATTCTTGAATATCTTCTCAGCCAGCCCGCTCCGGCTTCCACATCTCCGACATCGCAAACGCCGCATGCACCAGCGAGATATGCGACAGCGCCTGCGGAAAATTCCCCACCATCCGCTTGGCCTTCGGATCGTACTCTTCCGACAACAACCCAACATCGTTCTTGAGCGCCAGCAGCCGCTCGAACATCGCCGTCGCGTCCGCCTTCCGTCCAATGAGCCACAGGTTCGTCACCATCCAGAAGCTGCACGCAAGAAACACGCCCTCTCCGCTCTTCAGTCCGTCATTGGTCGTCTTCGGATCATACCGTTGCACCAGCCCATCTTTCGTCAGTCCCTTCTCGATCGCCTCCACCGTCCCGCGAATCCGCGGATCTTCCGGCGGCAGAAATCCCACCAGCGCAATCCGCAGGCACGAAGCATCCAGTTGCTTCGATCCGTACGACTGCACAAAGCTGTTCAGCTTTTTATTGAATCCCTTCTCGCAGACCTCCTTGTGAATCGTCTCGCGATTCTTCTTCCAGCGCTTCACATCCCCCTTGCCGCCGTGCAGTTCGAAATGCTTGATCGCGCGGTCCAGCGCCACCCACGCCATCACCTTCGAATGCGTGAACTGCTGCGCTCCTCCGCGCGTCTCCCAGATCCCTTCATCCGGCTCCTGCCACACCTTGCAAAGGTGATTGATCAGCGAAGCCTGCAGCGCGCTCGAAGATACGCGAATATCGATCTCCGCCTCGGGCGTCTTCAGCAGCGCCGTCGCCACCTCGCCAAACACATCCAGTTGAAACTGCCCCGCCGCCGCATTACCGATCCGAACCGGCTTCGAGTTCTCATATCCCGGCAGCCAATCGACCTCCCATTCCAGAATCTGCCGCTCGCCGCATATCCCGTAGATCGTCTGAATCTGGTCCGGCGCTCCCGCAACCGCTCGCAGCAGCCACTTGCGCCAATCCACCGCCTCCTCCACGTAACCGGCGGCCATCAACACCAGCAGCGTAAACGACGTGTCCCGCAGCCAGCAGTAACGATAATCCCAGTTCCGCTCCCCGCCGATCCTCTCCGGCAAGGACGTCGTCGCCGCCGCCACAATTCCCCCGCATGGCCTGTACGTCATCGCCTTCAGAGTGATCAGCGAGCGCTCCACCACGTCGGCATACGCGCCGCGATATTTGTTCCTTCCGCTCCACTGCTTCCAGAACTCCCGCGTCTCCGTCAAGGCCGCGTTCGCCCCAGGCGGCTCCGGAACCTCATCCAGCGAATGCAGATACGTTAGAGTGAAACTTACCGTCTCTCCTTCTCTGACCGTAAACTCACTGTGCGTCGACATCCCCTCGCCATGCACCGGGACCTCCGTCCGCAGCACCACCATATCCGGCCCCGCCACCGCTCGCATCTCATGTCCCTTCGATGTGACCCAGGGAACCGTCCTGCCATAATCGAACCGGATCGCCAGATCCATCCGCATCTTCACCTTGCCGCGAACTCCCCGCACCATCCGAATCACATGCGAGTGCTCCTCCCGCGGCGGCATGAAGTCGGTCACGCACACGGCGCCGTCCTTGGTTTCGAAGATCGTCTCCACCACCAGCGTATGCGCCTCATATTGCCGCCTGCTCGCCGTCACCTTGCCCGCCGGAGAGATCTTCCAGTAGCCATGGTCGCAAGTGCCCAGCAACGCCGCAAAGCAAGCCGACGACGAGAACGCCGGCCAGCAAAGCCAGTCGATCGATCCCTCCCGCGACACCAAAGCCGCCGTCTCGCAATCTCCGATCAGGCAATACTCTTCAATCCGGGAGCCATGCAGCGGTTCCCTGCTCTTCGTCCTACGCTCTGCCACTGGTCTTTGCCCTCGCCCTTGTCCTTGCCATCACTGTCGTCGATACACCGGCAAACGCGCTCGTTCAACCGCGCATCTCTCATGTTATGCAGCGTGCCCTAAAAGCTGAGATGCACGCTAAAGCCACGCAGCGTACCCCCGGGTGTCGAACCGAGCCAACACCATTCACTTTTAGCCTTTTCGATGGGGTTCGTACCAATACAAAATAGCCGCCATCTCGACCGGAGCAGAGGACAGTCTTGTGGTCCGCTGCATGGTGGAGAGATCCCCGTGTTTCGCTTTGTATTGCCTGTTTTCTCGCTTACGTCTCAACCGTCGAGAAATTCCTCGGTAGATTCAACAAAACCTCCCATCCCCATCTCCATCGAAGCCGGTTAGAAGTAGAATGCCACTAGACGCCTCCGCCCGGACAGCACTCCGCCAACTTCAAACAGATAACTCGGTTCAGCGCCCGATCCCAGGAAAGCCCCTAACGCCCGATGGCCTCTACCCACATCCCGACCCAGCCCCAGATCGACCCTAACCCCATAGCCGAGACGGCAAAAAGCGGCCTTCTCGTCAGCCTCGTCTCCCTCTCGCCGGAGTCTTTCGAAGCCACGCTCACCAATCTGGCCCTCGCCTTCCCTGGCGAAAACGTCCTGGTCGCCACCCCCGATGCCGCGCCTCATCTCTCCGCCGGCAGTCCTCTTCGCGTTCTCCCCTACGCGGCCGCCGTCAGTTCCTCCACCAGTTGGGTCCTCACCGCGGCCGACTATCTCAATACCTTCAAGATCGCGCAGGAAAACAACGCCGCTGCCTGTATTATGCTCGGCGCCGAGGCCCAGTCGCTCTCCCCCGAAACCATCCGCGCCCTCGCCAGAAGCGCCTCCGAATGCGATCTCACCGTCGCGCACTACCACCTCGGCTCTCGCGAGGGCCTCGTCAACTCCGCTATCCTCTATCCCGTCACCCGCGCCCTCTTCGCCGTGCGCCCGCGCTTTCCCCTCGCCATCGACCTCGGCCTCTCTCTCCGCATGGCCCAGCGCCTCGCCGCTGCCGCCCAACGCTCCACCGCCGCCGGACAAAATGACGCGCTGCTCTGGCCCGTCTCTGAAGCCGCCACCGCCAACTTCAACATCACCGAAGTTGAAGTCAGCGCCCGCACTCTGCCCCAGCCCGCCGCGCCCGACCTCAACGCGCTCCTCGCCCAGATCACCGGATCCCTCTTCAGCGACGTCGACGCCAAGGCCACCTTCTGGCAGCGCGCCCGCACCATCCAGCCCGCGCGCTCGTTCCCCCAGAACGCGCCCATCGCCGAAGTGCCCAGCGATCTCGCCGCCATGCTCGAAGCTTTCCGCATCGCCTGGACCAACCTCCACGAGATCTGGTCGCTCGTTCTGCCCCCCAACTCCCTCCTCGGCCTCAAAAAACTGTCCCTTCTGCCAACGGACAACTTCCGCATGCCCGACAATCTCTGGGCCCGCATCGTCTACGACTTCATCCTCGCCTATCGCCTCCGCACCATCAACCGCGGACATCTCCTCGGCGCGCTCACGCCCCTCTACCTCGCCTGGGTCGCCTCTCATCTCACCCTCGTCAGCAGCGGAACTCCTCCGGAGAAACATATCCAGGATCTCGCCGCCGCCTTCGAGACCGACAAGCCCTATCTCGTTTCACGCTGGCGCTGGCCCGACCGCTTCAATCCGTAGCTTTCAACCCAGCACTTACAACCCAGCGCTTTGAAAGACGCACCAACCCGGGCCAGCACATCCCGTCAGGAGACCCGCCCATGTGGCAACAGATCGAACTCGCACTGCGTCAATCCGCCCAGCAGGTCCTCGTCAAGCTTGCCCGATTCCTTCCCGGTCTCTTCGCCCTCCTGCTCGCCGTAGTCATCATGACCGCGATCGGCGCCGGCCTCGCCGCCCTGCTTCGCCGCATCCTCATCGCCGCCAAATTCGACGAGCGTCTCGCCCGCAGCGCCTCCACCACCATCTCCGACTGGTCGCCCGCCCACAGCCCCACCGCGCTCATCGCCCGCTTCGCCTTCTGGGCCTGCACCCTCATCGGCTGCTTCATCGGGATCTCCGCCTTTGACGCGGCGTATCCCGGCGACTCCCAGATCTCCGTCTTCGTCTTTCCTTACCTGACCCACGCCGTCGGCGCCGTCCTTCTGCTGATCGCCGGCACTCTCATCGCCCGCTTCCTCGAGCGCTCCGTCCTCATCGGAGCCGTCAACGCCAAACTCCAGTACGCGCGCTTCCTCTCGCTCGGCATCAAATGGCTCGTCCTGGTCCTCACCGCCGCCATGGTCCTCGACCATCTCCAGATCGGCGGCGCCGTCGTCGAACTCGCCTTCGGCATCCTCTTCGGCGGCATCGTCCTCACTCTCGCCCTTGCCGTAGGCCTCGGCTCCCGCGACATCGTCAGCCGCTCTCTCGAACGCAGCGCCGACCTCCGCACCTCCCTAGACCCCCTACCCGGCGACCCAGACTATAAAACACCCGCGGCAGCGGAGAGTCTCCGCCACTTTTGAGTACGGCGTCAGCTGACCTCTCACAAACCGGGTGCCCATACATCGCTTTTGAGGTATGGGCATCACACGCAGCACGTCCACTTCGCCAACCGAACCAGCGTAGTCCCACCACAACAGGCCACCGACGAAAAGAGCCTTTCCTTCCGCCCGTATCTCCCGTCCACGTCTCTTTCGTGAGCCTCCGCGCCGAGTCAGGATCACAAGCAACGCCCGCAGCGGATGCTATACTAGACTTCGGATTGATCACCGCACCTCACGCCCACCCGGCGTCGAGACACCGCGCGGAGGTGGCGAAATTGGCAGACGCACTAGCTTGAGGTGCTAGCGCCGCAAGGCATAGGGGTTCAAGTCCCCTCCTCCGCACCAATCCTTAGGATCATCTACTTACGAGAAGGCCAGCCCTCACCGAGGCTGTTGCGGAACTGATCTGCGACTAAGAACAAGAACGCTCCCGCGAGGGGGCGTTTTGTTTGTGTCGATGTCTTATAGATCCATAGACTTGAAGAGTTAAGTCACCACGCATATCAATCTTCAACAACACCTGCAAAGAATAGCCTCAGCGAAGCAAAGCAGGGTATAGGCTTTGCCAGAAGCCACATTGATGCACCTTGCCGATATCGGTGAGATGTACATTGCCGGGTTGAAGCCACAGCACATCGTCGGCATGGCTGAAGACCGGCCAACGCGGTACTCCGTCAGCGATCGGTCTGCCATCCCGAACGAACGACATCCAAAGCTCGATCATCTGCCCGGCGAGCTTCTGTGAAGAAGGGTTCAGATCCGGTCCGTCCAGCTTGCTCGTATTCGAGAAGCGGGGGAACTCGTACGGCAGCTCGGAGGAGTGAACAGCGCCCATTGGAAAGCCGGGATTCTCGGTAACGGGCGGCGCCTCCGCATCTGCGAATTGGTACTCGAAGACAGGCACATACTTTGAAGCCAGTCTCCCTGTTTCCAGGAACAGGCAATTGTTCAGCCCATTACTTGGTGTGAAGTCGGATAGCGTGGTTCCGAGCGCCTCAGGAGGGGTGGGGGAGGACGACAACGGGTACCGAGCTTCGACTGCCGCCGCGTTCTCGCCGTAGACGTTCTGAAGAAGCGGCCTGTAGTTCGCGGATGTGACCGGATGACCAGCCTGGGTAGCGTACGCGACGTACAGGAGCAGCTCTCGTGTATTGCCTCCGTTTAGAATGGGAACATGCACGAACTCTCCACGACTTATTGCGTCCAGTCCCTGCTGCGGAACGACGGGTGTTCCGATGCTGGGCGCATACGTCATAATGTCGTCGCCGGCAACCTGGGCCGCCGCCTCGAGCAGCTCTTTAGGAGACTTTGATCGTAGGCAGGCAAGGCTCTGTGCATTGGCAGGGCAACCAACCTGGTCGGCGACCTTCTGTCCAATCGCATCCGCCTCCTGGACCGTCCGCAGGTGCTGGACACAACCGGCCGACTGGATGATCGCTTTTTGGAACAAGCCGCTTGTCTGTCTCGGAGCCAGAAGATGCATGCACACCGAAGCGGCTCCAGCAGACTCTCCAGCGATAGTGACGTTTTCCGGATCGCCGCCGAATGCGGAGATGTTGCGCTTGACCCAACGCATGGCCTCGCGCTGATCTTCAATGCCATAGCCGCCGTTCGAACTCGGATCGAAGGAGGAATTGGCCATGAATCCAAACACGCCGATACGATAGTTGAAGGAGACGACAACGGCATCGCCTTTGCGGGCGAGGTTGTCCAGTGGATAGAGGGCGCTCGATCCACCTACAAATGCACCGCCATAGATCCAGATCAGAACCGGTCGCTTGGCAGCTTTGTCCTTGCCGTCCTGTGGGACGGTGACGTTCATAAAGAGACAGTCTTCGTTGTAGCTTGCTTCGGTGAGGCCGTAGCGGGAGACCTGGGGACAGCCGTTCTCAAACCTAATGGCATCCTTGATGCCTGTCCACGCGTGAGGTGGCTGCGGAGGTGCCCAGCGGAGCGCCCCAAGAGGCGGAGCAGCGTACGGAACGCCTCTGAAGTTCACCACGCCATCTTCGGCGATACCGCGCACGCTGCCGTAAGTTGTACTGACGACTTCCAGAGCTGACTGCTCCTTGTTGTGGGTAGACGCGACAACGGCCCCAGCTTGCAATCCGGACCACAAAGAGAGGACGCATGCCGCCGGCACGAACAGATGTTTGCTAAGTTTCACCATGTGAGAGAACCTAACCGGCTGGGTTTGACCAGCGGAATGCATCGTTAGTAGAAAAATTTCTGGGCGCCAGCGTCGCCGCATCGACTCGCGTTGATTCGTTGAAGCGGCAGCCGGCGGGACCCGGAAGATCGTTTGCTCCCCGAAGCTGAGCGATCATACCCAGAAGGGGTAAGCCCAACATTGCTGTCACGGTACGGACAGAGATTTCCTTGTCTTGAAATGTCGCACAAAGCCACAGGGGAAGCTCACCCCCGTGACTTCATGAAACACCACGCCTGCGTTGGCTCACGCAGACGCAGTTTGGGTGATATTCCCGTCCATCACGGACATAACGATCTTGGTGGAAGCTATGCTCGAGGCCGGAACGTTGAAGAGGTTCTTCTCTAAGACGATGAGATCGGCAAATTTACCCACTTCGATGGATCCCACCTGGGTTTCCATCTTCAACTGGTACGCTGCACCGATCGTGTTTGCGGCGAGGGCATCTGCGAGTTTCAGACATTCGCTGGCGGGCTGAAGGACAGGATCGGAAGCCGTCTTGCCAAGCAGTTGGCGAGTGACGCCGATCTGAATGGCGTCCAGCGGCCTGTAGGTGGAGTAATATCCTGCGGCCGGCCAGTCGCATCCCATCGAGATACGGCCCCCCGAGTTCAGAATGGAGTTCGGGCGATAGATCTTGGCCACCCGCTCCGTCCCAATGCGAGTTGGAAGGATCTCTGTCGTATCCGGATCGTAGGAGTGCCAGTTGGGCGAGAACTCCGCGATAACTCCGAGCTTGGCGAACCGCGGGATATCCGCATCGTCTACCAGGACATTGTGCGCGATGGTGTGCCGCCTGTCGCGCGACGGATTGCTCGCAATCGCAGCCTGAATGGCGTCCAGAGCCATGCGCACCGTCGCGTCCCCACAAGCATGGACATGAACGTCGATGCCGGCCAGGTCTGCCGCAGCGATCATGGAGTTCATCTGGGCCTGGGTAAAGGGCGCAGAGTTCGGCTTGGTGGGATCGTCGGTGTAGGGTTCCAGCATGAAGGCCGTCCACCCTTCTTCCGTGCCATCCGCGACAATCTTCAGCACGCGAGCCTGGACCAGGGGAGAGTTGAATCTCTTGCTGAGTGCCATCGTGGTGGAAGCAGCCGTGGCGACATGCGCCGCCTGTGTCGCTGCATGGCAGGCGACTACACGGAACGGCATCTCGCCGCTGGCTTCGTAGTTGGCGTAGACCTGGATGATGTCGCCCTCATCCCCGGAGATCGGGGGGGCCGAAGCATCGAAGAGCGTTGTGATTCCGGCTGCCGCGGCTTTCGGGAACCATCCCTGCAGATAGTTCGACATGGTCTGCACGGTCACCGGCTCCACAGCATTGACGACCATGAGTTCGGCATTGACCTCAAGCACGAAACCTGTGGGGTTGCCTTGTGCATCACGATAAAAGTAGCTGAAGTTGGGCTGTGGGTCTGGTGTCGTTGCGGTAATCCCGGCGATCTCCAGCGCCTTGCTGTTGACCCAAAGGCTATGGACGTCAATTGCGAACAACATGATCGGACGGTCGCTGACGATGGCATCCAGAATCTGGCGGCTCGGTCCATCGGGACCGAACATGTCCATGCGCCAGCCAAAGCCGCGCAGTGGCCCTGTTGGATTCGCCGCGACGTACGCCGTAATAGCGTCCAATGCCTCTTGCAGGGTAGCGAATTGCAGATCGACCCCACTGGTGAAGTACGCCCCCAGAAACGGATGGGTGTGCCCTTCAACGAAGCCGGGCATCAGCATCTGGCCCTGAAGGTCGATGACCGTGGTCTTAGGCCCGAGGAATGCCTGCACGGAACTATTGGAGCCAACGGCGATGATCTTGTTTCCATTGATTGCGACCGCTTGAGCCTGAGGCTGAGCCGTCGCCATGGTGTAAACGGCTCCGTTGGTGAAGGCCATGGTAGCCATACCATCTGGCGACGGTGGGGCCGGGTTCGAACCCGAACAGCCGGTAAGCATCGGCAAACCCATTCCTGATATGCCCGCGGCGCCGGCAAACGCAAGCGCGCCCCCAAGAAACTGCCTCCGCCCGAGTTGAGGTCCACCACCTTTTCCAGCACTGATGGCGGCGCGACGATTTTCAGCAGCTAACTTTCCCAATCCGACCGATAAACTACACGCAACGCACATGTCAAATTCCCCCTTGAAGTCCTCAACAAGGGCAAAGATAACTACACGCAATCGCGTTGCCAATCACCCAAAGGGGGCACAAAAGAAATCGGTCTTCCTGCTGGCTCTGGACCTCTATTCGAACCTGTTGCCATCGCTAGTCCCGGACTGGGGGATGACAGAAACTCGCCGGGTACCCTCGCCCGTACCGAAACCTTTCACGCTGAGCTTGCTGGGGATTTTTGGGGGCACCTGTGATCTTTCAATACGTTGTTCCTGTTTTTTTGTTGGAAAAGGCCGCCGCAGCCGGGGCGGAGCGAAAGTGGAAATCGGTTGTATCGATTTCCAAGGCAAAGTCTTACCTTGCCGGCTTTTGCCTCCGCCCTCATTCCAGGGCGGCACCAAACCAATCTTTCAGAGTGGTACAACGTCTTGACCATCTACAGGCACCCGGCGCGGATTCCGGGAGCTAGCCAAATTCTTTTCACGCGCTCTGGGGATAGTCTGAAACTCCACAGCTAACCCTGGACTGACCTAAACTGGATCGTGAACTGACCTTGGCCACGTTGCTTCGACAATCGTCGAGATGCCGCCGCGCGGGCGGAAGTCGCCGACTACCTTCGCCCAGACAGGATCGCAGGCTTTCACCACGTCATCGAGGACTTGGTTGACGATATTCTCCTGGAAGATGCCAAGATTGCGGTACGTAAACAGATATTCCTTCAGGGACTTGAGTTCGAGGCACCTCTCGCGCGGCATGTAGCGGATCGTGAGCCGGCCGAAGTCGGGTAGGCCGGTCTTGGGGCATACCGAGGTGAACTCTGGGTCGTCGACGAGAATCTCGTAGGCCCTGAATTGATTGCGCCAGGTCTCAATCTCGGGGAACTCCGCGTCAAGACCCGATTTGGCGTGATCGTCGGTATAAACGGTGGGCTTGCGTGCGACGGTACTTGTGAACTCGGAACTCATGGCTCTATTTTATCGTGCCGGCAATAGCTACAGAGTTGGTTGGCCTTGTGCGCTCAATTCACAAAGGTTGTCATCTCGACCGGACTCTGAGCGAAGCGGAATGACCTGCTGTTCCGAGAGCGAAGCAACGAGATTGATAACAGATTCTGACGCTCCTGCATCCAAAGAAAACAGTGAGAGGCACCGTCACAACCCTCTGCCTCCGGGAGAACGTCTAGATGCAGATCCAGATCAACAGCACCAACAATCTTCCCATGCATGCCAATCTCTCCGGCTTGATCGAAGCGGAGTTGCACCGCATTCTCGGCCGTTTCGAAGAGCAGCTAACCCGCATCGAAGTCCACCTCAGCGACGAAAACGGCGCCAAATCCGGTCCGCAGGACAAACGCTGCGTCCTTGAAGCCAGGCCCCGCCACTACCCGGTCGTCACTGTCACCAGCGAATCCGCGGATGTCCAGACCTCCGTCTCCACCGCCGCCGCCAAAATGCAGCGTCTGCTCGAAACCACCTTCGGCCGCCTGCATGACAAACATCGCAACGAGACCCCCCGTATCGTTCCCGATGAGGTCGTCCAAATCCCGGACGTCCAAATCCCCGACGTCAGCTGATTTGAGGAAATGATTAAACTCCTGGAGTTGACATTCGGAGCGTCTGTAGCCATGTCCTTTTAAGGCCATGAGCCAAGCAGAGGTTCCTTGGGTTCCCGGAGGTCCAAGCCTAACTACTCTACTTTGAAGATTTTGCGCAAATAGGACAGGGGTGTGGGGGTACCGCGAACGACCAGCTGTTTTAAGGTTGTCGGACCCGCACTCCCACCATCACCGTCCGTGGAGACCCCAGAGTCAGCAGCGGCGTCCGGCCTGCCTCCGCTGGCTGATCCAGCAAATTCTGCACCGAGCTATACACCTGCCAGCGCTCGCCGAAGCTATGCTCGCCGTATAGGTCCATCTGCGCATATCCGGCCAGCCGGAACTGGTTCGCCTGGTCGTCGAACTGATGTCCGCTGGTCCGCAGATCGACGTCGAGCGCGCCCAGCCTTGCCCGCTCAAACCGCATCTGCAGCGTAGCCAGATTTCGAGGCACCTCCGGCGTCCAATTGCCCACCAGCGCCGGCTGCACCTGGAACTTCGTCACCGTAGAGATCGCAAACTGATATCCGCCGGTCACCGTCATAAAGCGGACCGGCCTCAACTCCCACTCCGCCGCCAGCCCCTTGCTCGTGAGTTGTCCTAGGTTCTCGCGCTTGAACAGCGTGGTCGTAGGCGTCGACCTCAGCGTCACCGATGCAACCGGACGGTTCACCTGCGTCCAGAAGTAACTTCCGCGGACCGAGCCCAGCCGTCCCGCGCTCACCAGCCCGCCAAGCTCAAACCCGGTCGCCCGCTCCGAACGCAAACTCGCATTCGCCAGCGTAATCTGCTGCCCCACCTGAAACTGCCGGTACAGCTCGTTCATCGTCGGTCCGCGAAATGCCCGAAATGCCGAGCCGGTCAGCGATACCACGCTGCTCAACTTCTTCACTATCCCCAGCCGCGGGTCGAAGACGTTCTCATCAATATCCGGCAGCGGCGAGGGAGTGCCACCCGCCTGTCTCGCATCGAAGCTGGCGAAGTGATCGTATCGCGACGAGAAGGCAAACGACCATGTCTCCGGCTGCCAAAGCACCTCGCCATAGACGCCCTCGCCGCGCTGACGGGAACTGATGCTCACCTTGGAGATCTGCTCCAAATCGGTGCCGCGGTTGTCCAACACATCGCTTCCCGCCACCAGCGTAACTGTCTTGAAACTCCGCGCCCACTGCACCGCCCCGCCCACCTGTTGCGCAGGATCGAGATGAAACGCCGTCAGCTTTTCAAAGGTTCGCGCCGTATTGATCGAAGAAAAGGTTTGCCGGTAGGTCTGGTCGGTCCCATACAGCCGAAGCAGGAATCTGTCGGCGTCCCGGTCCGACCAGTCGCCGCCGCCGACGTAGCGCCATATACGCGTCCAGTTCTTCTGCAGAGGCGTTCCATTGCTCCGGGCATCGTTCAAAAGATTGCCGCGCAGAAAGATGTCGCCGTCGCTGCCGAGAACGCGCCGCAACTCAACCCGTCCGCTCTGCGAGTGATCGTTCGAGTTCACATCGACCGGCCCGCGCACCTCAGGAGCGGTCAGAATGTACCCGTCCGTGCGGAACAGGCTGCTCGCCGCCAAACCGCTCCAACCCTGCTTCGCGCCAGTCAACAAACCATCGATCATCGACGTGCTCTCGTTCGCACCAGCCGCATTCAGGGCGTAGCCGAACCGCTTTGGCGCAACCGGAACAACGTCGATCACACCTCCGATTGCACTCGACCCATACAGGTCCGAGGCGCCTCCGCGCATCAGCTCGATGCTGCTCACGGCCAGAGCAGGTATCTCGTTCCAGTGAATCCAACCGCCATACGCATCGTTCAATGGCACCTGATCGTTCAGCACCAGAGTCCGGCTCGCGGCTGTCGATCCCAGACCGCGCAGCGTCGTCCCCTCAGTCGTAGGATTGGCCACCCATGAACTCGTTCGCCGGAAGAGCTGAAATCCCGCGACCTGCCGCAGCTCATCGTCGAGCGTAAACCCCGGAGCTTCGCGCAACTGCTCTGCCGTGACCGTCCGAACGCTGCTCGCGCTGGCATCGAGCGCCAACGGAGTCCGCGACGCCGTCACCTCGATCTGCTGCGCCGCCCGCGCGACTTGCAGCACCACCAGCAGTTGGCGCTGATTGCCCAAGGCGCGCGAGACGCTGCTGAATCCATCATGCGTAATCTCCACCATCGCCTGCGCTCCGACGCTCACTGCCGCGCAGCCGTTCTGATCGCTCACAGCGTCCTGTGCAGCGTCGCCTTGCACGCGCACTTGCGCTCCTGCGAGAGCGAGCCCGCGCGCATCCTGAACGCAGACCTGCACCTCGCGCCCGGCGGCAAAGGCCGAAGCGATACAGACCAGCGATGCCGCCAAAGTGCAAGACAAGGATCGAAACAGAAGTCGCATCTCTTTCCATCCTACGTCGGGGTCATCGATCATGCCGTCGGCCGCAAGCATAGCCTTCTAGGTCGTGGTAGTCTTCCGGCGGAAGCCTCAGTCGTTATGTCTATCAGTCGCCGTATCTTCTGCTCGCAAGCTGCCACGCTCGCACTCTCCGCGCGCCTGCTGCTCTGCCAACCCAAACCCACTACTCATCCTGACGTTGCAGCCATTGACCACGACCGCATCCTCAGAGCCGCCACTGATGCGCTCACAAGGACGCCGACGCCTCTGGTCTCTATCGCCGCACCGCGCAGTCCAGGTACGCCGCACGACTTCTACTCCGAGCCGGAAGACTATTGGCCCGATTTCGCGCATCCAGGCGGTCCGTATGTCCTGCGCAGCGAAGGGCCGCCTAATCCTGAAGCTTTTACGGCGCACCGGGACGCACTGCTCAACCTTTGTATCGATGTGCCCGCGCTCACGTCGGCTTTTTTGCTCACCAAGGATGCGCGTTATGCGCAACACGCGGTCGCTCATCTACACGCCTGGTTCATCGATCCGGCAACGCAGATGACCGCTAACCTGGTTTATGCTCATACAGTTCCGCCCGCCAAGTCGGGCCGCTTCGAAGGTGTCGTCGAGGCCGTGCATCTGGCTGAGGTAGTGCAGTGCATCCCCTTTCTCATCCATTCCGAAGCGCTCGCTGGAGCGGATTTGGCTGGGCTGAAGCAGTGGTTAGGTGACTACTTCGAGTGGCTGAACACTTCGCGTACAGCAGGGCTGGCGCGGGACAATAAAAGCCATCACGGGAGCTCTTGGCTGCTGCAAGCGGCGGCGATCGCTCGCCTAGGGCAAATAGCTGACGATCGGCCACTTAGCGCGCTTCGACACCAGTATCAGAGCAGCACGATTCGCGCCCAGATTCTGGCGGATGGGACCTTCCCGCATGAGCTGACTACGGTGAATGCTTATCGGAACTCGTTGTTTAATCTGGACATGCTGGGTGGAGTTTGCCTGCTGCTTTCTACGCGTTTTGAGAATGTCTGGGATTATGAGCTGCAGGACGGGCCGGGAATGCGGAGCGCGGTGGCTCGACACTATCCTTATATTCTCAACCGGGGAGCGTGGCCTTATCCGGCGGATGCTATTGATTTCAATGCACTTCCGGTGCGGCCGCCAAGCCTGTTGTTTGCCGCGCGGGCCTATGACAGACCAGAGTATGCGAGTCTCTGGAGGAGCTTGCCGGCCGATCCTAAGGTGTTTGCGCTGCAGCACACTTTTCCCATTCGCCAGCCGCTGCTTTGGGTGACGCGAAGCACGATTTGAGCGAATTTGTCGCGCAAAACGACCGCGTAAGAGGGTCCATTGCCTGCATTTTGTCCGCGTGAATGGGTGTTTAACGACACCGTCCGGAAGCTCTGAGGAACTCTGGGGAGCTACCGGCTCGAGCGCTGGAATTCGCGGACAATGGCGAGGTATTGCTTTGCGCTTTCGGTGACGACCTCGGGTTTGCCGGCCGCGACCGCTTTGGCATCGACCAGGTCCGACCCGACGCCCAAGGCGAAGGCTCCAGCCTCTAGGAAGTCCCTGGCGGTTGCGAGCGAGACGCCTCCGGTGGGGATGAGTTTGACTTGGGGGAGCGGACCCTTGAGGGCGGTGAGGTATTTGGCGCCGCCGAGAGCGCTGGCGGGGAAGACCTTGACGACGTCGGCGCCGGCCTGCCAGGCGTTGACAATCTCGGTCGGGCTGAGCGCTCCGGCAAGCACGGCGATGGAGTAGCGATGGCACATCTCGATCGTGTCGAGGTTGAGCGCGGGGCTGACGATGAACTGCGCGCCTTCGAGGATGCAGATACGGGCGGTCTCGGGGTCGAGGACGGTGCCTGCGCCGAGGAGGAGGTCGGGCCGCTGCTCGGCGAGTTGGCGCATGACCTGGATTGCGCCGGGCACGGTCATGGTGATCTCCAGCACCGTGACGCCGCCGTCGGCGATGGCGGCTGCGAGGGCAAGGGCCTGCTCGATTGAGTCCGCGCGCAGCACGGGAACGAGGCCGATGTCCTGCAAGGATTTCAATACGGCTGCTTTGTCCAATTCGGTACTCCGTTGGTAGTGCCAGTTTTCAGTTGTCAGTTCTCAGTTGCCAGTTCTCAGTTCTTAGTTCTCAGCTGTCAGTTGTCAGTTGTCAGTTGTTATCGTTGGACGCGGGCGCCGCTGCCTTTCATGAGGCGCTCGACCTCATTGAAGGTAGCCATGGTGGTGTCGCCGGGGGTGGTCATGGCGAGGGCGCCGTGGGCACAGCCGCAGTTGACGGCCCAGTCGGCGCCTTTTTCGTTGAGCAAGCCGTAGATGAGGCCTGAGGCGAAGGAGTCGCCGCCGCCTACGCGATCGAAGATCTCGAGGCCGGGCATGGGACGGGCTTCGTGGAAGTGGCCCTGGTAGAAACAGACCGCGCCCCAGTCGTTGAGGCTGGCGGTCCGGGCGTGGCGCAGGGTGGTGGCGACGGCCTTGAAGTTGGGGAAGGCGGCGATAGCGCGTTCGATCATGCGATGGAAGCTGGCGGATTCGAGCTCGGCCAACTGCTCGCCTGTGCCTTCGACCTCGAAGCCGAGCGCGGCGGTGAAGTCTTCTTCGTTGCCGATCATGACGTCGACGTAGGAGGCGAGTTCGCGGTTGACGGCAGTTGCTTTCTCTTTGCCGCCGATGGACTGCCAGAGGGAGTCGCGGTAGTTGAGGTCGTAGCTGACGATCACGCCGTGGCGGCGGGCGGCGAGCATGGCCTCTTTGGCGACCTCGGGGGTGGACTCGCCGAGGGCGCAGAAGATGCCGCCGGTGTGGAACCAGCGCGCGCCTTCTTTGCCGAAGATTTCGTCCCAGTCGATCTGGCCGGGCTGGAGTTGGCTGACGGCGGTGTGGCCGCGGTCGGAGCAGCCGAGGGCAGGGCGGACGCCGAAGCCACGCTCGGTGAAGTTGAGACCGTTGCGGGAGGCGCGGCCTACGCCGTCGTATTTTTTCCAGAGGACATGGGACTGATCGACGCCGCCCTGCAGCATGAGGTCTTCCAGCAGGCGGCCGACGGGGTTGTCGGCGAGCGCGGTGACGATGGCGGTGTTGAGGCCGAAGCAGCGCCTGAGACCGCGGGCGACGTTGTATTCGCCGCCGCCCTCCCAGACGTGGAACTGGCGCGTGGTGGCGATGCGCAGGTCGCCAGGGTCGAGGCGCAGCATGACCTCGCCCAGGCTTACGAGGTCCCATGTGCAGTCCTCTTTGGCTCGCAGGACGAGGCCGTTCGCGTCGTTGCTCACTTCGCTGGTTCCTCCGGGCTCTCTCTCTCGCGGTTCCCGTTATCCTTTGGCGGTATGGCCCGAGTCCTGCCGTTTCAGGAGGACGCATCCAAGCTCTTTCTCGCGAAACTGTTATTCCAGTATAACGTGTGGGTTGCTTTGGAAGAAGCGCATTTGGGGGAGCGCTGATGTTTTGTTGGGTTACCGGGTGGAGGACTCGCGGTTGGGAGAGGAAGGCGGTTCGCGCCAAGCGCGAATGCCCGCTCATGCGATGAGGCCGCCTGAATGGGGCCTCGAATTGCATCCAGCGACACGGCGGAATCAGGGGGAAGACCCTTGGCAGAGAAGCGGGTTTCTCCCCTTCGCTGCGTTCCGGTCGAGATGGCAATAGTTTCTTGTCTGGAATGAAATTGGAATGAGATTTGAAACTTCGGGTGGAGGTCTTCAGTGCTGGGAGGCGGCGATTTTGATGACGTAGTAGGTGAAGGTGTGGCCGGGTGGGAGGATGATCTGGTGAGGGGTGTTGGGGTCGATGTGGATGATGTCTCCCTTGCGCATGACGGTGGAGACTCCGCCTTCGACTCTTTCGCCGCGAGTCTCGCCGGGAGAGAACTGGGTGGGGTCGACGATGGTTCCGCCGGTGATCTCGGTGGCTTCGCCGTCGAGCACGACGAAGATGTCGTTGTAGCCGGCGTGCATCTCGGCGCCGCCGCTTTTGGTGCGGACGGTGAGCATGGTGGAGTGGTCCGGATATTTTTTAAGCGTGATGGTGGCGAGTCCGTCGGGGCTGCTCTGGGCCTCGGTGAGCAGAGTTCTGGCCTGCGCGTCGATGGCAGCCTCGGAGTCGCGGTCGATCCCGGGCGCCATGTGGGCGGTGCCGGGTTGCGCGAGAGCCGCCGTGGTAAAGAAGAGGACCGCCGCGCCCAGCAAACCCATGTGTCGCATAGTTTTCTCTCCGGCGAAAAGAATGCCCCCACGATACGGAAGCGCAGTCGCGCCGTCAATGCCTGGACGGCAAAGGCGCGGTCGAGATAACGATCTTATTTGAGAGTTGCGGCTGGGGAGAGCAAGGCGGTTCGCGCCGAGCGCGAAGACCCACTCATGCGATGAGACCGCATGAATGGGGCACCTGTGATGTTTCAAGAGGTTGTCCATTCGATCAGAACCGGAGAAGCTGTTTGTGACGAGCAAGCAGGAACTCTGGAGACCGAATGGATTATCACAAGAATGCCCCATGGACGGATGTGAGTCGAGAGCGTCTGGCCCGCATGGTGATTGAGGATGGGTTGACGGTAAGCGCGGCCGCTTTGCGGTTCACGGTAAGTGCTAAAACGGCAGCGAAATGGGTGGGGCGCTATCGGCTGTTGGGCGTTTCCGGGCTGACCGGTCGCAGTTCGCGTCCGCACCGCAGTCCGCGCCAGACCAGTTCTTCTTTCATAGAAAAGGTTCTTGTTCTTCGCCGAGAACACATGCCCGGCTATGAGATCGCGCGTCGTACCGGGTTGAGCGCGGCCTCGGTCAGCCGCATTCTGCGCCGCGCTCGGCTCAGCCGATGGCGCGATCTAAATCCGCCTCCGCCGGTGCAGCGATATGAGCATCCGCGGCCTGGCGACATGCTCCATCTCGATATCAAGGGCATGACGCGCTTCTCTGAAGTGAGCCTGCGCGGCGACGGCCGGCTACGTGGCAAGCAGAAACATCCCGGCTTCCAGGCGCTGCACGTTGCCATCGATGATCACTCCCGGCTGGCCTTTACCCAGATGCTGCCGGATCAGAAAGCCGAAACCACCATCGGCTTTTTGAACGCCGCCGTAGAGTACTTCGCCATGCACGGCATCGATGTGCGTGCCCTGCTCACCGATAACGGATCAAGCTACCGCTCGCAGCAGTTTCGCCAGGCCTGCCAGAAAATGCACATCCGCCACCAGCGCACCCGACCCTACACGCCAAGAACCAACGGTAAGGCGGAACGCTTCATCCAGACCGCACTCAGAGAGTGGGCTCGCGCAAAACACTGGGCCAGCTCAGATGAACGCGATGCCTCCCTCAAGCCATGGACCGACTACTACAACCTCCAAAGACCACATGGTAGCCTCAACTACAAGCCGCCCATCAGCCGATCCGACGGCGGAACAGCCTCTTGACCATCTACAGCCACCCGGCTTTCCGTAGGTTGGTGGTATACATGACTCACCACAATTATATACAAATATAACAAAGAAGCTCCGCAACGGATCAGGGGTTGGTGTCTTTTTTGAGGGCGGTGAGGACGATGTCTTTGGTGAGGAGTTCGGGGAGGACGTCGGCGGTGGAGCCTTTTGCGGCGGGGTAGAGGACATAGGTGGGAACGCCGCTGCGTTTGACCGAGGCGAGCTCCTGGGTGATGGCGGGATCGTACTGGGTCCAGTCGGCTTTGAGGAGGGTGACTTCGTTTTTGCTGAACTGGCGCTGGACGTCTTTGGATCTGAGGACGAGGCGCTCGTTGACCTGGCAACTGAGGCACCAGGCGGCGGTGAAGTCGATGAAGACGGGATGGCCGGAGGCGCGGGCCTGGTCGAGGGCTTGCCGGGTATACGGGGTCCAGACGAGGGTGGTGTCTTTGGGCTGGTAGAGCGGGATGGCGAGGCCGATCGCGGCGATGAGGGTGGCGGCGAGGGTGCTGGTCCAGCGGGCGGGCCATCTGCCGAGGACCCATCCGGCGACGGCGAGCAGGAGGAAGCAGGCGAGCAGGAGGGAGATGCGATAGATGCCCTGGCTACTATTTGCTGCGGCCGCCGCGCTGCCCTCGGCGAAGAGCGAGCCGTAGACATAGGTGAGCCAGATGACGGTGGCGAAGAAGATGACGGCGGTGAGCTGCTTGAAGATCTCCATCCAGGCGCCGGGCCGGGGGAGGATGCGGGTCCAGGCGGGCTGGAAGCTGAGCAGAAGATACGGCGTGGCGAGACCGAGGGCAAGTGCGGTGAAGACGGCGAAGGTGATGCCGGCGGGCTGGGCGAGGGCGAAGCCGATGGCGGCTCCCATGAGCGGCGCGGTGCAGGGGGTGGCGACGACGGTGGCGAGGACGCCGGTGAAGAAGCTGCCGGGGTAGCCCTGTTTCTGGGCGAGTTCGCCGCCGACCGAGGTGAGGGAGAGGCCGATGTCGAAGAGGCCGGCGAGGGAGAGAGCGAAGAAGAAGATGCCGGCGGCGAGCAGGGTGAGGAAGGTGGGGGATTGGAGCTGGAAACCCCAGCCGGCCTGGCTGCCTTCGGCGCGCAGGATGAGCAGGACGGCGACGATGATCCAGAAGGAGACCAGGATGCCGAGGGTGTAGACGAGTCCGTGGCTGCGGAGGCGGCTGCGTTCGTCGCCGGAGGACTGAATGAGGGCGAGGCCTTTGAGGAAGAGGACGGGAAAGACGCAGGGCATCAGGTTGAGGATGATGCCGCCGAGGAAGGCGAGGCCGATGGCAGTGAAGACGGTGGCGGTGCGGTGGGAGGATGATTCGGCGGAGCTGCTGGAGGCGGGGCTGGCTGGGGCGACTTCGCCGGGGATGATGGGGGCGGTGACGTCGTAGGCTACGGTGTTGGAGAGCTTGATGAGGCCGTGGAGGTGGGCGGGGAGGGTTTTGAGGTCTTCGGCGCGGGGGATGCGGAGGCGGAGGCCGTTGGGGAGGGGCTCGACGGTTTGGGGGGCGGGGTTGGCGATCTGGTCTTGGTCGAAGGGGTAGAACTCGGCGGCGGACTCGCGGCGGCCGGTGATGAGGGTGAGGACGAACTCGGATTTGCCGCCGTTGACGGTGAGCATGTCGTTCGGGGGGAGGGGCTGGGGGAGGAGGGTGAGGGCGCGGTCGACGGCGCTACTTGGGGCGCTGGCGGGTTGCGTCGGGGCAGGGGCGGGGGCGGCGACGGTGAGGTTGAGGCCGAGGTGGGCCTTGCCGGGGATGCAGACCTCGCGGCAGACCAGCCAGGTGATGTTGGCGTCGAGGTGGATGGGGCCGGGAGGCACGGCTGCGGCGGCGGTGAGCTGGACGGGGAAGGCGACCGAATCTTCATAGCCGAAGTCCATGAGCGGGCCGAGGGGAAGGCGGCTGGGGATGGGAAATTGCATGGGTCCAGCGGTGATGCCGGCGGGGAGGGTCCAGGCGATGTGGGGCGGTTCTCCGGAGTCGCCGGCGTTGACCCAGTAGACATGCCAGCGGCTTTCGAGGGTGAGGACGAGGCCGGCCTGCACGGTGGCGCCCGGGGCGATGCTGGTGGAGTCGGAGACGAGTTCGGCGGAGAGGTGCTGGGCTTTGACGGGGCCTGGGGCGCCGTCGCCGACACTTTGGAGTTGGGCATGGGCGGTCGGCTGGAGGAAGGCGGAGGCGAGCAGCAGCAGGACGATCGAGCGGCGGATGTTCATGAATCTCAATTGTAGGGCGTGGCGGAGAATCGGGATGTCACGCGAAGGTCTGGCGGCGGTGCTCGACCATGATGCAGCGGTCCATAACGACCTGGATGCCGGCGGCTTCGGCGCGGGTGGCGGCTTCAGGGTTGACGATTCCCTGCTGGACCCAGAGGTTGGCGAGGCCGAGCTGGATCATCTCGTCGACGATAGGCGGGAGGAACTTGGGCAGGCGAAAGACGTTGACGATGTCGGGCTTAATGGGGAGTGCGGCAAGACTCGGGTAGGAGGTCTCGCCGAGGATCTGGGGGAGCCCGGGATTGACGGGGTAGAGCTTGTAGCCATGCTGCTGCATGTAGGCGGAGACGTAGTGGCTGGGCTTGGCGGGGTCGTCGGAGAGGCCGATGACGGCGATGGTGCGGGGGGTGTCTCCGGCGGCAGGGTCGAGCATGGTGCGGATGGTTTGGGGGTCGTTCATTGGTTGTCGGTTCTCAGTTGTCGGTTGTCAGTTGTCGGTTGTCAGTTGTCAGTGATGCCAAGCTCCGAGGAGACGGCGGAGGACGATGAGTTCGCCGAGGTGGTAGGCGGTGTGGTCGGCGACCAGGAGAGCTTCGCGGAGGAGGTTCTGGCCATCGCCCCAGCGGAAGGGTTTGACGAGATCGGAGCCTGCATTTTCGATCAGGGCAATGAAGGTTTTGAGATCGCCGCGAATGGCTCGGATGGATTGGTCCCAGGCCTGGGGGCTGGGCGGGTTCGGGGTTTTGGGCCAGTATTCGTTGGGCCACTGCAGAGGGTGATAGCCGCCGGTGGGAGGCGCGGAAAAGTTGAGGATGTCGTGCTGGGTGATGCGAAGGTGCTCGAGAAGCTGCCAGGCGGAGTAGGGGAGGTTGGGCGGGACGGTTCCGCGCAGATCGTCGGGGAAGTCTTTGACGGCGTCGTCGAAGGTCGCGTGGGCCTGGCCGCCCTGGAGGAGAGCGATAAGCTGTTTGCACAGGGGCGTTTGGTCGCCGGCGGCGTGGCTGGCTGGGTCTGGAGATTTAACTGGGGACTTGCTCTCGCTCATGGCGGTTGTCTCTCCTGATTAAGCTGATAGTAGGATGCAGCGGGGGCGCGAGAGAACCATCGGCGAGGATGCGAAGGGTCTGCTGGAGCGCCTTACCGCCCATGGAGAGCGCGCTGGGCTGCGTTAATAATGGTACTAAATTCGCTTTTGTCGTTTATCGTGCATACTGATGGGGCAGATTTCCTGCGGGAACGAGGTCTTCCATGCCCATCGCTACTTACACCAACTCCATTTTAAGGACTCTTGACGCTGACGTCATCTCTCGATTCAATCTGCATCCGGTCAACTTCGAGCTTGGACACGAGATCGAGTTTCCCGGCAATCCGATCGAGCACCTCTTCTTCGTCGAAGAGGGGATGGCATCGATGACGACGACGTTTCGAGACGGGGCTCAGGTAGAGGTCGGCATGTTCGGGTACGAGGGGGTGATTGGCGTCTCGGCGCTGATGGGGACCAAGCGCAGCCTCAATCGGGTGTATACACAGATTGCCGGCAAGGGGTACTCGTGTGGCGTCGAGGCGGCGAGGCGAGAGTTTCAGCTTGGCGGCAAGTTCCAGTCGCTGGCGCTGCGCTATGTCCAGAAGCAACTGGTCCAGGCGTGCCAGTCGGCGGCCTGCAACGCGAAGCACGACGTGGACCAGCGACTGGCCCGCTGGCTGCTGCTGTGCGCGGACCGGGTGCACCGCGATACGTTTTTCCTGCCGCAGGCCTTTCTCGCAGACATGCTCGGCACCACGCGTCCGACCGTCTCGACGGCAGCCGGCCTCCTGAAGCAGGCGGGCCTGATCCAGTACAGCCGGGGCGTGATACGGATCCTCGATGCAGCGCGACTCGAGGACAGGGCATGTGAATGCTATCGCGTGATTAAGAACCACCTGGACAACTACACGGAGTTCGACAGCGGAATCAGCGACCAGCATCTCAGCGCGGCTCGCAATTAGGATCGTCGATTCATGGGCGGATAAAGACGAAATGCGGGGATCTCTTCCCTACGCAGCGGACGATGAAAGCGTCCGCTGCTTCGGTCGAGATGACGATGGTCTTGGCGGGATGGGATCAGGTGGGATGGGATCAGGTGGGATGGGATCAGGTGGGATGGGATCAGGAAGAACAAACAACGACAAAACCGATCTGTTTCAGCTCAGGTCGTCGGCAGCGGCCTCGGCGGGGAAGTTGCCTTCGCGCCGCATACGGAGGTAGCCGCGAATGAACGGTTCGAGGTCGCCATCGAGGACCTTGTCGACGTCGCCGACTTCGACTCGGGTGCGCAGGTCTTTGGCCATGCGGTAGGGCTGGAGGACGTAGCTGCGGATCTGCGAGCCGAACTTGATATCGAGCTTGGAGTCTTCGAGCTTGCGGC
The DNA here is from genome assembly GCA_965277335.1 of Edaphobacter sp. Taxonomy (GTDB): domain Bacteria; phylum Acidobacteriota; class Terriglobia; order Terriglobales; family Acidobacteriaceae; genus Edaphobacter. Next base: position 296,251 of record CBDICJ010000005.1, on the reverse strand, counting down.
TGACGGCTTTCTTCTTGTCGAGCTCGTACTCGTAAAGGCGCGAGCGGAGGAGCTTCATCGCCTTCTCCTTGTTCTTGTGCTGGCTGCGCTCGTTCTGGCAGCCGGCGACAAGACCCGTCGGGAGATGGGTGATGCGGACGGCGGAGTCGGTGGTGTTGACGTGCTGGCCGCCCTTCCCTCCAGACCGGTAGGTGTCGATGCGGAGGTCGTCGGGCTTGATGTCGATGACGATGGTGTCGTCGATCTCGGGCGAGACGAAGACCGAGGCGAAGCTGGTGTGGCGGCGCTTGGCGGAGTCGAAGGGCGAGATGCGTACAAGGCGGTGGACGCCGGTTTCGCCGCTGAGGAGACCGAAGGCAAAGTCGCCGGTGATGGTGAAGGTGGCGGACTTGATGCCGGCTTCGTCGCCGTCCTGGATCTCGTTGATCTCGACCTTGAAGTTCTGGCGCTCGCCCCAGCGGACATACATGCGCATGAGCATCTCGGCCCAGTCCTGGGACTCGGTGCCGCCTGCGCCGGGATGCACGACGACGATGGCGTTCAGCGGATCGGTTTCGCTGGAGAGCATGGTCTTCGATTCGAGCTGCTCGGAGAAGTCGACCAGGGCGGGAATCTCGCGGACGAGGTCGGGCTCGGTGTCTTCGCCTTCGCGGGCGAGCTCGAAGTAGGCTTCGATGTCGTCGGTGCGGCGGCGAAGCTCGGCGTCGTCGGCGAGGAGAGTTTCGAGGCGCTTGCGTTCGCGCATGAGAGGCTGCGAACGAGCGCCGTCGGCCCAGACGGTGGGGTCGGCTATCTTTTCTTCAATCGTGGAGAGTTCGCGGCGGAGTCTGGCCGAGTCAAAGATACTCCCGCAGATCGCGCACTCTGTTGCGGACCGGGGAGTAGGAGTATTCGAGGTCTGTAAGCATATGGTTCGATTTTACGTCACTCAGCTTCGGACGGACATGAGTGAGAGCGGGCGAGCGCCATCACGCGTTTGACGTAAGCTGTCTTTGCGTCCGTATATGCCTCGCGATCGTACCTGTAACGCTCCATGAGATCGAACTTCAGGGTCTCGTAGCGAGTGGCCTCCTCAGGATGTACCCGCAGATAGTCTCGAAACAGCAGCCGGCCCCACATTTCACCGTCGACTTCAGTCATATGGACGTGGTGCGTGCGATGCGGTGCGCTGGGAGGGAGACCTTTGACGAAAAAGAGCTGATCGCGTTGAGGATTGTCTTCCCAGAATGCGTAGCCGAGCGACTCCATTGGCAATACGCAGGTGTGATGCGACTCCGATACGGAGCGGACCGCTACGAGAATATCGATGATTGGCTTGGCGCGGAGGCCAGGTACTGCGGTACTTCCGAAGTGTTCCATTCCGAGTATCAGCGTTGAGGGTAAGACCGATCGGAGACGTTCAGCTTCGGTCTGGTACATCTCAGGCCAGTAGGGATTATAGGGCACAAGCTCGATCTCATCCATAAGGAATATCTCACGCGAGGCGTCAGCCCAAAGTCCAGCAGAACTCTCACGAAGCGAGTTGACCTCGTTGTGAGTGGGCGAAGCGTATCAATGCGCGAATGGTGTCTGCATCAAGCGAAGGAAAGTCCTGGAGTATCTCGTCGGTGGGCGCACCCTGGTCGGAATATTCAAGGATGGTTTCGGCAAGAATTCTTGTTCGGCGCACGATGGGTTGTCCCGAAACCTTTCCGGGAATCCTTTCGACGAGTTCGCATCCGCTCCAGTCCACATGTCGCCCTCATCCGTAATTTTACTGCGTTGCGGGCGTTCTCGTCCTTCTAAACTGCTTCCCGCGAAACCGGTTACTGGCCAGGGCGACGGAGGTGAGGAGGGCGCAGAGGTAGGCGAAGAGATCGCCGTATCTGGAGTAGAACGTGAGGTCGCGCTCGTAGCCGAAGGTAACGCGGAGGCTGGTGCGAATGTGGCGGGGAGCCGCGGCGGTGACGCGGCCGAAGGGATCGATCGCGGCGGTGACTCCGGTGTTGGTGGCGCGGAGGACCCAGCGGTGGTTCTCGATGGCGCGCATGCGAACCATATCCAGGTGCTGCCAGGGAGCGCTGGTGTCGCCATACCATCCGTCGTTCGAGATGTTGATGAGAACGTCGGCTCTCTGCTGGGCATAGCGGCGAATCTCTTCGCCGAAGATGGATTCGTAGCAGATGAAGACGCCGTAGGTGTGGCCGCCGGTGGTGAAGACGGTGCGCTTGGCGCCGGGAGCGAAGGTGCCTACTTCGTTGAGGAGATCCTTGGCGAAGAAGAGGAGTTGTTTGTAGGGAACGTACTCGCCGAAGGGAACGAGGTGCATCTTGTCGTAGTGACCGAGGTAGGCACCGTCGGGAGTGAAAAACGATGCGCGGTTGTAGGGGGTGTACCCGGACTTTGCGTCAGGATTGGTTTGAAAGCCGGTGTTCCCGGCAATGATGGGCGCGTGGGTCTCACGAGCCAAGGACTGCATGCGCGTAAGGAACTGTGGGTCGACATCCTGAAAGGGCGCGGGGGATTCCGGCCAGACGATGAGGTCGGTGGGCACGGGCACGGGCGCGTCGGGGTCTGCTCCTTCGACGGGAGCGTGCCGACGGATGAGGTAGACGGAGCGGGTGCCGGACAGCTCCGGGACGCCGAGCAGATAGTGAGAGGAGGGATAGCGGCTGAGATAGGAGAAGGAGTCGAGATACTGCTGGGTCGTGGGCTGAGGGCCGGTGTTGGCTGCGCCGACTTCGATGTTCTCCTGGACGAGGGTGGCTGAGGCTGTGGCTGGCGAGGCGGTTGGGTCTCCGATAGAGCGCAGGCCGATCACGTACAGAACGACGATGACGACGCCCGCAATGCTGAGCAGCGGACGGGTAAAGCGGCGCTCGCGGATGCGGATGCGAACCAGGAACAGCGCGTTGACGGCGGCAATGAGAAAGGAGAGGCCGTAGACTCCCGTGATGGGCGCAAGACGAGTAAGCAGCGGATTGTCGACCTGGGCGATGCCGAGCAGGTCCCAGGGAAGGCCGGTGATGCGGGCGCGGGCAAGCTCTACCGCCACCCACGCAAAGGGAACCAGCAGAAGCGCGTTCTGCCGGCCGAAGCGGGAACGGAAGGCGGCGATCAGGGTTCCGAAGAGCGCGTGGTAGAGGCCGAGATAGAGACAGAAGAGGATCAGGATGCCGGCGGCGATGGGTTTGGCCAGGCCGCCATAGAGATACATGGTCTGGTAGATCCAGTAGCAGTTCCCCAGGTACCAGACGAAGCCGCAAACGTACCCCAGAGCGGTGCCTTGGCGGAGAGTAAGCGGCTTCCCTGTCCTGCCGCTGCCGAGAAGCGCCCAGAGCAGAGGCAGAAGCGCGATCCAACAGAAGGCGGTGCGCCAGAGAGGGGTTGGGCCGGCGATGGGAAAGGGCAGGACCTGCAGGATGCCGGAGAGCACGGCCATGGCCCAAAGCCGCGGGGGGATATGACGCATCGCCATGAGTCTAACATTGAGCGATCAATGAAATGCCGGTTGCGAGATACAATCCATAGGTATGGATCTCATTATTCACTTCATCGCCCGGATCATTGTGCCGCTGTTCTTTGTCGGCATGGCAGGCTCCGCAGTGGTGATTGTGGTGAGTTTCGCCGAGGATTTGAAAGAGCTGTTGGAGGATGAAGATTAACGTCAGCGGCCGTGCAGCGTGGGCAGGCCGGGCAGCCCGCTGGACCGAGGCGCGCTCTTCCGCTGAGAAGTTTTCTCTCGCCATCTGTTTCATGCCAAGACGATCTCTGGATAAGACAACATAATGGCGTCCAAACAAACGATCAAAATGCCGCAATCAAACCGCGTTCGCCTGGTGGTGGCGTCGTCCGTGATGCTTACGTTTATCTCGTTCTGGCGGGCGGCGGCTATTGTCCTGAACGATCTGGGTTCGTCCGCCTTCTACGCTGGCGGCATCGCGGAGCAGGCGGTCGGCAAGGCAGCGCCGTGGTTCATTCTGGGGGTGATGCTGTTCAGCTTTGCCGTGCGTGCGGTTTACGTGGAAAGCTGCAGCATGTATACGCGCGGCGGGGTGTACCGCATCGTGAAAGAAGCGCTGGGGGGCACCTTCGCCAAAGTGAGCGTGTCGGCGCTGATGTTCGACTACATCTTGACGGGGCCGATCTCGGGCGTGTCGGCGGGACAGTACATCTCCGGGCTGCTGAATGAGTTATTGCGGCTTTGCACGGCGCATCACTGGATGAGCAGGATGGTGATGCATCCCAATGGTGCGGCGCGCCAGTTTCACGTAGATGGGACTTCGGCTGTGATCGCGGGACTCATCACGATCTACTTCTGGTGGCAGAACACCAAGGGCATCGAAGAGTCGAGCGATAAGGCGCTGAAGGTGATGAAGATTACGACCGTGATGGTGGTGATCTTACTTTCCTGGGGAATATTTTCGGCAATCCATGTAGGCGCGCATCTGCCTCCCTGGCCTACGCCGGACAATCTGCACTTCAGCAACGATGCCCTGGGCTTTTTGAAGCACACCAGCTTCGCGCGGACGATGGGTCTGTTCGGCGTACTGATGGCGTTTGGCCACTCCGTGCTGGCGATGAGCGGGGAGGAGTCGCTGGCGCAGGTGAACCGCGAGATTGAACACCCGAAGCTGAAGAACCTGAAGCGCGCGGCGATCGTGATTGCGATCTACAGTTTCATCTTTACCGGGATTGGAACGCTGCTGGCCGTGATGCTGATTCCCGATTCTGTGCGGGTGCCGGTGTATAGCAACAACCTGATCGCCGGCATGGCGATGTACATGGTAGGGCCGCTGGCTTTGCGAATCGCGTTTCGTGTCTTCGTGGTGATCGTCGGATTCCTGATTCTCGGCGGAGCTGTGAATACCGCGATTGTCGGCTCTACCGGCGTGCTGATGCGGGTGGCCGAAGACGGCGTGCTCTCGGACTGGTTCCGCAAGCCGCAGCGCAAATACGGGACAAGCTACCGCATCGTGAACCTGGTTGCCGGGCTGCAGATGTTTACGATCGTAGTGACTCGCGGCGATGTGATTATGCTCGGGGAAGCATACGCGTTTGGAGTGATCTGGAGCTTTACCTTCAATGCGCTGGCGATGCTGGTGCTGCGTCGGAAGTACAAGGGAGAGCGCGGGTGGAAGGTTCCTCTCAACCTGCGCATCGGCAAGACAGAGATTCCCCTGGGCCTGTTTTCGGTCTTTCTAGTTCTACTTACAACGGCAGTCGTCAATCTATTCACCAAGTCTGTAGCTACAGTAAGTGGAATTATCTTTGCAGCGGCGTTCTTTGTGATCTTTTCGCTGTCGGAGCGAGACAATAAGCGGCGGCACGACCTGACGACGCTGCAGATGAAGGAACACTTCCAGTTGGAGCATCAGGACAAGGTAGGCCGCGAGGCGCTGGAGATTCGGCCGGGCGCGGTGGTGGTGACGATGCGGGATTCGGCCGCGCCGTTCGCCTTGAAGTGGGCGCTGACCCACACCAATACGGACGAGCAGGACCTGGTGGTGCTAGCAGCGCGAATGATGGGCGCGGGCGGCCCGGAGTATGTGGAGGCGTCGGAGCAGTTATTCAGCGAGCACGAGCAGATGCTGTTTACCAAAGCGGTGTCGGTCGCCGAGAGCTTTGGAAAGCATATTTCGCTTCTGGTCGTTCCGGCCGGCGATATCTTTTCGGCGCTGGTACAGACGGCTAACTCGCTCGATGCCGCGGCCGTAGTCTCCGGCTTATCGACGAAGCTTACGGCGCAGGAGCAGGCGTACCATGTCGGCCAGGCGTGGGAGGCTCTCCCTGAGCCGAAACGGCAGTTTACCTTTTATGTGGTGAAGCCCGATGGGCAATCCCTCAGCTTCCATATCGGACCGCATGCGCCTGCGATCGAACCGCACGAGGTCCAGCTTGTTCATCGTCTGTGGCTGAATATCCGGCGTTCCCCGAATATGCAGGACCTGCACCATAGCGATATCTTGACCTATGCCTTGACGCGCATGGCCAACGACTTTGCGCGCGATAAGCAAGGCGTCCTGAAAGATCTGCAGCAATGCATCGATGAGAGCAATCAGCGCCGGCGGCTCGGCGGTGCGCGACCCGACGATTACGACGATGCGGGTCCCGGATATTCCATCGAGGCGCCGCATCCGGCAATGGACATTGAAGACAATGTCGCATTGCCGCATAACTTAAAGTAGTATCCCCACTTAGGTTTATTTGCGCGAAGCTTTGCGCTTAGGTATGGTCATAAGTGGCATAAGTGAGTGCGTCTGCTTGAACACTGACACCGAATGAATCGATCTTCACTACCTTTTACTACCGACGGAGGGAACACGTGGAAGTAAGCCGCATTATTACTGAGATAGACGCGCAAATCGCGAAGTTGCAACAGGCCCGCGCTTTGCTGGCTGGAACGGTCGCACCTGCGACCCATACAGGTCCAGGTCGTCCGAGGGGCAGTAAAAACGCTGCTGCCGCACAGGCTGCAGCCGCGCCTCGCAAACGCAAACTGAGTCCCGAGGGGCGCAAGCGCATTGCCGACGCCATGAAGAAGCGTTGGGCGGAGCGCAGGAAGCAGAATCCGAAGGCTTGATTGGTGGGGTTCTAGGGTAAATCTCCTGATACTGTGGAGCAGGAAATTCTGAAGAATGCTGTTTCCCCTGGGAAAAGGGGAGAGAAGACAGCGCGAGCAGCTTAGGCTGCCTTTACGCCTTCAGGAGCTTTGACCTAGCAGGCAGGCGCCTGGAATGCAAGCGCCTGCCTGCTGATTCCCATCTCCACGAACTACCGTGTAATGATGACCTCGCGCAGGCTATCCTTTGCAAGAAAGAACCGGTAGTTACTAAAGGCGCTGAGCATATTTTCTATCTTTCGGTTGCTGGAGACCTGGAGCAAGGGAAATGGTCCCGCGCGCTGCATCTCGACGACATCGGTGTCGGTAAGGTGATAGCGAGAGAACATGGTTTCGGGGCTGGTGGCTGCGTGGAAGAAAGCAAGCATCAGGCCTCCGGGCTGCAGCACCTCATGGATGCGTGAGAAGACGGGGGCAAGCAGGGGCTCGGGAAGATAATCTGCCGTATCCCAGAGAATGACGACGTCGAACATGCGTCCGGAGAAGTTGAGGTTGCTTTCCAGGAAGCGGGCTACATCGAAGCTGGGCGGACCTCCGTCGGCTGCTGGAAGGAGCCACTCGGGCTTCGACGCCTCTTCAACGATGTTGGCCATGTAGATGCTATGGCCGAGGCTGGTGATGTAGTTGATGTTGGTGGACGAGGTGGGGCCGATGTCAAGGATGCGAAGCGACTCCTGACCTTTCAGGTGCTTCAAAAGCTCGTTCCAGCCGCTGGAGTGCCGGGGCACACGCCCGCTCTCGCTTCCACCCCTGGTGCTGGCGCTTTCACTTCCGCCGAAAAGACTGCGCATGCAACGAATTCACTTTCTGGTCTAGAGCATTTCTCCTGATGCTGTGACATGGATGTTTTCGAGGAATGCCCTTTTCCTTGAGAGGAAATGGCGCCGACCGTGTTGCCTCGCTATACACCTTCAGGAGAGATGGCTTAGAACCTGTTTAAATACTGCTTTACGGTTCAGATCTAACAAGAAAACAGACAACAACAAAGGCGAAATGCGGGGATCTCTCCACTACGCCGTGCGATAAAACTACACGGCTTCGGTCGAGATGACGATCTTTACGCCCTACGATAAAACTACACGACTTACCACCCCGAAGAGCAAAAGCGCTCGCGGGGAACTCCGGCGGCTTCGGTCGAGATGACGATTCTAAGGAGTTATTAGACAGGTTCTTAGGCCGTGGGTTGCGGGAACAGGGGAGCGTTCGCCTCGGGTTTCGGGGCGCTGGCAGAGGCAGGCCTGGCGGTTGTGGAGGCGGACTCCCCGGAGGCCTTCAGTTCGACGCGCCCGCTGAGAATGGCGCTCTCTTCGATCGACAATCTACCGGCGAAGATGTCTCCTTTAACGGACGCGGACTGGCGCAGATCGACGCGGCCCTCGGCGTGGATGTTGCCGGCGAGCTTGCCGAAGACGACAAGATCGCGAACATTGATGTCGGCCCGAATCTGGGCGTTTGGCCCGATGGTCAGGCGGCTCTCCTTCAGGGTGATGGTTCCTTCGATATCGCCGTCGAGATAAAGATCTTCCTGGCCGGAGAGATCTCCGCGAATGATCACTGATTTTCCGATGACGGTGGAACCTTCTGCTGGCTTCATAAGATTGTGCTCTCCTCGGTCCTGTCGTTTACGGTGGGTCTTGCCCGAACTATACCCAAGCGCATGGCGCGAGGCAAACCGCTAAACGTTGGCGCGACTCAAGCGTCTTACGTAAGATGAGCGGAATGGCGAGAATCTTTCGAAGACGCGCGGACCGGCAACGGGCGCAGCCGGGATGGCTGCACAAACTTCCTGGTGCGCGGCGCCACTCGGTATGGTGATCGAACGCCGCGGCGAAGGTGGCTGGCTTGCCGGCGCAGCGATCTTTTCTATCGTCTTTATCGTCTTTCTCGAGGCGTCTTCCTGCGTCGTTGCGCTCGCGCAAAGCGTAAATACGGCCGCGGGCGCGGCAGGAAGCGGGCTGCTGGATGCGCCGCCGCGCTCGTGGATCGTGGATGCGTCCGCGAACGAACTGGTGGCGCTTTACCACAAGGGTTCGTATCTTCGGTACCGCATCCAATCCGTCAACGAAAAGGGCGATCGGGTGCGCGACATCGTCGAAAGCAAAGACGGAACGGTTGCGCGGCTGCTCCTGAAAGATGGCAAGCCGCTGACCGAGGAGCAGGACCAGGGGGAGCGGCAGCGTTTGACCGACATGCTGGCTTCCCCCAACGCGTATGCGAGGCATGTCAGGAATAGCGAGTCCGAGAAGAGGATGGCCGGCAGGCTGGTGCCGTTGATGCCGGACGCGGGACTCTTCCGCTATACGCCGGGTCAACCGCAGACGGGCACCAACGGCGGCGGCCGGGAAGTCGTCATCGATTTTAAGCCCAATCCGAAGTTCGTTCCCCCGAACACGGAGGCCGAGGCGTTGACCGGGCTGGAGGGCAGGGTCTGGATCGATGCGAGGAGCCGCTACGTGGTTCGCATGGAAGGAACGATCTCCCATGGAGTGAACTTCGGCTGGGGGATGCTTGCCCACATCTATCCCGGAGGAAAGCTGGCTTTGACCCAGACCAACCCAGGTGGAGAACGCTGGATCTTCACGGACTTTTCCATGCAACTGAGCGTGCGCGCCCTGATGGTCAAAACCATGAATGTGAACTCCCATGTCCAGGCTAGCGGCTTCCAAACGATTCCGGCGATGAGTTACCAGGACGCGATTCGGCTTCTGCTTGCCTCTCCTGCGCCCGGAAAGTAAAGCTCGGCTCAGGCGGTAATTTCGGCTCAGGCTGTAAATTCGGCTCAGGCTGTAACCCGAGCCTTCGCATGGAGCGTCTGCCGCCTGACCGTCAACGCTTCAATGCGGTCGCGCCGCACCTCGAAGCCGCGGCCGATCGTGGCAGGGACGACGATCTCGCCTTTAGGACTGACGGTGACCGCCGGCTCGATGATGTCCTGCGTCCAATAGCGGCTGGAGGCGGAGACATCGCCAGGAAGCGAGAAGTTGGACAGGGAGGAAAGCGCGATGTTGTGCGAGCGGCCGATGCCGGTTTCGAGCATGCCTCCGCACCAGACCGGAATGCCGCGCTCCGCCGCCGCATTATGGACGGCGATGGCCTCGCTGAAGCCGCCGACCCGGCCCACTTTGATGTTGATGACGCGGCATGACTCCATATCGATGGCGGCCAGGGCGTCGCGGCGGTTGCGAATGGATTCGTCGAGGCAGAGGTCGGTGTCGAGGCGCTTCTGCAGCATGGAATGGAAGTAGAAGTCGTCGAACCAGAGCGGCTGCTCGATCATGAGCAGTTTGTACCGGTCCCAGCTTACGATGTGGTTGATATCCCTCATCCGGTAGGCGGAGTTGGCATCGCAGCTCAAGCTGATATCGGGCCAGCGCTTGCGGACGGCCTCGAACAGTGCGGTGTCCATGCCGGGTTTGCACTTCAGCTTGATGCGCTGATAGCCGGCTTCGAGTTCGGCAGCGACCTTGTCCAGCAACTGCCCCAGCGAAGGCTGCAGGCCGATCGAGACGCCGCAGGCAATGACCTCGCGGGTTCCGCCCAGCAGGTTGGCAAGCGAGACGCGCTTTGCCTGCGCTTCAAGGTCCCACACTGCATTTTCCAGGGCAGCTTTGGCCATGCGATGCCCGCGAACCTGCCCGAAGATGCGAGGGCAGCTTCCGCCGCGTTCGACATCCGCGTCGAGCAGCCGGGGCGCAAGCTCAGCCTCCGTGATGAGCCACGCCGTATCGATCATCTCGTCGCTGAAGTAGGGGTGCTCGCCGGCGACGCACTCGCCCCAACCCGTCAGGCCCTCGGATTCGAGCTCCACCAGCAGAATGCGACGGCTGGACGTGACGCCGAAGCTGGTCTCGAAGGGCTGAGCCAGCGGCATGTTGATCTCTCGCAGGTGGATGGCGTCGATGTTGAGCATGTTCCTTCCTATTCTTTCGTAATCAGTAAATCAGTGAAAGATGCGGGAAAACCGTCGTCAGGTTGCTGCCCCATGTCCGAGGTTGCCGCCACGAACCGAGAAAGAAAGAAGCTGTTGCCCCTCTGCATGGCGTTCCCAGCCGATCACGGCAAGCCCCCGCCAAATTCTGCTTTCGCAAAGTAGATGGCGCGCGGGACAGAAGTGCGCTCCTACATCTCGGTCAGGCGATTGTCTTCAGTGAGAGTATTCGCAACCCGGTCCGAGTACAACCACCACTCCGCGTATCGCCTATCTGGAGGACGGCGCGGCGCTCGCAGAGTTCCAGGTAAGTTGCTCGATGCGAAGGTTGCGCGGAATGTCATCGCTCATGACCCTGACGGCTCGCCGGCAGCATGCTTCGCCTGATTCCATAGTCGATCGAGCGCTGCCGGGGTGGAGGACGCAAGGGCATCCCTGCCGCCAGCCGCTGACTCCATGGCGGCGAAGCGGCGGCGAAACTTCGCGTTGGCGGCGCGCAAGGCGGACTCGGGGTCGACCTTGAGGTGACGGGCAAGATTTACGGCAGTGAAGAGAAGATCGCCCAGCTCGGCTTCGATGGCTGATTGCGACTGGGCGCCCTGCGCAGGCGCGAGCTCTGCCTCGAGTTCACCGATCTCTTCCTGCAGCTTCTCGAAGAGTCCGGCGGAGTCGGGCCAGTCAAAGCCTATCCTGGCGGCGCGCGAACCCAGCTTGCCTGCTTCGAGCATCGCCGGCATGGTGCGGGGAAGATCGTCCAGCATGGAGGCGTGCGAAGCCGCGGAAGACTTCTTCTCGGTCTGCTTGATCTGCTCCCAGTTGCGGAGCACAGCGTTAGCGTCCGCGGCCGTTTCTCCGGCGAAGATATGGGGATGGCGGCGGATGAGCTTCGCGTTCAGGTTTTCGGCGACATCCTGGAGGGTGAAGTATCCAGCCTCGGAGGCCATCTGGGCATAGAAGAGGACCTGCAAGAGGAGATCGCCCAGCTCGTCCTTCAGGTCGGGCCAGGCGCGGCGCTCGATTGCGTCGAAGACCTCGTAGGTCTCTTCCAGGGTATGCCGCTTGATCGAGTCGAAGGTCTGCTCGCGATCCCACGGGCAGCCGTCCGGAGCGCGCAGGCGGGCCATGATCGCGATGGCTTCGGAGAGTGGATCGGGTTTCGGCGTGGTGGACTCCGGCTGCAAGCTGTCTGGTGCGGGAATGGCCATATTTCCGTCTTCTGTTTACAACTTTACCCCAAGGCGCCCGAGTGCTTCCGAGAGCCTGTCCAGAAGTCCGTAGGGTTTAGGCGTACCCAAAACAAGCAACAACACAGACGGAGCTACGGGGATCTCTCTCCACTACGCTTTGCGAAGCGGCTCACGCGCGGAAAAGACGCAGGCAAGCCGCCCCTGTTATTGCATCCGTTTCCGCGTTTGCCTTTAGCTCGAAGCAGAAAATATCTTGAAATATCTTGATAAACTCCATCTCGTGAATCCCGTCGCCCTCCTCGCCGTCCTCCTCGTCGCCCCCGCCAACGCCCAGACCAGCGCCCAGACCAGCGCCCAGACCAGCGCCGACACCATCTACTTCCACGGCGACATCCTCACCGGTGCCCACCTCCGCCCGGGCGACCTCTCCCCCACCCCGGCCCGGGTCACGGCCATCGCCGTCGCCAACGGCAAAATTCTTGCCGCAGGGACCGATTCCGCAGTCCTGCACTATAAAGGACCGCAGAGTAAGCTCATCGACCTCCACGGCGCCTTCGCCATGCCCGGATTCAACGACGCCCACACGCACATGGCCGAAGCCGGACGCGAGAAGCTCTCGGTCAATTTAATAGGAGTCCACTCTCTCGCCGAGATGCAGCAGCGCATCCGCTCCTACGCCGCCACTGCAAAACCTGGCGCGTGGCTGCTCGGCGGCGGCTGGGACCACACCCTCTGGACCAGCAACAAACTCCCCACCCGCACCGACCTCGACCAGGTCACCGGCAACCACCCCGCCATCTTCGCCCGGGTCGATGGCCACATGGCGGTAGCCAACTCCTCCGCCCTCGCCGCCGCCAACATCTCCGCCGCCACCCCCGACCCCAATGGCGCAAAGATCGACCGCGACGCCTCCGGAAACCCCACCGGCATCCTTCGCGAGACCGCTGCAACTAACATGGTTTACGGCAAAGTTCCTCAACCAACACTTGAAGAACGCCGCCAGGCCCTTACCGTCGCAATCCACGATGCCATCGCCAACGGCGTCACCTCCGTCCAGGACAACTCCCCCTGGGAAGACTTCCTCGCCCTTGAAGAACTCGAGCACACCCACCAGCTTCCGCTCCGTATCGCCGAGTGGCTGGACTTCAACCAGCCCGTCGCAATCCTGCAGGAGCGCCGTGCCAGTCATCCCGCCGACGACCCGCTCCTCCACCTCACCATGCTCAAAGGCTTCATGGATGGCTCCCTCGGCTCCCGCACCGCCGCCATGGAAGAACCCTACACCGACGATCCCGCCAACTCCGGTCTGCCCCGCTACGACCAGGTCCGGCTGAACCAGATGGCCTCCGACCGCGCCAACGCCGGCTTCCAGCTGGGCTTCCACGCCATCGGCGACCGCGCCAACCACATGGCCCTCGACGCCTTCGCCGCCGCCGAGCAGGTCGGCCGCCCCGCCAACCACCCCGCCCCACCCGCCAACCCCGACGCCGCCATCGTCACCACAACAGCAGAAACCTTCACCCCGGCCGACCTGCGTCTCCGTGTCGAGCACGCCCAGGTCCTGCTGCCCGGCGACTTCGACCGCTTCGCCAGCGAAGGCATCATCGCCTCCATGCAGCCTTCGCACCTGCTTACCGATATGAAGTGGGCGACCGACCGCCTCGGCCCCGAACGCGCAGAATACGCCTACGCCTGGAAGAGCTTTCTCGACCACCACGTCACCCTCGCCTTCGGCACCGACTACCCCGTCGAATCGATCAATCCCTTCCGCGGCCTCTACTCCGCCATCACTCGCCAGAACGAAGCCGGCACCATGACCTTCCAGCCGCAGGAGAAGATCAGCCTGAACGAAGCCATCTACGCCTACACCCAGGCCCCCGCCTTCGCCGAGTTCCGCGAACACCTGAAGGGCCGCCTCGAACCCGGCTATCTCGCCGACCTCATCGTGCTCGACCGCGACATCACCTCCGCATCGCCGCAACAGCTTCTCCACGCCAAGGTTCTTCGCACCATCGTCAACGGCGAAACCGTCTACCCCCAGGCAGACGACGCACATGCATTTGGAATTCAAACCTCTGGCAGAAAGACCGCCCAACGCCAAAGTGAAGCGCCGAACTAGATGCCGCCCCGGCTCAGTCCATCCGTCTTAGCGCATCTTCTGCTGCTCGCGGTCGTCCTCGTCTGGGGCGCCACCTTCGTCCTCGTCAAAGATGCCCTGAACGACGCCTCGCCTCTTCTGTTCAACCTGCTCCGCATGTCCCTGGCCTTCGCAGCCCTGGCCATCGTGAACCATCGCCAGCTCCGCCACATCCATCGGCAGACGCTTATCGCCGGTCTGGTTGCTGGCCTCTTTCTGGCCGGCGGCTACCAGTTCCAGACTGCGGGCCTCGCCCTCACCACACCTGCCAAATCCGCCTTCATCACCGGGCTGGTCGTCGTCTTCGTCCCTATCCTGACCATCTTCCCCGCCCTGCGTTCCGAGACCACAACGCCTCCGCGCTGGACCACAGCCGCGGGAGCGCTTCTGGCATTCTCGGGGCTTCTGCTCCTCACCACGCCCGCCGGCGCCTCCTGGCAAATCCTCTTCCTCAGCATCGGCCCCGGCGACTTGCTCACCTTGGTTTGTGCCCTCGCCTTCGCCGGACACCTGCTCGCCTTGGCTCACTTCTCCCGCCGAGTCCCCATCGGCCAGCTCGCCACGCTTCAGATCGGCGTGGCCGCGCTCATTATGGCGGCCACGCTGCCGCTCGGCGGACGACCTCATCTCGCTATCACCTCGCGTCTCGTCATCGCACTCGCCATCACCAGCCTGCTCGCCACGGCAGCAGCCTTCACCATCCAAAGCTGGGCCCAGCAGCATCTTCCGCCCACCCACACCGCCATTCTGCTCACCCTGGAGCCCGTCTTCGCCGCGCTTACCTCGTTCCTGATCTTGCGCGAGCGCCTTGGCGGCCGCTCCCTTGCAGGAGCGGCTCTCATCCTTGCCGGTATCGCCGCTATTGAACTGTTTCCTGCCGCGATGCCGCTCTCTCCCCACCCGGAGTAGTCCGCGCCAAGACTTTCACCGAGTTTTAGCGTCTAACCCAGTTGAGAAACCGACCACTCTCCGCAAAAGTCGACGGCACACGACAGCGACTATACTTAAACACTCATGCCGCGCACCAAGCTCCGGCGCAAGGTAACCATCCCAATGAGGTCAAGACGGAACCATGGACACACCGAAGAACGCCCCGCCCACTTTGCTTGAGCGCATCCGCAGCCGCCGCCTCGCTACGACCTTCGTGCTGCTTGCGACCCTCTCGGTCGGCATTGTCGCCGGATCGATTCTCACGCGCAATGTCAGCGGCAAAGAGCAGTCGGGCGTCAACTCCTCCGATGCCAGGCCACTGGTCATTCCCTCTCCCGTGGCCCTCTCGAACGGCTTCTCGAAGATCGTCCAGGAGGTCGGACCCGCCGTCGTGAACATCAACACCGAAGAGCTGCCCAAGCAGTCCACCAACCGGCGCGGCCGGCGAGGCATGCAGCGCAATCCCGGCGACCAGGGCGGAGACGAGGACAACCAGACGCCGGGAGACATGCAGGACTTCTTCAATCGCTTCTTCGGCGGCCAGGGCGGCGGTCAAGGCGGTGACGAAGGCGACGGCGGCGGCGAACGTCGCGCCCTCGGCTCCGGCTTCATCGTCGATCCCCGCGGCTACATCATCACCAACAATCACGTCGTCGATAAAGCCGACAAGATCAACGTGAAGCTCTCTACCGATGCCGATGACCCGAGCGATCAAGGCCGTCCGGCTACGGTGATCGGCGTCGACAAAGACACCGACATCGCCGTCATCAAAATCGATACCAAGGAGCCGCTGCCGGTGGCCAAGCTCGGCAACTCCGACGGTGCACAGGTCGGCGACTGGGTGCTCGCCATCGGCAGTCCCTTCTCTCTCTCGAAGACCGTCACCGCCGGCATCATTTCCGCTAAAAACCGCAGCATCGACGAGCCCAGCCCGAATGGAATCTCCCAGACGCAGTTCCAGCGGTTCATTCAGACCGACGCAGCCATCAATCCCGGCAACTCCGGCGGCCCACTGGTCGACATGGCTGGTCAGGTCGTCGGGATGAACACCGCCATCTACACCCAGTCCATGGGTTCGCAGGGCGTCGGCTTCGCCATGCCGGCCAACATCATCGCCTCCGTCTACAACATGCTTATCGGGCCCGAGCACAAGGTCACGCGCGGCTCCATCGGCATTCAGTTTCAAGCCGCCCAGTCCTCCGCGGTCGGCCGCATCTACGGCTTTACCAATGGCGTAATCGTCGGCGTCGTCACCCCCAACGGAGGCGCAGCGAAGGCCGGCATTCAGCCCGGCGACGTGATCGTGGCGGTCAATGGTCGCAATATCAAAGATGGCGACGATCTGGTCAACGACATCTCGGCCCGTCACGTTGGCTCTACTGTAAAGCTGGGGTATCTTCGCAACGGAAAGCAGGACACCGCGGAGGTCGTCATTGGGGATCGCGCGAAGACCTCCTCCGACATCGCGGGCCAGACCGAAGATAATTCCACGCCGCCCGAGATCGATGCAGGCGAAGGGACGCTAGGGATCAAGGTATCCAACATTCCTCCAGCGCTCGCTTCCAAGGCGGGACTCAAAGGCGGCGTGATTGTCACCAATGTCCGTCCCGGCTCCTTCGCCGATGAACTCGGTCTCGGCAAGGGCGCGATCATCACTGCCATCAACCGGAAACCAGTCACCGACGAGGCCAGTTATCGAGCTATCGTTTCGACCCTCAAATCCAAGGACGACGTCGTCTTCGTGGTGCAGTCTGCCACGCAGAAGAACTCTTCCTACATCGGCGGTACGCTCCCGTAGTCTCGCAGGGCAGGGGGGAAGAGGGCGGCATCGGATCCTGCTCGTCCTCTTCTTCCGCAAGCTGTAACCGCAGTGCAGCATCAAACCTATAGCTCGATTGTCTTCCTTCGACTTGCGTCATGGATAGTCTGGGGATAATCTACCTACATCGCCTGAAGGTCGGCGGCTTCGATCGGTTACGCTCCCAGAGGAATGTCCAAGATGCAATTCGGTAGAACACTTCTAACTTCGAGTCTGATCCTGGCAACGGCCCTTCCCTGCTTGGCATACACTCATTCCCGTCGCGGCCCGACCTCACCAAGGCTCTTCCATAAACACTCCAGATCGAAGGTCTCGCTAAGATCCACAGGCCAGCGCACGATCGACGACGCCCGCGCCACGCAGATTCAGGCTTCTCTTATCAAGTCCGGCTATCTCTCTGGAGAAGCTTCCGGTCATTGGGACTCTGAGACCGAAGCCGCCATGCAGCGATATCAAGGCGACAATGGCTGGCAGACCAAGCTGATCCCCGACTCCCGCGCCATTATCAAGCTAGGCTTGGGACCGGCACAGGACACGGCTTCAAAGGTTAGTCCCTCAACGGCCATGGCCGCCCCTGAAACATCGCTGGCATCCGGCTTCATGCAACAGTAAAAAATAGACGACAAGCGTTCGATGACAACACTGAAGAGGGCCAATCGGCCCTCTTTCGTATTCCTGCTGCATCTTCGTCTATGCCGGCGAGGCTAAGGCAAATCTCCTGAAGGTGTAAAAGGAAGTAAACTGCTCGCGCTGTTTTCTCTCAAGGAAAACCAGCATTCTTAAGATATTTCCCGCTCCGCAGTATCAGGAGGTTTGCCCTAAGGTGAAGACGTAGTCCTTTACGTCCTCGCCGGTAGCCGGAGTCATTCCAGCTCGGCCGAAGGCTCCTCTCTCCAGCCATAGCCGCAGCCAGTAATATTCATGCAACCGGACCACCCGCGACGCAATCGGTTGTTTCTGCTCCAGGATTGCCGTCATGCGAGCGGCCATCGCTTCCTTGTCTTCAGCCGTCTCCATCTTCATCTCCACTGGATTGCAGGCGAGCAGCCGTTTACGCGCCGTTTCGAGTTGAGTTCCGTCCACCACGCCGCTCTCTACCTTTAGCCCGGTCATCTTTTCCATCGCCAGCGAGACCGAAGCGTCCAACCCGTCGGTGAAGCCGAGATACAGAATACGTGCCCCAGCCACCCGCACCGGCACGAGTCCAAACCTCTCGACAAACAGCTTTGGCGCGACCAGAGCCATCGCTTCCGGCAGGAATCCATCCGTGCTCAAAACAGGACATCCCCACTGCATGCCCAACGCGCGGGTGATCTGCTCCTGATCGATCTTGCATTCACTTACGAGCCAGTGGCCAATTCTCCCCGTCCCGCTCTCCCGCTGCGCCTCCAAAGCCCTGCGAAGCTGTGGGTGGGTGATCCATCCTTGCGCCAGCATCAGCAATCCCAGGGGTACCCGATGCCGATGCGGAGCCACGGAGGCGAACTCTTTTACATCCGCGAACTCACGGTCTACCGAAACCCGCATCATCGCCAGCACGCAACGGCCGCTGCATCCCCATTGCTCTTCGAACACCGGTCTCTGACGGTTCCTCCAGGGCGCCCTCCACCCATTCGAGCAATCTGCGCTTCCGCAAAGCCGTCGCGAAGCCACCTGCGCCGAAGGGACATGGGCCAAACTGATCTCGGCCGAAGACGCGGGAAAGGCCATTCCGCTGCCTCTGTTCGACTGCTTCGATGGCGTGTACTGATCGCCCTCCCAGGCAGCTCCGTTCACTCCCAAAACACTCTGAACTGGCGATAAAGAAGTCCTGGTTAGAAAAGGCATCGTATGCTCTCCAATCTCAACTGCGGGGCCGACACCTCAAGAATGCGCAGCGCAAAATTTCCGTTCACCACGACAACCTCTCCTCGCGCAACAATACGGTCTCCCACCACCAGATCGACCGGCTCCGACACATGCCGATCCAGTTCCACAACATCTCCAGGACCGAGTTCCAGGACCTCGCGCAACCGCATATCGCGCGAGCCGAACTGCAACGTCGCATCGAGTTCAATGTCACACAGCAAACCTGCTCCCAGGCTGCTCCCACCGTTCTCGCCCAAACTCGTTTCTTTCTTCATTGCCGTCCTTTCTTAGTTCATCCTCATTGCCGCGGATGTGTTCGTGTGATCCGGAGCATCGTTCCTATCGGGAATAAGACCGGGCGCTTCCAACTGCGCGCCGCGATGCTCTCCCTTCCGGACGGGATGCGCCGAGGCCAGATGCAATCCGCCTACGCGAAGTTCCGAGACCGAGTGTTTCGCCAGCGGAAGGCGCAGGATGGAGCCTGGAACAAGCGCCGACAGTTCGCTCGCTCGCAGACGCATTCTCGGAAGCTGCAGTACGGTGTCGATCCTCGCCTCCCCGATCAACTCGCGCACCCGGATCTGGGCCTCTTTCGAACGTCTCTTCGGACGATCTCCCTCCGAGATCAAACGGCGCAGAATCGCATTCAAGACCACGGCCGGAAGGCAAAGGTTCATAGCTCCCTGCGCCTCGGGTATGCGAGCCTCGAAGCTCACGCACAGCGTCCTCTCCCCACCCGTCATCATTCTCGCCACGGCAGCTTCGGACTCGCGCTTCTCGAAGACGAACTCCAATCCTACCGATTGCCATGCCAGATTCAACTCCTGGACGGCCATCTTCACCACCGAAGTTAAAATGGCCTCCTCGATCTCAGTCAGTTCTCGAGCCGGCCACATGCGTCCCACCCCGCCCAGCAAGACATCCACCATAGGAAACGCCAGAGCCAGTTCCAACTCCAGCAGGCCTACCGCGCCCAGCGGCTCCAGCCGGATCGCGCACACATACGTCGGCGATGAGAGCCTCTCCAGAAATTCGCTGAACGGCAGCTGCTCTCCTGCCACCAGCTTCAGCTTGAACGGCGCTCGCAGCCACGCGCCCAAAGTGTGCATCAGATTGCGAGCAAACAGATCGTTTACCGAACTGATCGCTCGCATCTGATCGTTGCTGATCTGCCCGGCGCGACTGAAGTTGTAGCGCTCCAGGACGGTCTCGCTCGCCATGGCTGCCGTCGGCGGCGCGGTAGCCGTCGCTGCCGCCGCAAACAACGCATCGATATCCCCTTGCGCCAACTGCTTTCCCATTGCATCCCTTTCTTGTGGTCCGAGCTCTTGCCTAGGAATAATTCTTTCGCTCCACGCGAACTGCGCTTGATTTCGAACTGCGCACATTACCGGCGCCAACCGAATCGCCACCGCGCAGGCTGGCCAATGCTACCCGCAGCCGCAACACCGCGGAGGAGTGAATCTGCGAGACTCTCGACTCCACAACCCCCAGCGTCAGGCCGATCTCTTTCATGGTCAGCTCCTCATAGTAGTAAAGGGTCAGCACCATGCGCTCTTTCTCCGGAAGCTCATCGATTGCATCCGCCAGTCGCTGCTTCATCTCTCCCTTCAAGCATCGAAACAGCGGGTCGTCTTCCGGAGCTCCAGGGACATACGCCAACTCTTCATCGGACGAGTCCTCCGAGCGCTCCATGTGAAGGCTGCCGATCTCAAGTCCCTTCAGGTCGCCTAGAAGAGTCTGATACTCCGTGAGCGTCAACTCCATCTCCCTGGCGATCTCCTGTTCAAGCGGAGAGCGTCCCAACCGTTGGGTCACGGTCCGTATAGCCTCCTCGACGGCTCTTCCCTTCCTGCGCAGATCTCTTGGACTCCAATCCAGCGTTCGCAGCGAGTCGAGAATCGCCCCGCGTATCCTGAACTGCGCGTAGCTCTTGAACTGCACCTTCTTCTTGCAGTCGAACTTCGAGAACGCATCGATCAGCCCCACCACGCCGGCAGAGACCAGATCGTCCAGCTCGACATGCTGCGGCAGACGTTCGTGAATTCTCCGGGCAAGATAGCGCACCGTCGGCAGATGTTCCATCAGCAGCAAATCGCGATCCGTCGCACTTGCGCTGTCGGTCATCTCGTCACCGATCATTCCATCTGTGGTGAAGGGAGCAAACGTAGCCGCCTTCTCTAGGCTGGTCGAATACGCGTCCTCAAACAAAGACTGCCTCTCGCCGAAGGGCTTTCCTTTCGGCATTGCCTGCAAAGCCTGTACCGGAATCGAACTGCCTGCGCTCATCTTTTCCTCCTCGTTGTCCCTTGCATTTTGCTGCGCTTGCTCTTGCACTCAACCGATCGTTCCAATGCTGCGTACTCGAATCTCCGGAGGAATCTCCACCGGCGCGAGTACCGTCACCTTGGGCAGAAATGGCTCCAGCCAACGCCGTAGGTGATAACGTGCCGGACTCGGACATAGAAGCACGGGCAATGCCGATGTGGAGGCTCCCCCGGTTAGGCGTTTCACAGATTCCACCAGCCGCTTCAGAAAGTCCGAAGGCAAGCCGTTCGATCGCGCTCCATCTCCCAGCAGCAATCCCGCGCCCTGGGGATCGAAGGTATGCAGCAGCTCGTTCTCCATCGCCTGGTCGAGCACCAGCACTCGCAATCCGCCTTCCCCATCGAGCAGAGGATGCACCAGCCCACGTCCCAGCGCCTGGCGAACGCTCTCCACCAGATGAACCAGATTCTTCGATTGCGAGGCCGCCTCGACCAGAACCTCGAGGATCGCTCCCAGATCGCGTATCGAGACCTGCTCCCGCAGCAGCTGCTGCAGCACGCGCTGAACCTCGCCGAGCGTGAGGATCTTCGGCACCAACTCCTCCACCAGCTTGGGATGGCTCTCGTTCATGCTGTCGAGCAATCGCTTGACCTCCTGCCGCCCCAGCAGTTCATGCGCATGTCGGCGAATCAACTCGCCCAGGTGTGTTCCAATCACCGTGGTCTGGTCGACGACGGAGTATCCTCCAGCCAACGCCTGCTCCTCCAACCCCGGCAAAATCCAGCGCGCCTGCACGCCAAACGCGGGCTCTTTGGTCTCCACACCGGGCAGCGGCCGAGCCTTTGGATCTGCATGCACCGCAAGCAGGCAGTTCTGCTCCGTCTGCCACCGCGCAATCTCCACGCCCCGAAGACTGACCACGTACTCTCGGGGCCGCAACCGCAGATTGTCCGTGATATGCACCGGCGGCACGATGAATCCAAGCTCCGTGGCCAAATGCCGCCGCAGCGCACGCACCCGGTTCAACATCTGGCCGCCCTGCTTCTCGTCCACCAGCGGAATCAGCTGGAAGCCGATCTCGAGCGTCAGTTCATCCATCTTCAGCAGCGAAGCCAGATTGTCGCCCTTCGCCGCATCGGCAGCCTTCGCCTTATCTCCCTTGCCTGTCGCCGTGCTCGATGAATCCTCCAGCGCTAACGCCGCATCTTTGGCGGACGGCAGCTTGCGCGCAATCGATCCAACGCCAACCGCCATCAGCACAAACGACGCTTTCGGAAGACCCGGAATCAGAGCCAGTCCCAGCAGGACGCCGCAGGCGATCCAAAGCGTATTCCGTCCGCGCAAGAGTTGAGATCCCAGTTCCTCGTCGAGCGATCCCGCAGACGATGCCCTGGTCAACACCATGCCGCCGGCAATCGACACCAGCAGGCTGGGAATCATCGTCACCAGGCCATCGCCCACGGTCAGGATCGTATATGTCTTCACCGCCGTAGCCACATCCATGCCATGCTGCAACACCCCAATCAGCAACCCCGCCACGATGTTGATGGAGGTAATCAAGATGGTCGCCAGCGAGTCCCGCTGATTGAACTTCGCCGCGCCATCCATCGCGCCGTAAAATTCAGCCTCCCGGGCGATCGCCTGCCGACGCTTCCTCGCGCCCTGCTCATCGATCAGTCCGGCGTTCATGTCCGCATCGATCGCCATCTGCTTCCCAGGCAGCGCATCGAGCGTAAACCTCGCCGTCACCTCGGCCGTTCGTACCGCGCCATGGCTCACCACCAGAAACTGGATCGCGATCAGCGCCAGGAACAGCACCAATCCCACCACATAGTTCCCGCCGACCACAAACTGTCCAAACGCCTCGATCCCCGCGCCGGCAGCGTGCGTTCCCTCCTGCCCATGCAGCAGAATTCTTCGGCTGGAAGCCAGATTGAGGGACAAGCGAAATAATGTCAGCAACAGCAGCAGTGTAGGAAATACAGAGAAGTCCACTGCCCGCCGCACCTGTACCGCGGTCAAAAACACGATCACCGAAGCCGTGATCGAAGCCGCCAGCAGAATATCCAGCATCACGCTCGGCACGGGAATAATCATCACGAACACCATGCTGATCGCCGCCACTGGAAGCAGCAGCGACTGCAGTTTCGCCAATTGAAAGCCGGTGCTGCTCTTCATCGTTGCCTCACTCACATTCCACCTCCGAAGCCGCTCCTGCCGTACATTCCCATCGTTCTCACGTCTGCTCTCCAATCCATTCGTCCAGCCTGCGCAGCGCGTTGGCTCGCCTCGCGATCTCTTCGCATTCGCTCCTCCGCCTTCTGCCGATACAGATAAGCCAGGATCCCCGCAACCGCTGCATATAGATCGAACGGAATCGACTGTCCCGGTTCCACCATCTTGTACAAACTTCGCGCCAGCGGCGGATTTTCGATGATCGGCACTCCAGCCCACCGGGCCTCTTCGCGAATCTCCGCCGCCAGCAGATCGCGTCCTTTCGCCAGTACCGTAGGCGCCGACATCGTCTCGAAGCTGAACTCCAGCGCCACCGCATAGTGCGTAGGATTGGTGATCACGACGCTCGCGCGCGACATGTCCGCCTTTACTCTGCGCTTGCGCATCGCGCGTTGGATCTGCCGGACTTTCGCCTTGATCTGCGGGTTTCCCATTCGCGTCCCGCATCTCCTCCCGCATCTCCTGTTTGCTCATCTTCAGCCGCTGGTTCCAGCTCCTCCACTCGATCGCATAGTCCAGACCCGACCACGCCAAGGTCACCCACGCAGCATCGACGGCCAGCCCGTACGCCGTTGAAAATGTCTCCGGCAATCGCAGCAGACTCATCACCGGCATCGGAATCATCAGCGACTTCAACGCTCCCCAACCCAGCGCCACCATCACAGCAGCCGGGACCAGCGACTTCACCATCCTCGTGGCCGACCGCAAGCTGAACAGGTTCCCCAGATTCGTCACCGGATTCAACTTCGAAAACTTCAACGCCACCGAGTTCGGGTGAACTCGCACGCCTCCGCTTTGGGCTACCCCGGATAACAGCGCGCCGGCAAAACTCGCCGCCATCACAAGCCCTATGGGCAGCAGCGCGGGAGCAAGCATTCGCAGCAACGCCGCCTTCCAGACCTCTTCCTGGTTTGCTCCCGCCGGTCCACCCACCGCGGCGATCCCCGTGTGCACACTCTCCGCATAGACCTTGCTCCAGCTCGAGACAAATCCTCGCGTCATCGCGCCGAGCATCACCACTCCGCCCAGCATCGCCATCGCTGAAAGCAGTTCGCGGCTGTGAACGCTGTCGCCTTTTTCGCGAGCTTTCTTCTTTCGCAACGGCGTTGCTTGTTCGGTGCCCTTATCCGCCATACAGCCCACCCCTCGCGAAGACCTGATTCCTTCTTGGGATATCTTTTCTGCCAGTCCAAATCGTCATCATGCTCGCACCAGCATCTTCGCTGCGGCATCCAGAAGGGCGGTGAAGTGGCACTCAATCCACCCCGGCCAAACGGCGAGGCTCGCGATTAAAACCACGTACGATGTCATGGTCTTCACCGGTATGCTCACCACCATCGCCGGCAGTTGCGGCGACAACCGCGCTACCAGCGCAGTCGTCACCTCGACCGCCATCGCTGCCGCCATCACAGGAGCGGCAAGCTGCAGTCCCGCCATAAAGATCCCACTCGCCATCAGCGCAAGCGCTTCGCCGGTCTTCGCCTGAATCATCGCCTGGCCCACCGGAACCGCGCTGAAGCTTCGCACCACCGCCGCCAGCAAACTTCTATCGAGTCCGGATCCGATAATCACCAGCACCCCCAGCCACCCCAGCATCTGACCCAGGACTGCGGTCTCGATCATCGAGTTCGGATCCAGCAGATTCACCAACGAAAAACTAAACTGCAGTCCAAGCAGCGTTCCCGCGAAGGTTAGCGCCTCATTCAACAACATCAGCGACAACCCGAACACCAGCCCGACGCCTAGTTCGCCCAGCAGCCCCCGCGCGTCCAGCACCGCTCGCGCTCCCGGAACCGCCGCAACCGCCGGCGCCAGCAGCACCGTCATGGCGATCACAAATCCGGCCTTGATCCTCGGAGCGATCGCATTCGACGAAAACACCGGAGCAAACGCCACCAACCCGCTCAGTCGCACCATTACCAGCACGGCTGCGCTTAAATACTGCGGCCAATCCTCAACCAAGCCACTCAACTCGCGATTCATACTTCCTCTATCTCAGGTACCTGTGAAAGCCGCTCAACATATGCACGGTGAAACCCACCAGGCGATGGATCATCCACGGCATCACGGCCAGCATGACGACAAACACCACGACCAGCCTTGGAACCGCCGTCAAGGTCTGCTCCTGCACGCCGGTGAGCGTCTGCAACAGACTTACGGCCAGGCTGACCACGCAAGCCGTGACCAACAACGGCGCGCTCAGCAGCATCGCCTCGATCAGTACCCTTCGCATGATCTCCACTGTCTGATCCGGTCCCATCTCTCTCCCATCTCTCACTTACGAAGCACGTTTTAGCTAGAAGCTCTTGATCAACTGATCCGCCAGCAAGCTCCAGCCGTCCACCATCACAAACAGCAGAATCTTCAACGGCGTCGAGATCACCACAGGCGGCAGCTGCATCATGCCGATCGACGTCGTCACGCTTGCCACCACCAGATCCACCAGCAGAAAAGGCAAAAAGAGAACCGCGCCAATCTGAAACCCCGCCTTCAATTCACTCAGGATGTAAGCCGGCACAACCACCTGGATCGGCAGGTCCTCCTTGCTGTTCGGCCTCGCCGCCATTCCCGCCGAAGCGAACACCGCAAGATCTTTTTCCCGCGCATACCGCAGCATGTAATGCTTCACCGGCAGCACGCCCAAATCCAAAGCCTGCTCACCGCTGATCGTTCCTGCGCTGTACGGGGCGACGGCCGTATGCTCCACATCGAGCAACACCGGTTGCATAAGAAACCAGGTCATCATCAGGGCAAGCCCCATCAGGATCTGGTTCGAAGGCGCAGTCTGCGTTCCCAGCGCCTGTCGCAAAAAGTGAAACACTACCAGGAGACGTACCATCGGCGTCATCGACAACAGCAGCGCCGGCAGGAGCGTCAGCAGCGTAAGCCCAATTACGATCGACCACGGCACGCTCTTGCCACCGGTCAACTCTTCCGCAATCGAGTTGTTTGCCTTTTTCCCGCCCGTGCTTTCTATCGATGTCCCTCTTTTCGCCGAGCCACGCGGGCCGGCTTTATCGGAACTCAATGCAATGCGAACGCGCCCTGCGTTCTGTTTCGCTGCAGGTTCGACTGTCGGCTGCTTCACCCAGGAAGACTCAGGCGCTATGATCATCGTAACCACCGTCGGAAGTTCCGCGCGCGCAGGAATCGCCGATCCATAGACCAAACAGATCATCAGCAAACCCAGACCCCGGTACAGCCGTCGCAATCTGATTCTTATCGGCATGGCGCATCCATACTCTTCCCTGTGAAGCTCCGTGGATCGTTTTGCTGCAGCCGCACAATCGTCTGCACGCTCTCTGGTCCGCCTCCAACGAGAAAGCTCTCTCCCGCGCACTCCACCAGCATTATTTGTCCCTTGCTGCCTAGCCGCAGCGTCTCGACCAATCGCAGTTGCTTCTCCTGCGATCTGTGCGCGCCTTTGCTCTTCTGCAGCAGCGTAAGAATCCAACCCGCTAGTCCGTGCCTCTCCAAGGCGGGCACCGAGGATGCTTCTTCCATCCCTCGAGCTATCCCTTGCGTTACTCGCATCTCTCTACTCCGTTCTTTACTCGCCCCAGATTTTTGTCGAAAGCGCAGCTACGTCCAGATCCTGCGCACGTCTTCCTGATACCGGTGCGTCTAGCCAAGCCTGGTCAGCCGCAAAGCCATCCGTTGTTCCAGCACCTCGAACTCACTCCACCCCAGCTGCACCTGGCCGATCTTCAGTGGCACGTCGTCGGTCGACGGCGAAAGGCTCTCAAAGACCTGCCCTGCCTGCAACCCCAGCAGGTCTTTTACCTTGAAGCGAGGTAGCGCCACACCCACTCGGAGCGTAACTCGCAGTTGCGCCAGTACCTGCCACGAAGCATGCTCCTCAATTCGCATCATCCAGAGCATCGCCGGATCCGCCCTCGCTATTTCCAATCCGTCGGCCTGCACCACCTCGGCGGCTCGCGTTGCCAGTTGCATCCCTGTCATCGTTCTCTCCCGTCCCTTCCATCCTGCCGTCAGCGCTGCACCAGAAAATCCGTAAAGAACACATCGGAAACCTTCAAATCCAGGTTGTGCTCCGCCAAGGCCTTCTTGAGCGCCGTTTTCAAATGCTCTTTCCCGTCACTCGCAAGCAGTTCCTCCGAGGTCTGCTGCCCCAGAACCGTAAGCACCGTATCGCGCACCGGCGCAATCGCCTCATTCGTACCCTCGCCACTCTTTTCTTTCTTCGGAGCGCGATCTCCTGCTCCGGTTCCATCCAGAACCCGAAGCGTCATAGCGATGCGCAGATAAGAGCTGCCATCTGCATCCGCGAGATTGACCAGCAGAGGCTCCAGAGCCAGAACATGGGTCGCAGGGGGAACCGCCGATATCTCTGCTTTATGGGGCGCTGCTCCTAATGCAGGCAAACGACCGGACCGTACAAGGTAGTAGGCGCCACCGCCTATCCCCAACGTTGCGACCGACACGCCCACAACGACTGCAAGCAACATCGGGACGATAGGAAATTTGGATGGCTCGGGAGGAGGAGCCGCGACGGAAGAAGCCGAAGGAGAAGCGCCTGCTAGAACGGTAGGAGAAGTAGCCATGATGCCTGGAAGGAATGCAAGCAGGAGGCCAGTATGCGGCATCGAAAGATTAGCGGATCTTCAGGTTGGCGGAGCAACTCTCCGGTTCTCCGGAAGATCGCCTCTCCAGTTAAACAGAAGCCAAAGCGGCGGCCGGTGGAATCGATGCTCCGATTCCGCGCCCGCTACGCCGCGATAGCCCCTCCAACTCCGTCTACCGAATCATCGACAGGACATCTTGCGATACGGTATCAAAGGTAGTTACGGTCTTCGAATTGGCTTCGAACGCCCTCTGCGCGACAATCAGATTGGAAAATTCTGTCGAAATATTGACATTGGACTGCTCCAGCGCTCCATCATCCAGCGTTCCACGTCCGCCCGCGCCAGCCACCCCGATGCTCGCCGCCCCGGATGCTGCCGTCGTCGTGAAGTTATTGCTACCCGAAGCTGTCAAACCAGCGGTATTGGCCACCGTCGCCACCGCGATCTGCCCAATCGTAGAAGTACGGCTATTCGTGAAGTGCGCCGTAATGACCCCGTTCGCATCCGCAGTGAAGTTTTGATAGACCCCGCTGGTGAATCCATCCTGGCTGTTCGCCGTGTTGGTCGACGCCGAAGCCAACTGAGAGATCGTCGGATTCCCGCTGCTGTCGTTCAGCGTCCAGTTGAAGTTCAGGTCACTCGCTCCATCCGGCAAGGTGTCGCTTACCATCCGAACCGACGACCTCACAGCACTCCCCTACCGAACAAAGCGGCCCCTCCGCCTCCACGGTCTGGCCATTTGCTTCCACCACGCGCCCGCTCCAGCGCCACGCCGGCCGCGTCGCGAGTTGCCGAAAATAGGGAGCCAGCATCTGTTCCTCTTCCATCACGCGGGCCTCTGCTGCAGCAGGTCGAAGAACCCACGCTCGATCTCCTGCAACTGAGCGGCGACACCGAGTTCAACCTTGCCTACGTTGGTGTCCAGCACACACTCGCCCGCCGCCAACCCTTCATCCCCAGCTAACTGAGCGCAAGCGCCCTTCGACGTTACATTTGCTTTCTGCCAATGCTCCAGATCGCTTAGCGGCACTCGAAGCACGATCGTGCTATCGTCAGCTACTTTTTCCAAAGCGACCCGCGCCACGCCGTTTAGCAAAAGAGGATCCAGCTTTGCCTCACGGTGAAGAATTCGCGCGGCGATCGCTAACGCCAGCTTCACCACTTCCTCTTCGACAGCAGCGAAATATGCAGCGCGTTCCCGGCGAAATTGCTCCAGCGTCTCAGCAATCCTTTCGCGCTCGTCCTGAATTCTCGCTTTCAGCTCTTCCTCCCACACCAATCGAGCCTGCACCATCTCCACGTCTTGTGTTGCGTCAAGCTGCGACGAAATCTGTTCGGCTTGCAGCTGCAGTTGTTCGCGCAGCGCTACGATCTCCTCCGCAAGCCCAATCTCCGGCACCTTCGATGCAAGTTCGAAGTCAACCTTCATCAGTCCCTCACACTGATCGAGCGCCTGAAACTCAAGCCGCGATACCTCCTGCGCGCTCGCGCCCAGCCATCGCGCCGGGAGATCATTCACAGCACTCGTCTCATCTTTCCTCTCAGATAGCAAAGTCATCCTCCACCTCCATCTTCAAAATCATTCTTCCCTCGCTCTCCAACTGCCTCGCCAGTGTCAGCAGTTCCTGCTGCGCCGCTCCCACATCTCTCATCCGCACAGGACCCATCACCTCCATATCCTCTTTCAACATCTCAATGGCGCGAGAGCTCATCGCCTTGAAGAGATGAGCCTTCACATTCTCTTTTCCACCCTTCAGCGCCATGGCCAGCACCTTCTTATCGGCAGCTCCCACAAACTCGCGAATGCTCTCCGCCGGAACCGTCAGCAGGTCTTCAAACGTAAATATCAGCTCCCGTATTCCAATCGCGACCTTTGGTTCGTTCTGCTCAATCTCCTCCAGAATCACCTTGCTCTCCGTCTGGTCCAGTCGATTCAGCAGCTCCGCTACGGCTTTGAAGCCGGAGTAGGATTTCCTTCCGCTCGAACCCATCTTCTCCATTCGCTTATGCAGCGCCATCGCCACCGTCTGCGCCATCTCCGGCGAGAACTGCCGCATCTGCGCCAGCCTCCGCACCACATCGACGCGCATCGCCCCCTGCAGATTCATCAACACCAGCGAACCGCGCTTAGCATCCATATGCGCGAGCACCAACGCAATCGTCTGCGAATGCTCGTTTTCGAGAAACTTACTCAAATGCTGGGCGTCGAGGTTTTGCAGGATGGCCATATCGCCATTGGTCCGCTCGCGAATCTTCTTCACCTGCAGCAGGAGCTCCTCGGCTCGTGTCTGGCCGAAGGCCTCCGTCAACAGCTTCAGCGCATAATCGGGGCCGCCGCGAACCATGTACTGCTGAGTCTCCAGCAGACCGTAAAACTCGGTAAGCACCTCGGTCAATTGCGCCGCCGGAATATCCCCCAGACGCGTAATCTCTTCGGTCACTCTCCGGACGTCCTTCTCCGACAAGCTCAGAAACAATGTCTTCGCCAGTTCATCTCCGATGGCGACCATCAGAATCGCTGCCTTGCGCAACCCTGGAATCTCCGCGGGTTGAAACCCGGCCTGCGGAGTCAAGAGCAGCGGATGCTCGCGCATAGATTCCATACCGGACATCTGCATTGCTGTTCCCATCACGCACTCTCCTCGGACGATCCGATCCAAGCCTCGATCAAACGCGTGCTCTGTGCCGGCTCCCGGCGAATATGGTCTGACACATGTTCAAAGATTCCCTGCTGCAACTGCTGCTCCTTGGTCCTGGTTCGTGCCGGCAACGCTCCTTCCGCTGCGGTATCCTCTAGCGGTCGCATTCGTTCCTCTCGTCCTTCCAATGAGCCGGATAGATGTCTCTGCGGGTCTGCGTTCCCGGCAGACAGCAACATCGGTTCACGTAGCGTTGCGCTTACCTGTTTTGCCATCGGGCGCAGCACGAACAGGACCAGCAGCACACCGCAAAGCCCGATCATGGCGGTTCTCATCAGACCAGGCTGCGTATGCATCAGATCCCGAGCTTGCTCCAGCAGCCTGTCCAAGGCAGCCGGTTTTATCTCAGGCGCATTGGTGCTGAAGCTCACATTCTGCATCACCACCTGATCTCCGCGCCTGGCATCGAAGCCCACCGCCGCCTGCGCCAACTGCTCCAGCCGATGCATCTCCTCCGCGCTGCGCGGCTTCCACACCGCATGCTCCAGCTTCCCAGCGCCT
Source organism: Edaphobacter sp. (assembly GCA_965277335.1). Taxonomy (GTDB): domain Bacteria; phylum Acidobacteriota; class Terriglobia; order Terriglobales; family Acidobacteriaceae; genus Edaphobacter. The sequence continues at coordinate 265,512 of CBDICJ010000005.1, read as the reverse complement.
TCGAGAGCGCTGCGATCGTTCACCACCACCGCTGCCGAAACCCGCCGCACCCGTCCCGGCCCCTGCTCCACATGCACCAGATGTTTTGTAACTCCGTAGGTGCCATTCTCCTGTCGCACACTCTGGCTCATTCCAGAACCCTGCTGCGGATACACCGGCAGCGCTTGCTTCTGCAGCAGCGGCGGTGTCCCCGGAGCGGCCGCCGCCTGCGATCCCGCCACAGCTCCCTCCGGAGCTCCCGCCGGCGAATTGCTCGCGGTTCCCGGAACCCCCGAAGCCTGGCCCCTCGGCGTCGACGTCTGTTCGCTCTTCTGCATGCTCAGGGTCGCCACTTCGCTCGGGTCGTAGATCTCGTCGGTGCGCTCCTCGGTGCCTTCGTCGTAACTCACATTCACCGTAGCCCGCACATTGTCGCGCCCCGCCAGCGGCTCCAGCATCGCCACCAACTTGTCCTCCATTGCCTGCTCCGCATCGGCCTCCGCGGCATTGCTGGAGCGCTGCTTGAAGTTCACTCGCCCGTCCGCATCCACCAGCGTCACCTGGTCGACGCTCAGGTTCTCCACCGAGCCAGCCACCAGGCTGCGAATCGCGTCCGCCTGCTCCGGAGCGACGGACGCCCGCTTCAACTTCAGCACCACCGAGGCCTTTGCCGGCTTCTCCTCCGCGGCAAACAACGAAGGCTGCGGCAGCACCAGATGCACCCGCGCCGACTTCACCGCGTCCAGCGTTCCGATCGTGTGTTCAAGCTCGCCCTCCAGCGCGCGCTGATAGTTCACCCTCTCGTCAAACTCGCTCCCCACCCAGTTCGGCTTGTCGAACAACTCGAATCCCAGGCGCCCTGTCTGCGGCATGCCCTTCGTGGCAGCCTCCATCCGGGCCTTATCCATCTGCTCCGCAGGCACCTGCACGCCGGCACCATCGGCTGTGGTCTCAAACGGGATTCCCGCAGCCGCGAGTTCCTGCGAAACCTGCTGCAGATCCTTTCCATCCAGTCCACTGAACAGGACTCGCCAGTCCGGCCGCCCGGCAAACCACACCATCCCGGCACACATCGCCGCCAGAAACGCCGCGGTCGCAATCAACCAAGTTCGCTTGCCGACCGGCATGCCCATGAACTGCGTGCGCGCAGCCGTAGCCATCAGCGTCATCTTCTCCAGCGGCGTTCTCCCAGCGCCCCCGCCCGAAGGCTGTGTGGCCCGCTGCATCCCCGTCCCGCCTGCCTGTTCTGTCTCTGCCATTTCGCCTCAGTGTCTCGTCAGTCGCAATTCTCTAAAACTGCATTCCCATCATCTGCTGATAAGCGCCCACGGCCTTGTTGCGCACCTGCAGCGCCAGTTCGAACGCCATGTCCGCCTTTTGCGTAGCAATCATCGCGTCGTGGACCTCTACTCCAGAGCCGTTCAGCAGTCCAGTCACCGCCTGCGACGCCTTCTTGTCCAGCGCGCTGGTCTGCTGCACCATCACCTGAAACATTCCAGCAAACGGCACGCCCGCCCCGCCGCCCGAGCCCGAGCCGGCAACTCCCGCATCCCTAAGAAAGCCGTCGTTCAGGCCTCCCACCTTCCATCCACTCATCCCCGTAGAACCGCCAGGCAATCCAACCACAACTCCTCCTCAATTGATTCCCGTTCGCGTTACTTCAAAAGGTCGAGCGACGAAGTGAACATGCCCTTCTCCGCCGTAATCGCCGAAGCGTTCATCCCATACGATCGTGTCGCTCCCATCAGGTCCACCATCTCGGTCAGTGGATTGATGTCCGGATACGCCACAAATCCATTCGCGTCGGCATCCGGATGCTGCGGGTCATACCGCTTCAGCGGCGCACTCGCATCACTGATCACAGCAGCCACGGAGACCCCGCCCGGAGCGGGATTGGCCGCCGTCAGCCCATCTCCGAATCTCCTCGCGAATCCTTCGCCAAGCCCGCTCTTGAATCCATGTGCCAGTTCACTGCTTCCGGCATTCATCTCGCTCGCCAACGAATCCACGAAGCTCCCGCCCCGGTCGGCCTCGAAGACCACATGATGTCTCTGGTACGGTCCTCCCTCCGGCGTACGCGTCGTCTCGGCATTCGCCATGTTCGAAGCCACCACCTCGGCCCGCACGCGCTCCGCCTGCAGCGCGGAACCACTCACATCCATTACGCCAAAGAGATTCATGTTTACTTCCCATCCATATGAATCGCGCTCGTCACATTGGCAAACTCATGCTTCAACAACTGCTCGCCCAGCCGAAACTGCAGTTGCGTCTTGGCCAGTTGCAGCCCTTCGCGATCCATCGACACATTGTTGCCATCGGGACGCGACACCAGGCCATCCACTGCCTGTACAGAACCCTGCGCTCCCTCAAGCCCGGCGCCCCCGTCATCGCTGCTGAGCTGTTTCGCAAACTCCTGCTCGAAATCTATCCCCTGCGTCTTGTATCCCGGCGTATCGACGTTCGCCATATTGCTCGCCGTCAACTGCATCTGCTGACTGGTCAGATCCAGATACCGCCCCAGCGCATCGCTCAACCCCGTCGTCGTCTGCATGTCCTCACCTCTCCGCGATCCAGCAACCCAGCAAATCCCGCAATCCAGCACATGCAGTCCTACGACCAAACAAAAGCGCCCTCAAATGAGAGCGCTCTTATCAACAACCGACAACAACGAATTCCTTACGCCGCCACCTCACCCGCGAGTAGCTCGCCTGAACCGGATCTCTTCCGCTGCGATCTCCATCCGATCCCCGGCGAGAATCGCACCACGCTCCAGCACATGCATCAGTTCCCGCACATTCCCCGGCCAATGATGTTCAAACAGCTTGGCTGCAGCCGCCGCGCTCAGCCGTTTCCGCGGCATCTCCTGTCCCATCTGCTCCAGGATGTGCTCCGCCAGCAGATCCAGATCCTCCATCCGCTCCCGCAGCGCAGGCACCTCCACCGGGAACACCGCAAGCCGGTGATAAAGATCCAACCGAAACGTCCTCTCCGCGCCAACGCTCGAGGCCAGCTTCTCCAGTGGCTGGTGCGTCGCCGCAATCACCCGCACATCCACTCGCACCGTCTCGTTATCCCCCACTCGCTGCAGCTCGCCCGACTCCAGAAATCGCAGCATCTTGGCCTGCAGCGCCATCGGCATCTCGCCAATCTCATCCAGAAACAGCGTGCCTCCATGCGCCGCTTCGATGCGCCCCGTGCGCGACTGCACCGCGCCGGTAAACGCTCCCCGCGTGTGACCGAACAACTCGGCTTCGAGCAAAGCTTCCGGAATCGCCGCGCAGTTCAACACGGTAAACGGTTTGCCCGCTCGCTCACTCAGCCGGTGCACAGCCTTGGCAACAACCTCCTTGCCCGTCCCCGTTTCCCCCTCGATCAAAACAGTCGTAGACCGAGGAGCCACCAGCCGGATCAACCGCGCCAGTTCGCGCATCGGCTCAGAGGCGCCCACCATCTCCGGCAACAGAGGCGTCGGCTTCACCACCGGACGCGCCACCTCCTCCTGCCTCGAAAGCGCTTTGACAGGACCGAAGCTCTCGCTGCGAACCTGCTGCCCTGCATCGCGCCACTCGTCGCGGCGAACCTCCTTCCGCACCTCGTTCCCCGTGCTCATCGGCGCTCGCCCACCGGCTCCATGCCCAGCCAGAGGCACCGAAGCCGCAGCCGAAGCCCACGCTGCCGTATCGTTCAACGGCGAGTTCTGCGCCTCCCGCAAGGCATGCAGCAGCTCGTTCCTTCGCGGACTCCGTGCTCCGCCATCCACTCCGCCATCCACCCGCAGCAGCTCCATCGTCGGATACATCATCCGGATCACGCTCGCAAACTCTCCCACCTCCAGATCGGGCAGCCAGCTATCCACCAGCAGCGCCTCCGAGCGCTCATCCTCCAACTGCGCCATCGCCTCCGCCCCGCCCGCCGCCTCTCTCACCTGCCAGCGCAAACCCGCCAGCGAAGCGCGCAGACGTTGCCGCAGCCCGGCATCCGCGCTTGCCAGGACCACCGTACGAGCCGCCGCCATCTCCGTTACGCCCCCTGAGATCACATTTCGCTCAACATTCATGCCGTTCACCGTACCCTCTCATTGTCTCTATCTGAAATTGCCTGCTGCAGCATCGCCCGCATCGTCCCTACTGTCTGGTTCAACCGCGCACACTCCTGCAGCCCCTCACGAATCGCCTCGCGCATCGCCTCCGGCTCTCCCACCAGCTCGCCCATCGCAAGCCGGCACTGCAGCACCGTCAACGGCTGGCACAGCCCATGCAGCGCCACGTCGATCTGCTCCACTAAATCGGCTCCGTTCGCTCTCTCCGCCATCTCACGCACCGGCCAAAAGAGCCCCAGCCGGAAACTCCGCCTCTCGAACCATCCTCTTGTTCACGGCGCTCATGCGATATCCCTCGCCGCGTATCGTCTCAATCACCGAGGCCGCCCGGTCGCCATCCCCGCTCGCCGACCCCAGCTTCCGGCGAAGGTAGTTTACATACACGTCCACCACATTGGTTCCGGCATCCGGAGACATTTGCCACACCTCCCGCAGCAGCTCGCTTCGGCTGCAGCTCTTGCCGCGCCTCAGCATCAGAAACTCCAGCAGGGAAAACTCCTTCACCGTCAGCTCCACCGGCCGCCCATCGCGCATCACTCTCCGGTCCATGCGATTCAACTCCACGCCGCCATGCCGCAGCACGGGATCGGCAAACTGCTCCCGCCGCCGCAGCAGCGCTTTGCACCGCGCCGTCAGTTCGTGAAAGCTGAACGGCTTCAACAGGCAATCGTCCGCGCCCAGATTCAGGCACTTCACCCGCTCCTCCACCTGGCTTCTTCCCGTCAACACCAGCACCGCCATCTCATCGAATCGCCCGCGCATCTCTTCGAGCACCTCGGTTCCATCCTTTCGCGGCATGCTGAGGTCAAGCACCATCAGATCCGGCCGATGCTCCTCCGCATACCGCAGCCCCGCCTCGCCGTCACCTACCCAGGTGACGTCGTGGCCTTCCAGCTTCAAACCCTTTTGCAGAAACAATCCAAGCGCCGCATCATCTTCCACGATTAAGACTTGCATTTCGGAACCTCGCATGACCACATCTCAGGATCGCCAGCGTTGCATTACCAATCCGCTGGCGTGTCATTACTTTGGTTCATTGAGATCAGTCTGGCAACAGTTATGTGCAAACTTTTGCGGCATCAATTTCAAAATGGGAATTCTGAGCTTGCACCATGGCTCGCATCACGCCGGACCTCCTCTCCACAGTCCAAAAACTCAGAAGAAGTCGTCACCTCGACCGGAGCAACCTGCCGTCACCGGCGAGTGCTGTTGCTCGCTGGGGTGGTAAGCCGTGCGGCTTTATGCACTGCGGATTGGAGAGATCCGTGTTCCGTCAAAGCGTAACGATGAGCGAAGAGATCAAAGCTGATAAGAACTGATAGAGCGATACCTTTCTTCTCTTTTGGATCACCGTTACGCCTTGATCCTCAGGAAATCGATAAATTTATAAGCTTGCAATTCGCTTTTTATTCGCTACAATCAGGGCCATGGCGATTACGCGGCGGCAAAAAGAGGTCATCGACTTCCTCTCCGGCTTCACCCAGAAGAACGGCTACTCCCCTTCCTACGAAGAGATCGCCAGCGGCCTTGGCCTTAGTTCGCTGGCCACCGTGCACAAGCATGTCACCAACCTGCAGAACAAAGGCCTGCTCCAGCGCGCCCACAACCGCAGCCGTTCCATTGACGTTCTCCCGGCTCGCAGCGGCAAGCGGAACTCCGATCGCCTCCCGCTCTTAGGCCGCATCGCCGCAGGTAAACCCGTCGAAGCCGTCGAAACCGCCGAAAGCATCTCGCTCGGCGACATCATCGGCAACCGCGAGGTGTTTGCTCTTGAAGTTCGCGGCGACTCCATGCGCGACGAGCACATCGTCTCCGGCGACTACGTCCTGGTCGAGCGCACCCGCACCGCCCGCGAAGGGGAGATCATCGTAGCCCTGGTCGACGGCTCCGATGCCACCCTCAAACGCTTCTACCGTGAGGGCTCTATGGTTCGCCTGCAGCCCTCGAATGCGGAGATGGCGCCCATCTATGCCCATGCCGCCAACGTCACCATCCAAGGAAAAGTTCTTGGCATTCTCCGCAAGTACGCCTGACCTTCTTTGAGCCTGGGCTGCTCTCCCGGCAGTCCTAGATCAGACGACGATCAAACAACGCGCCGTCTCGCGCCTTCAAGTTTCTGTGCTATCCATGGAACCGCACGGCCCCGATCTGCGTAGACACACTCCAGAACGCCGTATGATCGGCATCAACGGGGAGCGAGCCTTGGCGACACAGCGAAAAAACAGACGGAAGCTATGGATCTGGAGCGGCATCGGAATCCTAGTCGTGGCCATCGTTCTCGGCATCGCCGTCGCCGCCCGCGGCAACACCACCAAGTTCGAGCCCTCGCAGCTCGCCAAAGCCGAACGCGGAGACATCGCTCGCTCGGTCGTGGCTACCGGCAAGGTCCAGCCCATCACCAAAGTCGAAGTGAAATCGAAGGCCTCCGGCATCGTCACTCGCCTCGACACTGACATCAATGCTCACGTGCATCCGGGTCAGGTTTTGGCCCAGCTCGACCAGCAGGAGATTTTGGACCAGGTCGCCGCCCAGAAGGCGCAGCTCGCGGCCGCCGAATCCAACTCGCGCGCGGCCGCGGCCTCCATTGAATACGACAAGGTCAACGCCCAGGTCCCCGATCTGCCCATGTATAAGCACACCTACGAGCGCGCTCTCGCGATGTCAAAAGAGGGTGTCGTCTCCAAACAATCCCTCGACGACGCCGAACAGAAGTACGTCGCCGACGCCAATACCCGCGACAAAGCCGTCGCCCAGATCTCCGTCGATACCTCCAAGCTCCGCCAGGCCCAGGCCCAGGTCGCCCAGAATCAGGCCTCCCTCAAGCAGCTCGAAGAGGAGCTCGGCTACACCACGATTACCTCGCCCATGGATGGCACCATCCTCTCGCGGGACGTTGAAATCGGAGACGCCGTCAGTTCCATCCTCGTTCTCGGCTCCACCGCCACTCTGGTCATGACGATCGGCGACACCACCCGCGTCTACGTCCAGGGTAAGGTCGATGAGTCCGATATCGGCAAGGTCTACCTCGGCCAGGCCGCCCGCATCAAGATCGAGTCCTTCAAAGACAAGACCTTTTCCGGTAAGGTCACCAAGATCGCGCCCCTCGGCGTGGAAAAAGATAACGTCACCACCTTCGAAGTGCGCGTCTCTATCGACAACCCCGGCGGAGAACTGAAGGCCAATATGACGGCAAATGCCGAAATCATCCTCGATGAACACAAAAACGTCCTCACGGTGCCTGAGCAGGCCGTCCTTTACGACAAGGATCGCAACGCCACCATCGAAGTTCCCGACTCGAAGGCAAAGAACGGCCGCCGCGTCGTTCCCATCAAAGCCGGGATCTCCAACGGAACCAAGACCGAAGTTTTGGCCGGCCTCTCCCCAGGCGAGACTGTCGTTCTTCAGCAGTAGGAACAGATAACTGGCAAAGCGCGAAACTCTGCGGCGCACCGATCAAAGACTTGTAGCCCTAACATCGATTCTCGTTCCATACTGTCCGCTCACGAGGAATACCATGAACCTCAAAATACTCGCACCGATTGCAGCCTTCACCGTTTTCGCCTCTGCCGCTTTTGCCGCCGATAGCAACTTTGACCGTACGCTTAACGTCAACGGCGCTCCCACTGTCTCGGTCACGACCGGCTCCGGTTACATTCATCTCCGGCCCGGCTCGGACAACCAGGTTCACATCGTCGGCCATGTTCATGCCAGTCAGGGATGGTTTGGAGGCGGAAGCGACAACCGCGTGCAGGAGATCGCGAACAATCCTCCCATCGTCCAGAGCGGCAACGAAATCACCATCGGCGAGCGCCATACCAACGACCTCTTCCGCAACATCAGCATCGACTACGAGATCACTCTTCCCCGCTCCTCCAACCTCAACGCCGTCACTGGCTCCGGCGACATAGACGTTCAAGATGTAGGCGCATCCATTAAAGTCCAGAGCGGCTCCGGGACGGTCCGCGCTCATGGCATCCAGGGCCCCGCCACCCTCGGCACCGGCTCCGGCGATATCGAACTCGAACAGACTGGCCCCGGCGACGTCAAAGCCGAGACCGGCAGCGGGAGCCTCCGTCTGCACGGCGTCTCCGGTGCGCTCAAAGCCAGCACCGGCTCCGGCGACATCGACGTGCAGGGCCAGCCCACCACGGATTGGCGCATCAGCACCGGCAGCGGTTCGATACGCCTCGCCGTCGGAAACGCTCACTTCAACTTGGACGCCGACACCGGCTCCGGAGACATTAACGTTGCGCAGCCCATTACCATGCAGGGCAGCCTCAATCACCATCACGTCTCAGGCGCTGTCAACGGCGGTGGCCCAACCATTCGAGCCAATACCGGCTCCGGCGATATCCAAATCAAATAGTCGCGAAGCTTACCTCAACCCAATCGATTACCCTTGAAGGATGGCCTCCGCCTCACTCCCTCGCCTGATTGTCTTCGATCTGGACGGCACCCTCATCGACTCCCGCCGCGATCTCTGCAACTCTGTCAATGCCACCCTCACGCACCTCGGCAAACCCGCGCTCCCCGAAGCGGTGATCTCCAACTACATTGGCGACGGAGTCTCCATGCTCGTCCGCCGCGCCATCGGAGACCCCGAAGGGGACGTCCACGACGAAGAATATGTAGCTCAAGCGATCACATTCTTTCTCGACTTCTACCGAGTCCACAAGCTCGACTACACCTTCCTCTATCCCGGCGTAGTCGAATCACTGGAAGCCATCCGCTCTGCCCGTCCCGACATCCTGATGGCCGTTCTCACGAACAAGCCCGTCAATCCCTCCCGGGCTATCTGCGACCACTTCGACCTCTCCCGCTTCTTCTTTCAAAATTACGGCGGCAACAGCTTCCACACGAAGAAGCCCGACCCGCACGGTCTTCAGTCTCTTATCGCCGAAGCTTCCACCCTCGCGCATCACGCCATCCTCCCAGCCGACACCCTCATGATCGGCGACACTGACATAGACGTCCTCACCGCCCGCAACTGCGGTGCCCGCAGCATTGGCTGCACCTTCGGCTTCAAGCCGCACTCGCTCGCATCCGCCAACCCGGATCACATCGCCCATACCCCCACCGACTGGCTCCGCATTCTTAAATTCGACGGCGTATAAAATACTTTGCGGCGCTAGAGGGCCCCTGCTACCCTCAATGCACGATGGCCGAACCGGTAAACCATCTCGCCACCACCTGCTGCATCATAGGCGGGGGACCCGCAGGAATCATGCTTGGCTTCCTGTTGGCTCGCGCCGGCATTCAGGTGACTGTGCTTGAAAAGCATACTGATTTTTTTCGGGATTTCCGCGGCGACACCATCCACCCTTCCACGCTCGACTTGCTCTACGAACTCGGCCTGCTCGATAAATTCCTCACCCTGCAGCATTCGCGGGTGTCCAGTCTATCCGCCACCATCGGCGGTAAGCGATTTGCCATAGCCGACTTCTCTCACGTGCCGACCCACTGCAAATTCATAGCCCTCATGCCGCAATGGGATTTCCTCAATTTTCTCTCTGCCGAAGCCGCGCGCCTCCCCACCTTCACTCTGCGCATGGGCTGGGAAGCCACTGGCCTTCTTCAGCAGAACGGCGTCACGACAGGAGTACGCGCCAACACGCCCGACGGTCCAGCCGAGATCCCGGCCATCCTCACCGTCGGCTGCGACGGACGCCACGCCATCTCCCGCGAGGCCGGCCATCTGCCGCTTCAGGACGATGGTGTCCCCATTGACGTCCTCTGGCTCAAGATCGCGCGCCACTCCTCAGACCCTGAAAACGCCTTTGGATACGTCAACTACGGGCGCTTGATCATCCTCATCAATCGCAAGGATTACTTCCAAGTCGGCTACATCATCGCAAAAAACACCTTTCCGCAAATCCAGGAGGCCGGCCTACCTGCTTTTCAGCAGAGCCTCGAGCGCATCGTACCCTTTCTCGCCGGCCGCACTGCTGAGATCGACTCCTGGGACAAGGTAAAGCTTCTTACCATACAAGTAAATCGCCTGCAGCAGTGGTCTTCTCCCGGCCTTCTCTGCATCGGCGATGCGGCACATGCCATGTCCCCCGTCGGAGGTATCGGGATCAACATCGCAATCCAGGACGCCGTCGCAACCGCCAACATTCTCACGGAAGCTTTGCTCTCAAACGCCTTAACTCCGCACCATCTCAACCAGGTCCAGCACTATCGGGAGAAAGCCGTCCGCAACACCCAGCGCGTGCAGGTCTTTGCTCACCGCATTCTCAATCGCGTCCTTCATGAGCGCGGTCAGGTCAAACCGCCACTCGCACTTCGTATTCTCACCAGCATTCCAGGTTTCCAGCAGCTCCCAGCTCGTTTCGTCGGCGTGGGACTCCAACCTCAGCACATTCGAACCACTCAAATACCTAATCAAACTCGCGGTTCCAGCGCTCAATAACGCGCGTCTCTCGCTCCCAACCCAGTACGCTTACGCTTCCGGTTCCCAGCGCCAGAACGGCTCCATCCTTCGCATCCAGTCCGACCCACCGCACGGCAAGGATCCGCAAAATGTGCGCATGGGCAAACAACGCCACCCTCCCTCCAACAGGTGCTGCGGCCAAAGCCCGGGCGATCACGCCATCGGCCCGCATACCCACATGCTCTACTGTCTCTCCCCCCACGATCTCGTTCTTCCACACCGACCATCCCGGTATCTCGGCCTGAATCTCCTTGGTCGTCTTACCCTCATAGATCCCGTAATCCCACTCTTTTAATCCGTCATCCACTTTGGCGACATCGCCAAATCCGGCGATCGCGCAGGTCTCCTTGGCCCGCTGCATCGGACTTTCCAACACTGCATTGAAGGTCTTCCCTTTGAAGAAATCCCGCAGCTTCTCTGCCCGCTGCCGCCCTTTATCGGTCAGCGGAATATCCGTCCGGCTGGTATGCGCTCCGCTCAAGCTCCACTCCGTCTCCCCATGCCGCACCAGCCACAACTCCACGCCTCCACTCATCCCATCCTCCGCTCTCAATCAACTATTCTATAGAGATGGACTTCCAGCTCTCGACCACCTACAAGCCCCAAGGCGACCAGCCCCGCGCCATCTCAGACCTTGTCTCCGGAATCCACGCCGGCGAAAAGGACCAGGTCCTGCTTGGCGTCACCGGCTCTGGCAAGACCTTCACCATGGCCAAGGTCATCGAAGAGCTCCAGCGTCCCGCCCTCATCCTCGCCCACAACAAAACACTCGCCGCACAGCTCTATCACGAGTTCAAAGCCTTCTTCCCCAACAACGCCGTCGAGTACTTCGTCTCCTACTACGACTACTATCAACCCGAGGCCTACATCCCCGCCGGCGACCTTTTCATTGAAAAAGAGTCCACCATCAACGAAGAACTCGACAAACTCCGACTCGCCGCTACCCGCAGCCTCTTCGAGCGTCGCGACGCCATTATCGTCAGCTCCGTTTCCTGCATCTATGGCCTCGGCTCTCCCGAAGCCTACTACGGGATGTTGATGCTTCTCGAAAAAGGCCAGCGCCTCAAGCGCGAAGACATCATCCGCCGCCTCGTCGAGATCCTCTATGAGCGCAACGACGTCGACTTCCGCCGCGGAACGTTTCGAGTGAGAGGCGACATCGTCGAGGTCTATCCCACCTACGATGAATCCGCCTACCGCATCGAACTCTTCGGCGACGAGATCGATAGCCTTTCTCAAATCGACCCTCTGTTCGGCACCGTCAAGCAGAAGTACTCGCGTCTTCCCATCTATCCCAAGTCTCACTATGTCGTCCAACCCGAACGCAAATCCAGCGCCATCGTCTCCATCCTTGAAGAGATGGAGTGGTGGGAAAAAGAACTGGAAAACCAGGGCCGATTGGTTGAATCCCAACGCATCCACCAGCGCACTCGCTTCGATCTCGAGATGATCAAATCCGTGGGCTTCTGCCATGGGATCGAAAATTACTCCCGCCATTTCTCCGGCCGCCTTCCGGGCGAAGCTCCGCCCACGCTGCTCGACTACTTTCCCAAGGACTACCTCCTTTTCATCGACGAGTCCCACGTTACCGTCCCCCAGCTTCACGGCATGTGGCACGGCGACCGGAGCCGCAAACAGAACCTGGTCGACTACGGTTTCCGCCTCCCAAGCGCCATGGACAACCGCCCCCTCCGCTTTGAGGAGTTCGAGTCCCGCACCGGCCAGATCGTCTATGTCTCGGCCACCCCCGGTCCGTACGAGCTCACGAAAGCCTCAGGTGTCGTCATCGAGCAGATCATCCGGCCCACCGGCCTTGTCGACCCAGAAGTCGAGATCCGCCCCATCAAAGGTCAGATTGATGACCTCCTCGCCGAGATACGCGACCGGGTTCAGAAAAACCAGCGCGTCCTCGTCACCACGCTTACCAAACGCATGTCCGAAGATCTCGCCAGTTATTACACCGAGGTTGGCGTCCGCTGCCGTTACATGCACTCCGAGATTGAGACCCTAGAACGCATCAAGCTTCTCCGCGACTTGCGCAAAGGCGAATACGACGTTCTCATCGGCATCAATCTGCTCCGCGAAGGCCTCGATCTTCCCGAGGTCTCCCTTGTCGCGATTCTGGATGCCGACAAGGAAGGCTTCCTCCGCTCCCAAGGCTCGCTCATCCAGACCATCGGCCGCGCTGCCCGCCACGTCGAGGGCCGAGCCATTCTTTACGCAGACAAGATGACCGACTCCATGCAGCGCGCCATCCATGAAACCGATCGCCGCCGCGAAAAACAGGTCGTTTACAACGAAGAAAACGGCATCACCCCTATGTCCATCATCCGCCCCCTCGAGATGGGTCTCGCCGGCATCATCAACGCCGACTATGCCGACCTCACCGACGAAGTCGAAGGGATGCCAGACTTCGCCACTCAGGCCGAACTCGACGTATATATCTCCAAACTCGAATCCGACATGCGCGAAGCCGCCAAGAAGTTCGAGTTCGAAAAAGCCGCCAAACTCCGCGATACGATCAAAGACCTGCGCGAAAAGGAATTCCTTTTTTCCTGAAGCGATCTTTCGCTAAAACACGTCTGCTAGCGGCACGACGGCATCCCTTTAATTGGAAGCATTCTGGCAAATCCTGAAGGCGTAAAGGGAGGTAAGCTGCTCGCGCTGTTTTCTCTTGTAGAAAAACAGCATTCTCAAAATTTTCCGCTCCACAGTATCAGGAGATCTGCCCTAAGCAGCAGCGTTCGGCCATTGTTTCTTCCTCGTTAGAAGATAAAACCCGGCACCTATGCCAGCCAGCGTCACCAATGCCCCAATTCCCAACAGTCGCAGCACGTCGACGGTATATCTTCCCGCCGAAGGAACATAGTTGCAGCAGTACAGCAGAAACAGGTCCTTCGCCGTGCCGATCTTGTGGTGCGAGGCATTCACCAGCGCCAGGCGTACATCGCGCGAAGGATAATCAATCCCCGAAAGGTACTCCGACATCCTTCCATCCGGCGTCGCAAACATAATCACGCTGGAGTGAGCGAATTGGTCCATCTTCCCGTCCGGCCCAGGCACCCGAACATAGTGGAACCCCGTCGCCTCGCTTAGCGCAGCAATTGCAGACGCCTGCCCCGTCAAAAAGTGAACATTCGCCGCCGCCGCAACGGAACTGTCCCCCAATTCCTGAAGAAATCTTTTCTTTGCCGCGCTCGCCTCAGCCGGCGTATCCATCGGATCGATGCTTTCAACGACGACGTCAAAGTCTTTGCCTGCTGAAAACTGACTGGACTTCAGACCCTCCGCCATCCCATGGAGGACCTGAGGACACAGCATGCTGCACTTGAAATACACCAGTGCCATGGCGACCGGGCGCTGATGAAAATACTGCCTAAGCGCAACCGTCTGACCTGTCTCATCCACGAAGGTGGCACTCAACGGAAGAAGTTGGTTCAGCCGCTGCTCCAGCCCGGCATTCTTCAGGTACTGCGGCATCGCCTGAGCGGTCGCACCCAGCGGCTTACTCGAATCCGCCAACTGCCCAAACGCCGAAGTGCCTACCACTAAAAAGCCCATTGCCAGCGCCAAATTGCGCATCCAGTTCAAATTTCCCTCCGGCACTACTCATCTCTATGCTACGCCTCCATTGCTCGAATATCCGTGTTCTGGTCGAGGAGCGCCTTGCGAGACCTTTGCGAAATGCAAAACGCGGGTATCGCGGTAAATCAGCGGCAACAGGTGCAGCGGGAGTGGTAAGTTACGTTTTGTTTTCGAGCTGTGGAACACACCAGGTCCTCGATTATCTTTCGCTTTGCAAAGTGCGCTCTTCATCGCCAGTCAGCCATAGCAGGCGGCGAAGTGGACGCTCGCGCTGGAGGATTCTAGGAGCGGCGCGAATCCAGCTTCGGCGAACTTGGTCGTGCTCGGGTAGCAGCGCGAGGGCTCTGGCGTCGAAGTCACGCAGAGCCGGGTAGGTTTCGAAGGTGAAGGCGTGAAGACGCCAATTTTGCTGTCGAAGGAACGCCTCTAGCTGTATTTGGACGGGAACGGCGGTCTGAGTTTCGGCGGTTGCTTCGAAGTCGAGGACCCGGGCGCCGAGGGACTCGAAGCGGCTGGCGGCTTCGGACGAGACCGGTTTGGAGGAGAGGTCGGTAAATACGCAGGGGGCTACGCCGCGCTCGACGAGTTCGTGAAGAATGAGGGCAGGGGGGGCTTGCAGGCCAACGGAGAGAGGCAGGTGCTTGCGGATTTCGTTCTTGATGGTGCGGAGCGCTTCATCAAGAGTATTGACGACGAAGTCGCAGGCGCCGGTGCGGATGGCTTCCTTGATGCGGACTGGATCGTCTTCGAGGGAGAGGCAGACGCCTCCGGCGATATTGGAGGCAAAGGCCAGAGCCGCGCCTTGCGGGTTGAGGCGAATGGCAACGATGAGAGCGCCGCCCCAGTTTGGACGCAGGGTATAAAGGGTGGTAAGGGTGCGGAGAATGCGTTCCTGCTGGCCTTCGTCCGTGGGGTGCATCCTGGTATCCCCTGCTCTATCCCACCTTCTCAATTATTGATTCAAAGAATGGCGGAGAGACAGGGATTCGAACCCTGGATACCTTGCGGTATACACGCTTTCCAAGCGTGCGCCTTCAGCCACTCGGCCATCTCTCCACATCGTTGCGGAACCTTAATGAAGATATCACAGGCCTCCGACGTTCAGGAGAATCAGACGATCATGCTTGCTCCGGAACGGCCGGTATAGGATCTAAGCCGAAAGCAAGGTGCCTCGCTCCATGCTTAAGAGATGCTCTGCTTGACAGCACAGCCAGTTCGGAAAACAGGAATAGCAGTTATAAAGAATTCGCTCCTATCTCGTCGCCGACAGGGATAGAGGCAATCTATTGAAAATCTGCTGAAACTATCAGACAACCGAATAACTGCGTAATTACAATGGCCAGGTACTCTTTCCCGAGAGAAGAGCGCGACCGAGGCCACGCAGCACATATGGAACGTTCCGAAAGTGTCATTCAAGTAAGTACGGATATGCGCAAACGCTGGTTCTACATTGTACCGGCAGTCTTCGTGACATACAGCCTCGCTTATGTTGATCGTGCGAACTACGGATTTGGCGCGGCAGCCGGACTAGCGGCAACGCTCCACATTAGTAATTCGCGCTCTGCGCTGCTAGGCTCACTCTTCTTCTTTGGATATTTCATCTTTCAGATTCCAGGTGCGGCGTATGCACGGAGGCGAAGCGCTCGTCGCTTAATCTTCTTCGCGCTCGTAGGTTGGGGCGTTCTCGCCTCCCTCACAGGAATTATCCAAAACTATTGGTTACTTGCGATAGATCGGCTGCTTCTTGGCGCAGCGGAGAGCTTTATTCTTCCCGGCATGCTGATCCTCTTGACCAGTTGGTTTACTCGCGCCGAACGATCACGGACCAATACGCTTCTCATCCTTGGCAATCCAGCCACTGTGTTATGGATGTCCGCTGCCACCGGCTACATCATCAAGGCTGTGGGCTGGCAGATGGCATTCGTCATCGAAGGCGTTCCATCCATCCTCTGGGGGTTTGTCTGGCTGTACCTGGTCCGCGACAAGCCGGAAGAGGCATCGTGGATGAGCGCTGAGAGTTGTATTCAACTGGTGGAAACACTCGATCGTGAGCAACGGTTAATCCCTCAAGTCGCCAACATGAAGACGGCTCTACAGAACGCCAATGTCATCTGGCTTTGCGCTCAATATTTTTTCTGGAGCGTCGGACTGTACGGCTTTGTGCTTTGGCTTCCGACCGTGATTCAGAAAGGCGCATCGCGTGGCATTGCCATCACAGGCCTGCTGAGCGCAATTCCATATCTCGCGGCCATTATTCTCATGCTGATCGTGTCGTATTATTCCGATCGCAGCTTCCGGCGAACGCGATTCGTATGGCCTTTTCTTGCCCTATCTGGAGTGGCGCTCCTCGGATCCTATTTCACTGCGGGCCTCAACTTCTGGTGGGCCTATGCGTTTCTGATCCTTGCAGGTGGAACAATGTACGCGCCCTACGGACCGTTCTTCGCCATCATTCCTGAGATGCTTCCAGCGAATGTGGCTGGAGAAGTCACTGCGCTGATCAACAGTTGTGGAGCGTTGGGCGCCTTCATCGGGAGCTGGTTTGTCGGCCTCCTGGAGGCTTACACTGGCAACTCACAAGCCGGGTTTCTCCTGATGTCAATATCGCTCATTATTTCCGGCATCATCATTCTTTGCTTGCGAGGCCCGTCGAACGACACGTTATCTACTCTTCCCAACGCTGACGGACCGTTGCATTAACTTGCGGGTAGGCGTGACGCAACGGCGAGAGCGATTCCTGGTGCTGTCAGCAGGTGCGCCTGAAAGCCTCAAGAAAGCAGGTCAGGGCGCGTCCGGTGATGACGCCGGCCGTGGTTTTCGGGGCTGCTTTCTCCTTGTTATCAGCTCGTCGAACTCCGCACGTGACATCTTCAGCTTCTCTGGATGAGCATCGATCCATTTCGCCATCGCGTCATACTTCGCCGGCGTCCAGCCCCCTTCGAACTCTGCCCCGTTTTTGCCGCTCTTGTTTAGTTCAAAGTTGTAGGCATCTTCCAGATTGGTGAACTCCGCCGCAGCGATCGCCTGCTCGGCAAGAATCGCAGGAATGAAGAGCACTCCGTCTGTCTTGGCGAGAACGAGATCTCCCGGAAGAACAACGGCACGACCAATGCGGATTGGCGAGTTAATTGCCGTGAGCGTCATGTCTGCCCACGCCGAAGGATCGTAGCCGCGATAAAACCCATTGAGATCGGGAGTCTCGCGGTTCTCCTCCTGGTCACGGATACCGCCGTCGAAGACGAAGCCGGTGTGGGTATGTGCCGCAATGCCGCTGCCCAGGTTCGAGCCAATCAACGTTCCTTCGATAATCTTTCCGAAGCCATCGGCTACATAGACGTCATTGCGTTGGAGTTCATTGATGGGCCAACTGTTGTTTCCGCTCACGCGTCCCTCGGCCTTGCCCTCTGCTGCAATCGCCCTGGTCATGTCCGGACGCGCCGGCATATATTGCGCAGTGAGCGCCCGGCCAGCGAAAGGCTTGTCGATGTGGAGAGCCTTCCAATCACCATCGAACTGGCATCTGTAACCCTGACCGCGCAGGTACTCCCACACGTCCTCAATGGATACATCCAGCGCACGCTTCAGGAGGTCGTCTGGAACCTTCGGACGTCCGTCCGGGAAACGATCGCCCTTCCAATTCGATGTGTAAAACATCATCTGCTCTTTGGTCATCTTTACTTGACCGAAGGCAGAGGTAGCAGAGACTACCGTGCAGGCGAGCAAGGCAGTCCATATCATTCTTTTCATACATTCTCCTCAACTGGATTCTGTCTTGACGTTCCGGCTCTTTAGCTGAAAGTAGCATCATCCCAGGACTGCTTCTCGTCCCACATCGGCGTTGGCTCGAAGTATCCGACGCCGGGCTTGATATGCTTCTTCATCTCTTCGTCGTTCAGTGTTACTCCCAAGCCGGGAGCCTCCGGAACTTTGATGAAGCCCTGGTTGATGATCGGCTTCTCGATACCGTTCACCAAATTCTGCCAGAACGGCACGTCAAGCGAATGATTCTCCAACGCCAGGAAGTTGCGTGTCGCGGCTGCGCAGTGGACATTCGCCATGCAGCCTACGGGCGTACCGGCAAAGTGCATGGCCATCGGCACACCGTACTCAAAGGCCATGTTGCCGATCTTGTGGGTGCGCAGAATCCCGCCCGAGGTTTCGAGGTCGGGATGAATTTTATCGACCGCATGGTTCTTGCACAGGGTTTCGAAATCAGAGATCTCGTAGATATCCTCTCCAGTAAGCGTGGGGGTTGGGCTGTTCTCCGTGATCTCTTTCAGCAGGTCAGTGTAGTACCACGGGATCGTATCCTCCATCCATTCGAGGTTGTACTTTTCATACGCCTTACCCAGCCGAATGGCGGACTTCACGCCAACGTGGCCGAGATGGTCCATCGAAAGGGGCATGTCATATCCGATGTTCTCGCGCACCGCTGCAACGTACTCGCACAGACGGTCAATTCCCTTGTCCGTCACCTCGGTCGCGATAAACGGATGAGGCTGGTCGCGCAACTCCCATTTGCCGAGACCAGCGGGCTGCATCACCGTGCCTGGAATGCCCTCGAGCACATTGATGCCGAGGTCCATCTTCATCCAAGTCATGCCCATCGCCTTGCGCTCCCTGGCGCGCAATCCATATTCTTTCGGATCCATAGACTCTGTCGTGTCCGCATAGATGCGAATCTTGTCACGCCATTTGCCACCGAGCATCTGATAGATGGGAATGTTGTAGACCTTGCCGGCAATATCCCAAAGCGCCATCTCTACCGCGCACACTCCGCCAGCCTGCCGGGACGGACCGCCGAACTGCTTGATCTTCTCGAACAGAAAATCTACGTTCAAGGGATTCTCTCCCACAATGCGGCTCTTCAGGACCATGGCATATTGATATCCCGCGATATCGCGGACCTCCCCAAGGCCATACACGCCCTGATTGGTGTCGATGCGAATGATGGTGCAGGGGCTTGGGCCTGGTTTGACTAGAGTGGTATAGCGCATATCGGTAATCTTCAGCGTGGAAGGGCTGGAGTTCAGGTTGACATTCTGGATTGCGGGCTTCGCCTCCGCGATGTGGTCGCTGATAAGGCTGCCTGCAATCATTGCCAGCGACGATTTCAGAACACCACGTCGACTGAATCGATTGTTGTGCTTATCAAACATCTTTGTTCCCTTCCTTGATGTGCCTGATTGATATTCCACTTTGTTTACTCTTCTAATTGTTGCTGCCGATACCGCTTGATGCATACCTGGAGCGATCGGCAGGCAAGCTCGGGATCTGCTGATAGCTTCCTTTGCTATCTTTGACCTAACCGATCACGGAGAACTTATATCCGTTTCAGTATACGGATTTAAAGCACAAGTGGAATACCAGAACAGGGTATCTATGCTTGAGGTAATTAGGAATGCAGCTAATTCAGAGAATAGGTTCGGGTTAGCAACCGATCCGGTGAACTTGGGGTGGTTACAGGACGAATCTCTGTTTAGGCGAGAGCAATTCGCGCGGAGTCATGCGAGGCAGTGGCGAGCAGGTCCAGGGCACCTTTAGATTTGAGATCGTCAGCGACCAAGATGCCCAGGGAGGTTGAGTCAGTTGCGGAGAGGGTCTCGATCTGGGCCTGAACCATGGCCTCGCCGTCCGGTGCAATGACCTGGGCGATCATGTGCCACCTGGTGTCTTGCTGAAAACAATGGACGCCGATGGGGAGTTCACAACCGCCGCCGAGCGAATCGAGGGTGGTGCGCTCGGCATCTACGGCGAAGCGGGTGCAGGGGTGTTCTAAAAAAGCGATTGCGTCGCGAATTTCGGCATCGCGCGCTTCGTCGATGGCGTACTCGGGGCTGCGAGTTTCGAGGGCGAGCGCTCCCTGGCCAGGGGCGGGGCACATCTCAGACGGCGAAAAGCGCTGATGTACGGATTCGGTGCGCTGGAGACGGTCGAGGCCCGCGGCAGCGAGCACAAGGGCGTCGCATTGGCCTTGCTCCAGCTTACGAAGACGAGTGTCGATATTGCCGCGGATTTCGACGAAGGTAACGTCGGGTCGAAGAGCAAGGATCTGAGCTCGGCGGCGAGGACTGGTGGTGCCGATGCTGCCTCCCGTCGGCAGGGTGTGCAGCGCCCAGTAGCGCTCGCAGACCCAGACGTCGCGGGCGTCGGCGCGTTTGGGGATAGCGGCGAGGGTGAATTGCGGCGCTAATTTTGTCGGCAGGTCCTTGAGGCTGTGCACCGCCAGGTCGATACGTCCGTCTTCGAGGGCCTCTTCGATTTCTTTGATGAAGATGCCTTTGCCATCAAGATTCAGAGGTGGGACAAAGCCGGGTTGCTGCATCCGGTCGCCGGTGGTGCGAATGATTTCGAGTTCGACGTTGTAGCCGGCGTCGCGAAGGGCGTAAAGAATGTGGTTAGCCTGCCAAAGGGCGAGTTGAGAGCCTCGGCTGCCGATGCGGATTGGGGCTTTGGCGCGATTCATTTTGATAACCAGAATACGGCAGAGACGGAGATTAGCGTAACGCTCGATTGTGCTGAAGTGTTTTCGTGCCGATAGCGAGAGGGAGAAAACCTAATTGCGGTGGCCACATCTAACGACGCAAAGGGCAGAACGAATCACGAGAGGTCCTTTGCAACTTCCGAAGACGGAAGAAAGGGCTTTGGTCATGGCTGCGATTGCTTCTGTTTTTCGCGCTGCATTCGGGTACTGCTTCCTCATTCTCATCGTGCGGATCGTAGGACGACGCCCCGGCAAACAGATAACGCCATTTGAGTTTGTGCTGATCTTCTATCTTGGCGGCCTGACCTTGACCGGGATGGTGGCCGATGAGATTTCGTTGACGAATGCCCTATGCCAGATTGCGACGATTGCCGCCTGTCATTATTGCATCGCAGCGGCGCGGTCGAGGTGGCCGTGGCTTGCACGGCTTTTGGATGGAACGCCTCTGGTGCTGCTGGAGCATAAGCAGTGGAGAGAGGAGACGTTGAAGGGTATGAGAGTAACAGATGCCGATGTGATGTCTGTCGCGCGCGTACAAGGGTTGCGATCCCTGGACGAGATCGGTACGGCCGTGCTCGAACGCAACGGCGAGATCAGCATCCTGAAGGCGGAGGAATAAGAGCGATGTCGAATGAGGCGAACACGCCGGATCATGAGACTGCTGACAGTGCCCCACCGCCAGATACTCCGACCCGTCCTGTGGCGGATACTGTGGCGAAGGTTGATAATTCGGTCGCTGTAGGAGAAGATATCGGCTTTCAGCGTCGATGGTGGAAGTTCGAAAGACTTGTCTGGATCTTCTTCGGGTTGATTATCCTTTGCGACCTCCTTGGAGTGTTCGGACGGGGTTACATGGCCAAAGCCGAGCGCAAAACGTCAGACCAGACTGTAGACCTTCAATACGAAAGGATCGAAAGGGCCAATACCCCGTCTATCCTGTCGATCCAGTTCGGACCGCCTGCGATACAGAATGGACAGATACACCTGTTCGTGAGCACGAGTGTCGCGAAGGATCTCGGCGCGCAGCGGGTGTCGCCGCAACCGGCCAACTCCGCGGTAGGTCTCGGGGGAATCACCTATACATTTCCGGTGACCGGACTGCCGGCCTCGGTTGACATCCAGCTTGCCCCTTCGTACCCGGGAGTGTATAGCTTCACTCTCGGAGTTCCGGGAGCGGCGATGGTGAAGGCAAAGGTCACGGTGCTTCCGTAAGGGAAGGAAAGGGTTGCAATGAATACGATTCTGTACGCGATCGCAGGCTATTTCTTTCTGCTATTGACGGTTCGGGTGCTGGTGAGGCGACCGGGTGCGCAGATGACTTTGTTTGAGTTTGTCATCGTCTTTTTGATCGGTGGCGTGATCATTGCGGCGACTGCGGCAAGAGATCGTTCGTTGACCAACAGCACCTGCACAGTCATCGTTGTGGGCATGCTGCACCGGCTCGTCTCCGCGGTGAAGATGCGATATCCCAAGATCGGCGTCATCATCGATGGGGCTCCGCTGGTGCTTCGGCAAAAAGGAGAGTGGAACGAAGAGGTGATGCGCAAGATGAAGATCGCGCCTGAGGACGTGCTGGCAGCTGGGCGCGTTCACGGTCAGCGAGGCTTGGATCAGATCGAGTACGCGATTCTGGAGCGCAGCGGCGAGATCAGCACGATCAAGCCGCAAAAGCAGTAGCACAGCGGGAGAGGCCAAGTTCAAAGCGGGTCGGGGCGAAGATGAAGACAGGCGAGAGAAAGATAGGCCGCGGTGCCAACGATTCGAACGTGGTGGAAACAAAACGAAAGATCGGGGCAATAGACGAAGCGACGGCAGCATAGTGGAGACGGATGTTCCGGCGAGGCTCGATCGGCTGCCGTGGTCGACTTGGCACACGCGAATAATCGCGGCGCTGGGTACCTCCTGGCTGCTTGATGGGCTGGAAGTCACACTGGTAGGTTCGCTCGCCGGAATACTGGAGAGCAGGTCGGGGCTGGGGCTGACAGATCCGCAGGTCTCTGGCGCGGCGACAACGTATCTTGCCGGCGCGGTTCTCGGAGCGCTGCTGTTCGGATATTTAACGGACAGGCTAGGGCGACGGAAGCTGTTTCTCGTCACGTTGGCGACCTACTCCCTGGCGACGGCTGCAAGCGCGTTTTCGTGGAATTTCGGAAGCTTCGCGTTTTTTCGATTCTTCACTGGCGTAGGCATCGGAGGAGAATATGCGGCGATCAATTCGGCGGTCGACGAACTCATTCCGGGCAAGATACGTGGAACAGTCGACCTGATCGTGAACGGCACCTTCTGGGTGGGGGCCTCACTTGGCGCGATCGTGGCGCTCTTGCTGCTCGGAGGACATGGCCCGGCGCAGAGCACAGGGTGGAGATACGCGTTTGGGGTAGGCGGCTCGCTTGGGTTCGTGGTGCTGATGATGCGGTTGTATGTGCCGGAGAGTCCGCGATGGTTGATGTTGCGAGGCCGTGAACAAGAAGCCGAGAAGATCGTGTCGACAATTGAAGAGAAGACGTCGAAGGGCGACCCTGCAAAGCTTCCACCCACGGAAGGAGAGAAGCTGAAGATTACCGTGCGCGACCACACTCCCTGGCGGGACATCTTTTCGAACATGCTGGGCGAGAACAGAAGCCGGTCCGCGCTGGGACTTACGTTGATGGTGGCGCAATCCTTCTTCTTCAATGCGGTGTTCTTCACCTACGGACTCGTAGTAAAAAAATTCTTTCACGTCACGAACAATGAAATTCCATTGCATCTGCTGCCATTCGCGCTGGGCAGTTTCTTTGGGCCTCTGCTCCTGGGGCCATTGTTTGACAAGATTGGACGCAAACCGATGATTGCGGCGACCTATGGAATTGCAGGTCTGCTGCTGGCGGGTACGCTGTTTCCATTTGTGCACGGCACATTGGGAAGCCGCGGTCTGGGCATCTGCTTTACTGCCATCTTCTTTGTTGCTTCCGCAGCCGCAAGCGCTGCTTATCTGACAGTGAGCGAGATATTTCCTCTAGAGATTCGAGCCTTTGCAATTGCGATCTTCTACGCTCTCGGAACCCTGATCGGCGGAGTGGGCGCGCCGCTGCTCTTTGGAGTGCTGATCGCAACGGGATCCAAAGGGCAGGTTGCGATGGGTTATGGATTAGGAGCCGTCCTGATGATCGGAGCGTCTATCTGCGAGATGCTGATCGGCGTTGAGGCTGCCGGCAAGAGCCTAGAGTCGATTTCAAAGCCGCTGCAGAGCCGGTAAGGTAGCCCACTTATCAAGGCAAGTACAGGTCATAAGTGCGTCTATGGGACAGACGTGTCAACTTGCAGGAGGGGGAAGTCGACACGTCCGAACTTGTGCATCGTGCATCGATCAGCACAATTTGCAAGGTGCCGGTCTAGCTGCTGCCTCGTGTGCCTGTTTTCTTATTCGTTGCATCCGCATCCTTCTTTCCGGCTGCGTGACTCGCGGCAGGCTTCTTTGCGGAGCTGCTCGTTGCCTTCGCCGTCTTAGCGTCTTTCGACGCTTTCTTGTCTTCGGGATAGACCAGCTTGTTGAAGTTGCTCTTCTCGCCGTCGGCGGTTACGTCTTGATAGACGAGGGCGAGGCCGCTGCGGTCGAACTTTTCAAAGAAGTCGTCCCACGATACCTCTTGGAGTTTGCTGTCGTTTGCGTTTTTTGCTTTGGGAAATTCGAAGCGCAGGATTCCGGTTTGATCTTCGCTTTCTGTGCTGGCTACGTCCGCGGGTACGGCTCCGCGCGCCTCGGCCCACTTCCTGATCTCGTCATGATCCTGCGTTGTTTTGGAGAGCGCCATATCCATTACCTCTGTGTAGAGGGATGCCGGAACGCTCAGGAGCGATGCTTGATGGCAGCGTAGTCAACTGCACAAAATCGATCAGTAATCCGGCTCTTTTTCCGAGTCGGCTTTGGGGTCGAGATCGGGCTGTGCTCGTTTGCGCGCCCGAGAGCCGGTTCGATTTAGGTACATAGTCTGCAGGTCGGCGAGAGCCTGCGCATTTCCGTTAGCCGCGGCCTGGCGGATGCCGGTGAGCGGGGCGTGCAGGAACTTGTTGGTGAGCGAGCGGGTGAGTGCGTCGACGGCGGCCTGCTGGTCCGGGGTAAGGCTGGACAGCCTGGTCTGGACCCGCTTGAGCTCAGCTTCGCGGATGGCCTCGGCGCTCTGCTGAAGAGCCTTGATGGCAGGCACGGCATCGAGAGACTGGAGGCGCTGCTCGTACCTCTCCACTTCCCTGCTGACGATGGATTCGGCAGCGGCAGCTTCACGGCCGCGATCGGCGAGATTGGCGGCGGCGACCTGCTGGAGGTCGTCGATATCGTAGACGAAACAGCCTTCAACCTCGTTCATGCGCGGGTCGACGTCGCGCGGGACGGCGATGTCGATGAAGAACATGGGCCGGTTGCGGCGCCGGTGCAGGAAGTGCTGGCCGTGGGAGCGGCCGAAGATCTTCTGCGGCGCGCCGGTGCTGGTAATGACGATGTCGGCGCGATCGGCCTGCTCGTAGAGAGCATCGTAGGGAATGGCGACGGTGTGGACGGTGGGGCTGGCGAACTCGGCGGCGATCTTCTCCGCGCGCGACGGGGTGCGATTGGTGACGAGAATCGACGTCGCGCCCTGCTGAATAAGATGGCGGGCGGCGAGCTCGGACATCTTGCCGGCGCCGACGAGCAGGACGGTCTTGCCGTAGAGGGAGCCGAAGATCTTGCGGGCCAGGTCGACGGCAACCGAGGCGATCGAGACCGAACTGGAACCGATCTGGGTTTCGCTGCGAACCTTCTTAGCAACGGTGAAGGTCCGCTGGAGCAGAGCTTCAAGGTTCGATTGCACGGCGCCCACTTGGCGGGCGATAGTGTAGGACTCCTTGACCTGCCCGAGGATCTGCGGCTCGCCGACGACCATGCTGTCGAGCGAACTGGCGACACGAAAGAGGTGGCGGACCGCCTCGCGCTCGCTGAATTCGTAGAGGTGGGGGCGTATGTCATGCACCGTGATGCTGAAGTACTCGTGCAGGAAGCGCAGAAGATCGGCGCTGCTGCCGGCGTTGGAAGCCTCGCGCGGGCTGTCCTGCAGGGTGAGGAGCTCGACACGGTTGCAGGTGGAGAGGATCAGCCCTTCGCGGACGCCGGGCTGGTGGACCAGGGTACGAGTGGCGTCGGCGAGGCGGTCGGCGGGGATGGCGAGGCGCTCGCGAACCTCGATCGGCGCGGTGTTGTGGTTGACGCCGAGCAGGACGAGCCTTCCATGCAGGGCTGCGGGGCTGGGTTGGGTAGTTGGGCTCATGGCGCGGTGAACCTGTGAACCGCGGAGAACTGGTTGGCCGCCCAGACCGCGAGCACCACCAGGAAGACGAAGCTCGAGAGATAGACGGCGCGGCGTCCGCGGAGGCCGGAGTGGCGGCGGATGTAGATCATGGCGACATAGGCCAGCCACATGGCAAAGGCGAGCAGGATCTTGGGGTCGCGGAAGTACGAGGCTCCGACGGTGACCTGCGCGACGAGAGAGCCGACGAGCAGGCCGGCGGTCATGCAGGGGAGACCGAAGAGGAGGCTCTTGAGGGCGATCTGGTCGGTGGTTTCGAGTGGCGGAAGGCCGGGAAGCGTGGGGAGCTTCTGCTTCAGGCGGCGCTCCTGGATGAAATAGAGGACGGAGGCGAGGAGCGAGAGCAGAAGGGCGGCGTAGGCTGCGAGCAGAAGCACGACGTGAAGCAGAATCCAGCGACCGTGGAGCAGAGGGAAGGCCGACGCCTCGCGGCTGGGGTCGAAGGCCGGAATGAGGCAGAGCAGGAAGCAGACGGGCAGCAGGAAGACGCCGAGCGAGACGGTTTTATACCGCCAGGAGACGAGGAGGAAGGCGAGCGCGAGGAGGAGACCGAGGAAGGACAGAGTCTCGTGAGCGGCTATATCCGAGCCGGGGTGGAAGCCGTGATGGGCGGCGTTGAGCATCTCGGCCAGGGAGA
This sequence comes from Edaphobacter sp., assembly GCA_965277335.1. Classification (GTDB taxonomy): domain Bacteria; phylum Acidobacteriota; class Terriglobia; order Terriglobales; family Acidobacteriaceae; genus Edaphobacter. Next base: position 238,980 of record CBDICJ010000005.1, on the reverse strand, counting down.
CGAAGTGGAAGAGGGCTGCCGTTACGGCGGCTGGAATGGCGATGTGTCGCCAGCGGGGACGGTCGTAGAGCGCGGCGGGCAGAACGGCAAGCGCGGCTATGCCGTAGAGGAGGACCGCGACTCTGAGCCAGAGGAGGGACATATATTTCGTAGGGTGGCCGGTGCGAACTGGCCTCAACCCTTGAGTATAACTTGCTGTGGAGATCGACAAGTTGGATGCTCGCGTCAGCCGTCCGCTACCTATCTTGACTAGAAGAGCGATTGCTGTCCTGTAGACTTCGATTGCTTCGTCTGTCGCCGATCATCAAAGACAGTTCTGCCGCCCAAAGATGGTGAAATCTGCCGCTCATGCTCCAGGGCTGCGCTGAAATCCGCAAGCGGCTGCCGGTCGCGTTCCACAGCTCGCGTGAGACGATCCAGCCGTTTGAAGCCGTCGACCTTTTCCGTGTGGCCCAGGCGCGCAGCGTCCAGGGATCGCCGCAATACCGCGAGCGACTCATCGTACGTCTTCAGCGGAACAGGAAAGGGATGTCCATCTTTGCCGCCATGCGCGAAGGAGAAGCGCGCAGGATCGGTGAACCGGCTTGGCGCCCCATGCACTACTTCGGCGATCAACGCGAGCGATTGCAGCGTGCGCGGCCCCAATCCCTCGACAAGCAAGAGGGATGCAAAATCTCGAAGCTCCTGCTCATGCGCGACGGCGAGCACTGCGCCCAAACGCTTCAGGTCGACATCTTTGGCGCGAACGTCGTGATGCATCGGCATCGTAAGTTTGCGAGCTTCGTTCAGCGCACTCGTAACCGGTTCCTTCGCAATCGTGAGCAATGCGTTCTGCGCTTTCTTCGCGCGAGCGTCCACCAGATTGAGAATCTCGCCCTGCGGCTTGCCGAGAATGGCAGCGTGAGGATCAGAGACAAAATCGCGCACGGTCGCGGAGTGCCAGTGATAGCGGCGCGCCAGATGATTTTCCGGATTCATCCCCTGCTGCACTACGGCCCACTCCCCTGACTTTGTGATAACGAAGGAATGCAGGTAGAGTTGAAAGCCATCCGCGACGGCGTTATTGTCGACACGGGCTGTGAGCCGGCTGATTCGTGCCAGCGCATCCCCGTTCAGTCCAACTTTCAAAGAGAACGCGCGCAGTTCGTCCGGAGTACGAACCGAGTGCCGGCCACGGCCGCCGCAGACCATCAAGCCCAACTCAGAGAAGCGCGGATTGATGCCCCGCTTTAGTGCACCCATCACCGAGGTGGTAATTCCGGAGGAGTGCCAGTCCATGCCCATGACAGCTCCGTATGCCTGAAACCAGAACGGATCGCTCAATCGCGCAAGGAACTCAGACTGCCCGTAGTTCAGAATGACTTGTTCGGCGATGGCCGTTCCAAGTTCCGTCATCCGATTGGCCAGCCACGGAGGCACGCGGCCACCATGGAGCGGAAGGTCGGCCGTGCCGGAGCGCTTCATCGTCTGTATCCCCGCTCGCGGTGTGATTTCAAAGGCTACTCGCCATAGTAGTCGAGGCCGAGGTGGGTGATGAGATCTTCGCCCATGATATGGCGGAGAGTGTTTTTAAGCTTCATATTTTGGATGAAGAGGTCATGTTCAGGGTAGACGCCGGGGGCGCTGTCAGGGTCCTTGAAGTAGAAGCTAAGCCACTCCTGAATGCCGAGGCCGCGCAGGGATGGGGTGCGGCTGGCGAGGTCCATAAAGAGGATCAGATCGAGGGCAAGGGGGGCGGCAAGAATGGAGTCACGGCAGAGGAAGTCGACCTTGAGCTGCATGGGGTAGCCGAGCCAGCCGAAGATGTCGATATTGTCCCAACCCTCTTTGTTATCACCACGTGGTGGGTAATAGTTGATGCGGACCTTGTGGTAGAGATCCTTATAAAGATCGGGGTGGAGTTCGGGCTGGAAGATATGTTCCAGAACGCCGAGCTTGGAGACCTCTTTTGTCTTGAAGGACTCGGGGTCGTCGAGGACCTCGCCGTCGCGGTTGCCCAAGATGTTGGTGGAGTACCAACCCGAGACGCCGATGTTGCGAACCTTGAAGGCGGGGGCGAGCACGGTCTTGATAAAGGTCTGGCCTGTCTTGAAGTCCTTGCCGCATATGGGAGCGTTCATCTTCTTGGAGAGCTCCTGCAGGGCAGGGATATCGACGGTTAGGTTGGGTGCGCCGTTGGCGAAGGGAATGCCTTCCTTGAGGGCGGCCCAGGCGTAGAGCATGGAGGGAGAGATGCCGGGGTCGTCGTCCACGAGACCCTTTTCGAAGGCGGCGAGGGTCTGGTGGACGGCGGTCTGCTCCAGGTAGATCTCGGTGGAGCCGCACCAGATCATGACCTGGCGGTCGGTTTTGGTTTTGAACTCGGCGATGTCGTTGCGGATCTGGTTGGCAAGGTCGCACTTGTTCTTGCCGGTTTTGGTCTTTTTGCCTTCGAGGCGCTTGACGTAGTGCTGGTTGAAGGCGGCGGGCATGGGCTCGATGGATTCGAGAAAGGGACGCATCGACTCGAGCTGGTCGCGGTCGAGCACCTGGGCGGTCTTGGCCGCGTCGTAGAGGTTGCCGCCGAAGATATCCCAGCCGGTGAAGACGAGGTCGTCGAGCGAGGCGATGGGGATGAACTCCTTGATGAGGGGGCTGCGGGCGTCGGTGCGCTTGCCGAGCCGGATGGTGCCCATCTGGGAGGTGGAGCCGATGGGTTTGGCGAAGCCGCGGCGAACGGCTTCGACGCCGGCGATGAGGGTGGTGGCGACGGCTCCCATGCCGGGGATCATGACGCCAAGTTTTCCTGTGGCGGGCTTGATGCTGCTGGCCACGCTCTGCGTGGCGGCTCCGGGTGTGGACATTCTGAGCGGTACCCTTCTGTGGCGCCATCTTCCGTTAGGCGGAAGACTTAGTATCGCTCAGTGCGGAGGGCAGGCGCAAATGAGCGAGGCTTCCGCGCACGGCTGCTGCATTCTCATGTCTGTTCCCTCCCCCACCCCGCCAAATGTGCGCAAAGGAATCGCCTGACACCGATTCTCCCCGATGACACCGATGCAAAAACGACAGCGAATTCCTCCGCCAACTGCGAAATGACAAGCAAAAAGATACGCAGCTCGGAGGATGAGGGCAACTCACGAGAACACGTTCCAAAATCAGTGCCCTCGGTGTAAATCGGTGTTAGGTTTTGGTTTCCTCCGCGTTCCTCCGCAAAGACCCACGGTCGACCGTCACCGCTACTTCCCATCCGCGTAGTACCCCGCCCGATACCGCAGATCATACTTCCCCCTCAGCGCCGCATCCGCCATCCGCACCTTGATCTTCCGGTACGAGGCATCGGTCCCCCGCTTCGGCGCATAGTACCCCAGCAGATACTGCGTCCTCAGATCCTCCGACACGTGCCGGAATGCCGGCTCCAGATCCTCCGGGTCCACCACGTAGTAGTACTTCCCGCCCGTATCCTCCGCCATCTGGATCAGCGCATGCTCCCCGCCCTCGTCTCTTCCCGCATCCGCATACACCGGCACAATAATGATCGAGTACACCATCGCCCCCGCCCGCTGCGCCTGCTCCAGCGCCTGGCTATACCTCGACCCCTTCACCGTATCCGTGCCATCTGTAATCAACACCACCACCCGCCGCCGTCCATTGGCCGCCGAGGTCCCCCCCAGCCGCTGCGACGCCAGAAAGATCGCATCGTACAGCGCCGTAGCATCCCCTCGCTGAATCTCTCCCAGCCCGCGCTCAATCTCTCTCTTCTGATTCGTAAACGGCACAATCTCCCGCACCACGTCCGCGAACTGCATCAGGTCCAGCTCGTCCTGGTCTCGCAGCAGCGCATTCACAAAGTGCTTCGCCGCCTCCTTCTCCAGGCGCTCATCCCGCAGCACGCTCTCGCTCGCATCGATCGCCAGCACAATCGACAGCGGCGTCGTCGTCTCCTTCTCGAAGATGGCAATCTTCTGCGGCCTCCCATCCTCCAGAATCTCGAAGTCGTCCCGCCCCAACCCGCCCACCGGCGCGCCCTTGGCATCCTCCACATTCAGCGCCACGTTCACCAGCCGCGTCTGCACATGAATCGTCTGCGTCGGCCCCGCATCGGCCAGCGGCTCCTGTACATCGTCCTCACTCTGCGGAGCCTGCACTCCCGTCGCCGGCGGCGGCTTCCGCACCACCGGAGCCTGCGCCCAAATCCCCGGCATCGCTAACACCAGCCCAGCCAGGCTGCCCCACCTCACTCCCTACCCTCCACCTTCCGCGCCCTATCCCCGGGTGTCCCATATCTCGATTCCGGGATGTGGGCCTCGCCCGAACCGGGGTCCCCGACGAGCGTACTTGCTCGTTGGGGTGGAGAAGGACGATCGCTCTCCTCCCCCACTCCCAAACCCTCCGGAAACGCCTCCACATCCCCCACTCGCGCCCGAGCCGCGGCCTCCCCAAGCAGGTCGATTCCCCTCGGGCCCGCCTCTCCCGTACCTCTCGTTTTGAGCCCAATGTCTCCACCCGTCCCAACCCCGGGTGTCCCATATCTCGATTCTGAGATGTGGGCCTCGTCCGAACCGTGGTCCCCGACGAGCGCTTTTGCTCGTTGGGGTGAAGAACCGGGGTCCCCGACGAGCGTACTTGCTCGTTGGGGTGGAGAACCGGAGTTCCCGACGAGCGTACTTGCTCGTTGGGGTGAAGAAGGACGATCGCTCTCCTCCCCCAATCCCAAAGCCTCCGGAAACGCCTCCCCATCCGCCCAAACCGCCCCATCCACAAACTGCTCTTTCTTCCAGATCGGCACCGTCTTCTTCAGCGTATCGATCAGCCATCGGCAAGCCTCGAACGCCGCCCCGCGATGCGCCGAAGCCACCACCACCAGCACGCTCGTCTCGCCCACCACCAGCCGTCCCAGCCGATGCACCAACGCCACATCCCGTACGCCGAACTTCGTCACCGCCTCGCCGGCCAGCCCCCACATCTGCTCCAGCGCCATCTCCCGATACGCCTCATAGTCCAGGTGCAGCGTCTTGCGCCCGCGCGTATTGTCCCGCACCATCCCGTCGAAGACGCACACCGCGCCATCCGCCCCGGCCCTCATCGCCGCCGTAATCGCCGCCGCCGGAATCACCTCGTCCGTAATCTCAATCCGCATACATCCCCATCCCGCCGCTCACCGGCGGCAACAGCGCCACCTCGTCTCCATCCCGCAGCACATCGCCGCCCCGGGCATACTCCTGGTTCACGGCCACCGCCACCGAACTCCAAACCGCAGCCTTCTCCTGCCTCCCCTGTGCACGATGCGCCTCCACCAGCGCCGCCACCGAAAGGCCCTCCGCCACCTCCATCACGCGGCTCTCGCGCCCAACCAGCTCCTTCAGCACGCCGAAATAAAGCACGCGAACCCGCATCCAGACAGAATAACTCGCCTCTGCACCTTTGACTCCAACCACCGCAATCCGGTAGTCGCGTCGCCGCATCGTTACCATGGTAAAAATCTTTCCCTCATACCTTCGGCCAGGGAAAATTTGTAGCTGCTGCAAGTAAGCCGTCCTCTCGACCGGAGTGACCGGGGTCCCCGGCGAGCGCACTTGCTCGCTGGGATGGTAAGCGACGGACGGTCTCATCGTCCGTCGCGAAGCGGAGAGATCCCTGGATTTGCTTCGGATTTCGGGTAGCGGGTCAGTTTGAATCCACAGTTCCACAGTCACCAGCCACCCAGCCCTTCAGGCTTGTTTAACCTTAACTAAGACATACTGATGACAGATGAACTCAGCCGTCTCTTCCACCATCCCCGCCGCGCGCGATCCAGCCACCCCCAAACACCTTCGCCGAACCGGAGGCGCCGCCGCTCTCTTCCTGCTCGCCGCCACCGCATGGCCGCAGGACTCCGGCCTGGTCGCCAAAATGGCAGCCAATGAGGTCGCCGCCCGGCAGGACCTCCAGCACTTCGCCTACACCTCTGAAGAGCATTCGACGCGCACCGGCGGCCATCTCTGGAGAGAGAACGTGGTCGAGATCACCGACGGCCCCCTCCGCCGCCTGATCGCCATCGACAGCCAGCCCCTGACGCCCGACCAAACCCAGGCCGAGCAGCGCCGCATCGACAACCTTGTCGCCAACCCCGACGACTTCCGCAGAAGCAACCAGGCCCACAAGGACGACGAAGCTCGCGCCACCCAGCTCCTGCAACTCATTGCCCGAGCCTTTCTCATCACTCCCGACGGAGAAGTCAACGGCTGCACTCGCTTCGCCTTCCAGCCCAATCCCGCCTTCCAACCGTCTTCCTACCAGGAGCGCGTCGCCCACGAGATGGCCGGCACGGTCTCGCTCAAGCAGCCGCCGGCGCCATCTCGTGAGCCCAATGGATCGAACTCCAAAATCCGGCTCTGCACTCTCCAGGCCACCATCATCCACCCCGTCGAGTTCGGCTTCGGCATGCTCGGCCACATCGACCAGGGGGGCCACTTCAGCCTCGACCGCAAACAAATCGACGCGAACATCTGGAAGAGCGATCGCATCTCCGTCCACATCACAGGTAAAATCCTCCTGCTGAAGAGCCTCGCCCAGGATCAGGAAGTGACCCGCACAAAGATCCACATCGTCCCCCAGAACCTCACTCTTGCCCAAGCCGCCCAAATGACCCGCCAGACGAACGCTCAATAACTCGCCCAGCGGCACTCGCCGTCACCCCTGCGACTTTCCCGCCTTCTCCTGCGCGGCATGATATTTCTCCAGCAGCTTTCTCCCCTTCTCCGCCAGCTTCTTCGCCTCCGCCTCCGTCTTCGGCACCGGCTCTCCCCAGGCATGCGCGCTCAACGCCAGCCGCGTCGGCTCTCCGTCCTTGACCATCGGCCCGCGCGGATGCGTAAAGCTCCGCGTCAAAAACGACCCCTTCCGCTTCATCTTCTCCGGAGTATCCGCCGCCCCTCTTACCCCCGGCTTCAGGTTCGATCCCTCCTTCTGCTTGAAGAATCTCCTCCCCGCCGCCGTCAGTCCGCCCGTCGGATCCTTCCCCTCGGCCGGCATCGACTTCGCCGGCCTCTTCGCCGCACTCTTCTTCACAGTGGTCATCGCCTCTCCTCTTCCCCGTAGGAGTCCTCGCTCCCGTGATAGGTTGTGACCGCAAGCGCATTTCGCCGGGTGCCGGTTGCCCCATATCTCGATTTTGAGATGTGGGCCTCGAGCGAACCGGGGTCCCCGACGAGCGCACTTGCTCGTTGGGGCGGAGCAGCGAGACCGTCTCTCTTCCACCAACCAACAAATCGTCATCTCGACCGGAGCCACCGGGGTCCCCGGCGAGCGCTTTTGCTCGTTGGGGTGGTAAGCCGTGTGGTTTTATCGCACGGCAAGTGGAGAGATCCCCGCATTTCGTCTTTTAGCCTTTTGTTCGCGCCATGGTTCAGACGCCATATAGCAGCCGCACAGGCCTGCCCGGCCTATCTCTTCCTGCGAAAAATTGACAAACGAATCACTCTAAGCACCAGCAAAACCACAGTCCGGCAGCCCTCCGATCTCCTCACCTCACCCCTGCCGCACCGCAAGTCCAACCCTAACTGGTCTGCTTCGAAGAATTTGCGCAATTCAGGGGGAGGGGGTCACGTCCTCCGCACTCCGGCAATCCGCAATCCGGCGATCAAGCATTCGACCAGCGCGGGAATCGTGGCAGTCAAAGCTTCAACATCCGGCTCAAGTCCGGCATCGCGCAGTGCCTGGCTGGTAATCGGCCCAATGGAAGCCAGGACGATCCCCGAAGGCAAAACGACCTTGGCGGCTTCCAGCAGGGAGACAAGATTGCGAACCGTGGAGGCGCTTGTAAACGTGATCGCCTCGGGGGAAAGCGCAGGCGCGGAGAAGACGTGCTGGAGCATCGGTATGGATTCAGAGGGCATCCGGTTCCGATATGCCTCCGCAATGGTCACGCGGGCTCCTGCCGCCGTAAGCGCTTCGGGAAGATGGTCGCGCGCCTCGGCAGCGCGAATCAAAAGCATTCCCGCTCCCAAGGCGTAAGGGATCAAAGCCGCGCTCAAAGATTCCGCGACGTAAGCCCCCGGGATCAGATCGACGGTAAATCCGGCAGCCTGCACGGCGCGCGCCGTAGCCGGGCCGATCACGGCGATTCGCGGGAGACGCAGTCCGGGACCACGCACCCCCCTGACGCTCAGCCGCTCGACCCAAGCCTCGACGGCATTGACACTGGTGAACAGAAGCCAGTCGAAACTTTCGAGCCGCGTCACAGCGTCATCGAGAGAATCGAAGGAAGATGGAGGAATGATCTCAATCGCAGGGATCACAACGCAGGTTGCGCCGAGGCTCTCCAACTGAGCGGCAAGGTCGGAGGCCTGAGTTCGTGTTCGCGTAATCAGAATGCGTTTGTGGAGAAGAGGAAGCACAGCCAGATTGTAGTTTTTGCCTTCCGTTTCTGCCGAGCCAAACTCCGGTTCCGAGACTCATTCGGCACAGAGGTCTTACCTGCTCCTCGCCAAACCCTCTTTCATCAGCGGCTGGCGCCGGTCGGCCGCCTCCCAGGTCACCAGAAACCTGCGATACGCCTCCGCGCTGGCCATCTTATCCCTCTCCGCCGCATAGGTACGTGCCACGCCGATCTCCGCCATCGGAGAAAGCGTTCCGCCCAGCCCCCACGCCGCCCCTCTGCGGCCCAGCACAGCTTCGAAATCGCTCCTGGCAAGCGTCGTCTGGCCCAGCGCCGCCGAAGCCAACCCGCGCAGATACGGCAGCATCACTGTCCGATCATCCCGCTCTCCCGCAGTCATCCCTTGCAGCGCCCTCCCCGGCTCATTCACTCCAATCGCCGCCGCCGCCCGCAGCTCCGGCACATACTCCCGCATCATCGCAGTGTTCTTGGGAAATTCATGCTGCATCGCCGTAATGGTCTTCTGCGCATAGGTCTGGTCGCCGCAAAGGGCCGCTGCCATTGCCGTATCAAAGCTTGCAGCGGGCCCCTTCTGCATCTCTCTCAACTGCTCCACCAGGGCCAGGGCCACCGTGCAGCTCTCCACCAGAGCGCGATCCAGCGCCGCCTGCGCCAGCATCGACCCAGCCGCGGACGAAAGCTCCGGCGTCCGTTCTGCTCTAGCCGCCAGCCTCCACATCTCCAACCCCGCGCCCAGCCTCCCCGTGCTGTCCAGATATCGCCCATAGCTCTCCAGCTTCGCGTAGCTCACCGCAATCCGATGCGGCGCCTCGCTTCTTGCAGCAAACGCCGCAGCACCGCTCCCCTGTTCCGCCAGCACCCCGTCTCGTCCACCCAGGTAGGCCGCGGCCAGAGCGCCTCCGTCAGCCAAAACACCCTTGCGCTTCGCCTGCGCGACGAGCTGCAGCACACTGTCGTACCGATCCAATCCCAGCAAGGCCTCCTCCGCCACATCGTAGGTCTCCGGATCGAACGGATCTTCTCCATACCCCCGTTGCGCGGCCGCCAGAGATTCCGGAAGAGATCCCTCTGCCAGCAGCACCCGGGCCAGCCCCTTGCTCCCATCTGCGTCGCGCGGATACTTCACCCCAAAGGCTCGAATCGTCGCTGCCGCGCTGCTCTTGTCCCCGGCAAAATTCATCTGATAACAGAACTGCGCCAGCAGCTTCATCTTGTCACTCGCTTTCGTCGCGGCTAGCTTCGCCAGCTCCGCCGCGTGGCTCGACGCCACCTCCGCCTTCTCCGCGCGATACACCCACGCCATTTGCATCTGCGCCTGAACGAAACTCGGATCGAGCGTCGCCGCCAATTGGTATGCCTGCAGCGCATCCTCCGTCCGGCCGCTCAGCATGGCCGTCTGGCCGGTCGCAAAGGCATGCAGCGCGTCCAGATTGGCCGTCGCATCCTGGTTGAATGCAACGCTTCGTCGTAATTCAACCTTGCCGTCCTCGCTCACTTCGCCGCGCAGCTTCTGCGCCAGCCGGCCGATTGCCGCCGGAATCTCTTCCCGGCTCGCCGCCTGCTCCGCGAGGCTCGCAACTTTGTCATTCGTGTCCGCCTTCAGCACGTCGATGCTGATCCTGTACGGCTTCGAACCCGTGATCTGTCCGTAAACATAAGCCTTCGCGCCAACCCGCTGCGCCACGCTTTGACCGGAGATCGCTGCCGCCGCGCCTCCTCCCTCCTCCTGCAACTGCCGCAGCCCCGCTGCATACGCCCCACCTCCCTGTACGCTCAGCGAGCTCGATTGCCGCAAAGCGATCTCCAACCCCTGCATAATCGTATTGTCGAGCGTCTCGTCGGAGGTCTTGTTCTCGATCACCGTCAGCAGCAATCGCTCCTTCGGCCGCAGCACCATCGGCCGCAACACCCCGCTTCGCATCAGAAGAAGAAATCCAGCGACTGCCATCATCGCCAGCGCCGCCCCAGCGGACCTCCGCACCCATATCGCCGCGGTCTTCGACCCCCTGCGCTCGCCCGCTTCCCTGGTATCTTCCGAAGTTTCAGCCGAAGTCGCAGCCGCGGCCTGTGCAAGCTCCAGCCCACCTTCGAACTGCATCGCTCCCGATCGCGGCTGCTCCAAGTCTCGCTGTTTGCGCCCCGTATCGCTTACCGCCAAGCCTCCGTCTCTAAGCCTTCGCTGCAGCGCCTCCTCGTCCGCACCGGCAGCAACGCCGCTGGGAACCGCCGCCCCGGAGCCATTCCTCGCCTGGCCTCCCGGCGCATCCTCCCGCCATTCGCTCTCGCTTACCGGGTGGGGCGCGTTTCGCTCCACCTCAGCAGGCGCTCCCTCCAGCATGCGCCTCGGCCGCACCGAGAGGTTGTCCACGCTGGAACCCGCCGAAGCTGCCCCGGCGTCCCCTGCCAGTTCCCTTTCGCCCTCCGCTGCGATCTCTCCCGATGAGCTCCCGTGCTCGTCATGAACAGCTCCCGGCTTCTGCTTGATGCTCCTCCGGCGTGCGACCGGGTCTTCCACGCGCACCAGCGGAACCGCCGAAGCCATCCCTCGCTGCAACCACCCCCGGCCCGTCTTCGCGTGGATCTTCGCCAGCGCCTCGCGCAACTCTTCCGCTGTCTGAAAGCGCGCGTTGCGATCCTTCGCCAGCAGCTTCAGGATCACTCTCTCCAACTCACGCGGTGCGGAATGATTCCACTCCCGGACCGGCTCAGGATCGTGATCGAAGAGCTGCCCGAACATCAGAGCGCTCGTCGCTCCTCGGAAAGCCGGCCGCCGCGTCGCCATCTCATACATCACCGCGCCCAGCGAAAACAAGTCCGATCGCCCATCCAGCGACTCGCCCCGCGCCTGCTCCGGCGACATATACGCCAGCGTCCCTACCGTCCCTCCCGCCAACGTCAGATCCAGCCTGCGCGACCCCCACCCTCCGCTCGCCTCCAGCTCAATCTTTGCCAGCCCGAAGTCCAGCACCTTCGCCTGGCCCTTTCCGTTCGCCATCGCCACCAGAAAGATATTCTCGGGCTTGATGTCGCGATGCACAATCCCCTTCGCATGCGCCGCCGAGAGCGCTGCGGCAATCTCCTCCGCGCAGCAGACGATCTCCTCGACCGGCAACGCGCCGCGCGCAATCCGATGCTTCAGCGTTTCGCCTTCCAGCAGCTCCATCACCAGGTATGGTTCGCCGTCCTGCTCGCCGATATCGAAGATGGTGCAGATATTGGGATGGTTCAATCCCGAGGCCGCTCGCGCCTCCAGGTAAAACCGCTCCCGCATCCCCGGCATGCTATAGCTGTCGTGCAGCAGCTTCAGCGCAACCTCGCGGTGCAGACGCTCATCCCAGGCCCGGAAGACAAGGCCCATGCCGCCGCTGCCCAGCCTGCCCAGGATCTCGTACGGCCCGAACCTCTGGCCCGCTTCAGGCATCATGCTTCCGCTTTACCTGCTGCCAAAGTCAATTCAACCTTGCCGTTCACGCACAAAAGCCTTTCGCGCCTTCATCATACTGGCCCTTCGCAACGTCAGCCGATCTACCGCGAACGGGTTCCACATTCGGTAACCTATATCGGCGGAAGCTTGCCATCCATCACTCGTTCGAAGCACAGCGCCGAGCTCTCAATCCGCGCCTCCATGCAAACCCGCAGTCACGGATCTCCTCGCCCTCCACCCATATAATCACTCTCGTGACTGTTCCAGCCCAGCCAACTCGCCGCCCCGCAAACCAGACCCTCCTCATCGATGCCGACAATACTCTCTGGGAAAACAACATCTACTTCGAGCGCGCCATCTCCAGCTTCATCTCCTATCTCGATCACCGCATCCATACTCCAGACGAAGTTCGCGAGCATCTCAACCGCGTCGAGCACAACACCGTCCTCGCCCACGGCTACGGTCTGCACAGCTTCCGCCGCTCTCTCATCACCTGCTTCGAACAGCTCTCCGACGCTCCCGCCACCGGCGAAAAGCATCGCCGCATCGAAAGCTTCGCCCAATCCATCGCCGACCAGGAGATTGAACTCCTCCCCAACGTCGGCTCCACGCTCGCCGACCTCGCCACTCGACATCGTCTGATCCTGGTCACCAAAGGCGATACCCTCGAACAAACCGATAAGCTCCAGCGCTCCGGCCTTGCGCCCTGCTTCGCCGCGGTAGAGGTCCTCGCCGAAAAACACACCGCCGCCTATACCGCGCTCGCCGCTCGTTACGCCTGCGACTCCTGCAATACCTGGATGATCGGCAACAGCCCCCGCTCCGACGTAAATCCCGCTCTAAGCGCCGGCCTCAATGCCATCTTCATCCCCCACGACTTCACCTGGGTTCTCGAGCACGAGATCGTCAATCAGCCTCCAGCCGGCCAGCAGCTTCTCGAACTAGCCGCCTTCGCCGACCTCACCCGCTATTTCTGATTCTGCTCAAAAATCTGCATCCATCGCCCCCATGTTTTGGTTCGATTGCGACTTCTACATCCAAAGCTTTTGCTGCGGCCATATGGCACGTAGGGGGGCCTTCGCCCCGCGGCAAAGATAAATTGTCCCATGCTCGAACGGCATGGCATAGGGATGGTTCACGACTCCCACCGGCTCCACCGAGAAAAACATCTCCTTCAACTCCGCTTCTGGCTTCCCGACTGCGATGATCACTTCACCCGTGTAACCGCGAGGTCCCCAAAAGTAATAGTTCTGATGGCCGCTTATTGCAAAAGGCAGACGATATCGTGCACCAAGATAATTGATCGCGCTGGCTTCGCCGTAGTTCTGACAGAATATGCCAGCCTTCTCCCGGTCTCCTGGAGGCAGTGCGTCATAGACACGCGCTACCTCCGCAGTAAGTTCCGGCCAACCGAACATGTCGGCGGTAAAAGATGGAAGCGGCCCCATGGCAAGGTCCTCTGTACTGGACGGCTTGAAGTGCAGCAGGCGCATGTAACGAACGAAATCGTTCGGAGGAAGGACCGGCAACGACATCGGAGCGAGGAGTGCGCCAGTTGCGAGGAGGATTGCGGAGTAGGTGTATGCCAGCCAGCGCCGGCTCCGGCTCCACGATTCCCAGACGAGGCCGCCCGCGGCAAAGAGCACGGGATAGATCGGAGCGACATAGTAGTCTTTGGAGTGCAGAAACATCATCGCTAGCAGAAACGCCAGATAAGTAATCCCAAGGAAACGCCATCTCTTTCCCCCCGCTGCGAACAGTAGCCACGCCAGCCCAGGAACCCACATCAGGATCGTTAGCGGGTGCATCATCTGTATCTGGTGATGCAGGAAAGCTATGGGACCATAGACTACATTTTTGCCGCTGTGCGCGATGTTATTGAGCAACACGAGCGTGGCCCAATGGTGCTGCGCTTCCCATATCAGGTTCGGCAAGGAGATAAGGAAAACCAGCGCCGTCGCAGCGGCAAACCAGCGACTGAACAGCATACGCCGCTGCTGCGTGGCCGCTAACCCAACCAGCAGCGCCGCCAAAAAGAATGCGGTCGAATGTTTATTCTGGATGCCTATACCGCCCAGCACGCCCGCGGCAAGCCACCAGCGCTCATCCCGAGCGACCAGGATTATCGGCAACAAGCAACCCATCCACAAGACCGGCTCAACGGAATTCATCGAAAGATAACCGTCGATGCCGAGGTATTCGGGTGCGACGAGCACGGCGATCATGGCAAGTGCCTGGGCCGTCCGCCTGCCGCCCAACGTCCATGCGAGAAGGCCCGTGAGCAAGACTTTGACTGCTCCCGCCATTGCGGAGAACATGCGGACCTCGACCAGCGAAGTTCCAAATACCGCCGTCGCAACTCGTGCCTGCAAGGCGACAAGCGGGGGCTGATCGACGTAACCCCAGTCGAGAAAGCGTCCGCAGATCAGGTAGTAGAGCTCGTCGCGTTCATAGCCATACCCAAGGTGCTGTGCAACCAGATTGGCAGCAACCTGGATGGCCAACTTCACCAGCGCAAACACGAGTGCAATCTGCAGGGCGCGCCGGAAGCTGTCATCGTGGGACGCGGGCGAGTCTAACAGCATGAGCCGTTCCCGTTCCCAGGTACGCCGTGCTGGAATTTCTTTCCGCACCCAGGCCTCTCACTTCTCAAGAATGACGTTACGAAGGTGCATCTGCACTTTAGAGTACGCGGGCCACGGGAGCAGGTTCCGTCGGTGGCAAGTGTTCTCCGTGGGCCACGCCGCCATTCACACTCCCGAAACCTCCCACAAAACTTCCCTGTACCATCGAGTAGGAATAAAAAGAAGTTGTGAGAGGTGTATGAGCGAAGGTCGTTGGGTCTTATTGATTGCCAGTGAAGTAGGCGGCACGGATTCGGTCTCGGATCGCGCCATGGAGCGCCTCGTCGACGCCATCGGGGAAGAGGGGTACGAGGTAGTCCGCACCTCCACCCCGGAGGACGGTCTGTCGCTCGTCACCTCCGACCCCTCCTACAGCGCCATCCTGCTCGACTGGGACCTCGAGGGCGAGAACCAGTTCGCCGAAGGAGCCGCGCTCGAGATCCTGCGCGCCGTACGCCGCCGCAACAAAAAAATTCCCATCTTCCTCATCGCCGATCGCACCCTCGTCTCCGAACTCCCCCTCGAGGTCGTCAAGCAGGTCCACGAGTACATCCACCTCTTCGGCGACACCCCCGCTTTCATCGCCAACCGCGTCGACTTCGCCGTCGAACGCTACCACGAGCAGCTCCTCCCGCCCTACTTCCGCGAGTTGAAAAAATACAACGACCAGGGCGCCTACTCCTGGGACGCTCCCGGCCACATGGGCGGCGTCGCATTCCTCAAGCACCCCATCGGCATGGAGTTCCACAAGTTCTTCGGCGAAAACATCATGCGCTCGGACCTCGGCATCTCCACCTCGCCGCTCGGCTCCTGGCTCGATCACCTCGGGCCTCCCGGAGAATCCGAACGCAACGCCGCCCGCATCTTCGGCGCCGACTGGACCTTCTACGTCCTCGGCGGCTCCAGCACCTCCAACCAGATCGTCGGCCACGGCGTCATCGCCCAAGACGACATCGTCCTCGCCGACGCCAACTGCCACAAATCCATCTGCCACTCCCTCACCGTCACCGGCGCGCGCCCCGTCTACATGAAGCCCACCCGCAACGGCTACGGCATGATCGGCCTCGTCCCCCTCAAGCGCTTCGCCCCCGAGTTTATCCGCGGCATCATCGACAAGAGCCCCCTCACCACCGGCGTCGCCAACCAGAACCCCACCTACGCCGTCGTCACTAACTCCACCTACGACGGCCTCTGTTACGACGTCAACCGCGTCGTCACCGAACTCTCCAAATCCGTTCCCCGCATCCACTTCGACGAAGCCTGGTACGCCTACGCCAAGTTTCACGAGATCTACCAGGGCCGCTTCGCCATGGGCGTGCCCGACGACATGCCCGACCGCCCCACCATCTTCGCCGTGCAATCGACCCACAAGATGCTCGCGGCGTTTTCCATGGGCTCCATGATCCACGTCAAGCTGAGCCCCCGCGCCAATCTCGACTTCGATCAGTTCAATGAGTCGTTCATGATGCACGGGACCACCTCGCCCTTCTATCCGCTCATCGCATCGCTCGACGTAGCCGCCGCCATGATGGACGAGCCCGCCGGCCCCACCCTCATGTCCGAGACCCTGCAGGACGCCATCAGCTTTCGCAAGGCTATGTCGTCGATCGGCCACCGTCTCCGCGAGGCCGAGCAGGGCTGGTTCTTCCGCCTCTATCAACCCGAGTACGTCTTCGATCCGCTCGATGCCAAGACCTATCTCCTCGAAGAAGCCGCCGACGGCCTGCTCACCAACCGCTCCAGCGCCTGGACCCTCAAAGCCGGCGAAGACTGGCACGGCTACCAGGACGAGGACATCGCCGACGGCTACTGCATGCTCGACCCCACCAAGGTCACCATTCTCACCCCCGGCGTCAACGCGCATGGCATCGTCAGCGACTGGGGCATTCCCGCCGCCATCATCACCGAATTCCTCGACGGCCGCCGCGTCGAGATCGCCCGCACCGGCGACTACACCGTCCTCGTCCTCTTCTCCGTCGGCACCTCCAAGGGCAAGTGGGGCGCGCTGCTCGAAAACCTCTTCGAATTCAAGCGCCTCTACGACAGCGAAGCTCCGCTCGAAGAAGCCCTCCCCGAGCTCGTCTCCCGCTACCCGCATCGCTATCGCAACGTCACCCTCAAGGAGCTCTCCGACGAGATGCACGCAGCGATGGTGCAGCTCAATCTCTCCGGTCTGGTCAACGACGCCTGCGACGAAGACTTCGACCCCGTCCTCACCCCCGCCCAGACCTACCAGAAGCTTCTCCGCCACGAGACCGAAAAGATCCGCTTCAACGAAATGGCCGGCCGCATCGCCGCCGTCATGCTCGTCCCCTATCCCCCCGGCATCCCCATGTCCATGCCCGGCGAACGCCTCGGCAGCACCGAAAGCCCAGTCATCAAACTCATCCTCGCCATGGAAGAGTTCGGCAAGCGCTTCCCCGGCTTCGAGCGCGAGGTCCACGGCATCGAAGCCGACGCCGAAGGCAACTACTGGATGCGCGCCGTGATCGAGAAGAACGGCAAGCGCCGCACCGGAAACGGCAAGCAGCGCCCACCCAACGCCGCTCCGCCCGTCAAGAAGCGCAAACGCGCCTCCCCAACCACCACCCCGGAAGTCCCCCTCACCGGCCTCTCCTCCCAACGCTAAAAACCTGTCTAGTGTCCTGAATCTTAGGTTCGCAATAGAAGTACGTCATCCCGGCGGACCCTGAGCGAAGTCGAACGTGAGAGTGGAGGGATCTGCGGTTCAGCGACTTCCGCTGCTCACAATTTCGGTTCTATTCTCGGAGGAGAATCCCCACCGTGCCAACCATCCTTCTTGGGCTGAATTTCCTGGTTTCTCTCGCATCCGCGTTGGCGGCAGTCATTGCCCTTATCCGCCCGGCATCACTCTCTGGCTCGAGTCGCGTTGTGCCCGGAGAAGTATTCTATGTCCGTATGTATGCGGCGCGCGCCATTCCCTTCGGACTGGCAGCCGGAATCCTGCCATTTTGGCCGGGAGGACCGGCCGTCGCGTGGGTCCTCTTTACCGCCGCAGCGATTCAAATCGTGGATGTCGTCATCGCGGTAGGCAAGAAGGAGCGGAAAATGATGATCGGCGCATCGCTAGGAGCGTTCGTGCATCTCCTTTGCGGTCTTGCGATCGCCCGCCCCTGAAGGCCAACCACGGATAAAAAGGAAAGAGGGATCCATGCGGATTGGGATTGCAGAAGACGCCGATGATCTTCTCTGTCAGATCACGCGCTGGCCCTCAAAATTCCTTCCTCCGTTCGAGCATCAGCCCATTCCCATCCGTACTGATCCTTGTTTCCTTCTTATCTGTGGTAAGTCTTTGTTCTTTTGAGCATCAGCGATTCCCATTTGAGCACCAGCGATTCCCAATAGCTCCCGGTATTTCGTCTTTGGGAATATCCTCCCGCTTCTGCTCTATCGTTTTCCTCTCACCCAGACTTGCATCCAGACTGGCATACTATGAGTGATCGATCGTCAGGCTCTCGAGCGCATCCCGTCCATCACCGATCACCAGCAACCCCGGAGGACCTCCGCCCTTGCCACCGAAAAACAAAGTCATCTCCCTGGCCACCTCGCCCCGCATCGTTCTGCCCGGAAGCGAAAAAGCCCCATTTACCGCAACTACCGAGCAGAAACCAGTATCGCCCGCCAAGAAAATTACCGTCTCAGTCATCGTCAAACGCAAGACGCCTCTCACCCCCGCCAACCGCCTCGGCAAGCAGCGCCTCACCCGCGCCCAGTTCCGCCGGCAGCACGGGGCCGACCCCGCCGCGGTCAAACTCGTGCGACTCTTTGCCAAAGAGTTCGGTCTCGCCATCACGCCCGACCCCAATAGCGCCGCTCGCCGCACCATCCAACTAACCGGCAGCATCGACGCCATGCAGAAGGCCTTCGGCGTCACTCTCAGCCACGGAGTTCACGACGGAGCCACCTGCCGCGTCCGCACAGGAAGCATCACCTTGCCCGACCCGCTCATCGGCCTGGTGGAAGCCGTCCTCGGCCTCGACACCCGCCCCCAAGCCAAGGCCCACTTTCGCGTCGCCGGTCAGTCAGGCGATCGCGCCGCCCGTGCCGCCCAGGCCGGCGGTGTCGCTCGGCCCCACTTCCTCGCCGCAAGCACCTCCTATACGCCCGTTCAGGTCGCAGCTCTCTACCAGTTCCCAGCCGGAGCCTCCGCCGCCGGCCAGACCATCGGCATCATCGAACTAGGCGGCGGCTATAAGACCGCCGACCTCACCGCCTACTTCCAAACTCTCGGCCAGAAAGCCCCTGCCGTCACCTCCGTCTCCGTCGACGGAGGCAAGAACAGCCCCAGCACCGCGAATAGCGCCGACGGCGAAGTCATGCTCGACATCGAAGTTGCCGGCGCCGTCGCTCCCGGAGCCAAGATCGTCGTCTACTTCGCCCCCAACACCGACCAGGGCTTCGTCGACGCCATCTCCACCGCGGTTCACGATACCGCCAACACTCCCAGCGTCCTCTCCATCAGTTGGGGCGGCCCCGAATCCTCCTGGACCACCCAGTCCCTCAACGCCCTCGACGCCGCCTGCCAATCCGCCGCCGCCCTCGGCATCACCATCACCGTAGCCGCCGGAGACTCGGGCTCCACCGACGGCCTCACCGACGGCGCCAACCACGTCGACTTTCCCGCCTCCAGTCCCCACGTCCTCGCCTGCGGCGGCACCAGGCTGGAAGGCAGCGGCTCCTCCATCACCTCCGAGGTCGTCTGGAACGAGCTCGTCGGCAGCGAAGGAGCAACCGGCGGAGGCGTCAGCAACGTCTTCCCGTTACCCTCCTGGCAGGCCAACGCCAACGTTCCTGCTCCGGCGCAAAGCGCAGGCGGCCGCGGCGTACCCGACGTCTCCGGCAACGCCGACCCCGCCACCGGCTACACCATCCGGGTCGACGGGCAAACTCTGGTCATCGGCGGGACCAGCGCCGTAGCTCCTCTCTGGGCCGGCCTCATCGCCCTCGCCAACGCGCAAAACGGCAGATCCGCCGGCTTCCTCCAGCCCGCCATCTACGCCGCCAAAGCCAAATCCGCCTTCCGCGACATCACCTCCGGCACCAACTACTCCGGCGCCCCCACCGGCTTCACCGCCGGCCCCGGCTGGGACGCCTGCACCGGCCTCGGCTCCCCCATCGCCAATCAACTCATCGCCGCCGTCAAGCCCTCCACCACATCCGGTGCCAAAAAAGGAAAGAAAAAGCCCAAGCTCGTCGCGCGAAACCGCCCCATCAAGAAAGCCATACGCAAGTGAGCGCAGCCTTCTGTCTCTGAAACGTCTGAGAACCTGACATTTTTTATGCGGCACACGCCCGGCGTCTTCGCCGCAGCCTGAAAACAACTACCGCCGAGCTGCGCCGATCGACACCGAAACCTGCTCTACGATCTCAATTCCGAACCCCTGCAGCGCAGGCACATGGGTCGGTGTATTGGTCAGCAGCCGGATCTTGTGAATCCCCAGATCGGACAGAATCTGCCCCCCCAGCCCGACCTGCCGCAGCGTCCGATGCGCCCGATCGTCGCTTCCTTCGCGCGACCGCTGCTCCCGGTGAAACACCACCCGCGCCGGCGTGACTGCCTTGTCCACCCCAAACCCCGCGGTTCCGTTATGCAGATACACCAGCGCTCCCCTGCCTGCCTTCGCAATCATCCGCAGCGAACTCTCCACCACCGCCCGGCAGTCGCACAGCGTCGTCGAAAACACATCGCCCGCAAGGCAATGAGTATGCACCCGCACCGGCACCGGCTCCTCGCCCGTCACGTCGCCGAACACCAGCGCCACATGCGACTCTCCGCCCTCCACCTCGCTCTCGTACGCGATCATGCGAAACTCGCCATGCGCCGTGGGCATCAACGACTCCGCCACGCGATGGATGTACCGCTCATTTTGTAACCGGTACCGGATCAAATCCGCCACCGTCACCATCTTCAGTCTGTGCTGCTCGCAGAACTTTACCAGGTCCGGCACCCGCGCCATGGTTCCGTCGTCGTTCATGATCTCGCAGATCACCCCGGCGGTCACCAGTTCGGCCATCCGCGCGAGGTCGACCGAAGCCTCCGTCTGCCCCGCCCGCACCAGCACTCCGCCCTTGCGCGCCCTGAGTGGAAACACATGCCCGGGCCGCGCCAGATCGTGCGAGGTCGAATGCGGATCGATGGCGACTTTGATCGTGTGCGCCCGGTCCGCCGCCGAGATCCCCGTCGTCACTCCCTCGCGCGCCTCGATGCTTTCGGTAAACGCCGTGCCGAAACGAGACGTATTCTCCTGCGTCATCGGCCCCAGCCGCAGATAATCCGCGCGCTCTTCCGTCAATGTCAGGCAGATCAACCCCCGGCCG
Organism: Edaphobacter sp.; assembly: GCA_965277335.1. GTDB lineage: Bacteria > Acidobacteriota > Terriglobia > Terriglobales > Acidobacteriaceae > Edaphobacter. The sequence continues at coordinate 218,237 of CBDICJ010000005.1, read as the reverse complement.
TGCTTCGCCATGAAATTAATCGCCTCCGGCGTCACGAACTCCGCCGCCAGCGTCAGGTCGCCTTCGTTCTCGCGATCTTCATCGTCGACCACCACCACCATCCGTCCGGCCTTGATCTCCGCGACCGCCTCAAGCACGTCAGCAAACATAGCTCCGCCTTCCACCTGCACCTCTTTCGACGCATCCCATCTTACGTCGGTCGCAAAAACGTCTGTCGCCACAAGAAAAAAGCCGCCTCGGAGGGCGGCCTTTCCTGTACGGGAATAGATCTACAGCGTTGACTCGATCTCGAATCCCCACGCCTCCAGCAGCGCCTCGGGAATATACTTCGAATTCTTGTTTCTTCGAGCCCACTCCCGCAATCTGGTCGATCGGATGTACTGGTCGGGGGTAAGCTTGAACTCCTTCACCACTTGCTCGAACGATGTTACCGTCGGGACAACCGGCCCAATCGGCTCCGGCTTGCCCCAGTTCGGATTTCCACGACGCTTCGCCATAGGTTTCGTTACCTCTTCAAAATTTGACTTCCGCTTCCGTCCTGCGCACATCTGAGAAATTGCGCCAATTCTGATTCTAAGGCATTTATGCCCTTTTAGCAAAATTTCCTGCCGGTTGGACGCTATCCTCGCGGACCGGTGAGCCGAAACCGCGCGGAGACATCTTTTTGCGTCAAACGCACGTCTAGTTTGTGTGTTGCCCCGCAGGTTCAATCGCACGGCCTAGCTCCGCGCAAACACCAACCACTAGAGGTTCTGCATGAGTTTTCCTCCCGGCACTGAAACTGAATCTGAATCTGAATCTGAAGTCGAGCAAGAACTCGACAGTCCATCCTCTGAACAACCTGCCTCCTCCAGCACCCTGTCCGACACAGAACTCTCCCGCCGGACCTTCGTCAAAACCGCCGGCATCCTCGGCGCAGGCGTAGCCTCCGGCATCCCCCATCTCTCCGCCGCCGAACAGGCTCGCGCCGCCTCCACTTCCGCGCCGAAGAGGATCGACCTCACGCTAAAAATCAATGGTGACTCGAAGTCCCTCTCGCTCGACACCCGCACCTCGCTGCTCGACGCCCTCCGCGAATACCTCGACCTCACTGGCACCAAGAAGGGCTGCGACCACGGCCAGTGCGGAGCCTGCACCGTCCTGGTCGACGGTCGCCGCGTCAACTCCTGCCTCACCCTCGCCGCCGCCGCCAATGGAGCCGAAGTCACCACCATCGAAGGCCTCGCCCAGGGCGACAACCTCCACCCCATGCAGGCCGCCTTCCTCGAACACGATGGCTTCCAGTGCGGCTACTGCACCCCCGGCCAGATCTGCTCCGCCGTCGCCCTCCTCGAAGAGCAGAAGCACAATACCCTTAGCGTCGTCTCCTGGGAGTCGGGCCGCACCAGCCATCCCGAACTCACCGACGACGAGATCCGCGAGCGCATGAGCGGCAATCTCTGCCGCTGCGGAGCCTATCCCAACATCGTCGCCGCCGTCCGCGCCGCCCACAGAGGAGCCTCCGCATGATCCCATTCGAATACCAGCGCGCCACCGCTCCCGAAGACGCCCTCCACGGTATCTCCGCGCGCGGAGCCAAGTTCCTCGGCGGCGGGACCAACCTCGTCGACCTGATGAAGTACAACGTCGAGCACCCCACCACGCTGATCGACATCACCCACCTCGACTTCCATCAAGTCACCTCCAGCAACGGCGTGACCATGATCGGCGCCGGCGTCCGCAACAGCGATCTCGCCGACCACGAGATCATCCGCACCAGCTATCCGCTGCTCTCGCAGGCCCTGCTCAGCGGCGCCTCTCCGCAGCTGCGCAATATGGCCACCACCGGCGGCAACCTTCTGCAGCGCACTCGCTGCTACTACTTCACGGACACCGCCTTCTCCGAGTGCAACAAACGAAATCCCGGCAGCGGCTGCGGAGCCATCAAGGGTTTCAACCGCATCCACGCCATCCTCGGCCAAAGCGACCATGGCTCGACCAGCGGCGAAACCTGCATCGCCACCAACCCCTCCGACATGAGCGTCGCCCTCTCTGCCCTCGACGCCGCCATTCACGTCCAAAGCTCCCGAGGCAAGCGCACCATCCCGATCGCAGACTTCCACCGCCTCCCCGGCGCCACGCCCCAGATCGATACCAACCTCAAGCCCGACGAACTCATCACCGCGGTCGAGCTTCCCGCACCCATCTTCGCCCAAAACTTCTTCTACCTCAAGGTTCGCGACCGCCAAAGCTACGCCTTCGCGCTGGTCTCGGTAGCCGCAGGTCTGGAGATGGACGGCAACACCATCAAGTCCGCCGGTCTCGCCCTCGGCGGCGTAGCCCTCAAACCCTGGCGCTCTTCGGAAGCCGAGAAGTCCCTTGCCGGCGCCACGCCCGGTCCCGAAGCCTTCAAGAAAGCCGCGGACCTTGCCGTAACCGGAGCCAAAGGCTACGAGCACAACGCCTTCAAGATCGAACTCGCCAAGCAAAGCATCGTGCGTGCTCTCACCCTGGCTGCACAGGGCTCGGCAGCGCGGGGATCAGGCACAGAAGGAGCACAAGCCTAATGTCGTTCGTTCAGGAAAACTCTCCGGATTCGCCGAATCCGCATCCCAGGCAGCTTGCCGTCCGCTACGCCGGCTATGACAAGGTCACCGGCAAGGCCAAGTATGCCGGCGAATTCTCCGAGCCGTTCTCGAAGAAAGATCTCGCCTACGCCTATATTGTCCAGTCCACCATCCCCAGCGGCAGTATCGTCTCCATGGACCGCAGCGCAGCCGAGCGCTCCTCGGGCGTACTCGCCGTAATGACTCCGTTCAACGCGCCGATGCTGCCTCCAGGCAAGCCCAATCCACCCGCTCGCCGCAATCTCTCTCTCCTCCAGACCACCGACGTTCACTACAACGGCGAACCCATCGCTGTCATCATCGCCCGCTCGCTAGACGAAGCCCGCGCCGCCGCCCCTCTGCTCAAGATCAAGTACAAAGCCGTGCCCGCCAAGCTCGACTTCATCCACCGCCTCGGCGAAGCCCGCTGGCCCAAGGAGCCCGGCAAGGATTCTCCGGCCAATCATCGCGGCGACCTCGGCTCCGGCATGAGCCAGGCATCGGTCACCATCGAGCAGACCTACATCACTCCCATCCAAACCCACAACCCCATGGAGCCGCACGCAATCATTGCCTGGTGGGAAGGCGAAAAACTCAACCTCTACAACGCCACCCAATACATCTCCGGAGACAAGCAGTCCATCGCCAAGATCCTTGGCATTCCCATCGACTTCGTCCGCGTCCAATGCCCCTACACCGGCGGCGGCTTCGGCTCCAAGGGTTCCCTCTGGTCCCACGGCCCGCTCGCCGCCATGGCCGCGAAAGCCGTCAATCGCCCCGTCAAGCTCACCCTCGACCGCGACCAGATGTTCGGTCCCGTCGGCTACCGCCCCTGCACCGTCAATAAGATCAAGCTCGCCGCCGCCTCCGACGGCAAACTCCTCGCCATGCAGCACGACGTCGTCATGACCACCTCCATCATGGAAGACTTCACCGAGCACTCCGGCTCGCCCACCAAAAATCTCTACACCAGCCAGGCCAACAGCGTCACCGAAAAGCTGGTCGACCTAAACATCGGCGTCGGCACCTTCATGCGCGCGCCCGGCGAGTCCTCCGGCACCGCCGTCCTCGAGATCGCCATGGACGAGCTCGCCGAGAAACTGAGCATGGATCCCCTCCAGCTCCGTCTCGCCAACTACGCCGAAAAAGATCCAGCCCACGACCGCCCCTGGACCGACAAGCACCTCCGAGAGTGCTATCAGCAGGCCTCCGAGCGCTTCGGCTGGTCCAGGCGCAACGCCAAACCCGGCCAGACCACCGACGGCAGCCAACTCATCGGCTACGGCATGGCGACCGCCACCTACCCCGCCAATCGCTCGTCTGCCCAGGCCGTCGTCCGCATCCTGCCCGGCGGTAAAGTCTTCGCCGGCACCGGCTCGCAGGACCTCGGCACCGGCACCTACACCGTCGTCGCCCAGTACGCCGCCGACGCGCTCGGCCTCGATCCCACCCTTGTCGAAGTTAAGATCGGCGACTCCACCCTGCCCAAAGCTCCCGTCTCGGGCGGCTCGCAATCGGCAGCCTCCATCGGACCGGCCGTCAACGCCGCCGCGCTCCAGGCCAAGCTCAAACTCTGCGAGTTCGCCATCAACGACCCCAAATCCCCCCTCCACGGTCTGACCACTGACCAACTAGAAGCCAAAGGCGGCAAGCTCTTCCATAAAACAAAGCCCTCGCACTCCGACACCTTCGCCGCCCTTATCGAACGCAACAACAATCAGCCCATCGAAGCCACCGGCTCCGCCGAACCCGGCGACGACCGCAGCGCCTACACCTCGCAGTCCTGGGGAGCCGTCTTCGCCGAGGTCGCCGTTGACCGCTACACCCACATGCCCAAGGTCCGCCGCATCGTCGCCACCTACGACATCGGCTCGCTCATCAACGACAAGACCGGCATCAACCAGCTCGTCGGCGGCATCGTCTGGGGCGTCTCCTTCGCCCTCCACGAGGAGACCCACATCGATCCCATCCACGGCCGCACCGTCAACGAGAACCTCGCCGAGTACCACGTTCCCGTCAACGCCGACATCGGCGTCGTCGACGTCACCGTCCTCAACATCCCCGACACCAAGTTCAACCCGCTCGGCTCCCGCGGCATCGGCGAAATCGGCATCACCGGAGCCGCCGCCGCCGTCGCCAACGCCATCTACAACGCCACCGGCAAACGCGTCCGCGAATACCCCATCACCCCCGACAAAATTATGCAGACCTGACCCGCTGTCGACTTCCCGTTCCAAAATGTCGTCATCTCGACTGAAGCGGGTGCCCCATCCTTCGCGGGTGCCCCATCCTTCGCGCTTTTGCGAAGGGTGGGAAAAATAAACTTTCCCCCGCTGCTCACCCAGTCTGTAGTCGTCGATGTACCCTCACCGGCGACAGCCGGCCCCAGGACTCGTGCAGCTAACTCGCCGTATCCAGATGAAATGGCGTATCGTACCGCTCCACCGGATACCCCTTCGCCTTCCAAGCCGCCAAGCCACCCTTCAAAAATTTGATTCGCGTAAATTCCATCGCCAGCGCCCGCTGCAGAATCATCCTGCTGGTGTCTTCGCTCACGCACGTGCAATACACCACCGCATCCTTGTCCTTCGGAAGCGAAGAAGCGTGCTCGATAATCTCCTTCGGGGGAATCCGTGTCGCTCCCGGGATAATCTCCGAATGCGCCAACAGATCCAGCGGCTGCCGCACATCGAACACCAGCACCTCCGTCTTGGCCTCCAACAACGCATGCAGCGCCTCCGCCTCGATGCTGTGCGCCTCCAGTTCCCGCCTCTGCCGCATCCGCCTTCCCCGGTAAAGTCCCACCAGCAACACGCAAAATCCAATCACGCAGATCGCAATCAGCCACATAGCGCCTCCAGCAGATTTCTGGACTATCAGATTCTCGACGCCGCTCCTGAGATTCTTTCTGAGGATTTGAGAGGGCCACGTGCCGCTCGGAGCCGTGGCAGAATCTGAAGATAAAACTCCATCCTCTTCGCAAACAAAAGCGGTATCGCCACTCCGCCGGCGTTCCCGGAATGCCACTTCGCTCGCCCGCAAGCCATATGCGAAACTCAGATCAGCTCGATGAACCTCGAAACCCTCCTCCACCAGACCTTCGGCTTCCCCACCTTTCGCGCGAATCAGGAAGCCGTCTGCCGCGCCGCCACCGACGGCCGCGACGTCCTGCTCGTCATGCCCACCGGAGCCGGCAAATCGCTCTGCTACCAGCTTCCTGCCATCGCTCGCGGCGGCACCGCCCTCGTCATCTCGCCCCTCATCGCCCTCATGGACGACCAGGCCGCCAAGCTCTCCGCCGTCGGCCTCCGCGTCGCCCGCATCCACTCCGGCCTCTCCCGCGACCACTCCCAGCAGGCGTACCGCGACTATCGCGAAGGCAAGCTGCAGTTCCTCTTCATCGCGCCCGAACGGCTGCGGGTGCCAGGCTTCGCCGAGAGACTCGCGCAGCGCAAGCCATCGCTCGTCGCCATCGACGAGGCCCACTGCATCAGCGCCTGGGGCCACGACTTCCGCCCCGACTATCGCACCCTGGGCGACTTCCTCCCCGCCCTGCGCCCCGCCCCCGTCATCGCCCTCACCGCCACCGCCACGCCTACCGTCCAGCGCGATATCGTCGCCCAGCTCCAGCTCACCCAGCCCGAGCTCTTCATCCACGGCTTCCGCCGCCACAATCTCGCCATCGAGGTCGTCGAACTCTCCAAACCCCGCCGCAACGAGTTCACCGCCAATCTTCTCAAGGAAAAATCCAATCGCCCCGCCATCGTCTACGCGCCCTCGCGCAAGGCCGCCGAAGAGCTGGCCGGAGTCCTGGGCGGAAGCGCCGCTGCCTACCACGCCGGCCTCGACCCCGCCACCCGCGAGCGCGTCCAGCGCCACTTTCTCGCCGGCAAGCTGGAGGTCGTCGTCGCCACCATAGCCTTCGGCATGGGCATCGACAAAGCCGACGTCCGCACCGTCGTCCACACCGCCCTGCCCGGCTCGGTCGAGCAGTTCTATCAGGAGATCGGCCGCGCCGGCCGCGATGGCAAACTCTCCCGCACCGTCCTGCTCCACTCCTTCGCCGACCGCAAGATGCACGACTTCTTCCTCGAGCGCGACTACCCCGCCATCACCGAGCTCACCCGCGTCGCCGCGCTGCTCACCGGCGACTTCCAGATGCCCGACCTCCTCCGCCAGCGCCTCAAGATGGACGCCGAAACCTTCGACAAAGCCGTCGAAAAGCTCATCGCCCAAGGCGCAGCATCCATTGACATGGCCGGCAGCGTCCGCGCCAGCGAAGACGCCTACCGCCAGACAGCCTGGCGCAAAGGCTACGACCAGCAGATCGCCTTCCGCCGCGGCCAGATCGACCGCATGGTCCAGTTCGCCGAATCCCAGCAGTGCCGCATGGCCGCTCTCATCCAGCACTTCGGCGACACCGCCGACGGCCTCCGCCCCTGCGGCCACTGCGACTTCTGCTCGCCCGCCAGCGCCGCCGCCCAAACCTTCCGCCCGCCCACCGCCGAAGAAGACCGCCACCTCCGCGCCATTCTCCGCGCACTCGAAAACTCAACAGCCCAGACCCGCGCCACCGGCAAACTTCACACCGAACTCGCCGAAGGACCCCTGCGAAACACCCCCGCCGCAGACCGGAACACCTTCTACAGCTTCCTGGATGCGCTAACCCGAGCCGGACTGGTCGCCCTGAACACCGACCAATGGACCAACCCGGCCGGCGACCTCATCACCTACAAGAAAGCCTCCCTCACCCACGAAGGCCGCACCCTCACCGGCCCCCTCCCACCCGACCTCCTCCTCAAAGACTCCTCCAGCACACCCCCGCAATCGCGCAGCAAAACCTCCCGCACTGTTGGCTCCCGCGCCTCCGGAACTAACCCCCGCGCCCTCAGCGACTCCTCCAGCGACGCCGTTTCCTCCAAGCGCCCCAGCAGAGCCGAACGCACAGCAAAGCGCGAAGAGGCGCTCTCAGCCTTTACACCCGCGCAGATAGCCCTCGAAGCCAACCTCCGCGACTGGCGCAAGGCCGAAGCCGCCAAAACCCGCAAGCCCGCATTTATGGTCTTTGGCGATAGCGTCCTCAACCATCTCGTCCTTGCGGCCCCGCAGACCGTCTCCGAACTCGTCACGATTGCCAGTCCCCGAATCGCCGACCTTTACGGGGCCGACATCCTCGCCATCTGCCGTGACGAAGCGGCTCCCGAATCCGTCCCTTCGCTAAAGCAGGAACGACAGGTGGCACAAAAGAAGCGTGCCGATTCCACCGCTCGTACACTGACACCATTACCAGAAACAAAGCAGAACTTCCGGCTCGCTGCAGAAGACCTGAGGCTTCTTTCTATGTCGTCGGCGGCGGGTCGCAGACGATCCAAGGAATATAACAATTCGGCATACCGCCGCCTCGACTTTGAAGATGACCTTCGCGTCTTCGCCGAGGCGCAATCACAGGCGCTCAACCAGCCGGCGTCCAAACTTCTCTCCGAAGCCGCAATCGCAGAAATTCTGCGCGTTAGTCCACGGTCGCATATTGACTTAGAGCAGCTCGAAAACCTTCGCGCTGATCTGCCTTCCTCGTTCTTCCAATCGCTACTCGCAACCTGCGTGGCGGAGTACAGCCCAGAGCGCGAACCGATCAAACAGCCGAATCGTAAGCCAAACGCAGTCGATCATGTCTCTCTCCGTGAGCCCGCGAAGAGTTACGGCCGTAATCGCCCTCAAAACTCCGGCACCGACCAACTCACCCCCGACCAGCAGTCCCTCAACCAGCGCCTCCACGACTGGCGCAAAGCCGAATCGGAGAAACTCAACCAGCCTCTCTTCTTCGTCGTCGCCTCCTCCACCCTCCGCGAAATCGTTCTCGCCCGACCCCAAACCCTCGCCCAGCTCAAATCCATCCCCGGCATAAGCCTCGAAAAAGCCGAAAAGTTCGGCAGCGCCATCCTCGAACTCTGCCACGCCTGAGAGCCCCGTACACGCACCACTGAATCACTATTCATTCCACCCGCAACTATGCTACTGTCCGAGCACAGCCATGCCACTCGACGCCACCCGCCACAGCCCCGACTCGCTCGCCTCCTCCGCCACCCCCGACGGCCGAACCATCGACGAGCGAGCTAATTTCTGCTTCGGCTGCGGCCCCGCCAACCCTCAGGGCCTCCATCTCCTCTTCACCACCGATACCTCCAACCCCGACGCCATCACCGCCACCGCCCACCTCCAGCTCGACCGCATGCACGAAGGCCCTCCTGGCCACATCCACGGCGGCATCATCGCCACCCTCTTCGACGAAGCCATGAGCAAGCTCAACCGCCCCCTCAACGTCCTCGCCATGACCCGCCACATGGAGGTCGACTATCTTCGTCCCGCCCCGCTCTACCAGCCTCTGGTCCTGGTCAGCCGCCACCTCAGCCGCCCCGCGCAGCCCGACGGAACCCCCGGCCGCAAACTCTTCCACCAAGCCGAACTCCAGCACCCCGACGGCGCCGTCATCGCCCGCGCCAAAGGCCTCTTCATCGTCATCGACGAAAAGCTCCTCGCCGCCGCCGGCTTCACCGCCCCCCAAACCTGAAGCCGCCACAAATCCGGGTGCCCCATATCTCGATTCTGAGATGTGGGCATCGAGCGAACCGGGGTCCCCAACGAGCGCACTTGCTCGTTGGGGTGGAGCAGCGAGATCGTCCTCTACCCCCTACTTCCTGCCTCACCCCAGTACCCCTGGTCCTCCAGAAAATACTCCTCGTCCCAGGTATGCAGCATCGTCTTAAAGAACATCCAAACCATCCGCCCATGCCCCAGCTTTTGAAATCTCCGGTTCGTCGTCAGCACCCGTCCCCGCACAATCCGAAACCGAATCCGCGCCACTCCCTTCGACAGCAGATAATCCTCCGCGAACAGCGCCCGCTCATTAAACCCGCCCAGCGCCCAGAACACCTCGCGATCGAACAGCATGAACATTCCCGTAGCAAACGGCTTCGTCCACGATCCCACCCGCTGCATCAGGTTGTTCCCCGCATACAGCAGATCGTCGAAGAACCCGCCCTCGCGGCAGGCAATATTCGTCGTTGCCAGATGCAGCCCGCGCCGCTCCATCCGCCACACCGCCCGCCGCAGCAGCGTAGGCTCGGGCAGCTCCACATCCGCATCGAGAAACAGCACATACTTCGTCCTCGCCAGCTGCGCCCCCGCATTCCGCCCCACGGACGGCAACCCACCCTTCACTACCTCCACCCGCAGCCGGTCGCAAAACCTCAGCGCCGCCTCCACCGTTCCATCGGTCGACCCCGCATCCGCCACCAGCACCCGCGTCTGCGCCATCCCCGCATAGTCCTGCCGGCACAGCGACTCCAGCAGCCGCGGCAGCATCGCCACCTCGTTCTTCGCGGGAATCACAATCGTCAGCTCAGCATCCATCCCAACCCTCCGCACAGGAGCCTGCACACCGCCCCGTAAGCGCAGCTTGAGCCTTCCACACTTCTTTCCGTATAAATTTCAGTTGAATTCTCCGCTAAATCTGCCGCGCCGAGCCAACCTGGCCAATATCGACAGTATTTGTTCAGCAGTAAGCAGGAACAATTCCACGCCTGTCCCTGTACGCTATGTGTACAGTCCACGTCGAGGCACCCGAAATGCCGATTACACGCCGTCTCATCGCGCTCGTCAGCGCATTGAGTCTTTCCATAGCTGTCTTTGCCCCCGGTGAAGTGCAGGGATGTGGGCCTCGTAATTTCGATGCGCCAAAGGCGAGCGTATGAATCGGCCACCTCTGGATTTGTAGTGAGTGGCCCACCCGCCGCCCTCTTCGACCAGGATTACTGCGCAGGCTTGGGAACGCCGCCGGTCCATGACCACGAGACGACCTTCCATCCGCCGCCTTCCTTGCGCAATACGATGGCGTCGTGCGCGCTCTCCTGCATGGCGACGCCTTTCTGCTTGTACGTGTAGACGGCTGGGAAGATCAGGTAGGCCTGGGTGGCTGTCACATTCTTGACGATCAGCGCTCCCAGAGTGAGCTTAGGCTCCGTGATCTAGTGGATCTTCGCATCGGCCTCGAGGGCGGCGCCCCACTCGGCAAAGGCCTTTGGGCCAGTCCAGGCGTACGGTGCGAACTCGTCGATGATGCTGGTTCCTGAAGGAGAGTTGAACGCGTCGGCCTTGGCCATGTCGCCGGCATTGAAAGCGGCCATCCATTGCTGGATAACCGCCTCCGGGGTGGATTGGGCATGCGCTGCCAGAGACAGGGCGAAAAGGAAGACGCTAAGCCACGAAGCAATGCGAAGACTGGAGAGAAAGCGTGACATGAGGAGAGACTCCGATCGAGAATATCGTGCTGCGCGGCCCGTGGTACTCCGCCCCAGGTCAGAGGCCCACACCAGAGGCAATCTTTGTCCAACGACGTATATCACACTTGGTCCGGCTGAAGAGGCTCTTGCTGCTCAAGAGAGCATCTTCGATCGGCCCTTCCATTGGTCAGCACAAAATTTGATGCCGACCATCGGAAGGCCCACCCGAAGGGGGATACACGCCACGAAGTGGCCGCCCCGCGCGTAGCGGGCCCGTCCGGCAGGACAAAGCTGCTAAACTTAAAAGTCTCGCGGACACCCACGCATCGTCGTGCGCCACCGCCCTCGCACAAGGAGAACCCCATGACAGATCACACCACCAACGGTGCTGGCAGCCTCGGCGCCTCGTCCCTCCGCCTCAAACTCGGCCTCGCCGAGATGCTCAAAGGCGGCGTCATCATGGACGTCATGAACGTCGAACAAGCCCGCATCGCCGAAGAGGCCGGAGCCATCTCCGTCATGGCTCTCGAGCGCGTCCCCGCCATGATCCGCGCCGAAGGCGGCGTCGCCCGCATGGCCAATCCCAAGCTCATCAAAGAGATCATGGCCACGGTCTCCATTCCCGTCATGGCCAAAGCCCGCATCGGCCACTTTGCCGAAGCCCAGGTCCTCGAAGCCCTCGGCGTCGACTTCATCGACGAGTCCGAGGTCCTCACCCCCGCCGACGAGACCTACCACATCGACAAGCACGCCTTCACCACCCCCTTCGTCTGCGGCGCGCGCAACCTGGGAGAGGCATTACGCCGCATCTCCGAAGGCGCAGCCCTGATTCGCACCAAAGGCGAGCCCGGCACCGGCGACGTCGTCCACGCCGTCCAGCACATGCGCCAGATCGTCCGCGAGATCAAATCCCTCACCGTCCTCGGCGACGAAGAGCTCTACCACGCCGCCAAAATTCACGGCGCGCCATACGAACTCGTCAAGATGGTCGCCAAGTCCGGCAAGCTCCCCGTCCCCAACTTCTCCGCCGGCGGCATCGCCACCCCCGCCGACGCCGCCCTCATGATGCAGCTCGGCGCCGAGACTGTCTTCGTCGGCTCCGGCATCTTTATGAAGGAACGCGCCACTCCCCTCGACGTAGACCTCTGGACCCTCACCCACAACACCGAAGGCCTTTGCAAATCCCACCAGGTAGGCGAACATCGCAATCCGGCTGAGCGCGAAGAAGCCGTCTCCCGCGCCCGCGCCATCGTCATCGCCACCACTCACTTCACCGACCCCAAAACCGTCGCCGAAGCCTCCGAAGCCGTCACCGGCACTATGAAAGGCCTCGCCGCCGCCGCCATCGAAGAGCAGCACCTCATGCAAACCCGCGGCTGGTAAGCGCAAGCCACATCCCGCTCAAACACAACCACGCGCCCTCCAAAGCAGGGGGGATAACCTTCGAGTATCTCCAACAACGGTCGACTCAACTTCGGTGTCCCAAACGACGGTCATCTCGACCGGAGCAGCGGAGGGCCTCATACCTCCGTTGCGTAGTGGAGAGATCCCGCATGTTCGCCCATACCCGTCATCGACCCACCTGCTTCGAATCCTTTAGCGTCACCAACCCAACTTTCTTTCACCCCGTCACAACTTCCCTTTCCCCGCCCGCATCGCATGATAGACGCTGAGATTTTGCATCACTGCGCATAAAGGGAGAAACGCACGATATGAGAAAGTTCGTTACCACTGTCTGTACGACCGCTGCCTTGACCGTGAGCATGTCCGTTGCCGCCTTCGCAGCGACCGACACGGCCAAACTCAACGAGCGCATCGAAGCCGCCCACCAAGTCCTTCACGAACTCATGGGCACACCCGATAAAGGCATTCCCGACGAGATCGCCTCCAAAGCCACCTGCGTCGCCGTCATTCCCGCTTTTAAGAAGGGCGCCTTCATCGTCGGCGGCCAGTATGGCCAGGGCGTCGTCAGTTGCCGCACCGGCCATGGCTGGAGCGCGCCCGCCTTCATCCAACTCACCGGAGCCAGCTTCGGATTCCAGATCGGCGGCCAGTCCACTGACCTCGTCCTTGTCGGTACTACCCATGACGCCTTCGATCGCCTCCTCCACGACAAGGTCAAGCTCGGCGGCGACGTCTCCGTAGCGGCCGGCCCCGTCGGACGCAGCTCGCAGGCTTCCACCACCGATACCGCCAACGCCGGCTTCCTCGCCTACTCCCGCAACAAGGGCCTCTTCGCCGGCATCGACCTCAGCGGTGACGTCGTCCACCAGAACCAGGACGATACCAACGCCTACTACGGCGGCAAGTCAGTCACCTACCAATCCATTCTCTCCGGCAGCGTTCCCACCCCTCCAGGCGCGGAACACTTCGTCGCAACCTGCAACCAGCTATTCCACTCCGACCGGGACGCTACCCACAGCGGCCGCTAACCCGTTCCTCTAACCCGATTGAGATCCAGAGAGCCGAGCCCATCAGGGTCCGGCTCTCTTTTTTGTCCGGCTCTTTCCTATTGGCGTCCACCCAGATCATGGCGGCTTACAGCATAATTCCGTTGCACCAGCTTTGGCGCAGCCCCTCTACGCCATTCGCTATACTTGACACAGAAGACCACCACCGCGTGCCTTCGAGCGGGAAGCACACACGCCACGATCCCCGAACCAAGCAGCCGTCAGGCTAGGAAGTCCAAAGCTAACTTTCCTGAATAGAAGATTTTGCGCAACTTTGACGGGGAGAGGGGGTGCACCATGCAGCACCAGCCAACCGTCGGCATTCTCGCCCTCCAGGGCGCCTACGAAGCCCACGCCAGAACTCTCCAAACTCTCGGCGCAGCCACAAAGCTCATCCGCACCCCAGGCCAGCTTCAAGAGCTCGACGGTCTCGTCATCCCCGGCGGCGAATCCACCACCATGCTCAAATTTCTCGAGCGCCACGGCTTCCTCGACACCCTCACCACCTTCGTCCAGCAAACCCCCACCTTCGGCACCTGCGCCGGAGCCATCCTGCTCGCCAACGATGTCCAGCACCCCCCGCAGCGATCCCTCGGCGCCCTCGACCTCACCATCGAACGCAACGCCTACGGCCGCCAGATCGACTCCGCCATCCTCACCGTCCCCACAACCCTCCCCGGCGGCCCCCTCGAGATGGTCTTCATCCGCGCCCCGCGCATCACCCGGACCGGCCCCCAGGTAGAGACCCTCGCCTCCCGCGACGGCTTCCCTGTCCTCGTCCGCCAGGGCCACCTCCTCGCCGCTACCTTCCACCCCGAACTCAGCGCCGACACCCGCGTCCACCAGCTCTTCCTCGACCTCATCCGCACCCATGCCGGCCCCCCGCCCAGCCGCTGACCTTACGTCATTTTTATGTCCGGTGCTGGTTCGCCACCCATCGGCGCTCTCGCCCTGCTTGCCATCGGCGATGCTCTTCGCCCTCGGCTTCCTCAGCATCTTCAACGGCAGCGAATGCACCGGGTGAATCCTTTTCCCCCTTCAGACGCATCCGATCAGCCAGAGATGCGCGTCCACCGCTCTCCGTGCGAATATCATGCAACGCCCGCAGGAGATTCGTTCCTGCCGCAATCGCCACCCCACATCGTTGTCCCAACCAAAATCTTGGACGCTGCAAACACAAAACCGGAGTAAGCTGTCCACAACCGCCCTCTTGAAGAGGCAACTCAATGCCGGCAACCATCACACCGAATAAAACCGAACAGGAACGCAAACGCCGCGTAGAAGACCACGACAACGGCTCCGGCCGCCGGCCGCCTACCGACAAGCGCACCGGCGGAGGCGGCGACGGCGACAACTGGAACGAACGCAGCCGAGGCCATCGCGGACCCTACGAGCGCCTCCACCGCTATCGCATGGGCCTCTTCTTCGCCCTCGCCAGCGACCTCATGTTCTTCGTCGCCATCGTCAGCACCTTCTTCGTCAACCAGTCCACCGGCCACTTCGACGCCTACAACCGCTATGTCAACGAGTGGCTCCCGACCGCCATCCCGCCCATCCTCTGGCTCAACACCGCCGTCCTGCTGCTCAGCTCCGTCACTATGGAGATCGCCCGCCGCACCATGTTCCGCGAGACCGACGTCATGGACGAGTGGCTCGGCTTCGGCAAACCCATCACCCGCCGCGCCCTCCCCTGGCTGTCGGCAACCATGGCGCTTGGTCTGCTCTTCCTCACCGGCCAATGGGTCGCCTGGCGTCAACTCGCCATCCAGCACGTCTTCTTCCGCACCAACCAGAGCAGCCACTTCTTCTACCTCATCACCGGCACCCATGCCCTCCACCTCTTCCTCGGCATCGCCGCCCTCGCCGCGGTCTTTATCGGTCTCTACGCCTCCCGTCAACTGGAAACCCGCCAGATCCTCGTCGACGGCGCAGCTTGGTACTGGCACTCCATGGGCGTTCTCTGGCTCTTCCTCTTCACCCTTTTAGCTTTCTTCCAATAAATGACGCCTCTCATTCGACCTCACAAATCGGACTCTTGAACGGCCCACGGTACGTACTTGGTACCGCTCGAGAAGGACGATCTGCGTCTGCAAACCGAATCAGAACCAAACTCCACAAGCGATCCACGGTATCAGGACGACTTAGCGCCGCGTGCATACTCATGCGCCCGGCAAGCATCGAATCAGCAGGAGGGAAGAGGCATGAAAAGAAGAGCTGGAATCTTGCCCTTAGCGCTGTTTGCGTCAGCCTTGTTCGCCTACGGCCAAAACCGATCGCCTGCAACGCCAAATCACGCGCCGAACCAGCCCACGGCACAGACCCAGACCCAGACCCAGACCCAGGCCCGAAGCCCCGGTGGCGATGTCGGAAGCGGAAGCAGTGATATCGGAAAAGGTGCAGGAAAGGGCGCAGGCAACCTTGCTGCCGGCACTGGAAAGGGCGCCGCCGATTTAGCCACGCTGCATCCCGTCAATGCCGCCGGAGCAGTGGGGAAAGGCGGAGCCTCGGCCGGTAAGAACGTCGCCGTCGGTTCAGGAAAAGGTTCGGGAAAGATCGTCAAAGGCACCGGCAGAGCGATCAAGAAAGTCTTCTAACTCATCCTGAGTCTACCGGGCCTTTTTCGGAGCAGGCTTCTTCGCCCCTGAGGTCTTCACGTCCGGCTTCTTTCCTGAAGATGGCTTCTTGGCGGGAGCTCCTTTCTTAGCCGCTTGAGGCTTAGGTGCCTGTTTCCTGGACGGAGCTGCCGTCTTCTTGCCAGCGGATTTCGATGGACTCTTCCTCGCAACCGCCTTTGCAGGAGCCTTCGTCGTCCCACTCTTCGCTGCAATTTTGTTCATCGCACTCTTCGCTGCTGTCTTCGCCGCAGCCTTTTTCCCCGTTGCCTTCGCCGCTGCCTTTTTTGCCGCCGGAGCAGCTTTCTTGGGCTCTGGTCGGGGTGTAGGTTTGGCCTTGGCCGGAGCAACAGCTTTGGCAGCAGGCGCAACCGGCTTCGCGGCAGTACCCTTCGCAGCCACTGCTTTGACAACGCTCGCCGCTTTCGCAGGAGCTGCAGCCTTCACCGGCTTAACCGCAACCGGTACAGCAGTCTGCCTCTCGCCCGAACTCGTCTCCGGAGCCGTTCCGGCCTCGCCCTCGCCCCGGACCTCGACCGCAGCCTTCTTTCTGCTCTTTGCAGGCTTAGCGTCCTTCTTGGCCATCCGCGGCCGTCGCAGATGCACCGGCGGAGGAGGAGCCGGCGGAGAATACGGCTCAAGATACGCCTTCATCTCCTCCACCGTGCCCAGCCTGCTATCCATCAACTCAAAGAACAGCTTATCCAGCAGCTCGTCATAGCCAGGCAGCTCCGGCACGATCCGCATCTCCTGCATCAGCGTGTACGGCAGCCTCTGTTTTGCCTGCGCCCATTCGGTGTAGAACCCCTTGAGCTTCGCCTGAACCCCCACATTCTTCGAGGTGTGCGCCACCCACAACACCGCCTCCGGTTTGGCCGAGTGCAGCAGCTTCCAGGCCTGCGAAGGCGCCGCCGCTCCCTTGCCCGAGAACTCCGCCGCAAACGCCTTCGCCTCGCTCTCCAGAGACTCAATCTCCTTCACGAAACCCGGCCTCGGGAAGCTCTTCTTCAGCGCCTCGACCTCCTTCGGCGCCATCTTCGCTGTCAGAAACGGAAAGTTGGCCATCGCCGGATCAGGATGAATTCCCTGCATCTCCAGTTGTGTCTGGCTCTCCCGCAGCCGCTCCAGCTCCGCGACATTCGCCTTGGCCGCCGACAAGGCCGGAAACAGGTGCTTGATCCACCCCTCCGCCTCCAGCCGTCTCAGCACCCGCAGCGGGTCTTCCTCGTGAAAGATCTCCTCGGTCTCATACCCCCGATGAAACTCGTTCATCGCCGAGATGTACCCTTCCTGCTTGCCCGTCTCATATCTCGCCTGGGTCTTTTCGTCCATCTGCCAGCCCAGCCGAGCCATCAATCTGGCCGCGCGGATCATCCGCACCGGCTCTTCGATGAACCCGTAGTTGCTCACCAGCCGCAGCTCCCGGTTCTCGATATCCGCCACCCCGTTCAGCGGGTCCATCAGCAGACCATACGAGCCGTCGTTCAACGACAGCGCCATCGCGTTCGCCGTGAAGTCGCGACGCCTCAAATCATCCAGAATCGATGCCGGCTTGTAGACCGGCTTGCCCGGCTTCGGATAACTGACCGACAAGGTGCTGCCAATCTCCATCCGCACACCGCCCGGGAACCGAACGAACAACGCCTGCCCCGATTCAACCTCACCCGAGATCGCCCCGCCAGCTTTCTCTATATCTTTCTTCAACTTCAACGCGTTACCCTGAACCACAACATCCAGATCGCGCACCGGCGAGCCGCTCGTCATGTCACGCACCGCGCCGCCTACTAAAAACACCGTAAGCCCCCTAACTCGAGCGACTTCGCGGACAAAGGATAAAGCGTCGCGCTGCGCTTTGGAAAGCCTGTTTTCTAATAGATAGATATAGTCGGCCATAGCTGGTACGTTTACTCCAGGAAAGATGCAAATCTGTACACGACGAAGCCGTCCGAGAGCAACCTAAGCTCAGACAAATCAAGCGTTTATCACTCTCGGATGTGCTAAACGCAAAAGGCCAATGTACCACAGCAGTAGCGAATTGACTACCCTTTCTGCACCTTTTTCGTTGCTACCGCCCCAACCGTGCAACAATCCGCGTGGCCTATGTCATCCGCCCACAAAAAAGTCATCGTCCGGCGCTTCACCGGAGAAACCCTCCCCGGATACCTGCCTTTGTCCTCCTTTGTCCGCAACCGCGCGGTCGATCTGCTTGACCTCAGCGGCCGCGTCATCCCACTGGCACTCAATGACATAAAGCACATCTGCTACGTTCGGGATTTCAATCTCTCGGACCCCTCCAACCCCGAACGCCTCACCCGCCGCACCTTCCTCGCCCGTCCCCGCAGCGAAGGCCTCTGGCTCCGTATGACCTTCCGCACTCCAGATCGCGCGCCGGACATCCTCGAAGGCCTCGCCCCCACCGACATCACCCTCCTCGACGACCTCCTCCACGACACCGGCCTGCAACTCACCCCGCCCGACATCCGCTCCAACACCCAGCGCATCTTCGTCCCCCGCACCTCTCTCGCCGAGCTCCAACTCATCGCCGTCATCACCTCTCCCTCTCGCCGCAAGCCCCTGCCTGCCGCCGCTGTGCCCACCCTCCAGGAAGACCTCTTCACCAATCTCATCCCGCCCCCCAACACCCGCCCAAACTAAAATAGGGAGTAGGGGATAGGGTGTACGGGGTAGAAATTCCCGGATGTAAGCCGGTACTGCGGCGCACATGTCTTGTTGCTGAAACCTACCCCATTCCCTGTCTTCTACTCCCTACACCCTCTTCCCTGCTCCATTACAATCGACCCCATGCACCCCCGCCCCAAGTCCATCTCCCTCGCCGAACTCGCCGACCACCTGGGAGCCGTCCTCCACGGCGACCCAGCCGCCCGAATCACCCGTGTCGCCGGCATCGAGAGCGCCTCTCCCGGCGACCTGGCCTTCGTGGCCAACCCCAAGTACGCCTCCCTCGCCCGAACCACCCAGGCCACCGCCGTCCTCGTCGAACCCGGCTTTCCTGAGATTGCCGCTGCCACCCTCCGGCTCAAAAACCCCTATCTCGCCTTCGCCCGCGCCATCGAGCTCTTCTACCAGCCCCCGGCCTACCCGCCCGGCATTCACCCCACCGCCGTCATTGCCCCGAGCGCCCGCATCGGGGCCAACGTCCATATCGGAGCCTACGCCGTGGTCATGGACGAAGTCGTTCTTGGCGACAACGCCGTCCTCCTCCCCCACGTCGTCCTCTACCCTCACGTCCGCGCCGGAGCCAACCTCTTCGCCCACGCCCACGCCGTCGTCCGCGAGCACTGCCAACTCGGCGACAACGTCATCCTCCAGAACGGAGCCATCATCGGCGCCGACGGCTTCGGCTTCGCCAAACAGCCCGACCTGGCCCCGAGTCAAGCCCAAAGTCAAGCCCAGAGCCAAGCCCAAAACCAAACCCAGGCCCCAGTTCCAGTCCCAGCCTGGTACAAGATCCTCCAGTCCGGCCCCGCCATCCTCGAGGACGCCGTGGAAGTCCAGGCCAACGCCTGCATCGATCGCGCCTCCATCGGCGAGACCCGCATCCACGCCGGAGCTAAGATCGACAATCTCGTTCAGGTCGGCCACGGCTCCACCGTCGGCGCCAATACCCTGCTCTGCGCCCAGGTCGGCCTTGCCGGCTCCACGACTGTGGGCAAGAGCGTCATTCTCGCCGGGCAGGTCGGCGTCGCCGGTCACTGCACCATCGGCGACGGAGCCGTAGCCACCGCCCAAAGCGGAATTCCCGGCGATGTCGCTCCCGGACAGATCGTCAGCGGCTACCCCGCCATGGAAAATCGCCAGTGGCTCCGCTCCGTGGCTCTCTTCAACCGGTTTCCCGATTTGATTCGCGACCTGAAATCCAAACTAAGATAACCATCCAAATGGTGACTTTAGTCGTATAACTAATTGGGTGTAGCGAAAGGGGAGACCGAAACCGAATATGACTGAGCCCCCAAATAGCACGACAGAGAGCACGATAGCCAGCAGGACGGAAAACGGAACCAGCGGCTCCGCGGTCTCTCAAGCCGTAGCTCAGCCCGTCCGCGTCCTTCTGCTCGACGATGAGCCTGTCAACCTCCACCTGCGCACCGCCATCCTCCGCCAGCACGGATACGAGTGCATCCCTGCCGCCACCATCGAGGAGGCCACCGAACTCTTCAACAACATCGACATCGCTGTCCTGGACTATCACCTGGGCGCCGGGCAGTTCGGCACCGAGGTCGCTGCGCTTCTCCGCCGCCGTCGCCCCCACGTCCCCATCATCATCCTCTCGGCTACCCTCGAACGCTTCTTCGGCGGCGTCGAAGACATGCACCTCCTCAAGGGCCACAGCTCCGTCGAAGATCTCCTCGACGCCCTCAGTTCACTCGAAGCCAAACGCCGCGGCGCTCCCGTCGTCGTCGATGCCCGCGATTTTTTCTACTCCCGTATCTCGCTCGCCATCGGGTCCGACGTCCTCGTCCAGATCTTCGACGAAAAGGGCGTCTGGCAGTACTGCAACGATGCAGCAGCCGACTACCTCGAACAAACCCGCGAATGGTTCATCGGCCGGCGCATCTCCCAGGAGATGCCCACCCTCATGCGCGACTGGAGCGAGGTCATCCAGGCCGTCTGCGTCACCCGCGAGACCTACATCGACCGCACCCGCCGCAGCCTGCTCAACACCGTCCGGCCCGGAGAGCAGCAGCTTACCTGGAGCGTGCTCGCCTTCCCCATCACCCTGCACGACAACCGCTGCGGCGCCGTCGTCACCGCGCGCGTCCTCGACAAACTTCCCTCCCGCGGCTCCGATCTCCTCCCTTTCAACTAAATCTGCAAAACTCAACGAGATCGTCCTCTCGACCGAAGGCGGCCCACTTCGCCGCCGTATACTCGTCATCCCGGCGGAGCCGTGTCGCTCTACTTTACGGCGCAGTAGAGAATCCTGCCCTGAGCGAAGTCGAACGGGATTTCCGCATTTCGCCTTCGTCATGTCTTTCTCTAATAACTCCTTAAAGTCGTCATCTCGACCGAAGCCGTGTGGCTTTATCGCACGGCGTAGTGGAGAGATCCCCGCATTTCGCCTTTGTTGTTGTTTGTTTTCTTGTTTAGATCTGAATCGTAAAGCAGTGTTTAAACAGGTTCTCTCATCGGTGTCATCCGTGAAGATCGGTGTTAGGCCTCTGGCCTTAAAGAGCCTCTAAACTCCTCCACCCACGAAGTGAACCACCTCCAGCCGATCCCCTCCCCGCAGCGCCGTCTTACTCCAGCCCGCACGGGCAACAATCTCCCCATTGTGTTCCACGGCGACACGATCTCCCTTCAGCCCCAGAGCGGCGATCAACTCCTCCAGACTCGCCGCCTCGGACAGCGTTTCAAACTCACGCCCCTGCCCATTCAATGTCAGCGTCAATGCCATATCGTCTCAGCCTAGCAGGTGACGCAGCTCTCTTGCCGCTGCCCGCGATCGGCGAGCGCCCGGCCCTTCCGTCCGGCACGTCCTTCTATCAGTCCCGCCACACGCCCGAGCAGCCACTGCTCCGCCTTCCATCTCCGCGTTTGTTGCCTCGCAAACTCGTCGAAGACGTCCCGGCTCAGCCCCAGCAGAAGGTGAATCGCCTCAGCCTCCGACCCGTCATTCAACCCATGGATCGTATATCGCCGTGAGTTCGCGAGATGTTCCGCCGCATGCCCGAGCAGCAGAAGCGTTCGCCCATGGTGCGTCTCGGTAATGCGATGGATCGTCAGGTCCGCCCTCCCCTGTGCCGGTCGACCCGCCAGCGCGCTGGGCGACTCCCGCGCAAATCTCTTCACCAGTACAGGACCCAATGCGCCTGGAAAACTTGCCGTAGACATGGACGTTAAATCCTCCGTCCAACTCCCTATCGGCCCACCTCTACCCAACTTCAGCCTGACCGGCGATGATCTCCAAATCCTGCAGTCAGCCCCCGCACCATCCTTCCCGATTCAGCACAGCCATCGGTAGCTCTCACCTCCGCCGCAGCGGCCAAAGATGATTCACCGGCCCATTGCCCTGCCCCATGGGCGCAGCCGTCCGGATCGCCTCCGCCACATACTCCTTCGCCCTCCGAACTGCCTCGACCGGCCCATCTCCCATCACCAACCGGCTCAGCAGCGCGCTCGAAAACGCGCATCCGGTCCCATGCGTCGATCGGCTCTCAATCCTCTCCCCCTCCACCCAAAGCACCTCCCCCGCGCAGGTCATCATCAGGTCGTCCGGCCTCTCCAGATGGCCGCCCGTAGCCACCACGTTCAACCTCCCGCCCAAGCTCCCGCCGGCCTTCTGCAACTCCCGTACAGCCCCCACCATCTGCTCGCGCCGCAGATTTGCCCGCCCGGTCAGCACCCCAAGCTCCGCCACATTTGGCGTCACCCAATCCACCAGCGGCAACAGCTCCACTCGCATCGCCTCCACACCGGCTGCATCCAGCAGCTCTTTTCCCGAACTCGACCGCACCACCGGGTCCAGGACCACCCATGCCCCTCGTCCCCTGTTTCGCAGCCCACGCAGAAATTCCGCCGCCGCCAACACAGTCTCCGCGTCTGCCAGCATCCCGATCTTGATCCCCGCCGGAGGCAGATCCTCCTCCAGACAATCCAGCGTAGCCCGCACCACCTCAGCCGCTACAGCCTCGCTCCTCCGCACCCCTGTCGTCGACTGCACCGTCAACCCAGTGATGCACGCGGTCCCAAACAGTCCATGCGCCGCAAACACCATCAGGTCCGCCGTCACTCCCGCACCCGAAGATGGGTCGAACCCCGCGATAGCCAGAACCATCTGCATAGATAAGGAGAGTAAACCCCTCCAGCCAATCAGCTTCTTCAAAGCAGCAGGAATGTTCCAGACAGTCTCTCATCGGAGGTCCGTCATCCCTCGAGACCAACACACGACCCCAATGCGAGATGGTCCTCCGGCGAGATTTCCACAGGAAAATGTTGTCAAGTCCCCAAACGCCTTAAATGATTGCAATGAAAATAGATACAATTTGCAAATTAGTTTTGCTCCATCGTGTATACTAGAAATTAGAAGAAACAAGCCCCGAGCGAAACGCTTGGGGCTTTGCTTCTTAAACCTAGCCTCGAACCTGACTTCGGGTCGACAGCCTTCAATCTGGAGGATAACCCTTTACGCTGCACGAATTTGCGCGTAACCCTTTTGTTTGGACGAATTTAGCGGCAGTCGTGTGCTACAAGTTATTCAAAGGAAAGGACTTACGCGCGGGCAATAGGGGGGGGGTACCACAAGAGCATCCTCCCGCTTTGAGTATGTGGTCCCTGCCTCCGCCACCGCCCGTCGCTCCTGACCTACATCTGCCCGCTGGGAGCCGCGGCCGCGTTGGTCGCCGGCTGCTCGCCACCCATGTTGGTCATCAGCTTGATGTCTACGCGCCGATTCTTCGCCCGCCCAGCCGCGGTGCTATCGCTCGCGACCTGCTGATCCTTGCCGATGCCAATCAGGTAAAACTTGTGCGGAGGAATACTGTACTTCGAAGCTAGGTAGTTCACCACGGCATCGGCCCGGCGTTGGCTGAGTTGATAGTTATAATTCGCATCGCCGACGCTGTCAGTGCCGCCAGTCACTTCGAGAATGTAGCCCTTCGTGCTGTTCAGGTTCGCCGCGAAGTCATCAAGCTGCTTTTTATCCGACTTGGTCAGCGCCGATTGATCGAAGCCGAAGGTCACGCTGACATCCGAGAGCTGCTTATAATTGTCGAGGTTGGCAACGACGCCGCTGAGGCTGTCGACGCGGTTGTAAGCCTCCTGGGCATTGTGGTTCGCTGTATCTGCGGACTGGCCGGCAGCGGTGGCGTGCTGGTCGGCAGTATTGGCTGCGCTTTGGGCCCCCGCGATCCCGCTCTGCGCGCGCTGGTCCGTATCGGCGATGGCACGGTGATCGGCGGCAGTCTTGGTGTCCAGCTCGTTCGTCTGCTGCACCAGTGGACCGGTCTGCGAACGAACATAATTCTTCGTCGAGCATCCGACGGTAAACAAAACAACCAAAGCACTGGCAAGGGCGACGGTGCAAACTGACTGAACCTTCTGGATCTTACAAATAGAATTCACCTGCGGATTGGAGCTCATTCGTTTCATCTCCTATTTTGGGAACTTCGAACAGATATGCTGCAGTTGAGATGCCAAAAATATATTTCGCGATAACCGCTGTATCATAAAGACTTACCTTGTCCGCCGCAGGTCCGTCTTTTCGTGACCCTTGCAGCGCGGGAACTTTTGATCGGATCGCGCGTCAAATCTACTGAGCAAACCTGTGCACACTGCACTCAGTCTTCTGCGCGTCTACACTGAAGACGCGGGACCTCGATCGCCGTCATGGATCTCCACCAGAAAATCCGAACCATTCCCACCCAGCCGGGCTGCTATCTCTACAAAAATGCCGACGGCGAGGTGATCTACGTCGGAAAGGCCAAAAACCTTCGCGCCCGGGTGCGTTCGTACTTCCTGCAGGCCTCGCAGGCCAACGCCAAGACCGGTTCGCTGATGCGCGAGGCGGTCGACGTCGAATACATCACGGTCGCCAACGAGCATGAAGCCCTGGCGCTCGAAAACAACCTGATCAAGCAGAAGAAGCCGCGCTTCAACATCCTGCTCCGAGACGACAAGACCTATCCTTACATCAAGCTGACCATGAATGACCGCTATCCCAAGGTCTTCGTCACCCGCAGGCTGCGCAAGGACGGCAGCGCCTACTTCGGGCCTTACTTTCCCGGCAACCTCGCTTACCGGCTGGTCGACCTGATCCATCGCAGCTTCCTCATTCCAAGCTGCAAGGTCGATCTCTCCCGCTACCATCCGCGCGCCTGCCTGCAGTACTACATCAAGCGCTGCCTCGGTCCTTGCCTCGAAGGTCTGACCACGCCCGAGAGCTATCGCGAGACCATCCGCGACGTGCAGCTCTTTCTCGAAGGCCGCACCAATGAGCTCGAACATCTCCTGTCCAAGCGCATGGAGTCCGCGGCCGAAGCGCAGCAGTTCGAATTAGCCGCGCGCCTGCGAGACCAGGTCGTCACCGTCCACCAGATGCAGGACAAGCAGCGCATCGCCACCGCCGAAAATGAAGACGCGGATGTCTTCGGCTATCACTTCGAAAACGAGATGCTGGCGGTCAATCTATTTCACATGCGTTCGGGCAAAATCGTAGACCGGCGCGACTTCTTCTGGGAAGACCTCCCGGATTCGCTGCTCGATGCCGCATCCGATGCCGTCACCGAAGCTGTCTCTGAGATTGACGAGATGGAGGCGATCGCACGCCTGGAGTCCGAACCCTCCATCCCTGCTCCGGAGATCGGAGAAGGACTGCCGGTGGTGCAGCACACGCCGGTTGCAGAACCGGGCACTCCGGGCTTCAGTCCCGCGGCGTTCTTCTCCGCCCTGCTGAAGCAGCTCTACCTCGATCAGAACTACGTGCCGCGTTCTATCCTGGTCCCGGTCGAGTTCCCCGATCGCAGCCTTCTCGCCGAAATTCTTACCGAGAGGACCGGCAAGCGCATCGAAATCCTCGCACCGCAGCGAGGCGAAAAACGCTCCCTTGTCGATCTCGTCTCGCAGAACGCGAAGCAGTCCTATGACCAACGCTTCCGCGTCCTCCAGCCGAGCATCAAGGCGATTCAGGAGGCACTCCAAGACGCCCTCACCCTCGAAGAGCTGCCGCGGCGGATCGAATGCTTCGACATCTCCCACATCCAGGGCGCGGAGACCGTGGCCTCCATGGTGGTCTGGGAGGACGGCGCGATGAAGAAGTCCGACTACCGCAAGTTCCAGGTCAAGACCGTCACCGGCGTCGACGACTTCGCCAGCATGCGCGAGGTCATCCAGCGTCGCTACAAGCGGCTGCAGGAGGATAATAAGCCGTTTCCCTCCCTGATCCTGATCGACGGCGGTCTGGGTCAGTTGCACGCCGCCTACGCCGCGCTCGAGGAGATCGGCGTCACTCTCCAGCCGCTAGCCTCGATCGCCAAGCGCGAAGAGATCATCTACGTATACGGGCAGGAGAACGAGCCGGTAGTGCTGGACCGCCGCTCCCCCGTGCTCCACCTCGTACAGAAGATTCGTGACGAAAGCCATCGCTTCGCCGTCACCTATCATCGCAAGCGCCGCCAGATGCGCGACCGTGACAGCGAGTTGCTCTCCATCCCTGGCGTAGGCCCGCGAACTCGCCAGCGCCTGATCGAACACTTTGGCAGCGTGCGCGGCATCAAGCAGGCCGGCCCCGATGCGCTCACCGCAGTCGTCAACGCCGCCACCGCCGAACGCATCCGCAGTCACTTCGCAGCGGAGTCCGCAAGCAGCGCCGTCCTGCCCGTGCTGAATCAGATCTGACGGAACGTTGCAGGATTACTGCTGTTCAGTATCGACTCCCCCAGAAGCAGGCACGGCCCCACCCGTCTTGAAGGTATTGCACGCCGCAATCGTTCCCTGCTGCAGGCCCCGCTTGAACCAGCCGACACGCTGCGCCGAGGTGCCATGCGTAAAGCTCTCCGGACTCACCGAACCCCGCTGCATCCGCTGCAGATGATCGTCCCCCACAGCCGCCGCCGCTCGCAGGCCCGAATCGATATCCTCTTCGTGAACGATGTTGCGCTGCTCCGTGCCGTGCGCCCACACCCCGGCAAGGCAGTCCGCCTGAAGTTCCAAATCGACAGAAAGATGATTCCTCTCCGACGGATCCTGCCCGGACAGGTGCTGCACCTTCTGCTCGATTCCGAGGAGGTCCTGCACATGATGGCCGAGCTCATGCGCGATCACATAGGACTGCGCGAACTCACCGCCGCCGCCGCCAAGCCGCCGCAGGTCGTCCCAGAAGCTCAAGTCAATGTATACCTTTTCATCGGCGGGACAGTAGAACGGCCCGGTTTGAGATTGGGCAACGCCGCAGCCCGAGCGCGTGTAGTTGCGAAAGAGCACAAGCTTCGCATGGCGATAATCCCGCCCCGTCTGCTCCGGCAGAAGCTTCGTCCAGGTCTTCTGCACATCGTCAAGCGTCCACGAGACAAGTTGCGCCGCGCGGTCTTCCTGCGGCGACGTGGAATATCCAGCGCCCCCAGGCGGCCCCGCGCTCTGCGACGAATGAGTCGGAGCAGCGCCTCCGCCCGAAAGATAGCTGCCGATATAATTCCGCCCCGTCACCAGACTGATCACCACCAGAAACAGGATGCCGACAATCCCGAGTCCGCCTCCACCGAAGCCGCCGCCGCCACCCGAAGACCCGCGCCTGTCTTCAATATCGCTGCTCATTCCGCCAGGCGTCCAGTCCATCGATCTCTCCCCTCTTGCATATTGTCTACATCAACCGAACATTGCGCGGCAGTTTGGAATGAACCATCCCACACTCGCGGAGGAAAACTCTGCTGCTGGCAACTCTACATCCCCTTCAGGATCGAGCCGACAATCCCTCCCACCACTCCACCCTCCACCGCCTGCTCCCCGCGCTGCTTCGGCAGATACTCCTGAATCTGGTGGGCCAGCCGCGAAATCGGCAGCGTCTGCAGCCAAACCCGCCCAGGTCCCGTTAGCGCCGCCAGAAAGACGCCGTCGCCGCCAAAGATCAGGTTCTTGATCCCAGGCACCCGCTGAATCTGAAATCCCACAGTCGACTGAAACGCACCCACATGTCCCGGATGCACCCGCAGCGTCTCCCCCGCAGCTAGATCCTTGATCACAAGTTCTCCTGAAAGCTCCAGCCAGGCAATTCCCTGCCCGCTGATCCGCTGCAGCAGAAAGCCATCGCCGCCGAAGATCCCAGCGCCCAGCGACTGCTGAAATCCCACCCCAAGCTCGATATTCGCCGTAGCGCAAAGAAAGCCATGCCGATGCACCATATACTCATGGCCGGCTCCGACCTCGACCGGCACAATATGCCCTGGAACCCGCGTCGCAAACGCCACCTCACCCGGCGCTCCCACCGCCCGGTACTCCGTCATGAACAGTGAGCCGCCGCCCGCCACACGCTTGATCGCGCCGAAGAATCCGCCTCCTCCGGCATGCTGCGTATGCGTGGTCATCTGCACTGAAGCCGACATCCACGAAAGCTCCCCCGCCTCCGAGATCACGGCATCGTTCGGACCGAGAGCAAACTCCAGAACCGGCATCGTCGTGCCGAGAATGCGATTTTGCATGCGAACTCTCCTCCTGCGGCAACGTGAGAAGTATACGGCCTGAACTCCCGAGAAACTCGGAATCAGGCGTTCGCCTCGAAAGCCGAGCGGCTCACGTAGACCGACTGGAAAACCCGGTGCGAAACAGCACTTCAAGAATACGAACAGCCGCCTTGGCGCTGGCTTTGAAGTCTCCCGAAACCTTGCTCACTCCACCGATGCGTCTGCGGTAGTTCACCGGAATCTCCACCACACGAAGATTCCGCTTGATCGCTTTAATCTGCATCTCCAGATTCCAGCCATACGTCAGCTCCGACATGTTTAATTGCTCCAGCGACGTTCTCCGAATCGCGCGAAACGGTCCCATATCGGTGTATCGCACCTTCGGGCTCCGGCCCAGTTGCGAGAGGTTCAGCAGTATGCCGACCATTCGTCCGGCAAACACCTGCGACGGCAGCATGGAGCCGGCCTCGCGCTCCCCCCGTATCCTCGACCCGATCACAAAATCCGCCTCGCCACTCGCAATCGGAGCGATCAGCTTCGGCAACTCGGCAACAATATCGGAGCCGTCGCCGTCCATATACACCAGAATCTCGCACCCCGGCAGCGCAGCCTGCGATCCTGCCAGACATGCCGCTCCATATCCCCGAGCGGACCGCACCACGCGCGCTCCGGCCGCCTCTGCTATTGCTGCCGTCGCATCAGTGCTTCCATTGTCGACCACGACGCACTCGGCGATCAGCGGCCAAGGCATCCCCGACACAACCTGGCCGATCGACTCAGCTTCGTTCAGAGCCGGAATAATGATCGAAATCTGTGGCATTTAGGTGATTCGCTCCAGCCGTGTCCTTTACTCCCGCAGCGTCAACGATTCCAGCGGCCTTCGGTTCCAGCGGCCTTCGAACCCGCCCAAACACTCAAAAATCGTCATCTTGACCAAAGCATCGGATAGTTTCATCGTCCGATGCGCAGTGGAGAGATCTCCGCATTTCGCCTTTCTTGCTGTCTATTTTCTTCTTACTCTGAACCATCAAGAAATTGAGAACAGGCCTTAAAGACTCCACCGCAGCCCGCAGTTCGTGCAGGCCGAAGGCGGCGCGCTCGTCAGCAGCCCTTCGCGAAAGTGCTGATACTCGCTTCCATTCCAAATTTCACGCAGCGTGTTCTGCGTCGCATCGCCAAGCGTGAACGCCCCATAACCCTTCATGCTGAACGGCGCGATGCAGCACGGCAGCACGCGTCCATTCGCCGTGATGTACATCAGTGACCACGGCCTCCGGCACAGCGACCACGGACTGG
Source organism: Edaphobacter sp. (assembly GCA_965277335.1). GTDB lineage: Bacteria > Acidobacteriota > Terriglobia > Terriglobales > Acidobacteriaceae > Edaphobacter. Next base: position 188,884 of record CBDICJ010000005.1, on the reverse strand, counting down.
CCGACCGCTGCATCTTGATCGACTCTCCTGGATCGACCGCGCCCGAAGCAGAAAACATCACGCCAAGCTCCTGCGCCACCGACTCCGCCTCGCGGATCAAAGCCTCTTCGCGCTCGGTCGTATGCTCGAACAGCGCCGACTCCGCCCGCGCCAGCGACTTCTCGTTCATCGGATCGTCGTAGAACACCAGCCGCTGCAGATACACCTCCGTCACGCCCACCGAATGCGCCAGCCGCACAAAGTCCGGAAGCTGGTCGACCGTCTCCCGCAATCCCGTCAGCCATAAACTCACGCGGGGCTTGGGCGCGCTCAACTCCCGCTGCATCCGCGTGAAGTTCTTCACGTTCGCCACGATCTTGTCGAAAAAGTCCTTGCCCCGCACCATCTGAAACGCTTCGGACTCGGCCGCGTCGAGCGAGACCCGCAGCTCATCCAGCCCAGCATCGATCAGCGCCCGCCCATTCGCCTCGGTCAGCAGCGTTCCATTCGTATTGAACAGCACATAGATGCCCCGGTCTTTCAGATACTTCACCCGCTGCGCGATATCCTTCACCAGCATCGGCTCGCCGATTCCATGCAGCACCACCCGCGCAATCCTCGGATACTGGTTGATCAGAGAAGTGAACAACTCCCACGGCATATCCGCCTCCGGCTCGAGCTGCTCATACGTACGCGGACACGTCGTGCACAGCAGATTGCAGCGGTTCGTCGTCTCCAGATAAAGACACACCGGCTCCTGATCCGCAACCGGGCCAAGCTGCGTCTCCGGTTTTTCGAAGTAGCGGCGCATGCGGTTCTTCTCTTCCTCGGCCTGTTGTGCGGCTTCGCTGAGCCTGTCGTTGGCATCCAGAAGATCGCCGGGAGGAAGGATAGGAAGAAGTGTGCTCATAGGGGTTCACTCGGTGCTGCAGGTTGGACGAAAAGACTGCGGTGGATCGGCCAGTGGACAAATGCCAACTGAATCAGGAGAGCTGCAAGCACACCGGCGTAAAGAATCTCGTTCGCCAGAAACATCTTTGGGCCGGGGTCGGATAGCTCTGTGGTGTAAAGATAGAAGAAACCCAGCAGATACGCCAGTATAGGCAGGTTCGGCATAAGCGTAGAGAACGGAACCAGCCACAGGATGTACCAGGTATAGTGAGGCGAAAACAGAAACATCAGCGCCACAGCCAGCGCAAACGCCGGCGGCAGGAAAGCGGCCTCTCCGCCAAATTTAGCCCCACTGCCTCCCGCTCGGCTCGCGGTCTTCCAGCACCACCACAAAATGACGCCGAAGAGCGCAACGCAAAATCCGTAGTAGACATCGGTCGAAAGCCCATGCAGCCCGGGAATCTTCTGCGCCAGTTCCAGCAGAAAGTAGCGTACGCCAGTATCCATGCCCTCTTCCTGTACATAACCGCTGAGAAATCCGAAAACCAGCATGCCCACGCTGGAGTATGCCGCATAGCCTGCCGCCACCACGGCAGTCACCATTGCCGGCATCTTCCAATCGCCCCGCCGGTAGAGCGCCGGAAACAGCACCAGCGGATAGAACTTCAGCATCACAGCCACGCCCAGAAACAGCCCGGTCAAGACCGCCTGCCTGCGATAACGCGCCAGCAGCGCCAGCGTGATAAACGCCATCGCGGCAGAGTCAAGATGTCCCGAACCTCCGATCTCCCAGATGCAGAGAGGACACCACGCATACAGCAGCGTCTGCTCCCGCCGCACCCCCAGAAACCCAAATAGCCTGATCAGCGCGTACATTGTGACGCCTTCCAGAAGCACCATCGCGGTCTTCATGAAGGTCACTGTCGGCGACACCCACGTGATCAGATAAAACAGGATCTGCGCCCCAGGTGGATAGATCGTCCGCGCATAGTCGCGCCGGTTCATGTTGTCGAAGAGGTCCTGGTTCGGCGCGCGCAGAAAACTTAGAACCTCGTCGCCGGGAACATAGCGGTATGGACTGATGTGAGCATGCTGCACCACCCCGTCCCACGCGTAGCGGTACACATCGCTCGAAAGATACGGATCAGGGAAGATCGCCACCAGCCGGCACGCAATCGCCACCGTCAGAATGATGGGAAACGTAAATCGATCGACTGGCTGCGTCATTACCAGAAACACCGCCGCCAGATAAAGGATCGCCGACCACCCCGACACGCCGGAGAACCCGATCGTAAAGTGGCCATATTCACTGATGAGCTGCCGCGTGAGACCGAACAGCCCTACGCCAATCACGATCAGCGCAGCATTAGTCTGCCACGCCCGCGCAGCCGACCAGTTCCGACTTCCGACCGGGCGATCCCAAAAGCCCACTCGCGAGACCATCGCAGGATTGGTCGCCGCCGTCATCCGGCAGCGCTCTCCCGCCGCTCGCGCTCGCGCAGAAACCTCCGGGTGTGTTCCGCGGGATACCCCTTCACCAACGCAAAGGGCGGATTGACTCCATCCAACAGCTCAGCCGTCAGCACCGAAAGCGTAGCCGCATCGTCCACGTCATACCACATCGGCAACACCACGACCTCGATGCCAGCAGCCTCTGCGGCAGCCATCGTCTCGGCAAAAACCGCAGCCGTGCTCCAGGATATTCCCGCAAACGGAGCAGCATGCGCGCGTTTCAATCCAATCAGGTAATAGCCGCCATCGTCGGAAGGTCCCAGCACAATCCGGTCTCCCGGCCGCTTAAGCGCCGCAATCGTCTCTTCGAAGGCTGCTGCCGGCACGGTCGGCGAGTCCGAGTCGATCAGGCACACGCTGCCGTACCCGCAAGCCAGAAGATCTTCCGCGCTCGCCAGCAGACGCTCGCCGAATCCATCTCCACGCTGCGGCAGCAACGCAAACTCCGCCGGCAGCAGCCCCTCAAACAGCGCCTCATCGCCCACTGGCGTATAAGAGATCACGCCCGTCGCCCCGCCCGCCGCAGCCACCGCGGCTATGTTCTCCGTCGTGTCTCGCAGGAAGCAGACATTGATCGCAGCCGATTCCTCCAGGGTCAGAGGAGGAGCGAGCCGCGTCTTCACCTTGCCAGGCCGCGGCGCCTTCGCCATCACCGCAAGCGCGCAAACTCCGGCTCGCCCCTTCACACGCGTCGCTGCATCCAATGCATCCGAGGGACTAAGGACAGGATAGGACATGCTCGCAGGACTCAACATCGTGGGTTACACCGCGCTCCAGTTAGTCTGCCGTTGCTTCCGCATCTCTGCCCTGCCCGCTGCCGCTTCTGCTTTTACGCATACGGCATATTGATACCACCCGTCGTATGCAAGATGCACCCCGCCCCAGCATTGGGACCGCATCAGCGCCTCAAAATCCGGCGCCGTCATCACCTCCGCCTGTCGCGGCTCACGGTATTTTCCCGCGGGGCTGCTCGTCAGCTTGGAGAGCAGCCACATGCAGCCCAGTGGAATCCGCGTTCGAAATCCGGAGGTCGGCTCCGCGATAAAACATCGTCCGCCCGGCTTCAGCACCCGGAAGATCTCGCTCAAAACCGCCTCGCGCTGCGGCACGATCAGAAACAATCGTGACATCACGATGGCATCGACGGAGTTGGAAGAGTTGGGAAGCGAGTGCGCATCGCCGTGGGAAAAGGTGCAGTTGCGAAGGCTGCGGCTGGCGGCCCGCGATTGCGCTCTCGCGATCAGCCGGCGGGAGAGATCGACTCCCGTGGCAAAAATCTGAGGATATTCCTCCGAAAGTCGACAAGCATAGAAGCCTGGCCCGCAGCCAAGCTCGAGTACCTGCATGCCCGCGGCCGGTTCGCCCGCCGGAAATAGGGCTCTCGCAATCTCCTGCGTATGATCGCGAAACAGGTATTCGCGACACAACGCGTAGAACCAGGAACAGCTTTCAAAAAGGCTGTCCGGCGGATGGACCGGAGTGTGCGCCAGAGCCCGGCCAGTCATTTCGCAATCGCTCGTTTCCATTCGTAGCCCTTACACCTGTTCAACATTCGCCTACGATTCCGTGCATGCTACGCGTGGCCGGTGATCCGATTCCGGGTGATCCGATCATAGATGCTCGAAGCATTCAATCTCCAAGATTCTGCTCTTAATCAGATTCGATGCAGATTTTCAACCAAGGTTACGCAGCCTTCGCGCTTCGGATTATCCGACTGCCGCTGCCCCGTCTCAACCCTGCCCCACATCGCTCCAATCCAGAATCACCTTACCTGAGTTCCCGCTCCGCATAGCGGCAAACCCGTCTTCATAGTCCCGCCAGCTCATCCTGTGCGTAATCACGCCCGAAATGTTCAGCCCGCTCTCCAGCATCACCGTCATCTTGTACCAGGTCTCGTACATCTCGCGGCCATAGATCCCCCGAATCGTCAGTTGGTTGAACACCACCCGATTCCAGTCGATCGAGATCTCCTCCGAAGGAATTCCCAGCATAGCAATCTTCGCCCCATGACTCATATTCTTCAGCATCTCGCGAAACGCGCTTGGATTGCCAGACATCTCCAGCCCCACATCGAACCCCTCCAGCATGCCGAGTTTCGTCTGAATCTCTTTGAGCGGCGTAGCCATTGGATCGACCGCCAGCGTCACTCCCACCTTCTCCGCCAGTCGTCGCCGGTACTCGTTCGGGTCCGAGATCACCACATGCCGCGCTCCCGCATGTCGAGCCACAGCCGCCGCCATGATCCCGATCGGCCCCGCCCCCGTCACCAGCACATCTTCGCCCAGCACCGGAAACGCCAGAGCCGTATGCACCGCATTTCCCAGCGGATCGAAGATCGCCGCAATTTCCAGTGGCACCCCCGCGCTATGCATCCAGATATTTGACATCGGCAGCACCACATACTCCGCGAACGCTCCGTCCCGATTCACCCCTACCCCCAGCGTATGCGCGCAAAGATGCCGCCGTCCCGCCAGGCAGTTCCGGCAGCGCCCGCATACTACATGCCCCTCCCCGCTCACCAGTTGGCCTATGGGAATATCGTTCACGTTCGTCCCAACCGCCACCACCTCGCCCACAAACTCATGCCCGATCACCAGTCCCTTGCGGATCGTCGACCGCGCCCACGCGTCCCACTCATAAATATGAAGATCGGTCCCGCAGATCCCCGTCGCAAGCACCCGAATCTTCACATCGTTGATGCCCATCTCCGGCTCCGGAACATCCTCCAGCCAAAGCCCCCGCTCCTCGCGGCTCTTCACCAATGCCTTCAAAGTATCCTCTCTCCTCGCGCAACCATTCAATTCTATTCTGAACCCGATGTCCTGCCGGACGGGCCTCCTGCGCGGAGGGCGGTCACTTCGTGACGTGTATACCTTGTGGTGGCAAGTGGAAATCACTGGTCCTCCCGCTGGTCCGAAGCAAGATCTCTCACGCCGACCAGCGGGAGGAACTATGCAGCTCATCTGCCCAGACCGGTATACGCGTCACGAAGTGACCGCACCGCGCGTAGTGGGCCCGTCCGGCAGGACAATCTCAAAGTCTATAAAATAGAGACGAGACCCATGTTCTATCCCACTGATGACCTTCGCATCACCTGGACTAAAGTCGTCCTCCCGCCCGTCTTCCTCGAAGAAGAGCTCCCCATCACCGAAGCCGCCTCCGCCACCGTCTTCCAGGCCCGCACCGACGTCGTCAACATTCTCAAAGGCCGCGACCGCCGTCTCCTCGTCGTCGTAGGCCCCTGCTCCATCCACGACACCGAAGCCGCCCGCGCCTACGCCGAACTCCTCAAGTCCGCCATCCGGGAGCACGCGCGCGAGCTCAGCATTGTCATGCGCGTCTACTTCGAAAAGCCCCGCACCACCCTGGGCTGGAAGGGCCTCATCAACGACCCCTACCTCGATGAGTCCTTCCGCATCAACGACGGTCTCCGCAAAGCCCGCCACCTCCTCCTAGACCTCGCCGAGATGGGCGTCCCCGCCGGCACCGAGTTCCTCGACATGATCTCCCCCCAATATCTCTCCTCACTCGTCAGTTGGGGAGCCATTGGCGCCCGCACCACCGAAAGCCAGGTTCACCGCGAGCTCGTCTCCGGCCTCTCCTGCCCCGTCGGCTTCAAAAACGGCACCTCCGGCAACGTCCAGATCGCCATAGAAGCCATCCTCTCCGCCGGCCAGTCGCACAACTTCCTCGGCCACACCAAGCACGGCCAGACCGCCATCTTCGTCACCAAAGGCAATCCCGACACCCACCTCATCCTTCGCGGCGGCCGCAACACCACCAACTACGACGCCCCCGCCGTAGACGAGACCTGCAAGCAGATGGAAAAGGCCGGAATCCGTCCTCAGGTCATGGTCGACTGCAGCCATGCCAACAGCCACAAAGACCACACCCAACAGTCTGCCGTCTGCCGCAATGTAGCCTCCCAGATCGCCGGCGGCGACACCCGTATCCTCGGCGTCATGCTCGAAAGCAACCTCGTAGCCGGATCCCAGAAAATCATTCCCGGCCAACCCCTTACCTACGGCCAATCCATCACCGACGCCTGCATCGACTGGCCCGAAACCAAACTAGCCCTGGCCGAACTAGCCGCCGCCGTACGCACCGCCCGCCTCGCGCCAGTCGAGACCTACCCGACCTAGTAAGTCTTTGCATGCAAAGCTCTTTTGCTTGTCGTTCTAAGCGAAGTCAACGGGTAGACCCCCATTGCGTTAGACGGGATCCTTGCCGTGCGGTTTATGAACTTACCCCGATCGTGGAAACGATTACCTTGCCGCGCCGGGTAAGTGCCATGACAACTAGGCCCACAAGGACGGAGCCCAAGGCCGCCACCTGCGCGTTGCTCATGCCCCAGTAGAGCCTGGGGTTAATTCGGACAAACTCCACCAAAAACCGCCCCAAGCCACTTGAAACCAGGTATAGCCCAGTAAGCCAGCCGAGCGGACGTGCGTTGCGGCCGAGCCGCCATAGCAACCAGGCCAAGCCAAGCGAGAAGAGCAGTTCGTACACGGGCGTGGGCTGGACCAGGGCGTTCGGCGGATTCGGCAGCACAAGAGCGGTTTTGGCCATGTGCACGCCCCAGGGCAGGGTGGTGTTGATGCCGTAGTCGCCGTCGCCCGAGGTAAGGCAGCCGATTCGGCCTACGCCGTAACCTACTGCTGCTGCGGGAGATGCGAGGTCGAGCATACGAACCGACGTCTTCCAGCCAGTTAGGCCGTCCGGTTTGGCGATGCTTCCCTGCGCCATGAGCATGGCAATGCCGGCGAGCATGCCGCCGAACCAGGCGAAACCGGCCTGGAACCAGTGCAGGAAATCTATGAGTATCGCGAAGGGGCGATGCCAGCCGGGAGCGATGATCTGGCGGAAGGCGGCGTGTAAGTCGGCTGGATTCTGCAGTTCGTGCCAGGCCTTGGCTCCGAGGATGCCGGCGATCACGACAAGCGCCACGACGTTCAAGGCATCGGCGGCTACGCCATTGCGGACGAAGTTCTTGTGCAGCAATACGGTAGCGGCTACCGCGGCCAGCCATAACAACAGCCCGAACGTACCCAGGTGGAGAGGACCGATATTGATATAGGGGTACATATTCCTCGCTTGGTTTAAGTATAACGAGCTTTTTCGGCAAGCTTTCCGCAGCGGCCCTATTCGCGCTACGCTGTCTCTATGCCGACCAGAACGCCTCTGTTTCCACCCGCATCAAGAATGGAGATCCTGTTTTCCAGATCGCAGATTGCCGAGCGGGTGCAGGCGATCGGACGCCAGATTTCTGAAGACTATGCGGGTAAGTCCATTGTTTTGATTGGGGTATTGAAGGGGGCGACGATCTTTCTGGCGGATCTTGCGCGGGCGATCGAGGTGGACAACACGTTCGACTTTGTAGCGGTGTCGAGCTATGCGCGAGCCAAGGTATCTTCGGGCGCGGTGAAGCTGATCAAGGACATCGACGACCCGATTGAAGACAAGCATGTGATTCTGGTGGAAGACATTCTGGATACGGGACTTACGCTCAGCTATCTGCGCGGAATGATGCTGCGGCACAAGCCGGCTTCGCTGAAGATTGCGACCTGTCTGGACAAGCCGGAGCGGCGACTGGTGCCGATCGAGGCGGATTACGTGGGGTTTGAGATTCCGAACCGGTTTGTGATCGGCTATGGGATGGACTACGCGGAGCGATATCGCGGGGTGGAGGATATCCGGATTTTGCCGGCCGGGGTGGCTGGGGGATGAGGCGAATGGCGGCTTTTTTTATTACGGGCGGGTAGCGGGCTCGAAGCGCTGTGTTTTGTTCGGTGATATGCGTTTTTCGAGTGCAAATTCGACCGCGTAAAGGGCGCAAATGCGTACTTAGTGTCCGCGCCAGAGGGCTTATTGGCGACGTCATTTTGGCTGCTAAAAATTTTGCCACTTTTTCGAACTTTATTTTTGAGGTGGGGGCGGGATGGGAATCGACCTCGAATGGACGTTCTGGGGACGGAGCAAGACGCGGGGACTGTGGATCAGGTCGCTAGAACGGGGATCTTAACTTCGGCGTGGCCGGGAGAACTGAGGTCGAAGGCGTTGGCGAGGAGCTCATAGCTTTTGAGGCGGGCGCGGTGGTCCCAGGTGATGGTGTTTATGATCAGTTCGTCGATGTGGAGCTGGCTGGCCATGGCGCGGAGGTCGTGAGCTACCTTGTCGGGGGTTCCTGCGACGTAGCGGGGCCACTCGCCCTCTTCCCTGCCGAGGGCTTCGGCGGCCGTGCCTTCTCCCAGGAGGCTGAGCTCGCGGAGGGCTTCTTCGGGGGAGGCTACCGGGCGGCGATCGTTCTGACGGATGCGGCGCTGGAGGAGGCGGACGCTTGCGGAGAGGAAGTCGGCTTCGGCCTGGGTTTCGGCGCAGATGACGCCGACGGCGACGGTGGCTTCGGGCTGGCTGCGGTACGGACTGGGGCGGAAGCCGCGGCGATAGGTCTCGATGGCGGCGCGGGTGTGGACCGGGCTGAAGAAGTGGGCGAAGGCGTAGGGCAGGCCGAACTCCACGGCGGCGGCGGCGCTCCACAGGCTCGAGCCGAGCATCCAGACGTCTGGGGAGCCGGGCATATTGGGGGAGACCTTTATGCCGGCGAAGGGATGTTCGGCGGGAAAGTCATGTCCGAGGAAGGCGAGCAGCTCGCTAACCTGGTCGGGGAAGTCGTCCAGCATTCTGGCCTTGCGGTTGCGCTGGAGGGCAAGGGCTTCGATGGGTCCGCCGCCGGGGGCGCGGCCGATGCCGAGGTCGATGCGGTTGGGATAGAGGGCGTGGAGGGTGCGGAAAGTCTCGGCTACCTTGAGCGGGGTGTAGTGGGGGAGCATGATGCCGCCGGAACCGATGCGAATCTGCCTGGTCTCGGCTCCGATGCGGGCGAGCATGATCTCGGGGGCGGTGCAGGCGAGGGTGTCCATGGCGTGGTGCTCGGACATCCAGAAACGGGTGTAGCCGAGGTGGTCGGCGAGGCGGGCGAGGTCGATGGAGTTCTCGAGGGCCTGGGCGGGGGTGCTGCCGGCGGGAACGGGGGCCTGGTCGAGGATAGAGAGTTTGAGGGTCTGCTGGCTCACTCTCTTTAGATGTTGGAGGGATGGAAATGGAACCAAGGCAGCAGTGCCGATTCGCTATTTGTTCGCTATGATAGAGGCATCGTACAGGTGTGCGGTATGGCCCATTCACGAGCTGGCCCGCATCGAAGCCGAGGAGCCAGTTTAAATACTGCTTTACGGTTCAGATCGAACAAGAAAACAGGCAACAACAAAGGCGAAATACGGGGATCTCTCCACTACGCCGTGCGATAAAACCACACGGCTTCGGTCGAGATGACGATTTTAAGGAGTTATTAGACAGGTTCTTAAGACGGTTTGCGCGTGGCGCGAATGCCCACTCATGCGATGAGACCGCATGAATGGGGCGCCCGCCGAGCTTAGGTTCCATCGGGCCAATAAGGATTCGGGATATTAGCGGATGAATGTTCAGGAAAAGCTCGGGATTCTGGCGGATGCGGCGAAGTATGACGCTTCGTGCGCCTCTTCGGGAGCGAAGCGTAGCGGCAATGGCGAGGGGGTGGGGCACTCGGATGGGATGGGAATCTGCCATAGCTATACGCCGGATGGCCGGTGCGTCTCGCTATTGAAGATTCTGCTGACGAACTTCTGCACGTACGACTGCGTGTTCTGCGTGAACCGGGTTTCGAGCGATATACGGCGGGCACGGTTTACGCCGGAAGAGGTGGTGAGCCTTACGCTTGATTTTTACAAGCGGAATTACATTGAAGGGCTGTTTCTTTCTTCGGGGATCATTCAGTCGCCGGACTACACGATGGAGCAGTTGATTCAGGTGGCGAAGACGCTGCGGAGCGTGCACAGGTTCGGCGGGTACATCCACCTGAAGGCGATTCCGGGGGCGAGCGAGGCGCTGGTGAAACAGGCGGGGTTGTGGGCGGACCGGCTGAGCGCGAATATTGAGCTGCCAACGCAACAGGATTTAGTGCAGCTTGCGCCGGAGAAGAAGTCGGCGGTGATCGAGACGACGATGGCGCAGATTCAGACGCGCAAGGAGGAGGCGGATGAGGACCGCAGAAAGCTGGCTTCGGCTCCGAAGTTTGCGGCGGCGGGGCAGTCGACCCAGATGGTGGTGGGGGCGACGGCTGCCAGCGACCGGCAGATCCTGACGACGGCGACGCATCTGTATGGGCAGTACAAGCTGCGGCGAATCTACTACACGGGGTTCAGTCCGTACCCGGAGGCGGATGCGCGGCTGCCGCTGAAGGCTTCGCCGAGGATGCGGGAGCATCGGCTGTATCAGTCGGACTGGCTGATGCGCTTTTATGGATTCGCGGCGGGCGAGTTGACTTCGGCGGAGGAGCCGGACCTTTCGTTGACGGAAGACCCGAAGACGAGATGGGCGAAGGCGCATCCCGAGTTTTTTCCGGTGGACGTGAATGCCGCGCCGCGCGAGGCTTTGCTGCGGGTACCGGGGATTGGATACCGTAATGTGGAACGGATCTTGAGGATTCGGAGGTATCACCGGCTGCTGGTGGAGGATCTGCGCAAGCTGCATGTGCGGGTGAAGGGTGCGCTGCCGTTTCTGGTGGCGGTGGATCATCTGCCTTCGCTTCCCTCTGCAACGGCAGACGCGGTGAGCAGTGCGCAGCTGGATTTGTTTGCGCCGGTGAGTGCGTTGACGGGTTCGGTGTGATGAAGCGGATTTTGCTGGAACCGGAGTTTGAGGCGTGGCGCGGGGCGGCGCGGGAGGCGCTGCGGCTGGGGTACAGGCCGGAGGAGCTGGACCTGCAGGATTCGACTGCGCCGACGACGCTGGAGCTGGCGTTGGAGTCGAGTGAGGTTGCGACGGGAGAGCCTGTCGTGAGTCCGCATGTGCCGAAGGCGTTTCTGGAGGCGGCGAGGTTTGCGGCGGTGCATCGCGATACCGGGCGTTGGAATCTGCTGTATCGGGTTTTGTATCGGCTGCAGGCGAATCGGGATTTGTTGAAGAACGAAGTGGATGACGATGTGGCCCAGATGCTGCGGCTGGAGGGGCAGGTGCGGCGGGACCTGCACAAGATGCATGCGTTTGTGCGGTTTCGAATGGTGCTGGAGCCGGGAAGTGCGATGGCGCGTCCGGTGGTGATCGATGAGCCGGTGCTGGCTTCGGCTGATCCGAGCGCGCATCATCTGGTGCTGGCTACGCCTACTCCGTTTGGTGTCACTAGAAGAGAGGTGCCCCGGTGTGAGCCGGATGGGAGCGAGGACGCGGGGAGGTTGGCGGAAGACGGTCTCGCTGCGTTCGATCCCCACATCTCAGAATCGAGATATGGGGCACCCGGCGGTGACGATTGGTTGTCAGGGGCGGGAGACGGCGTGGAGGTTGGGCGGGGAAAGGAAGACGGTCTCGCTGCTCCACCCCAACGAGCAAGTGCGCTCGTCGGGGACCCCGGTTCGCTCGAGGCCCACATCTCAGAATCGAGATATGGGGCACCCGGCGGTGACGATTGGTTGTCAAGGGCGGGAGACGGCGTGGAGGTTAGGCGGGGAAAGAAAGACGGTCTCGCTGCTCCACCCCAACGAGCAAGTGCGCTCGTCGGGGGCCCCGGTTCGCTCGATGCCCACATCTCAGAATCGATGTATGGCGCACCAGGAGGAAGTGGTGGGTGTGAACACTTTGTTGCGTGGTATGAGCCGGACCATCGCATTCTGCCGTTGGCGGCGCCTTTTTTTGCGGAGCGTTTTGGAATTATGCGCTGGAGCATTCTTACGCCGGAAGCTTCGGTGTCGTGGGATCCGGTGACGAAGCGGATGGCGTTTGGGCCGGGTGTGCCGCGCGAGTCGGCGCCGGCGGAGGACGAGCTGGAGGAGCTGTGGCGGACGTACTATGCGAGCATCTACAACCCGGCGCGGCTGAATCCGGAGGCGATGCGCAGCGAGATGCCGGTGCGGTACTGGAAGAATTTGCCGGAGGTGTCGCTGCTTCCGGAGCTGATTACAAAATCTCATACGCGAGTGTCTACCATGGTGACAGCACAGCAACAGAAGCCGACGGCCGAGCCGTTCGTTCCCGCGCAACATACCCTGTCTGTGATTCGCGCGGCGCTGCCGGAGTGCAAGGGATGCGATCTGTATCGGCATGCGACGCAGGCGGTGCCCGGGCGGGGTATGGCGCATGCCGCGCTGATGCTGGTGGGCGAGCAGCCGGGCGACCAGGAAGATGTGCAGGGCGAGCCGTTCGTGGGGCCGGCGGGCAAGCTGCTGGGCAAGATCATGGAGGAGGTCGGCATCGTCGCCTCGGAGGTGTTCGTGACCAATGCGGTGAAGCACTTTAAATATGTGCAGCGGGGCAAGCTGCGGCTGCACCAGAGTCCGCGGATGAGCGAGATCTCGGCGTGCCGGCCGTGGCTGCTGGCGGAGGTCGAGGCGGTGCAGCCGAAGTTGATCTTATGTCTGGGCGCTTCGGCGTCGAAGGCGCTGCTGGGCGGAACGTTTGCTTTGATGCGCGAGCATGGCAAGGTGCGCGAGACGCCGTACGCGCGGCAGGTGATGGCGACGATTCATCCGAGCGCGGTGCTGCGGGCGCGGGATGAAAGTTCGCGCAAGGCGATGCATGAATTTCTGGCGACTGATCTGGCGCTGGCCTGGGAGGTGGCGCGGAAGACGGTCGCGTGAGGAGTTAGAGCCTGTTTCGGAGACTTAAGACTTAACACGGATTCTCACTGAGAACACTGATTCAAGCAAAAAGCAAAAGCAGATTCCTTCGCTTCGCTGCGGAATGACAAACAAAAGAACGAGCAAAGACGAAAACAAACAATGAGCAAAGACGATAGGAAGAGCTGATTCCGGATTTTTGAACAGGGTCTGACAATCTGTCCAAGTACTGCTTTTCGGTTCAGATATAACCAGAAAACAGACAACAACAAAGGCGAAATGCGGGGATCTCTCCACTACGCCGTGTGATAAAACTACACGGCTTACCACCCCACCGAGCAAAAGCGCTCGCCGGGGACCCCGGTGCTTCGGTCGAGATGACGATTTTTACGCCGTGTGATAAAACCACACGACTTACCACCCCAACGAGCAAAAGCGCTCGCCGGGAACCCCGGTGGCTTCGGTCGAGATGACGATTTAAGGAGTTATTGGACAGGTTGTGAAAGGCGGAGCCAGAGCAGAGCTCCGTATGATAGAAAGTAACGCGGCGGGCGATGCTTGCTTGTCTGCTGCTGTAGTGCGAAGGAGATTTTTTTGTATATGTTGTCGATTACCGATCCTATCCCGAATGGCCCGGAGCACTTCCATGCGGCTGCGTTTGCCGAGCATACGTTGTCGTCGCCGCAGAATCTGGCCGCGGTTCTGGACCATACGCTGCTGAAGCCGGATGCGACGCGGATGCAGGTGCTGCAGTTATGTCATGAGGCGGCGGAGCATCGGTTTGCGTGCGCGATGGTGAATCCGATGTGGGTGTCGCTGGCGGCAGCGGCGCTGAAGGGAACGGGGATCGCGGTGGGCGTGGTGATTGGATTTCCGCTGGGGGCGGCGCTGGCGGCGTCCAAGCGCGAAGAGGCGGCGCATATGCTGCAGCATGGAGCGCAGGAACTGGACATGGTGATCAATCTGGGACTGCTGAAGTCGGGGCAGGCGGGGGATTTCGATGCGGTGCGGCAGGACATTCGCGGGGTGGTGGAGGCGGCGCATGGCGCGGGGGCGATCGTGAAGGTGATTTTGGAGACGTGCCTGCTTTCGTTCGAGGAGAAGCTGCGGGCGTCGGAGCTGGCGCTGAGCGCGGGGGCGGATTTTTTGAAGACGAGCACGGGGTTTTCGACGGGCGGGGCGACGGCGGATGACATTGGGCTGCTGCGCGGGGTGGCGGGGCATCGCGCGGGGGTGAAAGCTTCGGGCGGCATTCGGTCGCTGGCCGATGCGACGACGATGCTGCAGGCGGGGGCTTCGCGGATTGGGGCGAGCGCGAGCGTGAAGATTGTGGCGGAGCTGGCGGGGCACGGGGCGGAGGCTTCGGCGTCGGCGTCGGCGTCACGTGGGGCGTATTGAGGCTGGCGGGTAGTGGCGGGTAGTCGCGGGTAGTATCATCGCAAAGCAGAATGGCTCCTCCTCCTTCCAAGCCGCGTAGCGCTTCCAGTCCGGAGCAGCCGTTCGAGGGAGATTATCGGCCGCCTTCGGCTGCGCTGTTTCATCCGCATGCGGCCGATCCGAAGATTCGCGTGGAACCGCTGCAGGTGGAGTTTCTGCATGACCTGGCGGATGCGCTGAATTCGACGCTGGATTTGAATACGCTGATGCATCGGGTGGCGGACCTGGTGCGCGCGGTGATCGACTACAAGATCTTCGCGATTCTGTTGATCAACGATCGGGCGCAGGATCTGCGGATGCGGTTTCAGATTGGGCACACGACCGAGATCGAACGGATACGGATCAAGCTGGGGCGCGGGGTGTCGGGGCAGGCGGCGCTGCAGCGGCGGTCGCTGCTGATCGAAGACGTGACAACGACGGAGAACTACATCGACGCGAACCCGAATGTGCGGTCGGAGCTGGCGGTGCCGCTGGTGGTGAAGAACAAGGTGATCGGGGTGCTCGACTTGCAGTCGGAGACGCCGGCGTATTTTACGCTGGAGCATCAGCGGCTGCTGGAGCTGGTGGCTTCGCGGATGGCGATCGCGATTGAAAATGCGCGGCTGTATACGCGGGTGTCGCGGCAGGCGCAGACGCTGAGCGTGCTGAACGAAATTTCGCGGGAGATTACGAGCATTCTGGACCCGGACGATCTGCTGGAGCGGATTGGGCAGTTGCTGAAGCGGGTGATCGACTTTCACATGTTCACGATTCTGCTTTGGAATCCGCGGACGCAGTTGTTCGAGCACAGATTTTCGTCGCGATTTGGGGAGCGGGTGACGCGGGAGAGGACGATTGCGCTGGGCGAGGGGCTGATCGGAAGCGCGGCACAGTTAAGGGAGCCGATTCTGGCGCCGGATGTGCGGAGGGATGCGCGGTATGTGGAGGCGAATCCGGAGGTGCGGTCGGAGCTTTCGGCGCCGCTGGTGTACAAGGGCGAGGTGATCGGGGTGCTCGACCTGGAGCATACGCGGGTGAATTACTACAACGAGGATCACCTGCGGACGCTCTCGACGCTGGCTTCGCAGGTGGCGATCAGCATTGCGAATGCGCGGCTGTATCAGCGGATCCATGAAGAAGAGCAGCGGATGGAGCGGGACCTGGAGATGGCGCGGCAGGTGCAGCTTCGGTTGATGCCGTCGCATCCTCCGGTGCTCGAACATGCGGAGATTGCGTCGCAGTTTGTGGCGGCGCGGTCGATTGGGGGAGATGTGTATGACTTCCTGAGCTACAACCCGGGGCGGACGGCGCTGGCGGTGGGGGATGTGAGCGGGAAGGCGGCGCCGGCTGCGCTCTATGCCGCGCTGGTGAGCGGGATCCTGCGTTCGCTGGCGCTGCAGCATCTTTCGCCGGCGGCGATGCTGACGGCGCTGAACGATCAGTTGCAGGAGCGCAAGCTGGATTCGCAGTACGTGACCATGCTGATGGCGGTGTGGGATGACAGCAACCAGACGCTGCAGCTTGCGAACGCGGGGTCGGTGCAGCCTCTGTTCGTGGAGGCGAATGCGGGTGGGACGAAGCCGCCGCGGGTCCGCACGATTCAGGCGGAGGGGTTTCCGCTAGGGCTGTTTCCCAATGCGGAGTATGAGGAGTTTACGCTTTCGACGCGGCCGGGGGATTTGATTGTCTTCTTCTCGGATGGGATTGTGGATGCGCTGAATGCGGAGGGGGAGATGTTCGGCGAGGAGCGGCTGGTTGGACTGCTGGAGTCGCAGCATCACCCGACGGCACAGTCGACGGTGGATGCGATTTTGAAGGCGGTGTCGGACTTCCAGGCTGGAGTCGATCACTTCGATGATGAGACGATCGTCGTGCTGCGGGTGACGTGAAGGACGGTCGGGTTAATCTCAAGCGACAAAGCCCGCGCGCCCGGTTCGGTCGAGATGACGATCTTTGGTAATTTCTACGGCGGTTGCTAAAGCTTATTCGTATCAATAATACGGGGCACCTGCTCGCCAGCCGGCGCGGGACGCAAAGGAGCGTCGGGCGCATTCTCGTTATCGCCCTCGGGTGTACCTACGGTATCCGGCTCGTTATCCTCCGGCGAGTCGGGAGAATCATATGGGTCGGGCGCGGGATCAAGCTTGCGGTCGGAATTCTCGGTCTTCTCGGTCTTCGCGGTCATCGCCCCTCCTCGGAGTCGCGGCGCTGCTCCCCTTGCACCTCGGCATCGAGCGCCGGTGAGTCCGCGCCAGCGTTATCCTTATCGTAATTGGGCGGCAGTCCCGCGATGCGGCCATCGACGATGGTCTCCTCCGCCACGGTCTCGGCCGGGCTGCTATCGCCATCGGCCTGCGGCTCCGTCCGGTCCTTCTGCCGCTCAAGTTCTTCCGACGTCTCTGGGGCATGATGATCGATTGGTTGCATGGGGATCTCCTCCTGCTCGGCGAGCTCGCCCGCCATCTTCTCAAACTCTTCGATGCTTGGAAGCTCGTTGAGGTCTTTCAAGCCGAAGCGGAGCAGGAAGTCTTTTGTGGTCTTGTAAAGTATGGGCCGCCCGATCACCTGCTTGCGTCCTGCCGTAGCCACCAGTTTGCGCGCCATCAGCGATCCCAGAACGCCGCCCGAATCGACCCCGCGAATCTCGGACACCTCAGGCGACGTGACCGGCTGCTTGTAGGCCACCACCGCCAGGGTCTCCAGCGCCTGCAACGAAAGCTTCAGCGGCGGCTTGAGCGACTTTACGAATCCCCGCACCGCATCGTGATACTCCGGCTTGGTGGCAAGGCGGTATCCGCCCGCAACCTCACGGATCTCAAGCCCACGCTCGGATGTGGCATAGTCGGCGATCAACTGGTCCAGAATGCCGTGGAAATAATCCCGCAGGCGCCGCTCCTTCTCCCTGGTCTCACGCGCAATCTTCCTGTCCTGCTTGCCTTCGCTGCCGGAGGACTCCGCGGGAGCCTCGCTCGCCAGCGCGAGAACCTCGGTCTCGCCCGCAATCAGCGCCGCCTGGTTCGCGTTCTGCCCGTCCAGCGAATCCGCCGTGCTCATCGCCGCTTCATCGGCCGCGGCATGCTCGCGCAGCGTCCTGGTATGGGCGCCCTCTTCCGCGGCAGCCCGATGCAGATGCTGCTCGAGCGCCTCGGCATGACGAGCCTCCGCTTCCTGTTGCCGCTCCTGCCGATGGGCTGCCTCCGCGAGATGCGAAGTGCCGGCCTCGGATTCTTCCGAAAGCACCTCGTCATTGAGCGCGTCCTGATCGCTGGAGTCAGGATCGCTGGAGTCAGGATCGGCAAGCTCTGTGTCGCCTTCTCCTTCCCCCAGCGCAAGCGAGCGCTGGGCCGAGTCCAGGTAATCGAGCTCAGCTTGCGCTTCCTGCCCGAGCAGCCCGGCGAGCTGCGCCAGGGTGACTGGCTCTTCAGAGGCGTAGATGACAGCTTCGATCTTTGCTTTAAGGCTCATAGTCTCGTTGGTGTACCTCTAAGCATACCAACCTGGCGGCTCTTTTAAAAACAGGGAGTGGGGGTAGGAGTAGGAACGGCAAAGGCTAGGTCTCGGCCTAGGTCTCGGTGGGAGGGAGCGGCGTGCGCCAGCGAGGCAAGGCGGCCGCGACCTCGCGGGAACGATTGACTTCGAAGGCGCGAAGCGGGATCGGCCGTGATACGACGGCGCGGGCGGGCGGGCGGGCGACAATGCCGAAGAAGAGCAGCACAAAGACCGCTCCGATCTCATCCTTCGCGGCGCTGACGGTCACGGTTAGAAACGACATGCCGAAGATCTGGAGGAAGGCGACGAGAAAAAACGTGTGCCGGATGTCCTTTCTGGATTGCCGCAGACCGAGCCAGAGGACACGGAGATGAAGGTACACATCGAGCGCACAAGCGAAGACGCCGCCGGTGACCAACGCCTGAATGTACTCATTGTGAGCGTATGGCGGAACCCAGTTGGTCGCATTCCAGTGATCCTTGATTGTGTTCTTGACTCCGATGATGAAGCCATAACCCAGCCAGGGACGGGAGGAGAAGGCCTTCAGGCTTGCCGTCCAGACCTCGGTGCGCTCGGAGAGGGTGAGGACATTTCGCAGGCCCTGGCCTCGCTCGAGATAAGCGATGATAGTCGGCGAAAAAGCTGCCGCCAGGACCAGCGTGGAAAGAATGCTCAGCACCCCCGCCCAGCGGTGCGCAGGCCTGCTGGAGAGGATAAGCAGATAAGTAAACAGCGCGACGAGGAAGAGCACCTGCTCGCCCCGCGCATAGGTAAGCATGAGCGTGAGAAAGGCAAGCGCGCAGCCGAAGTACCGTCTCATCCCATGCCAGAAGAAGAGCGCATAGAAGAACGCGATCCCGGCCATCACGGCCAGATAGACCGGATTGGTGACGCCTCCACCGAAACGCACATGTCCGCTGCCGAGATCGTCGGTGACCGCGTAGACACGGAACGGAAGGAACAGGAACAGCACCCACACGACTATCAATTGACCCCAACAGACATACCCGACGAGGCGCGTCATCAGATCCGTCGCATTCTCTTCCGGCTCTCGCGTGTACAACGAGAGCAGCAGGGCGAAGAGCAGAATCCACTCGGCGAGTCGAAACATGGACAGAGGAAAGTCGGTCGGCTTGGCCGGAGTGAGTCTGCTGGGCGGCGTGAGCGCCGTAGAGAGGATGTAGTTTGCCAGCAGAAGCAGCCATGCCCAAACATCGAATTTGATGGGACGCTGAAGAAGCTTCTGCCGGTTGAGCAAAGTCATGGTCAGCAGCAGCCCGCAGGTGAGCAGGGTAAGCAAAATGATGCTGAGCGAGGTGGGATTGAACAAGCCGACATCGTGGGTGCGCCCGGACGCATCGAAGCTGACGAAGCTGGGCATATCGATGCAATAGGCTACCAGCAGCCAGAAGCGGACCGGATATCGCTTTGGAACTACGTTCGGTTTCAGTTTCATCCCGGCCCTCTCCGTGAATCTGCGCCAGCGCGCGCAAGGCTGTCTCCAGTTTAGAGGAGAGCTCGACAACAGTTCACGTCAAAACAAAAACAAGCAACGGCAGCCTTAGCGCCCGTGATACAGGCTCATGACGTAGCGACGGGACGGATTGGAGGGGATGTCCAGCGTGACTCCGTTGAGGACCTCCGAAACCTGGGTGGCGTATCCGCAGCTTGCACAGTAGGAAGACTGGCTGTAGATATACGACGTGGCCTGGCTGGCGGAAAGAAACGCCACGGAGTTCGAGGCGACCGATCGCGCCGGGTAGATCAGGTTCCCCAGCACCTCTGTGCTTCCTGTCGCACCGGTATTGATGACGGTTCCGTCATTCTCCGTCTTCAGACCCATCACCCACAAGCTTCCATTGTTGATGATCTTTGTGCCCGTCGCCTCGGTGTCGATCTGGCGTGCCCAGACCTGTTGTCCGCTCTGAATGGTCAGCTGGTTAATCATCACGTCTTCGAGATACAAACTTCCAGCGCCTGGAAAACTAGTGTAACTATAATTGCCGTCCTTCAACACCACGGGACGCTTCCCGTGCTGCTCGACCTTGATGCCGTACCCGAACTGTTCGATGACCAGAGGCTGGGTGCTGTTGCTGTTGACGACAAACCGAATGCCGCCGCCGTTGGCGCCGCTTGGACTTGTGTTCACGACCGAGGAGAGGCCCACGATCCGCTTTACCGTGTCCGGCACTAGGATCACCGCCTCGTTGTAGGCGAGGTATGCGCCGAAGGGAAAGTAGATGGTGGATGCCGTGCCATTGAGAAGACCTTGCAGCGGCTTGGTGTCGCCGTAGAAGGACGGCGTGTAGGAGGCCCAATGCGACAGGCTGGCGTCGGTGTAGCTGGGAGTTTCGCTGACCGGAAGGTTCAGGCTTGCCGCGGCCGCGCCTCCGCGCAAGGTAAGCGGGGCGCCGTTGACATACTCCGTGATCGTGCCCTTCACGGCCTTGGCCTGAGCGCCCGAACCATCGAGGAGAGTCGCCGCGTAGCCGGAGGAGGCGACGTCGCGCAGATACAGATTCCCGACGTTCTCGATGGCTTCGGAGGCGGACGTGCCGCCGTTGAGTCGGGCGTCGAGCAGAAGCATCAGCCCGCCTGTGTTCACGATTGCAGGCACCGCGTTTGTGCTCACCAGATTTCTCACGCTGATGGATTGCTGCAGGTTATAGATTCCCGCGATCGTCTGGTTGCCGAGCGTGATGTCCTCGAAGGTTGGGCCGTACTCATACGCCGCGGTCTCAAAGCCGTACTGAAATCCGGTGACGGCGACGTCCTTCACCAGGAGCGGGCCGGGATAGTGCCGCGTCAGGAGTACGCCGGCCACACCGCCGCGATCTTCGCTTGCGATGTTGACGTCGCGAATCGATCCGACGTTGTTGGAGACATAATCGATGGCGACCGCGCCGGGGTTTCCAGCGCCGACGGTCAGTCCCAGGTCCCAGAGGTTCTGCCGGAAGGAGGTGTTGCCGGCGGGGGTCTGGATCATCGCTTTCGGCGCGGCGGGCGTACCGAATCCCGGAGCGGACGGAGCAAGCCGGATCACAGTCGAGGTTGCGCCGGCGCCTTGGAGGGTAACGCAGCAGCCGTTCCACACCAGAGTGTTCCGAATCAGATACACTCCGGGCGGAAAGTACAGGCCCTTGGGCACTCCGTAGTAGTTTGCCGCCGTATTGCTGCGCCCACTGCTGAGAGCCGCCTGAATCGCCGCGGTATCGTCGGTGACGCCATTGCCCGTCGCGCCATAGTCTTTGATCGATTCCATCGCGCCGGTCGGCAGTGCGATGGGTCCCGGCGTTAGCTTCGCGCCCGTCACTGGCGTTGTGGCCACGGCTGGGTGCGCCACTTCTCCAGATTCGGTCGCTAGTCCTGATTCAGCAGATTTTGGATCAGCCAAGCCTGTGGCGCAATACGTCCATGTCAGGAGAGCTGCTGCAATGAGCGTCACGGGACGGGGTGACAGACCATTCATGGCACGGCGAAAGGGAGAGAGTACGGGGAGGGGGAGATTGGGCATGGTTCATTATGCAAAATTCTGCACAGTCGCGGGAAGATAATTTGCGGATCGTTGCGGAGCCGCTGAGCAGTGTCTGCGGACGATGCTGAGGCTTAGATCTGTTTAAGAACTATAGATTTGTGGTATCGGTGATGTAAAAACAGGCAACGGCAAAGACAAAATGCGGGGATCTCTCCACTGCGCCGTGCGATAAAACCACACGGCTTCGGTCGAGATGACGGCTTATTTTGAGTTTCTGGACTGAGGCTTAGGGAGTTCGGCCGTGGTCGGCCCCGAGGGAGAAGACCATGGAGGTTCGGAAGCTGGTGTTCTGGTCCGCAGGATCGACGTAGCGTGTGACTCCCCGCTGCGTGTCGCTCACGATATGGGCAGTTCCGGTGTTCACGCGCGCGCTGGCGTAGAGATATTGCAGGAAGTCCGCCTTGAAGGAGGAGTCGGTCGACTCTATGGCCACGCTGTTGGACTGCTGGTTTGCCTGAAGCGGAAGGAAGAAACCGCCGAAGAGCTCCATCCTTGCGCTTGCGGTGAGTTGAAAGTTGGTTGAACCCTTTTCGGTCTTGGGCCCGAGTATCCAAAGCGTGCAGCCCTCGCAGGCGGTCTTGACTCCCGCGGGCGGAAGACACGCGCTGGAGGAGATCATGGCCACTTTGCAATGCTCCCCGCGCGGGGGTTCAGCAAACTCGTTGTCGTACTGCCTCGCCCAGATATGCTGGCCGCTTTGGAACTGGACGGCGCCGGTCTCGAAGTCTTCCAGAAACAGCGTTCCGGAGTTGCGCACCGAACTGTACTCGCCCTGGGAGTGACGGATCACGAGCGTGCGGGAGCTGCTATGGAGAAAGCTGAAGTTCGTGCCGCCGTTTTCGATGATCAGCGGCGGATCGCCGGCTGCGCCGCGCACGTCCAGGGTTACGGACGCGCCCGGTGGATTGAAGCCCGCGTTGAAGAGCTGCAGGTGACGAATGCACGAAGGGATCTCGACCGGGAAGACCTGCTTGGGTATGGTGTACTGGCCGCCCGCGAGATAGCCCGTGGAGGAGGCGCAACTCGCAAGCTGCGCGGTCCAGCGGGACGGGTCGGTTGTCGAGAGCGAGATCCAGGAGGACGGCTTCGGGTCTCGCGCGACTGGCGTCTCCTGAATGGGTAGGTTGAGCAGGGATGCTGGGGTTTTGGATCCGAAGGCTGATTTAGGCGCTCCGGTGAAGTACTCGCCGATGTCTCCGGTGAGCGTGGCCGGGGAGGGTCCGGCTTTGTCGTCGAGGCTTTTGCCGTAGCCGCGCACGCGTATCTGGAGCAGGTGCTGCGAGCTGTGCGGCTGTCCGACGTACGCGGCTGCGTTGGGGGCGCCACAGTCGAAGGTGGAGTGGAGAATGGCTACCTGCGCGGCGGCATTGGTGGCGGCGGGAACGCGGTTGCAACTGTACATCTGTTCGATCGCCGCGCTCTGCCCTGCTTCATCGGCGAAACCGTAGCTGGATTGCGCCTCGGCGGTGATATGGGAGAAGGTCGACGAGTACTGCTGCTGGCCCAGCGTAAAGCCGTTCCGAAATCCATAGACGGCTACATTCTTGACCAGCATGGGACCGTTCCAGGCGTGGGTGAGATTGATGCCGGAAGGCCCCGCGCTCTCCTCGTCGGTCACGACGACGTCTTCGATGGCACCGACGTTGTTCATGACTACATCGAGCCCGACCGCGTTATCGTTGCCTTCGCCGATGTCGATGCCGAGAGCGGAGATGAAGTTGCGGAAGGAGATATTTCCGTAGCCGTGAGCGGTCGCGGCAGAGGGAAAGAGAAGCACTGCCAGGCTGTCATGCTGATTGAAGGCCGGGGTGCGCGGCGCGAGATAGAGCACCGAACGTCCGGGACCGGCGCCTCGCAGGCTGACCTCGGCGCCGCAGATCTTGAGTTGACCGCTGAGGCGATAGCGGCCGGGGGGGAGATAAAGCATCTTCGGATGGCGGAAGTAATCGGCGCGGCAGTCGCTGCGGCCATCGGCCAGCGCGCGGTTGATCGCTGCGGTATCGTCGGAGACGCCGTCCCCGACCGCGCCGAAGCTCTTGACCGAGACCATGGCGTCCGGAGGGTAGCTGTAGTCATTCCCGCGAGCGCCGCTGCCGTCGGGGGGAAGGACAGTCATGGTGCCTTCGACCACGCGAATCGTGTATTTTGTCGAGGCGGTCTTGGCCGCCGTGATGTGAATCGGATAGCTACCGGCGGGGGAGTTGGCGTTTGCCGTGGTGGAGAGGGTGGGCCGGCCGCCCGTGGTGGCGGTATAGAAGGTGTCGGAGCCGATAAGGCCGGAGACTTCAAAGAGGAGCGGAGGAAGGGGGTCTCCGCGATGAAAGGAGAGGGGAGCGGCAGTCAGGGTAAGCGTAGGCGGCGTGGATTTGAACATGAGGGCAGCCGCCGGACGAGACGATTTGACTGCGATTATCAAAGTGGTGAGTGCGATGAGTGCGATGAAGACTACGGCAGTGCGCACTTTGATCAATCTGCCACCCGCTCGGCCCGAGGGAGAGCCTGGTCTTGCGATCGGATTCATAGGCGATGCAACCCTCTGTGGGAATAAACGGTGAATGAATGGTAAGCGAGTGCCGCGAAATCTAGGATGTTTCTCTCCGTGCTTGCGCTAAGCGCCGGGGCCAATCAGGGTGAGCATCTCCCACGGGATCTCCTCTTCGATCAAGTAGGTCCCTACGGTCTTCTCCAGGTTAACCGTTCTCTTCCTTCGATCGACGCTTCTGACGATGAAGATCACGGCATGACCCGGTATCGCCACTCGATCTCGCACCTTGGGTTCCTGCATTTTGATTTGACCCATCTCCGCCTGGCACTCCAGAATCTGCTGTCTGCATTGCTCCTGCTCCAATCGCATGGCAGCATAGTCTGCTGGATAAGTATTGAAGTCGTCGGAATTGGCAATCTTGTTCTCGACCGCGTCGATCTCGCTCTCCGCGCGATGCATTTGCTTGAGCAATACGTCATTCGGTGGCTTGTCCGATTCCCGCAGCTCCCCCAGGATCCTGCTGCTCTCTCGCAGTGCCGATCGTCTTTGCTCCTCAAGTTCGTGCAGGCTCGAGTCGTTGCTCGAAGGCGGATTCCGCTCAGCAGAGACAGTCTGTTGGACAAGTTCTTTGTAATGGGCTTCGGAGGCCAGATAATCGGTTTCTAACTCGGAGCGCGTCTTCGTCGTCGTCATCTTCAGCAACCCTGAATGGAGATCAAATCGAGCCAAACATCAGGTGGGAATGCTTGAGAAGTGGCGTTCGGATCGATACCTGCAGCTCACCTCCTCCTTCTGAGACTTAGGATGCGGCGATGCAATCGGGAGGTTGTTGCGATGCGCTTGACGCAAATTTCTGCACTGTCGTTGGTTCTTTTGGTCCTCTTCCCCACCTAGACTTCGCTCTATCGCTTTTGGAAGCGGTTCAGTACATCCTGCAGCGAGACCACACCTTCGAGCGAGCCTCGCATGGCCCGGTTCGTAATCGGAAGCAAAGGCCACCGCTGAAAGTGCGCCAGAGCGCTGGCGAGGGGAAGATCCGGAAACAGAACCGGAGTCCGCTGCGCGCCGAGTCGCTTTTCCAGGATGTCCGACGCAGGCTCCGGCAAGGCGTTGTCCGGCAGGCCTAGAAAGTCGCCGGGTTTAGCCGAGAAGCCTTCTATCTCTTCCCGCCGCGCGCTGTACCAGAGGCCGTCGCTGCAATGAATCAGGAACACGGGCACAGTCTTGCCCTCTTCGTACTGCGCCATCGATCGCCGCGTGTCGTCCATGGTCTCAGTGCCCTGCAGCACAGGCACGGTGACTGGATGCATTGCGTCCTCCAGGTGCAGGTTGCTCTCTTCGCGCAACTCCTCCATCGAAGGAAGGTCGAGGCCGTCCTGATGGGTGAACTGCTCGAGAATCGGAACCGGCTGGATGGCCCGCGAGATCAGATAGGCAATCGTGTTCGCAAGGATGACCGGCAGCACGATCGAGTAGTTGCCGCTGACCTCGAGCACCATGAAGACCGAGGTCAGCGGAGCGCGCAGGAACGCAGCGAAGAGCACCCCCATGCCGACCAGCGCATAGGAGCCGATCGAGCCGGTGAGGTGCGGGAAGTAGATCTTTTCGAACGAACCGACCGCCGCCCCCAGCATGGCTCCGATGAACAGGGTCGGCGCGAACATGCCGCCGGGCGTTCCGCTGGAAAACGACAGGGTGGTCGCAACGATCTTCAGAAGGGCCAGCAGCAGAAGCATCTGCCAGACAAACTGCGAGTGCATGGCCTGATCCATGGCCTCGTAACCGGCGCCCATCACCTGGGTAAAACCGAGATATCCGATGCCGCCAACCAGCAGGCCGGCCAGCGCGGGCTGCATCATCTGCGACCACTGCGGCTGGCTGCGGAGCTTGGTGCGCGAGTAGCTGAGCGCCTTAGAGAAGATCAGAGAGGCGAAGCCGCCGACGATTCCCAGCGCCGCGTAGGCGAGCAGTTCGCGCGGATCGCGCAGCGTGACGGCGGGAATGCGGAACATCGGCTGCGATCCCCAGAAGCTGCGCGCCACCACCACGCTCGATACGGCGGCGAGAACGATGGAGCCGAGAACCGCCGCGCTCCACTGCCCGATGACCTCTTCTATGACGAAGAGGATGGCGGAGATGGGAGCGTTGAAGGCCGCGGCGAGTCCGGCCGCCGCGCCGATCGGAGCGAAGATGCGCAGCTTCTCCTTGGACATGCCGACGCGGCGGCTGATCAGAGACGCGACGCCGGCGCCTATCTGCAGCGATGGGTCTTCGGGCCCAAGCGAAAACCCGCTGCCGATGGCCAGCGCCGAGAGCAGGAACTTGCCGATGACGGTGCGGAAGGAGATATAGCCGTTGCTGATGTAGAGAGCGGCCTTGGTCTGGTTGATGCCGCTGCCGCGCACCTTGGGAAAGACGTAGCGGGTGAGGAGCGCGATGACGACGCCGGCCGCTGCGGGAACGATGATCAGCCTCGGCTGATGACGGTTGGGAGACGAACCCAGCAGCAGGACGCTCAGCCACTCGATCGCCATGCGGAAGGAGACGACGAGCAACCCTGAGATCACGCCGATAAAGATCGACAGCAGAAGAAAGATTCGCTCTTCGCGAGCCGGGGCCAGCCGGGCGATCATCTCCTCGCGAGGCACCTCTGCCACGGTCGGGACTCTGATTGTAGCGGTGGATTGAGCAGCCACGGTCAGGGCTCCATCGTCTTGGGAGATCTGGAGAGAAGCAGGAGCAGGGCGTCGTCTCCGGTGGGCGCGCCGCAGACCTTTTCGGTCTGCGCCTCGGTGTCGAAGACCAGCTTCATCGTGGCATCCTGCGCGGCTGCATTCTTGAGCAGTGCCTTGCGTCCGAGCGCGGCGTCCTTGGACGCCCATGCCGTGGTCAGGTTCTGCAGAGAAGCGACTGCGTCGCCTGAGGGAGAGGAAGACGGAGAAGATGTCGGAGTAGATAGTTGAGCGTTGCACTTGTCGAAGCGGCTCTTCGCAATGGCACGCGTTTGCAGGAGGCGGGTGACGCGTTCGGCGGCCGGGAGCTTCTCAAATGGCGCCAGTTCGAGCAGGCGCGCGGAGTTGTCGAGCATGGTTGCGACCGCCGGGGACTCCGCGGCGCTGGTCGAGTCATTCGTCGAGCCGTGTGTCGAGCCTTTGATCTCGTGCTCTCTAGCAGCGCGAACCAGCAGGCGATGCGCCGCTTCAAAGTCGCCTGACTGGTAGCGAAGCCGGCCT
The DNA here is from genome assembly GCA_965277335.1 of Edaphobacter sp. Lineage (GTDB taxonomy): Bacteria > Acidobacteriota > Terriglobia > Terriglobales > Acidobacteriaceae > Edaphobacter. Next base: position 161,701 of record CBDICJ010000005.1, on the reverse strand, counting down.
GCCGCGATCAGAGCGGTCCGATTGTCCGGTTCATGCGCCAGGACCGTCTCGTAGTCGATCAGCGCGTCGTAGGAGTCGCCGGCCTGCTCGAGCTGTTGACCAAGCGTGAGAGCAAGCACTGGATCGTTAAGGTCGTTGCCGCCAGCGATGAGCAGCTCGGTCCGGGCGCTGCCGAAGTCGCGATGCGCAATGAAGTACCGCGCCAGTTCGAGACGCACCTCGCGCCTGCGCACCGTGCCGTCGCCCTCCCATGTCCCATAAATGGCTGCCCGGAAGTAGTTGATCGCGGTGCGCGCATCGTTTTTCTTAGCGGCCAGGCGGGCGAGACTGAGATTGATGAAGCCGTCTCCGGGCTGCGTCTCCCACAGGCTGAGAAAGTAGTTGTAGGACTCTTCGGTATGGCCGGCAGCGCCGAGCGCCTGAGCCAGCAGAAGCTCGTAAGACCGCTCGCCGGGCCCGTAGGATAAGGCGGTGCGGAGGGCGAAGATGGCCTGATCGGGATGGCCGGATGCAAGCGACGCCGCGCCTCTTGCGGACCAGCGCTTGGCCAGCTCCTCCCGATGCGCGGCAAAGGAGCGAAAGAGAAACAGCGTCACCAGAAAGAGCACAACGGTGACAAGCACCAGGCTGAAAAAGGTCAGCGCGTCGCGAACGATCAGTCTCCGCTTGATACTCGAATAATCTTCTGTTTCTGCTGTCGTTTCTACTGTCATGGCGTTCGAAAACTCGCTGTGCCGGCCTGACGCTCAGCGGAGCGCACCTCTCTAGTTTATGGGTTTGATGCAGATGGGGCCACTATGCCTGTCTGTGAGCCTATGCCGAGTTCTCAAGCGTCTCGGGTTGGTGGAATTCGCGACAGGTTGGGAGAGTTCGGGTCTAATAAGTTTCTATGCGGCTTTCTACTCTTCAACATTTTTCGATGACGTGGGCTTGCGCGGCGGTGCTGCTGGCGGCGAGCGCGGCGATGGCTCAAAGCAGCTTCCAGAGCCGGGCAGAGCGGCAGGCCCAGAACTACGACCGCGCCGCCCGCGCCACCGTCCTCCACGATGCCAATGTCTACGTCGCGGCCGACGCCGACTCGCAGAAGCTCTCGCTGGTTACGCCCGGCCATGAGGTCGTCATCGTCGAGCGCAATGGGCCTTGGATCAAGGTCTTCGCCAATACCGATGTGAACGACAACGCCGACGAAGACGACCGCAACAAGCCAGAGTTCGGCGAAGATGCCAACGTGACCCCCGCCTCGGGATGGATTCGCGATAAGGGCATCGTCGGGCCGGCGAGCGCGGGCGGCGACACGATTCTGTTTGGGTCGGCGGCGAACTTCGAAGACGAGGCCACCCAGCCCCATGCGCCCAAGGGAGCCGCGGGTTCGGCGCATCTGCTATACAAGCGCGTGATCGAGTACTTCCCCGATTCCCCGCTTGCAGCCCAGGCGGCCTGGCGCTCGGCCGACATCCGCTGGCAGCTCGATAAGCTCGACATGAGCACCCTGCCCAGCGCTAAGGAGCAGGAGGCCTATCTCCGTCCCCAGATCTACGAGGGCGAGTTGAAGAAAGTGATGAAGAGGTATCCCGGCACCGAGTTTGCCGCGAGAGCTGCCTACGACCTGCTCGACAATAAACTCTGCGGCGACTGGCAGGGGCTGCCCAAGTGCCCGGAGATGGAGACCGGGCTGTACACGAAATACGCCCAGCAGTTTCCCGATTCGCCTAAGGCTCCCGAGGCGCTCTATAACGCGGTGTACCGGCAGGGCGTCGCCGTCACGATGTATACGGTGCAGGAGGATCGGAAGCGCTCCGACGAGGCGGCCAAGAGAACACAGGCGCTTGCCGAAGACCTGAAGTCCCGTTATCCGAAGTCCGACTATGCAGCCCGAGCGGCCAGCATTGCCTTCCGCGTCGCGCAGGGCATACCGATCTTCGGCAGCGACCGCGATTAGCAGACCGCGTGACCTGGCAGCGTGACTTGGGAGCGTGACCTGGGAGCGTGACCTGGGAGCGTGACCTAGGAGCGTGCCGATTTCGATTCACCGTTTGCACATCTTTTCGCTTTAGGATGAAGACATGCCTATGTTGAAGGTCATCCTCCTTGCCATCGTGCAGGGTCTTGCCGAGTTGCTGCCGGTGTCGAGCTCTGCCCACGTCGTGGTGGCCGAAAAGCTGATGGGCCTCGATCCCTCGTCGCCGCAGATGACGCTGCTGCTGGTGATGCTGCATACCGGCACCATGTTCGCCGTCATCGTCTATTTCTGGAACCAATGGAAGCGAACTTTCTTCTCGAGCAGCGATGCGTTCCAGCGCTTCCTCATCCGGCTCGTCTGGGCGACCGTGCTGACGGGGATCATCGGCGAAGCGCTGATCAAGATTATCGAGAAGACCGCCTTCAAGGGCGCGTCCAAAGGCGAGATCGAGCTGCTCTTCGGACGCCTCGACCTCATCGCTCCCGCGCTCGCCGCAGCAGGGTTGCTGATCCTCTTCGCCGGGCTGATGGAGAAGCGTCGCATGGGCGCGCATGCCAAAGTCTACGGCGACAGTGTGACCATGCGCCAGGCGGGATGGATCGGCGCGATTCAGGGGTTTTGCTTGCCGTTTCGCGGTTTTTCGCGCTCCGGAGCGACGATCTCGACCGGCATGCTCACCGGCGCAAGCAAGGAGCGGGCCGAGCGATTCAGCTTCGCGCTTGCCGTGGTTCTCACTCCGCCGGCGATCGGACGCGAGGTCCTGCGCCTCGTGAAGGCATCGCATGCAGCCACCGCCGCGGGCGCACCGATCGATCTGCATGGAAGCGTTGTCGTCGGTCTTTTGGGAGCCGTGTTTTCCTTCCTCGCCGGGCTACTGGCGCTGCGCTGGCTCAGCAGTTGGCTTGAGGAAGGCCGCTGGTATCTTTTCGGCATCTACTGCCTGGTGGCGTCGGTGGTCGTCTTCGGCCTCTACCGTGCGGGCTACTAGAGGCTGAGTCGGGCAATGGGGGTACCCCCCCCTCCCTATTGCCCGCGCGTAAGTGTCTTTCTAATGAAGGAGATAGGGCAGACCACCTGCTGTAAATTCGTGCATTCAAAGGAGTTGCTTCCAAATTCGTGCAAGCAAAGGGGTTAGCGGACAAAACAAAGCCCCAGAAGCGAATCTCGGGCTTTTGTTTATCTGTCTTTTTATTATACAGGATCGAGCGAAACTACTACGCCACGTGTAAGTGACGTAGAATGAGCAGGTTAAGCGGTTTAGGCACTTGACAACATTTTCCACAGGAGCGATTGTGGAAAACAGGGTCAGATCTCCAGAATCACCGGCATGATTAGAGGCCGCCGGCTTGTGCTCTTTTGGATAAAGCGCTTCAGGTCGTTCCGAATCTTCTCCTTGATGACGCCGTAGTCCGCCGTCTCTTCCGGCGACGAGCCTTCGAGCGTCCGCTGCACCACCTGGCGCGCCTCGGCGATCAGACCCTCCTCGGCGACTGCCATCCCGCGAATGACGATCTCCGGCGCGTTCTCGAGCTTGCCCGTGCGTTTGTTGATCGCAATAATCGGGAGCACGATGCCGTCCTCGCTCAGGTGCTTCCGATCGCGAATGATGATGTCCTCCACCACATCGGTCGAGGTTCCGCCGGAGTCGATGCACACCCGCCCCACCGTCACCTTGCCGGTCTTCGCGGCCGAGCCTTTATCCAGCTCCAGCACGTCGCCGTCCTCGAGCAGAATCACCTTCTCCACCACGCCCATCGAGCCAGCCAGCTCCGCGTGGCGCTTCAGATGGCGATAGTCGCCATGGATGGGGATAAAGAACTTCGGGCGCACCAGGTTGATCATCAGCCGCAGCTCTTCCTGGCTTCCATGCCCGCTCACGTGGATCAGGCCCGACTGCCCATCGTCGTGAATCACCTTCGCATCGCGCCGCTCCAGGTGATCGATCATCCGATAGATCGACTTCTCATTGCCCGGAATCACCCGCGAGCTCAGCAGCACCGTGTCGCCGGAGTCGATATGCGCGAACTTGTGATTGTTCACCGCCGCACGGCTCAGTGCGCTCATGGGCTCGCCCTGGGTCCCGCTGATCATAATCAGCAGCTTGTTCGCCGGCGTATCCCGAATCTGCCCGGGGTTGATCACCAGTCCTTGCGGGAGGTCGAGATATCCCAGGTCCTGCGCAATCTCCGTTGAGTTGTCCAAGGACCGCCCGATCACCGCGACCTTGCGTCCGTGCTGCGCCGCCAGCTCCATCGCCAGCCGGATGCGGTGAATCGAAGAAGAGAAGCAGCTGAAGAAGAGCTTCTTTTTGGTCTGCGAAAAGATCTCATCGAGCTTCGGTCGGACCGCGCGCTCGCTCGGCGTGTAGCCGCTGCGGTCCACGTTGGTCGAATCCTGCAGCAGCGCCAGCACGCCGCCCTGCTTGCCCAGCTCCGCAAACGCCTGCAGATCGAACGGCTTGTTATCGGGCGGCGACAGGTCGATCTTGAAGTCGCCGGTATGCAGCACCACGCCCACCGGCGTATGAATCGCCAGCGCGACGCAGTCCACCAGCGAGTGCGTCACCCGGATCGGCATGATGGAAAACGGTCCCAGCGTAAACCGCTTGCCGGGGATCATCTCATTCAGGTTCGCATTGTCGAGCAGCCTGTGCTCTTCGAGCTTACCCTCGACCAGAGCCAGCGTGAACTCGGTGCCGTACACCGGAACGTTCAGCTCGGACAATATCCAAGGCAGGCCGCCGATGTGGTCTTCATGCCCGTGGGTCAACAGGATGGCGCGAACCTTCTCGCGGTTTTCGGTCAAATAGCTGATGTCCGGAACGACAATGTCCACACCCAGCAACTCTTCTTCAGGAAACATCAGACCGGCGTCGACGACGATAATGTCATCCTGCCAGCGGAGGGCCATGCAGTTCATGCCGAACTCACCCAGGCCCCCCAGCGGAATCATCTTCAATTTATCTTGTGCCATTCAACTATCAAGTCTAGCATCGCCCCTCGGAATCGCTTTGCCGCCGCGATACCTCCGGCACAGATGCCTCTTCAGAGAAGAGCGGGCCGCAGGGAAGATCCCCCCGCGACCCGTTCGCTCGTTTACATTCCGCTTTGGTTGCCCGCGTCCGAATGAACGACCCGGTAGCTGGCATTTCCCTGCGACCACACCAGCAGCAGCAGGTCCTTGCCCGCGTTGGCATGCACCTGGCTGACAAACTGCTGGGGCGTTGCCGTCGCATGGCGGTCCACCTCGAGGATGACATCTCCCGGAGTCAGACCGGCATCATCGGCCGGGCTTGCCGGACGAACCGTCTGCACCGCCACCCCATCGACCTGCGATGGAATGTGCAGTTGCTGGCGCACATCGGGGCTAAGCTCGCTCACCGCCAGTCCCAGTTTGCCGCTCTGCGGAGCGCCCGCATCGTCGTTGCCGGCAACCTCGGTGTCCTTGTGGAACTCGCCGACCTTGACCTGCACTGTCTGCGGAGAGCCGTTGCGAAGGATGCCAAGCTCGATCGTGGATCCCGGAGCATCCTCGCTCACCGCAACCTGCAGCGCGCTTCCATTCAGGATCTTCTGGCCGTTCAGTTGGTCGATCACGTCGCCGCTCTTCAAGCCCGCGCGGCTGGCTGGAGAGTCCGGAGAGACCTGCGCCACGATCGCTCCCGTCGCATCTTTCAAGTTGAAGAAGCTTGCGTTTGCCGGCGTCACGTCGTTCATGCTGATGCCGAGATAGCCGTGATGCACCACGCCGGACTTGATCAGCTCCTCTGCCGTCGCTCGCACCATCTGCGACGGAATCGCGAATCCCAGGCCGGCAAACGATCCGCTGTTCGTGATAATCGAGGCGTTGATGCCGACCAGTTCGCCATGGGCATTCACCAGCGGGCCGCCGGAGTTGCCGGGATTGATGGCCGCGTCGATCTGGATGAATCCGCCCGGCTTGCGAGCGTCCTCCGAGTACGGGTTCTGCCGATTGACCGCGCTCACGATGCCGCGCGTCACCGAGTCCTGGAAGTAGCCGAAGGGACTGCCGAAGGCGAGCACCGACTGTCCGGGCTTCAACTGCGACGAGTCGCCCCACGCAATGCTCGGCAGATCGGAGGCGTTGACTTTGATCACGGCCAAGTCCGTCAGCTTGTCCGCGCCGATCAGCTTGGCCGTCAAGACGCGGCGGTCATGCAGCGTCACGCGCATCTGCACCGCGCCGTGGATGACGTGTTCGTTGGTCACGATGTAGCCGTCGGGAGAGATGATGACTCCGCTGCCGATGCCATGCTCGATCTGCGGCGGCTGTGGAGTCTGCATTCCCTGCCCTTGCCCGGGCCCCATGCCAAAGAACTGCGCGAAGCCCGGCGGCAGACCTTGTATCTGGCCCTGCTGCGACTGATTTTCAGACTGGTTCTGGCCAGCCTCTTGCTCCGACGCGCCCTTCGAGGTCACTGCGACATTGACCACAGCCGGCGACACCCGCGCCGCGACTGCCTCCACCGCATCGTCGAGCGAGACCAGCGGCGCCACGCTCTGGTTATTCAGCGGAGGAGGCGAAGAGATCATCGCGGCGTGAACTCCGTTGTGTAAAAAGAAGAGCGATCCGCCCAGAGCCAGCGTCGCGATAGCGCCTGCAGGAATGGCAGCCCGCCCCAGTTTGCCTACTAATTTATTAGTTGCTGATGACATCGTATGTCCTCGTGAATGGTTGAAAGACGGTTGAACAGCTTGGGTTAAAGTTGAAGGACGAGCCAGCCGGCCTGGGTAGGCACGGCTGCATACGAAGAAAATCCGCGTTGCCCGGAGACGGCGAAGATGACCTGGGTCTGCCTGATCTCTCCGGCAGACGCCTGACCAGAATCCCAGGAGGTCAACACCACCCATTGCTGCGCCTTGGCATGAACGTGCTTCGATCGCAGCAGAGCAGGGACGGCGGCAGAGTGCTTCCTCGGGGCCAACGAACTGGCCGGCTTCAGCGTACTCTGGACCGAATGCGCAGGCAGATACGCCTTCAGCAAAATCTCATGGATGGCTCCCGCGCTCTCATGGGCGGCTCCCGCGCCGTTGCGCAAGGCCGGGGACGCAGGGTGGAAGACCACCGGCTGATACCTGGCCTTGCTCAAACCCTGAGTATCCGCAGCGATTGCAAGCGGCTGCCCGGAAAAGGCGACAAGCTGCGGGCAGCGCGACATCTCCGCCGCTCCGCCCAGCAAGGCCACGGCCAGCGTGCCTAGCACCACCCGGCCCTGCATCCGGCTCATTGTCTTGCCGCCGTCTTTCCCGCGGTGCAGGATGCGATGCACCCGGCGGCCTAGCTCCGACTGCCTCTCCCAGGCTCCAAGAGAGAGCGCCGCAGCTTGTCTAGCTTGTCTAGCTTGTCTTCCGAATTTTCCAAGCCTGTGCTCGGCCAGATTGGTCAGGCAGGTTGCATAAGCCTTCGGCGCCTTGGTCCGCAGCAGCACGTCATCGTCGCAGGCCAGCTCGCGCTCGAAGCACAGCCGCCGCTCGATCCACAGCAGCACCGGGTTCAGCGGAACCAGCATCAGGCTAAGCTTTTGCAGCAGGTTGATCCAGTCATCGCCGCGCCGCAGATGCCCTGCCTCGTGCAGCACAATTTGCCCCAGCTCGGCAGGCGTCAGATGAGGAAAGAGATCCTCCGGGATCAGAATCCGCGGCGAAAAAAATCCAATCACGCTCGGCCGGTCCACATCGGACGAGGTGCATAGCTGCGCGCTGCGCCATCCCGTCGAGCAGGAGGCCATGACCGTTCCCGCTGCCGCGTCTACCGGCTGCGCCCGCTTCCAGATCGCGCGCAATCGAATCGCGCCCGCCGCTAGCTTTACGCCCCGAACCAACGACATCGTCAACCACAGCAGCGCAAGGAGAAAGCTCCATCGCACGTCGACGCGCAACATCGCGGCGCTGCCGGATCCGGCTCGGTTCGCGCCCCCAACGTATGCGGGAAAGAGCGGCAGCAGAGCCAGCACGGCGAACACCGCCGTCCACACCGCGAAGCGTATCGCCGCCGTCGTCTTCGGCGTCAGGCGCAGACACAAAGCGGCGCCCGCAGCCAGAGCAGCGCCTTGCCACAAGCCGGAGACAACCGAGGCTGCCGCCATGCGCGAGAGGGCCGGCAGAGCCTGCATGAGGCTCAGGCTCGGAGGCAGCCAATCCATAGAATTAATGGCGTTCATGCCTCCTCCTGAGATTCATCAGAAGGATCCAGGCGATCATGCGGGCGATCCTCATTCCTGCGACCCTGCATGGGATCGTTGACCGCCGCGGCGATGGCAGCCTTCAGGCGCCGCAGCTCCTCCGGCGTCACCTCGTCATCGCCCAGCATCGACAGCAGCAGCCGCTCGCGCGAGTTGCCGAAGAAACGCTGCATCATATGGCGAACCTCGGACCGGCCGGCGTCCTGCTCCGCGACGCAGGGTCTATAGATGAACGCTCTGCCTTCCTGCCGGTGCCGGACATACCCCTTCCGCTCCAGAATGCGTACCGTAGTCAACACCGACGTATAGGCCAGCGCCGCTCCGTCCGGCATGGCCGCGACCAGATCGCCCACCGCGCACTCGCCGAGCGTCCACAGGATCTTCATGAGCCGTAGTTCAGCTTCGGTCAACGTGATGGACTTCTTCGGAGGCATTTCAACCTTTCGCTCGCTGTCGGCTTGCTGCCAGAACCAGGACGAGCTATCCGTATGGACGACCAACTAATCCATTAGTTAGCAGCGATAAAAATGTTTAAAGAAACAGGCACCCCAACCATGCCGCACTTACCCCCATGCGGTAGCCGTCTACTCCCTTGACGGCTACCGCGCAGTTGGAATTCTTCCCCACGCGGCAGGCGTCTATTCTCTTGACGGCTACGCGCAGCCGGCATTCTTCCCCATGTGGTAGCCTTCTATTCCCTATTCCCTACACCCTGTTGTCGTAGTATCGTCGCTTACCATGGCGGACGACGACGCATTGGACCTGCGTAGCGCGCTGGAGAAGAACGAGATCGTTCCCTACTTCCAGCCTCTGGTCGAGTTGCGCACCGGCCTGCTTCGCGGCTTCGAGGTCCTCGCGCGCTGGCAACACCCGAAGCGCGGTCTCATCTCTCCCAGCGAATTCATCCCGGTCGCGGAGACAAGCGGCCTCAACGGTTTGCTGACGGGCAGTCTGCTTCGCAACGTCTTTGCCGCAGCCAAGGATATCCCCGGGCACCTTACTTTTTCGGTCAACATCTCTCTCACGCAACTGACCGATCTTTCGCTTCCGCGCCACATTCGCAACGCCGCCGCGCAAGCAAACTTTCCTCTGCCCCGGCTGGTGCTGGAGATCACCGAAAGCGCCCTTGTGGGCAACACCGAATACGCCTATCGCATTGCCAGCGAGCTCAAGGAACAGGGCTCGCGCCTCGCTCTCGACGACTTCGGCACCGGCTACTCCAGCCTGCGTCATCTTCAACTGCTTCCCTTCGACGAGCTGAAGATCGATGCCAGCTTTGTTCGTGCCATCACCCACACCCGCGAAAGCAGAAAGATTGCCGCCGCCATCGTCGGCCTGGGAAACAGCCTCAGCCTGACCACCGTGGCCGAAGGCGTGGAGAACCAGGCCATCGCGGACATCCTGCTTTGGCTGGGCTGCGATATCGGCCAGGGCTGGCTCTACGGCCGTGCGATGCCTCCGGAACAACTCTCCGCGTTCCTCGCCACGCGATCTTCGCCTGCAGCTCCGTCCCCCTCCGAGCCGCGCTCGTCCGCTGTGCAATCGAATCTGCCTTTGCGCCTTGAGGGTCTGCCTACGCTGCGCCTCGCGCAACTCAACGCGATTTATGACGGCGTTCCGGTTGGCCTCTGCTTCCTCGACCGCAACCTCCGCTACGTCAGCGTGAACAAGCGCATGGCCGAGATGAACAACCTGCCCGTCGCCTCCCACCTGGGCCGGTACTTCGCGGAGGTTCTTCCCGGCCGGTTTCCGGGATCCGCAGCGCACCTCGACCGCGCTCTGCAGGGCGAACCGACCACCGGCCTCGAGATTTACCTTTCGCCATCTCATCCCGGCGGCGAGTCTCGCACCTGCCTGATCTCCTACCAGCCGGCCCGCGACGAAGCCGACGAGGTCATCGGCATCTCGATCTCCGCGGTCGATATCACCCGCCGCAAACAGGCTGAAGAAGCGCTCGCCGAAAGCGAAGACCACTATCGCAACACGGTCGAGCTCAATCCGCAGATTCCCTGGACCGCCGGGCCCGACGGCAGCATCCTCGATGTCAGTCAGAAATGGGTCACGCTGACGGGTCTCACCAAAGAGGCCTCACTCGGAAGCGGATGGCTCGGCGTCCTCCATCCCGAGGATCTCGAGCGGACTGAGCTGGCATGGCGCGAAGCGGTTCGGACCGGCGACCCGATCGACACGCAATACCGGATTCGCCGCCGGGATGGCGTCTGGCGCTGGATGCGCGCTCGCGCGGCGCCGCGACGCAACGACTCCGGCGAGATCGTGCGCTGGTATGGCTCGGTCGAAGATATCGACGATCGGAAGAAAGCCGACGAAGCCCTGCGACGCAGCGAGGCTCGCCTGAAGGCCGTCTTCGATGCCGTCCCCGTCGGTCTCGTGATCGCGGAGGCCCCGGACGGCCGGATCGTGATGAGCAACCCTCGCGCGGCGGAGATTCTCGGTCCCTCGCACACACCCGCCGCCACCATTGATGACTATCGCCGCTCGGGTTCGATGCATCCCGACGGAACCGTCATCCGGGCCGAAGAGTATCCTCTGGCCCGAGCGATTCTGCAGGGCGAAACCACCTCCCCCGAAGAGATCCTCTACCAGCATGCGGATGGGGCCCGCGCCTGGATCAGCCTCACCGCGGCTCCGATTCGAGATCCTGATAGCCAAATCACCGGCGGCGTTGTCGCCATTCGAGACATCGATGAAGAGAAGCGGCGGGCTGAAGCGGCCGCACCCCCCAACCCGAGCCGCGGAACCGCACCATGCCCGTAGCGAAACTTACCCTCGAACTTGAGATTCCCGCCGCTCAGTCCCTCAAGGATCGCCGTCAGGTTTTGCGCTCGATGAAAGACAAACTCCGGCACGGCTTCAACCTCTCGGTCGTCGAACTCGACTCCGGGGTCGTCTGGAACCGGGCGACCTTGGGAATCGCCGTCATCTCGGCGTCTTCCAGCTACCTGACCGGGCAGCTCCAGCAGATCGACCGCGCCGCCTATCGCATGGCCGCCACGTTGAGCGCGGAAATTACTGATTCTTATGCTGAAATCGTCGCGGACTAACTTCGGATTGGCTCTGGATTAGCTCTGGATCAGCTCTGGGCTAACTCTCGCCATGGCCGTGCTCAGCCTCGGATTCACGGATTCCGGCGCGACCGTTAGGCTGAACGCGCCATTTTTGATATCCTCAACCGTTCGATCCAGTCAAAAGCCTATGCCCGAGCAACGAGCCAGAACGTACCACCGCAATCGAGTCGCTCAGACCTTTTCCGAGGAGATCGGCGCCATGCTGGAAGGCGAACTCTCCGATCCGCGCATCGCTCCCAGCTATGTCACCGACGTCGTCATGGCGCCCGGAGGCAAGTCCGCCCGCATCTTCATCGCGGTGCACGGCGATGAGCAGGAGGAGGATTCCACCTTGGAAGGCCTCACCACCGCCCGGGCCTACATCCGCTCCCAGCTTCGCGACCGCATGGGGGTCCGCCACGTTCCCGAACTGAGCTTCGCGATCGACCGCTCGGAGAAGATGACGAGCCGAATGGAACAGCTCCTCGCCCGCACCCGCAAACGCGATCAAAAGCGAGCTGATGCCGAAAGGTCCGCGCCGATCGCCGCAGCCAAATCATGAACCATCAAGCACAGCCTCACCGCGAAGCAAATTCTCACGATGCCCAGATCGGCTCCTTGCTGGAGACCTTTCGTTCGCAGAGCCGATTTTTGCTCACCTCGCACGCGCAGCCCGACGGGGACGCCATCGGTTCCGTCCTCGCGCTCGCCGAAGTGCTCGACCAGCTTGGCTGTCAGACGAAGATCGTTCTCGCCGATCCGATCCCCGATATCTATCGCACTCTCCCCGGGCTCGACCGCATCCACCGGGCAAGTTCGGCCGCCGAGGTCGATCCGGATCTGAAGACATTCGCGATTCTGCTCGAGTGCGACGGCATCGCTCGCACCGGACTGCAGGGCCTTGAAGGCCGTACCCTGATCAATATCGACCACCATGCCAGCGGCCGGCCATTCGCCTCCATCAACTGGATCGATCAGGAAGCCCCCGCCGTAGCCGCAATGATCTATCGCATCGCGGTCGCGGCCCAGGTCGAGATCACGCCGTCGATGGCCACCTGCCTTTATACCGGCATCCTCTCCGACACCGGCGCGTTCACCTATGCCAGCACCAGCGCCGATACCTTCGCCCTGGCGCACGATCTTGCTAACCGGGGGGCCAATCCCAGCCAGATCGCTCGCGACATCTACTTCTCCAACTCAGCCAGCAAAATCCATCTTCTTGGCAAAGCGCTCTCCAACCTGCAATGCGAAGGCGGCCTCGCCTGGACCTGGGTTACCGGAGAAGACATGGATCGTATCGGCGCCGTCGCGGAGGACTGTGAAGGCGTCGTCAACCACCTCATCAGCATCGCCGGGATCGAGTCGGCAGTCTTTCTCCGCGAGGTTCCCGATGCCAGCCAGTTTCGTCTCAGCATCCGAAGCAAGGGCAGAGTCGACGTCGCCAGAATCGCCGAACACTTCGGAGGAGGAGGGCATCGCAGCGCCAGCGGATGCACTCTCGACGGACCGCTCGGGGTAGCGACCGAGCGCATTCTCACCCAGTTACGAATAGGACTCTGCTAGCCTTGTCTCGCTTCTCATTCGAAATGAACCATATGCCTGAATCGGCCCTGACCGGCGCTGAAACTGAGCGTCGATTCGCCACCTGGTACCGCCAGCAGCTTCCCGATGCCGCAACGGTGCGCGAGTTCGCCATCCTTCTGGTCGTAACGGCCTTCCTGCTGCTGTTTGGCCTGATGCCGATCTTCGGCGGCGATCAGCTTGGCCTGGTGGGCGCCGACGAGCCAAGGTACGCCCAGGTTGCCCGGGAGATGCTCGAGGCCCACTCCGACATCTGCCACGAATTCGACGCGAAGATGGTTCCGCGCAGCCTTCATTTGACCGACATTCGCAACTCCGTCCGCTGCATCGCCGGTGGCACCATCACTCCTCTTCTCTATGGCAAGCCTTGGCTGGAGAAGCCCGCGCTCTACTACTGGCGAGCGATGAGTTTCTTCAAGGAGTTCGGCGTCTCCGACTGGACCGCGCGTCTTCCCTCCTCCTCCGCGACCCTGGCCCTGGTCGTTCTCGTCTTCCTCCACATGCGGCGGTTTCGCCCTGGAGGACACCTCGACGCCGCCCTAATCACCACCTCCTGCATTGCCATTGTCAGCTTTGCTCGCGGGGCCTCGACGGACATGCAGTTGGCGGCTCCCTTCTGCATCGGAATGCTGGGCTGGTATGCCTGGTATGAGACCGGCAAGAAGTTCTGGCTCTTCGATCTCTACTTCTTCGGCGCGGCCGCCACGCTCGCGAAGGGGCCGGTCGCCCCATTCCTCGCCCTCGCCATCATTCTGCTGTTCGCGGGTCTCCGGCGCGAGTGGTCGGTGCTGCGGCGCACTATCTGGCTTCCCGGTGTGCTGCTGTACCTGGTCATGGTGCTGCCCTGGTATATCGCGGTGCAGCGGAACAACCCCACCTTCTACCGCTTCTTCTTCTGGGAACACAATCTGGAACGGTTCGCCACCAACCGCTACCAGCACCACCAGCCATTCTGGTACTACCTCGCCGTCCTGCTCATCGGGTTGATGCCCTGGACCGTGATGTCTATCCGCGCGCTCGTCGATTCGGTCGAGGTCTCGATCGCGGAGTGGAAGGTGCGGCACAACCCGCAGCGCTATCTTGGGCACACCCGCGCAGGCGACGCCTTCCCCGAGTTTCTCGTTCTCTGGGCTCTGTTCCCGATTGTGTTCTTCTCGTTTTCAGGATCGAAGCTGCCCGGCTACATCCTGCCCTCCATTCCGCCGCTGACGATTCTGACTGCCGACTACCTGAACCGCATTCGGCGGCAGGGCTTGCCGCAGTGGCTGTTGTGGTCGCACGCGGCCGTATGCGGTCTTCTGGTCTTCGTTCTCGTCCTCGCTCCCCAGCATATGAAGTATGAGACGCTGGTGCCGTCGACGCAATGGCTTCTGATCGCCGGCGCGTCTGCTGTCGTCTTCGGCGTGATCGTGTTTCTGGTCATTCGGCGCTGGGGCGTCTCGCAGGTATGCAATGTGACGCTGCTGCCGATCCTTGCGACGCTGGTCTTTCTGCTCGGCTTCTACGGCAAGGAACTCGACATCAACTACTCCGCGCGGCCGCTCGCCCGGGAGATTCAGCAGCAAGCGCCGGACGTAAAGCTGGTGGCCACCGACAGGATCAAGCGCGACATGGACTACGGCCTGGCGTTCTACCGGAATGAGCCGATGGTTCACTACGGCACCGACGGCGTTCCCGCGGCGGAACACATCCTGGTCGTCCGCGCCAACGATACCGCCGATCTGGATCGCTGGCTTACCGGCCGGGTGTACAAGCCGCTCTTTCTCTACGAATCCCAGGGTCTTGAGGTCTACCGGGTCAGCGCGCTGCCTTAAGCGGAAACAATGCGGCTTTAACCGCTGAGGGCAGTTTTGAGGACTTGTTCAGACCTGCCGTAACTGAGCCGTAACTGATCCGTAACTGATGCGAGACCAGGATGCGTCCTGCATCTATCGGTTGCAGTCTAACTCCTATAAGCTCGACTAAGCTCGACGGAGTAAGCTGCGCAGCCGATGGCCTGTGATTGATGACAACCGCGACTCAACTCGAGATTCTGGATCTTCGCCACTTCTCCAGTCGCCAGCTTCGGCCGCTGCTCGAGACCGAGGCGCGCGTCTGGGAAGACAGGCTGCGCTGGAACTACCGAAGTTCGACAGAGCTTCTGCTGCAATATCTGGACTCGCGCATCCTGCCCGGCTTTGTGGCGCTCGATCGAGGACGCGTGTGCGGCTTCACCTTCTGCGTGTATGAAGGACATAAGGCGGTCGTCGGCGATGCGTTCGCGGTTGCCAACGAGCCCGCGCAGGCGTTGCATATCTCACAGGCGCTGCTGCATCAACTGCTGCAACTGCTGGAACATTCGCCGGGCATCGAACGCATCGAGGCGCAGCTTCTGTTGTACGACTCGGGTGCGGTCGAGGAAGTTTTTTTGAAGTCCGGATTCGCCATGCACCCGCGTCTCTTCATGGAGTCCGAACTGGCTTCACGGGGTTCGCCTGAAGATCTACGGAAGGCTTCCTTCGGAGCGGGGCTTCCGGCTCATGTAGAGATGCTGCGCTGGGCGGCCGAGCACTACCAGACTGCCGCGGAGTTGATCCACGAGGCGTACCTCGGGCACATCGACGCGCGGATTAACGACCAATACTGTTCGCTCCACGGATCGCTGCGATTCCTTCACAATATCGTCCGGTTTCCCGGCTGCGGGGTCTTTGACGCGAACGCCTCCTGGATCCTGCAGGACAGGCGCACCAAGGCGCTGGTGGGCATGATCCTGTGCTCCCGCGTGGCCAACCATGTCGCGCACATCACACAGTTGTGCGTGGCTCGGGCGTACCGCGGGCAGGGGCTTGGCCGGAGGCTTCTGGAGCATTGCGTCGATCAGCTTTCGCGTATGGGCTTCACCGCCATTACGCTAACGGTGACCGAGGCGAATCACCAGGCGGTCCGGCTGTATGAGGAGCTTGGCTTTTTCGCGCGGCACCGGTTCGATGCCATGGTCTTGGACAAAGTTTAGGGACAAAGTTTAGGGACAAAGTTTAGGGCAAATCTCCTGATACCGTGGAGCGGAAGAAATTGAAGAATGCTGTTTTCCTTGGGAGAGAAAATGGGAGAGAAAACAGCGCGAGCAGGCTGTTCTGCTTTTACACCTTCAGGAGATTTGCCTTAGCCTCCTCGATCGGGTTTTCCCCTGGACGTGCTAGGTCTGGACGTGCTAGATCTGGACGGGGCTAGGTGTGGTTAGCCAGACGCGAGCAGAGCGCGTCGCCGATTGGCCATGATGGAGGTGAGGGCGACATTGAAGAGGATGGCTCCAGCGGTGTCGATCATGACGTCGTAGGGGCTGCTGGTGCGGCCGGGCAGGAAGCTCTGATGCCACTCGTCGAGGCAAGCGACAAAGAAGGTGCAGAAGACGGCGAGCGCCGCGGCCGAGAAGGGCAGCCGGCTGCGTGGTCCATGCCAGGTCCGGCGGAGAGTAATCAGCCATGCGCGGCGGAACAGGAGGCTGAGCAGACCGTAGCCGGAGAAGTGACCGAGTTTGCGCAGGAGCAGGTGCGTGGTCTCGAAGTTCAACGTGTCCCTCTGTCCCCATAAGGAGTGGCAGAGGTCGAGGAGCCAGCGGCTGGTGTTGGCGCCGCTCATCAGCGCCGTCGATTCGCAGGCGATGACCGTCAGGCCGAAGAAGACCGGGAGCCAGGCTTTCGGCAGGGTCGTATAGCGCGCGCCGTCAGTCGAAGGTTGCAGGTAGTTCACGAGATCGGATTCTCCCCCGGCGCGATTGAATTGCCTGTTCCCAGGTTAGAGGATGTTTGCGGCTGACTATGCAAATTCTTTCATCGTACTGATGTGGGTTCCCGAAATGAATGGTGTGCATCCCTGGCGAGTGGGGTTACGCAGGAGTCGAGGACTTCGCGGCCAAGTGCGCGACCGCTGCTATTCGACGTGGTAGTTGGGAGCCTCGCGGGTGATGATGACATCGTGGACGTGGCTTTCGCGGAGGCCGGCGTTGGAGATGCGGATGAAGCGGGCTTTGGTCTGGAGTTCAGAGATGGTGCCGCAGCCGAGATAGCCCATGCCGGAACGCAGGCCGCCGACCAGCTGGTAGACCATGCTTTCGAGAGGACCGCGATGCGGAACGCGGCCTTCGATGCCTTCGGGGACGAACTTGGCTAGCCGGTTAGAGCTGCTGCTTTCGCGGGCGGTCAGGGAGGGGCGCTCGGTGCTGGCGGCGTCGCTCATGTCTTCCCTGCCCTGAAAGTAGCGCTCGCCGGAGCCTTGGGCCATGGCGCTCAAAGATCCCATTCCTCGGTAGGCTTTGAAGCTGCGGCCCTGGTAAAGAATGGTCTCGCCGGGCGATTCGTCGACGCCGGCGAAGAGCGAACCCAGCATGACCACGCTGGCGCCCGCGGCGATGGCTTTGGTCACGTCGCCGGAATATTTAATGCCGCCGTCGGCGATGATGGGGATGTTGCGTTCGCGGCCGGCGCGAAACGCCTCCGAGATGGCGGTGATCTGGGGCATCCCGGCGCCCGTCACCATGCGCGTGGTGCAGATGCTTCCCGGGCCGATGCCTACCTTCACGGCGTCCGCGCCTGCATCCATCAGGGCGATGGCTCCGTCGTAGGTGGCGATGTTGCCGGCGAGCAGGTCGACGTGCGGAAAGCGCCTCTTCAGTTCGGCTACGGCTTCGAGAACGCGTGTCTGGTGGCCATGGGCGGAGTCGATGGCGAGAGCGTCGACACGGGCGGCTACCAGGGCGACGGCGCGTTCGAGAAAGTCTCCGGTGGCGCCGACGGCTCCAGCTACGCGGAGACGGCCTTGCGAGTCTTTGGAGGCGTTCGGGTATTTAAGCTTCTTCTGGATATCCTTTACGGTGATGAGCCCTTTGAGTTCGTAGTCATCGTTGACGACGAGAAGCTTTTCCACGCGGTGCTGATGAAGGATCTGCTCGGCCTGCTCGAGCGTGGTGCCGACCGGGACGGTGATGAGGTTGGTCTTGGTCATGACCTCGTCGATACGCAGGTCGGTGCGGGAGACGAAGCGAAGGTCGCGGTTGGTGAGGATGCCGACGAGCTTCTTATTTTTGGTGACGGGAACGCCGGAGATCTTGAAGCGGCGCATGACCTCGAGCGCGTCGGCGATGGGCTGGTCGGGGCCGATGGTGACGGGGTCGACGATCATGCCGGACTCGGAGCGCTTGACCTTGTCAATCTCGCCGGCCTGCTGCTCGATGGAGAGATTGCGGTGGACGACGCCGAGGCCGCCCTGCTGGGCCATGGCGATGGCGAGGCGCGACTCGGTCACGGTGTCCATGGCGGCGGACATCAGGGGCGTGTTGAGGGTGATGTTGCGGGTGAGCTGGGTCTGGGTGCTGACCTGGGTGGGAACTACGTCTGAGTAGGCGGGGACGAGGAGGACATCGTCGAATGTGAGGGCTTCGGGTACGGGGGAGCTGATCATAAGGTGTTGGCCTGGGGAGCTGGTTGGTGGGTAGCTACGCCAGGGGTTGGTCTATTGTAGGGTCGCGTGGGCAGGCGGGCAAATGTTGTGGGTGAAGGCGTAGCTGTGTCCGTGAGCGACGATGAGGGTCTTGAGCAACTTTTCCACGGCCTGTTGAGCATGCAAGCCGAAGATGCGGTCGGCCACTTCCACGTATAGAACGGCTTCATCGTCCGACGAGGCGGCCAATAGCTCGGCGATCTGTTCTTCTTCCATCCTCACAGTTATATAGGACGAGGCCCTGCTGCTCAATCTCGCGGTGAACATTGCTGAGCCAGGTCTTTGCTTTGTCGTGTCGGGCACGGTCGAAGACGAGCAGGTCGATGGGCATCACGATGCCGTTCAGGGCGGAGTGGGTTACGGGCGATCTGGTTCCGGGAGGAAGGTGATCGACGATCACGGCGAGGTCGAGGTCGCTGTCGGGATGGAAGTCGCCGCGGGCGCGGGAGCCGAAGGCGATGATGCGGAGAGGGTTAGCGAGTTCGACGATGCGCTCGACGGCGCGGAGGATCTTCTCCTCAGTGACGCGGATGTCGAGTTCGATGGATGTCGTAGCCATGGATTGCGAATAGTTTACTCCGGTGTGAGGTTGCGGGAAGTGTATTTGACCTTTGAGACAGGGCGGGCGGAGCGTTGCCGGTTGTGGGGAAGAGGTGTAGGATAGAGATTGCGAACGATTTTGTTCCGTCGTAGAATGACCTGCCGTGAACGCACCGGCTGATTTGACGGAAGAGATGAGTGGGCTGAAGCCCACTTTTTATTTGCTCTAAAAGACGTTTGGCGCGTAGGGCAAGCTGGACCGGAATTTCAAGTCTATGGCAGTGCAGATTGACGCAATTCGGGCAACGGCAGAGCGGGTTGCGGCTTCGCATCATCTGGAGCTTGTGGATGTGGAGTTTCAGGGCGGAGTGAAGTTTCGGACGCTGCGGGTGTATGTGGAGAAGGACACGGCGGAGCGGGCGAGGCTGGCGGAGTTGGCGGCCAAGGGCGAGGTCGAGGATCTTCCGAAGGGCGTGCCGGTCGAGAGGCTCTCCGGCGTGACTCATGAGGATTGCGCGGCGTTTGCGCAGGATTTTGGCACGGTGCTGGATGTCGAAGACCTGATTCCCGGAGCGGAGTACACGCTCGAGGTCTCGTCGCCGGGGTTGGAGCGGAAGCTGGTTCGGCCGGAGGACTTCAGCCGGTTTCAAGGCAGCTTGATCAAGTTGCAGACCTTCACGCCGGTAGAGAAAAACAGGCAGTGGCAGGGCCGTTTGATGAGGTTCGCGGACGGGATGTTGACGCTCGACCTCTCAGCGGTGAAGCAGAAGGGAAAGGCCAAAAAGGCTGTAACCGAGCAGACCGTCGACATCGCCTTGGCGAACGTCGAGAAGGCGAATCTGGTCGCAGAGATTTAGGTGTCAGATTTAGGTGTCAGTTGCCAGTTCTCCGTTCTCAGTAATTCGAAAACTGAGAACGGTGAACCGGCAACTGAGAACGTAAGAAGGATGAGGGAACGATGGCAAGTGTTCTGTATCAATCGATCGAGACGTTGAGCCGCGATAAGGGCATTGAGCCGGCGGTGGTTGTGGGCGCAGTGGAAGACGCCATTGCGCTGGCTACGCGGAAGTTCTACAAGACGCAGGAGAACATGCGAGCCGAGATGGACCGCGAGACAGGCGAGATTCGCGCGTATGTCTATAAGACCGTGGTCGAGAGTCCGGAGCTGGTGGAAGACGATGTGAACCAGATGACGCTGGACCAGGCCCGCGAGCTTGCGCCGGAGGTTGAGGTCGGCGGGGAGCTGCGCTTTTACAAAGACACGACGCCGCTGGGACGGATCGCCGCGCAGATGGCTAAGCAGGTGATCTTCCAGAAGGTGCGCGAGGCCGAGCGCGATACGGTGTTCAACGAGTACAACCACCGCGCGGGCGAGGTGCTGAACGCAACGGTCAAGCGGCTGGAGCCGATGGACGTCATCTTCGACCTGGGCAAGGCGGAGGCGCGCATGCCGAAGCGGGAGCAGTCGCGCCTGGAGCAGTTTGCCGTCGGCGAGCGCGTCCGCGTGGTGCTGCTGCGGGTGGATCGCGCGGCAAAGGGGCCGCAGGTGATCGTGTCGCGCGCCGCGCCTGGCCTGGTGCAGAACCTCTTCCAAAGCGAGGTGCCGGAGATCTATGACGGCACAGTCACGATTCGCGCCATTGCGCGCGAGGCCGGCGAGCGCACCAAGATCGCCGTGATGAGCCGCGACAAGGACGTCGATCCGGTCGGCGCTTGCGTCGGCATGAAGGGAATGCGCGTGCAGTCGATCATTCGCGAGCTGCGCGGCGAGAAGATCGACATCATCGAGTTCTCCGAGGAGATTACGACCTTCGCCGAGAAGGCGCTGCAGCCGGCGAAGGTGAGCCGGGTTTCGATCACCGATCTCGCGGACAAGCAGATCGAGGTGATCGTCGACGATACGCAGTTGTCGCTGGCGATCGGCAAGAAGGGCCAGAACGTCCGTCTCGCGGCGAAGCTGCTGCAGTGGAAGATCGACATCAAGAGCGAAGAGGAGAAGCGCCAGGAGGTCGAGAGCCAGATGCAGGCGATGAGCGGCGGTCCTTCCACGCCGATCGAGCAGGTGTCGGAGCTGGGCGAGGCTATTCTCGAGAAGCTGATCGCGGCCGGCATCACAACCGTAGAGGCGCTGGCGGATATGACGCCGGAGCAGTTGGAAGAGGTTCCGGGTATCGGCGAGAAGACGGTCGAGAAGATCTCGGTCGCGGTGCGCCACTACTTCGGCCAGTACGAAGATGGCGAAGAGCGCCCGGTGGTGGCCGTTGCTGCGGCGGCTGAGACAACAGAGACACAGGAGGACACCATGGAAAAGACACCGGAGGCGATTCTGGCGGAAGAAGCCGGTTTCGGCAGGGCAGAGGAAGTAGGCAGCGTCTCTACCGAAGATCTTGCTGACGCGGAAGATCTGGATTCGGAGAGCGACGCCTTCACGGATGCGGATGCCCGCGAGGAGCGCATTGAGCTCGATAACGACACCGTGGATACGCTGGTCGATCAAGCCCAGGAGGTCTCCGATGAGGGGATCGACAACGACGGACATGATCGTGGTTAACCAGTCAAGCCATGCAGCCGAGCTTTCCCCTGGACGCAAATACGGCGTTTTCGGGGATAATAGAGACAACGATGATTCAACCCCCGATGAGGCTGATATGAGCAGCTAAGGGCGCAGGGAAGCGAAAAGGGACGGATGAGCAAAGTTCGAATCAACGATCTGGCACGAGAACTGGAAGTCAAGAGCAGGCCAATTCTGGACGCGCTCGAAGCGATTGGCGTGTCTGGAAAGACCCACTCCAGTTCCATCGAAGCCGACCAGGCCGAGAGGGTCCGGGAGTACTTTAAAAACGGCAGCCGAAGCAGTGGCGCGAGCCGCCAGGCGCCGGAGAGCAAGCCGAAGTTCGACCTGTCGAAGGTGTCGAAGCCGGGCGATGCGCTGAAGGCGATTCTGGAGCGCAAGCAGGCCGAAGCCGCGGTGAAGGCCGTGCCTCCGCCGCAGCGTCCCGCGGTGGTTGCGCCGCCGCCGGTAGCCGCGACTGCGAGCTCTGCGCCGCCTCGTGTGGTGGCTGCGCCGCCGCCCGTCCCTTCGGCTGCTGCGCAGGCGCCGGTACAAGCTCCCGCGCCGCGCCGTGTTGTGCCTCTTCCCCGCCAGGGAGCGAACATTGTGGCGAATCCGCCCGCTCCGGCGATTGCGAGCAAGCCTCCGATGGGCCCCGTGATGGTGCGGCCCCCGGTGACGGCCGCTCCTCCCGCTGCGCAGACTGCGGCCGATCGCGCTGTGCCGGTTGTCGCTGCTCCGGTGGTGGTTGCAGCGGCTGCGCCCGGAACAACGGCTGCGCCTGGATTAACGCCTGCGCCTGGAATAGCGGCTGCGCCCAGAACAACGGCTGCACCCAGAACCACGCCTGCACCCAGAACCACGTCCAGCCCTGCCGCGCCTGCGGCAGCTTCGGTAGAATCGGCGGCTTCTGCGGCGCCCTCCGCGCCTGCTGTGGTGCCCGAGCCAGCGACCGAGGCTCCGGCCTCTTCTGCCGCCGCCGCTGTGGAGACGGCAACGGCACAATCGGAAGCCATGCCTGCGCCTTCCGCGGCTGTTCCTCCCGTGCGTCGCGTCATCATGCCGCAGACAGGTCCACGGCCAATCTATACGGCGCCGCCGGTGGCTCCGGGAACACCGGCTCGTAGTCGTCCGATCTTCGAGAGGCCGCGTCCTCAGGCTCCAGGCGCTCCGGGTTCCCGTCCCATTTCGCCGGGTGCGCCCGGCGCTCGCCGTCCCATGCACCCGACGCGGACGTTCCCAGGCGGTCCGAGCGGACCTGGAGGCGCGCCGGGACGTCCTGGCTTTACTCCGGGTGGACCGCGTCCTGCCTTTGGTGCGCGGCCTGGATTTGGCGCTCGTCCCGGAGGAGCTGGAGCTCCCGGTGTGATGCCGGGACCAGGCGAGTCCCCGACCGGGATGCGTCCGGCGGCGCGGCCCGGACAGCGCCGTGGCGGACAACGCTACGAGAAGACCAAGGAAGGCCCGATGAAGGGCTTCCAGCCGCCACCGCGTTTTGGCGGGCAGCAGATCTCGCGGGAGCCGGTGCCGATTACGCGCACCATTACGGTCACCGAAGGCATCAGCGTGAAGGACCTGGCCGAGAAGCTCGACGTTCGCGGCAAGGACCTCATCGCGACTCTGCTCATGAAGGGCGTCTTCGTCACCGTAAACCAGTCGCTCGAAGGCGAGCTAGTGAAGGATGTCGCGCGGCAGTTCGGCGCCGACGCCCAGATCATCTCGGTCGAAGAGCAGTTGGAGAATGAGGCCATCGAAGGCTTCCTCGAAGACACCACCGGCATGGTCGAGATCAACCGTTCGCCGGTAGTGACGGTGATGGGCCACGTCGATCACGGTAAAACTTCGCTGCTCGATGCCATTCGTTCGACCGATGTGGCGGCCGGCGAGGCAGGCGGAATCACCCAGCACATCGGCGCTTACAAGGTTCACGTCACCAAGCCCGACTCGCCCGCCTTCGGACGCGAGATTGTGTTCCTTGACACGCCCGGTCACGAGGCGTTTACCCGTATGCGCGCCCGCGGCGCCAAAATCACCGACATCGTGGTCATCGTGGTCGCAGCCGACGACGGCGTGATGCCGCAGACGCTCGAAGCCATCGACCACGCAAAGGCCGCCAATGTGCCGATCATCGTCGCCGTTAACAAAATCGACAAGCCCGAAGCCAATCCGGATCGCGTCAAGCAGCAGTTGGGCGACCGCGGAATTGTGCCCGAGGCTTGGGGTGGAAACACGGTCTTCGTCGATGTCTCGGCGAAGAAGCGGCTGAATCTCGATCTGCTGGAGGAGATGATCTGCCTGGTAGCCGACATCGCGTCTCCGAAGGCTACGCCGGAACGTCCTGCCGTCGGAACCGTGATCGAAGCCAAGCTGGATCGCGGCCGCGGCGCCGTTGCCAGCATCCTGGTGCAGAACGGAACCCTGCGCACGGGCGATAGTTACATCGTCGGCAACACCTTCGGCAAGATCCGCGCCATGTTCGACGACCGCGGCCACACGATCACCGAGGCTGGCCCGTCGACCCCGGTCGAGATCCTGGGTCTGGAAGGTATGCCGGACGCCGGCGACACCTTCCTGGTGATGGCGGACCGCGATAAGGCCAAGGGCATCGCGCAGTATCGCAAGATGAAGGAGCGCGAGGCGCAACTAGCGAAGAGCTCCCGCGTCTCGCTCGAGGGCTTGGCCGAACAGATCAAGCAGGCCGGCATGAAGGACCTGAACCTGATCCTGAAGGGCGACGTGCAAGGCTCGGTCGAGGTTCTGGCCGACTCGCTGCAGCGCATGTCGACCGAGAAGGTGCGGGTTCGCGTGCTGCACTCCGGCGTCGGCGCGATCACCGAGTCGGACGTTCTGCTGGCCTCCGCGTCGAATGCCGTGGTCATCGGCTTCAACGTGCGGCCCGACCGGAAGTCGTCCGAGGTTGCCGAACGCGAGAACGTCGAGATTCGGCTGCACTCGATCATCTACGAGCTCCAGGACGAGATCACCAAGGCGATGTATGGGCTGCTCGAGCCGGTCTTCAAGGAGAATACGCCGGCCGGGCTGAGGTGCTCAACGTGTTCAAGATCACCAAAGTCGGCCAGATCGCCGGCTGCCGCGTCACCGACGGCCTCATCCGGCGCGATCAGCAGGTACGTCTGCTGCGCGAAGGCGCCGAGGTCTGGAAGGGCCGGATCGCCTCGCTCAAGCGCTTCAAGGACGATGTGTCCGAGGTGCGTCAGGGCGTCGAATGCGGTATCGATCTCGCCGGGCACAAGGACATCCGTGTCGGCGATGTCATCGAATCGTTCACCACCGAGACACTGGCAGCCGAACTGGGACAGAACTCTGCCGTTGCAAGGAAGGCCGAAAGGGCGGAGAAAGAGCGCGAGGCTGCTGCAGCCGCTACAACGGCGTCGGCTGAAAACTCCGTCAACGCGTAGTTTCATCTTCAACAATCCAATAAGTAAATACTGATGAGAAGGCCGGTAGAACTGCTGGCCTTCTCTTTTTTCTGTGGCTCTGGAACGGAACAACGCGCAGAGTGTTTAGTTCCAGGCAGTAGCGCTGAGGAGATAAGGCGATGAAATTTACCGCAGGCGCCGCATTCGCAGTTGGGTTGATGCAGGTCTGTGCTTCAGCCCAAACCCCTGAGGTGCCCATTGCGCAAAGCCAAGCCCAGCGATATTTCCAAGAGGCGCAAACGCTTTGCAATCTCGACCACGGCCAGCTTTGGGGCGTTTCTCTGTGCGGTCCCATTATGTTTGTCGATCCGCAAAGCCGGTATGTCGTAGCCAACAAGGCCGATGCGAATGGAATCCTCAAAGCTGAGGGCAATGTGTTTGTCGGCTACCTTCCCAAAGATCAGAATGTCGCAAACACAGCTGCGGACTGGTCCGGCGTCCATTGGACTCAGATCTTGTGGCCTTTGCCAGACGACCAGCGTCAGCGAGATACCCTGATCGCGCACGAGTTATTCCATCGCATCCAGAACCAGCTGAAGCTCCCGAACGTCTCGTCCGGTGACAACGCTCAATTGGACACTGTAGACGGTCGTTACTTCCTGCAATTGGAGTGGCGGGCACTTGCGCGGGCTTTGGAAGCCCATACCGACGCCGATCGCAGACAAGGGGTCGAGAACGCCCTTGTGTTCCGAGCCGAGCGCTATCGACTCTTCCCGCAGGCAGTTCAGGAGGAGAGGTCACTAGAGCTAAACGAGGGTTTGGCCGAATATACAGGCGTGCGGGTCGGGAATCCCTCTCCTGAGGAACAGGTCAGAGCCACTCTTAACGATCTGCAGACGCAAAGCAAGGCTCCGACATTCGTACGATCCTTCGCCTACGCAACTGGCCCATCCTACGGCTTGTTGCTGGATCGATACGCTCCAGGCTGGCGTCTCAAGTTAGCTGACGAAAAGGGGCTTGGAAACTTACTCCAGCGCTCTTTGCAGATGTCGTTGCCGCTAAACCTTCAGAAGGCGGCGACGCAAGAGGCCACTCAGTACGACGGCCCAGCCCTGAAAGCCGCAGAGATCGAGCGAGATGTGAAGCGTCAGCAGGTCATCGCTCAGTACCGCGCACAACTCATCGACGGGCCGGTGCTCATTCTCACCTTCAGAAACATGCACGTCCAGTTTGACCCGCGAAACCTCCAGCCTCTAGGAAACGCCGGCACGGTTTATCCGACCATACGCATCACTGATAACTGGGGCATCTTGGAGGCCACTAACGGAGCCTTGATGAAACCCGACTGGAGCGCGATGGCCGTGCGCGCCCCAGTTACAACGAACGGAGCGAATATCAAAGGCGATGGGTGGACACTGGAACTCAAGCCGGGCTGGAAGTTAGTTCCCGGCCCCCGTCAAGGCGATCTCATCCTTCAATCAGGGACTTAGCGATGATAGAAGCGGCAATCTGATCAACTTCGACCTTCCTGTGCTCGGTTGTCCGTTTTGGAAGGCTCCCCTGATTACACTAGCTAATAACAGAGTTACTCCATTGTTATCGCGCTTGAGTACGCAACAAAAACTCCCCCGGCGTCACGATTGGAATGCCACGCCACGGGTTGAGCACGAGCAGGTCCTGGTCGCTGCTGACCACTACATCCGCCTCTGCTGCCAGAGCCAACGCGAGAAAGTGATCGTCCTTTGCATCGCGGCAGCGCGGCTCAAGGTCTCTCAACACGGCATCTGGCACTGGGAACAGATGCACGTTCCTGCGTATGAGCGCGAAGAACTTCTCCCGCAGAGTGCGGTCCAAGTAGCGATCGAATCTCTTGCGTGTGAGCACATGCTCCAACTCAGCCAAGGTTTCCACGCTGCCGCTCAGCTCCCAGGCGCTCAGCACCTCTGCCAAAGCCTGATAAGGAACCGAACCAACGCGGATCGCTGCGCTCACCAGCGTACTGGTATCCACAACGATCCGTCGGCTCATCGAGCGTCGTGTCTATTTTCATGGACCAGCCGATTCACGTCCTCGTCTGTTAAAGCTGCAGCTTCTGCGGAAGCACGTTTGCTGGCCAGGTCGCTCCACGCCTCCAGTTCGGCGACTGCCTTGCCGCGCCTGCGCCTGGCATCGAGCAACTCTTCCATCTCGCGGGGGCCGACGACAAACGCAGTGGGCCTGCCATGCCGGGTGACGACCACGGTCTCGTGCTGCGCCGTATCCAGAAGCTTGCCGAAGCTGTTCTGGGCTTCCGCTGAACTCATCTTGATCATTTGAACTCCGTCGAGATAGCTATGTTGGCTATTATAGCCATATCTGGCTTGACATCGCTGATATCATAAAGAAGTAAAATTTGGTCCGGCAACGTGCCGGGCTTCTGCGTTTAAAGGCGCTAGGCTTGACGCGGAAGTCAAAGCTCATGTCTTCTGTTTTGAAGACTTTGCGCAACTTATGGCGGGGGAGGGGGTACTGTGCAGGAACTGATTACCAAGGCAAACCGTACCCCGAATCTCGACTTGGGAGCCATCCAATCGGCGCTCCGCGAGAACAAATTTGACGGCTGGCTGTTCTACGATCATCACTATCGCGATCCGCTGGGCTATCGCATTCTTGGCTTGGGAGAAGGGCTGCATGTGACGCGGCGGTGGTTTTATTTTGTGCCGGCGGAGGGCGAGCCGAAGAAGCTGGTGCATCGCATCGAGTCGGGGCGGCTGGATGCGCTGCCGGGTTCAAAGGCAGTCTACTCCTCCTGGCAGGAGTTGGAGGCCCAAGTCGAGGCGATGCTGGCGGGGCGGACGCGGATTGCGATGCAGTATTCGCCGCGCAACGCGATTATGTACGTGTCGCTGGTGGATGCGGGGACGGTGGAGCTGCTGCGCGGGATGGGCAAGGAGATTGTGAGTTCGGCTGATCTGGTGAGCCAGTTCGAGGCGGTGCTGACGGAGGAGCAGATTGCCACGCACTATGCCGCGCAGCAGCGGGTGGATGCGATTCTGGCAGAGGGCTGGAAGGTGATGGGCGAGCGGGCGCGCTCTGCCGCGGGCACGCACGAGCACGACATAGTGGCGTGGCTTTGCGAGGCGATCGAACGCGAAGGTATGGTCACCGAGCACGGCCCGAATGTAAGCGCGGGGCCGAACTCGGCGGATTCGCACTATGAGCCGACCGCGGCTTCGTCGAAGCCGATCAGACGCGGCGACTTCGTGCTCATCGACCTCTGGGCGAAGTTGGCCGGGCACCCCGAAGCGGTCTGGTACGACATCACCTGGACCGGCGTGGTGGATCGCGAGCCGACCGAACGGGAGCAGAGGGTGTTCGAGACGGTGCGCGAGGCGCGCGATGCCGCGATTGAGTCCGTAAGGACGACCTTTGCGGCGGGGACAAAGATGGCCGGCTGGCAGGCCGACGACGCCTCCCGGAAAGTCATTCGCAAGGCCGGCATGGGAGAGTGGTTTACGCACCGGACGGGGCACAACATCGGCATCATCCTGCATGGCAACGGAGCGAACCTCGACAACCTGGAGACGCATGACGAGCGGCTTATTCTGCCGAACACCTGCTTTTCGGTCGAGCCGGGCTTGTACTTCCCTGGCGAGTTCGGCGTTCGCAGCGAGGTGAACATGATCACGCAGCCGGGCAAAGCCGAGGTAACCGGACGGGTGCAGACGGAGCTGGTGCGTGTGTAGCTGGTATGATCACAACTGACGATGACGACACGTGTACAAGCTCCGGCGAGGGCCGCTGGGAGATCTTCTTCGATGCCGATGCTGGTGCTGATTGCCGGCTGGCTGGTTCCAGGCGCAGGCCATCTCATGCTGCGCAAATGGGTTCGCGGTGGGCTGCTGTTGGCGTCGATTGTGGCGATGTTCGCAATCGGGCTTGCGCTCAAGGGCAAAATCTACTCGCCGAATACGGGCAATCTGCTGGATATTCTCAACTTCGCGGGGGATCTCGGGACGGGACTGCTGTATTTCGCGGCGAGGATCTTCGATTTAGGTCAAGTCACGCCGACCGTCGCGATCGCGGACTACGGAACCAAGTTCATGGTGGTGGCAGGGCTATTGAACATCATCTCAGCCGTCGATGCGCACTCCTTGGCAACGGGAAGGAAGCGCTCGTGACCATCTCACACTTTGGCGCGGTCATCCTGTTCTCCTTGTTTACTTCGGTCGTGTTTGGCATCACGCAACGGGCTGAGCCGCGGTTGATGATTCGATTCGGCGCCTTCTGCTTCGTGCTGTTCGTGGGGGGAACGATCGCGGCGAGTTGGGTAATGTGGCTGATCAAGCACTGACCTTATTCCCCGAGCGTCGCGGAGCTCCCACCATTGGAACGAGAGTACCGGTTACCTTCGTAAGCTGTTGAAGATGCTTGTGGCTTCTGCCTGTTGCCGCGGATATTCTTAGTCTACTTTGCGGTGACAGATGAACGTTCGTCGGACAGAGGCTGAAGCCGCTGGTCTAAGGGCTATTTGGATACGTGAACTACTGGACTCCCAACCAGAGCTGGAATGCGATGAGCTGGTGCAGCTTGCGGCTGCGATCTGTGGAACTCCAATCGGGCTGGTGACGCTGCTGGATGAGCGGCACCAATGGTATCGTGCGTCCGATCTGCTGAAGATGGGAGAGACGCCGCGGGAGGTCGCCTTCTGCGCGCACGCCATCCGCCAGGACAAGCTGTTGCTGGTGAAAGATGCGCTGATGGATGCGCGCTTCGGAAGCAATCCGTTGGTCACAGGCGAACCGGTGATCCGGTTTTTCGCCGGGGTGGGGCTGTTCACGGCGGATGGAGAGCCGATCGGCACATTGTGCGTGATCGACACCTACCCGCGGATTTTGGCGGTCGAGCAGACCCACGCCCTCGAAGTGCTGGCACGCCAGGTGGGCGTTCGTCTGGAGTCGATGATGCAGCGGAAGGCGCTGGAGCAGGCTCTCGCGGAAAGAGAGAGGGCCAGCGCGGGGTTGCGGGCGAGTGAAGAACTGTTTCGCGCGTTTATGAACGCCAGCCCCTTTCTGAGCTACATCAAGGATGCGGCGGGGCGACTGCTCTTTTATAACCGCGCTTTTGCGCAGCGGTTCGGTGTGAGCGAATATGCGTGGCTGGGACGGACAGACGAGCAGTTGTGGTCGCGCAAGCTGACCAAGTCGGTGCGGACGCATGACCTGGAGGTGATGGCCGGTGGGCGTATGGTAGAGACCGAGGAGCAGATTCGCAATGCGGATGGAACGGTGAGTTCGCTGCGGTCGTTCAAGTTTCCCTGCCACGATTCGGCGGGAAATATGCTGCTGGCCGGGGTCGCCGTGGATGTGTCGGTAGAGGTAGCGCACCAGGTTGAGCTGGAGCGGTATCACCGCGAGTTGGAAGAAGCGAACGATCAATTACGCAAGCTGGCGGTTACGGATGAATTGACGGGGCTGCGGAACCGCCGGTCGTTCGAGGAGCGGCTGGTGATGGAGTTCTCGATGGCGCGGCGCAGAAAGCGGGAGCTCTCGGTGCTGCTGATCGATGTCGATAACTTCAAAACCATCAATGACCGCTGGGGCCATGCGGCGGGCGATGAGGTGCTGCGGCGGCTGGGGATGATTCTGCGGACGACGGTGCGGATGCCCGATCTGCCGGCACGGTATGGCGGGGAGGAGTTCGTGGTGCTGCTGCCGGAGAGCGACGAGGCCAGCGCGATGGGCTTAGCGCGACGTGTCATGCAGCGGGTGGCAGCGGAGGATTGGGACAATGAGGCTCTGACGATCAGCGTGGGTATGGCCGCGATGAACGAGTCGCTGGAGAATGGATTTCAGCTGGTGGAGCTGGCCGATGAGGCTTTATATGCGGCTAAGAGGGCGGGTAAGAATCGCGTGATGGTGCACAGCGGGTAGAAATTCCCTGTCCTGCCGGACGGGCCCGCTGCGCGCGGGGCGCCCACTTCGTGGGGGGTATACCCCTTCGGTTGGGCCTCCCGTTGGTCGGCGGGAAAATCTCTCATCCCGACCAACGGGAGGACCGAAGTCGCTCGATCCGTCGACACAAGGTATACACGCCACGAAGTGGCCTCCCGCCGAGCAGGCGGCCCGTGCGGCAGCACATGATCGTTAAAGAAACGGCGCACCTGATTGGTGCGCCGCTGTGTTGCGCGGGAGGCCGGAGTTATACTTCGGCGTTAGGATCGCCGGCTTCCCCGGGTTCACGCTCTTCCATTTGTTTGGCGAGTTCTTCACGCTTCTTGGTGCGGGCTTCAGCGCGCTTCTGTGCTTTCTCGTTGAGCTCGTGCTCGGCGCCGAGGAGTTCGATGTAGGCCATCTCGGCGGCGTCGCCTTTGCGGGCTCCGAGGCGGGTGATGCGAAGATAGCCGCCTTGGCGCGCGGCGTAGCGCGGGGCTACGGTGGCGAACAGGCGGTCGACCGACTCCGGCGTCATGAGGTAGGCCGCAGCCTGACGGCGGGCATGCACCGTGCCGCGCTTGCCGAGAGTGATCATCTTCTCGATGATTGGGCGAGTAGCCTTGCACTTGGTGATCGTGGTCTCGACGCGATCCATCAGAATGACCGAGGTGACAAGATTGCGCAGCATGGCGCGACGATGGCTGGTATTGCGGCCTAGTTTGTATCCTGCATTGCGGTGACGCATGGTGATCTCCTTCGGTTCGAGCTTCTGCTCGAGCCGGAACTCCTGGGGTGGTGCGAGAGTGTAGCTTGCAAACTGTGAAGCGTAGAGCTTACTTCGCTTTTATTAGACAGGATCTCGAACGAGGGAGCAGGCTATTCCCTGCCCCCTTACGTCCTATTCCGCGCCGTTAAAAGTTCTCCGGCTCGCTCCCGACGAGGTCGAGGTCTTCATCTTCGTCCTCCTCTTCGTCTTCATCGTCATCATCGAAGTTTCCGAAGCTGGCGGCGAGGGTGGCGGCGGGCAGAACCGAGGTAGGACCGGGCTGCGGGTTGCCGTTCTCGTCGATCTTCATGCCGAGGGAGAGGCCCATCTGCGCGAGGATCTCCTTGATCTCATTCAGGGACTTGCGGCCGAAGTTCTTGGTCTTGAGCATCTCGGCTTCGGTCTTCTGGATGAGCTCGCCGATGGTGGCGATGTTGGCGTTCTTGAGGCAGTTATAGCTGCGCACGGAAAGCTCGAGCTCTTCGACCGAGCGGTTAAGATTTTCGTTTCGCAGGGCTGGACCGTCGTGCATGCCGTCGTGACCGGCTTCCATCTCCTCTTCGAAGTTGATGAAGATGGTCATGTGGTCTTTGAGTAGCTTGGCGGAAAGACCAAGCGCATCCGCAGGAAGTACAGTCCCGTTGGTCCAGATCTCGATGGTGAGCTTGTCGTAGTCGGTGATCTGACCGAGACGGGCTGCCTCGACGAGGTAGTTGACCTTGCGGACGGGCGAGTGGACGGAATCGACCGGGATGAATCCGAGGCCGAGGTCGGCGTCGAAGTTCTTATCGGCCGAGATGTAGCCGCGCCCGCGCTTGAGGCGCATCTCCATATCGATCTTGCCGCCTTCGGAGACGGTGCAGATGTAGACGTTCTTGTCGAGGATCTCGACGTCGCCGTCGGCTTCGATCATGCCGGAGGTGATGACGCCGGCCTGGTCGGCGCGGAGGTAGAGCGCCTTGGGGCCTTCGCCGGCGAGCTTGAAGGGGATCTGCTTGAGGTTGAGGATGATGTCGGTTGCGTCTTCGACGATGCCGGTGATGGACTGGAACTCGTGCAGCACGCCTTCGATGCGGACGGCGGTGACGGCGGCTCCTTCGATCGAGGACAGCAGGGTGCGGCGAAGAGCGTTGCCGATGGTGGTACCGAAGCCGCGCTCAAATGGCTGCGCGGAGAACTTGCCGTACTTTTCGGTCAGGGTTTCGGTGTCGACTGCGAGGCGCTTGGGCTTTTGAAAACCTCTCCAAAGCATGTGTATTTCTCCTTTCCGTCCTAGCCGCGATGCATTCTGCGGGCTGGCGGGTGGTGCGATTGCGGGTTAGGTTGTGGTGGTAATGCAGCTATTAGCTCTTAGCCGTTAGCTTCTAGCTAAGGCTAAGAGCTAACGGCTAAAAGCTGTTTCTTACTTGCTGTAAAGCTCGACGATCAGCTGCTCGTTGACGGGCAGGTTGACGTCTTCGCGCTTCGGCAGGGCGATGACCTTGCCGGAGAGATTGTCCCGGTTGATGTCGAGCCACTGGACTTGATTTTGACCGGCGGCAAAGTTCTTCGACTCCTCCAGCATGACGAGAGCCTTGGAGCCTTCACGGATGGCAATCTCATCGCCAACCTTCACCTGGAAGGATGGGATGTTTACCTTGCGGCCGTTGACCTGGAGATGGCCGTGACGGACGACCTGCCGGGCCTGACGACGGCTCATCGCAAAGCCGAGGCGGTAGGCTACGTTGTCGAGGCGGGTCTCAAGCTGCTGGAGCAGGAGTTCGCCGGTGACGCCGGTCTTGTTGGAGGCCTTCTGGTAGTAGGCGCGGAACTGGGTCTCGAGGGTAAAGTAGATGCGCTTGGCTTTCTGCTTTTCGCGGAGTTGCAGACCGTAGCCTACGACCTTCTTGACCTTGCGGGACTGGCCGTGCTGGCCGGGGGGAAAGTTGCGCTTTTCGACGGGGCACTTCTCTGAGAAGCACTTGGCTCCTTTGAGGAAGAGCTTGGTGCCGTCGCGGCGGCAAAGGCGGCAGACGGGTCCTGTGTAACGTGCCATTTTACGACTCCTGACTTCGGGTGACGATCGCTTTACACGCGTGCGGCGCTTCTTCGCGATCCTGACTGCGGTTGTCAGTTGACTGTTCTCAGTTGTCAGAAAATCACAAAAATACTGACAACTGAGAACTGACAACCGTGAACTGTTTCTCAGACGCGGCGGCGCTTGGGCGGACGGCAGCCGTTGTGCGGCATCGGCGTGACGTCGCGGATGCTGCGAACCTCGATGCCGGTGGTGGCGAGAGCGCGAATGGCGGACTCGCGGCCGGAACCGGGACCGGAGACGCGCACATCGACCGAGCGAACACCGTGGTCGCGGGCTGCGTTGGCGGCACCGACGGCGGCCTGCTGCGCGGCGAACGGAGTTCCCTTGCGGGAGCCGCGGAAGCCGAGTGAGCCGGACGATTTCCAACTGAGCGTGTTGCCCACCTGATCGGTGATGGTGACGATCGTGTTGTTGAACGAGGCCTGAATAAAGACAAGGCCGAATGGAACGTTCTTGCGCTCGCGCTTTTTGAATTTCTTGTTCTTGCCGGGCTTCGCGGCGCCCTTGGTGTTCTGTGTCTTCGCCATTATTTGGTCGCTTTCTTCTTGCCGGCAACGGTGCCCTTGCGCGGGCCTTTGCGGGTGCGAGCGTTGGTGTGGGTGCGCTGGCCGCGGACGGGAAGGCTGCGGCGATGACGGAGACCACGGTAGGACTGAATTTCGATGAGGCGCTTAATATTGAGGGAGATGTCCTTGCGGAGATCGCCTTCGATCTGGCCCTCGGCTTCAATGACCTGACGGATGCGGTTCAGCGCGTCCTCGTCGAGCGTGCCGAACTTCGCGAAGGGGTCAACATCTGCCTTCGCGAGGATCTTGGCGGCGCGAGAGTCGCCGATTCCGAAGATGTAGGTGAGTCCGATGCGCGCCTGTTTATTGTTAGGGACATCGACTCCAGCAATACGTGCCATGGGGTTCCTTTTCGGTTGGGCTCCAAGTAGCTTCGCCACGGAGCGGGTGGATGGTTTAAGGTCGAGTCCGGCGGGTTCAACGCAAGCCTTGATTTCGGCTAACTAGCCCGGCGGGACCGAAGAGCAGGGTGTAGGGCTGTAAAAAGCTTTTCTTTAGCCCTGGCGCTGCTTGTGCTTGGCGTTCTCGCAGATGACACGTACTACGCCGCGACGGTGAATGACTTTGCATTTGTCGCAGATCTTTTTGACTGAGGCACGAACCTTCATAAAACTCCTAACTACAGCCGTTAGCTTTTAGCTCCTAGCCTTTAGCTAGGAACACGCTAACGCAGTCTTTGTGACGCTTAGATTTTCCAGCTAAGAGCTAATGGCTAAAAGCTAGAGGCTTTATTCATCGTCTACTTGTAGCGGTAGACAATGCGGCCGCGGTTGAGATCGTACGGGCTGAGCTCAATCGCGACACGGTCGCCGGGGAGGATGCGGATGAAGTTTTTGCGCATACGTCCGGAGACGTGAGCAAGGGCCTGGTGCTTGTTTTCAAGCTCGACCTTGAACATCGCGTTCGGCAGGGTCTCGACGACCACAGCCATCACTTCAATTGCATCTTCCTTCGACAAACGATCTCCTTTGGAAAGGCGGAAGCCCAGCTTCCTGATCTCCACAACTTCTTTATACGGCTGAAGCTAAGCGCCATTAAGTGCATAGCGCAGCATCTCTTATGATAACCCAGATTGGGTGTAATTTCCTAAAGAGTAAGCACCTGGGGCCCATCTTTTGTGATGGCGACGGTGTGCTCGAAGTGGGCGCTATAGCTGCCGTCGAGAGTGACGGCGGTCCAGCCGTCCTTGAGCACACGAACTTCGGGGCCGCCGGCGTTGATCATAGGCTCAATGGCGAGGACCATGCCCGGTTTGAGGCGGGGACCTTTGCCGGGATCGCCGAAGTTGGGTACCTGGGGATCTTCGTGCATGGCGCGGCCTATGCCGTGGCCTACGAACTCGCGGACAACGCCGAATCCTTGAGCTTCGCAGAGCTGCTGGACGGCGGAAGAGATATCCCCGAGACGGCCTCCAGCCTGACACTGCTCGATGGCCTTCTCTAGGGATGCCTGGGTTACCTCGAGGAGCTTGCGGGTCTTGGGGCTGACTTGGCCGATGGGGTAAGTGACAGCGGCGTCGGAGTAGAAGCCGTCGATGATGACGCCACAGTCGATAGAGAGGATGTCACCGTCTCTGAGGATGCGCTTGGAGTTCGGCATGCCGTGAACGACCTCCTCGTTGATGGAGGTGCAGAGCGCGGAGGGAAAGCCGTGGTAGCCCTTGAAGGCGGGAATGGCGCCGAGTTCGGCGATTTTTTTGACGGCAATCTCTTCCAGATTCATGGTGGATGCGCCAGCGACGACGTGGGGCGCGATCGCATTGTGGACCTCGCGGAGAGCTCTGCCAGAGATCCGCATCTTCTCGATCTCATGCATCGTTTTAATCATGATGGCCATAGTTCGGACTACAAGCTTCTCGGCTGCTGACGCAGACGATAGAGGGCAGCGAGGATATCTGCCTGTACCTGATCGATGGGCTGGTCGCCATTGACCGAATGGAAGTGCTCGGCTTTTTGGCTGAAGTACCGGACGACCTCTGCGGTCTTGGCGCGGTACTCGTTCATGCGCTCCTGAAATACCTGCTCGGTGTCATCGCTGCGCTGCTGCAAGGGGGAGCCATCAAGGTCGCAGATGCCGTCGTGCTTCGGCGGGTGCGAATAGATGTTGTAGATATGCTTGCAGGCGGCACAGGTGCGGCGGCCTGTGATTCTGCGCAGCAACTCGGCCTCCTCTACATCGATGCTGATTGCGACGAGAGAGAGAGGAGTTCCGTGCTGCGAACCCGCTCCCGCAACGCGACTGTTTGCGCCGAGCAGCGTCTCGACATATCCGGATTGTGCTGCTGTTCTGGGATAGCCATCGAGAATAAAGCCGCGAAGCGTATCGGGTTCGGTCAGGCGCTGCGCGACCATTTTGTTGACAGAATCGTCGTCGACGAGCTGTCCTTGATCCAAGTGTGCCTTGGCCGCTTTGCCCAGCGGGGTGCCATTCACAATGTTCGCGCGGAGAAGGTCGCCGGTGGAGATCTGCGGGATACCGAACCGGGTCATCAGGAGCTTGGCCTGTGTGCCTTTGCCCACTCCAGGGGCGCCCAGGAGGACAATCGGCCCAGGCAAGAAATCCTTCTGTGCCGAGGCCGTTTCGGGATCGGATACGGTGCTAGTGCTCAATGGGCTGACTTCCTACCAGCTCTTCCGGCCACGGATACGGCCACTCTTGGGAGTGAAACCGTCGTAGTGGCGCATGATGAGCTGTGACTCGATCTGCTGGACCGTGTCCATGGCGACGCCGACGACGATCAGCAAACTGGTGCCGCCAAAGTAGAAGTTGACGCCGAGACCATTGGTGATCCAGGTTGGGAGATGGTCGAAGACCGGGCCGATCAGCCAGAGATGGTTGAAGTGGATTCCGCTGATGAGCATCATCGGAATGATCGAGATAAAGATTAGATAGATGCCGCCGACCAACGTGAGCCGCGTGAGGACGTCGTTGATGAAGTCCGCGGTGCGCTTGCCGGGGCGGATGCCCGGGATGAAGCCGCCGTACTTGCGCATGTTGTCGGCGATGTCGTCGGGGCGGAAGACGATGGAGATGTAGAAGTAAGCAAAGAAGACGATCGCCACCATGTAGAGCAGCACATACCAGGGCTCGCCGGGCGCGAGAGCGCGGAAGATCGGGCCGAAGAAGGTGGAGTCTTGCAGCGAGTAGCCGAAGATGTGAGCGCCGGAGAAGAGCAGAGGCGCCGAAAGAATGGAGGCGGCAAAGATAACCGGCATGACACCGCCGGAGTTGACCTTGAGGGGAAGGTGCGTCGACTGGCCCCCCATCATCTTGCGCCCGACGATCCGTTTGGCGTACTGGACGGGGATGCGGCGCTCGGCCTTTTCCACGTAGACGATGAAGGCGACGACTGCGATCATGCCGGCAATCAGGATGGCAATGGCAACGGGAGTAAAGGCTCCCCAAGCGTTGTCGCGGGCCTTCTCGTAAAGATCTTCGATACCTTTGGGCAGACCGACCACAATGCCGGCGAAGATGAGCAGACTCATGCCGTTGCCGATTCCGCGCTCGGTGATCTGCTCGCCTAGCCACATGATGAAGGCCGTCCCAGCGGTAAGAGTAATGACGCACAGCGGAATAAAGAGAGCGCGGGAGATCGTCACCATCGATTGGCCGGTGCTGGTGTTGGTGAGAGTCAGAGCGATGGCGAAGGACTGCACGATCCCCAGCAGGACGGTGACGTAGCGGGTCCACTGCGTGATCTTGCGGCGGCCGAGTTCGCCTTCCTTCTGGAGCTTCGCGAGTGGCTCATAGATGACGGTGAGCAGCTGGAAGATGATGGACGCCGTGATATACGGCATGATGCCAAGGGCGAAGACGGTCAGCTTGCGGAGATTTCCGCCCGAGAAGAGGTCGACCAAGCCGAGAGCTGAGCCGGAGTTCTGATTGAAGAACTGTGCGAGCATATCGGCGTTGATGCCGGGAGTGGGAATGTGCGAGCCGAGACGATAGACGGCCAGCATGCCGAGCGTGAAGAGAACACGTTTGCGGAGGTCGGGGATTTTGAAGATGTTTGCGATTTTCTCGAACATCGGAAGCTGAAACCTCAGAGGTGAAACTGGGCTTACGGATGAAAAGGCGATGCGAGGGCCGCTTGCCCCCGCCTGCCACCTATTCTAAATCCTGTTTAGCCGATGAGAACGGCCTTGCCGCCGACTTTCTCGATAGCTTCCTGGGCGGTCTTCGAGAACTTGTGCGCGTGGATGGTGACAGCGGTCTTGAGCTCTCCGTTGTTGAGGACCTTGATGAGGCCGTTCTTCTTGCGCAGCAGGCCGAGAGAGACGATCTTGTCGAGGGTGAACTCGGTGACGTCTTCGGCGGCGACGATCTCGGCCACGCGGTCCAGGCCGAGGACCTGGTACTCGACGCGGAAGATGTTGGTGAAGCCGCGCTTGGGCAAACGGCGATGCAGCGGCATCTGGCCGCCTTCAAAGCCCCGCATAAGCGAGGAGCCCGTGCGCGAGCCCTGACCTTTGTGCCCGCGAGTGGAGGTCTTGCCCATGCCGGAACCCATACCGCGGCCGACACGCTTCTTGTTTTCATTCGCCTTCTTGGGGGCACGGAGATTGGAGAGATTACGGATTGCCATTGTTTCCTCGCTTAACGCCGGCGGCTGGAGCCGACTCGCATATGGTGGTGGAAGTTGTCGGTCGCCAATCTCTAATTAGGACTGACAACGGTGAACTAGTCGACGACGCGAACCAAGTGCGGTACCTTGGCGACCATCCCGCGGATTGACGGGGTGTCTTCGCGCTCGACGATCTGGTTGAGGCGGGTAAAGCCGAGGCCCTTAATGACGAGCTTGTGCTTGACCGGGGTACAGATCTTCGAACGGAAGTACTGCAGCTTTATTTTGGCGATTGCGTTGGTGTCTGCCATGGGGGAGCTCCTGTGAACTTTGGTGGATCAGGGGTTGAGCTTTACAGCTCTTCCACTGCCTTGCCGCGCAGGGCGGCGACTTCGGCCTTGTTGCGAAGCTGGATGAGAGCGTCGAAGGTGGCCTTGATGACGTTGTGCGGGTTCGCCGAGCCGAGGCTCTTGGTAAGCACGTTCTGCACACCGGCTGCGGTCATGACCGCGCGAACCGTCTTGCCGGCGATGACTCCGGTGCCTTCAGGGGCGGGCTTGAGCATGACCTGGCCGGCGCCGAAGTGGCCAAGCACCTGATGAGGGATGGTGCTCTCGGTGAGGTTGACCTTGTGCAGGTTCTTCTTGGCGGACTCAATCCCTTTGCGGATGGCCTGCGGAACCTCCTTCGCTTTGCCCGAGCCGTAGCCCACGACGCCTTCGCCGGGATCGCCGATGACGACCAGCGCAGCGAACGACATGTTCTTACCGCCTTTGACGACCTTGGTGACGCGGTTGATGGAGACGACCTCGTCCTTCAGGTTGAGGCGGTTCGCATCGATCTTTTTTTTCATAGCCATGCTCTTTATCCAGCTTTCTGGCTGCCTGCGAGGGCGCCTTGAACCTTAAACCTGAGAACTTTAAACTGAGAACTTTAAACTTGCAAAACCTTAAAAATCCAGACCCGCCTCGCGGGCTGCGTCGGCGAGGGCCTTGACACGGCCGTGGTACAAGTAGCCGCCACGATCGAACACAACTTTCCTGATGCCTTTTTCCTGCGCGCGCTGGGCGATGAGCTTGCCGACTTCGGCAGCGGCAGCGACGTTGCCGCCATAGTTCTTCTCTTCACCCTTCTTACCCATCGAGGACGCGGAGGCGATGGTGACCCCGTTAAGGTCATCGATGAGCTGGGTATAGATGTGGTTGAGCGAGCGGTACACGTTAAGGCGCGGACGCTCGGCAGTGCCGGACATCTTCTCGCGGATGCGAGTGTGGACCCTCTGGCGAATGACATTGCGTTGACGGGGATTGATCATGATTGACTTTCCTTCCTAGTGGCGTACCCAGAGTGCTGGGAACGTTCGGTTGAGGTGCAGCGGGTAGGGAGTTACTCTGGTTTCTAAACCCTACTGCCTACTCCCTACACCCTGTTTTACTTCGCTCCGGTCTTGCCGACCTTCTTCTTCAGCTTCTCGCCGGTGTAGCGGACGCCCTTGTTCTTGTACGGGTCGGGCTTGCGAAGAGAGCGCATGTCCGCGGCGATCTGGCCAACCTTCTGCCGGTCAATGCCGGAGATGGTGAGGTGCGTCTGCTTGGGATCGATGGCTACTTCGATGCCGGTGGGCAGAGGAAACTCGATCGGGTGCGAGTAGCCCAGGGTGAAGACCACCATGTTCTTGCCTTTCATCTCGGCGCGGTATCCGATGCCGACAATATCGATGTCCTTGGTCCAGCCGGTAGTGACGCCGGTAACCGCGTTGAAGACCAGGGCGCGGGCGAGACCATGGAAGGCGGCCTGCTTGTCGCTCTCCCGCTCGGCGATGAGGTGGCCGTCTTTCTGAACCAGGGTAATCCCCCCGGGAAGCATGGCCGTGACCTTGCCCTTGGGACCTTCGACCAGGACGGTGTTGCCACTCTCACTGACGGTGTACTTGACGCCGGCGGGCATGGGGATTGGCTTCTTGCCGATACGTGACATAACGAATTCCTTTGCTGGCTTGCGAGTCGCGAACAGCGCTTGCTGGTCGTTCCACTGCAGCCGGTGAGCCGGAGGCTCGAATGCAGTCTTTACAGAGACAAAGATTCAACCCTGAAAAGACTTTGTTTATTTTTCTTTACCAAACTTCGCAGAGAATCTCGCCGCCAACTCCCTCACGGCGTGCCTGACGGCCGGTCATAACACCTTTGGGAGTCGTCATGATCGAGATTCCAAGGCCGCCCTGAACACGGCGGATCTCATCTCGGCCGAGATAAACCCGGCAGCCGGGACGGGAGACGCGCTGGAGATCGCGGATGACAGCTTCGTTGTTCGGGCCGTACTTGAGATATACGCGAATGACCTTCTGCCCATTCTCTTCGGTGGGCTTGTAGTTCGCGATGTAGCCCTCTTCCTTGAGGATGCGGGCGATCTCGGCCTTCAGCTTGGATGCGGGAACGTCGAGCTTCTGATGGCGCGCGCGGATCGAGTTGCGGATGCGGGTCAGAAAGTCGGCTACTGGATCGGTGAGGTTCATTCATTCTCCTTCATTCCCCGTTCGCTCGACGTGTATCACACGCCAAGAACCAGCGGGAATGCTTGTTTCGGATAGTGCCATCCAGACTTCTGCACCAAAAGCTGACGCCCTGATGAGGTCTCTGGAGCAACGCGCGGAGAGGCTTGCGCATGGATAAGACGTATTCTACCAGCTTGACTTGACGACGCCCGGAATCTCTCCCTTGAGGGCGAGCGAACGGAAGCAGAGACGGCATACGCCGAACTTCCGGAGGAAGGCTCGGGGGCGGCCGCAGAGCTGGCAGCGATTGTGCTGGCGTGATTTGAACTTCGGTTTTCTGGCGTCTTTGACGCGCTTTGCGGTGGTTGCCATAGTGTGCGCTCTCTATCTTTGTTTCAAAGTTCGATTTCAAAGTTCGAAAACTTTGGTTGTTTTTACGCTCCAACTCGGAAAGGCATGCCAAAGCCCTTCAGCAGAGCGCGGGCTCCGTTGTCATCCTTCGCGGTAGTGACGATGGTGACGTTCATGCCCTTGAGTTTGTCCACCTTGGCATAGTCGATCTCAGCGAAGATCAACTGATCGCGGAGGCCAAGGGTGTAGTTACCGCGGCCATCGAAGCTTTTGACCGAGACGCCGCGGAAGTCGCGGACGCGAGGCAGGGCGATGGAGATGAGGCGGTCGAGGAACTCGTACATGGTGTTGCCGCGCAGCGTCACCATCGCGCCGATGGGCATGCCCTCACGCACCTTGAAGGCAGCGATGGACTTTTTGGCCTTGGTGGTCACAGGCTTCTGGCCGGCGATGGAAGCAAGATCGGCCACCAGCGGGTCCATGATCTTGACGTTTTGTGTCGCTTCGCCAAGGCCCATGTTGATGACGATCTTTTCGAGCTTGGGGATTGCCATGGTGTTGGTGATATTGAGTTCTTTGCCAAGCGCCTGCTTAATCTCGGATTCGTACTTGTCTTTCAAACGTGCTGCCATGTTGTTCTTCTTTCTCCACGGTTGCCGGGTTGGATTTAGCCGTGTACCGATGCGTGGGGTGAACCGTTGTTACAGGGAATCTAATTTGACTGCCACAGGAAGCGAGTTCTGCTTATCTCTTCTTGTCAGCGATCGTATTGCCGCTTGCCTTCGAGAAACGAACCTTCTTGTCGCCTTCCATTCGCGAACCGACGCGAGTCTTGTT
The DNA here is from genome assembly GCA_965277335.1 of Edaphobacter sp. GTDB lineage: Bacteria > Acidobacteriota > Terriglobia > Terriglobales > Acidobacteriaceae > Edaphobacter. Next base: position 119,374 of record CBDICJ010000005.1, on the reverse strand, counting down.
GCCTTCGGCGTCGACCAGCATGACGTTTGAGATGTGGATGGTGGACTCCTGCTCCGCGATGCCGCCCTGGATGTTCTTTTGCGGGTTCGGCTTCATATGCTTCTTCACCATCATCACGCCTTCGACGAGAACTCGGTCCTTGTCTGCGATCACGCGAAGCACACGGCCCTGCTTGCCCTTGTCTTTGCCCGCGATCACTTCCACTTTGTCGTTGCGCTTGATCTTTATTCCTGCCATGGTCTTCTGCCTTCCTCGGCGATCGAACGGAGCCGGAGTCCGTGTTGGATTGAGTTCAACTTGTCAATTGACCGGTTCTCAGTAGTGCTCGGGTGCACTGAGAACTAGATGACCTCAGGCGCGAGCGAGACGATCTTCAAGAACTTCTTCTCGCGAAGCTCGCGTGCCACCGGGCCGAAGACGCGGGTGCCGACCGGCTCGTTGGAGTCGTTGATCACGACCGCTGCATTCTGGTCGAAGCGGATGTAGGTGCCGTCGCGACGGCGATACTCTTTGCGCGTGCGGACGATCACCGCCTTGACCACCTTGCCCTTCTTGACGGTGCCGTCGGGCGAAGCTTCCTTGACCGCCGCGGTAACCACGTCGCCGAGGCCGGCCTTCTTGCCGAGACCGCCACCGAGGGGCAGGATGACCTGCAACTTGCGCGCGCCGGAGTTGTCGGCTACGTCAAGCATTGTTCTCATTTGCACTGACATCGTTCTTCTCCTGGTGATACGGCCGAAACTAGGCCTCGAGCATGGTGTTACTTGGTTTCAGTGGCGGATACTGGCGCCTTCTCTTCGGCAAGGGCGAGCGAAGAGCGGCGAACGATCTCCTCGAGCGACCAGCGCTTGAGCTTCGAAAGCGGGCGGGCCTCCCGGATGCGGACCACATCGCCGACGCGGGCGGAGTTCTGCTCATCGTGCGCGTAGAACTTCTTGTTCGACTTCATCACGCGCTTGTATTTCGGGTGCGCCTTGCGCATCTCGATCTCGACCACGATGGTCTTCTGCATCTTGGTCGAAACCACGAGGCCGACCTTTTCGTTGCGGCGCGAGGTCTGGGCTTCGGCGGCCTGAGAGGAAGAAGCGGGAGCTGTTGTGGTGTTGGTTGTCTCTGCCATGATTTTAGTCCTTCATCGCTTTCTTGCGGGCGGTGCGTGTGCTCTTGGCCGGCGCAACGTTGGCGACGACGGGATTGGCGGTCTTCTCGGCGGCGAGAGTGCGCTGCCGCTCGACGGTCTTGATGCGGGCGATGTCCAGCTTGAGCGTCCGCAGCTTCTTGATGCCCTCCATATTGCCGAGGCTCTTCTGGAAGCGGATGCGGAAGAGCTGCTCGCCGGCCTTGGCCTGCTCGGTCTTGAGCTCTTCGTCACTGAGGTTATTGATCTTTTCGAATTCCATTGTCTTTTCCTTAGCTATCAAAAAAGGCTGCTAAAAACTACTTGGCGGCAAGTGTAGCCTTCACATCGTGGCGCTGAACAAAGCTGGTCTTGAGCGGAAGCTTGTGGGCTGCCAGACGCATGGCCTCTTTGGCAAGCTCCGGCGAAACGCCTTCCATCTCGAAGAGAATGCGCCCGGGACGGACGACGCAGACCCAATGATCCGGCGCGCCCTTGCCCTTCCCCATACGAGTTTCGGCCGGCTTTTTGGTGATCGGCTTGTCCGGGAACAGGCGAAGCCAAACCTTGCCGCCGCGCTTGATGAAGCGCGTCATCGCGATACGGCTGGCTTCGATCTGGCGGTCGGTGATGTAACCGCACTCCATGACCTTCAGGCCGTAGTCGCCGAATGAGAGATCGGAGCCGCGCCACGCCTTACCGCACATGCGGCCGCGCTGCTGCTTGCGAAACTTGACCTTCTTTGGCATCAACATAAGAAAACCCCTAGCTTTTAGCTGCTAGCTTCTAGCTTTTAGCCAGATCTAGCTGAATCAAAACTCTCTCTGCTGCAACAAACTAGCTAAGAGCTAAAAGCTAAAAGCTAGGAGCTGCAGTTAGGACGCGAACGCGCCCGTGGTAACGCCCTGGTCGCGACGCTTCTTCTGCTCGTAGATGTCGCCACGATAGACCCAGGTCTTCACGCCAATGATGCCATAGGTGGTGTGCGCCTCGGCGAAACCGTAATCAATGTCAGCGCGCAAGGTGTGCAGCGGCAGACGCCCCTGCAGGTACCACTCGGAGCGGGCGATCTCGTTCCCGTTCAGGCGGCCGGAGACGCGGACCTTGATGCCCTTGCAGCCGAAGCGCAGTGCGGAGTCGACAGACTTGCGCATCGCGCGACGAAAGCTGACGCGCTTCTCAAGCTGCAGCGCGATGTTCTCGGCAACCAGTTGAGCATCGAGCTCCGGCTTATTGACCTCGAGAATGTCGATGAAAACCTCGCGGCTGGTGCGCTTCTGGATGTCGGCTTTGAGCTTATCGATCTCGGCGCCCTTGCGACCAATAATGATCCCCGGGCGCGCGGTGCGAATGATCAGACGCAGTTTATTGCCGGGGCGCTCGACTTCAACGGAGCTGACACCGGCGGCCTTCAGCTTCTCGCGCAGCTCAGCCTTAAGCTTGACGTCTTCGACCAGCAGCTTGTCATAGCCGCGCTCCACAAACCAGCGCGACTTCCACGGCTTGTTGATGCCGAGGCGCAACCCATACGGATGGACCTTCTGTCCCATAGCTTCCCTTTACTTGCGTGCCCTCTCCGGTTGAGCCGGCGGGGCGGTCGTGCGAAACTTTAAGTTTACAAGAAGCTGCTTACTTCGCGGCCTTTTTCGCTGCTGTCTTCTTGGCGGCGGCCTTCTTTGCCGAGGATTTCGCCGCGGTCTTGGAGGCTGTCTTCTTCGTGCCCTTTTTAACTGCAGGAGCCGGATTTGTATCGGCGGATGCGGAGCCTGCGGCAGCCGACCTCTTCTCGGCAACGGTGACGATGATGTGTGCCAGCCTGCGCTGGTAGCGGAATGCTCGTCCCATCGGCGCAGGGCGAATGCGCTTCATGCGCGGACCTTCGTTTGCTATCGCGGTGCGAACATAGAGGTTGTCGACATCGATATCAAGCCCCTTCTCGTCGGAGACGTAGGTCGCGTTCTGGATCGCCGAACGCAAAACCTTCTCCACCACCGGCGCCATGCGTTTGGTGCTGAAGTGAACCGTGTTGAGCGCCTGCTCGACGCGGAGACCCTTGATTAGATCCAGGACCAGCTTCGCCTTCTGCGGGCTGGTGCGCTGGAACTTTGCCTCAGCGCGGAACTCTCGGATTTTTTCTGCTGCCTTAGCCATGATCTTCGTCCTTCAAAACTTCTGCTTCGCTGCCCTTTGCGGCGGGCTAACGGGATGCCTGATGCAAATAAGCCCTCTATTTGGGCTTTGCGGAGGTCTCAGCGGCGCGCGCGGAGTGGCCCTTGAACGTGCGGGTGGCCGAGAACTCACCGAGTTTATGGCCAACCATGTTTTCGGTCACGTAGACCGGGATGAACTTGCGGCCGTTGTGAACGGCGATCGTATGACCTACGAAGTCCGGGTGGATCGTGGACCGGCGGGACCAGGTGCGCAGGACCTTCTTGTCGTTGACCTGATTCATTCCCACAATCTTCTTCATCAGGTGATCGTCGATGAAAGGACCTTTTTTCGCTGAACGTGACATGATGTTGAACTCGACTTTCTTTGTTGCGATGCTGGATACGACGAATCTCTTGGTTGCGAGACTTGGTGTTGCCCTTTGCTGCGGAAGCTGCGAATCGAAGAACAAAACTAAAAACTATCTGCTGAGAAGTTTCCTCTTTACTTGCTCCGCCGCTTCACGATGAACACATCGGTCCGCTTGTTATTGCGCGTCTTGTATCCCCGAGTCGGCTGGCCCCAAGGAGTTACCGGATGACGTCCGCCCGAGGTCTTGCCTTCGCCGCCGCCGTGCGGGTGGTCGACCGGGTTCATCGAGACGCCGCGGTTCGAGGGGCGAATTCCTTTCCAGCGGTTGCGTCCCGCCTTACCGATAGACGTGTTCTCGTGATCGGTGTTGCCGACCTGGCCGATGGTCGCCATGCATTCGACCAGCACCCTGCGGGTCTCGCCCGAGGGCAGTTTCAGCAGGGCGTAATCGCCTTCTTTGGCGATCAACTGCACCTGAGCGCCAGCCGAACGAGCCATCTGCGCGCCCTTGCCGGGGCGGAGCTCGATGTTGTGAACCGTTGTACCGGAGGGAATGTTCTTCAGCGGCAGCGCGTTGCCGACGAGAATATCGGCATCCGGCCCGCTCATGATCGACTGACCTACGGCGAGCCCGATCGGCTGGATGATGTAGCGCTTCTCGCCGTCCGCATAGTGGATCAGTGCGATGCGGGAGCTGCGGTTCGGGTCATACTCAACGGTCGCGACCGTGCCGGGGATGCCGTACTTATCCCGTTTGAAGTCGATCAAGCGCAGCTTTTGCTTGTGGCCGCCGCCATGATGACGCATCGTGAGGCCGCCGGCATTGTTGCGGCCGCCGGTGCGCTGCTTGACGCCGAGCAGCGGCTTGTGCGGCTTGTCCGTCGTGATGTCGTCGTTCACCAGCTTGGTCGTGAAGCGGAGTGATGGAGTAATCGGTCGAAATGATTTGATCGGCATCGTTTTTTATTCCCTTGCCATTCCTTCTGCGCGGCCGTTGATCCAGCAGCGCTTCGGTCCTGAATTCTGTTGCGCGATAACTCTGGCGATTAAAGACTGTTGAGATATTCCGGCATCTTTTCGCCGTCTTTCAGGCGAACGTAGGCCTTCTTCCAGTCGGGGCGGAAGCCGGCGAACTTGCCCCGTCGGCGCTCCTTGCCTTCTACGGTTGCGGTGCGGACGCCTGTGACCTTGACCTTGAAGAGGATCTCAACGGCCTGCTTGACCTCGGTCTTGGTGGCCTTAAGGTCGACTTCGAAGACCAGCGTGTTCTGCGTCTCCTTGACGGTCATGCCCTTCTCGGTGATCAGGGGGCGGCGGATGACGGTGTAGAGAGTTGGCATTACGCAACCTCCTTCTGCGCGGCGGCTTGGCTGCGCTGCTCTGTTGCCTTGCTGCGTTTTGATACGAATTTCTTGAGCGTCTCCTGCAGCGCCTCGATGGCATCCTTGGAGAAGATGGCGTGCTCGTAGCGAAGCAGATCGTAAGGATGCACCTCGGAGCTGAGCACAAGTTCGACACCGGCTAGATTGCGCGAGCCGAGATAGAGCTTCTCATCGAGCTTGCGGCTGCTCTCAACCAGAAGCGTCGTCTTGCCCGCTTCAAGCTTGTTGAGCGCGGTGCGGAAGTGCTTGGTCTTGGCTTCGGGAACCTCAAAGGAGTCGACGACGGTGAGCTTGCCGTCATTAATCTTCGCCGAGATCGCAGAACGGAGGGCGCCCATCAGCTTCTTCTGTGGGAAGGAATACTCGTAACTGCGGGGCTGAGGTCCGTGGACCGTGCCGCCTCCGCGCCAGAGCGGCGTGCGAATCGAGCCGACGCGGGCCCGGCCCGTACCCTTCTGCTTCCAAAGCTTTTTGCCGGCGCCGGAGACCCGGTTGCGAGTCTTGGTGGCGGCGGTTCCCTGACGCAGTGCGGCGCGATAGTGCTTGACCGACTCCCAGAGGAGAGCGTCGTTGACCTCTGATGCGAAGACCTCATCGGCGAGCTCGAACTCACCGACCTTGGTTCCACCGAGATTGACTACGTTAATGTTTGCCATCGTTCTTCTCTCTTCGCGCTCACCATCGATGCGGCGAGCCAAAACCTTGGTTAGAAAAAGCACTCCAACAAAAGCGCCTTCTGTTTACTTTCTTTACTTCTTCTTCGAAGGTGCAGCCTTCTTCGAAGCCTTCAAAGCATCCTTGGTTGCGGCGCCGGCAAAGCCGCGGCGTTCGCGCGGCGGAGCTTTGGCCTTGGAGATCAGTACGAAGCCATCACGCGGACCGGGAACTGCACCTTCGACCAGCAGAAGGTTATCGTCGAGATCGATGCCGCGGATGCGGAGGTTGCGGACCGTGATCTGCGCGTGACCCATGTGGCCGGGCATGCGCTGGCCAGGGAATACGCGCGAGGGAAACGACGATGCGCCGATCGAGCCCTGCACCTGGAACATATGCCCGTGCGACTTGGGTCCGCCGCCGAAGCCGTGGCGGCGAACGACACCTGCAAAGCCTCGTCCTTTGGAGGTGCCGATGATGTCGACGAATCGTTCGTCGTTGAAGATATCGACCAGGATGCGGTCGCCGGCCTTGGCGGTGACTGCCTCTTCGCCTGCGGTCGCCTTAACAGCTTCTAGAGCGACTTCCTTAATCATCTTCACCGGGGGAACATTGGACTTGGCGAAGTGGCCGGTCATGGCCTTGTTGATCTTGGAGGCTTTAACGAAATCGACGTAGCCGATCTGCGCGGCGTCATAGCCGTCCTTCGCAAGCGTCTTGAGCTGCGTAATCACGCATGGGCCAGCCTTGAGGACGGTGACTGGATGAATGTCGCCACGCTCGTCGAAGAGCTGGGTCATGCCGACTTTTTTCCCGAGAATCCCTACTACTGACATTGGAGCTTCCTTTCCTCATCATGCTGAGCTGAGTCGTTCAGCACTGCCGGTTGAACCTTCTAAAAACAAATTTCTTTCTGAAAAGCTTTTGCTTTATTTCTGAACCGTCTTGATCTCTACATCAACCCCGGCAGGCAGATCGAGCTTCATCAGCGCATCCACCGTCTGCTGGGTGGGCTCAAGGATGTCGATCAGCCGCTTGTGAGTGCGGATCTCGAAGGCCTCGCGCGACTTTTTGTCAACGTGCGGCGAACGGAGAACGCAATACTTGTTCTTCATGGTCGGCAGCGGAATAGGACCCGCGACCTGGGCTCCGGTGCGCTTGGCCGTCTCGACGATCTCGCCGGTCGAGGTGTCCAGCACGCGGTAGTCGTATGCCTTCAAACGAATTCTGATTCTCTGTCCAGCCATGGTGTGTCTCTTTCCCTGTCTCTTCCGAGACGCGCACAAAGATCGTTTGGAGTAGCTGCCGGTGATGAAATTCTGCACCTGCCGGCAGCCCTCGTTATTCTTGATATCTTGAACAGCGAAAAACTAGAAGACTTTGCTGTCAAGCTTTTTCTTTACTTGATGATCTCCGAGATGGTCCCGGCGCCGACGGTTCGGCCGCCCTCGCGAATCGCGAAGCGCAGGCCCTTCTCCATGGCCACCGGTGTGTGCAGCGTGATCTCGAGCTGGATGTTGTCGCCCGGCATGCACATCTCGGTGCCCGCCGGAAGCTTCGCCGAGCCGGTCACGTCAGTGGTGCGGAAGTAGAACTGCGGACGGTAGCCGTTGAAGAATGGTGTGTGGCGTCCGCCCTCTTCCTTCGAGAGCACGTACACCTCCCCCTTGAACACAGTGTGCGGCGTGATCGAACCCGGCTTGGCCAGCACCATGCCGCGCTCCACATCTTCCTTCGCAATACCGCGCAAGAGAAGTCCCGCGTTGTCGCCCGCCAGACCCTCATCCAGCTGCTTCTTGAACATCTCGACGCCGGTGCAGACCGTCTGACGGGTCTCGCGGAAACCCACGATCTCGCAGGCCTCGCCAACCTTCACCTTGCCGCGCTCGATGCGGCCCGTCACCACAGTCCCGCGGCCGGAGATCGAGAAGATGTCTTCGATCGGCATCAGGAACGGCAGGTCGACCGCGCGCTCCGGCTGCGGAACGTACTTGTCCACCGCATCCATCAGCTCGTCGATCTTGGCCTCCCACTGCGCTTCGCCATTGAGCGCGCCCAAAGCAGAGCCGCGGATAATCGGCGTGTCGTCGCCCGGATAGTCGTACTTCGACAGCAGCTCGCGAACCTCCATCTCCACCAGCTCGATCAGCTCTTCGTCCTCGACCGCATCGCACTTGTTCAAAAACACCACGATGAACGGAACCCCAACCTGGCGCGCCAAGAGCACATGCTCCTTGGTCTGGGGCATCGGGCCATCGGTCGCCGCAACCACCAGGATCGCGCCGTCCATCTGCGCCGCGCCCGTGATCATGTTCTTGATATAGTCCGCGTGACCGGGGCAGTCGACGTGCGCATAGTGCCGGTTCTTGGTCTCGTACTCCACGTGCGAGGTCGCGATGGTGATGCCGCGCTCGCGCTCCTCAGGGGCGTTGTCGATCGTGTCGAACGACCGAAACGTGTTCTTCGGGTTGTGCTTGGACAGCACCTTCGTGATCGCCGCCGTCAGCGTCGTCTTGCCATGATCGATGTGTCCGATCGTCCCAATGTTGACATGCGGCTTCGACCGGTCAAACTTTTCCTTGCCCATGACTCTCTCCGTGTTTCCTGTTTCTAAAGTTCAGCTTCAAAAAGATGATGTGCCTTGCAAAAAGATGATGTGCCTTGCGGCGACTACCTGTCTTTCCCGTCTTTGCCCTGCACCTTGGCAATGATCTCTTCCGAGACCGACCGCGGTGTCTCTTCGTACTGCTTGAACTGCATGGAGTAGTTCGCGCGACCCTGCGTGGATGACCGCATGTGGGTGGCGTAACCGAACATCGTGCTCAGCGGAACCGTTGCCCGGATCGCCTGCGTGGTGCCGACCATCTCCATGCCTTCGATACGGCCGCGGCGGGAGTTGAGATCGCCGATGATCGTTCCCATGTACTCTTCGGGTACAGTCACTTCGACCGACATCACCGGCTCGAGCAGAACCGGCTTGGCCTTGCGCGCGGCTTCCTTGAACGCCATGGACCCGGCGATTTTGAACGCCATTTCGTTCGAGTCGACGTCGTGGTAACTGCCGTCGTAGAGCGACACCTTGACATCGACCATCTCGTAACCGGCGAGCACACCGCGCTGCATCGCATCCTGAATGCCCTGATCGATCGGCTTGACGTACTCCTTAGGAATCGCGCCACCTTTGGTATCGTTCGAGAACTCGTACCCTTTGCCCGGCTCGTTGGGGGAGATACGAATCTTGCAGTGGCCGTAGTTGCCCGAGCCGCCGGTCTGGCGGATGTACTTCCCTTCGGCATCGGAGTTGGCGCGTATCGTCTCGCGGTAGTTCACCTGCGGCTTGCCGACGTTGGCCTCGACCTTGTACTCGCGCATCATGCGGTCGACGATGATCTCGAGGTGCAGCTCGCCCATACCCGCGATGATGGTCTGGCCGGAGTCAATATCGGTGCGAACGCGGAAGGTGGGATCTTCCTGCGCCAGCTTGGCCAGCGCCAAACCCATCTTCTCCTGATCGGCCTTGGTCTTCGGCTCCACGGCAACTTCAATGACGGGCGCCGGGAAGTCGATCGACTCGAGCACAACCGGCTTCTTGTCCGTGCAGATCGTATCGCCGGTGACCAGATTCTTCAGGCCAACCGCGGCGCAGATATCGCCGGCGAGAATCTCGGTAATCTCTTCCCGCTTATTCGCGTGCATCTTCAGCAGGCGGCCGATACGCTCGGTCTTACCGGTGCGGGGATTCAGCACTGAATCGCCGGTCTTGAGCTGACCGGAGTAGACGCGGATAAAGATCAACTGGCCGACGAACGGGTCGGTCATGATCTTGAAGCCGAGCGCCGAGAAGGGCTCGTTGTCGTCCGCCTTGCGTATGATCTCTTCTTCCATGTTGTCAGGGTTGTGGCCGATCATGGGAGGAATATCGAGCGGACTGGGCAGGTAGTCGACCACCGCGTCGAGCAGCGTCTGGACACCCTTGTTCTTGAACGACGAGCCGCAGAGCACCGGGAAGATGTTCATCGCGATGGTCGCCTTGCGAATGCCGGCCTTCAATTGCGACTCGGTCGGCTCCTGGCCCTCGAGGTAAAGATGCATGATCTCGTCGTCCGAATCGGAGACAGCTTCAATCAGATAAGCGCGGGCGGCCTTTGCCTTGTCGAGCAGCTCGGCGGGGATCTCTTCGACCGAATACTCCGCGCCCATGGTCTCGTCGTGCCAGTAAATGGCCTTCATGGTGACCAGGTCTACGACGCCAAGAAACTTCGCCTCAGCTCCGATCTGTATGTTGATAGGAACCGCACGCGCACCTAGACGGTCAACGATCGTGGAGGTCGCGTAAACAGCATCCGCGCCCGCCTTATCCATCTTGTTGATAAAGCAGATACGCGGCACCTTGTACTTGTCGGCCTGACGCCACACCGTCTCGGACTGGGGCTGCACACCGGCGACCGCGTCAAAGCAGGCCACCGCGCCATCAAGCACACGCAGCGAACGCTCCACCTCAGCGGTGAAGTCCACGTGACCCGGCGTATCAATAATGTTGATGCGAATGTTCTTCCAGGTGCAGGTCGTCGCCGCCGACGTAATCGTGATGCCGCGCTCTTGCTCCTGCTCCATCCAGTCCATGGTCGCAGTCCCCTCGTGCACCTCGCCGATACGGTGCGTGATACCCGTATAGAACAGGATGCGCTCGGTCGTCGTCGTCTTGCCGGCGTCGATATGCGCCATAATCCCGATGTTCCGGCAACGATTTAGAGGTGTAGTGCGTGCCACGATCTGTCTCTCATCTGCGAGTTACCACTCGCGGTATAAAAAGCGTTCAAGCAAAAATCTAAAATCTTTAAAGCAGTAAAAATACTGCTGAAAGACTCTTTCTTTACCACCGATAGTGCGCGAAGGCCTTGTTCGCCTCAGCCATGCGGTGAACGTCTTCCTTCTTCTTCATCGCGGCGCCGCGGCCATTAGCAGCATCAAGAAGCTCAGCGGTCAGCTTGTCCACCATGCCTTTTTCGCCGCGCGCCCGACCGTAGGTCACGAGCCAGCGGATGGCGAGCGAGGTGCGTCGCTCGGGAAGCACTTCAATCGGCACCTGGTAGTTCGCTCCGCCCACGCGGCGGCTCTTGACCTCAAGCAGCGGCTTGCAGTTTTCGATCGCCTTTTTGAAGAGCTTGAGAGCCTCGTCCCCGCCCTTCTGCTCAAGGTTAGTCATAGCCGTATAGAAGATGCCCTGCGCGGTCGACTTCTTGCCGCCCCACATCATCGAGTTCACAAATTTGGTGACCAGGGTGGAGTGATAGACGGGGTCCGGAGCAACTTCACGCTTGGCGATGTAGCCTTTTCTTGGCATTTCCTTCTCTTCTCGTCTTCCTTCAGGACCGTAAACCTCTCAAGCCCTGAACCTAAAATTTATGCGGCGAGCCAAACCAGCGCGCCGAGTTGATCAAAATGGCGGACTACTTAGCCGCTGCTTTGGGACGCTTCGCGCCGTACTTCGAGCGGCTCTGCTTGCGATTGGCAACACCAACCGAATCGAGCGTGCCCCGGACGACGTGGTAACGCACTCCGGGAAGATCCTTCACACGGCCGCCGCGAATGAGCACGATCGAGTGCTCCTGCAGATTGTGACCGATGCCCGGAATGTAGGTCGTCACTTCGATCCCGTTCGTAAGCCGAACACGCGCAACTTTACGCAGCGCCGAGTTCGGCTTCTTCGGCGTCTGGGTATACACGCGAGTGCAGACGCCGCGCCGCTGCGGCGAGCCCTGCAGCGCGGGGCTGGCGGTCTTGTAACGGGTGGGCGTGCGGCCCTGCTTGACGAGCTGATGGAACGTAGGCACTAGAACTCCTTAATAAATACGCAAAAACCAATCTCAATGACGCGCATGAGAGGAGAGCTTCGCATCGCTACGGTACGCAACTGCCGTACACGCAAAAATTGAGAACGCTGAAGCGTCTCTTTTCCCGACATTCGGGGCGAAGATCTTCCCTGCTGTTGCGTCTGTAAACCGGTGCTACAAGCCAGACGTAAACAGTCGACGGTGGTCGAGCGTCTTTCCTGAAATTCCAGCCTTCCTAAACACAGGACAAGTCCGAACTAGAGGATGAGCCGACTCCGTTTCGCTGTTCCGGCCCGCATAGCCCATCCAAGGTGGAGGGTGTCGCAGGCGCGATTGCGATAGGCCGCAGACAACCGGCAGTCAGGTCCATACTAGACGACCAGATTGCCCTGCGGTGAATCTCTTGTACCCAGTATAGCGCAAACAAGCATACCTGTCTCACAACAGGATATACATTATGGATTGCGCGGGCTCTTCCACCCTCCCTGGGCCGGATCTCCCGACGTCACGGACTGGATACTCGCGGAACGTTCTAACCATATCAATCGCGTGGCTGCAAGTCAACTCTTCCACGCTCAGGCTTCTTCTGCTGTACTTTCCTGTTTGCCTCTTTGCCGGCGAGCGAGCGCATCCTCTTAGCCTCGTCCGGACCGCCGTGCTAGGCTTTTCCAATGAATTCAGCCGAACCCCGCACCTGGTCTCGCCCTTGGCTCTTCTTCGCCGCCTGCTTACTCCTAGCCCTTGTCTCCACCGGCAAAGGATACGGCCAATCCGCCTCACCAGCTGCCTCTTCAGCCAATCATGACCCGCGAATCGGCTCACTCATCGAAACCCTTGGGATGACCAAAACTCCCAGCGCGGCGGCGATCTCCCCGAACGGAGAAGAGGTCGCCTGGGCGGTCCGCAGCGGCCAGGGTTCGCAGATTCATCTGACGAATGTAGCCAATCCGAACCAGACCAAGATCGTCGACACCGGGGCAAGCGATTCCAAATGCGGCAGTTCGGACCCGAAGTGGTCGCCGGACGGAGAGTGGCTGGCCTTTGTTTCAAGCTGTACCACGGGCACGGAAAAATCCGGCCGGGACCAGGGCCAGGACCAGGTCTTCGTCTGGTCGAAGAAGACCGGGCAATCGAAACAACTGACCCATCTCACAGGAGAGATGGATTCGCTGGCTTGGTCGCCGGACGGAAAGGCAATTGGGTTTCTCTTCGTCGAAAACGCCACGAGAAGCGCCGGAGCGCTGGCCGCGATGAAGCCCTGGGCCGGCGTCATCGGCGAAGACGGAGTCGAGATACAGCGCGTCGGCGTGGTTCAGGCAGCAAGTGGCGCATTCGCACAGGTGACCCCAGCAACTCTCCACGTCTATGAGTTCGACTGGTCGCCAGACTCGCAGGGTCTCGCCTTCGTGGCCGCCAATCCTCCAGGCGAGAACAACTGGTGGGTAGCGCAGCTTTACACCGAAGACCTGGCGAGCGGCCAGCCCAAGTCGATCCTCGACACAGCCAGAGTTGCCGGTTCTCTGCACAGCCTCCAGATCGCCGTCCCCCGCTGGTCGCCCGATGCAAAGCAGATCGCCTTCATCGGTGGCCTGATGAGCGACCAGGGCTCCACCGGCGGAGACGTTTACCTGATGCCCGCAGCCGGAGGCGAACCGAAAGATGTGACAACCGGTCGAGCCGCTTCGGTGGCCTACATCGCGTGGCTTGGCCCGCAGACGATCGGAATCGCTGAGCACGTCGGCGGAGACAGCCATCTGGCAGCGCTCGATCTGAGCACCGGCAAAGGTGTTCCTGATGTCAACGCTACCTTCCCCGAGTCGATCGGCGCAGGCGGCATGGTGATGAGCGTTTCCGTCTCCAACAAACAAACCATCGCATTGATTCGCAGCTCCTTCGAGCGGGCCCCCGAGGTGTGGGCCGGCCCAGACAACGATCTCAAGCAGATTACTCACCTGAACGATGACCTGAAGCCGGCCTGGGGCAAGACGGAAACTATCGAATGGACCAACGGCGGCTTCAAGGTCCAGGGCTGGCTGCTCTATCCCGCGAACTACGATCCGGCCAATAAGTACCCTCTGCTGGTTAGCGTGCATGGCGGTCCATCAAGCGCCGTGACCCCGCGCTGGCCCGGAGTCGGCTATGGCGGAGTGCCTTTCTCGGCTCTGGGCTACTTCGTCTTTATGCCGAATCCGCGTGGCAGCTATGGCCAGGGCGAGAAGTTTACCCAGGCCAACGTCAAGGACTTCGGCTATGGCGACCTGCGCGACATCCTCGCCGGAATGGATGTGCTCGAGAAACGCTTCCCTATCGACAAGAATCGCGAAGGCCTGACCGGCTGGAGCTACGGCGGCTTCATGACTATGTTCGCCGTGACGCAGACGACGCGCTTCCGGGCGGCCGTAGCGGGCGCCGGAATCAGCGACTGGCGGAGCTACTACGGCGAGAACTCGATCGATCAGTGGATGACGCCGTTCTTCGGCAAGAGCGTCTACGACGATCCGGCGGTCTATGCGAAGAGTTCAGCCATCGACTACATCAAGAAGGTGAAGACGCCGACGCTGGTTGTCGTGGGAGACCGCGACGGAGAGTGCCCGGCGCCGCAGAGCTTCGAGTTCTGGCATGCGCTGCGGACCGAAGGTGTGAAGACACAACTGGTCGTCTACCCCAACGAAGGGCATGGCTTCCGCGATCCTGCGCATCGGCGCGATGTGCTGGAGCGGGCGCTGCACTGGTTCGAGACCGAGATGCCGGCGCAGTAAACCGAAGAGGTTCAGGCGGCTTGTCTTCTGCCGACGATGGTATCGCTCCGCTTATTTGTTGGCAAAGGCAGCCTGAACAGGGTGCGAAAGTCGGCCGGCATCGTCCAACCAGAGTCCTGCACAGGCTTCGCGGGTCCCGGTGATTTGCTTCCGGTGTGCGCAGCTTTTACACTATGGTTTCAGCTACTCAGCGGTTGCGGTGTGACCGTTCAGCTTGCGTTCCGGTTGGACGGGGAGGTTCAATGCGTCGGTTTGCCACGTTCGTTTTTTTATTGCTTTTTACCATTCCTTTTGGCGTCTCGATTTCGGGCTGTTCGAAGAAAACCGCCACGGTCTTTTGCAACGGCGGCGATACTGGAATTCCTGTCGGTCAGGTGACGACGATCGCGCTGCAGCCGAAGATCTATGGCGTTTCGCTGAACTTCGCGCAGATCGGGCAGATCAGCGCGCCGGTAGCGACGGACTGCAAAGGCACGTCCGAGTCGGTCTCCAGCTACACCTATTCGACCTTCGATGTCAATGGAAAGCCTGACCTGACCGTCGCCGACATCAACCCGGCCAACGGCGCGGTATGCGGCGGCACCTGGAACCGCAATACTGGCGGCGGTATCGCGGACTTTACGACCTGCAACGCGACCGGCAAGAGCGGAACCATCTATATCGTGGCGAGCGCGCAGGGAGCAAGCAGCAATCCTCTCCCGGTTTACGTTCATCCGGTTGTGACCAGCGTGGTCTTGGGAGCGTTATCGACGGATTGCATCAACGATCCGGCAACGAACTGCAGTCCTGCTGCGTTCATCAATACCCAGACAAGCTGCACCATCGACGCGGCTACGGGCTGCTGCACGACTCCTGTAACCTCGGCGGCCGCATTTACCAGCGCCAATAGTTGCGTCTCGCAGGGAGTGACCGGGCAACTGGCGGCTCGCGTGTACAAGAACGCCTTGACCGATCCCGCGGATAACATCAGCTGCCAGGTAGGTCACCTCACCTACACGCCGCAGACAGCATCGATCGTAACCATCGATCCAAATGGTGTGGCCACCGCGCAGAAGCCTGGATCGACAGTCATCACCGCGGGCATCTCGAACGCGGGAAGCTCGGCCGGCTTCTTCTCCACCTGTCCGCCCACCTCGATCACACTCAGCGTTCCCGGCATCGGCAACACCGCGACGGATAGCGTAGTGGTGAACCAGAACTTCACGCAGCCGATCACCTCGGTTGCGACCGACGTGAACGGGACCGTGTTGACTGGACTTTCCCTCGAGTTCGAATCGACCACGCCGACCACGATTCCGGCAGGCGCGGGAACGGTGACTCCGCCCTTCCCGGGCGCGGCCGGAATTACTGCCGTCTGCCAGCCTCCCACCTGCAATCCATCGCCGTTCAACCAGATCGGCCTGTTCGGCAACGGCAAGCCGGTGACCTCGAACGAGATCAACGTGACCACGCCCGGCATCAACAGCACCAACCTCTATATTGCGAGCACAAACTCGCTGTATTTGGTGCCGGTGGACTTCACCCAGAGCGCGCTCGGTTCGCCGGTGCGTCTGCCCTACCAGCCGAACTCGATGGTGATCAGCAACGACGGCACCGCAATCTACATGGGCAGTTCCTTC
The DNA here is from genome assembly GCA_965277335.1 of Edaphobacter sp. Lineage (GTDB taxonomy): Bacteria > Acidobacteriota > Terriglobia > Terriglobales > Acidobacteriaceae > Edaphobacter. The sequence continues at coordinate 103,489 of CBDICJ010000005.1, read as the reverse complement.
GAGCTAATGACCTTCAGCGCGACCGCGAACGCCCTGAGCAGAGAAGACCGATCGGTGTCGGGGCAGGTGCTGGCAATCTCGCCCGACGGCACTACGCTCGTCATCAGCGATCCGATACGGCAGCTGGTTTACCTGTACAGCACGGCGAGCAGCGGGACGGCGACGGCAACCACCGGGGCCGGGGGCAGCAGCGGGACCACGACGACCACAACCACCACCACGACCACGGGAACAGGCGGAACCCCGACCACGACCGTGACCAGCGGCGCTGTCGTGACCCAGTACGGCGGAGTCGGCACTCATGCGGTGTTCACGCCCGACAGCTCGACCGTGTACATCACGCTGGGCAGCTACGATCCGGCGACCGGGACGACAGCGCCGAACAATCAGCTGCTGGTGCACTCCACCTTTACCGGGTGGTATTCGACCTCGTCCTCGCAGCCCACCAGCGACGTCGCGCTGGCAGTGCCGAGCGTAGGCGCCTTCTTCGCGGGTGTTCCCACGACGGCGCGCTCCTACTGCCCGGTGACCACGATTTCGACGATCAATGGAGCGGTGACCGGCTCCTCGACCACCAGCAATACGTTCTATCCGGATGCGGGCGTGACCCAGCCGCAGACCGACCGGGTGGCGACCACCAACGACGGCCTGCACCTGCTGGGCGCGGCCGCCACCCCCGCGCCGAGCTTTACCGATCTGCTGCTTTCGACCCCGGCACCCTCTCCTGCTACCGCGTCACCGGGTCTGCCGGTCGCAGCCTGCCCCAACCAGATGCCCATGACAGCGCCTGTGACCTTCGGCACAACCGTGGCATTCTCCGGCGCTCTATCGGGTGTCACCGCGACGGCGATCACAGGCGTCGATCCGACCTCGGACTCGAAGATGGCGTTTGTGACCTATGCGGGGAGCGGGGGGGTATTGCCGACGTACACGCCGCAGCCCACGGGAGCGGGAACTCTGGGCAGCATCGCGCTGCAGAAGTCGAGCTTCGGCACGCCGATCGCTCCGGTGGCGGGGGTGGTGAGCGCGGATAACCAGACGTTCTATGTCGGGACGTCGGGGGACAATGTCGTCCACCTGATCACCAATGGAAACAATGGGTACACGGACACGGCGACGCCGATCGCGCCGAAGCTGACCGACACCAACGGGAACATCGTTACTCCCAACCTGCTGGTGCAGAAGCCGCGAAAGGCCACTTCTTAAACCGTGACAGCGTAGCTTTGAAGAGGTATCGGGGTGGGTGGGGAGCTGGTACCCCCCTCCCCCGTCAATGTTGCGCAAAATCTTCTATTGATTTGGTTTAGGTCTGGACCTTGACTCGAACTTCGACCTGAACTTCGAGCTGAACTCGATTGGGAACGGGCGTGGGAAGAGAGTGCGGGGCTAGAGGATGCCTCTTGCGCGGGAGTTCCGTGTCAAGTGCGACGTGCCCTTGACCGCATGGGAGACGAGGCTCTACGCGAGGCGCTTCTTGAGCAGGTCGCGGGCGATGGCGTCGAGGACGCCGTTGAGGAAGTGGATGGACTCGGGGGCGGCGTAGCGGCGGCCGATTTCGAGCGACTCGTTGATGATGATGGCGGCGGGGGTGTTGGGGAAGCCGAGCATCTCGGCTACGGCGGTGCGGATGAGGTTGCGGTCGACCACGGGCATGCGCTCGATGCGCCAGTTCTGGGCATGGGCCTCGATGAGGGCGTCGATCTCGGGCTGGCGGGTGGATGCCAGGCGATGAAGGTCTTCGGCGAAGCCTCGGGTTTCGAGGTCGACGTCTTCGACCGAGGCCCAGAAGAGCTTGGCGACCTGCTCGGGCGTCTGCTTGCCGAGGTCACCCTGGAAGAGCATCTGCATGGTCAATTCGCGGGATTTGCGGCGGGTGCCCATTATTTTCCGCCTTTGGGGGATGGAGGGGGTGAGGGTTCGTCGGATCCCACATCCGTGCCTGATCCCACCCTTTGCGGTGAAGCTGCAAAGGATGGGGCACCCGCACCCGTGTCCGATGGAGGTTCATTCCGGGTCTCAGAATCGAGACCTGGGGCACCCGATTTCGAGGTGAGTTTGCGTTGGAGGGAGACCATCTCGATGGCGGCCATGGCGGCTTCGAAGCCTTTGTTTCCGGCTTTGAGGCCGGCGCGGTCGAGGGCTTGCTCGAGGGTCTCGCAGGTGAGAACGCCGAAGGCGTGAGGGATGCCGGTCTCCTGCTGGGATTGGCCGATGCCGCGGGCGACCTCGTTGTAGATAGCCTCATAGTGAGCGGTTTCGCCGCGGAGGAGGCAGCCGAGGGTAACGATGGCATCGAAGCCCTTCGATTCGGCGAGAGTGCGGGCGGCGGAGGGAATCTCCCAGGCTCCGGGGACGCGGACGATCTCGATGTCGGTTTTGACTGCGCCGCTGCGGTGCAGGGCGTCGAGCGCTCCCTGGAGGAGGCGATCGGTGATGACGGTGTTCCAGCGGGTAGAGACGACGGCGAAGCGCATGCCGGCGGCGCTGAGGTCGCCTTCGATGGCGGAGGGTCGGTTGTGCAGGGGGTTTTCGGATTGCCAGAAGCCCAGTTTAAGCTCGGGGGTCAGTTGAACCGTGAAGAGGCGGGAGTTCCAATGGGTGAGATCCGGCGCGGAGAGGAGCGCGGGCATCTCTTCGGGGCGATGGTCGGTGAGAAGCCAGTTTTCGATAAGGGAGTGAAGATGGTCGAGTTGGTTGACCTCGATGAGAATCGACGGCGTCTGAAGATCCAAGGGGGCGGGGGCGCGGCCAGTGACGAACTCGAGATTGCCGATGGGGGCGAGGAAGGCTTCGCCGCGACCGGTGGCGTCCTGCCAGCCCTTGCCCTGCTCGAAGCCGAGCGCGGCGAAGAGGCTGGTGAGGCGGTCGAACACTTCGCCGGAGGCAACGGCGCTGATCAGCGTGATTCCCTTAATCATGTTTCCCCTTGAGCATGGTTCGATTGTATCGTCTGTAGTGCGAGAGCAGACTGCTGCCGCCGGGGAGGAATCGCTGTGAGCTACGAGACGCTGCTGTGCGAGGTGAAGGACCAGATTGCCCGGGTAACGCTGAACCGGCCGAAGGTGCTGCATGCTCTGAATGCGCAGGTGTTCGATGAGTTGGAGCAGGTGTTCACGGCGCTGGCGGCGGAGGCGCAGGTGCGGGCGATTTTGCTGACGGGGGCGGGCGAAAAGGCGTTTGCGGCGGGCGCGGACATCGGCGAGATCGCCGTGCTCGACGCGGCGCAGGGCGAGGCCAGGGCGCGGCGCGGGCAGGAGGTGTTTCGGCTGATCGAGACCTGCGGGAAGCCGGTGATTGCCTGCGTGAACGGATTTGCGCTGGGCGGCGGGTGCGAGCTGGCCATGGCATGCACGATGCGGATAGCGAGCGAGACGGCGCGGCTGGGCCAGCCGGAGGTGAAGCTGGGGCTGATTCCGGGCTATGGCGGAACGCAGCGGCTGCCTCGGCTGGTGGGAGAGTCGATGGCGCTGAAGCTGCTGTTGACCGGCGAGATGATCGGTGCGGCGGAGGCGCTGCGGATCGGACTGGTGGAGGAGGTGGTTCCGGCGGAGCGGCTGATGGAGCGGGCCGAGGCGGTGGCGAAGATGATCGTCGGGATGGCTCCGCTGGCGGTGGCCGGGTGCCTGGAGGCGACGCGGCGGGGCAGTGAGCTGGGCCTGGAGGCGGCCATGGAGGTCGAAGCGGAGATCTTCGGGCGGCTGTGCGGGACCGAGGATAAGGCGGAGGGGACGAAGGCGTTTCTGGAAAAGCGAAGCGCGGCGTGGGTGGGGCGGTAAGAGGCTGGATCGAGCGGCAAATTTGGAGTTTCTGAGGGCGGGAGAGATTGGTATGCTGGTGAATGTGCGTCCCTCTTTGCTGCTCTTCCCCGCTCTGCTGCTCTCGATGACGCTTGCCGGCTGTACGCGTACGGCTGCGCCGACGGCCTTGGAAACAGCCTCTGCGGCGCGCGCGATTGCGGCCGAGCAGCGGCAGGAGGCGGAGGCGGCTCGGCAGCAGATGGAGATGATTCCGCCGCCTTCGAAGACGCGATATATGGCGGTGAAAAGCTTGTCGGTGTGGGAGAACCCGTATCTCACGGTGCAGGGGAGCATGGTGACGCTGCATGTGATGTCGGCGGACGCGAACAAGAGCGATCTGGGGCTGGGCGGCCTACTGCGGCCGGTGGGCGCGCGGCGGCAGGATCTGAATGTGCGGGTGAGCGATCTGGCGACGGCGCTGAATGCGGTTCCGGAGAGCTCGTGGCCGTATGGGCGGGTGGTTGCCGTGGAAGAGGCGCATGATACTCCGGTGCGCGCGCGGGCGGAGGTTCGGCGGAATGTGGAGAGAGTGATGAAGCTGCTGAACGATCTGGGCGTGGTGGCATACGAGTGGGGCGATAACGGCCGGAGCTGATGTCCTGCCGGACGGGCCGCCTGCGCGGCGGGCGCCCACTTCGTGACGTGTATACCGGTGTTGCCAGGATCGAAGTGCGTTAGGCCTCCCGATGGTCGGCGTCAGAATTTTCCCTTCCGACCAACGGGAGGACCGCAGAAGCTCATGTCACCGAGGAAGGGTATACACCCCACGAAGTGGGCGCCCGCCGCGCAGGCGGCCCGTTCGGCAGGACTGGTGCGCTAAGATGTGACGGAAGATCTTTCACGCGAGGAAACGATTGCATCTGCATACGACGGCGCTGCTGGTCTTCTGTTTCTTTTTTGCGCTGGTGACGTTTGCGGGGTTCTGGGCGGCGCGGTGGCGGCGGCCGAAGGCGGGAATGGGGTCGCTCGAAGAGTGGGGGCTGGCGGGGCGGAGCTTCGGGACGTGGGTGACGTGGTTTCTGATCGGCGGCGACCTGTATACGGCCTATACGGTGATCGCGGTGCCGGCGCTGCTGTATGGCGGCGGGGCCATGGGCTTCTTCGCGGTGCCGTATGCGGTGATCGCGTATCCGTACATGATGGTAGTCATGCCAAGGCTTTGGACAATTTGTCACCGTCACGGTTACATTACGTTTGCGGATTTTGTGGGCGGGCGGTATGGGAACCGCTGGCTGACGATGGCGATTGCGTTGACGGGGGTGCTGGCGCTGATGCCGTATATCGCGCTGCAACTGGTGGGGATCAGGGTAGTCATCGGGGCGATGGGGGTGACGGGGGAGTGGCCGCTGGCGGCGGCGTTCGTGATTCTGGCGGCGTATACGTACTCGAGCGGGCTGCGGGCGCCGGCGGTGATCGCGATCGTCAAGGACGTGATGCTGTATGCGATGGTGCTGGCGGCAGTGGTTTATATCCCGGTGAAGCTGGGCGGGTTTGGGCGGGTGTTCGAGGCGGCGAATACGCTGCTGGGCACGCATCGTCCGGCGGCGACGATTCTTTTGAAGCCGAGCCAGTTTTTGGGGTATTCGACGCTGGCGATCGGTTCGGCAATTGCGCTGATGCTGTATCCGCATACGGCGACGGCGGTACTGAGTGCGCAGAGCGCCAATGTGGTGCGAAGGAATGCGGCGATGCTGCCGGCGTACAGTTTTTTATTGGGGCTGATTGCGCTGCTGGGATATTTTGCGCTGGCGGCGGGCGTGGTGACGAAGGACGCGAATATGGCGGTGCCGCTGCTGTTCCTGAAGATGTTTCCGGAGTGGTTTGCGGGGTTTTGCCTGGCGGCGGTGGCGATCGGCGCGTTGGTGCCGGCGGCGATCATGTCGATCGCGGCTTCGAATCTGTTTACGCGGAATCTGTATGGGGCGCTGATGCGGCGGAAGATGCTGCCGGCGGAGGAGGCGCGGACGGCGAAGCTGGTTTCGCTGGCGGTGAAGTTCGGCGCGCTGGTGTTTGTGCTGAAGCTGCCGGCGACGTATGCGATCGAGATGCAGCTGCTGGGCGGGATCTGGATGGCGCAGCTGTTTCCCGCGGTGATCGTAGGCGTGTTCACGCGGTGGCTGCATCCGTGGGCGTTGCTGGCAGGGTGGGCGGCGGGGATGGCGAGCGGGACGGGGATGGCGTGGGCGCTGGGGTTGAAGGGTTCGGTGTATCCGCTGCACTTTGCCGGGGGAACCTATGCGATGTATGCGGCGGTGCCGGCTTTGGCGCTGAACCTGGTGGTGTCGGCGGGGTTGACGGTGGTGTTTCGGGGGGTGGGGGTGGGGATGGGGACCGATGTTACGGATGCTGCGGCGTATGTGGGGTGAAAAGCAGCGCCGGGCAAGTCAGGGGTCCCATTCGACTACGTTTAGGGCAGGACAAAGAACAAACTACGGCGAACAAACTACGGCAAGAGCAACGGCGAAATGCGGGGATCTCTCCACTGCGCAACGGACGATGAGACCGTCCGTTGCTTCGGTCGAGATGACGGTTTTTTTTGCTTATTGGGTAGAAATACTACGGCGATGGCGCGGCTACGGCGATGGCGGCGGCTACGGCGATGAGGTGGTCAGCGATTTGAGTTGGGCTTTTCGCTGGGGCGGGCGGCGAGCCACTTGTCGAAGGGGATGGTGAAGGCGAAGAGCTGCTTTTTGCCGTCGAGGGTGTGAACCATCTTGACGTAGAGTTCGGCGCCTTTGAGGGCGGGGTCGTCGAGGCCGCGGATGTCGTAGAAGAGGTAGCCGGCGAGGGTGCTGTGGGGGGCCACGGTGGTGCTGGGGAAGCCGAAGTCTTTGTCGTCCTGGGCGATCTTCTTGTCGGGGCCTTTGTCGTGCAAGGTGATGGGCGGCAGCGGCATCGGCAAGGGGATCTGGCGGCCGTGAACGGCTTTGGTGGAGAAGAGGCGGCGCTGGATGTCTTCGTCGGTGGCGGCGGGGATCTTGTCGTTGTTGGCGGAGAGGAACTGGATGCGGGCGTCGTCGAGGGCGAGGGCGGTGTCGCCGTCGTTGGTGAAGATGACGCGGATGGGGAGGAAGCCGTGCTGGAGGTAGGGAAGGCGAAAGAAGTCGCAGTCTTTGGGGACGTCGCAGGGGTCGGCGGCGACAGTGACGTGCTCGTTGGGGTGGGTGTCGAAGGCGAGGTACTGGGTGGCGGGTTTGGCGGGGGGAGCTTTTTTGTCGGCGGCGTGGGCGAAAGGCCCGAGGAGGAGAGAGCAGGTACCCAGAAGCTGCGGAATCTTTGCGAAGGGGTGGGACTTCATGGCCAAGTTGATTATGATCTTCGCTGGGGCGGCAGGTAAAGCGAGAGGGAGCCGGATTGACGATGTTGGCGTATAGCTCGCTGCTGCTGGCGGCGTTGGTGGTGGGTGCTCCGTACTGGCTGGCGCGGATGGCGACGAGCGGACGGTATCGCGCGGGGCTGGCGGGGCGGCTAGGGAGGGCGCCGGCAGCGCTGCGAGCTGCGGCGGCGGGGCGCGAGGTGGTGTGGGTGCATGCGGTGAGTGTGGGCGAGGTGATGGCGGCGACGCGGCTGGTGCGGGAGCTGGAGGCGGTGCTGGGCGCGGGCTGGGTGATCGTTGTGTCGACGACGACGGCTACGGGGCAGGCGCTGGCGCGGGAGCGGTTCGGGAGCGGACGGGTGTTCTTTTATCCACTGGACCTGGGGTGGGCGGTGCGGCGATATCTGCGGATGCTGCGACCGCGCATGCTGGTGCTGCTGGAGAGCGAGTTGTGGCCGAGGATGCTGATGGAATGCGGCCGGGCGGGAGTGCCGGTGGCGGTGGTGAATGCGCGGGTGAGCGATCGCTCGTTTCGGCGAGGCGCGCGGGTGCGGGCGGTGTGGGGAAGAGTGCTGCGGCGGGTGGACCTGTTTGCGGCGCAGAGCGAGGAAGATGCGCGGCGGCTGGTGGCGATGGGGGTGCGGGAGGCGAGCGTCCGGGTGACGGGGAATTTGAAGTACGACGTGCGGGCGCCGGGACAGAGCCGGGTGGCGGAACTCATTCGCGAGGCCGTGGGTGAGAGGGCCGTGGTGGTAGCAGGAAGCACGACGGAAGAGAAGTACGATTGGGAAGAGATCAAGGTGCTGCAGGCCTGGGATGAGATAAAGAAGAAGGTTCCAGGGGCAGTACTGGTGATGGCGCCGCGTCATCCAGAGCGATTTGGCTTGGCGTACTCGGTGATGGAAGAGTACGGGACTGTGCGGGCAACGGAGTTGCTAGCCGGAACTGCGGGGCCGGTGAAGCCGGGGGGGAATATCCTGCTGGATACGATTGGGGATCTGGCGGCGGTGTATGGAGTGGCGGATGTGGCGTTTGTGGGGGGGAGCCTGGTGGCGAAGGGTGGGCATAATCCGCTGGAGCCGGCGCAGTTTGGGGTGCCGGTGGTGATGGGTCCCTCGTATGAGAACTTTCGCGATGTGGTGGGAAGGATGCGCGAGGCGGATGGGATTCGGATTGTAAAAGACGGAGATGCGCTGGCTGCTACCTTGATCGAGCTGTTGCAGAACCGTGAGTTGGCAGGTGCGATTGGAGCACGCGGGCGGGCGGTGTTTGAATCGCAGGCGGGAGCGACGGGGCGGACGGTGCAGATGTTGACGATGCTGCTGCAGGAGAGAGCGGTGGGAGGATGAAGAAGACGCGGAGGCCGTTTCTGCTGCCGTTGACGCCGGTGTATGGCGCGGCGCTCGGGATCAAGAGTTGGATGTTCGCGAAGGGTTGGTTGAAGCAGCGGCGGCTGGAGGGGCCGGTCATCAGCGTGGGCAGCGTTTCGGCTGGCGGCGCGGGTAAGACGCCAGTGGTTCTCATGCTGGCCACAATGCTGCGACAGCGAGGGTACGCCGTCAGGATTCTTACGCGGGGATATGGGCGAGCCTCGAAGAAGGTAGCGCGGGTGGAGCCGTTCGACCATGCGCGGTGGCATGGGGATGAGCCGGTGCTGTTGGCGCAGCGGTCGGGGGTGCCGGTGTACGTCGGGGCCGATCGCTATGAAGCCGGGGTGATGGCGGAGCAGGGCCAGCCGTCGGAGAAGATGGTGGTGCATGTGCTGGACGATGGATTTCAACATCGGCAGCTCGCGCGGGATGTGGACATCGTGTTGTTGACCCGGAAGGATGTCGAAGACGAGCTGCTGCCGGCGGGAAATCTGCGGGAGCCGCTGCAATCGCTGGCGCGGGCCGATATCGTGGTGCTGCGCGAGGAGGAGGCGGATTCGCTGCGGAGGGTAGTGGCGGCGTTGCGAGGGCCGAGGGCGGTGTGGGTGATTCGGCGACAGCTTAGCCTGGGAGAGGGGGGCGATGTAGCGCTGCCGGCCAGGCCGCTGGCGTTCTGCGGGATCGCGCGGCCGCAGAGTTTTCTGACGATGCTGGCCGGGCAGGGATATGAGCCGATGGCAGCGGTGGAGTTCCCAGACCACAACCCGTACGGCGAGCAGGATGTGGAGCGGCTGCTGCGGGAGGCCAGGGCGTGCGGGGCGAATGGGTTCGTGACGACAGAGAAGGATGCGGTGAAGCTTACCCCGGGGATACGCGACCGGCTCGAGACGGTGGGTCCGATCGTGGTGGCGCGGCTGCAGGTGGAGCTGCTGGAGGAGAGAGATGCCGTGCTGGAGCTGGTGGGAATGGTGGGGAGACTGGACCGGCGGCGGCGCTGAGGAGTCTGCCATAATTGAGGTGCGGGAAGCGTCTCGACCAGATTTAAGAGAGGCAGGATAGGCAGGTTCTCGCTAAAGCAGCGCCGACCCGGTGAGCGAGCTGACCTGAGCCACGTTGTGCGTCGCGCACCAGCGCTTCAGGCGGTTGGCGATGTTCTCGACGGCCCTGGGATCGGCGTAGCTGGCGGTTCCGACCTGAACGGCGGTAGCGCCGGCCATCATGAACTCGACGGCGTCTTCGGCCCGCACGATTCCGCCCATGCCGAGGATGGGAAGAGCCACCGCCTTTGAGACCTGGTGGACCATGCGCACCGCGATGGGCTTGATGGCCGGGCCGGAGAGTCCGCCGGTGATGTTGGCGATGCGCGGGCGGCGGGTCTCGATGTCAATGGCGAGCGAGACGAAGGTGTTGACCAGCGAGAGGGCATCGGCGCCCCCGTCGGCGGCGACTTTGGCCATGAGACCGATGTCGGTTACGTTCGGCGACAGCTTGACCACGAGGGGCCGGCGCGAGGCTGTCTTGCACCGGGCGACCAGCTCCCAGAGCTCCGGCGGGTCGGTGCCGAAGACCATGCCGCCGTGGCTGGTGTTGGGGCAGCTCGCGTTCAGCTCGTACATGGCGATGCCGGGAGCGTCGTTCAACGCCTGAATGACCTCCACGCAGTCTGCCATGGTGAAGCCGAAGACGTTCGCGATGACGACCGCGCCCGTCATCTTGCGCAGCTTCGGGAGCTTGTCCGCGATGAAGGCGCGGACCCCCATGTTCTGGAGACCGATTGCGTTCATCATGCCCGCGGGAGTCTCGATGATGCGCGGAGCGGCATTGCCGGCCATCGGCTCGCGCGACAGGCCCTTGGTGACGAAGCCGCCGATGCGGTCGAGCGAGACGATGTCTTCGAACTCGACCCCGTAGCCGAAGGTTCCGCTGGCCGCGATGATGGGGGAACGAAGCTCGACGCCCGCGACGGTGACGCGCATGTCGGGATCGCGATTGCGTGCGCCGCCCGGGCCAGTGACGGGGACGCTCACCGCCTCGCTCCCGTTGCCGCCAGAGGTTCGCCCTGCTTGGTTTGCGTCCGGATGGCTTCTGTCAGCACATGGCCCACGCAGGCCGAAGGTTGGTTGACTCCGAGAAGCGAGGCGAAGGTCGCGGCGATATCCACCGGCGCCACGGGGTCGCGATACATCCCGGGCACGAACGCCGAACCGTAGAAGGCGAGCGGTACGTGCCGGTCGTAGGAGTAGGGCGAGAAGTGGTTTGTTCCTTTTGAACCGCCGGGAAGTTCATACATGCCCGGCGCGACCATCACATACCAGCCGCCGTTGGGGGAGTAGCTGTGCAGGATCAGCCTGCCCTCCTCGGTCGCCGGAAGCTGCCCCGCGGCCATCCGCACGCGCGTGTAGCTGTGCCGGAGGATGGGCCGAGGCGGCAGCCGGATCTGGCTGACACCCTCAGGCTCGGGCGGCAGCGTGGACTCCAACGCCTCCGGCAGCATCTCCGCGACGGCGTCTTCGGCGGCGGCTTCGGTCACCTTCCGCTGCTGGAAGGGCCGCGGATCGAGCGTGAGGTAGGGCAGTTCGCTGCTCAGCAGGTAGTTGGTTCGGTTGTCGGGAGAGAAGCGCGCGTTGAGGCGTTCGTTCAACGCCGCGCTGAGCTTCTTCACGTTGAAGGTTGCCGCGGGCATGCCCAGCTTTTCCGCCACCGCAGCAACCGGCGCGATGCCGTGATCTCCCGTCAGCGAGACCCAGACGTTGCCCATGCCGCCGTCGACGTGGGTGTCGAGCCACGTGAAGAAGCCGCTGAGGTCGACGTCGATGGCATCGATCATGGCGCGCTGCTCGGGCGCGTCAGGGCCGACCTGGTGGCCGAGAATGTCGGTCGAGGAGATGCTGATGGTCAGGACATCGGTGGCGTTATGACGTCCCATCTGCTCGCCCGCGATGAGCGCCTTGGCGAAGTCCAACAGGTACGAGACGGACGCGGGGGACTTGCCTACGTCTTCGTAGAAGCGTCCCGGCCTGGCGCCGGCTTCACGCATCGCCTGATCGGCCCGGCCGCTGGTGTTGAAGGCCTGCGCCCACGGCGGCAACTGCGCCTCCCAGTAGGTGGAGGTCACGAAGAGTCCGGTGGCGTGGTCGAGCCAGAAGGCGCCGTTTGAAGCATGGCCCGAGGTAAGGATGGCGGCGCGATCCTTCAACGAGATACCGAAGAGCTTCGACTGTCCGCTAGTCGCCAGCACTACCTCGTCGCCAAGCGTAGATGCGAGCTCATTGCGCGGCGAAGCGCCGGGCTCGGTCGAACCCGGAACCCCGACGAGGGCGTAACGCTCATCCTCGACCGAACTGACCGGATGCGTGGTGGAGCGCTTGAGGTCCCACCACTCGTTGAGCGAGATGCCATGCCCGTCGGTGTACGCGCCGGTGGCGATGGTGGAGTGGCCGGGGGCGGTCATGGTGTTGGCGTAGTCGTAGTAGCAGCCGGGGAAGTAGGCGCCGCGCTTCAGAAAGAGGTTGAAGCCGTTGGCGGTCTTGAAGTCGTCGCGATAGCGCTCCAGGTAGTCGCCGCGAAACTGGTCGAGGACCAGGACGACCACAAGCTTCGGCCTGGCGTGATAGGCGTCGGCGCGCGCGGGCGAGGTGGCGGATAGGGGGAACAGGAGACACAGAAGAGCGGCGACAAACCTTCGCATATCTGTAAGGGTAATTGCATTTAGTCGTAACTCCGCAACTATCGCGCCTCGTTGTCTTGAGGCGAAGACGCTAGAATGCTTCTTGATGATGGATCTGGCATTTGTACGGGCGAACCTTGCTCTCGTCGAAGAAAAACTGCGCAGCCGAGGCATGGACCCCGCCGTGGCTTTGGGTGACTTTGCCGCTGTGGACCGCGAACGCCGCGAGGCGATTACGCAGGCCGAAACCCTGAAGGCGCAGCGCAACAAACTCACGGAAGAGATCGCAAGACTGCGGCGCGAGGGAAAGGACGCTGCTGCCCTGACCGAGCAGACACGAACGCTCAAGGCGCAGGGAGAGTCGCTCGAAACAGCAGCTGCGGCCGCCGATGAGCGGCTGCGGGAGCGGATGCAGACGCTGCCGAATCTGCCGCAGGACGATGTTCCTGTCGGGAAGAGCGAGCACGACAATCGCGAAGAGAAGGCGTGGGGCGAAAAGCTTGCCTTCGACTTCCCGGCGAAGCCGCACTGGGAGCTTGGCGAGGCGTTGGGCATTCTGGACTTCAACCGCGCGGCGAAGATTTCGGGATCGCGGTTTGTCGTTCACTTCGGCCAGGGAGCAAAGCTGGAGCGCGCGCTGGCGAACTTCATGCTGGACCTGCACACCGGTGAGCACGGCTATACCGAGGTGCTGCCGCCCTACATGGTTAATTCGAAGTCGCTCTTCGGCACCGGGCAGCTGCCAAAGTTCGCCGAGGACCTGTTTCATTGCGACGATAAGGGAGCGTATGAGCCGGGCGTCTTTCAGGACAGCGATCATTGGCTGATTCCGACGGCTGAGGTTCCGGTGACGAACCTGTTTCGCGACGAGACGCTCGATGGCGCGCAACTGCCGATTTCGTTTTGCGCGTATACGCCGTGCTTCCGGTCAGAGGCGGGATCGTATGGCAAGGATGTGCGCGGGATGATTCGGCAGCACCAGTTTCAGAAGGTGGAGCTGGTGAAGTTCGTGCGGCCCGAAGACTCGAACGCGGAACATGAGAGGCTGACCCGGCATGCGGAGATGGTGCTGGAGCGGCTGGGTCTTGCCTACCGGCGGATGCTGCTGTGCACGGGCGATATGGGCTTTGCTTCGGCGAAGACGTATGATCTGGAGGTCTGGCTGCCGGGACAGGAGCTTTACCGCGAGATATCGTCCTGCTCGAACTTCGAGGCATTTCAGGCGCGTCGCGCGAACCTTCGCTATCGCGCTGCAGGAGCCAAGAAGAGCGAGTTTCTGCATACGATCAACGGCAGCGGCCTTGCCGTCGGACGCACGTATCTGGCGATTCTCGAGAACTACCAGCGGGCCGATGGGAGCATTAAGATTCCGGAGGCTTTGATTCCTTACATGAACGGGGAAACCATGATCGGCAAGCAGCAGGACAGGATTTAGACTCTCATGTTCAAGCTCATTCGCAGCTACTTCTTCTGGTCGTACGAGCGCGGCAGCTTTCACTATGACGTGATGGTAACGGCGATTCTCGTCTTTATGTTTGTCTCGCCGCACCTGATCGACTTCAAAGACAAGCCGGTGGAGACGGTGGCGCTCCATGCCAGCGAGGTGCTGGTGAAGGAGGCGGGGCAGGAGGACGGAAGCAGCCGGTTCGTGTACCAGATCCGGGCCGATGATATGAGCGGGGCGGCCACGGACGAGGAGCGGCGCGCGGCGATTCTTCGCGTCGTCGAGCCGATCTCGGGCGAGGTATCGTTGGAGCGGTACGAGGCGGTACGCGATGCGCAGGGCAAGGTTGTTGCCTACAATGCGTGGGTGCTTCGCTAGGGCAAAAGTCCTGATACTGTGGAGCGGGAAGTTCTGAAGAATGCTGTTTTCCTTTGATTGTAAATGAGAGAGAAAACAGCGCGAGCAGCTTAGGCTCCCTTTACACCTTCAGGAGATTTGCCATTCTTTGCAGGACTCCGCCGGATCAGCGGCATCTCACTTTCGGGAGCACAGGTCTATGACTGTCATTCAACGCGTCGTGCAAAGGATTGTGGCATCGCTTCTGTTTTCTTTTGCGGGGCTGATTTTTATGCCCGGCATGGCGCTCGCGCAGCCCAGGGCCGGTCATCTGGACGAGGTGCTGCGCCAGATGGATGCGGCCAGCCTGAAATTTCAGTCGGCGGAGGCGGACTTCCACTGGGACCTGTATGAGAAGGTTGTCCGGCAGGTGACGACGCAGCAGGCGGGGACGATCTACTTCCTCAAAGACTCGGGCAAGACCGTGATGGGCGCGAAGATGACCTCGCCTTCGGTGAAGCTGATCGACTATCGCGATGGGGTGCTGCGACTCTTCGACGTCCCGACGGACCATCTGACCACGGTTCGCTCGAAAGACAATCAGATGGAGAGCTTCCTGACGCTGGGGTTCGGCGGAAGCGGGAAGGACCTGGCGAAGACCTGGACGATCTCCGACCTGGGCATGGAGACCGTCGATGGAGTGGAGACGGCGAAGATGGATCTGGTGCCGAAGGATGCCGCAGTCAAAAACAATATCATTCATATTACGGTTTGGGTGGATCCGGTTCGGGATGTGTCGCTGAAGCAGGTGTTTTTCCTGAGTTCGGAGGACACCCGGACGGCGGTGTACAGCGATATCCGCTACAACCAGAAGGTGGATGAGAAGCCGTACCAGATCAAGACCGACAGCAAGACGACTCGGGATGTGCACTAAGAGAAAGCAGTCCTGCCGGACGGGCCCGCTACGCGCGGGGCGCCCACTTCGTGGGGTGTATCCCTTTTCGCGATAGCACGAACGTCTGCGGTCCTCCCGTTGGTCGGAAGGAAAATGCTGGATCCTGGATCATCGGGAGGCCCAGATCATCGGGAGGCCCACTGGATTCGGGGCTGGCAAGAAAAGGTATACACGTCGCGAAGGGACCGCTCGCCGCGTGGCGGCTCGTCCGGCAGAACATCCGTCTTCTATACTCCGAACAGTGCGCACACCCCGCCTCCGCTTCCTCTTACAATCCGTGATTTTGCCGGCGCTGGCCTTGACGGCCTCGGGCTGTCGCAACAATGATTTTCCCGACGTACCGGCTGGGTATCGCGAGTATGCGTACGTGGGCAACGCCGCCTCGAACACGGTGTCGGTGCTGGACCTGGTTTATCTGCGGCCGGACCGAACGCTCGAGGTGGGCGTCGGCCCCGCTTATCTTGCGGTCAACTCGGTTCGCAACGAGGTTTACTCCGTCAACACGCTGTCGGGCACGGTGTCTGTGATCGATGCGGCGGGCAACCGGGTCGTGGCTACGATCTTTGTGCATCGTTTGCCGCGCTTCATGGCGGTCGATGCCTTGGGCAAGCGCGCCTATGTGGTGAACAGCGGATCCAATACTGTGAGTGTTCTCGATCTCCAACGGCGGCGGGAGATTGGCACAGTGGGTACAGGCGAGCAGCCGGGGCAGGTTCGCCTGGCGCCGGACGGGCGCACGCTGGTAGTGAGCAATCGGGCGAGTGGAAGCGTCTCTGTGTTCGATGTGGCGCCCGATGGAAACACGGGTTCACAGGTCCTTTTGCCGAAGCTGCGCGCGGCTTTTCCGGGTTGCCCGGGGGCGGCAGACATTGCGGTGCTGCCGGATGCTTCGAAGGCGTTCGTGGCTTGCTCGGCGGGACATCAGGTGATGGCAGTGAGCCTTGCGGCGGATCCCGGGTCGTGGGCGGCCAGGCATAATTCCTCTCTGACGACCGATCACCTGCTTTCGTTCCTCGACGTCGGAGAGCAGCCGATGTCGCTGGCGATGAAGCCGGACGGGGGCGAGATCTTCGTGTCGAACTACGGTTCCGACAGCATCTCCGAGATCGCTACCTCGACCAATGAGGTCGGGGGGACCTACACGATCGGGAGCAGGCCGATGCGGGGGCTGGTGAGCCGAGACAACGGCACCCTGTGGGTCTCGAACTCGGGCGCCGATTCGATCGGGATTTACAGCATCGACGATGGAAAGCTAGAAGGCAGCGTGCACACGGGGTCGGGGCCGGGCGCGCTGGCCCTCTCGGCGGATGAGCATCTTCTTCTGGCTGCCGACCTGCACTCCGGCGATGTTTCGGTGATTCGGACGCAGGGGAAAGACGGCCCGGCGCTGTTTACGATTCTGCCGGCGGGTGGGTCGCCTGCTTCGATTCTTACGAAGGTGGTCAGCGGGAAGTAATCGGGGCAAATCTCCTGAGAACCTGTTTAAATACTGCTTGGCGGTTCAGATCTAAAAAGAAAAGACAACAACAAAGGCGGAATGCGGGGATCTCTCCACTACGCCGTGCGATAAAACCACACGGCTTCGGTCGAGATGACGATTTTAAGGAGTTACCAGACAGGTTCTGAGAGAAAACAGCGCGAGCAGTTTAGGTTCCCTTTACCCCTTCAGGAGATTTGACCTAGCTTGCAGAAAGTCAGATTTGGCGGGCGAGAACGAGGGTAATGTCGTCGGGTTGTTCTTCCGCTCCGATCCAGGCGTCGAGGGCGAGCATGACCTGGGTGGAGATGACGTGGAGGGGCTGTTCGCGGTAGCGGGCGACGACCTCCATCATGCGCTCTTCGCCGAACTCGCCGAAGTCGTTTTCGGGTTCGGTGACGCCGTCCGAGTAGGCGACGAGGATGTCGCCGGACTGCATCTGGAAGCGGTCTTCGTCGTAGTGCATGCCGTCCATCAGGCCGACGACGGTGCCTCCCTGGTCGAGCCGACGGATGCTGCCGCCGCGGCTGAGGACCAGCGGCGGAAGCTGGCCGGCGTTGGAGTAGGTGAGCATGGCTGAAGCAGCGTCGTAGTGGGCGAGGAAGAGGGTCGCGTATTTTTCCGGCTGCGTGCTGCGGTAGAGGTGGCGATTGAGGAGCGAAAGAATGCGGCCGGGAGACTGGAAGAGTTCGTCGCAGTCGCCGCCGCGCTCTTCTCTGCTGGCGGTGAGGCCCGCTACCGAGGACTCGCTGTAGATGAGCTCTTCGCTGGCGAAGCGGTAGGCGCGGACGGCGGAGTGGAGGGTGGCCATCAAAAGCGCGGCGGAGATGCCTTTGCCGCTGATGTCTCCGATGGCGATGCCGACGCCGGTCTCGCGCCGGGTGGCGATGCCGTCGTGAGCCTCTTCGTGGAAGACGAGAAAGTCGTAGTAGTCGCCGCTGACGGAGCGGGCGGGGCGGCAGACGCCGTGGAGATCGAGTGATTTGAGGCCGTGGGCGGCGAGGGGGAAGAGGTTGGCCTGGACCTCCTGGGCGATGGCGATCTCGTTCTGCAGGCGCTCCTTCTCTTTCTGCTCGATGAGGAGGCGCTGGAGGGAGCCGGTCATGGTGTTGAAGGAGCGGCTGAGTTCGGCGAGCTGGTCGTCACGCTTGACGCCGATGCGGAAGTCGAAGTCGCCGTGGTCGATGTGCTGGGTGGCGATGTAGAGGTCCGTGACCGAGGTGGTGATGGTGCGGCTGAGGCGAATGGCCATCCACAGGGCGAGCAGCTCGATGACGGCGAAGAGCAGGCAGAGCAGGATGATGGCGATGCGCAGGACGCTGGTGACGATGCCGCCGAGGGAGGCGCCGAAGAGCTGGTTGTAGAGCAGCGAGGGCCGCGACTCGACGGCGATGAGGATGTTTCTGTGGTCGCCGGACTCCCAGTCGACGACCGGTTCGGTGGAGGTGAAGCTGACGCGAATGTCGGCCAGGTTGACGGGCGGCGGCTCGTTGCCGCCGGCGATCCAGGAGTGGCCGGAGACGATGGTAGGGCCGATGGCAATTTTGGTCTCTTCCTGGGTCTCTTTCTGGGTTGGGTTGGCTTGGTTGGTGGATTTCCTCTCTTTGGGTGAGTCTTTGGGTGAGGCGGCATTGGGAGCAGGCGTTGTCTTGGGCGCGGACTGGCTGCTGGGCTGGGAATTCAGCTGGGAATTTGGCTGGGAACTTGCTTGAGGATTTGGTTGGAAGTTTGGCTGCGGAGCTGGTTGGGCGTTTGGCCGGAGCTGCCTTGCGCCGGCGCCGGTTTCAGAGCCTGTCAGCTCGGGCAGGAGCCGGGCCTGGCCGAGGCCGTCGGCGAGCAGACGGAGAACGGCACTGTCGACGGGCAGGCTGGACAGGAGGGTGAAGATCCGGTTGTCGGTCCAACGCTTCTGGTGAATGGCGACGAGGTAGAGCTTGCCGCCGTCGAGGACGAGGCCGGAGAACTCGCCGCCGGGCAGCTCGGTGGCCCAGGCAGGCAAGCCGAAGGGCGCGTTGCCGTAGTTTGGGCCGAGATTCAGGGGGGCGCCGTCGAGAAAGGCCAGGGTCTGCCGATTGAGCTTCCTGCGGGGCAGCTCGAGGCCGGTGAACTCTCCTTCGCCCTCGAGGCGCCGAACGGCAGCGGCGAACTGCGCGGGTGTGTTTGCCGGCTGCTGCGCGGCGATTTGGGTGGTGAAATCGGCGCGATGGGTGGTCTCGCCGCTCATCTGGCTCAGTTCGGCCTGCAGGCGGGAGTCGGCGAGGTGGATGGCGAACTGGCCGGCGGCCACATAGGCCATGATGGCGACCAGGGTGACGAAGAGGACCACAGGCGCTACGCCGATGAGGATGTAGGTGAGGACAAGCTTGTTGCGCAGGCTCCACAGCATGTGTTTGCGCACGAGCTTCCAGACGAAAGGAAGGCCGACGGCGATGAGGGCGATGCCGACGAAGATCTGAAGGATGAAGAGAAAGGTACCAAAGCCGTTGTGAAGCCAATAGCGGACGAAGAGAAGGCAGAACCAGACGGCAAGCCAGAAGACGGCGCCGGCGAGGCCGGTCGGCAGCCGGTCTTTCCATCGCGATTGCCAGCGCGACGGCCATGGCGGCGGCAGCCTCGATGATTCGGGCGAGGCGGTGGAGCTACTCGGATTCTGCATCGCTGGCTGCCTCCTCCGTCTCCGCCTCGCGCGCGAGCTTGAGGGTGTAACGAGTGGCTGAGAAGTGGGCTCCGGCCAGAAGAAGCAGACCGGAGAGGAAGGCCCACATCATCAAGCCTACTGAAATATAGAACGGTCCATAGACGGACTGGAAGTCGAGCCAGGGGAGCGCGTGGATGTAAAGAATTTTGGCCAGTTGCCAAAGCAGGCCGATGACGATGGCGGTGGGCAGGACGGCGCGCGCGGGCACCTTTCTGTAGGGCAGGACCCAGTAGATGAGGAAGAAGAGCAGGATGCCGGCCAGGACGGCGCAGATCCTGAGGAAGCCGTAGGAGATGAAGTGGAAGGCAACGTTCTGGGTGTGGTTGAAGAAGAGCCAGGAGAGGATGGTCTGCTGGCTGGCGGTCGAAGCCACCGAGGCCATTGCGAGTACGCCGACGGCGAAGGCGAGACCCAGCGACACGGCCTGGTTGTGGAGATAGCCGCGGTTTTGGCGGACGCCCCAGACGTGGTTAAGGGCGACTTCGAGCGGAAGGAAGACGCCGGTGGAGGTAATGAGCAGCATGACCAGCGAGAAGACCTGAGTGCCCTTATGCGGGTGAGCGAGGAGCTGCATGTTGCGCATGACGAAGTCCTGGCCGACGGGAAGCAGGTTCTTCATCATGTCGCCGACGACGTTCTCCATGGCGCGGGAGTGGAAGACGCTGCGGCTGAGGGTGAGGAGCAGAACGATGAACGGGAAGAGGGAGAGGATGGTATTTGCGGCGACGGAGAAGGCGTAGGTGTGGACTTCGGTGCGGGCCATGTAGCCGGCGAGGGCGACCAGGCGCGCGCCGAGGGTGTCTTCGCAGACGACGGGAGGGACCTCTTCGATGGGCTTGGGGGGAAGATTGGGCTGGTTTGGCGGAGCGTCCGGTTGGGCCTCGGGCGTGAATACGAGCGGTTTGTCGGGGACGAGCGAGGACATAAGAGAGGTTCGCAAGACGCACGCGGGTTGAGGCTGAGATGCGGGCTGAGATCAGGGCTGATGCGTTGAGACGATGCTAGCAGACGACCGAGTCTGAGATCTTGTCTAAGAACTGACGAATTGTGGTGTCATGGCGTGAAAACAAGCAATGACAAAGGCGGAATGCGGGGACCTCTCCACTACGCCGCGCGATAAAACCACACGGCTTACCACCCCAGCGAGCAAAAGCACTCGCCGGAGACCCCGGTGCTTCGGTCGAGATGACGATTTTAAGAAGTTATTAGACAGGTTCTCAGATAGTTCCTGAGGATTCAGGGCGCTGGGAGTTCCCGTGAATCTGGGCGCTCGGAGTTCCGGTGTATCTGGGCGATTGCCCACTGGGCGGCTTCGGCGAGGATGGGGTCTGCTTCGGGATGGTTTGGGTCGCGAGCGGCGGACCACGCCTGGAGAGTGGGGAGGAAGCGCTGCTGGCCGCTGTTGCCCATGGCGATGGCGACGTTGCGGAGGAGGCGTTTGCGGCGGGTGCGTTCGAGCGGCGAACCCTTAAAGTAATGCTTGAACATGAAGGGGTCAAGGGAGGCTAACCAATCGAGGGAAGGGTTGATGAGTTCGGGTCGGGGGAGCATGTCCGGCCTTGTGGTGACGGGAGCGCGGCGGAGCTGGGGCTCGTGGCTCCCGGATTCTTTATCATCTGACTTCTTATTCCACGGGCAGACGTCCTGGCAGATGTCGCAGCCGAAGACCTGGCGGCCCATCAGAGGGCGAAGTTCTTCGGGGATGGCGCCTTTCTTCTCTATGGTGAGGTAGGCGATGCAGCGGGAGGCGTCCATCTCGCGCGGCGCGACCAGGGCGGCGGTAGGGCAGGCGTCGATGCAGCGGGTACAGGAGCCGCAGCGGTCGGCGGCGGTTTGAAGTTCGAGGTGGGCAGCGACGGGAAGCGAGGTGACGATCACGCCGAGGAGAAGCCAGGAGCCGAGCTGCTGGTTGAGGACGCAGGTGTTCTTGCCGATCCAGCCGATACCGGCAGAGGCTGCGGCGGCGCGTTCGATCAGGGGGCCAGTGTCGACATAGCAGCGGGTCTGGCAGGGCTGGCGGTCCTGGAGGGCGGCTTCGAGGTGGTGGAGACGGTGGAGGAGTTGGACGTGATAGTCGGAGGGGAGAAGTTCGTTCTTTGGGACGCGTCCGCTCTGGGGTGCCGGGTCGCTGCCGCTCTGGGGTTTTTGTTCGCTTCCGCTCTGGGATTCAGGGTCGCTTCCGCTCCAGGCATAGCGGGCAATCCAGCCGGTGTCGCTGGGAGCGGGGTCTATGGAGAGCGGGGCGTCGGCGCTGTAGTTGAAGGCGCAGACGATGACGGAGCGGGCCCAGGGAAGGGCGGCCTGGACGTCGCTGCGGAGGAGGACGCCGTGCTGGTCGCGGCGCTTGAGGTAGTCCATCTCGCCGGCGCGGCCTGCATCGATCCAGGCGGTGAAGCGCTCGGCGGTAAGTAGGCCGGCGGGACTGGCGGGCGAGGTGACCGGGGCGACGCCGGCGAGCTCGAAGCCGGAGTCGAGGGCTTGCCGGCGAAGCCATCGATCGAGTTCGGGAGTCCATTCGGAGGGTGACACTGTCGGTTGCTCCGTGAGCCGCTGTGCGAGATGGCCTGCGTTCCAGAACCTGCGTTCCAGAACCTATGTTCCAGAACCTATGTTTCAGACCTGCAATCAGGATAAGGCTTGTGTTCAGGATAAGGCTGCGGGGCTGGCGGGATTTACCAGGTTAAGCCGGCGGTCTCGCCCGATGCTGGCCGGCAGCGTGGATTATGATGTTTGGACACTGAGGAAATCGATCACGAACGGGGAGTATGCCCCCAGCGTTCGGTCAGACGGACTTCAGCAACAGCAGGCTTCAGCAACAGCAGGGGTGCACATGTTTTCGAGAACGGGTGTCAGGCAGCTTTCGATCGCTGCTCTTTTTGCTTCGAGTATCGCCGGCTTCGCGCAGTCGCCGCTAGAGAGTCAGGATCGGAAGCAGCAGGAGGGGGCGCAGTCGCCTGCGATGGGAGGGTCGAGTACAGGCGCAGCCCACGCGGCAGTGCTGGACGCGGACAAGAGGCCGATTACGGCGGGTGGGTTTGTGAAGACGGGGCCGGTGATCTTTCAGGACGTCGCGGCGAAGGCGGGATTGACGATCTGGACGCACAAGATGGGAGCGCCGGACAAGAAATTCATCCTGGATACGATTGGGTCGGGCGTCGGGTTGATCGACTACGACAACGATGGCTGGATGGATATTTACTTCGTCAACGGCTCGACGGATGCGGCGATGGCGGGGAAGGAACCGGCTCCGCATGCGGCGCTGTTTCGTAACAATCGCGATGGAACCTTTACCGATGTGTCGGCCAAGGCCGGGGTGCAGAACGACCGGTGGGGTTTCGGGGTGGCGATCGGCGACTACGACAATGATGGCTGGCCGGATATCTATGTCTCGAACTTCGGGAAGAACCGGCTGTATCACAACAACCACGACGGAACTTTTACCGATGTGGCGGAGAAGGCCGGCGTGGCGGTGGGCAACTGGTCGACGGGCGTGACCTGGGGCGACTACGACGGAGACGGGAGGCTGGACCTGTTTGTGGCGGGGTACGTCCACTACGACCTGGCAAGTCAACCCGAGGCGAACGGAGCGCTGAGCTTCTGCGAGTTTCGCGGAGAGAAGGTGATGTGCGGGCCGCGCGGACTGCCGGGCGAGCAGGACCATCTGTTCCATAACAACGGGGATGGCACGTTTACCGATGTCAGCGTGAAGGCGGGGGTCGCGGACAAGTCGGGATACTACGGCCTGTCGGCGGCGTTTGTGGATATCAACAACGATGGCAAGCTGGATCTGCTGGTCGCGAACGATTCGACGCCGAACTACTTGTATCTCAACAAGGGCGACGGAACGTTCGAAGACGACAGCTATGTGTCGGGATATGCGTTGAATAAGGATGGCCGCGAGACGGCATCGATGGGAATTGCGATCGGGGACTATCGCAATAACGGACTGCTGGACCTGTACCACACAACGTTCTCGGACGATTACAAGCCGCTCTATCGCAACGATGGCGACGCGAACTTCACCGACATCAGCTATGACGCAAGCATCGCCGAGGTGTCGATTCCATTTCTGGGCTGGGGGACGGCGTTTCTCGACTACGACAACGACGGCTGGAAGGACCTGATGGACGTGAACGGCCACGTATATCGCGGGGTGGACAAGACCACATGGGGAACGACCTGGGCGCAGCGGCCGCTGTTGTTTCATAACCTGGCAGGCAAAAAGTTCGAGACGGTGCCCGCAGTCGAAGGCACCGGGCTGGCGGAGGTGATGCCGTCGCGGGGGATGGCGGTGGGAGATCTCTTCAACAATGGCAGGATCGACGTGGTGGTCAACAACATGGATTCCGCGCCTGCGCTGCTGCGCAATGTGACGGCGGAAAACAACCACTGGATCGAGTTCAAGCTGGTGGGTGGTCCGAAGAGTCCGCGCGATGCCACGGGCGCGACGATGTATGTGACGGCCAACGGAGTGCGGCAGCGCGAGGATGTTTTCAGCGGCGGCAGCTTTGCTTCGTCGTCCGATCCGCGTCCTCACTTCGGCATCGGGGAGGCGGCGAAGATCGATAAGATCGAGATCCACTGGCCGAGCGGGCTGAAGGAGGAGGTTGCGCCGCCTGCGGGTGTCGACCACATCTATACCGTGGTGGAAGGCAAGGGCGTTCCGTCAGCGAAGTAGCTGGTCGCGCGATGCCGTCTGTCTCTGGATCAAGGAACAGCACGACGAATCAAGGAACAGCGCGACGAATCAAGGAACAGCACGGCGAAGAAAGGCAGCATCCTCGTGGCGGGGAGAACTCGAAAGGGACACTGGACGACGCTTTGGTAGAAGGTGGTTGTCCCTCGATCGTCTGTAGCCAAGGTTGTTTCGGTTGCGCTACCATGCTTGGTATTGATCCCAGAGATGCGGTATTGCGATTTCTGGCTGTGGGATCATTCCCCCAAACGAGAGCAGTGTCGACGTGAATGGCAGTGAGGTTGGGCAGTGTTTGTGGCGATGAGAGATCGGAAGCATCTTCTGGCGCTCGCGTCGATGCTGTCGGCGGGCCTGGCGTGCTTTATCCTGCTCTCTCCAAAGGCCGTGAGGGCCGGCAGCGAAGCGGATGCGGCTGCCGCGGCGGCGCACGCCTATAACGAGAAGGTCGCCGGCGCCTATAACTACCGGTATGGGAAGACGCTCCCCTTTGTTCCTTCGAACGCGACGACCTATAGCGGTGAGTTCATGGATCCCAAACTCTTCCTGACCGCGGCGTACTGCGGTCATTGCCACCAGGAGAGCCATCAGCAGTGGCGGGAGTCGGCCCACTCGAACGCGAACCGGGTGCCCTACTATCTGAAGAATGTCGCTTTGCTGAACGACTCCAAGGGAGTGGAGTTTTCGCGGCATTGCGAGGGCTGCCACGATCCGATCGCGCTGCTGTCGGGCGCGCTGACCGGGGAGAAGCCGAAGCGAAGGCCTTACGATCAGGATGGCGTGACCTGCACAGTCTGTCATGCAATCGAGAAGATCGACACGCGCGGCACGGGCAGCTATGTGATGGGAGTGCCCGCGGTGCTGGTGGACGAGGACGGCAGCCCGATCACGCGGCCAGTCTCGGACGGCGAGATTCTGGCTCATCTGGATCGCCACAGCAAGGCCGTGATGAGGGATTTTTATCGGAGTTCGCAGTTCTGCTCGACCTGCCACAAGGCGGCGCTGCCGAAGACCTTGAATGACTACAAGTGGCAACGCGCCATCTCGCTGTATGACGAGTGGCAGAATTCATCGTTCGCCAAGCAGTCGCCGCTTCCTTTTTATGTAAAGGACTCGGTTTCGACATGCCAGACCTGCCACATGCAGCGAGAGGCGTTAATCACAAGGGACTCGGGGGCGAAGAAGGGACAACTGGCGTCGCATCGCTGGCTGGGAGCCAATACCGACATCCCGAAGATTTACGGCTTCGACGATCAGGCCGCGCGAATCGTGCAGTTCCTGCAAAACAAGGTCTTCAACGTGGATATCTTCGCGATCGAGCACGGAGAGATGGCCGAAGGCGCGACGCCGAAGGGAGTCGCCGCTCCTCTCGGGCTTACGAGCTTCACGATCGCGCCGAACGAGACGATTACCGCCGACGTGGTGATTCAGAACAAAGGCATCGCGCACAGCCACGTTCCGGAGCAGCGCGACATGTACGAGTCGTGGGTGGAGTTCACGGTGAAGGACGCCACGGGAAAGGTGCTGCACGACAGCGGCTTCCTTCAACCGAGCGGCGATTTGGACCACGACGCGCACAGCTTTACCAACCGGTTGATCAACGTCAGCGGCAAACTGAACGACCTGCACCAGGTGTGGACCAACCGCGTGGTGGCCTATAACAACACGATCCAGTCCGGCCGCTCGCAACTGGTGCGGTACACCTTCCAGATGCCACCCGCGGCGGCCGGCCCTGTGACCGTCACGGCCACGGTGAGGTATCGGCGGTTCGACCAGCACTTCATCGACTTCGGAATGGGCAAGCATTTTATTCAGCCGATCGTCGATATGGCCTCGCAGTCACGCACATTGCAGACGGGCGAGAATAAGCCGGGGACTCCTGGCCCCGAAGAGAATAAGGAATGGATGCGCTGGAACAACTACGGAATCGCGCTGCTGGACGCGCAGCAGTACGCCGCTTCGGTGTATGCCTTCGAGCGCGTCGCCAAGCTGCGGCCCGACTATGCCGATGTGTACACCAACATGGCGATCGTGCAGATTGCGTGGCAGAAGTACAACGAGGCGCGGCCCAACCTTGAGAGGGCTTTGACGATTGCGCCAGAGAATGCGCCGGGGAGTGCGTCCAGCAGGGCGCGCGCGCTGTACTATCGCGCGCTGGTGGAACGGCAGATGGGACGCACGGACATGACTATCGTCGATCTGCAGAAAGTAGCGGCGAGCTTTCCGGAGTCGCGCGACGCTCACCGCGAGCTTGGCTTCACCTACTATCAACTCCATCAGTACGAACTGGCGCTGGCGGAGTACGAGAAGGTTCAATCGATCGATCCGGACGATCTGGCGGCGCATTACACGTTGTCGATTCTGTATCGCCGGCTTGGAATGACGGATCGCGCAAGACAGCAGGCGGCGATCTTTGCGGACCAGAAGGACGATCCCACCGCGAGCACGTATGCGCTCGAATATCTGCGGGCGCATCCGGAGGTCGCGAACGAAAGCGTGGTGTGGCATACGCATGAGCTCGATCTTCCACCGGGCCTGCGAAGAACGGCTCCGGGCATTGTCGCTCCCACGTCTTCCTCCATGAGCGGCGGCGCCTTCTGAGAGGACCGGATGTTACGATCCTGCACTTAGAGTCCAGCATTTAGAATCCAGCAAGATGCCGCATTCCTCGATCGACCGCTGCAAGAGAGAGATCAACCGCATGCGCAGGCGCTTCAGACTTGCAGCAATTCTTCTTGCGATGGCCGGGGTTGCGTTGGCTACGGCTGCCGCTGGGGGAGCTCTGCTGCAAGCGCCGACTCGAAAGGTGCATCCCTCTTCAAGAGGCGACAAAAAGGCCGGTGCTACGCTGTTCCATGAGAGCGGCTGTGAGTTCTGCCATGGTCCCGATGCGCGCGGAACCGAGCGTGGACCGGACCTGGGCACGGTCGGCAAGCGACTCACAACGGTGCGGATCGAAAAGCAGATCAGTGAGGGCGGCGGCGGTATGCCTGCCTTCGGCAATGCGCTGCAGCCGGATCAAATTCAAAACCTGGTGGCATTCCTGCATGAAAAAAGAAGTGTACCGGCCGCCCACGGCGGGACTGGTTCTTCTCGACCGCGGTGAACGAGGATTGCCGACAAGATCCCCGCCCTGCCTGATCTACGGTGGAATATCAGTTCTCTTCCAAGATAGGAAAGCCGGCGAAGCGAGAGATTTTCCGCGCAGGCTCGCTCGCATTACTGTTCCTCTAGACCGACTGTGACCCGGGCCCAGCCATTTGGGCGTTTGGAGGTTCACTGTTCAAGCAAAATGAGAGTACCATGGTTCGGATATACGGCGTCCCTGCCGCGGTAGCTCTGCAGAAACAGATATTCATGTTTGTAACGGTTCTTCCAGGTTTACACGCGCTGACGCGAACGCCGGCGCATTCATTCAGAGCATGGTAGCCGGTCATCTAAAAGGAGCGCATCAGCATGAGTTCTGGATTTTCAAGGCGAGATCTAGTGGTGGGAGCTTGTTCGACGGCTTTGATGTCGGCGGCTTTGCCTTCCATGGCTAAAGGGCAAACGAAGGAATCGAGCGGGTTGCTGCCGAAGGGGAGGCCCGGAATGCCCCAGGAGGGACCGAATACGCCCAAGCTCGGCGCGCCGTTGAGCGGAAGAAACATCACCGACACCGCCATGCGCGAGGTGAAGCAACTAGGCGTGAACCATGTGTTGATGGGCGGACCGCGCATGCCGTGGACCGAGTCAGAGTTGCGCGAGACCGTCGATAGGTGCAGGAGCGGCGGCCTGGAAGTGGGCAATATGATGATCGGCGGTTTCCCGAACACGCTCTACGGCCGACCAGGTCGAGACCAGGAGATTGAGCAGTTCAAGGATTCGATTGTCGCCGCCGGCAAGGTGGGAGTGCCAGTGATCGAATACAACTTCTACGCGCATCGCGCGATGGAGGGGTACTATCTGGTCGAAGGCCGGGGCGGCGCAGGACTGACAGGATTCGATATTAGCCGAATCACGGACAACACCCCGCTGCCTTCCGAAGGCGTGCATTCGCTGGAGGAGATGTGGGCCAACATCACTTACTTTCTCAAGGCCGTGATTCCTACGGCAGAGAAGGCGAACGTCCGTCTTGCCTTGCACCCGAATGATCCTCCGATCCATCTGAGCCGCGGGTCGGGCCAGATCATGGCCACGATCGAGGGCTGGAAGCATCTGATCTCGATCGTCGATAGCCCTTCGAATGGAATCACGTTCGATTGCGGAGTGACGCGGGAGACGGGCCACGATCCGGTGGAGGTATGCCGCTACTTCGGCACGCGCGACCGCATCAATCACGTTCACTACAGGAATCCGACAATCGACCTTCCGAACGACAAGTACGTCGAAGGCTTTATTGATACCGGCGACAATGACATGCTGGCAGTCATGCGGGAGTTGATCCGGGTCAAGTACCGGCGCATGATCTATCCGGAGCATGAGCGCGCGCTGGACTACGATCGCGTCGTAGGAATTCACAACCAGTATCCGGGCGGCGGCGGGTACGCGGGCATGGTGTTCGATATCGGCTACGCGAGAGCGATGTTCCAGGCCGCGCTGCTGCTCGAAGAGGGACGAGACCGATAGGAGCACACTTGCGCGACGGGTATCACCAGCATTGAGACCTTTGCCTCGGCAAGCATTCACAACGAAGTTTGAGGAACTATGCGCAAGACTTCTGCAATGGCAGTTTTTACTCTTGGGCTGGGAGTTTGCGTTGGGGCTCATTCGATGGCGGCAGGTGCGAATCCGCAGGCGCAGCCAGGCGGCGATGCTTCGACGCAAACCTGGGAGACGTATGGGGGACAGCCGGCGGGCGATCACTATTCCAGCCTGAAGCAGATCCATCGCGGCAATGTGAAGAATCTGGTGGTTGCATGGAAGTACGACACGGGACAGTTCGGCGGTCTGCAGGTCAATCCGATCGTTGTCGGAGGCGTCCTCTATGCCTGCGGAACATCGCATTCCGTGATCGCGCTCGATGGAGCGACGGGAAAACTGATATGGCAGTGGAATGCGGAGATGAAGGGTTTCGCGCATAATCGCGGCGTGACCTACTGGGCCGATGGGAGTGACCGCCGCATCTTTGCCGGCTTCAGAAACTACCTGTTCGCGATTGATGCGAAGACGGGCAAGTCGATTCCGGGTTTTGGGGAAGATGGCAAGGTCGATCTGCGCAAGGGACTGCGTGGGGATGATTACGAGTCGCAGTCGATCGGAATGACGACGCCCGGCGCCATCTACAAGGACATGATTCTTGTGGGCGGCCAGAACCCGGAGACTTATCCGTCACCGCCGGGAGATGTACGCGCGTTCGATGTGCGCACGGGCAAACTGCGCTGGACCTTCCACACGATCCCGCATCCGGGCGAGTTTGGCTATGACACTTGGCCGAAAGAGGCGTGGAAGACCGCCGGGGCGGCGAATAACTGGGCAGGCATGTCGGTCGACACCAGGCGCGGCATCGTCTATGTGCCGACGGGATCAGCGGTGTTCGACTTCTACGGCGGCTTTCGCAAAGGGAACGATCTGTTTGCCGACACGCTGCTGGCGCTCGACGCGAATACGGGTAAGCGGATCTGGCACTTTCAAGCGGTGCATCACGATCTTTGGGACCGCGATTTCTCCGCTCCTCCGGCGCTGGTTACATTGAAGCGCGGCGGCAAGAGTATCGACGCGATCGCGCAGACCTCGAAGACGGGCTATCTCTACGTCTTCGACCGAGTCACCGGAGAGCCGCTCTTTCCGATCGTGGAGAAGCAGTTTCCCGCGAGCAATGTTCCGGGCGAGGCCGCCTCGCCGACGCAGCCGATACCGACGCTGCCGGCGCCCTATACGCGGCAGTTCATCACTGCGGACATGCTGACGAACCTCACTCCGGAAGAACATGCGTGGGCGGTGAAGCAGTGGGCCACGATGGCAGGCGGAGGGGAGTTCCAGCCTCCCAGCGTCGACAAGCTAACGGCTGATCTGCCCGGTTTTGCGGGCGGCGCGGAGTGGGGAGGACCAGCGGTTGATCTGGAGACTGGGGTTCTCTACGTGAATGAGAACGACACGGCATGGCTGGTCGGGCTGACGATGCCTCCGCCGCCGGGAAGTGAAGGCGAGAAGACATATCAGAGTCAGTGCAGTGTCTGCCATGGCATCAACCGCGCGGGTTCGCCGCCGTCGATTCCTTCGCTGCGCGGCATTGAAGGCAAGCTCACCGATCAGGAGATCGCCGAGACGATTCGCGGCGGCAAGGGCCGGATGCCGGCATTTACAAATTTGGGCGAGAAACAGATAGAGGAGCTGGTGCGGTACGTCTCGAAGGCGCCGCAGCAGACGGAGGGCGCTCCGCAAAGCAGAGCAGGCGCGGCCAAAGGAGATGCGCTGGCGAGCGACGATCTGATGCCCTATAAGACGATCGGCTTTCGTAGATTTACAGACCCGCAGGGATATCCGGCGATCGCTCCGCCTTGGGGCACCCTGAATGCGATCGATTTGAATACGGGCAAATATCTTTGGAAGATTCCGTTTGGGGAGTATCCGGAGCTGGCAGCTAAAGGGATGCACAACACGGGATCGGACAACTACGGCGGCCCGGTGGTGACGGCCGGCGGACTTCTCTTCATCGGAGCGACCGTCTTCGACAACAAATTTCGCGCTTACGACAGCCAGTCCGGCGAGCTGCTGTGGGAGACGGAGTTGCCATACTCCGGTCTTGCCACGCCGTCGACCTACTCGATCAACGGAAAGCAATATGTGGTGATCGCCGCTGGTGGCGGGCAGTCGAGTAGAAAGCGCTCGGGAGGCGTGTACATTGCGTTCGCCCTGCCGTAGAAGGTCTCTTCAATCTATACGCTTCTATCGGAGCCAGCAGGCCAACCCATAACACAAGCGTTCGGCACAGGAAAGTGAGTGCAAGCATGACGGAGTGGAAGCGTCCCCGCGCAGGATTACTTTTTATCGCTTCTCTCGCCCTGTCCTCTGCTCTGGCGGCAACCGGAAGGAGCATGGCTGCACAGAGCACCACAGCAGAAGAGGCGGCTGCGCGCGATTGCTCGTCGTTGCCGCAGACGAGCTATCCAAAGGCTGCCATCTCCAACGGCATGGTAAATGCCGTGGTCTACCTCCCCGATGCAAAGGATGGATACTACCGGGCTTCGCGTTTCGACTGGTCGGGCGTTGTAGGATGCTTAGCCTACAAGGGCCACACTTACTTTGGACAATGGTTCCCGCGCTATGATCCGCTGACGAACGACTCGATCACAGGCCCAGTGGAGGAGTTTAAATCGAGCGATGGCGCCTTGAACTACGCTGACGCGAAGCCCGGTGACGTGTTTGTCAAACCGGGGGTGGGCCTGCTCCGTAAGATCAACGACTCTCCTTACTCCTCCTTCTTCACTTATCCGCTGGTGGACGGAGGCAAGTGGAAGGTTCGAACCAGCCGCGGCGAAGTGGCGTTCACGCAAAGCCTGACGACGACGCTGGGAATTGCCTATGTGTACACGAAGAATCTGAAGCTGGAGAAAGGCGCGCCGGTCCTGCTCCTTGAACATCAACTGAAGAACACGGGAAAGAAGACGATCGAGATGGACGTCTACGATCATGATTTCTTTATGCTGGATCGCGCTGTCACCGGACCGGAGATCGTCGTCCACTTCCCTTTCGAGCCGAAGACTGAGCGTCCGCTTATGAATGGCGGCAGTATTGTCGGCAACGACATCACGTATGAGCAGGAGTTACAGCCGCGTCAGGCGGTGACCAGCTTTCTCACGGGATACTCGGACAAGGTCTCGGACTACGACTTCACGGTCGAGAATCGCAGCGCCGGAATGGGTGTGGAGCAATCCGCCGATGCGCCGATCTCGCAATTCAATTTCTGGTCCATCCGCACGACGGTCTGTCCGGAAGCTTACATTCACCTGAATATCGCTCCAGGAAAGACCGCGCATTGGACCATCCGGTACCGCTTTTACGAGAAATAGGCGATGCTCAGCGAGAAGTTTCGTTGCCGGGACCACCTACCGATTGCAAAGCAGGAATCCTCTGTGCAACGGGCGGAAGCGCAGGAAAAGGCTTGTGCGGCTCGGCCTGATACCAGTACGCGACAGAGTAGAAGTTGTCCGAGCGGTGATTGGCGTGCCCATGTTCGATTGTGGCCTTGAAAGATTGCGTGAAAGGAATCGGGGAGTCCAGATGAAACCGGTACACACTGGATCTCGCTCCGGCTAGCTCCTCCCCGACGACAGGGGCGCCATAAAGTTGATACGAAAACGGCTGGCCTCCGAAGTCCCAGGCACCTAGAAAATAGTCCTCCGAACCTGTTCCGGTAATCGAGGGAGTCTTGGCTCCGTCGATGAAGAACATATCGTCTCCCTCGCCCCACCATCCATCCTGGTTCTGTAACACGGACAAAGTGACCCCTACATATTGGCCATGTCCTTCGGCGTCGAAAAATGTGTAGTTATCCGCGCCGGTGAGGTTCTTCTTGTCGTTTGTAAGTGGAACATAGTTGTTCGCCCAGTTATTCGTCCAGCCATGATTCGGCTGGGCTTGGCGATACTGTGCGTGAAAGTAGATTGTTCCCGCGGGTAACTCGTGTAACTCCGTTCTATAGTCGACGTTATAGTAGAGACTCTCGATCGGCATCGCTCCTTCGTTGGTCACCGTGATGCGGGCATGACGTCGATATGGCATGGGAAAGTAGCTGTTCATTGCCTTGACGCTCCCCACAGACAACATCTGCGACTCCCAGTTGTGATAGGCGCCTAGTCCGAGGCCAAAGAAATCCCCTATCGGAGCTTCCACACTCGGAGTAGCTTCTCCGTCCCAATAGATGCGCAGCACAATACGCTTCAGATGATAGGACTCACGATCATTGATAGTGAACCATATGTGAGAGATCAAGCCGGGCCCATCCGTATCGAGCACCGTCCAGGTTGCGCCCGGCGGAACCTTCCGAGCATCGGCATTGCCCCCGGTCGGGTCCGCGCTCGAGGCGCGATGCAAGGTGTAGGTCTGCTGTTGCGTGACATCCGGCTGCCCACTCGGAATCTGGGCGTCCGCTGAGGTCAAACAGCCGGCAACCAATAACAAGAGAAGCGGCAAACGTGTCATGGGGTCCTCGTTGAGTCTGGGTTAGGCGCTGTCGAGCGCTATACGTATTTTTCAGGTTCTGCGATTTATTGCCGCTCGTTTTCGTGCCGTAAGCAGTGAATTTTCAATCGGCCGGTTCGGAATCGCGGGTCGGATTGTTTCCTCGAGAGAGACGCCGAGGCTGTTGCTGCTCATAGCAAGTGCCTGCAAGTTTGGACCGAGGTAGCTTCGTATTTAAACGTTACAAGATGACGGTCTTCATCTCACCATGCAGTAAAGTTCTTGTCAAGGATTCTTCAAGGATCCTTCTCGGGAGCTTGGATATCGAGTGTTCTGCAAAGCGCATCGTTTCTAACCACCTCTGAAATTTGCCGGGCGAATCTGGGCATGCCGTTCATACAAGCGCTTCCACGCTCTGTCGACGTATCTCCCGCAACGCGGGCAGAACGTTGCCGAGCGCCGTCGCAGGAGCATCCGGCGTGCCAAGCGCGAAGTAGACCTCCCGGAAGATCCGGTACAGCCTCTCTGCCCGATCCACCGTCTCGTGCTGCGGCCGATATATCGTGAATGGCGGGCAAAGAGCGTGCTGCGCCTCTTCCACCGACGAAAACACGCCCGCCGCCAGAAAGGCAAAGATAACCGCGCCCAGGCTGGTGACGCTTTCCGTGGGGATCAGCACCGGCTTATTCAGCACGTTGGCATAGACCTGGTTCAGCATGGCATTGCGCTTGGGAATGCCGCCGCCGTTGATGACCCGAAGGATCTCCGTCCCGCCCTCCTCCATCCGCTCCAGAATGATCCGCGTATGCATCGCCGTTCCTTCGATCGCCGCGAAGAGTTCGTCCGCGGCGGTATGAGAGAGATTCCACCCCAGCGTAAGGCCGCCCAGCGCGGGGTTGACCAGTACCGTGCGGTCGCCGTTATCCCACACCAAGCGCAGCAGACCTGTCTGGCCGGCGGTGAATCCTTCAATCTCCTGCGACAGGTCAGCGATGTTGGTGTGGGCGCGCTCCGCGATCGCATGGAAGATGTCACCGACTGCCGATAGCCCCGCCTCCACGCCAACTCGATCCGGATAGACCGATCCCGGAACCACGCCGCAGACTCCCGGAATGAGGGTTTGCTTTTCGCTGAGACCGATGATGCACGTCGAGGTGCCGATGACGTTGACGACATCGCCGAGCCTTATGTTGGATCCCACCGCGTCCCAGTGTGCGTCGAAGGCGCCGATGGGGATTGGAATGCCGGCCGCGAGGCCCAGCTTTTCCGCCCAGGACTCACACAATGTTCCGGCAATTATGTCCGAGGTGCCGAAACGGCCGACGATCTTATCTCGAACTCCGGCCAGCAGCGGATCGATCGATATCAGAAAATCTTCCGGCGGCAAGCCTCCCCACAACGGGTTCCACATCCACTTATGACCCATGGCGCAGATGCTGCGCGGCACCTGCTCCGGATCGGTAATGCCGCACAGGGTGGCAGCCAGCATGTCGCAGTTTTCCAGCGCGGTGACGAGTTGGTCGCGATCCCGCGGATTGTGCCGAAGCCAATGCAGCAGCTTCGACCACCCCCACTCCGATGAGTACACGCCGCCGCACCAGTCGATGCCCTCGAAACCCCGCCCATCCCGATAAGATCGCGCAGCTTGAGTAATCTCAGCCGCCTCCCCGGCCGCGCGATGGTCGCACCAGAGGTAGTAGTCGCTGATTGGAACCAGGCCCGCCCCCACCATGATGACGCTCGATCCGGTCGTATCGAGCGCGATCGAGCGTATCAGATGGCCATCGACGCCGCTGTCGCGAAGAGCATCGCCCATCGCGCGCGTCAACGCATCCATCTGATCCTGATGCCGCTGCATGGCGAAATCGGGGTCCCGCGAGGAACGCAGCAGCGGATACGCGGCACTCGCATGACCCAGCATCCCGCGCACCTCGTCGAAGATCGAAATGCGGACACTGAGCGTTCCAAAATCCACGCCTGCGACAAGACTCATCTATCTCTCCATTGAATCTCTCTGTTGGCCCTGCCGTGCTCTATCCGCATTGCTCTCTTCCGCCTATGCGACGGAAGAGCACAGCGTCAAAGTGTTACGCCTTTCTTCAGAAGAATATTTCCGAAGGCGCGCGTCTCCCCTGTCATGACAACCAGGAAAGAAGATCTCGCCCTTTGGTAGAACTCTGCCCGTGGTATCCGTTGCGGCGCTGCCGCTTTGGCCACGTGCAGCCGAATCATACGCATGTAGTCCATCTCCACCCCCGGATCGAGTTCGCCGGAACGCTCCGGCATCATCATGGTAAGCGGATTCTCTGGACTGTCCAGCGCGAGTAGCGGAAGAATGGCCTCGAGCAGAGGAGCAATGGTCAAGCCGTCGGCACGCGCGACGCGTTGGCCAAGCGAATGTCCGGGGAAGTGCGCATCGGCAAGCATGACCTCGTCTCCATGACCCATCTCATGCAGCATCTTGAGCAGGTCGGGGCTGATCAATGGGGAGATTCCTTTTAGCATACGTTCTCTTTCCTGCAGGCGTGGGCCTTCGCGGGCGCTGCTTCGCCAGTGGGAGAAGAGCGCGATGGAAGATTTTGTCCGAGAGGCCCGAGCGTCACGCCATCCTTGATCAATGTGGCGCCTGCAACCTCCTGGGCCGGTCCCCCGTTCCAGCGAAGGCGGTAGCGTCTGGAAGCCTGGACGCCCCGGAACCGCACCAGGAAAGTTCGCTGTGTTGCTGCGGAAGACAGGCGGAACGAGATTGCGTCGCCCTGCACATTGACATCGTCGACGGTGCACTCATCGAAACCGACGCCTCGCTTTGCGTTCAGGTCGATGAGCGCGTCCCCCATCGTGGGCGAAAGCATCTCGACCGAGGACATCGCGCTTCCGGTGCCCCAGTGGAAACCAGTCATCGCTCCAGGCTGATCGCGATATCCGGTGTGGGCCCAGTTCTCCCACGGCGCCACGGCAAATCCCGAACGGGCGGCGGCGACAGCACGTTCCAGATAGTCGAAGTCTCCGGTCGCATCGTAGAAATCGTTGAGAACGATGGCCGCGTATGCCTGCCGCGCATCGCTCCACTCCGCATCGGTATTCTGCGTCGTGAAGCCGCCGAGCAGCTTCGGCGTGAACAGCGGATTGTTCCACACCTGTTGTGTGAGCAGCAGATAATCCAGCATCTGCGTCCCTCGGTCCAGGTACTCTCGCTTCTTCGTGGCCCGGTAAAGCGCGAGCATCGCTTCCACAGTCTGTATCTCGGCCAAATTGTTTTGCGGATACTGCGCTGTCCAGGAGTCGTAAAAGCCGTAGTCCTTACGCGCACAGGACAGGTAAGTTTCGAAGTCGAACCAGCGCTGCCGCGGAACGACCTCCTGCATGACGAAGCTCATGGCGCGCTCCGCGGCTGCAAGATAGCGCGGATCTCCCGTGCTCGTGCCAAGCGTGGCGAGCAACAACGCCGAAGCTCCCGTCTCTGCATTGAAGTCGCGAAACTCCGCCCTGGGCTTTTGCGTCGAGGCAAGATACCAGGAGGGA
This sequence comes from Edaphobacter sp., assembly GCA_965277335.1. Taxonomy (GTDB): domain Bacteria; phylum Acidobacteriota; class Terriglobia; order Terriglobales; family Acidobacteriaceae; genus Edaphobacter. The sequence goes on along the minus strand of CBDICJ010000005.1, from coordinate 67,112 downwards.
ATCACGCCGCTGGGCTCCTGCTGGTGGATCAGGAAATCGCCGTATGGCTTGACGAAGCGCAGCACTTCCGCCTTTCGCCCCGGGGTCAGGTCTTCGGCCCACCGCAGCATCCAATAGGCGGTCCAGGACATTGAGAAGGCGTGATAGCTGTCCCCATAGCTCGCCCATCCATCTCCCGGCAGCCATTGCTTCTTGTTCACAAGATAAATCGTGGAGAAAGCGCCGTTGTTTCGGGGCGAAGAGAGCGCCAGATTCAAGACGCTCTCCGCTTTTTGCATCATCTCGGAATCGTGCGTCGCCCGCCCGTGAAGATACCATCCATACGCCGTCCTCAAGGACTGGAACCATGCGTTGAACCACGCATCCGGCTCCGTATGGATCCAGTCCCCGTGGTCGTTTCGGTTGCTCATCAGAGTGCCGCACCGGTTGGCGCCGCAGTCGAAGCTCGCATAGATGCTGTCGGCATAGGTATGCCATGCGTCCGTACGCCATGAGTCGAAGGAGCTTAGCTCCGGCCGCAGCACGTTCTGCTGTGCATCCGCGGATCGCAGCAGCTCCGAGTGCCCCATCTGCTGCCACAGGAGCCGCACCATCCGGCGATACCCCAGCTTTCGCGGCTGCGCGGAGAGCACGATGGAATACCTGTATTCGACGACATTCGCGATCGGCGAAAGCTTATCTTCGGATCTGCGGAAGTAGCTATGGCCATGCGGCTGCGAGGAGATCGCGCCATACGCCATCCACGGCCGCGGACCGGAGGTGACATCCAGATCGAGCGCCCGGGTGTCGGCGTGACGGTCACTGAGCTTCGGCATCAACGCCGCGAAGACATTCCCTTGCTGCAGCATCACTCCAGGTGACTTGAAGGCATAGGTGGGGATGAGATCGTCCGCTTCGCTTTTGATGTTCTGCGACCAGACGAAATCAAGGGGACCTGTATGCTCATCGACCGCCGTGTGTCGTGCCGGAAGGAAGTCGTACCTGTCTTCAACGGAGTCGACCGCGGCTCCGGGATGCAGCGTCAACCTGGTCGAGACGTCGAGCACGTCGCTCTCGGAGGTAAGCCGAATGCGCTGCTCAAAGGCGCCTGCGCCGCAGTCCCCACTCAGCAGAAGCCCGTTCTCGATCGGCTCAACCTTGCCCAGGGAACACGCCTTCATGCCGGATTCAGTCCGCACGTGGACGGAAGCAAGTCCGTCTAAAGCCGCCACCCAGGCGCCATCGACCTTGATCGATAGCACCACGTTGGGTGCGCTGCCGGCTGCAGCTTTCACCTGCACCTTGGGCCCGCTCAGAAGCTCGGATGCGCAGAGAGAGTGCGCCGCGCAGAGGACCGCACACGACAGGCACAAAAGAGAGGAACGCCTCATGGTTGGCTGCCTGTCGATGGGATCGAAGCGTCCGGCACATAAGGCTTCAAACGCGTAGACCCCTGATACAAGCTATACGGCTCCTTCTGGCTGATTCCGAAGATAAAGGTCTGTCCTGGCACGTAGCGCTGGCGCACTTCGAAGTTTTCAAAAGCAATTCCTCCCAGCAGAGGCGCCGTCGATGCCCAATAGACTCTTCGGGCGTTGACCCTCACCCGCAGATCGGGCTGAACATCGCGGCCGGGAACACGCCAGTACTGGGTCAGCTTGGGAAGCGGGTACGGCCAATGGGCGGTGTCGTTACCCGGGGTCGTTGCCGGATTAGCCTCATTCGAGCTGGCGAAGACGACCGCATCGCCCTCCCCGGAGCGCAGCATGTCCCCGAGAGGATAGTTTTCTTTCTCCGTGAACGCATCGCCGGTGTAATCCGCGAAGAGGCCGCTGCTGGTCACTATCCGATCTTGCAACCACAGCAGCCGCAGCCGCTCGTAATTTCCCATCGTCGCGGTTACGGTAAGCTCGTCGAGCGGCGGGCTGTCCTTTTCTGCAAAGACCGAAAGCCGCAGCTCTTTGGGATGATCGCTGTCGACGGACGCGATCAGATAAACATGCGCGTTGTTCGCGGTAAAACGTTCCACGTCGATACGCACCGACAATCGTTCGACCACAGCTTTGCCGGCGTGGATCGTCTCGAGTTTGCCTCCAACAAATCCCTTCTCCTGGCCGTCTTGCGGAACCACCCACATCCGCTTGCCGCGCAGGCCTGGATCAAGCTCGCTCATCTCCAGTTCACTGAAGGCCATCCGGTCGAAGCGGGGGCCCGGACCTGCGAGCACAGGTTCGACAGCGATGAAGTTAAGCAATTGCGGTTTTGGATCTCCCGGGGCGAAGAGGCCGATGCGAATCAAGCCCCGCGGACCGCGGATGCCGCCGGGAGATTGGAGGCCGAAGACGATGCCATCGCGCCGCCCCCACACCAGCGGGTCACCGGCCTTCTCCGGCCTGGTCCACTGCGAGGCCTGACCGAAAGCGCCGCCTGCCAGAGCCGAGATAGCCAAAACAAGCGCGGCCGAACGAGCAAAAAAGGAGCGGCTGGGAAAGCAGGGAGGGCCTTGGAGGAGGCGTGAGCCTTGGAAGCGGCGTGAGGATTGGAAATGGCGTGAGCATTGGAAGCGTTTGCGGCGGCATGCACGAACCGGTTCATTCATAGGAAGCATCCTGAAAGCAGGAAAATTGTCTCACATTTTTAATCGTTTTATTTGCCTGCGCTCTTTGTGCCGGCAATAGCCACTTGAAATCTCCTCGAATCGACGCGCCTGTTCCTCTCTTCGGCTGCATCGCCGGTTCAGTTCTGTCGCGCAAAGACGAACCCTTTGTATAGACTGAATTTGCATGTCAACGATCGTAGAAGTCGCCGCGCGCGCCCAGGTCTCCACCGCAACCGTCTCCAACGTGATCCGAGGGACACGCAAGGTGAGTGAGAAACGGGCGGCGCGCGTCAAGGCCGCTATTCGCGATCTCAACTACTTTCCCAACGAGATCGCGCGCAGCCTAAAGATCAAGCAGACAAGAATGCTTGTGCTGGTCCTGCCCGACATCACCAACCCGTTCTTTCCCGAGATTATCCGCGGAGCGGAAGATGCAGCTTTTGCGCGAGGATATTTTCTCCTGACGGCAAACACGGACGAACAGCCCAGCAGGGAGCGCAGGATCGTTGCCGCGCTTCGCTCCTATCGGGTGGACGGCATCCTTCTGGCCTCGACCGAAGACTCGCGCAGCCATGACACGGCCCACATCGCAGATATGGTCAGCGCAGGAGTGTCGGTCGTCTGCCTGGACCGCACCGTGCCCGACGTTCCCACCGATGCGGTACTGCTCGATAACGTGGGCGGCGCTCGCGAAGGTGTGCGTCACCTCATCCAGAAGGGTCATCGCCGGATTGCGATCATCACCGGAAGCCTGCATCTCCAGACCGGGTACGAGCGCCTGGAAGGATACAAAGTCGCGCTTGAAGACGCCGGCATCCCGATGATTCCATCGCTGATCGTCGAGGGCGACTTCCGGTTCGAGTCCGGCCGGATGAGGGGGGAGCAGTTGATGAAGCTGCGCTCCAAACCAACCGCGATCTTCGTCTGCAACGGAGTGATGGCAACCGGTGTTCTCAAGGCCTTCGAGGAGCTGGACATCACCTTCCCACGCGACGTTGCACTCGCAACCTTCGACGACATCTCGCTCGATCATTCCTTTCACTCTCATCTGACCGCCGTGGTTCAGCCAAGCTATGAGATCGGTTTGCGCGCGGCAACCATGTTGATGGACAGGATCGAGGGTCGCCTGGGGCAGACGCCGCTGGTAGTGAGGGTAAGTCCCAAGCTGGTTCTCCGCGATTCAACTTCGCTCCACGTGTCTTCTGTCACCCGGAAATCAGTTCAAAAGAAGTAAGTTGACAACCCTTGTCTGCGAGTATTCTCATATCGCGATCAGAGTTAAAGGTTTAATTCATGCGAATGCAACCGCTCGTCATCTCACCTTCGACGTCATCTCTAGCGATTCGCCCCTCATGGCTTGACATCGGGCCAATCATGTCAAGATTGCCTATAAGCTTACGAAAGAGGATGCCGGCAAAGCGCTTGCGATAAGAGCCGCGCTCTTCCACGAACTCGGGGTGAAGGTTCATCTCCGCGGCACGGTCGATCTCGAATGATCTTTCCGGCTCTCCCGGCTCCTGTTTGGATGAGTTCCTGATATGCTGACAATCGCCTGCGCACGGCGGCACTGAACCTCCAGCCGTGTGCATCCCCTCAGGTTTTTCAACCATCACCCAAGGCTGGTAATGAAGTTATCGTCTCATGTCATCAAAAGCACAATCGTCGGCGCTCTCGGAGGTCTTCTCTTCGGCTTCGATACGGCCGTCATCTCCGGCGCTACCGCGCAACTGACCCAGCAGTTTCACCTCTCCGAAGCAGCCCTCGGATTCACCGTCGCCAGCGCGCTCTGGGGAACCGTCGTCGGCGCCATCTTCGCCGGCATTCCGGGCCAGAGATACGGCCGGCGAGACAGTCTTCGCGTCATGGCGGCCTTCTACATCATCTCCGCTGTGGGGTGCGCGTTTGCCTGGAACCTTTCTTCTCTCATCATCTTTCGTTTCATCGGCGGCCTCGGGATCGGCGGCTCCTCCGTGCTCGGCCCCATGTATATCGCCGAACTGGCCCCGGCCGACTGGCGCGGACGTCTCGTCGGCTTTTTCCAGGTAAACATCGTCGTCGGAATCCTGGTGGCATACATTTCGAACGCATTTCTTGCAACACTGCACCTGGGGGCAGTGGAATGGCGCTGGCAACTCGGCGTCTCCGGCATTCCCGCGGTCCTGTTCCTTGCCGCGCTCTTCGCCATTCCCCGCAGCCCACGCTGGCTGCTGACAAAATCCAGAAATGCCGAAGCCCTCCAGGTCCTCGAACTCACCGGCGTGCACGACTCCCGGCAAGAGATGGACGACATCCTCCAAGCCCTTAAGGAAGAAGGCACCGGCCCTGCCGACTCCCTCACCGCCCGCAAATACCGCCTGCCGGTCATGGTAGCCGTTACCGTGGGCATGTTCTCCCAACTCACCGGAATCAACGCCGTCCTCTACTATCTCAACAACATCTTCGCCCTTGCGGGCGCGTCGAAGATCTCAGGCGATCTGCAGGCCATCGCGGTTGGCGCTACCAACCTCGTCGCAACTCTTATCGCGATGTCGATCATCGACCGCTTCGGGCGCAAGAAGCTGTTGCTGACCGGAACCGTCGGTCTGATCGCCTGTCTTACCGCCATCGGAACCATCTTCTACACCCGTCAGCATCTTAATCTTCTCGTCTGGCTCCTCATGGGCTTTATCGCCTGTTTCGCCGTCTCGCACGGCGCAGTCGTCTGGGTCTACATCAGCGAGGTCTTCCCCAACCGCCTGCGCGCCAAGGGCCAAAGCCTCGGAAGTTCCTCGCACTGGATCTCGAACGCGATCATCTCCCTCATCTTCCCCCTGCTCGCCAAAGCCTCCGGCGCCGTGCCGTTCTTCTTCTTCGCCGCCATGATGGTTCTCGACTTCTTCCTCGTCCTGTTTTACTACCCCGAAACCGCGCGAGTTTCGTTGGAGAACATGCAGCAAAAGATTCAGGGAACTCGATCCTGAGCCTTGCGTTTGCATAAGCAGCGCATGAGATCCATACTCGCGAACTCTGCGCTGCTGCGGCAGGGCCCAACCGCTTTCCGTCGCATCGTCCACCGAGGTTCAACCATGTACAAGCCGAGCGCTCCCAATCGTGCCTTTCTTCGAATCAGCCCCGCAAGCCTCCACCGCCGCGGCATGCTCTCTGCTTTTTTTCTGTCGATCCTGTCGATCCTCTGGTCCGCATCCCTATGGTCCGCAGCCTCAGCGCAGGATCTCTCAACGCTGCCCTTTGCAAAGACCTACACCCAAGAACGGATCACCTCCTCCGATCCCACCGGAGCCAACGACGACGGCGGCCGTGCCAACCCAATCAAGCCCGGAGAGACCCGCACCATCGGACAGGTTGCCGGGCCCGGCATGATCACGCACATGTGGTTCACCATCGACTCTCCCGAGCCGTACCATCTCAAGAAGATCGTCCTTCGCCTTTACTGGGACGACGACCCGCTTCCCGCCGTGGAGACGCCGATCGGCGACTTCTTTGGCCTCGGCCTCGGACAATACTTTACCTACGAGTCGGGTCCGCTCTCCGTCGGCTCCCAGAAGGCGCTCAATTCGTACTTCGTCATGCCCTTCCGCAAAGCCGCCAGAATCACCGTCACCAACGAAGGCACTCTCCCGATCAGCGCCTTCTACTACAACATCGACTGGCAGAAGCACGATTCAATCCCGCCGAATATGTTCTACTTCTACGCGGAATATCGTCAGGCTCAGCCGAACAAGGGTTGGACTGACGACTGGAAACGCAATAGCGATCCGAAGGTCAACCTTGCGACAAATCTCAAGGGAGAACACAACTACACCATTCTCGAAGCTGAAGGTCCGGGCCACTATGTCGGCGTGACCCAGAGCATCCTCCAGAATCAAGGCGACTGGTGGGGCGAAGGAGACGAGATGATGTTCATCGATACCTCCGATAAACCCGATCAGCCCACCATCACCGGCACCGGATCGGAGGACTACTTCCTCGGCGCCTGGTGTTACGGCAACTGCGGCATCAACCCATTCGGCTCCACCCACCCCACCTTCTCCTACCAGCGTTACGGTAATCCGCTGAACGGGGGCGACGACCGCGGATCGAAGTGGATGGTCTATCGCTTCCACACCGACTCCCCCGTTCCCTTCAAAAAGTCATTCAAGATCTCCATCGAACACGGCCATGCGAACGCCCGGTCGGACAACTTCTACACCGTTGCCTTTTGGTACCAACAAGGGCCGCACAAGCTCCGCCCGCCATTGCCATCCGTCGAGGATCGCATTCCACGGATGATGAACACCGACGGCCCCACCATGGGCAAGCCGTAACCTCCGTGCCCGGCGGGTTTTGAGCTGTGTTGGCTCAACCCTGCAGGTGGAGTTCCGCTTAAATTTGAGACTTAAAAGGTCATCCACCCGTCCATGCGATTGAGGTGGAGTCTTGCTTGATCGGTGATTTCCTCATCGCGAAAGCTGCATCAGCAGCAACAGGCAATCCAACAAAGAAATATTTGCGCTGCGCACCTGCCCTGCGCCAGCCGCGCAGTTTGTGCACGCACGCGTCGCTTCAAATCCATACAGAGGTGCTACTTTCAGCATTTGGCGTTCCGCAGCGCTCTCGTTCCAGGAATTTAGAACCAGCGATGCGGGAATGTGCCACAGGTGAGCAACATCGTCGATGCAACCTAGGTGAGTGGACAGTGCGCTGCCTTCCCACACGGTTTTGCCACGGTTTGCACAGACAGTGATGTGTTGCCGCGATGGAACACATACTTCGGTTTGAGAATTTGTCAGGTTCCGCAGGTGCGAGGGTTGTGTGCGGCGATTGATCTTGGGATTAGCGACGAGTTTGGCTTTAGCGGCAGGCGCCTGGGGACAGACTGCGCCTGCGCGACCGACCGAGCCAGCTACAGCGGTTAAGACTGCGGCGGCTACGGCGGCCGAGACTAGCGGCGGAACCATTACGGGTTCAGTGAAGGCGGGAGTGGCGCCATTGCCGGGAGTCAGTGTGACGGCGGCAAATACGCTGACAGGAAAAAAATATGCGACAACGACCGATGTGAATGGCGCGTTTGCCATGGCGATTCCGCGAAATGGGCGTTATGTGGTGAAGGCGGAGCTGGCGGCGTTTGCGACAGAGACGAAGGAGGTTTTGATCAACGCCGCCGGGGAGAATGGCGGGAAGGCGCAGCAGGTGGCGGAGTTCGGAATGCAATTAGCTTCGCGAGTGCAGGCTGAGGAGGAAAAGCAAACGGCGGCAGCGACGAACGCAGGGATTGCGCGTGGAATGCAGTCGCTGAATGTGAGCGGGGGTGGGCTGGATGTCGCCGATGCCAGCACAGGCACAGGGAATACCGGGGTGCAGATGCCTTCGCTGGCAGCAGCAGGTGGAAGCGATGCGTCGGCGACCGATTCGGTGGCAGTCAACGGAGCGATAGGCCAGACGAACGGGCTGGCGAACTATAGCGAAGATGACATTCGGCAGCGGATACAGGATGCGGTCGCGCAGGCGCAGCGGCAGGGCGGCGCCGTGGGAGACATGGCTAACAATGTCGCAGGCATGCTGGGCGGCATGATGAGCGGAGGAGGATTTGGCGGCCTGGGTGGAGGCGGTGGGCGGGGCGGCCGCGGGGGCGGAGGCGGATTTGGCGGCGGTGGCTTTCGCGGGTTCGATCCGACCCAGCCGCATGGCGCGATCTTCTATCAAGGGGGGAACGGAGCACTCAACGCCGCGCCATTTTCCATTGCCGCCGCTCTCGGTGAGCCCGGGGCGAGGGTGGTGAAACCGGATTCGATGCAGAACAGATTCGGCGTGAGTTTTGCCGGATCGCCGTTCATCCCTGGACTGATAAAAGCAAACTCAAAACAGTTTTTATTTTTCAACGTGACTGGGATGCGGAATATCACGCCTTACATCTTCAACGGAACGGTGCCGACGCTGGCGGAGCGGAGCAGTGATTTCTCTGGGCTGATGCAGACGCTGTACGACCCGAATACGGGACAGCCGATTCCGGGCAACAATCTAAAAAATGCGAGCGTGCCGATCTCGCCGCAGGCGCTGGCGTTGCTGAACTTCTATCCCGCGCCGAATGTGCCGAACGCCGGACTGCTCAACAACTATCAGACGGTGACAAACGGCGGTCAGAACTCAACTCTCGCGGCGCTGCGTTTCGTAAGGAACTTCGGTCAGAATACCGACTTCGGCAGACTCGGGGGACGCAGGCAAAGCAGTGGGCCAAAGGTGCTGACGCAGAACATCAACTTCAATGGAAGCTACTCGCACAGTGCGAGCGATGTGCGAAACATCTTTCTGCCGCTGGGCGGAACGACGCAGAGCAACGGATATGGCGTGACTGCGGGGTACACAGTTGGCTATGGGAGGTTGAGGAACAATGCGTCGGTGAACTGGAACCGCTCGCATGCGATGCAGCAGAACTACTTCACGGATGGACGCGCTAACCCCGCTGCGCAGGCGGGCGTTCTGGTTGGCAATGCCGCGATTCAGAACAACCCTTTCTATTATGGTTTGCCTTCGCTGTCCTTCGGCGGGTTGACGGCGTTTACGTCACTGAATAACACGACACCCAGCGATACGCTCAATCAGACCATCTCGTTCAGCGATTTTGTGAGTTGGAGTCACAAGAAGCACAACATGCGCTATGGAGTGGATATTCGCCGCGCGCATGCGGATACAACTGGGGTGACGTCGTCTCTGCTGTCCGCGTCTGTGTCTCCTCTGGGCGCGTTCAGCTTCACGGGATATGCAACGGAAAATCCGGCAGTGCGTGGGTGCGTAGCCTCTCCGACGAGTAACTGTCCGGCGCTGCCCGCGAGTGGTTCCGGCTTTGCGGACTTTTTGCTTGGGCTACCGCAGCAGGCGCAGGTGCAGGCGGGATTGAATAAGACCTATCTGCGGGCCAACATCTTCGATTGGTTCGCGCAGGACGACTGGCGAGCGCTCTCGAACCTGACGCTGAACTACGGCATCCGGTATGAATACTTTTCGCCCTATGTAGAGAAGTACAACCGCCTGGTGAATCTCGACCATAACGCGAACTTCACGGCGGTGCAGGCGGTAGCACCCGGGCAGCAGGGTCAGTTTACTGGAGGATTTCCGCGATCGCTGGTGAATCCGGACAAGGCGATGTATGCGCCGCGGCTGGGATTCGCGTGGCGACCAAAGTTCGTGAAGAACACGGTCGTGCGCGGCAGCTATGGCATCAACTACAACACGGGCCAGTATGCGACGATCGCGCGGTATATGGCTAACCAGCCGCCATTTGCCGTGACGCAGACGAATATCGCGGGGCAGCAGGGCTGCGGAACCTTCGAGTCGTTCACGCTGGCGGGCGCATTCAACTGCTCGACTGCAGCGGTGCAGAACAACTTTGCAGCGAATGTGAACTACCGGTTGGGACGCGTGCAGATCTGGGATGTGGATATGCAGCGCACGGTGCCTTGGCAGATCGTCCTGAACATCGGTTACAGCGGAGCGAAGGGCGGCGATCTGGATCTGGTGCGCGCGCCAAACCGGACGGCGACGGGACTGTTGAACTCGGGTGCGCAGGCGTTCGCGTACGGAGACTCCGTGGGATACTCGCGGTTTGAGGCGCTGCGCGTCAATGCTCGCAAGCGCATGACGAAGGGTCTTTCGATGCAGGCAACCTATCAATATGGCCACTCGATCGATAACGCGTCGTCGATTGGGGGAAGCGCGCAGACAGTGGCGCAGAACGATTTGAACCTGAATGCAGAGGAAGGCAATAGCTCGTTCGACATCCGGCAGAAGCTAACCGGCAACTGGGTGTACGAGCTGCCGTTCGGGCCGAATCGGGCTTTGTTAGCGCAGGGGGGATTTTGGTCGAAGGCGCTGGATGGCTTCTCTATTTCGGGAGATTATACGTTTCAGACCGGCAACTATTTCACGCCGCAGTATCAGTTGACGGTGCAGGAGGCCGCGACTGGCGTGGGCAATACGCTGCGACCGGACAGGAACTTCAGCGCTTCGATCCATGGGGCGAAGCGGATTGGAGAGTGGTTCAATCCGAGTGCTTTTATCGCTCCTCCGGCAGGACAGTTTGGGACGGCTTCGCGGAATTCGATCGAAGGGCCGGGGACAAAAGTGGTCGATGTGTCGCTGTCGCGAACTGTATCGTTTGGCGATACGAGATCGTTCGAGGCTCGGGTAACGGCTGCCAATGCGCTGAATATCGTTTCGTTCTCCGGCATAGACACTGTGCTGAACTCGCCGACGTTTGGCCAGGTAGCGGGAGCGGGAACGATGCGCACATTGACGGTGTTCGCGCGGTACCGGTTCTGAGGGAGATTCGATATGAGCGTGGGCGAAGAGGACGCAATGACCAGGCGGGACAGGAAGATATGGGCGGGGCGGGGCGGGGTGCTGGCGCTGGCGTGTGTCCTGGCAGGTCCGCTGGCGTTAGGTTGGACACAGCAGCCGGACCAGTCGGGGAGTTTCACGCTGAAGGTGCAGAGCAATATCGTGCTGACCAATGTGGTGGTGCGGGACAAGAAGACGGGCGCGGTGGTGAGAGATTTAAAAGCCAGCGATTTTACGATTCTGGAGAATGGAAAAACTCAGAAGATTGCGAGCTTCGACTACCAGAATGTCGATGAGGCGGCGGTGCTGCAGGAGAACGCTACTGTAACCGGGAAAGCTACCATCGCCGATCTGCTGAACCGCAACTTCGCCGCGGCGCCGGCAACGCTGAAAGACCATCGATTGATCGTGATGTTCTTCGACCTGAGCAGCATGCAGCCGGAGGATATCGATCGCGCGGTACAGGCGGCGCAGGATTATGTGAACAAGAAGATGCAGCCGGCGGATCTGGTGGCTCTGGTGAGTATGGATACCGGATTGACGATGGATCAGGACTTTACGTCGGATAAGACTGCCTTGCTGAAGGGATTGTCCAAGTACAACGGCACGGAGAGTACCGGACTTGCGAGCGGAAACGAGGGAGGCACCTCGGGTGGAACCGGAGACAATGGCTCGAGCTTTACCGCGGACGACAGCGAATACAACGCGCTGAACACCGATCGCGAACTTTATGCGATTCGCTCGATCGCGAAGAGCCTGGAGAGGGTTGACCAGAGGAAGAGCCTTCTCTACTTCTCCGGCGGATTGACGCGCCAGGGTATCGAAAACCAGGCGAGTATGCGGGCCGCGACCAATGAAGCCGTGAAGGCGAACATGGCAATCTACAGCGTCGATTCGCGTGGGCTGCAGGCCCTGTCGGCGGTCGGCGATGCCTCTACGGGCAGCCTGCGCGGAACTGCGGCGTATAGCGGAGGCGCGATGCAGAGCCAGCTTGACGCGAACTTCGGATCGCAGGAGGTGCTGGCTACCCTGTCGTCCGATACGGGAGGAAAGGCGTTCTTCGACTCAAATGACTTTGCTCCCGCGTTTCAGCAGGTGCAGCATGACACGGAGGCGTACTACATTCTTGGATTCCACTCGACCAACGCGGCCAGGGATGGGAGCTTCCGGCATTTGACGGTAAAGCTGAATCGCAATGACGTGAAACTCGAATACAGGCCGGGGTACTATGCGCCTGCGGACTTCCAGCACCAGAAGACAGAGGACCGCGAGCAGGCTTTAGACGAGCAGTTGCACAGCGATCTGCCGGCGACCGACGTGACGGTGTATCTGCAGGCGTTGTATTTCCGGCTGGCAGACAACAAGTTTTTCATTCCGGTGTCGCTCATTGTGCCCGGATCGCAGATCCATGTGGTACAGAATGGCGATCGGGATAAGGCAAACATCGATGTGATCGGTCAGGTAAAGAACGCAGAGGGACTTATCGTTGGGAACGTTCGCGACACGGTGAAGCTGGCGCTGGATGCGGCGCAGCAGGTGCAGCGGAAGAATATTCAATACTCGACTGGATTCGCCCTTGCGCCGGGAAGATATCACCTGAAGTTTGTCGTGCGGGAGAACCAGACTGGCGCAATGGGAAGTTTCGAAACGGATCTGCAGGTGCCGGATCTGAAAAAGGCCCTACTGAAACTTAGCTCGATCGTATTGTCGAGCCAGCGGGTACCCAGTACAGCAAAGAAATCAGATGACCCCTTGGTGCGAGACGGCGTGGAATGGGTTCCGAACGTGCCGCATGTCTTTCGCCAGGACCAGCATCTGTATTTTCTGTACGAGGTGTATGACCCCGTGAGGCAGAAAGGCGCCCCTGAGCCCGCGCGTGCGCCTGGGCTGACGAGGCGCGCGGGAGGGCCGGTACGGGTGCTGACCAGCATCGAGTTTTTGAGCGGCGGCGTGAAGGTGTATGAGACGCCGCTGGTGGAGGCGCAAACCATCAATACGCCTGCGCGGGGCGCGGTGGCGTTTCAGTTCGACGTGCCGCTGGAACAGTTGAAGCCGGGAACGTATGTGTGCCAGGTGAACGTGATTGACGATGCGGCAGGGGCCTTCAGCTTCCCGCGAATGGCCATGCTGGTGCGCCCGGGTGGGGCGCCGGCCGTGGTTCCGGCGAGCCCTTCCGGAGTTCCGCCGACGGCTTCGCCTGCTCCGTAATTCTCGCTATTGACAAGGGTTTGAAACGGAGAGCATGATATTGGCCTATCTCGTGAGGTCCGCCCATGAGTCCGCGTATCCTACATTCCTCGATCCCCCTCCTCCTCAGTCTTCTGTTCGTCTCCTGCCCTTTGCGCGCGCAGGACCGCGATATCTCCGCTCAACTGGCTCGGATCGATCGCCACCAAAGTCCGGAGTGGCTGTCGATTGAGCCGCATCTGCCGAATCTCGAGACAGCATCGGCGGCACAGTTGGAAACCACAGGAGACGTCCTGCGGGCGAGGCGCTTCCTCGAAGATGCGGCGGAGTACTACATCTTCGCGCTCAGGCGAGGAGGCCATGAAGCGGATTTGATGAACAAACTTGGAGTGACCCAGCTTGAACTGAGAAACATTGAGTTGGCGCGCGCTTACTTTCAGCGGGCGGTCCATCTGCAACGGAACGATGCCAAGGTTTGGAATAACCTGGCCGCAGTGGAGTATGTCGATGGAAGACTTAGGAATGCAATCTCCGACTATGGCCGCGCGATCAAGCTGGATGCCACGGATGCGACGTATCACTCCAATCGCGGCACCGCTTATTTTCAAGCGAAAGACTACGATCGGGCTCGGCGGGAGTACGATACAGCGCTCAAGCTTGATCCGCACCTGATGGAGCATCTTGGAACGGGAGGGGTTGAAGTTCACATGCTTTCGCCGGGAGATCACGCGCGGTATCTCTACGAGATGGCGCGGCTGTTTGCCCATCGTGGAGATGAGATTCAGATGCTGCACTACTTACAGATGGCGAGTGAAGGCGGCTTCGATGTAGAGCGACAGATGGGATCGGATGAGGTGCTGGCGCGCTACCGCAAAGATGCGCGGGTGTTGATGCTGGTGCACAATGCCAAAGCCCTGAGAAGCGGCAGCGCCTCCGCGGCTGTTCCGGGCGGTTTGCCTCCGCTGCCGGCCGAGCAGCGCCAGTAACACGGCGATTACCTATAAGGACAGTGACGGCAGTCGGAGTTGCAGCAATAACCGCGCTTGAGATGGTAAGCGGCGGTAAAGACGAGATAAGGACCTTCGTAATAGAAGTCCTCGGGAAGCAGATCCTGCGGAGCATCGACGGGTGGCTCGCCAGGCGCGGGTTGGGCAGGGTTCGGCATTGCTAGAACAATCTTAGATCGTGTGCGAGGCTGCTGGAAGCAATCGCTGCGGGCGCGAGGTGAGCAGCGAGATCGCCGGCAGAAGAATCCGCTTCGTTTTCGTGCAGCTTGCCGTTGCGGTAGCGAACCTGTTTGCCGGGGACGGCGGGAACGCGGTCGCCCGGAATAACAATGCCGATCAGATTGACAGGGTCGGCGGCGGCCACGGGAATGACAGCGGAGCACTCGCGGCTGCGGGCAGCGCGGAGGGATTCGACTGCTTGCGGCAGAGCATATTGTTCGCCGCCGAAGCCGGAGACGAAGCGCCCGCCGCGAATTTCACCGCGAGCTTCGAGGCGCCGGAGGATGTTGAGAAGATCTCGCCATTTAGGAGCGTTGGATTCGCGGAGGAGGAGATCGCGAAAGAGGATGCCGTAACGGAAGAGGAGTTGACGGGCGAAGGATTCGAGCGCGGCGTCAGTGCGGCGGGCTTGCTCGATCGCGGTCGGAGCGGCGTGGATTTCTTCGCAAAGCAAAGACCAGCGCCCGGCGGAGCTGCGGACGGCGCGTTTGCCGGGTGTGTCCATAGTAGTGGCCTTGCGCCGGGGATCCATGCAGGCGCGGAGCTGATCGAAACCGTCAGCAGCAGCGAGACCCGCAGTGGCCAACTCCCACAGCGCGTGCTGGGTCTGCTGACGGGTGAGTCCGGCGATGCGTTGCATGTCGTTGGCGAAGCAAGCTCCGCGCTGTTTCAGGAGAGTGCGGAGTTGCAGTGCTTCCGGGCTGAGGGCGGCAGCGAGCCTTGAGTCATCGACGCACTGCTGGGCGAGGGCGTGGGGGAGCCAGTCGGCGGTTTCGCGGAGGTAGAAGGTAATGGGCGCGGCGTTGGTGGGAATGACGCGGCGGGGACGAGCGGCTCCGTCTGCGCTCGGCCGGTCCCCAGCAAACCAGGCCGGGTGGGGTGAGATGCGGCCCCAGCCTACGGCTCCGGAAAGGCAGAGCGCATCGAGCCAGCGCGGGTCGTAGTTGGCGACGCGGGCGGGGAGAAGACTGCGCTCCCACTCGACCGCTGGAGCCTCGAAACCCTCGAGCTGGCGGAGCGCTTCGAAGACTCCTTCTTCGCCTGAGAGCTGGGTCTGCGGCGCGAGATGCTGCCATGCCAGGACCCAACGCATGTAAACGGCTGGTGTGACAGGTTCGATCTGCTTGCGAAGCGTGGCTACGGTGCGGCGATGAATACGTTGCAGAATGCGGCGTTCGCACCATTCCATGTCGTAGTCTGGGCTTTCGGTTGCTGTAGCCTCTGTTTTCGCTGGATGCTCAAACGTGCCGCGCATAAGGAGGCCCTGCATCTCCATGGCGAGAAAAGCCTGGAAGATCGGAGATGGGTCAAGGGCCAGGCCGCGAGCGAAGGAGTTGGCGGTTACTGGGCCAAGAATTTGTAACCACCCTTGAACACATTTGGCGAGAGCCTCTTGTTTTGTAACCGAAGTAGACTCCTGATCGGCAGGAGATAACGTTTGTGCAGCTTCCCGCAGAGCGAAGAGTGCGGCGGCATGGTGAAGGCGTTCGGTTGCCACACAGCACGGGCTGCCGCCGCACATGATAGTTTGGGCGCGGCCAGTGTGCAAGAGACGCTCGTAGAAGGCGGCCCAGTGACGAGCTTCCTGCTTGTCGAGTAGGTGAAGCGGCAGGATGATAAGTGAGTGGAGCAGGTCGTGGAGTTCGTGCTCGTCGCGAAGGTCGGGCCAGCATTCGCTACGGATGGCGTCAATGGCAGCCTGATCAAGCTTGCCTGCGGCTTCGGGCAAATTGCGTCCCAGAGAGGTGGCGCGGGCGCGACGCTCTTCGAGGCCCGCTTCGTCGAGAAAGGCGTAGGGATTGGCGTTGAGAAGCTCGTGGGCGAACTGGGACGGAGCAGGAGTGTCGACGGCCAGGCAACGAATGGTCCCAGCTTTGATTCCCTTGAGGAGTTCGATCAGACCTTCGAGATCCATCGCTTCCTGGAGGACATCCTGCATGACTTCGTTGACAAGGGGATGATCGGGAATCTGAATGTCGCCGACGATGGTTTCGAAGCAGGCGGCGGCCTGGGGGAAGACGTTGGCCATGAGGTCTTCGGAGCGAGTGCGCTGGATCTGTGGTGCGATGCGCTTGCCCTTCGAGAAGCGGAGGAGTTGCAGACTGCGGCCCGCGGCCCAGCGCCAGCGGTTCTTGAAGATCGGCGAAGCGATGGAGGCTTGCTCGAGAAGTTCTCTTGCGGTGTGCTCGGTCAGAAACTGAAAGACGTCTGACAGGGGAAAGCTATGCTGCTCCGCGAGCGAGATGTTGATGCCGTTGTCTGTGGCGGCGGCCTGCAGTTCGAAGTTGAAGCCGCGGCAGAAACGCTTGCGCAGGGCGAGACCCCACGCCTTGTTGATGCGGCCTCCGAACGGCGCATGAAGAATAAGCTGCATGCCGCCACCATCGTCAAAAAAACGCTCGGCGATGATGGTGGTCTTTGAGGGGACGGCTCCGAGGACGGCGCGACCGGTGACGATGTAGGTGATGAGCTGGTGGGCTCCGCTGGCGCAGACGCCGCAAGTTTCCATGAGCCAGGATATGGCAGCGGCTACTTCCGGTTGCGCGGGCGAGATGTAGCCGGGCGTGACGTTGAGCGTGCATGCCGAGATATGTTCGCGGAGTTCGCCTACTCCGTCGCTGAGAATTGCCGTGCGCTGCGGGGCTTCGCCTTGCCAAAAAGGCAAGCTCGGAGGCGCACCGTGAGCATCTTCCACGAGGACGCGACCCGCGGCTTCAACCCGCTGAATGCGCCAGCTATTGTTGCCGAGAAGAATGACATCGCCTGCGCTGGAGTCCACGGCAAAGTGCTCGTCGAGCGTTGCGATCTGTACGCCCTCCGGCTGCAGGATGACGCTGAACAATGCTGTATCGGGAATCGCGCCACCGTTAGAGATGGCGATCATGCGGGCGCCGCGACGCGGGTGGAGATGATGGTGAACGCCGTCGCGAAGAAGGTATGCGCCATAGCGGCCACGAGAAGATTCGATGCCTTCGCTGAGGAGTGTGAGCAGACCGTCAAACTCTGTGCGGGTGAGATTGCGATAGGGAAACGCGCGGCGGAGAGTATGGAAAAGGGCTTCTTCCTCCCAGGGCTCGGCTCCGCAACAGGCGACAATCTGCTGCATGAGGACGTCCGCGGGTTGCGGAGGAACTTGTAACCGATCCAGTTCGCCCGCTCGCATCTTGCGAATGAGCGCGGCCTGTTCCATGAGGTCGTCGCGCGTGGTGGCAAAGAGGCGACCTTTAGGAATGGCTCCCCGCCAGTGTCCGGCACGGCCGACGCGCTGCATGGCCACGGCTATCGCGCGAGTGCTGCTGATTTGGCAAACAAGGTCGATGTCGCCGATGTCGATACCGAGTTCAAGAGATGCCGTGGCGATGAGAATCTTGATCTCGCCGTTTTTAAGGCGTTGCTCGGCGTCCAGGCGCAGAGTGCGGGAGAGCGAGCCGTGATGCGCGGCGACGTGCTCGGGACCGAGGCGGGCGGCCAGTTCGAAGGATATTTTTTCAACTAAGCGGCGAGTGTTGACGAAGACCAGGGTGGAGCGATGGTTCTGCGCATGCACCGCGAGCTTGTCGAAGATCTCGGACCACATGCCGTTGGTGGTGACGGAGCTGAGTTCGTCGCTCGGCACTTCGATGGCGATGTCGAGTTCGCGCCGCTGGCCTACCTGGATGATGGTGGCTGGCTTGCGAGCGTTAGGATCCTCGTGGACTCCGGTGAGGAATTCAGCGACGAGCTCGATCGGATTTTGCGTGGCGGAGAGGCCGATTCGTTGCGGCGACGCGGCCAAACCGGTGAGAGATGCACCGGGGCTGAGGCGATTTGCGCCGGTAACGAGAGCGTCGAGCCGTTCGAGCGAGAGAGCCAGGTGCGCGCCACGCTTATCGTCGGCTACGGCGTGGATTTCATCGACGATTACGGTGCGGATGCGACGGAGACGCTCCCTACTTTTGCCGGCGGTGAGCAGGATGTAGAGCGACTCTGGCGTGGTGACGAGGATATGAGGCGGGTGGCGGAGCATGGCGGCGCGCTCTTTCGGCAGCGTATCGCCGGTGCGGACGCCGGTGCGGATCTCCGGGCAGAGATAGCCGCGCGCAAGCGCTAGTTGCTGAATTTCAGCAAGGGGGGCGTCGAGGTTTTTTTGAATATCGTTGGAGAGCGCCTTCAGCGGGCTGACGTAGACGACTTGCGTACAAGGCGAGAGCTGACCGGACAGCGATTCACGGAGAAGCCGGTCGATGCAGACCAGAAAAGCTGCGAGCGTTTTACCGGATCCGGTCGGGGCAGAGATCAGCGTGGCGTAGCCATTGAGGATGCTGGGCCAACCATGCATCTGCGGCTCGGTGGGGCTGCCGAATTTCGTGAGGAACCACTCGGCTGTAACCGGATGCGCCCAGGCGAGGGATGGAGGAACTTCCAGCGGCATGCGCTGATTGTAGCTCCTTTCCATTCGTGTTTTATTCGCCGCTGCGCGGCAAACTCCCGTGGCGCAATTCTTCGCAACGGAAGCCAGACTATTGGACTGTAATATCGCGATTCCCGGAACTTACATGTTGCCTTGGCCGACATCGGAGGAGGCGGCTGCGCTATTGGATTCGTTCAGGTACTGCTCGATGACTTTGTCGAGTGTGCCCTGCGAGGACAGAATGAAGTCGATGGCATCGCGGCCGGCTCCGAAGCCACCGGCGTTGGGTGTGATGTAGTGAGCGGCGGCCTTGACCTGCTGGCGGGCATTGGCGGTCGCGACGGAAAGGCCGCACTGGCGCATCACCGGAAGGTCGATGATGTCGTCCCCGACGTAGGCCAGTTCCTCCAGGCTGTGACCGGTTTTGGCGAGGATATCGTCAATCGCGTGCATCTTGTGGGCCTGCCCCTGATAGACGAACTCCAGCTTGAGATCTTTGGCGCGGATAGCGACGGTCTGTGACTGGCGTTTGGTGATGATGCCGATGCGGAGGCCGCCCAGACGGCCCAGGGAGATACCGAGTCCGTCATGTGCGGCGAAGCCTTTCGCCTCGGTGCCGTGGCCGTCAGCATTGGGAATCACGAAGATCTGGCCATCGGTCAAGACACCGTCAACGTCGAAGATGAGGACTTTGATGTTCTTAGCGCGGGCTTCAGCGGTCTCAGCGTTCTCAGCGTTCTCAGCGTTCATAGAACGATGATACCTTGGCGGTCGCGAAAGGGCCGGTCCCTCAAGGATGCGTATCGGCTAGCGCCAGTAGCCCTCATGCCAGACATAGCCGCCACCTCTGCGGATCCAGCGGCCATCTACCCAACGTGCGCGGGGCCGAGGCGGGGCGACATAATATCCGGGAACCCAGACGTAGCGGCGGCCATCCCAACGCTGATAGCCGTCATGCCATGCCCAACCCGGATGGTTCGGGGGAGGCGGAGGGATCCTTTCGTACGGGCGCGGAGGAGGAGGCCCAATGCGGACGACGACTTGAGCTTGTGCAATGCCCGCGGCAAACAAAAGACCGCAGGCGGCGGTAAGAAGGACTTTCTTCATCGCGACTTCTCCATAGTGCTGCTTACAGCTAGGACGCGAGTGAGGCTGGTAAGTTGCGGCGGAGGCGAGTAAATCTCATTGGACAAAACCGAAATGCACCCGCATGATCCCCGGCTGTTCAACAGGTTTGCAATGGCTGCGGACAACTCCAGAGTATCTGGACAAACAAAGACCGGGGAATGCGCCTCGTTCGGCTGCTGCGACGCTGCCAGCATTTCGGGATCAGCGGCTCATCTCATAGGGGAACTCGAAGACGAGACCCGCAATCGGAAGCACGATGTCGATCGCCTGGGTGTGCTTATCGCTTTGAAAGTAGACACGACCTCGCGCGGTCTGATCGGGGGCAATGGAGGCAGCCGCCAGATGCTGCTGGGCTACCGCTTTATCGTACGCCTCTTGCAGGACTTCCCTTCTCTTCGCCCCGGTATAGAGTTCGTCGATACTGGAGGTCTGGGGGGCAGATGCCACGAGCAGGCGGGGGGAGGAGGTGGTCGCCGCGCTGGTGTTCTCCGTTGGCAAGGCCGGAATTGCCGGGGAGAGAGGGATGTTCTTCAGGTCGGTGGGGGAGATGTAGGAGAGGATCTTGGGCTTGGGACTGAGCACCTCGATGCGGAAGTCGTCGGGCGTCAGATTGAGGGGCAAACCGCTGTTGTTCGAGATGCTGACATCGGCACGCGTGTAGCCCGCTTCCCGCGAAACGGACACCATAACGAGGAAGCGAGGCGTACTGAGAACCTTATAGCTGCGCCCGAAGAGAGTTTTGTTGAAGCACCCTGAATTGGGCTGGCATAGAACAATGTTGTCGGGAAGTATGGCGGTGGGGCTATTGGCGGCGACTGCAAGCGTAGTGTACGAAAGTGCCAAAGCTACGCAGATTCTAGAAAGGTGTTTCATGGGGTGAGCCTCCTGCCGAGGGCAGTGACAGAACCTTAGCAGTACCATGCGTGGTTCTGAATGGCTCGATAGTTGTATTTCTCCCGCGGCAGGCAGTTTCGGAGAGGGGCACAAACGAAAGGAGCCGCACCGACGCACGAACGCCGAATGCAGCTCCTTAGTTTGTATGGGATTGAGTTAGTTGCCCTTGAAGAGCGTGAATTTAGGCAGGCTGGATGTTTGCAGCCTGTTTGCCTTTAGGACCTGTCGTGATGTCGAAGGTGACGCGCTGGCCTTCCTGCAGGGATTTGAAGCCGCTGGAGTTGATTGCCGAGTAATGCGCGAAGAGATCCTCGCCACCATCTTCCGGGGTGATAAAGCCAAAACCTTTTGCGTCGTTAAACCATTTCACTGTTCCACTTGCCATTTTGATGCTCCTGATTTGGGGCGATACTTCGCCTCACACAGAATATGGTAGCAGGTGATCGCCCTTTTGGGGAGACAGACCATTCGAATCGTCTTTTGCAGGGAAAAAGGGCCGCGGCAGATACCGCGGCCCCTCGTATTTCCTTATGGTCTACTCACTCATTATTTCTTGCTGGATGCCGCGGACTTCGCATGGGCATCGGTCGACTTGCCATGAGCCGCCGTGGAGGAAGCATGGGCCTGCTCGGAGTGCTTATGAGCATCCTCGTGGTTCCCCGTATCGTGTTTCGTAGCTGCGTTGATGTGATGTCCCGCTGCCTCTGTGTGGTGCTTCGCCGCATCCATGTGTGCTTGTTTTGCCATGATCGTTTCCTCTTCTCTGAGCCTTGACTCATGGAGAGTACGATGTCCGCACCCGCACCTGCGTTATCTTCCAGGCGAACGATAAGCCCTGTTGCGACGCCACATCTGTTGATCCGTTCAACAAACTTCGCGCGCCGGCCCGCTTGCCTGCCGAGTGGCTGGAGCTAATTTCCGGTCTGGAGGTCGGAGAGGTGGTGGCGGTTCAGGTATTCATCGAGGCTGGCATACCCGCCGCGACCGAGCAGTTCGCCCATAAGATCCTGGTCGCCATAGCCGGGAGCGAAATGCGGGCCGAAGAGCAGGCGCAGTTCTTTGATGGTGGTGTGGGCCGAGACCTGGTACTCCCCATCTACATCCACAGGCGGTTCCATGGGTGGAGATTGGGCCTCGTCTTCGGTGAAGAGGGGATCGGGAGAGTTTGGCATAAGTTTTGCTCCTTTCTATTCCGGTTCTGGCTATTCCGGTCCTGGCGATTCCAGCTTTGGCCGTTCGGTTTGGAAGACAGATGCCATGCGGCGGCGAACGGTGGTCTGAGGCTTGGCGGTAAGCCGGTCGCGGCCATGTACCCCCTCCCCCGTCAAAGTTGCGCAAATTCTTCGAAACAGGGACTTTGACCTCGGACTTGCGCGTTGGACGTCATTCCGTTTGTGGACAGGTCAGGCGCAGCCTGGGTTATGAATCCAGCTACTTCTCAGCTATGGAGTCGACTTTTGTCAAGCGTGGGCCTGACTCGGTAGAGCCTCCGGTACAGGACGCAGCACTGTGTCTAAGCCGAGCAAGGCGCTTGCAAAACCGGTTTTGCGCGATGAACATGCTTCGAGATTACAAGAAGCTTTTGTCAGGTCTTCAGAATCCAATCAGACTCACGGGAGTCCCGCGAATTGCAAACGTTTCGTCTCCCTTGCTGCGAGTCGAGGTGGAACTCCTTCAGTAGTGCGTACCCGATGTCGTTCAGAATCAGAATGAGACAAGGCCGACGGCTGGATAAGCATCGGCGGTGCAGACATTTGAATTGCGCGACAAAGGTAAAAGACGGGGATCTCTCCACTACGCCGTGCGGCAAGAAACCACTAGTTCAGACAGATTTTTAGAGGAGTTCAGTATGTCGTTTCTGGCGGAGGTGTTTGGCAGGATCGGCGAAGTTACCGTCTTTGGGATCAAGGCGATTCGGGACGTCTTCCGGCCGCCCCTGGAGTTTGAGATGTTCGTGCGCCAGGTTCAGGAGATTGGGATCGATTCCCTGTCCCTCATCCTCGCGTCCGGATTCGCTTTAGGTGTGGTGATGACCCTGCATACCCGAAGCACCCTGGTGCAGTTCGGCGCTGCGGCTGAGATTCCCGTCTTTCAATCTGAGGCGTTCTTCAACGAGATCGGCCCGCTGGTTGCCGGACTTCTCGTGGCCGGACGGGTCGGAGCCGGCATCGGAGCACAGCTTGCGAATATGCGAGCGACCGAACAGATCGACGCGATCGAATCCCTCTCCGTCGACTCCTTCAAGCTTCTGGTGGTCACGCGCATCGCCGCATGCACGCTGGTGCTTCCCCTGCTTACGCTGTTTATGGATTTCGCCGGCCTGGTTGGCGGTTTCGTCTCGGAGCATTTCGTCTCCCACCTGAGCTGGCAGCTGTATCTCAGCCGCGCCTTCGACGGGCTGGCCATCGCGAATTTCCTCCCGCCGACCTTCAAGACGGCCGTGTTCGGATTTTTAATCAGCACCATCTCCTGCTTCTTCGGCTACACCACCAACGAGGGGTCGGACGGGGTTCGGCGCGCGTCCACGAACAGCGTCGTCATCTCCTCGCTCGTCATCATCCTGGCGGACGTCATTCTGGTGAAGTGCATCTTCTTCTTCTTTCCGGATCAAGCGATATGAGCGAGTCTCCCGATGAAAAAAACAGCAGCAATGGTGAAAAGAACAGCAGCAACGGTGAAAAGAACACCGACCAATCGATCGCGTTTGAAGGTGTTTCGAAGGCGTTCAACGGGCGGCCGATCCTCAGCGACGTGTCCTTTTCGGTTGCTCCCGGCGAGGTGCTTTGCATTTTGGGCCGAAGCGGGACCGGCAAGAGTGTCACCCTCAAGCTCACGATTGGGCTGCTCAAAGCCGACTCCGGCAAGGTGCTCATCCAGGGAGAGGACATAGAACCGCTCAAGGAAGACGGGCTGTCCCGCGTACGCCGAAAGATGGGGTACATGTTTCAGAACGCGGCGCTGTTCGATTCTTTCACGCTGCACGACAACCTGGCTTTACCGCTCAGGCGTTTGAGCAAGACCAAGGACGAGGGAAAGATTGAAGCCGCGATCAAGGACGTGCTACAGCAGGTCGGTCTGGAGAAGGACGGGAACAAGATGCCTGTAGAGCTTTCGGGCGGCATGCTCAAGCGGGCTGGGCTGGCTCGCGCTCTGGTTTTGCAGCCTGAAATTCTGCTGGCGGACGAACCGAATAGCGGATTGGATCGCATCACGTCTACCGAGATCGACGACCTCCTGCTTCAGGTGAAGGAGAAGCGGAAGACAACCATGGTGATTGTGACTCACGACGTTGGAGGCGCTCATCGAATCGGCGATCGGTTTGCCGTATTCGACGAGGGAAAGCTGGCCGGACTCGGCACCTTCGACGAGCTCTCGAAGAGCGACAACGAGGTCGTCAAACGACTGATTGGGTAGGCACATGGATAACATGAATAAAACGAATGTCTTCGTTGGGATCTTCCTCACGGCTGCAGCGGCCCTGCTGGCTACCGGTCTTTTCCTGATCGGCAACCAGCACAAGGCGTTCCGGCGCCATCTTCAGATCTACACGGAGTTCGCCAATGTGGATGGCATTGCCAAGGGGGCGAAGGTGCGGGTGGATGGCTTGGATGGAGGCCAGGTGCAAGCCATCGAGATTCCTTCCAAGCCATCGTCGAAGTTTCGCTTGAAGATTCAGGTCGACGATCGCCTCCACGGCCTGATTCGCGACGACTCGATCGTCACCGTCGAGACCGAAGGCATCGTAGGAGACAAGTATCTCCTCATCCATGAAGGGGACGATCAATCGCCTGCAGCGAAGGAAAACAGCACCTTGCGGAGCAAAGAGCCGTTCCAGATATCCAAGGTGCTGGAACAGGCTTCGGGCGTGATCACCGAGGCAAACAAGACGATGGTCGAGGTTCGCGGAAGGCTGGATGGCGCGCTTCAGGCGGTCACGACCACTGTCGACAACACAAACGGGATTGTGACGGACATCCGTCGCGGTCGCGGGACCGCCGGCGTGCTGCTGGAAGATCCCGCGACCGCGGACAATGTAAAGCATGTCGTTGTGACCGGCCGCCAGGCAACCGACAACCTGAACGCGGCAACGGTGCGGGTGAACGATCTTCTCCAGGACTTCCAGTCCCGCCAGCTCTTCGCAAAGGCGCAACAGACGTTGAACAACGCAAACGGCGCCGCACAGCAGCTCAACCAGACGTCGCAGAATGTGAACCGAACGGTGACCCGCGCCTTTGCCGAAGATCAGTACGGGGAAGACGCCGGCGCGAACCTTCAGCAGACCCTCACCAACATCAATCAGGCGACAGGAAACCTCGCCGATGACACCGCTGCGCTCAAACAGGAGTTCTTCTTCCGGGGTTTCTTCAAGAAGCGCGGGTACGATGACCTGAATCATCTGCCGGTGAGCCAGTATCGCGACGGCGAGCTCTTCAAAAAACTTTCCGAGCGCCGCCAATGGCTGGCTGCCTCTGACCTGTTTGCGATGGATGCAAACGGCAAGGAAGTTCTCTCGCCGGAAGGGCGAAGCCAGATCGATCAAACGGTAGCAAGCCTGCAGGGCCTCTACTCGACACCCTTCATTGTGGAAGGATATTCCCAGGCAGGATCCGCGGCGGACCAACTGCTTCGTTCTCGCGCTCGCGCAACCCTGGTTCGCGCTTACCTGGAGCTTCACTTCCACCTGGAGCCGAAGAACGTCGGCGTGATCGCACTCAGCCAGGAGCCGCCGAAGAATTCGGGCAAGAGTGTATGGGATGGAGTCTGCCTGGTTCAGCTCTCACAGCGGCGGTGACGGTGGTTTGTTTGCCCACAAAGTATCTACGGCCCGGCAATAAAGATTCGGCAGCGAACCACTACCTGGCGCCAAGGTTTGTTTCTCCTATGGCTGGAAACATTCTGTAGAACGAGATACGTCCGTCCGACAAGACGGCAAGCTGGTTGCCGGAGGGTGAAAGAGCGTAGGACTGCTGAGCCAGAGAGGGGTCCGCTGTGGTTTCGAACAGGCGCTTGCCGTCCGCGGCACGGTAGACGGAGATCTTCTGATCGAGGAGATCGCCTCTGTGGAAGAAATCTCCATTTGCTTTGCTGTGTTCGGTATCGACCACGCGCACGGCGAACTGCTTCTCGTTGCTGCTGGAAGCGGCTTGCTCGATCTCGCGCGATGAGCCGCGATCCACCAGAACGGGATGTCCGTTGTAGCGGAGCATGCGGTACCAATTTTGCAGGGGGGACGCGCTGCAGCCCACGAGGAACAATCCCTGGGGCAGCGGAGTTGACATACCCGGCCGGCATGCGGACTGCACTGTAGCGACGACACGATCGGTTCCGTTCCATGTGTATTCGGTAATCCGCCAGCGATTGTGACCGATGGAGTGGATACCGATCTGCCCGGAGCTGGAAAGCACAGGCGGCGGAAGAGATGTGCTTTGGTAAGAGGAAGTGAGGAGTTTGAAGTTCTCGTCAAAGAGTTGCAGGTCGATGTCCTCTTCGGGTTCGCTATGAAGCGCTTCGGCGATCAGCTCGTGCAGGTCGCGCGTATGGCGTTCGTGCAAGGACCCGACAGCGATGTGGGTTCCGTCTGGCGATAGAGAGATAAAAACCAACTGACGGGGACTGAGATAGACCGAAGCGGTTCCAGATGGGAGTTCATCAGGTAAAGCATGTGGCCAATGTGGACCAGGATTCTTCCATCGCTCATGGGCCAGAGGTACTGACCTATGCCCTGCACTTGCCAATCGGAGATGCGCTTTATTTGATGATTGGAGGGGTCCACCAAAACAGCGCGAACCAATCTCATGGATTCTGTTCGAAACCCATCCGGATATCGGTGGCGAAGCTGATGCAGGTCGAAGGTAAAGAGCAGGCTGTCGGCGTCCAGAAAAGAGAGCGTGGCTTCGTAGTTGAGGGCGTCGTACTCCGCTTTTTCGTGCGGGATGTAGCCGAAGCGAGCCACGGGAAGGATCGAAGCAGTTTCGGGGGCGGTTGGGGCGGTCTCCTGCGAGGAGGAGATGACATTGCACGAGGAGGAACAGATCTCCGTCTGATCGATCTC
Source organism: Edaphobacter sp. (assembly GCA_965277335.1). GTDB lineage: Bacteria > Acidobacteriota > Terriglobia > Terriglobales > Acidobacteriaceae > Edaphobacter. The sequence continues at coordinate 40,344 of CBDICJ010000005.1, read as the reverse complement.
CGGCTTTGGCGGCGGAGGCAGCGGCACAATCTTCACCGGCTCCAGAATTTTTGTTGGCCCAGACAGTGTAGAAGGAGACTTCGCGGAAGCGACCTCGGCGACCATCGCGGGAGATAGGACCGGCCTGGGCATGAGGACGAACTGGGCTCCGCTCTCGATGCGGAGGTTGCCCTTCGGCGAGGAAAGGATCGATCCGCCGTCGGCGCCGGTTCCCACGGCGAGCAACAGGTTTTTCTGCCCGAATACCTGGCCGGCCTGGATGACCTTGGGCAATTTGAGAGACTCTCCGGGCACGATCACGGCTATATTCTGGGAATAATTTGTGGAAATAGCCGCCGTTTGGGCTGCGCCTCCTCCCCCTCCCCCGAAGTGCGGCGTCATCGATACTGAGCCGAAGGTCCCGTAATCAGCCATGGCGTAGCCCTGGTGGATCTGGGGATAGATAATGACGGCGTAGAGATTGAAGAAAAGGTGAGAAGAATGGCCTTCGCATCCCGCGGTGTCGAAGAGGACGGTAAGGCTCGACCCTTTGTTTTGCTGGGAGCGAGGCTTCACTTCGACCACGTGACCGGAGATGCTTGCTCCTGTGCGTATGTGGCACGACGCAGCCTCCCATTCAGCGCGGGTTTTGGCGAAGATCGGAGCGCCGGGTTTGAGCTTGGAAACGTCGAGAGGGGCAAGCAGATCGACCTGCAGCGGACGCTGGGAATCGATCGCGCGCTCCTCTTTCTGCTGCTGCGCTACCGACACAAAACAAGAGGCAAAGAGCAGAGCAAAGGGCAACAGGTTGCGTACTGCTTTGGGAGCCGTGTGTTGCATACATTTCATAGACCCGGAGCGAAAGGAAAAGCATGATCCGAAAGAACCTGACCGGTCGGCGAAGGAGACGCGCCGCGCTCTCCTTGGTGACCGAGGGCTGCTGCTATCTGTTGAATGACAAGGCTACACCGGAATAAGTGATTTGCGCGAAGAGTTTTAATCGATTCTAGGCAACGCCAACGCGAGCAGAGTTATCTCATATGCGCCAGTTGTTTCGCGCTCGTTGAGGGTTATCCAAATGCGCATCTGCCGTTTCCTGGTTCCCATTGCGGCGGCGATTCTGTCCGTCCTGCCTGCCTTATCGCAAACCGAATTCCAATTCCAGCAGTATCCCACCCCCAAGAACGATCCAGACTACGTGAAAGCGCCGAATGCTCACTCCGCGGACTTCAACGAAGATGGTCTGGCCGATGTACTCGTGCCCGATACCTACTATGTCTGTACGAGCACGGCTTCGGGCATCACATGCACGGTACGGTTTGCTCTGTATCTCTACCTCGACAACGGGACGGGCCTCAATGCTCCCGTCCAGCTTCCGATTGCTCCGACGCAGACATCGTTTGCCGACTTCGCCATCTCCGATTTCAACGGGGATGGTCATCTCGACGTCGCCGTGCTCTCCTCCTCCGGCGCCTTGTCGCTGCTCTACGGTCACGGCGATGGCACCTTCGCCAATCCGGTGACGATCCAACTGGCGGCGAGCAACTTCGGCGCACTGGTGGAAGCCGATTTCGACGGCAACAACACGCAGGATCTTGCCGCGCTCGATCTCACCGGCAAGCTCACTCTCCTGTTCAATGACGGCAAAGGCAACTTTACCCAGCAGCAGGTTCAACTCGACACGCCACCGTCCGGGTTTACCACTGTAAAACTGGAGGTCGGCGACTTCAATGCGGATGGGCGGCCCGATCTGGCGTGGGTCGAACAGGGCGATGCGAATCAGCAGCAAAACACGGTATGGAGCGCGCTGAACACCGCCAACGGTGTCTTTTCCGCGAAGAATGAAGCCGGCAGTCTGCCTGCCGGATTCGGTAATCTTCTGGCCGCCGACCTCGACCTGGACGGCAGGAGCGACCTGATTGCGTGGGCAACCCAGCTGTCCGAGAATTGCTGTACCGACCTTCCGATCTCGCTGTACTACTCGAACGGCGATGGGAGGTTCACGGCGAGCACGCTGGACACAACCTACACGACGGATATCGGCGTGACCGATCTGAACGGTGACGGCAATCCCGACATCGTGCTCACCAGTTTTCAGGGCCTTACGGCCTATTCCGGAAACGGAGATCGGACCTTCACTCGCCAAGGCACCGATGCTTCGCTGCCGGGCGGACCGGGTCTGATCGGCATCGGGTTCTATGACAGTACAAATCGGATCGGGCTGACCGCGACGAACCTCAGGGCGACAAGCGACACCTACAATAATTACCTGTACGAGGTGCTGAACGATTACGTGCAGGGCGACTGCGCGTATCCGAGCACCCCGGGGGTGACCTTCTGCTCGGCGACCCAGAGTGGCAATACGGTGACGGTTCGCGGCACCGCGCGCGCGCAGACGCAGCCGGTGCGGCACATCGAAGTATGGGCTAACGGAATGAAGATGTATCAGGTGTTCTCGGATGAGTTCGACGCTACGTTGACTCTGCCGGCAGGGACGCAGATTACGGCGATCGAGGTAGAGGCCAACGGAGTTACGCGCAGCGCCACCACGACCGCGAAATCTGGAGGTGCGTGTGCTGCGCCAGATTCTCCGGGGGTGAACGTGTGTTCGCCGACGGCAGGGCAGACCGTCTCGTCGTCGGTGACGTTCACCGCCGCAGGCACGGGCGCGAGCGGTTCGGTGAACCATCTGGAGCTCTGGATCGACGGCAACAAGGTCGGCAATTACACCGGATCGACGTTGAACGCGAGCACGACGCTGGCGAACGGATCGCACTCCACGACCGTGATCGAGGTGGACTCAAACGGCGCGTATGTGAAGTCGACGCCGGTGACGTTCACCGTCGCTTCGAATGCAGGACCGTGCGCGGCTCCGAGCTCGCCCGGCGTCAACGTCTGCTCGCCCACGACGGGGCAGACCGTCTCGTCGCCGGTTGAGTTCGCGGCGGCGGGCACGGGTGCGAGCGGTTCGGTGAACCATCTGGAGCTCTGGATCGACGGCAACAAGATCGGCAACTACAACGGATCGACCTTGAGCGCGAGCACCACGCTGGCTAGCGGATCGCATACCGCTGTCGTGATTGAGGTGGATTCCAAGGGCGCGTACGTGAGGTCGACGCCGGTGACGTTTACCGTCATGTAAGCGACAATTCGGTTTCGGTTCGAGCTTCGCTCGAAGGCTCACATCTCAGAATCGAGATATGAGGCAACCGATGCGTGGCTGGTTCGATAGGAAGCGCCCGGCGCCCGGGAGTGTCTTTGGCTGTGGTCACGCGGGTGGGGGCGGGGTCTCGGGGTTCATGCGGGAGCGGGCGTCGTGGAGGTGTCCGGTGGCGGATTGGTGCGTGCCGGCGAGGGCGAGGCCGAAGCGGGGCATGTTGGCGTAGATGGACTCGTAGTGGCCGGGGGCGACCTGGAAGGACTCGTGCCAGATGCCGACGGAGCCGTCGTTGCCTACGCTCTGGTTGAAGGCCTTCCAGGCGGGCAGGTGCGCGGCGGTACGGGACTGGGCGTAGCCGACGAGGTGGTCGAAGCTGCGCCAGTACTGGGTGACCATGATGCCAGGCCAGTAGACGGAGGAGAAGCCGCCGAGGAAGCCGAGTTCGGGGTTGGCGTAAAGCTCCCGGAGCATGGGGCCCATGGCTTTGGCTACGGGGAGCCACTTGCTAAAGGCGAAGAGGCGATTGATGCGGAAGCCGATGAGGAAGACGACGAAGGAGCCTTCGATGCGGGTGGTGAAGCGGCCTGAGTGGATGGCGGGCATAGTCTGGTGCAAGTGTACAGCCTTGAGCGATGAGCTTCAGCGGGTCCTGTGGGACAGCCGGCCGTAGCCAGAAGCGGGTGCCTCATCCTTCGCGCCTTTGCGAAGGGTGGGATCACGGCTGTCTATTCAGCCTCTATCGTAACAACACCTGATTCACGTAGAGCGTAGCGTCGGAAGCTGCTCCATGGGTAATCTTCCGGTTTCTCCACGAGACCGCGGCGCACCGGGTTGCGGTGGATGTATCGCAGCTTCTCCAGATATTTGGCATGACTGGAAACGTTGAAGTCGTAATATCGCGTCTGCCAGAGATGCTGTTGATTTGCGCCTTTGAGGCGCCTCGATGTTGTTTGCTTGAGAACCTGGAGGACAGTAGCCAAGGGTGTGACGGGAGGTTCGTCAACCAGGAGATGAACGTGTTCGGGCATCAACACGTGTCCGGCCACCGCCAGAGTGTGGCGTGATCTTACCTGCTCAAAAACCTGCTCGAAGATATCCTTTGCCTCCGGTCTGAGCAGCAGAGGCTTACGGTGATAGCAGCTGAATGTGACGAAGTGGAATTGCTTGGCTTCCTGATAACGTTTGAGCCCCGTCGGCATGGTGATTACGAGGGTATACGATCCCACCCTTCGCAAAAGCGCGAAGGATGGGGCACCCGGCATGGTGGGATTTTTGTTGATGGGGAGGGAGACGGTTCGCGCTGGAGCGCGAATGCCCATTCTTGCGATGAGACTGCATGATTGGGGCATCCGAGGTGTGGGTTGGATGTGTATGGGCCACCCGCCGGGTACGGGTGCAGGGTGCCCCATCCTTCGCGCCTTTGCGAAGGGTGGGATCACGGCTACCTATTCAGCCTCTATCGTAACGACACCTGATTCACGAAGAGCGTAGCGTCGAAAGCTGCTCCATGGGTAATCTTCCGGTCGATCGACGAGACCGCGGCGCACCGGGTTGCGGTGGATGTATCGCAGCTTCTCCAGATATTTGGCATGGCTGGAGACATTGAAGTCGTAATATCGCGTCTGCCAGAGATGCTGCTCATTCGCGGCCTTGAGGTGCCTCGATGTTGTTTGCTTGAGAACCTGGAGGACAGTAGCCAAGGGGGTGACGGGAGGCTCGTCAACGAGGAGATGAACATGTTCGGGCATCAACACGTATCCGGCCACCGCCAGAGTGTGGCGTGATCTTACCTGCTCAAAAACCTGCTCGAAGATATCCTTTGCCTCCGGTCTGAGCAGCAGAGGTTTACGGTGATAGCAGCTGAAGGTGATGAAGTGGAATTGCTTGGCTTCCTGATAACGTTTAAGCCCCGTCGGCATGGTGATTACGAGGGTATACGATCCCACCCTTCGCAAAAGCGCGAAGGATGGGGCACCCGGCACCCGGTGTAGAGGGAGAGGTGGTGGGAGCGGCGGGTCCGCTCGATGACCTGGCGCAGTATGTCTTTGGGGTCCGGGGTCTCGAGGTAAGGAAGACGATGATGACAACTGAAGATGATGAAGTGGAGTTGGCCTGTGTTCTGCCGGCGTTCTAGACCTAGAGGCATGGCGGGATTTTATTTGATGGGGGAGGAAAACGGTTCGCGCTGGAGCGCGAATGCCCACTCATGCGATGACAATGCATGAATGGGGCACCCGAGGTATGGATTGAGGATTATGTATGGGCCACGAACGGGTTTGAACTAAGGCTGTGCTCTTCTCATCTCATCTCGACGCTGGAACAGAGTACCCTCTTTGTAGGTTTCTTCTGTCCACTTTGGACATACACCTTTAGCGACCCATTTGACTTTGGGAAGCTTCGTCTTTCTCTGAACAACGTGAACCATTGTGTACGGAGGACCGACTGATTCTGGCTCCTCCCGATGTGCTTTGTCGAGCATCTCAAGTAAAGCCTGTTTGGGGTGTGCGCGAACCCAGTCGTCAGGTTTGTCATATCGGGTGAGAAAAGAGAACTCATGAATTGAGGGTGATACCGTCGGTCTTACTCCTGGCGCAATCTCTTCCTCGATATCCTCAGCGGGATGCCAGCCCGCCACTGACGGAGCCCAGTATTTGAAAAATTTATGTAGGTGGCCCCCTCGGAGCAAAGATCCCTCGTGGCTTTGAGGGCGCACCATCAGGATTTTTCCACTACCCTTCGGATCTCTCATGTCGAACAAGATGACCATCCTCGTGAGTTTTGGAACCAGCGGTCTAGGAATAGGCTCCCTCATTTCTTTTTCCTCGATATTCTGCCACGTGATTGATGGATCATCGACGAGAATGGCCAGTTCCTCATCAATGTCTCGCTTAAATTTCAATCTGAGCTCAAATTGAAAGCTAGCTAAATCATGGGCAGAGGCTAAAAGGTCTTCAACCTCCTTGTCAGTGGAGTAAGTCGTTTCTATTCCTGCATCTCCCTGTGATTCACCACTTTTTGCCAAAAGGCCGAAACGCGTTTGATGAATTTTACACACGTCAGCCACGTGCTTCCCACCTCGTGAGCGATAGCTATCTGCTGCGAGCCAAAAGCCATCAGGGGTATAGATCACAATGATCATTGTCGCTTTTGCTTGCAATGCAAATACAGCAATGATCATTGCTATCGCGATCTTCAGACGGCTTTCACTCATCTTCTAGCTGCAGCCGCTTGTGTTGCCGCAGGACATGCAGCGGTAGCAGGAGCCGCTGCGGGTCATGATGGCTCCGCAGGTGGCGCAGGAGGGGGCGTCGCCCATGTCGTACATGGACTTCATGGCGTCGGCGGCGTGGTAGATTCCCCGATCCTCGGGGAAGTTGTCCGTTGTCCGTTGTCCGTTGTTCGTAAGGCCGCTGCGGGCACTGAGGTCTTGGGCTATGGTCGCCGATGGCTCCGGGGCGATTCCCTGCTGGGGTGGGGTGCGGTCGGCGTATTCGTTCTCCTGGTAGGCTTGCAGCGCGTCGAAGGAAGGCGAAATACGGGGGGCCCTCGACTGTGCGTCTTGCGCCTCGCTTGGGATGGCGGCCGAGGAGCTGGAGGCGGTGAGGCTGGGGATGATGTGGTTGCCTGGGGCGTTGACGGTGCCTTCTACGGGGATGCTGTGGCCCTGCGGCTGCCTCTGGCCCTGCGGGGTGAGGCCGGCGAAGAGGTCGAGCTGGTGTCCGGAGAGGAAGCGAATCTGGATCCAGCGGAAGATATAGTCCATGATCGACTTGGCGTAGCCGATCTGCTCGTTGCCGGTCCAGCCGGAGGGCTCGAAGCGGGTGTGGGCGAACTTTTCGCAGAGGACCTTGAGCGGGACGCCGTGCTGGAGGGCGAGCGAGACGGCGGTGGCGAAGGAGTCCATGAGGCCGGAGACGGTGGAGCCTTCTTTGGCCATGCGGATGAAGATTTCGCCGGGCTGGCCGTTCGGATAGAGGCCGACGGTGATGTAGCCCTCGTGTCCGGAGAGGCCGAATTTGTGGGTGACGCTGGCGCGCTCGGCGGGGAGGCGATGACGGACGGCGCGGGGCGGCGAGGTGGCGTCGACGGAGTCGGAGTTCTGGAGGGCGGCTTCGGCGATGTGGCGGAGCTGGGTTTCGAGGGCGGCGATCTTCTCCTGGGCGGCCTGGGTGGCGGCGTTGGCGGCTGCCTTTGCGGCGGCTACGGCTTCTTCAATCTCGATAGAGCCTGCGGCGATGGGCGGGACTTGAGCTGCTAGGGCGTGGGCGCCGCGAGTTCCCTTCTTGTCGGCATCGGTTTGCGCGGTGACGTTGAGGGGCTGGGTGCCTTTGGAGTTGTCGCGGTAAATGGCGACGGCTTTGAGGCCCTGGCGCCAGCTCTCCATGTAGGCTTCGGCGATGTCGTCGACTGAGCAATCTTGCGGGAGGTTGACGGTCTTGGAGATGGCTCCGGAGAGGAAGGGTTGCGTCGCGCCCATCATCTTGATGTGGCCCATGTAGGAGATGCTGCGGGTTCCCTTGGAGGGCTTGAAGGAACAATCAAAAACAGCCAGGTGCTCGGGCTTGATGGCGGGCGCGCCTTCGATGGTGCCGGTAGCGTCGATGTAGCTGACGATGGCGTTGACCTGCGCCTCGGAGTAGCCGAGCTTGATCAGGGCGGAGGGGACGGTGTTGTTGACGATCTTGATCATGCCGCCGCCGACGAGCTTCTTGTATTTGACCAGGGCGAGGTCGGGCTCGATGCCGGTGGTGTCGCAGTCCATCATGAAGCCGATGGTGCCGGTGGGAGCGAGGACGGTGACCTGGGAGTTGCGGTAGCCGTGGCGTTCGCCGTGGTTGAGAGCGCCGTCCCAGGCGTGGCGGCTGGCTTCGATGAGGCTGTCGAGCTGGGGGACGAAGAAAGGTTCAGAGGAGTTTTTGGACTTGCCGATATTGTTGACTTCGGCGCGGTGCATGCGGACGACATCGAGGAAATGCTCGCGGTTGACGTAGAAGCCGGGGCAGGCTCCTCCTGCTATGTGGGCCTGCTGGGTGAGCGGGGTGGCGGCGCCGAGGGCGGGGCAGGATTCGGCGATGCGGGAGGACTGCCAGTAGGCGTCGCCGCAGAGGATGGAGGTGAGGGTGGCGGCGAAGTCTCTCCCCGCGTCCGAATCGTAGGGGAGACCGAAGGCCATCAGGAGCGCGCCCAGGTTGGCGTAGCCGAGGCCGAGCGGGCGGTAGTCGTGCGAGTTCTTCGCGATCATCTCGGTGGGGTAGCCGGCGGAGTCGACGATGATTTCCATGGCGGTGGTGACGATCTCGATGGCGTGGCGGTAGCTGGGGATGTCGAACTGGCCGCCGGGAGTGAGAAACTTCAGCAGGTTGAAGCTGGCGAGGTTGCAGGCGGAGTCGTCGAGGAACATGTATTCGCTGCAGGGGTTCGAGGCGTTGATGCGGCCGGAGTTCTTGCTGGTGTGCCAGCGGTTGATGGTGGTGTCGAACTGCATGCCGGGGTCGCCGCACTGCCAGGTGGCTTCGGCGAGGGTGTGCATGAGGTCGCGGGCCTTGAATTCGTGGACCGGGGTGCGCTCCTTGACGGTGCGGGTGGTGAAGCTGCCATCGGACTCGATCGCGCGCATGAACTCGTCGGTGACGCGGACAGAGTTATTGGCGTTCTGGAAGAAGATGCTGCTGTAGGCCTCGGAGTCGGGGCCGCTGCCGTCGTATCCGGCCTGAACGAGATGCCAGGCTTTCTTCTCCTCGTTGACCTTGCACTGGATGAAGTCTTCGATGTCGGGGTGGTCGACATTGAGGATCACCATCTTGGCGGCCCGGCGCGTCTTGCCGCCGGACTTGATGACGCCGGCGAAGGCGTCGAAGCCCCGCATGAAGCTCAAAGGACCGGACGCGGTGCCGCCGCCGGAGAGAGTCTCCATGGAGCCGCGGATGTTGGACAGGTTCGAGCCTGCGCCCGAACCCCACTTGAAGAGCATGCCTTCGGTCTTGGCGAGGGTGAGAATGGAGTCAAGCGAGTCCTGGACGGAGTTGATGAAGCAGGCGGAGCACTGGGGTTTGCGGTAGCCGGTGACGGAGAACTCGACCTGACCGCCATTTGGGCCGGTGGCGGGGTTCCAATGCCAGTTCTGGGCGTCGGAGTTGGGCTCGAGGCGGTCGCAGCCGACGTTGAACCACACGGGCGAGTTGAAGGCGACCTTCTGGTTGAGCAGCAGGTGGGCGAGCTCGGCGTAGAAGGTGTCGGCGTCCTGCGGGGTGGCAAAGTAGCCAGCGGCAATGCCCCAATCGCGGATGGACTCGGCGACGCGGGTGATGAGCGCCCGAACGCCGGACTCACGCTCGGCAGTTCCGATCAGGCCGTGGAGATATTTGCTGGCAACGATGTTGGTCGCGGTCATGGACCAGTCGGCGGGCACCTCGACATTCTTCTGCTCGAAGATGATCTTGCCCTTGAAGTCCTGGATGACGGCGTCGCGCAGCTCCCAGACGATCTCGTCGTAAGGGGAGACGCCGGGGCGGGTGAAATGACGATCGAATTTCAGGCCCGCGGCGCGCAAGGGGGAGGCTGCGCCTGCGCCGGTAGATACTCCGGCTGGGGTGCCGGTCTGAGTGCTTGTCTGGGTCTGATTGGAGGTGGTCGCCATGAATGAAACTCCTTCTAATTTGATGAAAAAACCTAACTTTTGGCTCATTGCCTGCGGTGAGCCGGGGCCGTGTTTTGGGGCTTCTTTTTCGCTGCCGACGCTGGCAGTGGATGCCGTGCTGGGGAGGCTTCGGCGTTAGACAAGCGAGGAGAAGGCAAGAACAAACGGAATCTTTGGTGTGTTGCAGTCGTGAAAATAACGCCCTCTATAGGGTGTGTCAAGTATAAAGCACAACATGTTGTGTTAGCTGCGCGAATACCCTGTTCATGGGGGGTTCACGCGACAACACGACAAAAGTCGGGGTTTTTCCTGTGGATTTCCGCGAAACGGCGCGCAGTTCGCGGGTCTACTCCGCGAGGTAACGGCACTCAGTCGAGGGTAGGCGCGACAGGCGGGAAGGACAAGGGGCGGGAGGGCTGAATCCCTGTGGAGGAAGGTGGAAATGTGGGAAAGCGGACGGGTAAAAATTTAGAGCGAAGAGTTGGACAGATGGCGCTTTCCGATGAGATTGAAGAAGCCCACGAGGCCGGTGGGGAAGAGGGCGGCTCGGGAACCGCGGGCGTCACCGGGAACTCGGGAGTGATGGTAAAGCTATAGGGGATGCCTCCCGTTCCGTGGGGTCGTGCAGGCTGAAGGTCCCTGCCTTGAAGATGAAGTCGTCAGCAGCGTCAGCGGGGTCCGTACAAAGTACCGGTCCGACGGCGGGATAGGTCGTGCCATGCGCGGTGAAGGTCAGGCCGACGCCGAGAAAGGTGAGTTGGCCGGCGAGGAATTCCATCCGCGAGGCGGAAGACCTAACCCCATTGATACCATTTTCTCCACTCTGACCTACGGAGTTATCGCTCCCGGGTCGGGGACCACCGCAGGCCGCCGCCGAACGTCTGCCTGTAAAACTCCCGCTGGATGGGAAAGCTGGGATCTCCGTTATAGAACCCGAAGACCTCATTGTTCAGATTCAATCCATAGGCGATCGCCGAGAATCCCTTCGGCAGCTTGTAACCAGCCTGCACATCGATCTGCAGGTGAGAGTAGAAGTAGGTGTCACCATTCGGCCCGTGCAGGCCGCCGCCGTCGCCGCCGACCTGGATCGGCCCGGAGTTGGCGTCGTCGTACTGATAAGAGGAGATATTGGCCTGGTTGTACTCCAGCCCCATCCTGATCGAGAAGCCGCGCTTATCGTAGGTCGGGCTGAAGTTGAACGTATTCGGCGCCTGGCGCAGCAGCGGCGGAGTCGATCCCCCAGGTCCGCGATTGGGTCCGCTGATCTGTCCCGGCTGCAGCACCGAAGGATCGATGTACGGCGGGAGGGTCGCCTGCGATGCCGTGTAGCCGTAGTTGGCCGCGACGCCGATTCCATTCAGCGGCCCGGGAAGGAATGTCAGGTGCTGCTGATAGGCAAGCTCAAAGCCGTAGATGTACGCGCTTCCCGCATTGAGCGATTGCGTCAGGAAGATGTTGCCGGGTATCTGCGTCGTCGTCTGAATGATCGGGTTCTGCAGGTTTTTGTAAAAGAAACCCGCCTGCACCAGACCGACGGAGCGAAGATTGTTATCGTATAGCAGGTCGATATCGTCCGCGTACTCTGCCTTGAGGTTCGGGTTTCCCCGGCTCTCGTTGATCCGTCCGTTGCCCGGGCTGGGAGGGCTGGTAAATGGAATCAAGTCCTGGAAGTCCGGACGCGAGAGCCCACGGCCGTAGACGATGCGGATTCCCGAAGACGGCGTCAGCGCATATCGCAGCGAGGCGCTCGGCAGCACGTCGAGGTACGAGCTCTGCGCCTTGATCGGCGTTGTTCCCGTCTGGCCTGAACTACCCGCTCCGTCGTATCCCGTGTTGTTCTCGCTGGTCGCCTCGAACCGGACTCCGACGATGAACCGGAATCTATCGAAGTTGATGGTATTCATCAGGTACCCGGCGCTTACCTTTTCCAACTGGTTGAAGGAGTTGCCAATCACATCTCCTCCCGCCACGCCGGCATCCACAACTGCGTTGAAGGCGGATACCTTGTTGAAGTCGACTCCCGGTCCGTAGGGGCCATAGTTGCCGCCGTAATATCCGGGGTCTTTGAAGGAGCTGAGGAAGTTAGCCTGCGCCAGAGACGGGTCTTCCGGATCGCCAGCCGTGGGAACGAAGTTGCGCGTATCCTGATTTTCGAACTTATGCTCGTTGCGGAAGCGGCCACCGAACTCAAATGTGCTCGCATGGCCGGCCAGCGTATATGGCGTCAGCAGCGAAGCGCCGAATCCGAGATCGACCTCGGGGCTGTAGGTGTACTGCCGGTTGATGTTGTTGAGGAACAGGTGGCCGGGGTCGTGGAGGTTAACGCCATTCTGCACCTGGATCAGCGGCACGAGTGGATTATTCACATTGATTCTGTAGGCGATATTGTTCAACGGATTACTCATGTTCGCCGATGACGGACTGAAGGAAGCGTCCGAGTAACCGTCATCCCGGGTACGAGCCACCGAGGCGTCGAGATCCCAGGCCAGCACCGACTGTTTGATGATCGAGTGGCCACCCAGTTGCGCACCTCCGATGTCCTGCACCGGCCGCCGCAGCAACTGCTGGAAGCTGATGGTTCCATGCCCATCACCCTGCAAGGCTGAGACGAAGCCGTAATTGATCTGGTCGCCGGAAGCGTCGAGCTGCGTGTTTTGGATGGTCGGGCTGTAGATGCTGTCTTCGCCAAAGTTCTGGAAGTACGAATACAGACCCTTCAGGTAGATGCTGGAGGTGTCGTTGAACCGGTAGTCGAGCGTGCCCGCCAGGCCGCGCCGGCTGCGGTAGTAGAAGTAGTCGCGCAGATCGTAGGTCCCGCGAAGCGCCGGGCCGGGCTCCACGTCGTTGATGCCGCGTCCGTTGTAGTCGTAGGTGAGCCCGATAAGCGCACCCAGCTTGCCTCCGCTCAGGAATCGCCTGCCCACCGTGCCGTCGATCATCCACTGCGCCCGGCCGCCGATGATCGGGGTATATCCGCCGATGCCTTCGAGCGCCACTGTCGGTCTCGACTCCGCGCTCTTGGTGCGCAGGTCGACCTGCCCGCCGATGCCGTCGCCCTCCTGATTGGCGAGCAGCGTCTTGTTGATCTGCACCGACTCCACCAGGTCCGCCGGAATCAGGTCCAGCTTGATCTGGCGCACCGCCTCGGGCGAGGCGATCGTCACTCCATCGAGCGTCGTATGCGTCAGTCGCGGCTCCGTGCCGCGAACCTGCACGTACTTCGCCTCGCCCTCGTCACGCTCCACCGAGACGCTCGGCAGCCGCCCGATCGCGTCGGCGACGTTGGCGTTCGGCAGGCTCGTAATCACGTCCGCCGGCAGCACGTTGATGACGTTATCCGCATTGAAGGTGCGGTTGATGGCCTCGATCTCGCCGCCTTGCCGAGCGGCATACACCTGAACCGCCTCGGAGTGGGACGCCACCGACAGGCTGAAGTCCATCTTGTCGGTCTCTCCAGGCTTGAAATCGTGCTGCTGGGTGGCATCCGCAAAGCCCGCGTAGGTCACCGACACCTTGTACGACGCCGGCGCCTGCAGCCCTGTAATCGTGTACTGCCCGGTCGAGTTCGTCTGCACGCTCGCGCCGCCTGGGTTCAGGGTCACAAGCGCGCCCTGCAACGTGCCTCCCTGCTGGTCACTTACCGTGCCCGTTACTGTGCCTCTGCCGCTTTGGGCCATCGCCGGCCAGCAGCAGGTTAGCCACAGCGCCGCCATCGCCCATCGGGCACGTCTGCAAATCATGAGGAGCCTCCAAGTGGTAGGAAAGTGATCGCCAGTGTGAGTCTGCTCAGCGGCGCGGAACGGTCTGCCAAGGTCAGGGCCTTGGTATCTAATATGGGTCACAAATGAAGATATGCAGACTGCGTGAAGGAGCGGAGAACAGACGATTACAGCCATTTGAAAAAGTAGAACGCGTGTCGCCCTCTCAACCGTCACAATCAGAATTTACTTGCCGGGAACATCAGCAAGCCTCCGACGAGGAGCGCGCCTCCGCTAGCTGCCAGCGGCTTAATCCGCCGCCGCTCCATCTGTCGATTCCTATCGGCAACGCTTATCCACTCACTGCAATGAACCCAGAGCAGATGCAAAGTGAAATAGGTTCACACCCAAGAAGAAAGGATTTTTGCACCTCGCCGGTTGCGTTGGAGGCGGATCGCCCGCGGAGTCGGCTTGAGCCCGGTCACGGCCAGCCACAGCTTGCGCAGGACGGGACTGACAACGGCTTCTGTTACCGCAATGGCAGACTTCGAAGTTTCACCGCAAGCAGGGGGGGTCACTACAAGCTGCAAGATTCAGCGCTTTGCCCATTTATCCTCGCGCGCTCTTTCGCTCGGAAACGACGATGTAGCGATATGCCCGGGGTTTGAACACCTGGTTCAGATATGTTCCCTTCGACTCGGCGGCTATCAAGGCCGCATACTCTTCGCTCGGCACGTTGAAGTAGCGGTACACCTCGCCACTCGCTCGAAATTCGATGTCAAGCTCCCGCCTGCTGGGCTGGTACCCGATCGACGCAACGCTGGTTGAATCCACCCGAATTCGTCGCATCTCCTTAAAGATGCAAGTAACTCATAGACCGCCTTCTATCAAACGTGTGCCGATGCTTGACTCCTGATCGGCTGACACGAGCGAGGTCGATTGCAAAGAAGCCGCCACCGGAATGCAGGTGGCGTTGCGCGACAGAGCCAAGCAAAAAGCCCCATCCTCGGAAGGATGGGGCTTCTGGATTATGCCGGCGATCACCTAATCTCCCACACACTTACGCGTGCAGTACCATCGGCCCAACGAGGCTTAACTTCCGTGTTCGGGATGGGAACGGGTGTGACCCTCGCGGTAAACTCACCGGCAAACTTGAGGCGCATTGAAGGCGTTTACGCCTGAAGCCGAAATCCTGAGCGTTTTCTGCAAAGGATCTGCTTCTGCACCTCGTATGTCAAAGAAATCTCGCGCTTCGCGATCTTTCACAACTGAATAGATTGAGCAGACATTTACCAAAACGTATTTAGTTATATCTCTATAACTACAAAGCTTGTATTGAATGACTCCAGAACAGTGGACATGATCTCGAAAGATCGTACTATCACTGCGCAGAGTAAATTCTATGGACAAGCCGAACGGGCGATTAGTACTGGTAAGCTACACGCATTACTGCGCTTCAACCTCCAGCCTATCAACCTAGTGGTCTTCTAGGGCCCTTCATTTCCCTTTTGGGTTGGGAGATCTCATCTTAGAGCGTGCTTCCCGCTTATATGCATTCAGCGGTTATCACAACCGAACTTCGCTACCCAGCCGTGCCCTTGGCAGGACAACTGGAACACAAGAGGTTCGTCCATCCCGGTCCTCTCGTACTAAGGACAGCCCTCTTCAAATCTCCTACGCCCACAGCAGATAGAGACCGAACTGTCTCGCGACGTTCTGAACCCAGCTCACGTACCACTTTAATCGGCGAACAGCCGAACCCTTGGAACCTTCTACAGCTCCAGGATGTGATGAGCCGACATCGAGGTGCCAAACCGAAGCGTCGATATGAACTCTTGGCTTCGATCAGCCTGTTATCCCCGGCGTACCTTTTATCCGTTGAGCGATGGCCCTTCCATACAGAACCACCGGATCACTAAGGCCTGCTTTCGCATCTGCTCGACTTGTAGGTCTCGCAGTTAACCACACTTATGCCTTTGCACTCGACGGTCGATTTCCAAACGACCTGAGTGTAGCTTCGCGCGCCTCCGTTACAATTTAGGAGGCGACCGCCCCAGTCAAACTACCCGTCTTACTATGTCCCTCTCCCCGATCAGGGGAGCAGGTTAGAATCACAACAATCGCAGGGTGGTATCTCACCGTTGGCTCCACCGAACCCAAAAGTCCGGTTTCAAAGCCTCCCACCTATCCTGCGCAGCAATGGCCGTAACTCATAGTAAAAGTATAGTAAAGGTGCACGGGGTCTTTTCGTCTAGCTGCGGGTAACCGGCATCTTCACCGGTACTACAAGTTCGCCGAGCAACTCGTTAAGACAGTCGAACGATCGTTACTCCATTCGTGCAGGTCGGAACTTACCCGACAAGGAATTTCGCTACCTTAGGACCGTTATAGTTACGGCCGCCGTTCACTGGGGCTTCAGTTCAAAGCTTCGAGCTTGCGCCCTAACCTCTCCCTTTAACCTTCCAGCACCGGGCAGGAGTCAGCCCCTATACGTCGTTTTTGACTTTGCAGAGACCTGTGTTTTTGTTAAACAGTCGCCGTTCGCGTTTCACTGCGGCCACATAGAGCTTGCACCCTAGTGGCGACCCTTCTCCCGAAGTTACGGGTCTAATTTGCCGAGTTCCTTAACAAGCTTTCACTCGAGCGCCTTTGGATATTCTCCTCGTCTACCTGTGTCGGTTTGTGGTACGGTTCCCAATTCCTCTCCTTAGAGGTTTTTCTTGGCAGCATGAAATCAGCAGCTTTCAGCCATTCGGCTTACTGCTTTACGCCTCACTGTTAAGACTCTCCGGATTTGCCTGGAGAATCCAGCTTACGCGTATCGAGCCCCATAGCCATAGGAGGCCCTGCTTATCCTTCTGCGTCACCCCATCGTGATAACGAGATCTTGGGAGGTCCGGAATATTAACCGGATTTCCATCGCTTACGCCTCTCGGCCTCAGCTTAGGGACCGCCTAACCCTGAGCGGATTAACCTTCCTCAGGAAACCTTAGACTTTCGGCGTGAAGGGTTCTCACCTTCATTATCGCTACTTATGCCGGCAGGGTCTCTTCTGTAATGTCCACGTATCTTCCCAGTTACGCTTCATCCACGACAGAATGCTCTCCTACCACGCACACCTAAAAGATGTGCATCCGCTGCTTCGGTATACAGTTTTAGCCCCGTTGTATTGTCGGCACCGGACCGCTTGACCAGTGAGCTATTACGCTTTCTTTAAAGGATGGCTGCTTCTAAGCCAACCTCCTGGCTGTCTGAGCGTTCCGACTTCCTTTCCCACTTAACTGTAATTTTGGGACCTTAGCAGGCGGTCTGGACTGTTTTCCTCTCGACTGTGAAGCTTAGCCCCCACAGTCTGACTGCCGGGCTGGTTGTAATTGGCATTCGAAGTTTGATTGGATTCAGTAAGCCGGAAAGCCCCCTAGTCCATCCATGTCTCTACCACCAATCCAAATCACCCGACGCTAGCCCTAAAGCTATTTCGGAGAGAACGAGCTATAACGGAATTTGATTAGCCTTTCACCCCTACCCTCAGCTCATCCGAGCTTTTTTCAACAAACACCGGTTCGGTCCTCCAGTGAGTGTTACCTCACCTTCAACCTGGCCAAGGGTAGATCATCCCGCTTCGCGTCTATTCCTGCCAACTTATCGCCCTATTCAGACTCGCTTTCGCTGCGGCTCGCTCACGCTTAACCTTGCTGACAAGAATAACTAGCCGGCTCATTATGCAATAGGCACGCGGTCAGACATTGCCTTACGGCCATAGTCCTCCCACTGCTTGTAGGCACACGGTTTCAGGTACTTTTCACTCCCCTCAATGGGGTGCTTTTCGCCTTTCCCTCACGGTACTGGTTCACTATCGGTCAGAAACGAGTATTTAGCCTTACGGGATGGTCCCCGTGGATTCAAGCAGGGTTTCTCGTGCCCCGCCTTACTCAGGTACCTGCTTCGAGTCTGGATCGCTTTCGCCTACGGGTCTGTCACCCTCTTTGGATCTCCTTTCCAGAAGATTCAGCTAGCAACCAGATTGGTAACTCTACTTTTGCAGGCCCTACAACCCCCGATACACCTTGATGCAACGGGTTTGGGCTGTTCCGATTTCGCTCGCCACTACTATCGGAATCGAGGTTTCTTTCTCCTCCTGGAGGTACTGAGATGGTTCACTTCCCTCCGTTCGCCTGTTCCCACCTATGAATTCAGTGGGACATACCTAGGTTTTGCCTAGGTGGGTTTCCCCATTCGGAAATCTCCGGATCAACGCGTGTGTGCCGCTCCCCGAAGCTTATCGCAGCTTGCCGCGTCCTTCATCGCCTGTTTCTGCCAAGGCATCCACCGTGCGCCCTTAGTAGCTTGACCATAGAATTTACTCTCACGCAGCAGAGTGAAAACCTCTGCAACCTAGAGCAATCTACGTTTGATATAGTCCACGCCTGTGTCGTACAGCTTCAATCTCAACGTGCGAGATCTCCGCCGGTAACACGAAAATTATTCTAAAGACACTCAATACTGACGACAGCGTCGCACTCAGAGACAACCTGAAAGCTAGCTGCTCAGCCTTGTAGTTATATTTACCCAATCTATTCAGTTGTCAAAAATCATGAAGCGTGCCATGTTGCTACGTTGACGCTTCGCGCCCTCAGGCGGCTTGAGCATTCCTGCTCAAGGTTCAACCTCTCGGCGTATGCAGCCGGAGAGACTCAACCTTAAGCAGACATTGCTTAATTCCTAGGTCGAACATGCCGATCGAGAAGGATGGTGGAGCTGAACGGGATCGAACCGTTGACCCCCTGCTTGCAAAGCAGGTGCTCTCCCAACTGAGCTACAGCCCCATGGCTACCAATACTACCGGCAGTCGTGATAAAGGTGGTGGGCCTGGGTAGATTCGAACTACCGACCTCACCCTTATCAGGGGTGCGCTCTAACCAACTGAGCTACAGGCCCGAAGTAGCAGCCCTGCGCGTAGCTTCTAGCATTTAGCTAAAAGCTAACGGCTAGAAGCTACTAGCTGGTTTTCTCGAAAGGTTTCGAGGACACAGTTGAACGTGCATGGCAGCTACGCCGCCAAGGACCATCGGTGTTGACAGAGTACGAGATAAAGAGGGTCTAGTTCAGGCTCATCTGGACTCCGAAGAGCAAATCTGCCGAAGCAAATCCAGACGGTACTCGACTCTACTTCAACTCGGATGATCCTAAGACCAGAGCCGCCTGCCATCGCAGGGCGTTGAAATATGCCGAGAGGTTCTCTTTAGAAAGGAGGTGATCCAGCCGCAGGTTCTCCTACGGCTACCTTGTTACGACTTCACCCCAATCATGAATTACACCTTGGGCGGCTGCTCCCTTGCGGTTAGCGCACCGACTTCTAGTGCAACCCACTTTCGTGATGTGACGGGCGGTGTGTACAAGGCCCGGGAACGTATTCACCGTGGCATGCTGATCCACGATTACTAGCGATTCCAGCTTCATGGAGTCGAGTTGCAGACTCCAATCCGAACTGAGGCCGGCTTTTTCCGATTAGCTCACCCTCGCGGGGTTGCAGCGGTTTGTACCGGCCATTGTAGCACGTGTGTAGCCCTGGACATAAAGGCCATGAGGACTTGACGTCATCCCCACCTTCCTCCCCGTTATCCGAGGCGGTTTCGTCAGAGTGCTCAACTAAATGGTAGCAACTGAAGATAAGGGTTGCGCTCGTTGCGGGACTTAACCCAACATCTCACGACACGAGCTGACGACAGCCATGCAGCACCTATACACAAGCCTATTGCTAGGCGCCGACGTTTCTGCCGGATTCTTGTGCATTTCGAGCCCAGGTAAGGTTCTTCGCGTTGCGTCGAATTAAACCACATGCTCCACCGCTTGTGCGGGCCCCCGTCAATTCCTTTGAGTTTCAGCCTTGCGACCGTACTCCCCAGGCGGATTGTTTATCGCGTTAGCTTCGACACGGCAGGATTGGGTACCTGCCACATCAAACAATCATCGTTTAGGGCTAGGACTACCAGGGTATCTAATCCTGTTTGCTCCCCTAGCTTTCGTGCATCAGCGTCAGTTATGGTCCAGTGAGCCGCTTTCGCCACAGGTGTTCCTTCCGATATCTACGCATTTCACCGCTACACCGGAAATTCCACTCACCTCTCCCATACTCAAGCCCGACAGTTTCTCATGCAGACTATGGGTTGAGCCCATAGATTTCACATAAGACTTGTCAAACCGCCTACGCACCCTTTACGCCCAATAAATCCGAACAACGCTTGCCCCCCTCGTATTACCGCGGCTGCTGGCACGAAGTTAGCCGGGGCTTCTTCTATGGGTACCGTCATTATCTTCCCCATCGAAAGGAGTTTACATACCAAGATATTTCATCCTCCACGCGGCGTTGCTGCGTCAGGGTTTCCCCCATTGCGCAAAATTCCCCACTGCTGCCTCCCGTAGGAGTCTGGACCGTGTTTCAGTTCCAGTGTGTCCGTGCGCCCTCTCAGGCCGGATATCGATCATCGTCTTGGTAGGCCATTACCCTGCCAACTAACTAATCGACCGCGACCCCCTCTCCAAACGCATTGCTGCTTTGACCCGTAGGTATTATGCGGTATTAGCTAAGATTTCTCTCAGTTATTCCCCATTCGGAGGTAGGTTAGTCACGTGTTACTCACCCGTGCGCCACTTTACTCAGGGATTGCTCCCCTTTCTCGTGCAACTTGCATGTGTTAGGCACGCCGCCAGCGTTGATTCTGAGCCAGGATCAAACTCTCGTTTAATCTTGGTTTGCTTGCCATCCAACGACAGGGGTCGGGATGGATCAAGCGCCCCCGGTGCTCGAAAGACCGGAGGTTTATAACTAGTGAGAATGACTAAACCAAATTTCGTATCATCTCACGACTGGCACGTTCAACTATGTTGTCAAAGATCCGAACTGCCTCCGCCTTAGCGGGCAGCTTTGGATCAAGGACAAAATCGGCATACGCCAGATTTGTGTCCTCGAACTTGATGCGCTGTTTTATATCCGTCTTGCCGCCTGCCTAAACCGTCTCTTGTTCTACTTCTTTTCGGCTTTACTTCAGCCTGTCAAGAGACCCGTCAACAGCGCGTGACGTTTTAGCGAACTTTCTAAGAATATCAACTATGATGACTTCTGTCAACTTTTTTGTTAATTCCTCTCCTCAGATCGAGAAGCCCCTCAAAAAGCCGACGCATCGTTCGCAGCGCAATATCAAAACACCGTAACGCCTGCATCGAAAAACAAGCGCGGAGCACTCAGCTCCTACATCCATCTGGATACATTTCAATCAACTGCAGTGGCTTGGGTTTGGATTGCCGGTAGGCCTTAGGCTCTCAACCGCGATCAAACGCTTGGACTGCGCTCCGTCTTCCCTTGTTACCGCCCTCTCAACCACAAGAGCCAAGGTGCGAAGCAATCTTTCCTGCTACTCACCTAGAGTACCCTGCTTTCCGTATCCGTGCAAGCTGTTAAGCCTTCACTGCGTCTCTGGCCGGCTGCCTCTTTTGCGACTTCCCGAGACTATCAGCGACGACGCCTTCGCGCAACCCCAAAACCTGTTAATAAACTATT
The DNA here is from genome assembly GCA_965277335.1 of Edaphobacter sp. Lineage (GTDB taxonomy): Bacteria > Acidobacteriota > Terriglobia > Terriglobales > Acidobacteriaceae > Edaphobacter. The sequence continues at coordinate 19,312 of CBDICJ010000005.1, read as the reverse complement.
CTTTCTGTAGAAAACCCACTTTCGTCCAGCAAAGACGCCACACCCCGAAGGCCAAGCCATGCCCTTTTCCCGGATCAACGCTTTCGCATCCTCATCTCGGCCACCAAAAGCGCCATCCAAACCCGTGACCGCCTCCGTGATCGCCTCCTGGCAGCAAGGCAAAACGGCTCCAAAACACCTCTGCACGCTCCGTCTCACCAGCCCATCACCATCCCCCAAAACAATCGCTCCCTCGAAGCCGTCTTCGCCACCCCCGCTACTCCCTCCGCAGCCATTCTCCTCTTCCATGGCATCGGCGACCGCCTCACCTACTGGCAATCCGCCCAAAGTCTGCTGCTCGAGCACGACATCGCCTCTCTCATCTTCCACTACTCCGGCTACGGCAAAAGCACCGGCGTCACCACGCCGCGCAACCTGCACCAGGATGCTCACGCCGCCTACGCAACCCTCCTCTCCCTCCTGCCCGAACCCGTCCCCATTCATCTCCTCGGCTTCTCCCTCGGCACCGGAATCGCTGCCGAGGTTGCCTCGCATCTCTCCCCACCGCCCGCCGGACTGATCCTGTGCCAAGCCTTCACCTCTCTACGCTTGGCCGCGGCATCCATTGTGCCCGCCGCGCTCTCAACCCTGCTGCCGGATATCTGGCAGACCCATCGCACCATCGCCGACATCTCACTCCCCCTGCTGCTCGTCCACGGCGACGCCGACGAGCTCTTCCCCGCCGCCATGGCCCAGCAGATCGAATCCGCCGCCAAAGCCCGCTCCAGGCACTCCGTCGAACTCATCCAGCCGGCAGGCTTCACGCACAACGAACCATACGCCCGCCCAACCCTTGCCTATTGGCAGCCCATCATCGAATTTGTGCAGCGCACAGGCTCATCCGGCAGCTAGAATGAACCCCCATGGAAGCCAACGAAGTCCAGGAATTCGCCAATCAGATGAAGGAGTCCGGAGAGTCCGGCGAAGAGTCCCTCAAGACGATCTCTCTGGGCATCTCCATTCTCGCCGTCCTTGTCGCCATGGTCACCGTTCTCGGCCACCGCACCCATACCGAGGCTGTCCTCATGCAGTCCCGCGCCGGAGACCAATGGAACGAGTACCAGGCCAAGAAGATTCGCATGGACAATCTCTCGGTCACCCTCGACCTCCTCGGCATCGAACCCAATACCAACGCCGCAGTCGCAAGCGCGAAGACCGCCGAGTACAAGGCCCACATCGAGAAATGGAAGTCCGATCTCGCCGAGGAGCAGGAGAAGGCCCGCGATTTCGAGCGGGAGGTCAATCGCGCCGAAGCCAAGGCCAGCCGCTACGATCTTGGCGAAGCTCTGCTCCAGATCGCCGTCGTCCTCTGCTCGATCACGCTCTTTACCCGCAAACGCGCGTACTTCTTGCTCGGCCTTACCCTGGGAGTCGCCGGCATCGTCGTCGCCATCTCCGCATTCCTCGTTCATTAGAGACGAAGACTCTGTCCTGCCGGACGGGCCCACTGCGCGTGGGGCGGTCACTTCGTGACTTGTATACCTTGTGTTGCCAGGATGAAAGGCATGGGGCCTCGCGATGCTCGGCACGATTTTCCCGCCGACCAACGGGAGGCCCACCCGAAAAGGTATACACCCCACGAAGTGGGCGCCCCGTGCGTAGCGGGCCCGTCCGGCAGGACAGAATCTTCTACGGTCTGGCGATCACGCCCAGGTCCACCAGCCCATTCACAAAATACTGCACCGCCAGCGCCACCAGCAGCAGCCCCATGATGCGCACCAGAATTCTCACTCCCGTATCTCCCATCGCCCTCGCCACCCGGTCTGAGTTCCCCAGCACCAGATAGCAGATCGCCGCCGTCACAAAGATCGACACCAGGATCGCCGCCATCTGCCACTTCGTCTGCGCCTGCCCCACCAGCACCATCACGCTCGTAATGGAACCCGGCCCCGCCAGCATCGGAATCCCCAACGGCACGATGCCCGCATCCTCCTTCAGCGCCGCCTCGGTCGTCTCTTCGCTCGACTCCTGCGTAGGCGACCGCTTCGCCTCCAGCATGTCCAGCCCAATCAGCAGTAGAATCACCCCGCCCGCAATCTCGAACGCCGGCAGCGTAATCCCGAACATCCGGAAGATGTACTGCCCCGCCACCGCGAACGCGCTCAGCACCACCAGCGCCGTCACCGAAGCCTTCCACGCCATCTTTCTGCGCTTTGCCGTATCCGCCCCCGCGGTCACCGCAAGAAACGTCGGCAGCGCCGCAAACGGATCGACCAAAAAAAAGATAGAGCTCAGTGCCAGCACGGAGAACCGCACATACGCCGAGTGCTCCAGCACAGAAAAATTCACCGCATGGGGTTGAAATATCACATCCCATTCTCCCATGCTCGGGCTTGCAGCTAACCCGCGAAGCTCCCGCACGATTGCTATCTCTTCGCATCTTTTTCCCAACGCACCTCGCTGCATCCCACATAAGGTGAGAACGCATCTCGCCAGCCTCGTCGAAGACTTCCGCACTCACGCCACGGAAACGGCGATCGTCTCGCATCGCGGCGTACGACGTTACGCCACCAGCTACGGCGACCTGGCCCAGCTTGCCGGGCGTTTCGCTGCCGAACTCGACCGCCGCACGATACGCCCTGGAGAGCGCGTCGTGCTCTGGGGCGAAAACTCCGCGGAGTGGATCGGCGCCTTCTTCGGCTGCCTGTTGCGCGGCGTCCTCGCCGTTCCCCTCGACGCCGCGGGTTCCCCAGAGTTCGCGCACCGCGTCCTCGCCGAAGTCGCTCCCCGCCTCATCCTCGGGGACGCCACTCTCTTACGCAGCATGGGCGCCGAAGTCCCCAGAATAACGCTTTCCGAACTAGCAACATCCTTGCCGGCGCAAGCGAACTTCTCTGTCGACGCATCCGTGCACGAAGACACCCCCTTCCAGATCGTCTTCACCTCCGGAACCACCTCCGAACCCAAGGGCATCGTCCACACTCACCGCAACGTCCTCGCCAGTCTGCGACCGGTCGAATCCGAGATCGCGAAGTATCGCAAGTACGAGCGCTGGGTCCATCCGCTGCGCTTTCTCCACACCCTCCCGCTCAGCCACGTCTTCGGACAGTTCATGGGACTTTGGGTACCGGCTCTGCTCGCGGCGGAGCTGCACTTTACCGACAATCTGGAACCCGCGCGCACCATCGACCTCATTCGCCGCGAGCGCATCTCCGTGCTCATTGCCGTGCCGCGTGTGCTCGGCCTTCTGCGCACTCACCTCCTGCGATCCGTCCCGCCGCTTGCCGACGAGATCAACCGCGCCGCCAACCTCTCCATCCTTAAACGCTGGTGGCGATTCCGCCGCATCCATCGAGCCTTCGGACTCAAGTTCTGGGCCGTCATCTCCGGCGGCGCCTCCCTGCCCACGGAGCTGGAGCGCTTCTGGAACCAGCTCGGCTTCGCTCTGATTCAGGGCTACGGCATGACCGAGACCGCCGCCCTGGTCACGCTCAATCACCCCTTTCGCATCGGCCAGGGCAGCATCGGCAAAGCCCTGCCCGGCCGCGAAGTCCGGCTCGGCGACACCGGCGAAATCCTGGTGCGCGGCGACATGGTCTCAAGCGCCACCTGGCAGCACGGCCGCATGCAGCCCCGCGAAGACGAGTGGCTGGCCACCGGCGACCTCGCCGAGCAGAACGCCTCCGGCGACTTCCGCTTTCTCGGCCGCAAAGGCGACGCCATCGTCACCTCCAGCGGCCTCAACCTCCATCCCTCCGATCTCGAATCGGCGATGCTCCGCCAGCCCGGCATGCGAGCTTGCGCCGTGGTCCCCTGCGAGATTGCCGGCAACGTCGAGCCGGTCTGCGTCGTCCTCTTCTCCGGCGACGACACGGCCCTGCAGCAGGCAGTCCTCGCCGCCAATCGATTCCTCACCGATTACCAGCAGATCCGTCGCACCCTCCGTTGGCCCGAGCTCGAATTTCCCTACACCTCCACCGGCAAACTGCTGCGCCGCACGATCAGGAACTGGGCCTGCGCCGCCCTGCAACATCGCAGCATAAGTCCAGACCGACAAGATGCTCTGATTGCCTTGATCGCCGAGATCACAGGAGTTGAAACCGCGCAAAAGAGCGACACTCTCCGCCTCTCCGAAGACCTGTATCTGGACAGCCTCGGGCGAGTGCAGTTGGCCTCCGCCATCGAGCAGCGCATGGGCATCGAGCTCGAGGAAGAGCAGATCGCCGGCATCTCCACGCTCGGCGAACTCAGGAAAGCCATCGCAGCGCGCGAACCATCGAGCGCCTCTCTCATGGAAGCTTCGCCAGCTGCCATGCCGGTTCCCGCGCAATCACCCTCTCCCCATCAACCAACACCGGCCGAGCCCCACATCTATCCCCGCTGGCCCTGGACCGTGCCGGTGCAGCTTCTACGCATCGCCTTCCTCGAAGCCGTCATACGCCCCCTGATCGCTCTTCTGCTCGCTCCTCGCGTCCTGAAACACAATCACGCGAAACACGATCACGCAGAACGCAAAGCCGCCATCCCACCCGGCCCCTTCCTGATCGTCGCCAACCACGTCACCATTCTGGACGGCCCGCTGATCCTCTACGCCCTGCCCGCGCGTCTGCGTCGCCATATCGCCATCGCCATGTCCGGCGAGATGCTGCTCAACTTCCGTTCCGGACGCGGCCAGCGCACATTGCTCGAAGACCTCTTCGCGCCCGCCGCCTACTGGCTTCTCCTCGCGCTCTTCAACGTCTTCCCTCTGCCCCGCCTGCAAGGCTTTCGCCGCAGCTTTGCCCATGCCGGCGAGGCGCTCGACCGCGGCTACTCGGTTCTCCTCTTTCCCGAAGGAACGCGCAGCCACGGCGAAGAGATGGCGCCCTTCCGTCAGGGCATCGGCCTGCTCGCCGTGCAGTCCCGCGTCCCCGTCCTGCCCCTCGCCCTCGTCGGACTTCAGGCCCTCAGCTCCCGCAAAACTCACTGGTTTCGCTCCGGTCGCCTCGAAGTCCGCCACGGCCCCATCGTCACCCTACCCGAAGACGCATCCCCCGCCGACTGGACCGCAAGGCTCGAGCAGGAGATGCGGCAGCTCCTCAAATCATCCATTCCTGCGTAAGCCCAATCTCCTCCCATCCAACTCGCTATAATTGTCTTCATCATCAGGAGCGCACGCATGCAGATTCAGTCCACCAATCACATCTGGCACAACGGAAAACTCGTCCCCTGGGACCAGGCGCAGATTCACGTCATGTCTCACGTGGTCCACTACGGCTCCTCGGTCTTTGAAGGCATTCGCTGCTACGCCCAGCCCGGCAGCGGTTCGGCTGGAAGCACCGCCGGCATCTTCCGCCTCCCCGAGCACATGGCCCGCCTCGTCGACTCCGCCAAGATCTACCGCATGCCCCTGCCCTACACCGCCGAGCAGCTCTCCGCCGCCGTCGTCGATGTCGTCGAAGCCAACGGCGTCGCCCCCTGCTACATCCGTCCCATCGCCTTCCGCGGCTACGGCGAGATGGGCGTCAATCCCCTCACATCGCCCGTCGAGATCTACATCGCCAACTTCCCCTGGGGCAAATACGTCCCCGGCAACCACGGCGCCGACGTCTGCGTCTCCTCCTGGTCGCGCCTCGCCCCCAACACCATGCCCTCGCTCGCCAAGGCCGGCGCCAACTACATGAACTCGCAGCTCATCCGCATGGAAGCCGAGATCAACGGCTACTCCGAAGGCATCGCCCTCGATGTCAACGGCTACCTCTCCGAAGGCTCCGGCGAAAATCTCTTCCTGGTCCGCGGCGGCGTTCTCTACACCGCGCCGCTTGCCAACTCCGTGCTCAATGGCATCACCCGAGGCTCCATCCTCACCCTCGCCAAGCAGCTCGGCATCGAGGTCGTCGAGCAGGCCATGCCCCGCGAGCTCCTCTACATCTGCGACGAAGCCTTTTTTACCGGCACCGCCGTCGAGGTCACCCATCTCCACTCCGTCGATCGCATCCTCATCGGCGACGGCTCCATGGGGCCCATCACCAAAGCCCTGCACGACGAGTATTTCGGCATCCTCCACGGCTTGAAACCCGACCGCCACAACTGGCTCACCCCCGTCAACGTAAAGGTTGCCGAGCCCGTCGGCGCATAAGCAATTAACACCGTTACAAAAACAAAGAGGCAGCCCGCGAAGGCTGCTTCTTTTTTCCTTCCCCTTGATAGCGGAATCAGTATTGGTACAGCCACCTATAAAGAGCCGTCATCTCGACCGAAGCACCGGCGAGCGCCTATGCTCGCTGGGGTGGTAAGCGACAGACAGTCTCACCGCCATCCCGCTACTCCGGCACCACCGACATCTCCTTCTTCGGAATCTTCGCCAGAAACTCCTCCCCCGTCCCGATATGCTCATTCGTCAGCCGGTACGGCGTATGCGCCAGCCACTCCGCCAGCGAGATATCCTCATAGAACGGGATCGGAAACACCTCGACAAACTCCACCTCCGTGTCTCCCGTATTCTCGATGTAGTGCGGCATCGAGATGTCGATATACCCTACATCGCCAGCTTGGAAGTCCATCGTCCGGGCCTCGCCGCCCGCCGCGAACACCGTCATCCTCGCCTTGCCCTTGACATAGTACTGCCACTCATCCGCATTCGGATGCCAGTGCAGCTCGCGCATCCCGCCCGGCTTCAACGTCACGATCGCCGCCGCGACATCGGTAGCCGGAAAGTTCTTTCGGTCGACGATTCTCACCTCGCCACCCTTTGAAATCTTGGTCGGCTGCATCTGGCTCGGCCGAAAGTCGAACGGATGCGGCACCGGCCCGGTTCCCTCCTCTACCTGCGCCTTCTCCTCCGCCAGCGGCCGCGGCAGGTCTCGCGGAAAGATGAACAGCTGCTTCTTCGGCACCTTGTCGAAGGTCGACTCCGGCACGTCGAAGTTCTTCGCCAGCACCTCCTTCGGCGTATGGTGCAGGAAATCGGTCAGCAGGAACGTCCCAAACTCATTGAAGTTTCCATCCGCGAACACCAGCAGAAACTTGCATCCATCCGGTCCCAGGCCTTGAATCGAATGCGGAATTCCGCCCGGAAACAGCCACAGGTCGCCCTCATGCACATCGCTGATAAAGGCTCGTCCCTGCTGGTCGACCGCCGTAATCCGCGCTGAGCCATACAGCATCAGCGCCCACTCCGACGCCACATGCCAGTGCAGCTCGCGAATGCCGCCCGAGATCAGCCGCATCTCCACGCCGGCCATCCGCTTGGAGACCGGCAGATCGCGCACCGTCACCTGCCGCGTCCAGCCGCCTGCCTCGACCCGCTTGTGCGCCAGCGAAAATGGATACTTGAACGGCTGCTGCCCGCCGTTGTCGCTCACCGGCGGCCACACCGAATCCGGGTTCTGCCCGTCCAGCAGCGTGTCTCCCGGATCTCCCGGCTGGCTCTCGTTCACCCCGGTATGCGTATCCGTCGGATAAATCTTGCTCGGCGGACCCTGCTGTCCCTGCGCCGCCTGCAACCCGGCCGCCGCCACAAACACTGCCGATCCAGCCTCGATAAACTTCCTCCGGCTCACCTTCGCTTGATCTTTTTCCTCTGCCACGGGGTGCATCCTTTCCTACTCCATAGAAGAGCCGCAACCGACTCCGGCTCCTGCGATGAGACACTCAGCCGGAATTTCTTCGAGATCGCTCCCGAATCCGGCCATCCGCCAACTCCCGCTTATGGAGTTCCGTTCTCCGCGTTCAGCTTGAACCGGTACGTCAAACTGAGGTACACCAGCGTCAGCGGCTGGCCGTGCGTATTCTCCCGCATCGCGCTTCCCGGCGAAAAGTGGCCCACGCCCGCCTGCGCCAGAAGATAGCTGCCGATCGCATACTTGCCCGACGCATCGAACTCGCGCCCGATGTCGCCGCTTAGAAATCCTCCCGCCGGAGTTTTGATCACGATTCCCGCCGCGCCGTTGTAGATACTGTCGAACCGTGAAGCCGTCTGCAGCCACTCCTGCTGAACCAGCGCGCTAAAGTGCTTCGTAGGCGCGAAGTCCAGATTGATCCTCTCCTGTTTGATGTTCTGAAACCCGAATAGGTCTGTCAGCCCAAACGCATTGTGATTGCTCGGGTACTGCTGATCGAAGGTCCCCTCCCTGCCCGGATCTCCCTGCGGATTTCCTGAGGCATAGTCGTACTCGACTCCCAGCCGCGGCTTCCCCCCCAGCCGCCCGGCGGTGTATCCGACCTTCGCATAACCCGCGGCGGCACTGACAGAATCGTTCGCGTAACTCCCGCGTTGCAGCGCCCCCAGCACATCGAAGGAAAGCCCTCCCGGCAGCGTCGAGGCGACCTCCGCGCCCGGAGTCACGGACGTCTGCGTGCCGTACAGCCCCTGCCTTCCCTGCACCCGCTGCAGCGCCTTCACGTATAGAAACGGCTGCACCACGGTATGCGGCACCCACGTCCCCAACGTTCCCACTGCGCCGTGAAATGTCAGACCAGCGCCATGCTTGTCCAGCGAAGTCGGATGCACCGCGACCACCGACGTGCTGAACACGTCCAGCCGGTTCTTATCCCCAATCCGCCCCAGAAACCCGTCCCAGGTGCGGCTCACGTTGGTCCAGTCGCTGATCCCCACCAGCCGCTCGCTGCCATATCGCAGTTCCTGCCGCCCGGCAATCAATTGCATGTTCTTCGCGCGCAGCTCCAGAAACGCCTGCCTGGCATCGAATGTGTCCAGCATGTTCGGCGACTTGTACTTCGCCGGCAGCCCCAGCGCATGCTCGTCCATAAACTGGAGGTAGCCCAACGCCCACTTCGCCGGCCGCACCTCCAGGCCGGCCCAGACCCGCGTCAGCAGATAGGCTTGTTCATTGCCCGTGACGTAGTTGTCTGAACTCTGGTTCTCAAACCGTCCGCGAAGCTGCAAATCGAGCGTCGCCCACTTCGGCACTCCGGCTGCCTTCAATGGCTGAACCTTACTCGCAGTCTGGGGATAGTCGATATACCGCATCACCGGCGTGTTGACCGCCGACTCCTGCGCCCCCAGCGGCGCGACCGCCATCAACGCAGCTGCGAGCCCCAGCAAGCCATGCCTTCCCGCAGATAATCCAAACCAGGCACGAAGCGATTCAAAGCCCCCGCGCCCCCACAACATCATCCTTCGAGTAATCACTCATTCTCCTCAGACAGCTTCTTAAGACGCAATATTTTGCAAGCCGTCGCTCAGAGCCAGGCGATAAAATTCATACGCCATTCACACAATCAAAACCGGCGCAAACCGCTGCCGCGCAAGGCTCTCCCCGCCACACGTCCCGAAACAGGCATCCAACCCCCAGGCATCGGCATTCATGAAAGGGAAAGAGATGCAGTTCGACCAAACTTCAGCACTCGAGGACGGAATCTCCCCACTTTTCACGAAGGACGGCAGCCCGCCCTCGATCCAATCCGCCATCGGCATCCTGGTCCATGATTCGGTCAACCTGCATCTGGTCGAAACTGCCTCCCTGCAGCTCCAGCTTACCCCCGTCGTCCTCACCGAAGACACGATCTCTCTCGAGGTGCTTCAGGATCTTGAACTCATCGCGGTAGAAGAGTCCGTCGCCGCCAGAATCAATTCCATTCTCGCCACCCGCGAAGAGGGCAAAGCCGAAGGCATCCACCCCGCCGTGGTCGCCATCTGCTCCTGCAATCCCAGCGCCGTTCAACTTTCCGAACCCTCCGACCATCCCTTCGACGGACTCCTCTGCCTTCCTTTGTCCCCCGCGCTCGTCACCGCCCAGCTCAGCGTCATCCTCTACTCCCATCGCGCCTTTGCGCGCCGCTACCAATCCGCCCTCGAAGAACTCAATCTGAACCGTCGCATCTTCCGCTTCGTGACCAGCGGCATCAGCGTCGCCGACGCCACGCTTCCCGATCTCCCCCTCACCTACGTCAACCCCGCCTTCGAGGTCATGACCGGATACACTCTCGAGGAGGTCCAGGGCAGAAACTGCCGCTTTCTCCAAGGCAACGAGCGCGACCAGCCCGCCGTCTCCCTCATTCGCGACGCGATCCAAGGCGAGCGCGAGGTCGTCGCCGTCCTCAAGAACTTCCGCAAAGACGGCACTCCCTTCTGGAATGAACTTTCGCTCTCTTCGATCCGCAACCGCGAAGGCGAGGTCACCCACTACGTCGGCATCCAGAACGACGTCACCGCTCGCGTCGAATTCGAAGTTGCTCTCCGCGAAAGTGAAAAACTTGCCGCCGTCGGACGCCTCGCCTCCTCCATCGCCCACGAGATCAACAACCCTCTCGAATCGGTCATGAACCTCGTCTACCTCGCGCAGCACGCCGAGAGCCCAGCCCAGGTCGCGCACTACCTCGCCACCGCTGACAAGGAGCTCCAGCGCGTCAAGCTCATCACCTCCCGCTCGCTTCGCTTCTACAAGCAGTCCACCCGTCCCCGCGAGGTCGGCTGCACCGAACTGCTGAACTCCGTCCTCGACGTCTACCAATCGCGCCTGCAGAACCACAGCATCTCCATCGAGCGCCGCGACCGCTCCACCTCAACGATCCTCTGCATGGACAGCGAGATCCGCCAGGTCCTCAACAATCTGGTCAGCAACGCCATCGACGCGATGAACGTCCGCGGAGGCCGCCTCCTGGTCCGCTCCCGCGAAGCCACCGACTGGCGCTCCGGCGCTCAAGGCGTTAGGATGACCATCGCCGATACCGGCTCCGGCATCAGCCCCGATACCATGAAGAACGTCTACAAGCCCTTCTACACCACCAAAGGCATAGGAGGCACCGGCCTTGGGCTCTGGATCAGCAGCGAGATCGTCGAACGCCATCGAGGCCGCCTCGCAGCCCGCAGTGCTCAGCGCGAAGACAAGTCCGGCACCGTCTTCGAACTCTTCCTTCCCTACCGCAGCATCCCCGCCGACCCCGTCTCGTCGCTTGATCGGCTGCCGCAGGCATAGTCGCGATATAATCGAAATAGTTCTTTGTAGCGCCCAATGCAAGGTTGGTGCCAGCTCCACAATGGGGGCGTCACGGCTTCGACGGGATTGCTTGTGGCAGAGAGGCATGCCGGGGTGGGTACACCCGTAATCGCGCCCAAAACTATAAGTGCCGATAACAACCTGGCTCTTGCTGCTTAATAATTAAGTAGCCGATCGCGCAAGCTTCGCCTACGGGCCTGTACCGATCGTCGCACAGTAGGCTGGTCTTCCCTGCTCCGTCTGAGCGGGTCGGACGAGATCGATCAGACTGGTCGTCGCCGCATCTTCGTCCGTTCTAAGCGTCGATGACGAGACAAAAATGATACGGAAAAAGCATGAAAGCTCTCTGTTGGAAGTTTTTTCGGACGCGGGTTCGACTCCCGCCGCCTCCACCATATCTAAGTCGTCGTTTATGAATCACTTACGATTTAGATCCAGATATCCGTACAATCTTTGTACAATAACTTCAACCGGGTGATCGAAAGATCGCTCGGCTGGAGGTGTTTTATGTTGTCCGTCTATACCCGTCACTCCGCCGATTGTCCCCGAGTAAGCGATAGTGCATGGCGCCGCTGCAAGTGTCCCAAGTGGATTTGGGGCACTCTACAGGGCGAGTTCCTGCGCCGGAGCGCGAAGACGCGTAGTTGGGAACACGCGGAGGAATTTCGCCGGGAGTTGGAAGGTGCAACAGCGGCTTCTCCGTCTCCAGTGAGTTTGACTGTCTCCGAAATGCCCTCCGCCGGCTTTGTCTCCGTCACGGGATCGCCGGACGAGTTTACACGGCCAATCGCGCAAATCATCTCTCCCCAAAAAGCACGCGTTACGGTGGAGGTTGCTGTATTAAAGTACATGGCGGATGCGAAAAGCCGCGGTCTCGAATCCTCCACGCTCTCGAAACTCGAGACTCTCTTCCGCAAGCAGTTTCTCTCTTGGGCTACAAGTGAGGGATACGTTTATCTCGACGAACTCGATCTCGACGCCGTATTAAACTTTCGGGCAACATGGATCGACGGAGCCCTCGCAAAATCGAAGAAGCAGGATCGGGTTATCGGTTTCTTCTGGGCCTGCGTACGTCGCGGTTACATCTCACAAAATCCAACGGCGGGTATCGGCAAGATTCGCGTCGACCAAGTCCCGACCGATTACTTCCCTCGCGAAGAGTTCAACAAGATCGTCGATGCGACATACATCTATGGCGATCCTCGGGGCGGATTCATCAGTCTGGAAGACCTGCGCATCCGGCTTCGCACGATGACCCTCCTAATGCGGTGGAGTGGGCTTCGAATCCGCGATGCTGTCACATTCGAGACGACACGGCTGCATGGTGACAGCGTCTTCCTCTATCAAGCGAAAACCGGCACTCCTGTCTACATTCCTTTGCCGGAGCATGTTGTAAATGCCCTTAACAACCTTCCCGCCGGCGCGAAGCCCAATCCACGTTATTACTTTTGGAGCGGCAATGGCGATCCCAAGAGCGCAGTTGCTAATTGGCAGCGCAGCTATCGAAGGCTTTTCGAACTGGCGAACATCACCCGCCCTGATGGTTCTCCGAAGAGATGCCACCCACATATGTTCCGTGACACTTTTGCGGTGGAGAATCTTCTGGCGGGGGTGCCAATCGATCAGGTGTCGTTGCTGCTCGGCCATGCTTCGGTGAAGATCACGGAAAAGAGCTATTCCCCGTTTGTTAAGGCGCGGCAACTCCAACTTAGGGAGAGCGTCAGAAACGCTTGGCAAATTCACTAAGCCGTCAATGGCGCAGGCGCAGGCCTAGGCACACTTCGCGCGACGTATTCTTGTCGAACGGAGCCTCGGGGCCGCTGGTTGCCGAATACACACGCAGGCTCGGGAATTTAGTAGGAACGTATCTCGCCCGCGAGTTGTTCCCGACTCGCCGAAATGCTCAGCCGCAGACTAGAGTTCGCGCTCGCGGTTCAACGTTCGGCTGCTCGTCTGGGGGACGAGGTATTTGGGACTGTCGCTTTAGCAAGCGGAAATCAGCCGTATTACCCCCGCAAAACAATAAGTCAACTTTGGAGGCTGTTATGCATCAGGCCTTCTGCAACTCAGATACCTACCAACTAGAAGATAGTGAGACAAACCATGGAAACCATATCACTCGACGACACACGTTCTTTACGAAACCTCTACTTCGTTCGTACCGCATTCCAGGTGGTCTGGGCGGCAAGTGTCATCACCACCGCGATCAAGCAGCCCCAGATGCCGCCATACTCTTCCTCCTCTATCCGCTGTGGGACGTTGCCTGCACGGTGTACGACCTCAACACGTCGAGCAGATCGGGAAGCGCACGCACCTCGCAAATCATCAACGCGCTACTGGGAGTGGGAGCCGCAGCCGGGATCGGACTCACGGTGTTTCATCAGCCGATCTACTCGGTCGCGATCTTCGGCATCTGGGCATTCGGCGCTGGCCTGCTGTAACTTGTTCTTGGCCTGATTCGGCAAAAGCAGATAGGCGGCGGCCAGTGGGCGATGATCCTTAGCGGCGCACAGTCGATGATTGCGGGCGTTGCGTTCTTCCTGGGCGGTCTCTATGACAAACGCCACATCAAGGATGTCGGAGGCTACGCCACATTCGGAGCGATTTACTTCCTCATCGGCGGAATTCTGCTCACGCGCAAGCTTTTGAAGCCTTCAGCCATAGAAGCGAACTGACACTTGGCTGCGCCGGTGCCTGTCTTCGACTTGCTTCGCATGTGGTGCTCAGTGCGAGGCGGTCGCTCAATTAAACCATTCATAACCATAAGGAGAACAGTATGTCTGTCGACGTGAAGTATAAGACTTCAGCCACCGCCATCGGAGGCAGGGATGGAAGAACCCGCACCGAGGATGGCAAGATCGACCTGCAACTCGCCGTTCCCAGGGAAATTGGCGGCCCGGTCGGCGAAGGTACAAACCCCGAGCAACTCTTCGCGGCGGGTTACGCGGCGTGTTTCCTCGGTGCAGTCAAGATTGCTAGCCAGCAGTTGAAAGTCAGGATCCCTTCCGATGCTGCTGTTACAGCTACTGTCGGCATCGGAGCACGCTTGGAAGGTGGGTTCGGAATCACCGCTGAACTTGGGATTCGTCTGCCAGATGTCGACCAAACGCAGGCGCGGCAGGTGGTCGATCTTGCGCACCAGATCTGTCCGTATTCCAACGCTACACGCAACAACGTAGACGTTAGCGTAAACGTGCTTTGATCTGAACCGAAAGAGATTGCCGACCCACGTATTCGTGGGTCGGCAATGAAGTGCGAGGATAACTATATGAGCTCTGAGATCACGCGCGAACTGTTGCAGACCGCCGCCGTCGAAGGCATGCCCGGCTGGGAGACGCGCCTGTTTCTCATCACGTATCCGCCGGGTGCGGACGGCAATGGCCATTCGCATCCTGTTCCGGGCGTAGGGTATGTGCTGGAAGGCACGATGGTGTCGGCGTTCGATGACGATGCCGACGAAATCATCATTGCCGGCCAGGGCTTCCAAGACAAGACCAGCTTTCATCGCGTGAGCCGCAACGGCAGCGCGACTGAGCCGATGCGGTTTGTAATCGCATATACAGTGAAGATAGGCGAGCCCAATACAACGTGGCCCTAAAAGTACCGAGACAAATACGGATCAGTCTCAACAAGTCGGCTTGCGTTTACTAATCCTGCTGCCGTGAAATATCGATTGGCGCATTCAGGCCGAGTCACTCATCTACCTGGCGTCCCGGGTTCGGTAAGCTGCCTTACCGAAGCTTGCCTCTCAATAAAGATCTAAGCTCTAAATAGAGACTTGGATACAGGCCGTGTGAACCATATAGCGAGGTTTCTGAGGCGATGGCTTCTCCGCAAGCGGATTTGACGCGGGAGTGCACCCTTCCTATACTTCCTTATGCTCGGCACGGCGGTTCAAGGAGAAAGTCTATGTTGAAGGGTGCTTTGTTAGTCGTTCTCTCGATTGCCGCCGCCGGTGGTGCCTTTGCACAACATGACGGGTGGCGGAGTCATCATCAACCTACTCTGGTTGCACAACAGAGCGGCACGACGCAACTGCTGATTGCTGTCAGTCCTGTTAACTCCCGCGTGGTGTGGGCGGCCGGAGCCGGCGGTACGTTCGTGGTTACTACAGATGGCGGTACGACCTGGAGGGCCGGCGTCGTGCCGGGAGCGGAGAGCCTGCAGTTTCGTGATGTGCAGGGCGTAAGCGATCGAGTGGCTTATCTGATGTCCATCGGGAACAATACCGGAGATTTTCGTATTTATAAGACAGAAGATGCGGGCGCGCACTGGACTGTTCAATTTACGAATGCGACAGCAAACGCCTTTTATGACTGCTTCGCGTTCTGGGGGCCGGATCGCGGCATCGCACACAGCGATTCCGTTGACGGAGTCTTCCCGGACATTCGCACCAGCAATGGCACGACGTGGCATTCGATCGCGAAGAACATGCCCCCTGCCCTGCCAGGCGAAGCTTCGTTCTCTTCGAGCGGAACCTGTATCACCACAGAGGGATTGCAAAACGCATGGATCGCGACGGGCGGGTCCAGCATCGCGCGGATCCTCGCGACCCGGGATGGCGGCAACACGTGGAATGCGTACGACACTCCGCTGGTGAGCAATGCAAATGCGGGCGGGTTCTCGGTGGCGTTTCGGGATGCCTGGCATGGCATTGTGGGCGGCGGAGACCTGACTACAGATAGCGCAACGCAGGCTGCCACCTCGCATGATGGCGGCCAAAGCTGGAAGCTTACCCCCAAGCCTCCGATTCCGGGAGCGATCTTCGGTCTGGCCTACGTGCGTGGAGTGGAAGACCGTGATGACTGGCGCCATCGCGACGACTTCGACCATGAATTCGACCGTAGCGTGGTGATCACAACAGAGACTCAGCCGAACTTCAGCTCCGGCGCAGCCGCGTGGAGCCCCGATGAAGGACAGACCTGGTTCAAGCTGCAGGACGTGAGCGGGTATTGGTCAGTTGCTTTTGCGACTCCGGAGGCAGGCTGGTTCGTCGGCAACAACGGCCAGATTCTGAAGATCAGCTTCCGGTAGGCATGGTGTCCGGTTCCTCTGCAGAACCGGAACCATCCATCGGCTGACGTATTTTTGGAGCCAATCAGCCAAGGATCACTGCAAAATGTCATCGATGAGCGCTTTGGCGATTTAGCGCTCGTTGAGAATCTATGAGATCTGAACCGAGGCTACGACGCCCAGCGTCCACCCATGGCAAAGGACATTATCAAGCGCGAAAAGGGAGAACAGGCCAGCCCGGCACTGCTCCAAAGTTGCTTAAGAAACGCTGTGCGACATCCATCCTTCTTCGTGGAAGACGCCTCCATCCTCATCGATGTACCGAACCAATAATTCATCGTTCGTCACGTCGATGCTGACGTATCCGCTATAGGCCAGGCCGCCTGGATAGCCACGGTAATTCAGTTGAGCAAAGGCCATCAATGGCTTTCCGTTTTCATCATTGTCTGGAAACTTCTCCGTTTGAATGTCATGCGGAAAGGAACCATGGCCGATTAGGCGGCCGCGGTACGGTAGGCGTTTGTCTTCGTAGATAAAGCACTTGTGCTGGTGGCCAAAGAACCAGCCCTCAATCGGCCGTTTGCTTCCCTCCTGCAGTTCGGTCACCTGGGTCCGGAGCGTAGCGCCTGCGTTGTGCTCAGGAAGATTGGCAGAACAGGGCTGATTATGTGTAAGAAAAACATGCTTACGGTCCACGGAGCCGTCCATCTGATTCTGAAGCCACTTCCATTGAGCGTCGAGGCGGGTGTCTTCGGGCGTATGGAAACATCCGGCCACATATGCGGTGTCGAGCCCATAGAAATCCCACTTCGGGGACCGCAGCACGAAGTAGCTGGCCTTCTGACCAAAAGTGGGCAGCACGACGTTGAAGTACCCATCTCCTCCCGAATACATCTCGTGATTGCCGTTGAGCGAGAAGCTGCGCCCTTTGACAGGCCCGTTGGCATCCCGTAGAGGCCAGTTCCGCAGGAAGGTTAAACACTCAGAACGGGTACCCGAGTAGTAGATGTCTCCCAGGTGGACGAGAAAGACGGGAACAGAAGCGGCCTCGATTTCAGCTGCGATCCGATCACGAACATTCGCTGCATGATCATTATTGGCACCCCAATCTGAGATGAGGATGATCTTGCACTGGTCCGGCAGGAGGGTGATTAGCGCTTCAGGGTCGTCGGGGTTGACGTGAGGAAACTCGCTCTTTTTCTGCAGGTCGACCTTCTCGGCGACGATCTTCAGGAACACGGGAATCCAGCCGCCTAGATCACCTGTGCCGTACTTGTTGAAGAAGGCGTCGAGATCGTCGCCTACACCTGTGTGGGCAACCTCCATGTAGGTGAGCTGTTCATTGAACGTCGACTGAGCTAGACTCGCGTGTTGATCGTGGCTTTCGAATGCATCGTCTTTCGCGTGATGTTCAGCATGCACGGACTTGCTAGCTGCGCGCAGATCGGCTGCAACCTTCACGCGTAACGCCTCAAGTTCAGAGTCCGTCGCCGGGTGGAACGCATTGTTCAAGTGGGCTAACGTCTCAGGATGTGAGGATTCGAGGCGGCCAGCGACCTCCTCAAGCAGCCGAATGACCGCACTCTTCTGACCGACAATCTTGTGCCAAAACTTGGATAGAAAGTTCATTCGTCACACTCCTTGAGTTTCTACCCTCGTGCACGTTGCTTTGGGAGCGCGCACGAGGGTAGAAGCAGCGTTACACTGGCCGCCAATGGTCGGGATTCTTCTTGTCGTTGAGGTGGCGCACCCGAGCCACATGCGGGGAATGCCCGTTGGCCTTGGCCCAGTCAATAGCTTCCTTCTGCGTGGAGGTAGTTTTGAGGATCTTGTCCGCGCTGTCTTCGACAACATAGTCAGTGATGGGCGAATGTTCTGGACGGCCCTTTGGCCGCGCTTCGACGTAGACCTTTGCCATGGTGATATTCCTTTCTGTTTCTGAAGTTTAGTTTGACGACGGAAGCCTAAGGCTTGCGCCACTGATCGGGTTTGCCAAGAGACGTATGCCGTACGCGCTCCACGAGAGGCTGTACGGTTGCGTTCAGCTCTCTTGCCCGCTGAATCGCGGCCCCCTGTGTTGGCAGAACAGCGCTAGCGCGTTCTGAATTCGGTTTCCTGACCGCAAAATCTCCTTGCGACCGCTGTTCTACAAAAAGCCTAGGCTTTGCCACGGTGACCTCCACTATTCGCGATACTGATAAGCCACCCGGCAGTGTATAAAGAAGACGGGTTGCCAATTCACGACAAGCGTAGCGCAAGCTGAGACTGAGTGCAACACTTTTTTACAACCGGTTGGTAATGGCAGACGATCGAGGTCTAGATCTGGTGGTACTCGGGCAAACTATTCGCTCCCTTCGCCTTGGCAAGGAGTGGAGTTTGGCCCAGCTTGGGGAAGAATCGAGCGTTTCGAAGGCTTACTTGTCCGATCTCGAAAACGGCAGCGCAGGTAAACCGAACATTCAATACGTGTATGCGGTGGCTACTGCCTTGGGCGTGACGCTGGACGACCTCCTCGGAGACGCGAAGCCCAAAGTCCACCGGCGCGAAAAGCGTTCCGCTAAAGAGTTGCCAGCCGGCTTACTAGAGCTGCAGCAGGAGCTTTCTCTGACACAGGACGACGTAGAGATGCTTGCTTATGTGAACTTTCGCGGTCACAGGCCGCGGGATAAGGAAGGCTGGAGATTTCTTCTGGAAGCGCTGAAAATGGTAAGCCAGAGATCGAGTCAAAAGTGAACGCTACGCATGAAACCAAAGAGTCGCACTTCGTATCGTGATCCTGATGTTGTGGCATTGATTGTTGCTGGAGGAGGGCTTCAAGACCCTCGGTCCCTGGTGATTAATCAGGCACGCAAGTTGAATGCCTTGTATCGACAATTTGAGGGTGGTACGTCAACTCCCTTGGAGAGGCTGAAACAGCTAGCTTCTCTCAAAGGCTTTGAAGTGGCTCCGATGCTGCTCGATGGGCGGCACGATACCCAACGTGAGGCCGTCGTCATCATGGCCGATACCAGCCACAGCAAGGGCGGCCAAATCTTCTACAACCCTCTGCGATCTCTAGGACGTGTGGCGTTTTCCATAGCTCACGAAATTGCACATACCTTCTTTCCTTCGACGCATGGAGGTGCTCGTTTTCGAGAGATGCTGGACGACGAAGAACAGGAGGCGAGCGAACTGGAACGACTGTGCCATGTGGGGGCCGCAGAACTGCTGATGCCTTTGGAAGAGTTCTCCCACGAAGCGGCGCCCGACTGGAGCTTACATAGAGCGAAAGACCTTGCCGCAGTGTTCGGAGCCTCCTTAGAGGCAACAGTTTTCCGTCTTGCAACGGCCTATCCGGGAGTGGCCATTGCCGGCACTGCTTTCTTCCGGCACACAAAGGG
>CBDICJ010000004.1:0-288269 GCA_965277335.1 Edaphobacter sp. | reverse complement strand
CAACGCTATACGGCTTCTGCGCAAACGAGACCGCAGGCGTCACCACCGCGGACACGAAGCATCCGGTGAGAACCATGCTTCCGAGACCGCAACAAATACTCTTTCCTGTCTTCCATGTCATAGATAGCTCCAAAGATCGCTTCAAGATCGTTCCAATAAAAATCTCGTGGGACATACCCACTTACTATTTCATCCTTACCTTAATCCAGCCTTAAGGAGCAGCGAATTCCGCTGAATCGCTTCTCGTCACAATAAGCTTGCATCCCCGTCCTTCTCGGTGGCCGTCACAGGAAACCGGACAGTGACCCTGGTTCCGGCATTTACTTCGCTGGCGATTTGTATCTCCCCTCCGAATCTGGTCGCAATGGCCTTGCAGATAGCGAGACCGAGCCCTGTCCCTCCGGTCTTCCGGCTGCGAGATCGGTCCTCCCGATAAAATCTGTCGAAGACGTAAGGAAGCGCTTCGGTGGCAATGCCGGCGCCATCATCTTCGACGCAAAGTTCCGCGGCGCTTCCCTCTCGCCTCACCACCGCGCGCACCTCCGACCCAGCCGAACTATGCTGGATGGCGTTCAAGATGAGATTCGAGCAGAGCAGACCCAGATCGTCGGCGCTCACATCCACCATCACCCTTCCGGACGCAGACACCAGCAGCTGCAAATTCTTCGCATTGGCCATCGTCTCGAACTGTTCTGCCACCAGTGCCACGGATCGCGCCATATCGGTCGCATAAGCAGGTGTGCCGGATTCAGTCTCATTCTCCACTCGCGCCAGCGTAAGCATCCGGGCGACAATCTCTTCGATGCGTTCGCAATCGAGGTAAGACCGGTCCAGTCCAGCTTCATACTCGCCAACGCTGCGGCGTCTCATCGTAAGCAGTTGCAGCGAAGACTTCGTCACCGCGACCGCCGTCTTCAACTCGTGAGCGGCATCGCTAACAAACTGGCGCTGCTGCATAAACGAGCGCTCCAGCCCACGGATTGCGGTCTCGAGCGCCCCCGCCAGCGGAGCCAGCTCTTCGATCATGTGCACTTGCTCGGAGGGAGCGAAGTCCCAGGAGTTGACCGACACTCCCGCTGCTTCGGCCGCCAATTCGCGCAGCGGAGCCAGGCCACGATTCAGAAGCCAGAACATCAGCAGCCCCGAGATCGCCAGTAGCACCAGGCTGGTCAGCGCATAGAACGCGACCGTCCTCCACACCGCCCTCCAGACACTCTCCGTCGGCGCCCCATAAATCACGCTGACATGCCGCGCAATCCCGCCCCCCTTGTCGCCCGGATCGACCATCCTCAATCCACCGATCTTCAGAACGCGATAGCGCCTCCCATGAATGCGAAGCTTGAAAAAACTCCCCTCCTGCAACTCGCCTTCGGACCCATGAAGGCCCGGCCAGTTGGCAGACCTTCCTAGCAGCCGCCTCTTCGCATCGAACACCTCGTAGATATCCGCCTCGGGAAAGCTCACCTGAGTCCCATCGAGCATCACGTTGTCCTGTGCATCCTCCGCATCCTGGACCGCCCCCAGCAGCGAGTCCGCGCGGCCATGCAGCATAATGTCGAACGATCGGAAGTGCGTGTGCCGCTCATACAACACCGCCAATCCGGTAATCGCAACCGCCGAAACCAACTGCACCAGCAGAACGGAGATCACGAGGCGGCGGGTCAGCGAATAGGCCTTCATCGGTCCTCTCCGTTGATCAGCAGCCGGTAGCCGCGGCCGCGCAAGGTCTCTATGCTCGGCTGGCGGGTCGCGCCGTCCAGCTTCTTTCTCAGGTTCGAGACATGCGCCTCGATCACATTCGAATGGTGCTCCCAGTTGTAGTCGTAGAGATGTTCCAGCAGCTCGCGTTTCGAGACGATGACGCGCGGCTTGTGCATCAGGTACTCAAGAATGCGGTACTCCGTCGGAGAAAGTTCAATGTTCTGGTCGGAGCGCTTGACCGTCTGGCCGACCGTATTCATCTCGATATCGGAGATGCGCAGCGTCGGGTCGGCAAATCCCTGCGAGCGCCGGACCAGCGCCTTCGCGCGCGCGATCAGCTCCCCCAGATCGAACGGCTTGCTCAGATAATCGTCCGCGCCCGCATTGAGCAGTTCAACGATAGAGCCATGGCCGCCGTGTGCCGTCAAGATCAGCACCGGCGTGCGATCCTTGCGGCTGCGCAGTCTTTTCAGCACGGTCAGGCCGTCGATCTTAGGCAGCATCAAATCGAGAATGATCAGGTCGTAGCAAAGGTTCCCCGCCAGGTCGACGCCCTCCTCGCCGTCTTCAGCGCAATCGACAGCGAAGCCAGGACCCTCCCGAAACGCAGAGCCGATGTTCTGCGCCAGCCGAGTCTCGTCTTCGATCAGCAGCATCCGCATCCCATCAATTCCACCACACTTCACTTAAGAAAGTCTGAATGCCTCTTTGCGCAGCAATCTATTTCCCTGTTGCCTCTTCCCTGTTGCATCCACAAACCCAGGCTTCATGGGAAGATGGATCATCGACGAAACCGAGCACAAGGCGAACGCCTCAATCTTGCCGATTGCGATCCGGACTTATGAAGACGTTCTCCATCTCCATCTTGCCGCACGACAGAGCCGCGAAAGTCTAGACCATGCCGCCTGCTCTCTCCCACAGTCTGATCCTCCTCATCACCGCTGCCGGCATCGTCCTGATGCTGATTCGCCCGAAAAACCTCCCCGAAGTCTACTGGATCGGCGGCGGCGTCTTGTTGCTGCTTCTCCTTCGGCTGGTGTCTCTCAAACTTGCGGGGCAGGCTGTCTACAAAGGCCTGGACGTCTACCTGTTCCTCACCGGCATGATGCTCCTCTCCGAGCTGGCGCGAGAGCATGGCGTCTTCAACTGGCTCTCCTCGGCCGCCGTGCGCGGCGCAAACCGCTCCTGTGTGCGCCTGTTTACGCTTGTCTACGCCATCGGCGCCATCGTCACCGTCTTCCTGTCGAACGATGCCACGGCGGTGGTCTTGACGCCGGCGATTCTCAGCGCGGTGCGCAAGGCCAAGGTCAAGCCCTTGCCTCATCTCTTCGCATGCGCTCTCATCGCCAACGCCGCCTCCTTCGTGCTGCCCATCTCAAATCCCGCGAATCTGGTCGTCTTCCACAACGGCATGCCTCCGCTCGGTCGATGGCTCCTGGCTTTCGGCCTGCCCTCCATTCTGTCGATCGCGGCAACCTACGCGGCCATGCGCTGGCTGTTCCGCAAGCAGCTGCGCGGCGGCATCCAATGCGACGTTCCCTCGCAATCGCTGCAGAAAGACGGGAAGCTGGTTCTTGGCGGCCTCGCCGTAGTGGTGGCCGTGCTTCTGATTGCCTCCGGTTTTGGCAAGGACCTGGGACTGCCGACCTGCCTTGCTGCTCTCGGCATCACCGCCATCGTCAGCATCCGATCGCAGAGCAATCCCTGGAAGCTTGTTCGTGAGATCAGCTGGGGAACGCTGCTCCTGGTGGCCGGACTCTTCGTGATGGTGGACGCGCTCGAAAGTATCGGAGCGCTCAACCTGACACAGTCGTGGCTCGCCTGGACCCAAACCCTCGCGCCCGGACTGGGAGCCTTGGTGACCGGCTGCGCCGTAGGCATAGGAAACAACCTGATCAACAATCTTCCGCTCGGCCTGATCGCAGGCGCCACCTTGCACGCCGCGCATGTCCATGGCCTGCTCGCCAACGCTGTGCTGATCGGAGTCGATCTCGGGCCAAACCTCTCGATCACCGGATCGCTGGCAACCATCCTATGGCTCCTCGCGTTGAGGAAGGAAAAACTCGATGTGAGCTTCTGGCAGTTCCTGAAGATCGGAGCCGTTGCCATGCCTGTCGCCTTGCTTCTCGCGCTGAGCGGAGCGATTGTGATGGAACTGGCACGCGGATCGTTCTGATGCAGCTTCGATAGACTCAAGTGAGACCAACCCTGCAATCGCGTTGCACCTTAAATCATCATTTCGATCCAGCCGGAGCCCTCGACCACGGCGGCACGATGCCGTTCATCCGCGCATAAGCAATCAGCTGTCCCATATGTTCGTTATCGTGAACGAGGATGCGCAGGTACATGCCCTCGACGGGAACTTCTTTCTTCATAATCTTCACGTGCCGCTCGAGATCGCCCGGCTTAAGCTGCGCGCGGGCCGCCTTGACGGCAAGCAGCGACCGCTTCAGAAAGGCGATTACCTCCGCCTTCGAGGTAACGGTCTTTTCCATATCGTCGGACTTCATGTCAGGCGGCATCGCGGGTCCGGTCACGCTCAGCAGGTAGAAGTTCGCTAACGCGATGTGCATATAGACCTCGCTCGTAGACCTCACCCCGGGCGCTGGACGCCACGCGAATTTGTCCGCCGGCGTGGCCTCGGCAAGTGCGATCAACTGCCGTGAGACATGGTCCCACTCTCCGTCATACCCTTCCCAGATACCCTCATACTGCGCGTGGAGTGTAGCCGTGCTCAGAATCATCAGCAGAAGAAACTTCTTCATGACGTTCTCCATGATTGCAGATTGATAGTACCCGTCCCGCACTCTTCCGTGCAGGCATTTCGCGCCAGGAGGTTCCCTTAAAATCGTCATCTCGACCGAAGCCGTGTAGTTT
Source organism: Edaphobacter sp. (assembly GCA_965277335.1). Lineage (GTDB taxonomy): Bacteria > Acidobacteriota > Terriglobia > Terriglobales > Acidobacteriaceae > Edaphobacter. Next base: position 283,691 of record CBDICJ010000004.1, on the reverse strand, counting down.
TATCGCACGGCGCAGTGGAGAGATCCCCGCATTTCGCCTTTGTCGTTGTCTGTTTTCTTGTTAGAACCTGTCTCATAACTCCTTAAAATCGTCATCTCGACCGAAGCACCGGGGTCCCCGGCGAGCGCTTTTGCTCGTTGGGGTGGTAAGTCGTGTGGTTTTATCGCACGGCGCAGTGGAGAGATCCCCGCATTTCGTCGTTGCCGTTGCCTGTTTTGTTGCTCACAGAAATTGTCACGAAGTTTCTAAGAACCTGTCTTATAACTTTTAAAAATCGTCATCTCGACCGAAGCACCGGGGTCCCCGGCGAGCGCTTTTGCTCGTTGGGGTGGTAAGCCGTGTGGCTTTATCGCACGGCGTAGTGGAGAGATCCCCGCATTTCGTCGTTGCCGTTGCCTGTTTTGGGTTGCCCACAGGTATTGCACGGAGTCCTAAGCCTTGCCCAGCAGCCGAGCCATCGCCTCGCCGATATCCGCCGGCGACTTCACCACCGTAATCCCCGCCTCGGCCATCGCCTTCATCTTCTCCGCAGCCGTCCCCTCGCCGCCCGAGATGATCGCCCCCGCGTGTCCCATCCGCCGTCCCGGAGGAGCCGTCTGCCCCGCGATAAACCCAACCACCGGCTTCTTCACATTCTCCTTGATATACCTCGCCGCAGCCTCTTCAGCCGACCCGCCGATCTCCCCGATCATGATGATCGCCTCCGTCTCCGGATCCTCATTCAGCAGCTTCAACGCATCGATATGCGTCGTCCCAATAATCGGGTCGCCGCCAATCCCAATCGCTGTCGACTGCCCAATTCCGCGCGTCGTCAACTGATACACCGCCTCATACGTCAGCGTCCCCGACTTCGAAACAATCCCCACCGAGCCTTCCTTGTGAATCCGCCCCGGCATAATCCCCACCTTCGCCTTACCCGGCGAGATCACTCCCGGACAGTTCGGCCCAATCAGCCTCGACTTCGAGTTCTTCACCACCTCCCAAACCTTCACCATATCCAGCACCGGAATACCTTCGGTGATGCAGATCACGAGAGGCATTTCGGCAGCAGCCGCCTCCAGAATCCCATCCGCGGCAAACGGCGGCGGCACAAAGATCACCGTCACATTCGCCCCCGTCTCCTTCACCGCCTCCTCCACCGTATTGAACACCGGCCACCCTTCATGCGTAGTCCCGCCCTTGCCCGGCGTCACTCCACCCACTACCTTGGTCCCATACTCCGCGCAACCCTTCGCGTGAAACGTCCCCTCACGCCCCGTAATCCCCTGCACAATCAACCGCGTATTCTTACCAACCAAAACCGCCATTGTTTCTCCTCAACTATTGTCTTGTTCTAAGCATGGCTGCTAATTCGCGGGCAGCGTCGTCATAATTCTCAACAGAGCTGTTCCAATAGCCCGGCACGTGCATTATTGTGTGAAAACTTTTCTCGCGTTTGTTTGATAATTCTGGATTTAGAGACGAACAAGACCCAATGAGTGCAAACTCAAGTCGGTCAATTGACTTTAGACCCGGTCGTTCTCGCATTCTGTCTGTTACTTTTTTGAGCTTTCCTGTTGGAGTTATTCGTGCAATCAAGAAGAAACTGAGTGGCCCACGTTCTGCCAACAGTTTGTAGAATCTCAGCCCTTTGAAGTGCTGCATGAAACGCTTTCCAAATTCGTTGTCGGTTTTCCCGACGTACCACGGAACGAGTGCACCATCCTTGTCTCTTGCAGCGACAATGTATACACCAATCCCGTACTGAAGATTCTTGTTGGTCTTCTGTATTGATTCGAACAGTTTAATGATGCCAGCAGATGACATATCAGAAAGCTCGAACGGTCCGTAGGTCGAAAAATTCATGAGCGGATCCTAAAGTGGTTCTCGAACTATCCCTTCGCAGCTTTTACGGCAAGATCCGCGGCTTCTTTCATCGTCTGCCCCACCTGAAAGTTCAATCCCGAATCAGCCAGAATCTTCCGACCTTCTTCCACGTTCGTACCTTCCAACCGCAGAATGATCGGTATCTTCACACCCAGCTTCTTCGCGGCATTCACCACGCCCTGAGCCAGCACATCCACCCGCAAAATCCCACCAAAAATATTGATAAAAATCGCCTTCACATTTTTGTCGCTCAGCAAAATCCCAAATGCATTCTCAATCTGCTCCTGGTTCGCCCCGCCCCCCACATCCAGAAAGTTCGCCGCCGACCCGCCCGCATACTGGATGATGTCCATCGTCGCCATCGCGAGTCCAGCGCCGTTCACCATGCACGCAATCGTGCCGTCCAGCTTGATATAGTTCAGCGCGAACTTGCTCGCCTCCACCTCCAGCGGATCCTCCTCCGCCAGATCGCGCAGCTCCTTCAAATCCTTGTGCCGGAACATCGCATTGTCATCGAAGTTGATCTTGCAATCGAGCGCCAGCAGCTTGTCATCCTTCGTCGTAATAAACGGATTGATCTCCATCAGCGTCGAATCCGTCTCCACAAACGCCTTGTACAACCCCGTCATGAACTTCACGGCATCGTTGATCTGCGTCGGCTTCAGTCCCAGCTTGAACGCCAGCTTCCGCGCCTGGTACGGCTGAAATCCCACCGCAGGGTCGACATACTCCTTGTAGATCGCGTCCGGGTCCTTCGCCGCAACCTCTTCAATCTCCATCCCGCCCGACTGCGAAGCCATAAACACAATCTTCCCCGACGCCCGGTCCAGCACCAGCCCCAGGTAAAGCTCCCGCTCGATCGCCGAGCCTTCCTCGATCAGTAGCCGCCGCACCTTCTGCCCCTGCGGCCCGGTCTGATGCGTCACCAGCTGCATCCCCAGGATCGCTTTCGACGCCGCATCCGCCTCCGCCATCGTCTTGGCCAGCTTCACCCCGCCGCCCTTGCCCCGGCCGCCGGCATGGATCTGCGCCTTCACCACCACCACCTTGTTCCCCGCCGCAAACAGGCTCTTTGCAGCCGTGTCGGCCTCCTCCAGCGTGGTCGCCATCTCGCCGCCCGGAACCGGCACACTGTACTTCCGCAGAATCTCTTTGGCCTGATACTCGTGAATTTTCATAGGTGTCTTCTAAATTCCATCCGCGCGAGAAGTGTAGCGGACTGCGTCAATCACCCGCAATCACAAAGTCGCACAACCGTGCGTTTACCGCGCGGAAACTTCGTGATGCTCGGCGCGAATAATCCCCTTCCGACCGACGGGAGGACCCATGCTGCTCCGCTCGGCAACGAAAGGTATACGCGTCACAAAGTGACCGCCGAACCAGGGTTCCCGCTAACAGGTCTTTCGTTTGTGGGGTGGCTGGGCGCAGGAGGCCCGTCCGGCAGGACCTTCAGCCTGTCTTAAGCTTTTCTTCTGTAAGATGGACAAGACAGGCCTGGCGGGAATAGTCATGATCTCCAATCATGCCAGCCCGCAACGTTTCACGCATATTCGAGAAAGCCGCTCTCTGAATCCACCGCACTCGCACCGGAAAATGGGTAGATTCATCCGCGTTCATCTCGTCAATCCCAGCGACAACTCCTTTGGTACCGCCGTCATTACGCCACGTTGGCTCTTCGTCCTTGCCGCAGCGACTCCAGCCGCAGCCGGCGACCCGATTCTTGTCGATGAATCCATCGAGCAGATCGTCCCCGAGTCCATCCAGCCCGGCGACCTCGTCGGCATCAGCGTTCACACCGGGAACGCCCTCCGCGGCTACGAGGTCGGCCGCATCGCTCGAGAGCGCGGAGCCCGGGTCGTCTACGGCGGCATCCATGCCACCCTCTTTCCCGAGGAAGCCTTCGAACGCGGGGCAGCCCATGCCGTAGTCAAAGGCGACGGCGACATCGCCTGGGGCAAAGTCGTCCACGACTGCCTCACTACCGGAGCCCCCACGCAGAAGATCTACGAAGGCGGCCGCATCGGAGGCGCCGACTTCCTCGCCGCCCGCTGGGATCTCATCCCCCCGGACAAGTACATGTGGGCCTCCGTCCAGACCATTCGCGGCTGTCCCAAGCACTGCTCCTTCTGCAGCGTCTGGCGCACCGACGGCCAGCAGCCCCGCCAACGCGCCTTCCAGTCCGTCATCGACGAGATCGTTCACCTCCGCCAGATCGGCTTCCGCTTCATCGCCCTCGCCGACGACAACTTCTATCCCGTCACTCTCACCGACCTCCGCCTAGCCCGCGAACAAAATAATCAGGCCAAAGTAGACGAACTCACCGCCATCCGCGCCGAACGCTTCCTCCTCATGGCCGAACTCGCCAAGCTCCCCAAGGACATGGTCTTCTTCACCCAGATCACCATGGAGGCCGGCGAAGACGGCGAGTACCTCGATGCCATGCGCAAAGCCAACATTAAGGGCGCCCTCGTCGGCGTCGAAGCCGTCACCCCCGAAGGACTCAAAGCTGTCTTCAAGGACTTCAACTACTCCGGCGAAGCCCTCGCTCGTCAGCTCCAGACGTTCAAGAAGCATGGCGTCCACGTCCTCGGCTCCTTCATCTTCGGCCTCCCCACCGACAAGCCCGCCACCTTCGACGCCACCGTAGCCATGGCCCTCAAGGCCGGCGTCACCTTCGCCCAGTTCGTCATGATGACCCCCTTCCCCGGCACCGTCGACTTCGCCCGCTGGGAAAAAGAGCAGGCCAAAGCTCCCGAAGTTGTCTCAACGCCGGTAGGCGACATCCCCATCACCCGCTACTGGCTCATCCCCACCGCCATCCGCCCCAAGATGTTCACCCCGCACCCCTCCATGAGCTCCGCCGAGATCAGCCAGCGCACCCAGAAAGTCTGGGACCGCTTCTACAACTGGTCTGCCATCTGGCAGCGCAGCGCCTGTACCCCCACCCTCCGTGCCCGCGTCGCCTTCATGTTCCTTTCGAAACTTTACCGCCAGATGTACGCCGGCACCGGCATCTCCACCGACAGCGCCCGCCGCAAAAAATCCAAAACCTGGGCCCGCTGGACCGCGAAGCAATGCCGCAAACTCTTCGCCTCGAAACCCATGCCCGAACTCCGCTCCCCCGCCTGGGACCTCGCCTTCTCCTCCGCCAACCTCCGCCGCCCCGCCTTCCTCACCAACACCGAAGGTCCCTCACCTTTCAGCGTTCTTCCTAAGAATCTATCTAAAAACTAAGGAAACCGAACGGGTGTCTTGCCGGACGGCCCTCCTGCGCGGAGCACGGTCACTTCGTGACTTGTATACCCCTTCGGGTTGGTCTCCCGATGGTCGGCATGAAAATTTCTACGCCGACCAGCGGAAGGCCCTACACCGTACGTGCCGATAAGGAAAGGTATACGCGTCACGAAGTGACCGCCCCGCGCGTAGCGGGCCCGTCCGGCAGGACATGAGTTCTAATCGTAGCTCACGGTTGTGGTGCAAAATCCCGCAGCTGCTCCACCGTCTTCGCATCCATCTGCACCAGCATCGCCGTCACCAGCTCCACCGCCTGGTCGAAGTCCTGCCGATTCGCAATCCCGTTGTGCGAATGCGTATACCGCACCGGCACCACCAGGTTGATCGTCGGCGCACCCCCGTTCATCGTCTGCATCTCGGCCGAGTCGTCCCCATACCCCTGCACCAGGTCAACCTGCAGCGGCAACCCCTTCGCCGCCGCCGTCTTCCGCGTAAACGCCACCATCTTCCGGTTCGCAATCGTGCTCGAGTCGTACAAAAACATCCCCGGCCCCGCGCCCAGCTTCACCTGCGTCTCCTCCGGCCTCGCCCCCGGCTGATCCCCGGTAATTCCGCCCTCGATCGCAATCCCAATATCCGGCTTCACCACCTCCACCGCCGCCCTCGCCCCGCGCAGCCCAACCTCTTCCTGCGTCGTCGCCACGTAGAACAGTTGATTCGCATGCGGCAGCGAAGCCGTCCGCCGCATCGCCTCCACCAGCACCGCGCACCCGATCCGGTCGTCCCACGCCTTTCCCAGGTAGTTCCCTCCCCCGCTCATCACCACAAACGGCGAGTCCGGCACCACCGGATCACCCGGCTCCACCCCCATCGCCGTCACCTCCGCGGCGTCCTTCGCGCCGACATCCAGAAACACCGAGTCCCGCGCAAACACCTTCGTCCGATCCTCCGCCGGCAGCACATGAATGTCGCGAATCCCCGTCACCGCATGCACCGGCCCCTTTGATCCCAGGATGATCCACCGCTGATCCACCAGCGCCTGATCCAGCCATCCCCCCAGCATCTGCATCGACAGGAATCCCGTCGGCGTCACCCGCCGCACCATCCCGCCCAGCTCATCCATATGCGCGTCGATCATGATGCGCGGCCCCGTCCGGCCCTGCTGCGCGATCACCGACCCCATCCCGTCATACCGGATCGCCTCCGTCGCCAGCGGCTTCATCTCGCCCACCATGATCGCTCTCACCGGCTCCTCGGCGCCCGACGGCCCCGCCGCATTCGAAAGCCGCTCCAGCAGCCCCACCACCCGGTCGCCAGCCTGTCCCGCAGCCAGCCGCCCGCTCACAGCCACCAACAAAACAAGAACAGCAGCCCCAACCCAGAGCGATAACCGTGAGGAACGTGATGACCATGATAACGGGGATAACCGAAAAGATCTATGCATAGCCGAAATATATCAGTCCATCTCCTCCTTCCAACCCACCATCGCCGGCAACCAGTTCATCGGCAGCGAGGTCAACCATCCGCACACCATCCCCACCTGCACCATCAGCCAGGACGCCGCATGATTGCCTCAAGATGCCAGCGCCGAAACAGCACGAAATAATTCCGCATCCACTCCAAACTCGAACCTGCTTCGATTCATCTGTCCCCTGCTACTCTTGTCTCTGGTATCTCTGGGAGAAACGATTGGTCCGTCGGCTCGGCAGTCCCTCGAATAAAAAAGTCTACCTGCCGGATCAGGCTTACCTCGTCATCTTCGGCTGTCTCCTCACGCTGTGCACCGGATTCGCGCAGCAGCGCCCGAGTTCCGGTTCCGGCCTCGTCACCGGGCGCATCACCTGCGCGGATACGGGAGCGCCAGCGCGTTTTGTTCACGTCGTCCTGGTTCCTCTCTCCAGCCCACCAGGATCGTCAAACCAGACCCAAACCCAGACCCAGACGCGCCTTGAAAGCACCACCGACCGGGATGGCGTCATCCTATTCTCCAATGTGGCTGCAGGCGCCTACTTCATCGATGTCTCGCTCGCGGGATATCTTCAACCTCTGCATCTCGTCTCCCCGGAAGCTTTGCAAAGCAAAGATCCACAGAGACACAAACTGGTCCTCGATCGCATTCCGAATATCACGGTTGAAAACGGCGCCTCTGCACCCTTAGCGGTCGCCCTCGAGCGCGGCGCCGTATTGTCCGGCGAAGTCAGCTATGACGACAGTGCCCCGATCGAGAACGTTAGTGTCACGGCAACGCGGGTCAAAGTTCCCAACATCGATCAGGGCAGCGGCCAATCCACCACGGACATCTCAAATTTTCAGGCTCGTGTTGCCACCGATGATCGCGGCATGTATCGCATCTCCGGCCTTCCTCCCGGCGCCTACATCGTCTCGGCAAGAATCTCGGAAAACCACCTGAAGGTCAATCTCGGACCGGGAAACGCTGTCAAGCTTGCCACAACCCAGCCAGGCGATGTCAATCTCACCTTCTACGCTTCTTCCTCTGTCGAAAAGAGCAAAGCGCAGGAGATTACGCTCGTCCAGGGCGACGAAAAGCAGGGCGTCGACCTCACCGTCGATCTCACCGCCCTTCGCTCGGTCAGCGGCGTTGTCCATCATCAGGGAACCCCCATCCAAAGCGCGGGTCTCGAACTGAAAGATCGGAGTGATCCTGAAAATCGCCACGGGACCGTCACCGACGAGAAGGGCTTCTTTCGCTTTGATCTCCTGCCGCAAGGCAATTACACGTTGATGGCCTACCCCCCTCAGCCTGATACACCCGACGGAGCAACAGAGCGCAAACCTTCTCTGTCGGTGCCAGTAGCGATACAAAACCGAGACATCTCTGATCTATCGATCGACCTCGCGAACCCATCCCACTGAACCCGTAGCCCCGCCGCCCCGTTGCGGCACGTCCCACCCCACCTGCTACGCTTTAATCCGATGCCCCACCAGCCCCATCTCAAGCACCTCATCGAAGCCCGCGCCACCCTCACCCGCGAGCAGGCCCGCGACCTCATGCAGCACATCCTCGCCGGCCAGCTCTCCGACATCGAGATCGCCGCCCTTCTCGGAGCCCTCGCCGCCCGCGGAGAAACCGCCCCCGAACTCGCCGGCTTCGTCGACGCCATGCGCTTCGCCGTCACCCCCATCCCCCTCGACCCCGCCGAACGCGCCCTCCTGGTCGACACCTGCGGCACCGGCGGCGACGCCAGCCACACCTTCAACATCTCCACCGCCGCCGCCCTCGTAGCCGCCGCCGCCGGAGCAACCGCCGCCGGGGCAGGGATCATGGTAGCCAAGCACGGCAACCGCGCCGTCACCAGCCTCTGCGGCTCCGCCGACGTCCTCGAAGCCCTCCATATTCCCATCGACCTCACCCCCGCCCAGGCCGCCCAAGCCCTCCGCCGCCACCGCTTCGCCTTCCTCCACGCCCCCACCCTGCACCCGGCCATCAAGGCCGTCATGCCCGTCCGCCGCGCCCTCGGCCTGCGCACCGTCTTCAACCTCCTCGGCCCCCTCACCAACCCAGCCGGAGCCTCCGCGCAGGTCATGGGTGTCTACGCCGCCCACGCCGTCCCGCTCGTCGCCGAAGCCATGCGCCTGCTCGGCGCCCGCCACGCCTTCGTCGTCCACGGACTTGTCGAAGATCCCAGCGCCCGCGCCGCCGCCGGCGCACCCACTCGCGGCCTGGACGAAATCTCCATCTCCGGCCCCACCCACCTCGCCGAAGTCCACAACGGAATCGTCACTCTCAGCTCCCTCACCCCCGAAGACCTCGGCCTCCAGCGCGCCCCCCTCGAATCCCTCACCGGCGGCGACGCCCACATCAACGCCGCCATCCTCACCGCCATCTTCTCGGGCGAACCCGGCCCCCGCCGCGACGTCGTTCTCCTCAACGCCGCCGCCGTCCTGGTAGCCGCCGACCTCGCCCCCGACCTCCGCACCGGCATCGCCCTCGCCGCAAAGACCATCGACACCGGAGCCGTCACCGAACTCGTCCTTCAGCTATCCACCAACCGACAACTGACAACTGAGAACTGAGAACTGACAACTGACAACCGGGAACTCCACGGAACTCCCCTCCGCATCCCCACGTATCCTCTCTCGAGCACACAGGAGCAGCTCCTCATGCCGACCTATCCTCCGCCAGCCTCATCCCTTCCTCCCGCCTCCATCACCTCCGCGCTCGAGCTCCCCGGCTTCCGCATCGTCCAGAACCTCGGCATCGTCCGCGGCATCGTCGTCCGCTCCCGCAACGTCCTCGCCACCATTGGCGCCGGCCTCCAGACCATCGTCGGAGGCGACATCACCCTCTTCACCGAACTCTGCGAAAAGACCCGCCAGGACTCCTACGCCATGATGACCCTCCACGCCGCCCAGCTCGGCGCCAACGCCATCATCTGCTTCCGCTACGACGCCAACGAACTCATGAACGGAGTCACCGAAGTCCTCGCCTACGGCACCGCCGTCGTCGTAGAAAAGCTCTAAGAACCTGTCCAATAACTCCTTAAATCGTCATCTCGACCGAAGCACTGGGGTGGTAAGCCACCGGGGTACTCGGCGAGCGCATTTCGCCGGGTGCCCCATATCTCGATTTTGAGATGTGGGTCTCGAGCACAGCGAGACCGTCTTCCCTCCACCAACCAACAAATGGTCATCTCGACCGAAGCCACCGGGGTCCCCGGCGAGCGCTTTTGCTCGTTGGGGTGGTAAGTCGTGTGGTTTTATCACACGGCGTAGTGGAGAGATCCCCGCATTTCGCCTTTGTTGTTGTCTGTTTCTTGTTAGATCTGACCCGAAAAGCAGTATTTGGACAGATTCTAAGGAAGCTCTGAACAAGCAGCGGTTTTCTTGCTGAGTTGGAGCGGCTGGGTTGTTTTTGCCTGTGGCGAGGTGGATGGTATGTGGTGGAAGACCTCTTTGCCTGTTTTCAGGCGCGGCTCTGCGCGGGCACGGATGCCGCGCGCCTCCGCGTTCCCCTGATAGCCTTCGCGAAGACGAGAAGACGATTAGTATCAAACCGAAGGCAATCCCCGAGGAGACCACCATGGCTGCCAACTTTGGCGCAGCATCGACAGCAGAAGACGTGCTTGCAGGAATTGATTTGCGTGGTCGGCGCGTCTTGGTGACCGGCGTCTCGGCCGGAATTGGGGTCGAGACCGCCCGCGCCCTTGTTGCACACGGTGCTGAGGTTGTTGGCACCGTACGCAACCTTAAGAAAGCGCAAGCCGTGGCCAAGCGGGTCCGCGCCGAAGCTGCTTCTGGCGGAGAAATAAAGCTTGTGGAGCTCGACCTTGCTTCGCTAGCAAGTGTGCGCTCCTGTGCCGACTTGCTCCTGGCCGCCGGTGAGCCTCTCGACGGAATCATAGCGAATGCGGGTCTTATGGCAGGTCCAAAGGCGGAGACCGCGGATGGAGTTGAAGCCCAGTTCGGGACAAATTACCTCGGACATTTCGTCCTGATCAATCGCATCGCAGGGCTGTTGACTCCCAGTGGACGCGTGGTGATGGTCTCATCTGCAGGCCACCGCCGCGCCGCCGTAGATCTGGAAGATCCCAACTTTGAGCAGACCCCCTACAACGAGTATCTTGCGTACGGACGTTCGAAGACGGCGACCATCCTCTTTGCCGTTGAATTCGACCGGCGTCACAGGTCCAGAGGCATTCGGGCTACGGCGCTCCATCCGGGCGCGATCCAGACGGAAACGGTTCAGAAGATCATCGAAGGGCTGGGCGCCGGCAAGGATGCAGCCGTTGCCGCCTTTGATTGGAAGACCGTGCCGCAGGGAGCGGCAACCTCAGTGTGGGCGGCCTTTGTCGCGCCCGCCGACGAGGTAGGAGCAAGGTATTGCGAAGACTGCCACGTCGCCGAAGTGATGGACGATCCTTCCGCGAAGGCCGGGGTTCGCTCCTACGCCCTTGATCCAGAGCGCGCCAAGGCACTATGGGCAAAGGGAGAACAGATGACAGACGAGCACTTCCCAACGGCGCAGCCCTAAAGAGTAGTTTTTCGGAATGGATACAGGAAAACGCGCGTCTCCTCACCTAATCCCAGGTCAGTGGCCACTTGGTACGGCGCTATTCAAGAACTTGCAAAATTGTTTCTCCTGCCGTGAAGGAACCACACACGCAACCACGGAAAATACCTTTCGGCCGTTATGAAATGGTAAACTCAAAGGTACGATATGGCATTGAAAACGCTGTTCCTGAATCCGCCCTCTTTTGAGAAGTTTGACGGTGGCGCAAGCTCCCGCTGGCCCGCTACCCGCGAGATCGAATCCTACTGGTATCCCGTCTGGCTCACCTACCCGGCCGGCATGCTCGAAGGCTCCCGCCTGCTCGATGCGCCGCCCCACCACATCAAGTGGATGGAGGTCGTCGAAATCCTCAAAGACTACGAGTTCCTTGTGCTCTTCACCAGCACCATGGGCTGGGACGGCGACCAGAAGATGGCCGAGCTCATCAAGCAGACCTACCCCGCCATCAAGATCGCCTTCGTCGGCCCCCCCGTCACCACCTCGCCCGAAAAGGCCATCAACGAGTGCCCCGCCATCGACTTCATCTGCCGCCGCGAGTTCGACTTCTCGGTCGTCGAGTACGCCAATGGCAAGCCGCTCAACGAAATCCTCGGCATCTCCTATAAAGACGGCTCCGGCAAGATCCAGCACAACCCCGACCGCCCCCAGGTCACCCCCGAGCAGCTCGACGAGATGCCCTGGGCCACCGAGATCTACCACCGCGATCTCGACGTCACCAAATACAACGTGCCGTTCCTGCTGCATCCCTTCGTCTCCCTCTACTCCACCCGCGGCTGCCCGGCCCAATGCACCTTCTGCCTCTGGCCCCAGACCCTCAGCGGCCACGCCTGGCGCAAACGGTCCACCGACGACGTAGCCGCCGAGATGAAGCAGGCCAAGGAACTCTTCCCCCACGTCAAGGAGTTCTTCTTCGACGACGACACCTTCAACATCCAGAAGGTCCGCACCATCGAGCTCTGCGAAAAACTCAAGCCCCTCGGCCTCACCTGGTCCTGCACCTCGCGCGTCACCACCGACTTCGACACCCTCAAAGCCATGAAGGAAGCCGGCTGCCGGCTGCTCATCGTCGGCTACGAGTCCGGCGACCCCCAGATCCTCAAGAACATCAAGAAGGGCGCCACCGTCCAGCGCGCCCTCGACTTCCAGCGCGACTGCCACAAACTCGGCCTCGTCGTCCACGGTGACTTCATCCTCGGCCTCCCCGGCGAAACCCGCGAGTCCATCCGGAATACGATCGACTTCGCCAAACAGCTCGACTGCGAAACCATCCAGGTCTCCATCGCCCACGCCTTCCCCGGCACCGAGTTCTTCGACTACGCCAGGGACAACGGCTTCATCACCAACGAAGCCATGTCCGACGACGGCGGCCACCAGATGGCTCACATCGAATACCCCGGCCTCCCCGTCGAGTACGTCATGGAGATGGTGCACAAGTTCTACGACGAATACTACTTCCGTCCCAAGGCCGCCTTCCGCGTCGTCTGGCAGGCCATCGTCAACCGCGACGTCCCCCGCCTCTACACCGAGGCAAAGTCCTTCATGAGCCTCCGCTCGCAGCGCAACAAAGCCGTCCGCGCCGTCAAGGAAGCCAACGCCGCCAAGGCCCAGGAATCCATCAGCATGAACGCCTGATCTCCGCATCACCCAAGGCCGTCATCAAAGTCCATCACCCAAGTCCGTCCCCGGAGGGGGGAACTATGCGGAACCATCAGGACAGCCTCCGAAGCCGACCGCCGGCGGACGCGTCCTGCTTGACTTAACCGCCCTCGAAAACTGGCCAGGCACATAGGGAGAGAAACCTGCCTCGTCCCGATCCAGATCATGCCACACACCTTGAAAACCTTGAAGTCCAAAGCTAAACATAATAAATAGAAGAATTTGCGCAATATACAGGGGGAGGGGTGGGGCCCTGCTCCAGCCCTTGCGCGTAAGCGGCTGACGGCGCAGTATCTAGCCGGCTGCCCGTCGCCACAAGCTCTCTCCCCAATCCAATCGACGACATAGCGCGTACTTCTAGTCCAAGTCTCTTTCTCTGAAGGAGGCACCTATGTCGATCTGCTCGTGCCCCGAGGGATTGCTTCTCATCGCGAACGTAGCCGAAGCGCTGCGACGTCAATGCGAGCTTCCTGCCCTACCCGCCTCACCGGACGAAGTCGCGCTCGAAACCTATGTCTCCGAGGTGGTCAAAGCCGCGAACCGCTACGCCACCGACCACCTCTCCCGCTGCCCCGTCTGCCGCGCCGACTAAGCTCCTCCCAACCAAAAGAAAAGCCCCCGCAATCGACGGAGGCTCTTCCTTGCCCAAACGACCTAGGCCAGGCTTAGGCCAGGCTTACGGCTGCACCTTCAGGAAGATGATGACGAACGTAAACAGCGCCAGAGACTCGATAAACGCGAGACCCAGAATCAGGAAGATAAAGATTCCAGGACGAGCGCCCGGATTACGCGCCAGCGCCTCGGTTGCCGAAGCCGTCGCCCGGCCCTGACCGATGCCGCACAGACCCGCGGCGATCGCCATGCCGATACCGGCGCCGATCGAGACATACCAATGGCTCCCGCCGCCGGCATTCTCCGCAGCCTGAGCAAAAGCCGGCGTTGCCAACAGCAGCGCGGCCAAGGACATAAATACGTATTGCAGCTTCTTCATGATGTTGCTCCTGCCTCCGTGGATACGCCGCCAGTGGGTGGTTGATGCTCACCGTGCTGGCACCCTCACGCTGTGCGGCGTTGTTGCGCACTGCGAAGAGGAGGCCCCAACGCAGCGAAACTTGGTAACCTAACGGGGTTAGCGAAGCGCTAATGATCGTGCGCCACCGCCATCGACAAATACACCGCGCCCAGCAGAAAGAACACATACGCCTGCACCACCGCAACAAAGATATGCAGGCTCATGAACACCAGCGGAACCCCCAGCGGCACCAGCGAGAAGAACGCGATCGTCACCAGGTCGCCCGCAAAGATATTCGCATACAGACGAACCGTCAGCGACAGGATTCGCGCAAAATGCGAGATGATCTCGATCGGCAGCAGCAGCCACGAGATCCACCACACCGGCCCCAGAAACTGCTTGATATACGCCCAGCCATTCTCGCGAATCCCTTGATAGTGGTAGTACAAAAACGTCACGATCGCGAATCCCAGCGGCACCACCACATTGGCCGTAGGCGATTGCAAGCCCGGAATAATCCCCATCAGGTTTGCCAGCAGAATGAACAGCCCCAGCGCGGTCAAGTAGCTCACAAACCGCTCCGACCCATGCCCGATGATCTGTTCGCCCTGCTCCGACACAAACCCATGCGTAATCTCCGCCAGGTGCTGCACGCCGTTCGGCCTTTCCACATTCAGCGTCAGACGCACCACCACGAAGTACGCCAGCAGCACCAGAAACACCAGCAGCTCCATCGCAAACGCATTGGTAATCGGCGCGCGGGGCGAAGTCGGAGGCACATGCAGCGCCTGCAGGAACGCGGTCACCGGAGCGGCGAAGTGCTCGTTCAGAAGTCTTGTAAACAGTAGTTGAGTCGGCATATTAAAAATAAGAAAGGTTTTGTTTCTGTCTCTGCAACTCTGCTAAACCGTCCACGCCTTCATCAGCCTCAACCCCTCAACCGTGAGCGCGAATACACCCAGAGCGAGGCCTCCGGCAAGCGCGTAGACCGAACCATGAAGAACCTTAAGGCTAACATAAAGCAGCACGATGGTCAGCCCCAGCCGCAGGAAGAACCCGAACAACACCAGCCCCAGCGGCCTCGCCTTCTCCCCGCCATCCATCCGCGCCATCACCGCGCTCATCAGCCGCAGCCACTCAAACAGTCCGGACCCCGAGATCAGCGATCCCACCAGCAGCAGCACCGCGCTCTCCCACCCCAGCTTCCACCAAATCAGCGGAGCCGCCGCCGCCGTAATCACTCCCAGCAGCCGCAGCGCGCTCCAGATCGTCCGCTTGAAGTCCGCATCGCTGAAGCTCTCCAACGTCCTCAAACTCTCATCCTCCGAACTGTCTGCCAAATCGCTCACGTCCGATCGTTCTTCAAATACTTCGAAGCCGTCCTGAAGATCTGCACAAATCCACCCGCCGCCCCCAGCACAATCCCCACAATCGAAATCCAGCTCTGATGAAAGTGCCGGTCCAGCCAACCTCCCACCAGCCACCCGATCAGGCACCCAGCCGGCAGCGCAATCGCCAGTTGGATCATCGACTCGGCCTTCACCAACTCGCCCAGCGGCCCCTTCCCGCCTGTATTCCCCGCTCCGTCATCCGCCATAACCATCCATTACACCACGCCGATGCGCCACGAGGCAGCCAGCCACGCCTCGCAATATCTCTGTACACAACTCTTCGCTCCGCTTACATTAGAGAGGTCTCCACGAAAAGCATCGCTCACCCACAAGCTGTCTTGTCTAGGACACCGCTTTCTACGCCTCGGTCTGCGCAGTCGAAGAGCACCGCCTCACGCGTCCTCAACGGAGAGAGATCTCATGCCGCTGAAGCTATCCGTGGCCATCATCACGCTCAACGAAGAGGCGAATCTCGCCCGCACCTTGGCCAGCGTGCAGTTTGCCGACGAGATCGTCGTCGTCGACTCCGGCTCGACCGATCGCACGCTCGAGATCGCCGCCGCCTGCAAAGCCCGGCTCTTTCTCGAGCCGTGGCGAGGCTTCGCCGGACAGAAAAACTTCGCCATCGAACAATGCATGGGCGAGTGGATCCTCTCGCTCGATGCCGACGAAACCTTGAGCCCGGAGTTGCAGACAGAGATTTGCGCTCTCCTCGCCGCAACCCCGTCGGCCGACGCGTATCTTCTCCGCCGCCGCAATATCTTCCTGGGCCGTTGGATCCGGCACGGCGGCTACTATCCCGATGCGAAGCTGCGCCTGTTTCGCCGTTATGCCGCAAACTTCGCTCCGCCCGCGCGCTTCACCAACCGGCCCGTCCACGAGACCATCGCGCTCGAAGGTATACTGGAGACGCTTCGCCACGACCTGATTCACTACGTCTATCCCAGCCTCGAGAACTACATCGAGCGGCTGAACCACTACAGCACCCTCGGCTCACAGACGCTCATCGACCACGGCAAGATGACTCGCTCCGTCATCGGATTCGCCGGCGGCGTGCTCTTCTCTCCCGTCCTCATCTTCCTCCGCGACTACGTCCTTCGCCTCGGTTTCCTCGACGGCCGGGAAGGCCTCCTTCTCCATCTCTACCGCGCCATCTACACAAGCTGGCAATATGCCAAGGCATGGGAGAAAACCGCCGAACACGCCCCGGCTATCCGGCTCGCGCAAGAGAAAGGCTTCTGAAGGCGTCCTCTTTCCATCGCCCATCTACGCTGTATCGCCCCGACAGCCTGCTGCTGATAAGCTGGCCTGCGGAGAAGAACTAATGCCTTTGCGCCTGTCCAGAACGCTCGTCGTCGTCTCGTTTCTCTTCGTCACATCAGCGATGATCGCGCGCGCGAGCAATCCTCTCAAGAAGCTCGAAGTTAATCCACTCAAGGGCAAAACCAACTCCGCCAAAGTCAAGACCGACAAAGGCGACGTCGAAGGCGCCTTCACCGCGGACCGCGAGGTCATCGCCTTCAAGGGCATTCCCTATGCCGCGCCGCCGGTCGGCGACCTGCGCTGGCAGCCTCCTCAACCCGCCGCCAAATGGAGGCGCACCCTCTCGGCAAAAGAGTTCGGGAACAGTTGCATCCAGTCTGTCGCCTACACCGACATGGTCTTCCGCGACCCAGGCCCGAGCGAGGACTGTCTGACTCTCAACGTCTGGGCGCCCGCTAAAGCCAAGCGCGGCAGTCTTCCCGTCATGGTCTGGATCTACGGAGGCGGCTTCGCTGCCGGCAGCGCCTCCGAGCCTCGTCAGGACGGCCAATTCCTCGCCCATCGCAACGTGGTTGTTGTCTCGATGAACTACCGCCTTGGCATCTTCGGCTTCTTCGTCCATCCCGAGCTCACCGCCGAGTCTCCCCACCACGCCTCCGGCAACTACGGCTTGCTCGACCAGACCGCCGCCCTCACCTGGGTAAGGGACAACATCGGCGACTTCGGTGGAGACCCGAACAACGTCACCATCTTCGGGGAGTCCGCCGGCTCCTTCTCCGTCAGCGCGCAGATGGCCTCGCCGCTCGCGCGCGGTCTCTTTACCAAGGCCATCGGCGAAAGCGGCGCAGCCTTTTCCAGCGGCGCCCTTCCGACCGACTCTCGATCAGCGCTGGAAAAGCGCAACCTCGCCTTTGCCGAGACAGCCTTCCACACCACGAGTCTCGCCGAACTTCGCAAGCTCTCCGCCGACGCGCTGCTGCAAGCCGCGACCGCCAAAACCGACCCTCCGCCGCCACGCTTCGGCCTCACCGTGGACGGCTACTTTCTCCCCGACTCAGTCCCGAACATCTATGCCGCCGGTCACCAAGCCCACGTCCCGCTTCTCGGAGGATGGAACGCCGACGAGGCCCGCGGCCAGATCTTCGCCGCCAAAACTCCCGCCGCCATCCAAAGCTTCACCGATACCGCGCACACCGAATTCGGCGACCGGGCCGAAGACTTTCTCGCCGTATACCCAGCCTCGACCGACGCCGAAGCGATCGCCTCTGCCGGTGACTTCGCCGGCGATCGCTTCATTGCCTTCTCTACCTGGCGCTGGCTCCAGGCCCAGGCCGATACCGGCGGCTCCCCCGTCTATCGCTACCGCCTGGACCTCGGCTCCCCCGGCGACAAATACCACCCCGCCGCCGCCGGAGCCTTCCACTCCGACGACATAGAATACGTCTTCGGTACTCTCAATTCGCGAAACAGCGCCGTATGGCGACCGGAAGACCGCAAGCTCTCCGACCAGATAGGCGCCTATTGGACCAACTTCGCTCGCACCGGCGATCCCAACAACACCGGTCTGCCAACCTGGCCCACCTACAACGCGAAAGGCGGATGGCAGGTCATGCACCTCGACGCCGACTCACACGCTCGCCCTGACACTCAGCGCAATCGCTATCTCTTTCTCGACACCGTCTGGAACACTGCCGAAGGAAAACCGAAGCAGTAACCGCTCCTGTCGTCTTCGAACCTGTTTTAAACCTTGTCTAAGAACCTGTCTAATAACTCCTTAAAATCGTCATTTCGACCGAACCCGCCGTCCCCGGCGAGTGCGTTTGCTCGTTGGGGTAGTAAGCCGTGTAGTTTTATCGCACGGCGCAGTGGAGAGATCCCCGTATTTCGTCTTTGTCGTTACGTCTGAACCGCCACAAAACGGCATCTTCGCGCGAACACCTATAGCTTTCTCGTATACTCACATCGCATGGCGAAACCACCTATCCGCGTCCTCGTAGCCAAGCCCGGCCTCGACGGCCACGATCGCGGCGCAAAGATCATCGCCCGCGCCCTCCGCGATGCCGGCATGGAGGTCATCTACACGGGCCTGCGCCAAACCCCGGAGATGATCGTCTCCGCCGCCATTCAGGAAGACGTCGACTGTATCGGGCTGTCCATCCTCTCCGGTGCGCACAACGTCATCGTTCCCCGCATCACCGCGCTTCTGCGCGAACAACACGCCGAAGATATTCTCCTCGTTCTCGGCGGCACGATTCCAGACGAAGATCAGCCGCGTCTAAAAGAAAGCGGCGTCTCTGCGATCTTCGGGCCGGGCACACCGCTTGAAACCACCGTCACCTTCATCCGCGAACACATCAAACCACGCGGCCTGCTGCTTGGCTAAAGCGCCTGCTGCTGGTGAAAAACAAGCAGTATGCCGAGTCATCGAGCGCGATTTGAAGAACTCCACCGCAAAGATTTCCACAGGAAAAACCCTGTCAAGTCCTGATTTCTCCTAAGTCTAATTCCATCAGTAAGATAGCGTTTGCAAATTAGTTTTGCTGAACCGTGTATAATTAGAACAGTAAGAGAAAGCCCCGGTAGCTCACCCGGGGCTTTCTTATTTAAACAAACGAATTTGCCTATAAACCCTTTGCTTGGAAGAATTTGCGCGTAACCCTTTTGTTTGGACGAATTTAGCGGTCAAGACCTGCGCTAAATTACTGTAATGAAAGAACTTACGCGCAGGCAATAGGGAGGGGGAGGGGGGTACCTGGAGTCCCTACGAATCAGGAATCTTTGTCATGCTATCTCCGCTATATCGCCCCACCCTCTCGATTCCTGCCTGGAGTGGCAGATTACCAGGGCAGCGGTTTGCTCAGATGAAAAAATCCGCCGCTTGGCCCGGTGTCCTGCAGCGTCGCGAGTTCGACTGATGTCTTCGCGCCCGTCGCCACATCGAGCGTCGCACCCTCGCCGCCCATATCCGTCTTCACCCATCCCGGATGCGCTGAGTTCACTTTAATCTTCGTGTCCTTCAGCTCATGGGCGAGGTGGATCGTAAAGGAGTTCAGGGCAGCCTTCGATGCGTCATACGCAAAGGTCTTTGCATCGTAGATCGGCGAACCTGGCGTAGCGTGGAGCGTCAGCGATGCCAGAACGCTGGATAGATTGACGATGCGGCCGCCGATACTCTTGCGCAGAAGCGGAAGCAGCGCCTGAGTCAGGCCCACTACCGCGAAGAAGTTCGTTTCGAAGGTCTTGCGCAAAATCTCCTGCGAGGTCTTGGACGTCTCATTGCCTTCCCTGCTATCGACCATAACGCCGGCATTGTTGATCAGGATGTCGAGCCTGCCGAAGTCTTTCTCGATCAGCTTCGCCACTGCCGCATAGTCTGCCTGCTGATCCACGTCGATCTTGACTGGGCGCGCATCCACGCCATCCTTCTTGAGCTCCGCCGCCGCAGCTTCACCTTTGGCTGTATCGCGCGCGCCAACCAGAACGATGATCCCGAGCTTGCCCAACTGGCGCGCTGTCTCGAGCCCGATTCCTTTATTTGCGCCTGTAATCAGCGCGACCTTCTTGTCTTGCTTGTCTTTCTTATCTTCACTCATGAGCCATCTCCTTGTTTTCATCGATTCGGTTCGCATTCATCCGCGAATCACTTATGAGATGAAGATGAGAGGCGAAACGCTCCGCGTATCTTTGCGGCAGCGTTCGCTTCTTCATGCCGTCGCCCACCACCACATGCGCCGTCTCGCCCTCGCACAGCAGCAGACTATCTTCAGCCCGCAGGATTTTGTAGGCAAACCGAACCATCGCCCCGCGCGCAACCAGCAGACTCGTTTGAATCAGCAGTTCATCGTCATATCGCGCCGGAGCCCGATACCGGACATGAACATCCACCACCGCGATACCGCAGCCCTCGTCGATCTCCATGCGCTTGTATTCCAACCCAAGTTGCCGCATGAGCTCAACTCGCCCCACCTCGAACCAGATCAGGTAATTCGAGTGATAGACCACGCCCATCTGGTCGGTCTCGGCATACCGCACCCGCACCCGCGCCTCACTCACAGGCTTCGAAACGCTTATTTCAGTCATCTACCCAGTCTACTCACGAATCAGGCACGCATCCGCGCGGGCATCATGCCTTCTTCCAAACCGGCTTCCGCTTCTCCAGAAAGGACGCCACGCCTTCGCGAAAATCATGCGTCGAACGAGCTTGTGCATTCGCCGCCAGCGCTCGCGCAATCGCCGCATCGAGCCAGTCTTTGTTCTGCTCAGCCAGCAATCGCTTAGTCGCTGCAATCGACTCCGGACTATTGGCCTTCAATATCTCAGCCAACTCCTGCGTTCGCGCCGCAAGTCTCTCGGTCTCTACAATCTCGCTTACCAAACCCAGCCGCAGCGCCTCTTCGCTGGTGAACAATCGGCCGGTCAGCAGCAGATCCCGAGAGCGCTTGTCCCCAATCTGCAAGGTAAGAAATATTGATACCAGAGCCGGCACAAATCCTATCTTTACCTCCGTATACGCAAACTTCGCTCCCGGCGCAGCCAGCGTAAAATCGCATATCGTCGCCAGCCCCGTTCCTCCTGCGATCGCCGCGCCTTGCACCACTGCAATCGTGGGCTTCGGTAGTTCGTACAACGTGCGAAACAAGCGCGCGATTCGCACCGCGTCCGCGGTATGCTCCTCAACCGACTTGTCGTTCATCGCCTGCAGAACACTGAGATCCAGCCCCGCGCAGAATGCCTCTCCTGCGCCCGCAAACACCACCACCAGGCAATCGGAAGCAGCTGCATCCTCCATCGCCGCGATCAACTCCTGCTGCATCTCCGGGGTCATCGCATTGCGCCGCTCGGGACGATTCAACGTGATCGTCCGAACCCCGCTCTCTTCCTCTACAAGCAAAGTCTTCATTGCCACCGCTTTCTATTCCTTATCCCTGCTTTACTGCACTCTCTCGCCATACTTACGAGCGATCTCCGCGCTTGCTGACTGCAAACCGTCCAATGGACGCAAGGGCTCCAGCTCCGCGCCAAGCATTTTCAACTCCGTCAACAACAGCTCGGTCGCCACATTGCCCACTAATGCATCCTGGGCGAACGGGCAGCCTCCAAGCCCGCCGATCGCCGCATCGAACCGCCTGCACCCGGCTTCGTACGCCGCCCGAATCTGCGCCGCCGCCTGATCTGGCCGGGCATGCAGATGCACCCCGATCTCCAGCCCCTCGTGCACCGCCATCACATCGGCCACTACCTCCGCCACCTGCTTCGGCGTTGCGAGGCCCACGGTATCCGCCAGCGAAATCTGCTTGATGCCGTTGTCTGCCAGCAGATCGCAGGCGGCCACTACCTCATCGACATCCCACGCCTCTCCGTAAGGATTTCCGAACGCCATCGAGATATACGCAACCACATCCATGCCTTCCTTGTAGGCCAGTGTGCCAATCTTCTCCAACTCCTCCAGCGACTCTTCGGGCGTCTGATTCTGATTCCGCTGCAAGAACGTGGGCGAGATCGAATAGGGAAACCCCAGCGTCTGCACGCTACCGGTTTTTACAGCTCGCTCGGCGCCTTTTGCGTTGACGACAATGCCGATAATCTCCACATCGTCGGGCGGATCCAGATACTCGAGCACCAGCTCCGAGTCTGCCATCTGCGGCACCGCCGACCGCGAGACAAAGCTCACCGCATCGATATGCTTGAATCCCGCCGCAATCAGCACCCGCAGGTAGTCCGCCTTCACCTCCGCGGGCATGTTCTTCGGCAAGGCCTGCCAGGCATCTCGCGGACATTCAATAATCTTCACTGATTTGGCTGCCACTTGACTCCTCTAAACGATCGATCGAAATTAAGCTCGCTTGTTCAAAATTGGATTTGCATCTCCTGCCAAAGACTCATGTCTGCAAGATCCCCGGATTAAACCTTGGCACTTCAGCATTCAAACCCGCCCCCTCCAGCGCCGTAATCAACACCTCGCGCGTCTGCACCGGATCGATAATCGCATCGATCCAAAGTCTTGCCGCCCCGTACCTCGGATCGGCTTGTGCATCGTACGACGACTTGATCTCGTCATACAACGCCTTCTTTTCGGCATCGGAGAGCACCTTGCCGCCGCGCTCCATCTGCTTCGCTCTCACCTCAGCCAATGTGTTCGCAGCCGAAGCTCCACTCATCACCGCGTACCGCGCCGTCGGCCAGGCAAACAGAAACCGAGGATCATAGGCCTTCCCGCACATCGCATAGTGCCCTGCCCCGAAGCTTCCGCCGAGGATGACCGTGATCTTCGGCACGACCGATGTACTCACCGCTGAGACCATCTTTGCCCCGGCGCGGATGATCCCACTCCACTCCGCGTCTTTGCCCACCATGAATCCATTCACGTCATGCAGAAAGATCAGCGGGATCAGATTCTGGTTGCAGTCCATAATGAACCGGGCGGCCTTCTGCGCGCTTTCCGTGTAGATCACACCGCCAAACTCCGTGCGCTTCTCACCCGCCTGCGGCCCGACGGCCACGGTCTGAGACTGATGCATCTTCTGGTTGGCAACGATCCCAATGGCGCGCCCGCCAATCCGCGCATAGCCGCACAGCAGCGTCCGGCCGAACTCCGCCTTGTACTCGTCGAACTCGCTGCGATCCACAATGCGTGCAATCACCTCGCGCATGTCGTACATGTTGCTCGCGGCTTTTGCCGGATCAGGATCGATCATCCCATACAACTCCTCCGCCGCGTACTTCGGCGAATCCTTGGCCGCGTCATAGCTAACCACATTGAATGGAGCCGTCGCCGGCATCCCGATCTTCCCCACCAAAGAACGTAACCGCGCGAGGCACAAATGGTCGTTCGGCTCCTTGAAGTCCACAGTTCCCGAGATTTCAGCATGCATCGCGGCGCCGCCAAGCTCCTCTGCTCCCGTCTTCTGCCCGATCGCCGCCTGCACCAGAGAAGGTCCCGCAAGAAACAGCCCAGAACCTTCCGTCATCAATACCGTATCGGTCATCACCGGCAGATATGCGCCTCCCGCCACGCACATCCCCATGATTGCCGTAATCTGCGGCACCCCGAGCGAACTCATCACGGCGTTGTTGCGAAACACGCGGCCAAAGTCATCCGTATCCGGGAACACGTCTTCCTGCAAGGGAAGGAAGACGCCGGACGAGTCCACCAGGTAGAGCGTTGGAATCCGGTTCTCGAGCGCAATCGTCTGCGCTCGCAGCACCTTCTTCGCCGTCATCGGGAAGAACGCTCCAGCCTTCACCGTGGCATCGTTGGCGACGATCATGCATAGCCGCCCGCTCACCCGACCTAGTCCCGTCACCACGCCCGCGGCAGGCGCCCCGCCGTATTCGCCGTACATGCCGTGCGCCGCCCACAGACCCAGTTCCAGCAGTTCGGAGCCTTTGTCCAGCAGCAGCGCCAGCCGCTCCCTCACCGTCAGCCGTCCCTTGGCCCGCTGCGCCTCGGCGGCCTTGGCTCCTCCACCTTGTCGAATCATGTCCTCCTCGCTTCGCAGCGCGGCCATCAGGACCTGCAGCGCCTCACGATTCGCGCCGAACCGCGCGGCTTTACTATCCAGCTTCGTCGTCAACACATTGTCCAGCCTGTCCAAATTCGAATCCTCCGCGATTGCGCCATCCATGAAAACTCGTTAGCTTAGCATCTTAGTCACATCGTGAGCGTTATGTCGCGATAAGGCCTGCGAACAATCCGACATCAGAATCCTGACTGCCCAAAGCACCGCCGGGCTGAAGTAGAAGCTTCGCCCAAGCCGACAGCATCCAACCGCTATGGGCTTCCCCCTCACCCCCGCCGACGCTCTGCTCGTCGTCGATGTCCAGAACGACTTCTGCCCCGGTGGCGCTTTGGGGATCGAAGACGGAGATGCCATCGTTCCGCTCATCAACTCGCTTGCGAAGAAATTCGACCACACGATTCTCACTCAGGACTGGCATCCCGCCCATCACATCTCCTTTGCCACATCGCATGCGAATCGCCGACCCCGCGAAGTGATCCAAGTGCCTTATGGCGCTCAGACGCTTTGGCCGAACCACTGCCTTCAGCACAGCGAAGGCGCAGCCTTCCACCCCAGCCTCGACATTCCTCGTGCCGAACTGATCCTCCGCAAAGGCTTCCACCTGAACGTCGACTCGTACTCGGCCTTCCTGGAGAATGACCACTTCACTCCGACCGGGCTCGCGGGTTACTTGCGCGAACGCAATCTCAAACGGCTTTTCCTCTGCGGCCTGGCGTATGATTTCTGCGTTCGCTTCTCCGCCATCGACGGCAAACACCTCGGCTTCGAGACCATTGTCGTAGAAGATGCATGCCGCCCGGTGAACCTGCCCGGAAGCGTAGCCGAAACCAACGAAGTTTTCGCGAGTGCGGGAATTCCGCGCGTACCCTCAAGCATCTGGTTCACAGAATGACAACACACCAGAAGCCCACTCAAACTCCTTGGCCTCAAGTGCTGGCCACCGTCATCTCCTGCGAGTACGACTTCGGAGCAGGACAAGCCCTGGCGTTTGGCATCCCAAAAACCAGCCACTTCCGAATCTCGTTCCATTACCGGGCCAACGGCGAACTCCACACCGGCCAGTTCCACTCAGCCGTCGCCCTCCCGCAGGGTCATCTGTTCCCGATCACCTTCAACCCCTTGGCCCCGCGCGAGCACAGCACGTCAGCAACCGCATCGGCCACCTCGGTCTCAAAGGCGCCACTCCTGATCGTCGGTCTTGCCGGCTCGATCCTCTTATCGCTCATCTGGCTTTCCATGATGCACGGCTGCAGCTAACACTAGATGCCGCTCGAACTCTCCGCGACTGCGTCTTCCAGCCCCAACTCCCCAGCGCGATCCCGCATCGCACGCAAGCAGTTTCCCACATGCTCGTCCACGCTCAACCCCAGCAACCCAGCGCCGTCTGTAATATCCTGCCGCGACACCGCGCGCGCGAACGCCTTGTCCTTCATCTTCTTCTTAACGCCCGCGACCTCGACCTCATGGATGGATTTCGACGGCTTCACCAGCGCACAAGCCGTGAGAAATCCCGCGAGCTCGTCACACGCAAAGAGCGCCTTGTCCAAATGCGTCTCTCGCGGTGTGCCAGAATAGTCCGCGTGCGCCAGAATCGCGTGCAGCACATCCTCCCGCCATCCCAGCTCCCGCAGATGCGCGACACCCACAAACGGATGCTCGTCCAGAGTCGGATGCCGCTCGTAGTCCATGTCATGCAGCAGTCCCGCACATGCATAAAGTTCGGCATACTTCGCTGTCTCGGCTCCACTGAGTCCCCGTCGCGCAGCCTCGAGAACACCGTAGGCTTCGGTGCAAATGGCAACCGCCATGCCATGCTTCCGCAGGCTCTCGCTCTTGGTCCATTCCTGCAGCAACGCCAGCGCGTGCTCCCGTCCATGCATCTCGCTCATCGCAAAACATCCTCCCGGCCTAAACTCCACGCCCTTTCCTTAAGATTACTAAGTTGATTCCTCTTTAGGTTTTTATGGGTCTTTCTACGATTATCTATGGTTTTCCTCTTGACTGAAAGCTACGCCAGTGTCAATCTAGGCACATCACATTGTGCCGTTATCGGACATGTGCCGGGTCCTTGCTCTGGGTCCCTTCGCAACACGACAACTTATGGCAACCATGATGGCACCTGTCGAACAACGTGAAGTATTGCGTTGCGACCACTGCAGTTTGGTGCAATTTCGCACAGCCAACGCGCTATGCCGCCGCTGCCACAAATGCCTCGAGGTCGAAGAGCCAGAACCGGCTCCGGCACCCTTGGCGCTCGTACCCCAGGCCACCACTTCAGAAGGCGGACTCCAGGTAGCGACCGCCGTTCGCGATCTGCGCCATGTCCGCAATCTATCTCAGCGTCAGCTCGCGGCTCGCATGGGCGTCCCCCGCACCTACATCTCGAAGATTGAGAATGGCAAGGCGATGCCCACCCTGTCCTCTCTCGACCGGCTTGCCCGCGCCCTGCAGGTCGATATCTCTTCGCTGCTGCGCGATTCGACCACTCGTCATCGTGACGAGACCGCGGTCCTGATGACCGATCCTTTTCTCGCCGAGATCGCGCTCTACACCTCGCAACTGGACGCCCTGCAGCGTTCCATCTTCCTCAATCATGTTCGGGAGCTAGCTGCTGGACGTCGGCGCACGGCCTAAACCGTCTGTCTGCAACGCCAACCTCCTCCTTTAAGAGCGTCGGCAGTCATACGGCGCTCTCCTCTCCGCCTCACGCGAAATCAGCCTAATCCTCATACCGTCGCACAGAAGGACGTTCATTGCGCACGCTACATCGGTGTGCTAGCGTCAATAGTTGCGAGGTCGCTTTGCGCGCATCAACTCCCCTATCGAACTCCAACAGCATCCCTAACCGGGTACACGAACTCTCCGCTGAAGAGCAGAGCGCTTACCGGCATTTGGACCCAGCTAAGATTCCCCAGCATGTCGCCATCATCATGGATGGCAACGGCCGCTGGGCCGGCAAGCGGTCCCTCAAACGCTTCCTGGGCCACCAGAAGGGTGCGGAGTCCGTCCAGTACGTCGTCGAGACCGCCTCGCGCATCAATCTCCCCTGGCTCACGCTCTACGCCTTCTCGCTCGAAAACAATCTGCGCCGCCCCAAATCCGAAGTCAGCTTCCTCATGAAGCTCCTCAAGAACTATCTAGTCGGCAACGTCAAGCGCATGAACGACAACAACGTCCGCATGGCCTACATCGGCCGCACCTACGATCTCCCGCAAGAGGTGCAGGAAACCATGCAGTGGGCCAGCGAGGCGACCGCGAAGAACACCGGAACCACTCTCACCCTCGCCCTCAACTATGGCTCCCGCTCTGAGATTGTCGATGCGGTCCGTACCATTCTCACCGATCTCGCGACCGAAGCTCATACCCGCGGCTGCTCCGTAGACGACCTGCTCGGCGCTGGCGCGCTCGAATCTCTTGACGAGGCCAGCATCGCGCGCGCCCTTTACACGGCGCACATGCCTGACCCCGACCTAGTCATCCGCACCTCCGGTGAGCAGCGCATCTCGAACTTCCTGCTCTGGCAGATCGCCTACTCCGAGATCTTCGTCACCGACCGCCTATGGCCGGACTTCAACGGCCTGCATCTGCTCGAAGCCGTCGGTGCCTACCAGCGTCGCGAACGCCGCTTCGGTGGGCTCGGCGAAAGCTTCACCGACGAAGACCTGAACAATCTCGAGCCCGCCGAAGAGGTGGCCGCTGAGATTAAGGACCACCTGATCCCAAAATCAGACGCCAAGAGCGAGATCAAGTCCGACCCCGTTCTTACCCGGCGTTAGTTTTCTAAAGCTGTATAAACTTCTTAGCTACGACGGCGCGGCACTCGCCGAGTCCAATGTGGAGGTGGCCAGGCGCATCGCAGAAGCCGCGGAAGATGATCTCGTCGCCATCGAGCAGAAAGGCGCGAATTTCGCCGGTGGGCAGCGAGATGGGCTGGGCTCCGTTGCGAGTGAGTTCAAGAAGACAGCCGGCGGAACTTTCGGCGGCTCCGGAGATGGTTCCGGTCGCGAGTAGGTCGCCCACCTCAAGATTGCAGCCGTTGCTGGTGTGGTGGGCGATGAGCTGGGCCGGGGTCCAATAGAGATCTTTGGCATTCGACTGGCTGAGCCGAAAAGGATTCAACTTAAACTTCCTCATCTTGGCCGTCGATAGCAAGACTTCAAGCTCTACATTCAGACCTCCGTGTCTTTGATCGGGCGCTGAGTAAAGGTAGGGCAGCGGCTTCGGATCGGCTGCGGGACGTCTGACAGAGAGCGCGCGGAAAGGTTCAAGGGCAGACATGGGGGTCACCCAAGGCGAGATGGTGGTGGCAAAACTCTTCCCGAGGAAGGGCCCCAGCGGCTGGTACTCCCAGGACTGAATGTCCCGGGCAGACCAATCATTGAGGAGGCTGACGCCGAATAGGTGGTCTGCGGCGCTGGAGATGGGGATAGGCTGGCCTAGCTGGTTGGGCTTGCCAATGTAAAGCGCTAGTTCAAGTTCATAATCTAACGAATTTGAGCTAGTAAATTTCGGTCGACCGGATAGCCCGGTCGGGCGAATCTGGCCATGCGGTCGAATAACCGTATTTCCACTGAGAAGGATGGAGGAGGCACGGCCGTTGTAACCGATCGGGATGTGTTTGTAGTTGGGCAGGAGCGGCTGGTCTGGACGGAAGAGTTGGCCGACTCGGGTGGCGTGGTGGATCGAGGCATAGAAATCGGTGTAGCTGCGGACGTCGACCGGTTTGAGGAGGGTAGCTCCCGCGATGGAGTGGAGGGCGGATTCGGCGGCCTGACGGCGGCAGGGTTCGGCGGTGACGTGCAGGAGCTCAGTGAGAGTCTTGCGGAGAAGTATCCAGGAGCGTGAGCCAACGGACATGAGGCGGTTCAGGGTGGGAGACTGGCATGCTGCGGCGAGGCTTGGCGGAAGGAGGCTGGCGGCATCATGGAGGTCGAGGAGATGGGATCCGATCGCGACGCAGAGGCGCTGCTCGCCGTCTTTTTCAAAGGCTCCGTAAGGGAGGTGAGTAAGAGGAAAGTCGTTGCCCGGGATATTGGCTTCGGGCAGCCAGCTTTGGTGGAGAGCGGATGCGGAGCGCTTAGCCATGGGAAATGATAGCTCTGCGACGATGGGTCCAGCGCAGCGCCCAACCCCGAGACAGGCGCCTCAACAAGTGCTTGCTGCTGAACAAGGCAAGTGCTAGGAGTGATGCTAGTATTCGATCCTCTTCAGCATCTCTACTACGGAACAATGTTCGTGGCAGTAGCAAAACTGAGCTGATGAATCGCCATCCACGTCTGCGAATAGGCGTTGAGCGCATCGGAGGTCACCGATCGCGCCTCGCGTAAAGCATCGAGGTAGTCGATCAGCGCCAGTCCACCGTGCTGGTAGCTAAACTGAGAGATGTCGAGCACGTCCCTGGCTTCGTCAAGATAGTGGCCGTTAAAGCGGTCGGAGAGGATCTTGGAGTTGATGTAGCCGGAGTACGCCGAATCGACGTCGGCGAACACCTGGTTTTTTGCGGCGGTCTCGGTGAAGCGGGTGGCCTGGGCGACAAATTCGCTCGTCTCCTTATTGCCTTGGTTACGGTCAAACAATCGTAGAGGAATATTGATCGAAAAGCCGGCGGAGTTGTAGGCTCCACTGCGATCATATTCGCCCTCAAGCGTCGGATCGGTGGTTCCGTTCGCATAGGCGAGCTTCACATTCGCATCGGCGACGGCTACGCCGAAGTGGGCGGCGCGATAGTCGGCGCGCTCAGCCAGCGCTTTCTGCTCGAGTTGTTCCATCGTAAGGGAGACTACGGGTGGAACAACGTCGCCGACGACATCAAATTCGGCGCGGGGTTTGTCGTAGCCGAGGAGGGCCTGGAGTTGATCGCTGGCCTGCTGCGAATTGGTGATGGCGTTGGATTCGTCGGACTCAAACTGCGCCAGTTGAAGGTCGAGCCGCTCGAAGTCGAGCTTTGCGATATCTCCCGCTTTGTACCGTTCGCTACTGATGTTGATCTCGTGACGGTAGTCGGCGAGGTTCTCGTCGGCCAGCTTCTTCGCAGCCTTGGCGATCACAAGATTCGTAAAGGCCTGGCGGACTGTAAAAACCGTTTGCTCCACCTGCAATTGGAACTGAGCATCTGTCTGGGCGGTAGTAGACCGTGCCGCGTCCAGACGCCAACGACGTTTTTGGCCTCGCTCGAACAGACGCGATACCTGCCCACTGTAAGCATAAGGATTAGACGCTCCTTGAGCGGGCAGACTGACATTTGTACCATAAAGCGTGAAGAACGGGTTTGCCCGTACGCCTGCCTGCAGCTCTTGGGCCTTAACCGAGAGCAGGTTCTGACGAGCTGACAGCAAGGTTGGATTCTTTGCCTTGGCGAGATCGACTGCCTGCTCCATAGTGATGGCGCCGGGAGGAATAACGGCAGGAAGGCCGCCGAGACGCGCGGGGAGCTGTGGCGCGTTGAGGCCGGGACCACTCGAGCTCGGGGACGGGTGGGAAGCGGGTTGTTGGCCGGAAGGGGTTGGAGCGGCCGGGGCTGATGCAGGTGCGGCCGGCGTTGCAGCCTGGGCCACGGCGGCCGGAGTTGCCGCGATCGTTAGGGCTGCGAAGAGGCAGACGCCGAGCATCGTAAAGCGCCCGGCTCTGCGGCAGGGAGTACTGTGGCGCGGCTTGGGGCTAGTTCTCAAATTCGGTCTCCGGCACGGGAAGGACGTCGTTTGGCCTCGCGATCCAGACATACAACGTAGGCAGTAGAAAGACGCTGATCAGAAGTGCGCCGATCAGGCCGCCTACGATCACCATGGCGAAGGGACGCTGCGAATCCGATCCGATGCCATGCGAGGTGGCCGCGGGAAGCAGACCGAGCGTGGCCACCAGCATCGTCATCATGATGGGCCGAAGCCGGAGCACGGCGCCTTCGATCGCCGACTCTTCCACCGAGTGACCGCGCACGCGCATCTGGTTGATATATTCGAGCATGATGACTCCGGTCTGCACCGACACACCGAAGAGCGCAAGAAAACCCACGCCGGAGGAGACGCTGAAGTTGGTATGCGTAAACAGAAGCGCAAGCAGACCGCCCACAGGAGCCATCGAGACATTGACGAGAATCAAACCAGCCCACTTGCCGGAGTGGAACATCGAGTAAAGGATGATGAAGATGATGACGATCGTGATCGGGAGCACCATCTCAAGCCGTCGCGAAGACCGCTTCTGACTCTCGTATTCGCCGGCCCAGTCGATCTTGTAACCCGGAGGAAGCTTGACCTGATTGTTGACGTCGCGGATGGCTTCTTCGACGGTGCTTCCCAGGTCACGGCCGCGCACGCTGTACTTGATGGCGACATAGCGCTGACCGCCTTCCCGCCCGATGGTCTCGGCTCCATCTTCCGTTTTGACGGTGGTGAGTTGAGCCAGCGAGACACGCTCTCCTGAAGGCGCGAGCAGGCGAATGTTGCCGATGGCTTCCTGGGTATTGCGATACTGCGGCAGATAGCGGACAACAAGATCGTAGCGCGCCTCACCCTGCAGCACCTGGCTCACGGCGTTGCCACCGACGGCTGTCTGGATAGAGTCCTGGACGTCGGCTACGTTGATGCCGAAACGGGCGGCGGCGTCCCGGTTGACGACATAGTCGAGGTTCGGCTGCCCTATGACGCGGAACAGGCCGAGGTCCTGAACCCCCTTGATCTTGCTCATGATCGAGACGATCTGATCGCCCTTCGCCTCCAGCGTTTTGAGGTCGTCACCATAAACTTTGACAGCGAGTTCACCTTTGACGCCGCTGACCGCCTCTTCCACGTTGTCCGAGATGGGCTGTGAAAAATTCCAGATCACGCCGGGAATCTTCTCCAATTCACGGTCCATCGCGCCGATGAGAGCTTCCTTGCTTTGTTTGAATACTCCGCGCCACGCCGCCTTTGGCTTCAGGTCGACAAAGTATTCCGTGTTGAAGAACCCGGTGACATCGGTTCCATCGTCGGGGCGGCCGGTCTGGCCGATCACCTGAGTCACCTCAGGAAAGGACGAGAGCACAATACGAGCCTGATTCATCACGCGCACACTCTCCGTTGGGCCGCCACTGGGAGCAAGCGTGCCGCGCACCCATATCGCGCCTTCGTCAAGATGGGGGAGGAACTCGGATCCGATCACGCCGCTCAATCCCAGGAATAACGCCAGAAGCAAGGCAGAGCCTGCTCCGGAGAGCGTGATCCAGCGATGCTCGATTGCCCAACGCACAGCGTGACGGTAACGATCCGTGAGCCACTCCATCACCGGGTTGTGCCACTCCGACGTGCCCTTGGGAAAGAGCAGGCTCGAGAGCACAGGAGCAATGATGATGGAGAAGATCAATGCGCCGAGAAGCGCGAAGGCGACTGTCCATGCCATCGGTTTGAACAGCCGGCCTTCCACCGCCTGAAGCGTGAAGATGGGCAGGTAGGCGGTGATGATAATGCCGATCGCGTAGAACACCGGGCGCTGCACCTCATGGGCAGCCTCGCGTATCTGTTCGGCTGGAGACAACGAATCCTTGCGTTGATGGCTGAGATGGCGGACGATGTTCTCCACCATGACCACGGCGCCATCGACGACCATGCCGAAATCCAATGCGCCCAGCGAGAGCAGGTTCGCGGGAATGTGCCGCAGGTCGAGACAGATGGACGCAAACAGCAGCGAGAACGGGATCGTCAAGGAAACAATCAGGGCGCCGCGAACATTTCCCAGAAACAAAAACAGAATGATGACGACAAGAATGATGCCTTCAGTGAGATTATGCAGCACCGTGTGAGTCGTGTAGTGAAGCAGGTCACTACGGTCGAGGAAGGGAACAATCTTGACGCCGCGCGGCAGCACCTGATTGTTGAGCTCATCGACTTTTTTGTGAATGCCCCCTAAAGCGAACTCTGAATCATCCCCTTTCTGGAGGGCAACGATTCCTTCCACCACGTCCGCATCATCGATGATCTTCCCATCATCGTGCCGAATAATTTTCGTGCTCCCTTGCTTGCCGGCGTGGTTGATACAGGGGTCGTTCGCACTCCAGGAGCTGGGCGGATTCGACTGCGGCAATGCACCGAACCGGCATGCCTTGCCAATCTGGCCGAGGCGAATTTTAGGTCCTTGGACAACAGTTGCGATGTCTTTGACGCGAAGAGCCGTGCCGGATTGTGTCTTGATTACCGTGTTCTCAATGTCGTTGACATTTCGATAGAGGCCAACCTCGCGAACGTTGATCTGTTGCTGCCCCTGCTCGATGAAGCTCCCTCCGGCATTGGTATTGTTATTGGCAAGCTGCTGCTCAAGCTGGCTGATGCTGAGCCCGTAAGCAACCAGCTTGTCGGGATCGACACGCACCTGGTATTCGCGCGTCATCCCGCCGAAGCTGGAGACATTGACGACGCCGGGAACGGACTTCAGTTGCTTTTCCAGCGTCCAATCCTCAAGCGACTTCAGATCCATGTTGTCGTAGAGCGGATTCGAACTGCGCAACGTGTACCAGTAGATTTGACCGACGGGGCTCCAATCGGTCCCGATCTGAGGTTGCAGCCCGGCGGGAAGCGTCACCTGCGAGAGGCGTTCAAGAACTTTTTCACGGTTCCAGTCATCGACCGAGTCATCGTCGAAGATCATGGTCAGACTGGAAAGTCCGGCCAGCGAGGTCGACCGCAGATGCGTCATGTGTGGTATGCCGGCCATCGCAATCTCGAGCGGAATGGTGACCTGCTGTTCGATCTCTTCCGCGGCGCGGCCCGGCCACTGCGTAATCACCTGGACGTAGTTGTTGGCAACGTCGGGGTAGGCTTCCACCGGCAGGTTATGGAAGGAGATAATGCCCCACGCGAAGAGCATCATCGCAAGACCCAGAACCATCCAGCGATTATTCAGTGAAAAATCGACGAGCTTACGAATCATTTACTGATCCGCCGTGTTCTGCAAGGCCAGGGCATTGGAGACAACCGGCTGGCCCGCGTTGATGCCGGAGAGAATCTCCTGCGTGTTGCCCGGCAACATATTGCTTCCCTTCACGGCAACGCGACGAAATCTGTGATCGCCCGCCGGCACATACACCCAGTCGCGATCGTGCAGATGCAACACGGCAGTCGCAGGCACCTGGGCATGCGTCTGCAAGGCTGTGCCATGGATGGTCGCGGTCGCAAACATGCCGACGCGCATCAGCATGTCTGGATTCTCAACCTGGATGCGAATCTTTGCGGTGCGGATCTGCGGGTCCAGAACAGCTCCGATATCGCTGATTACACCCGTCAATACGCGATCAGGGTACGCCGTCAGTCGAATGTCGGCTTTCTCGCCAAGATGCGCCAGCGAAAGATCGTTCTCGTACACGTCGCAGATGATCCACACATGAGAGAGATCGGCGATCGTAAACGCATTAGACGAACCGGAATATGTGACTCCAGCCGCGCCCGCGTTCGTCACATTCTGCGCAATAATGTAACCGGATGCAGGGGAGTAGACCTTGACGGTAGCTGCCGGGTGATTCTTATCAATCCCAAGTACGCGAAGTTGGTCTTCCGAAGCCGCCAGCGCGGCCTTGGCGTCGTCTTCTGCGTTCTGGGCGATCTCCACCTGACTCTTGGGAACGGCTCCCTTATCGTAGAGGAGCTTGGCGCGGTCGAGCTGGACCTGCGTCAGGCGTTCGTCATTGACGGCTCTTAAATATTGGCTGACCGCGCCGGATACGTCGGTACTCTGCACCTCCATCAGCAGCTCGCCCTTCCTGACGTAGTCTCCTATGCGCGCGTGAATCGCGACAACCCGGCCGGACGCGATCGAGATCACAGGAATCGTGCGGGAGATATCCGGATTCACGGTGCCTGTCACCTGAAGCGTCGAGGTTGCCTCGTAGCTCGTCGCCGGCACCACCGTGAACTGCTCCGGATGATCCACGCGGATTAATTTGACATCGGTATCCGTCTGAACGACAGGCGCGGGTGGAGCCTCGCTTTTAGGGTCGGACGGGTTACTGTTGCAGCCTGTGAGAGCCCAGGCGCCGACACAGAGCAAAAGAATGGCAGATTGCCGGAGACTGACTAAACTCATCGCGTAAACTCGTTATCCCCCAAGGATCTAGCCAGTACTACTTGCGTTCCAGAGACTATCCGACATATGCAATGCGAAGGAAGCAACATCCGGTACGCCTTCGGAGCGCAATTCGAGAGACACAGGCATAGCAAGAGACGAAGATGACATAGGTAAAGTCTACCGTTCACACGTCTTCCGCGCTCGTATCTTTGGCTTTCGTGGCCTTCAGCTGGCCGCGCAGACTGAGGAAGACGACTTAAACATAGTGGAAGAAGCATAAATAACTCGTAAAGTTAAATGCCTGCGGCGCCTAAAGGCTACGCCTCTTCCGGAACGCGCCTATGCACAGAATCCCGATGCCTGCGAACGCTGCAAGAGTCAACGTGTCGCCGATGCAATCCAGCTGAGGGCGGCTCAGTCCGTCCGCCATACTGAGCGTGGCTGAAGCACAACAACCTAGGCGATGACTGACATATTGCAGCTCACGGGATGAATAAGTTACGTATCCTTTGAAATAGGAAGGCCCTGCTCATCAGGTTTCGCATCGATCTTCTTCTTTTTCTTTGTGCGGGAGAGTTTCGGAGCATCTTCCGGCCGGCGGTCGATCTCCGGCAATCTCTGTGCTGAATACGAGAGATATCTGTCCAGATCGTAATGCGCGGCGGCCGCTGATTCGCATGCCTGCGAAACAAAGACTTCAGCTTTGCCACTCGCTTCCAACCCCCCGCGGTTCTCATCGGACACCTGAACCAGAATCGGTAGCTGGAGCCAGCTGAGCAGCTCTTCAAAAGCTTCCTTATGAATAAAGGAGGCGCCGTAGGCACCGTTGATACCGGCAAGCCAGCGGACGTCCGGGTCATCCCAGAACTCCTTCGACTGCACGGCGGCGTGAGAGATCTGATCTGGAAATGTCAGGAGTAGTCGAACCCGCGCCGCCGCGCGCCAAGCATCTTCTCCCTCGATCCCAAGCGCAGCAAAAATCTCCGCGAGAGAGGAACGCAGCTGCAGCTGGTCGAAAAATCCACGCTTGTCCTCTTCCTCCGGAAGGCTGCGCAGGACGATCCACGCCAGGATCGGCGCCCAGATCTGCTCAGGAGGTCTATGCGAACTACCAGTTGGAAGCACAAGGCCTGCCGCATTCGGCAATTTGAGCGATGGCGCGAGCAGAAGCGAGGGAAGATCAAGAGCCGCAGCCATCATGCGCTCACACCGCTGCTCATAGGCTGCTTCGCGCATCTCTGCCGGTACAGTTCTCGACGCGTCCGAAACGTGAGCGGGAGAGGTCGCTTCTGCGCCCCCTTTACGGCTTGGAATAATCTCGGCTAGCCTTTCGAAAAAAACCCGACTCTGCTCAAGGAGCGGTTGAAGTCTAGGATCAACTTCTAGTTTGTCCAACACAGGTTGGGGCTGGAGCTTGGGAGAATGCGATTGCGACGGCTTCGATCCAGGCCTACTCCGTTTGGCGGGGTTCAGCTTTCGGGCAACCGGCTCAGCCGGCTTCATAGAAGCGGACTTCTTCGATCTTCGGCTTGGACCTTCAGTTTTACCTCCGCTTTTGGGTTTCCTTGTGACCGGCGGCTCAGGCATCTCGCTGAGTTTCTGGCTCTTCCGCTCTGTCGCTTCCTGAGCCGCTTGTGCAAATGCTTTGACATTCTCCATGCTGATCACCTGGCGTAGAGCCTCGTGCAAAGGCCGGAAGCGAAGCTGCGAAAGCGCTTGATCAAGGCTACGAACACCCGCTCCATACAATGCGTCGCACAACTGATCCCATGGCTGCTCCGCGGAAGTCCGGAGCTCTCGCCAGTTCTGAAGCGCGACGTAACCATAGCCTCTGAGATCGAATGAGAGTCCGTGATTCTGAACATCAGCGCCGCGATGAAGGTATTCCAGATCGTGAACGGTATCGCGATAAGAGACAAAGACCGACCCATCCGAAGGCAACGCTAGCCCCTCACGCAGCGAGCGCTGTACGAGCGATCCCGATCCTTTGTCCATGGAAGATGCAGAGACATGAATTGTGCCGCGCGTGCTTCCGTAGCTGTTGTTGTAGAGCAGAAGAGCACGCTGGTCTCCGGCGCGATTCGAGTACGCAAACACGTTTTCATCCACCGTGCCATGCTCCGTCCAAAAGTCGTAAAGGACGAAATTAGTGCTCTCGGCAAACAAATGACGATTCTTCAAAAGCGGCGCGATCTCGCGTTGATGCCGCGCTACCAGGGCCTCATTGGGAGATTCATCGAGTCGTGGGTGCTTGAAGTCCATCCCGTACCGCTCCGTCAGGCCCTCGATCTCGCCATGCGCGAACATGGGAAGTCCCGGCAGCGTGGCAAGAAGCATCGAGGTACCGAAGAATTTATCGCCTGCCCCAAACTGGTCGATCGCGGTACGCTCGTCTGGATTGCTCATGAAGTTGACGTAGCGCTTCAGGATGTCGGGATCGAACTCGATCGTCTTCTTTAGGTAGGACCGGTATTTCGCGTTCTCCTCATCGCGAAGCATGTTCATAAAGGCGCTGTTGTAGACGCGATGCATGCCGAGGGTTCGAACGAAGTAGCTCTCGAGCAGCCAGAAGGCCTCGGCCAGCAGCAGCGTGCCGGGGACTTCAACGGCTACCCGGTCGACAACTTCGCGCCAGAACTCGTGAGGCATCAATGCGTCAAACTGCTCCTGGGACATGGCATTCTCCGCCCGCGACGGGATCGAACCGCCGACTCCGGGAAGAGGAAACCAGAGCCGCTGCACATGGCGCTTCGCCAACGTCATGGCCGCATCGAAGCGAATAATCGGAAACAGGCGCGCTACCTGCAGAATCGTCTGAATGACATGCTCGCGCACATCGTGCTTCGAATAGTCCAGCTGGGCCGTGTCGTTCCACGCAAACGTCGTCCCGTCATTGCCGTGGTACACAAATCGCGTCGCGCCATCGCTGTAATGACGAAGCCGAAAGGCAACCGCCGCGTCTGTCTGATCGTAATAGTGATCTTCAATCTTGATCTCCACGCGGCCGTCCGTCGAAAGATCGGGTCCTTCGAAGGTGTACGCCGGGAATGGGCTCTCCGGCCGCGAGATGAACCAGTCCGGATGTTCGATCACCCATGTCGAATCGATTCCCATATGGTTCGGCACCATGTCGCTCGCCAGTCGCAAGCCGTAGGAGGCCGCTCGATTGCGGAGAGCCTCATACGCCTCTGTGCCCCCAAGATCTTCGGCGATTCGATATTCCTTCAGCGAGTAGGCGGAGGCGACCGCATCGCTCTGGCCCCGCAGACGCTTGATGGTCCTCGACGCCGTGCTCCTCTCCCACAAGCCAATCAGCCATAGACCCGTCATACCCCTCGCCGCAAGAAGCCGCAACTCCTCATCTGGAATCTGATCGAGCCGGTGAATATGCCTGCCGTATTTACGAGAGAGCTGCTCCAGCCACACATACGTGCTCTTTGCCATCAATACAACATTCGGCATCCACGCCTGATCCGGACTGAACGCCTCATACTCATTCAGCGGCGCCTGGTGATCGGCAGCGTACCGCCGCAGGCGCCGAACGCCATCCGCTCCGACGACAAACTCATCCTCGAACCCAACATATTCATCGCCAACAAATCCATGAGCCTGCCATTGCGGTTCTCCGTGCTTAGCCCGGTCGGGTCCAGGCGGATGGAATCGCATCCAGATAGCAGCATCCTCCTCCCGCAGAACATCCGCCGCCAGCAGCACGCGACGAACATCCTCGCCCATATACTTCACCCAATGCTGGCGGATGAAGTCCAACTGCCCGGTGATCGAATCCGGCGAAGCAAGCATCGGCGCGCGCAGCGCTTCCAGCAGGCTTCCCATCTCCGGCGAAAGCGGAGGCCGCGTCAAAAAGTAGTCTTGAAAGTCAGCCGTCACACTCTGATAGCTGGTGCGCTTCTTCAGACCGGCATCTTCAAACAACTCCCGAAAAGGAGTAAATGCCGAGTTGATATTGGCAAGCCAAAGCAGCAGAAGCTCTTCTAACGCGGCCTCGCGATTCGGCAGCCCTTCAGTCGTTCCTCGAAGCCATTGCGCGGCGCTCAACTCTCCTCGATACACCGCTACATTGGGAAACTGCTCGGTAAACGCCAGCAGCAGTCGATCGACCCGGACGCGTCCCACCCTGCCCTCGAACCAGCGCAGCGCATCCGACAGCACTGCCGGATCTATCTCCTTGCGATAGCGCGCCACCATGGCGTGGCTGAGTTCGTCGATCAGGCCCAGCGCAAACAGCGCGCCCGCATTCAACGGCTTTGTTTCAGCCTCAGCGCCGCGAATCTGATTCAGTTGCTTGACCAGCTTGCGGCTCGCAGCCACATTTCCAAACACGACATTGCCTGTATAGCTGAACAGAAGATCGTCGAGGTCAAGCTTTTCTCGCACCAAGCGAGATATGTGGAATTCCATTGCGCTTTGCTCCAGGTTAGATCTCGCTCGTTCACCCGCAACAAACGGGGCACTACCGAAACGTACATGTGAATCTGCCGGTCGCCGTGCCTAACCGGACAACGAGCGTTCGATGAATGATTCGATGACTATTCCCTGTCGGAAGTCACATCACGCTTGTTGGATGCCTTGCCGAGGGAATCCCACAGAGCATCGCCGAAGACAAAGAAGGCTGCGATGCCCGATCCCACTCCACTCAGTATACGATTCTCGCAGCCGTCGTGGGACTCAACGCCGTTTGATGATGCCCACCTCCATCCAGCGCCCAGTGACGATCCGCCGGTAAGAGAAGTCACTTGGGATCTGTGGAACCAGGTACTTGTCGAGCAGAATGATTCTTCTCCCGGAATCGACTGCCCTCTCCAATATCTCGGGCTGAAAAAAATATTTATCGGTAAGTACGCCAGTCGGTGCGGGTTGCAATTCGACCTGCTGGACTGGGCGTCGAGAGTAGAAAATGCTGGTGGCAATCGATCGTGTGTTGCCTTGCCACCAGACAAGGAGCGGCCCCGAAACAGGCTGCAGCGTTCCGTAGACATCGCGCAGCAGAACGATTGATTCTTTCTCAGCCAAGACAACGTCGGGACCCACCTTCGCCTGATGCAGCTTGCGACGTGGGCCACTCGTCACCAGCACACTGACAAGGCAAATTGACATTCCGGCGACGATGAACCGGAACCAGAGATGTTTTGGCGGCAGTTTGCTTCTTTGCGCAAGAGCCCTAAAACGATCTGCCAAAAACACGGCCGTAAGCATCGCAAACACAGGGTAAGCCGGAGCAATGTAGTGGGGAAGACGAGTCTGAACGAATGTGAAGAAGCTTAGGATAACCACGGCAAAAACTGCCCACGCGCGAAGCTCTCTTCGGCGAAGCGAATCGACAATGGCGAACGGATACAGCAGCACGAACGGCGCGGCGGAGAGCAAAAGCACCCAAAGGTAATACCACCAGTGCGTGACATGATCTTCGATCTGGTGGGTCGCACGCGCGAGTACATGGAGGCCCAGGTATTCGTTGACGAAGCTCTCCCCGAAGCGATCGAACATGTACAAATGCCAGGGAAGTACAGCCGCCAGAAAAAGTGCCAGTGCCAGCCAGAACGATCTGCCGAAGCGAGCTGAGTTCCAGCGCTCCAGCCCTGCGAACACCAAAGCTGTAAGGACCAGGACGATACACGCCGCTCCCTTGGTCATGAGCGCGATCGCCATGCCGGCCCAGAAGGAATACCACCCGCCAAGTTGGCCGTCCTGAACCGATGTAAGCCCGCAGAGCGCGATGCAGCAGCCTAGCGAGAGGAGCACATCCATCTCTCCGACGCGGCAGACGTGAAGAAAGCCGAAGGTGCTGAGGAGGATCATGGTGCTTAGCCATGCCGCGAGAATATCGCTTCTTCGTACCAGCCAGGCATGCAGCAGCGAGACGATGGCTACTCCTGAAAATGCAGAACCTGCGCGCGCCCAAAACTCCGTCACCCCGAACACTTTGAAAAAAGCCGCGGTGATCCAAAGCATCAATGGAGGTTTTTCAAACCAGGGCTGGTAATTCCAGTGTGGAACCAGCGGACCCAATGAA
Source organism: Edaphobacter sp. (assembly GCA_965277335.1). Lineage (GTDB taxonomy): Bacteria > Acidobacteriota > Terriglobia > Terriglobales > Acidobacteriaceae > Edaphobacter. Next base: position 242,662 of record CBDICJ010000004.1, on the reverse strand, counting down.
AGCATCTCCCGCGATATCTCGGCGTAGATGCCCTCGTCCCAATTGGTGAGGGGCTTATGCCCAAGCAGCGGCAGAAGCACGGCGCATGCCAAAAAAGTTGCAAGAGGGGTGGAGAATCTCTTCCAGTTTCTGCAATCGATACCGAAACTATTCCGGCTGCGTGTTGTGTTTATACCGAGGTTCATGAAGGTTGGCACGGCGATGGCTATTCGCTCGCATCCATATTGTTGACGCGCGATTGTTGACGCGCGGCGGGATTCATTCGCCTGGATGATACTGCCGTTCGATGTGACCCTTGAGATCGGAGCGGTAGAAGTACACGTCCCGCATATCGCCCGTGCTGTAGCGCTTCGCCTGATCGTTGAAGTGGCGGGAGGCCGGGTCTCCGCTCTCGCCGCCTGCCGTAACTGCCTTTGCGCGAACTTTGTCGCCGAATTCAACGACCGCGACAAAGCTGTTGCCGACGGTGCCGTACCACTTCTTCGTACCGGGATACGGCCGCGCTCCGAAGGCGGCAAGCGATCCCCAGAGCGAAGAGGTGAAGCCTACAGGAATGCTGGGCGCGGCATCGCTGAAGGGCTGCACAATAGCGCCGGTCAAGCGCTGGTAGCGATTGATCTCGCCCCATGGCGTCTTCCAGCTTCCGAAGTCTTCGGTGAGCCGGTCAGATGCATTCGAGAGAGATTGCAGGAACTGGTGTGCTGGGACGCGAGTGGTAATGTACTCCTCAACAGAGATGCCGGCGGCCTTTGCAGGTTCGAGTGAGTTGCGGCGCATATCTTCGCCCCAGAACACAGCGAGCGAAGTCGGGACAGAAGCTACTTCCCAGCGCAGATCCCAGGCACGCAGCAGTACGATTTGGCCGGCGAGTTTTGCCTTCAGCGGATCGGAGGATGGCGCTTGATCCCATGCCGCGATCAACGCAGGGATGGGCTTCTCGAACCATGGCAGATAGCTGTCGTAGGCGGCGGCTATAAGCGAATCGAGCGTGAAGTCTTTCTTGTTCTTCAGGACTCGAACAGCGTGCAGGCCACGCGCCGATTCCGTGCCGGTTTCGACGTATGCGGGGAAGTCCTGTCGTCGCAAACTGCTTTCCCCGGCGCCGGACCACGGCCAATTGTTGCTGTTGTATAGCCAGCCGCTCTTCGGGTTCAGCAGTTGCGGGAGTTCGTCGACGGTGAGCAGACCTTTCCAATCCGTTGCGGGATTGCTTCCATCCACCGGCTTGGTAAAGTCGAAGATGGTATCGCGCCGCGGTATGAAGTCACCCTGGAAATACGCGATGTCGCCATCCGCGTCGGCAAAGATGGTGTTGTTGGACGAGTTCGCCTTGAGCTCCATCGTCTGCCGATAGGTCTTGTAGTTCCTGGCTTTTGTCCGGATGTAGGACTGCGTCAAAGCCTGGATCGGCCGCTGCATTAACTGTATGCTTACCCACCGGCCGTTCTGTTGGCGGATGATCGGACCGTGCGAAGTTCGATACACGGTGAACTTCTTCTCCGCCATGCCGTGAGCGGTCTTGTAGGGAACCGTGATCTGACTGACGCTGAGAGGGCGCTCCTGGTTCCCGTATCTGTAATAGAAGCCTCTTCCCTTCTTCTCTATCGTTTCAAGATATTCATCAACCGCGTCAACGCCGCTTGAAGTATGCATCCAGCCTATGCGATCGTTGAAGCCCTGGTAGACGAAGAACTGCCCCCAGGTGACCGCGCCGTAGGCATTCAGCCCCTCTTCGCTGACCATCTGCAACTCCGACCGGAAGAAGAACGAGGTGTGCGGGTTGATCAGCAGCAGCGCATGATGATCGGCGGTGTTGGAGGGCGCGATCGCCATGCCGTTCGAGCCCTGTGGCTCCGCAGGATCGCTGTCGTGAACAAAAGCCGCCTCAACCGCAAGATCTCTGCCGTCGCCAGGCTCGATCAAAGGAGCCTTGCCGTAGAAATCTTCGAGCTGCTTGAGGTCAATGCGCTCGATATCGCCGCCGATACTGCCCTCCGTGAACGAGAGCGCCATCCAGGGTTCGAAGCGTTGAATGACCCGCGGCTTCACGTCAGGATGTTCCAAGAGATAAAAATTAAGGCCATCGGCGAAGGCGTTCATCAGGGTCTTCAACCACGCCGGACTCTCCGCATACTCTCTCTGCAACGCAACGGGATCGATGAAGAGCTTCATGCGCAGATCCTGATAGATCTTCGACTCGCCCTCCGCCTCAGCCAGCCGTCCCATCGCATTGATGTAATTGGTTTCGACCCGGTTGAAGTCATCTTCCGCCTGAGCGTACTCTATGCCGAAGACGGCGTCGGCGTCGCTGTGGCCGTATACGTGGGCGATGCCCCAGTTGTCGCGAAGTATGGTGACGTTGGCTGCCTCTCGCTGCCAGCGCGCGACCTCCGCAGGCGTGGCGGCATAAAGCAAGGGAGACAGCGAAATGACCGCGACAAGGAGAGCGAGTTGCCTGATCGGACGGTTGAGGCGCACAGCTAGTCTCCCAGGGGTTTCAACGACTCAAGCATGGTGGGGATGAGTTCGGATACAGTCGGATGAATGTGAACGGCGTGCGTGATGTTGGTGTAGGGCGCGCCCGCGTACATGGTGTCGAGAATGCAATGGATCGCCTCGTCTCCGCCGGTGCCGAGAATGGAAGCGCCGACGATCTTCTTGCTCTCCGCGTCGACGAGAACCTTCATGAACCCTTGCGTCTCGCCCTTCTCCACGGCGCGTCCGACCTGGGCCATGCTGCGGGTTCCGATCAGCGCAGGCTTTCCGATCTTTCGCACCTCGGCTTCGGTAAGACCGACTTGTCCGAGGGGAGGATCGATGTAGAGCGCATGCGCCGGGATTCTATCGCTCACGCGGCGATGCCCATCTTCAAGGAGATTGGCCGAGACAATCTCGAAATCGTTGTACGACGTGTGCGTAAAGGCGCCGCGCCCATTGCAGTCGCCGAGAGCCCATATGCCCGGAACCGAGCTGCGAAGCTGTTCGTCGACAAGAATGAAACCATGTTCGTCGCGTTTGACTCCGATCTCGTTCAGGCCCAGGTCGCTGGTATTGGGAGTGCGCCCCACGGCGAGCAGGACGTGCGAACCGGCGATGTTCGGCTCTCCCGTGGTGCAGTTGGTTCCGACGATCGGACCGTCGCCCTTGCTGTCGAAGTGGATACATTCGGCGTCAAGGCGAACGCCGATTCCCTCTGCCTCCAGAATGTCCTTGATCGCAGCGGAGACATCTTCATCTTCATGTTGAACCAGGCGCGAGCCTCGCTCCACGACCGTCACTTCGCTTCCGAAGCGGCGATACATCTGCGCGAACTCCAGCCCGATGTAACTTCCTCCAACGATCACAAGATGGCGTGGAAGAACGTCGAGTTCGAGGATCGTGGAGTTGGTCAGGAATGCGATTTTGTCTATACCGGGAAGATCGGGAACAGTGGCTCGGCCGCCTACGTTCAGGAAGATCTTGTCGGCCGTGAGCAACTCTGCGCCGACTCGGACCTGCGTAGGCGATTCCAGACGAGCCTGACCTTCGTAGACGGTGCAGTTGTCCAGCTTGCGAAGACTCTCCTCGACCCCGGCGCGCGATTTGCCCAGCACGGCATCCTTCCGCGCCCTAATTGCCTTCATGTTCACACGAACTTCGCTGGAGAGGGTGACCCCGTAGAACGACGCGCGCCGGGCCAGGTGAGCCGCGTAGGCGCTTGCGACGAGAGTCTTCGTGGGGATGCAGCCGGTGTTGACGCACGTGCCGCCGAAGTACTTTCGTTCAATCAGTGCGACGCGGTAGCCCGCCTTCGAGAACGCTCCTGCCAAAGGAGGCCCAGCCTGTCCTGCGCCAACGATGATTGCGTCGAAGTGAGTCATAATCCTCCGCGAGAGAAGACAGAGATGGCCTGACGCCGGGTACAATTCTGACATTCTCTTTTTCAGGTTATCCTATGCGCCGCAACGTGCTCTCCGTTCTTGCCTTGGCCTCTGTACTGCTCACCGTTCCTTTCACCTTTGCCCAGGCTCCGCACCTCCTGCGTTCGCCGTCGCTGTCGGATAGCCAAATCGCTTTTCGGTACGCCGACGACGTGTGGACTGTATCGCGCGAGGGAGGTTCGGCGCGCCGCCTTACCTCGACGGGGAATGTAACCGCTGGCCCCTTCTTTTCTCCAGACGGCCGAACGATTGCCTACGACGCCAAGACAGGATCGGACACGGACGTCTACACTCTGCCCGCGGATGGCGGTGTGCCAAGACGGATCACGTTTCGTCCCGACGGCAACTACATCGTGGGATGGATGCCGGACGGACGCGACTTGCTGATCGCCAGCATGCAGGACGCGGTTCGGATGTATTTCCAGCTCTACCGCATCCATTCGGACGGCAGCGGCCTGCCCGAGCGAATTCCACTGCCCTCGGCCAGCGATGGTTCCATGTCGCCGGACGGAACGCATCTCGCCTACAGCCCGTTCCTGCAGTGGCAGGGAGAGTCGTGGAAGCGCTATCGCGGCGGCCAGACGCAGCCAGTACGGATCGTCGACCTGAAGACCCTGGACGTGGTGAAAGTGCCGCGCGACAACTCCAATGACACGAATCCGATATGGCTTGGGGATGCCGTCTATTTTCTGTCCGACCGCAACGGCCCGGTCACGCTGTTCCGCTACGACCTGAAGACGAAAGAGGTGAAGCAGCTGGTCGAGAATCACGGTCTCGATCTGAAGGCGTTTACCGGCCGCGGCAACGCCATCGTCTACGAGCAGTTCGGCACGATTCATCTCTATGACATCGCGAGCAGCGCAGAGCACCCCGTCAATATCACCCTCAATGGCGATCTTCCTGCGCTGGTTCCTCATCTCGCCAAGATACCCGGAGATGAAATACAGAATGCCGCTATCTCCCCGACGGGCGTTCGCGCGGTCTTCGAGGCCCATGGAGACATCTTTACCGTGCCGGCAGAGAAAGGTGACGTCCGCAATCTGACGAATACCTCAAACGCTGCCGAGCGCGATCCGGCATGGTCTCCGGATGGCCGAAGCGTCGCTTACTTCAGCGATGCTGCCGGTGAGTACAAGCTGTATATCCGAGGTCAGGACGCGCTTGCCGCGCCCAAGGTGATCGACCTGAGTCCCGATCCAACCTACTTCTATTCGCCGCGGTGGTCGCCTGATTCTAAGCGCGTACTGTTCAGCGACAAGCGGCTGAATCTCTGGTACGTGAACATCGATGGCGGACAACCGATCAAGGTTGACACCGACCTGCGGGAAGGATTTAGCCCGTCGGGTTTCAGCGCCAGCTTCTCACCCGACGGCAAATGGATCCTCTATGCGCGCGCTCTTCCCAGCTTCGAGAATGCCGCCTTCCTGTACTCCATCGAGAGCGGCAAGAGCACTCAGATTACCGACGGCATGAGCAACGTCACCAACCCGGTCTTCGACCCCGGCGGCAAGTACATCTTCTTTACCGCGAGCACCGACATCGGGCCCGCAATCGACGGCTTCGGGCTAGGCAGCTTCAATCGCACCACCACGGCAAGCGTGTATGTTGCGGTGCTGTCGAAGGATCAGGCATCGCCCATTCCTCCGCAAAGCGATGACGAGAAGAGCAAGGCCGATGCAGACAAAAAGCCTGCCCCCGCCGATGCTGCGAAGACGGACGAGAAGAAGGATGCCGCGAAGAAATCTTCGGAGAAAAAAGACGAAGCCAAGCCGGACAAACCCGTGCTGCCGGAGACGAAGATCGATCTCGATGGTATTCAGCAGCGGATCCTGGCGCTGCCCATACCGGCTCGCAACTATGTCTCGCTTGCGGCGGGAAAGACCGGCGTGATTCTTCTGGGCGAAGGCGGAGCGGCGGCCAACTCTTCCTCGGAGCAGCCGCCTGTGCTGCGTTCCGTGTGGCGCTTTACGCTCGAGACACGCAAGACCGAAGATGTGCTGCACGATGCGGCCAGCATCACGACCTCATTCGACGGCGAGAAGATGCTCTACAAAAAAGGGGAAGGCTGGTTCATTGCGGCGCAGAGCGATCTCACCCCCGCTGCCGCCGATGGCACTCCGGGCAAGTCATTGCATATCGACGCTATGGAGGCTCGCATCGATCCGCGCGCCGAATGGAGGCAGATGTACGCCGAAACCTGGCGCATCGAACGCGAGTTCTTCTACGATCCGCACTTCCACGGGCTCGACCTGAAAAAGATTGGCGCGAAGTACCAGCCCTATGTCGATGGCCTGAGCACGCGCAGCGACCTGACCTATCTCCAGCAGGAGATGCTCGGCGAAATGACCGTCGGACACATGTTCGTCCGGGGGCCGCACCAGGCTGCAAATGGCCCCGCGAATGGCCTGCTCGGAGCGAACTACGCGATCGACCACGACCGTTACAAATTCGCGCACATCGTCCAGGGCGGCAACTGGAACCCGCAGATGTATTCTCCCCTGACCCAGCCCGGCGTCAACGTCCACGAGGGCGAGTATCTGCTGGCCGTCAACGGCGTTCCGCTGCATGCGACCGAAAGCCTGTACGCGGCATTCGAAGGAATGGCGGGCAAGCAGACCAACATCACAGTCGGACCGAACCCCGACGGCACCGGCTCGCGTGACGTGCTGGTTGTTCCGGTCGCCAGCGAGCGCGAGATGCGCACCCAGGAGTGGATCGAAGGCAACATCCGCAAGACGGATCAACTCTCGAACGGCCAGGTCGCGTATGTCTACCTGCCCAACACCGCGGGCGGAGGCTTCGACAGCTTCAACCGCTACTTCTTCGCCCAGGTGCAGAAGAAAGCCGTCGTGATCGACGAACGCTACAACCAGGGCGGCGACATCGCGGACTATGTGATCGATGTCCTCAAGCGCGTTCCGACGTTGAACTACGAATCCCGTCAAGGCCTGCGCACCACCGAACCGACCGGCGCCATCTTCGGTCCCAAGGCAATGCTGATCAATCAGAACGCAGGCTCGGGCGGCGATGCGATGCCGTGGCTCTTCCGCCAGGCCAAGCTCGGCCCGCTGGTGGGTACGCGGACCTGGGGCGGCCTGGTCGGCATCGGCGGCTACCCGGTGCTGCTGGACGGCGGGACCGTCACTGCGCCGCGAACCGCGTTATATGGGCTGCATGGCGAGTTCGACATCGAGAACAAGGGCGTGCCGCCGGACGTGGAGGTCGAAGAGGACCCAAAGCCGGTAGCCGCCGGCCACGATCCGCAACTGGAGCGCGCGGTCGAGATCGTGCTCGACGAGTTGAAGAAGAACCCGCCGCAGCAGTTTGCCATTCCACCCTATCCGAACTATCACCGGGGCGATGGTCTCGGAGCTCAAGGCCCAGGGGCGAAATAAGCCTCTTCCGTCACGCCGGGTAGAGATCAAAATTCGTTCGCGATCGAACTGCAAAGACTGCGGCTGACAAAAGCATGCGATCGCGCCTTCGTGATAACATACACGCCATTGGGGGGGATACATGGCTCACACTTCGAGACGTGATTTCCTGAGGACGGGGCTTGCCGTGGGTGCGCTGGCAAGCGCCGGAAGTCTTCCTCTGAGAGCGCAGCGCGAGACCGCGACGGACTGGGTAACGCTTGGCAGATCCGACATCAAAGTAACAAGGCTGGCATTCGGCACCGGGAGCTTCAGCGGCCAGGTGCAGCGCGAGCTAGGGCAGGAGCAGTTCACGCGTCTGGTGCGGCACGCCCATGAGCGCGGCATCCGTTTCTTCGAGACAGCCGAGTCGTACGATGGAATGCACAAGATGCTGGGGATAGCCCTGCAGGGAGTTCCGCGCGACAGCTACCGGCTGATGACCAAGGTGACAACCCGTCCAGGAGTGAACCCGCAGGAGAAGATCGACGAGCTGCGCCGGCTGGCGAACACCGACTACTTCGACATCGTGCTTCTGCACTGGCAGCACACGCCGACCTGGCCAGCGGACTCCACTCGATGGCAGGACGGCATCTCGGAAGCTCAGTCGAAGAAGGTTGTGCTGAGCCACGGCGCGTCGGTGCATGGGTTGCCGGCTCTGCGTCAGGTACCGGAGGACAAGTGGCTCGAGATCGCGATGATCCGGGTCAACCATAAGGGCACTAAGATGGACGCTGAAGACTACAACACGAACGGTCTAGGTAGCGTCAGCGAAGTGGTGTCCCATGTGAAGCAGGCTCGGAAAGCCGGCATGGGCGTCATCAGCATGAAGCTGGTGGGCGAGGGCACATTCAACCGCGAGGACCGGCAGAAGGCAATGAGGTTCGCCTTCCGCAACGCCGGGTCGCAATGCGTCACCGTCGGCTACAAGAACACAGGCGAGATCGATGAGGCTATCGACAATCTGAACCTGGCGCTCGCGTAGAGACCTCCTCTCTCCGCTGCTGATGAAAGATCGTTCTGAGGTACGCTGGAACCTGCCCCGCACAGGTGAGGATCCTTTCCTACGTTCAAGGCTAAGATCACTCCTACATTCTCCTCGGAACACCGTCTACTTCGCCTGGTACTTCGACAGCCGCTTTTCCATGATGGCAACAGCGGTAGCGCTCTGGTCGACAAGCATGAAGCCGCGGTTGTGTTTGACGGCCGCCTCGCCAGCGGTTCCGCTGCCTGCGAAGAAATCGAGGACGGTATCGCCTTCATTCGAGTGGACCCGGACGATGCGTTCGAGGAGGCCGAGAGGCTTTTGCGTGGGATATCCGGTCTTTTCCTTGCCGGTGGGAGAGACGATCGTGTGCCACCAGACGTCGGTGGGGGTTTTGCCGCGGGCCGCCTTGGCTGCGCCGACCAGACCCGGAGCCATATAGGGAATTCGGTCGGTAGCGTCGAGGTGAAAGGTGTAGCGGGTGGGGTGGCGGGTGTACCAGAGAATAGTATCGTGCTTGGCGGGCCAGCGTTTGGTCGAGCGCGCGCCGTAATCGTAGGCCCAGATGATCTCGTTCTGGAAGCAGTCGCGGCCGAAGATCTGGTCGAGCAGGACCTTGCAATAGTGAACCTCGCGATAGTCGATATGAAAAAACAGAGAGCCTGCGGCAGAGAGGATGCGATGGGCTTCCATCAGCCGGGGACGGAGAAATGCCAGGAAGTCGTCAAAGTCATCGGTGTAGCCTGCGCCGCCCGGCTGTTCAGCGAGCACTTCGGTGCGGTAGCGCTGGCCGCCGAAGCCGGTGCGGTCGCCCGCTGAGTCGCGAACAGTCTTGATCTGCCTGCGGGCCTGACGTCGTCCAGTGTTGAAGGGAGGATCGATATAGATCAGCTCTATCGACCCGGCCTCCATGCGCTGCAGCACGTCAAGATTTTCGCCGTGCACGATCCGATTCATATCCCTCCGCGGGACCCGCTGGGAGAATTGCTGGCAACAAAGAGTCTGCACTAACACTAACGTAGCTTTGTGCAACCGGCCTCGCCGTGTATCGTTTGTCGAGCTAAACTTACCTTTGTTCGATGCCTTCGAATCATCTCATTCACGCCATGCTCTCCCATCGCGGCCGCATCCGGCTTGGCAATGAGGATACCTGCGCCGCGGCTCCGGAAGCTGGAGCGTATGTGGTATGCGACGGGATGGGAGGAGCGGCGGCCGGGGAGCTTGCCAGCAACCTTGCCGCGGATACGTTTCTCGCGCACCTGATCTCGGGCTTTACGACGGGGGATGCAAGAGCGCAGCGGCAGCCGATGAGACCGCAGGCAAGGCTGAACGCAGCCATCCAGGCGGCCAACCATGCGGTGCATCAGCAGTCATTGCAATCGTCGCGGTTCTCGGGGATGGGAACGACGCTGGTGGCGCTGCTCCATGCTCCGCTGCGAACCGATAGCGAAGAGGCAGCTTCTGCGCGGCGGCTGTCTTCGCGAATGTCGGCGCAAAACCATCTGAACTCGCGGGCTTCGGACCCGCCCACGTTATGGCTCGGCCATGTGGGAGACAGCCGATGCTACCGCTGGCGAAAAGCAAAGCTGGAGCAATTGACTAGCGATCACTCGCTTGTCGAGGAGCAGCTTCGCGCCGGGCAGATTACCCCGGCGCAGGCTGCGCAATCTCCGATGCGGAACCTGATCACGCGAGCCATCGGAGCGCAGGCGACCGTAGAGGTGGAGACGCAGAGCCTTCGTCCTCAGGAGAACGATCTCTACCTCCTGGCCTCCGATGGGCTGACGCACGAGGTGAGCGATGGCGAGATCGCGGAGATACTCCGATCGGTGAAGGAGCCGCGAACCGCGCTGTGCCTTACGCCTGCCTGCGAGGCCTTAATTAAGGCCGCAAACCGGAATGGCGGTAGCGACAACATTACCGTGCTGCTGGTCGGGGTGAGGGCGTAGATTCTGCCCCAAGGAAATGATTGGCCGCCGCTGATAAGCAGTCGTTCGGCTCAAACTGCTACACTCCCGAAGTCGTCGAAGACGCCTTTATGCCTGATACGAAAAAAATAGCGATTCTGGGCGCGGGAACCATGGGCAACGGAATCGCCCATGTGTGCGCGCGCGCTGGGTTCGATGTGCTGATGTATGACCTTCAGCAGAATTTTCTCGATCGCGGGTTAGCCAACATCGAGAAGAACCTTGCGCGTGAGGTAGCAAAAGGCAAATTGACCGGACAGCAGGCTGACGAGGCCAAGGCGCGGATTGTGCCTACCCTCGATCGCGAGGCGCTTGGGGCGTGCGATCTGGCGATCGAAGCTGCGACCGAAAAGTTCGCGGTGAAGACCGAGATCTTCCGCGATCTTGATCGGATCCTTCCGGCGCAGGCGATTCTGGCTTCAAATACAAGTTCAATCTCGATTACAAAGCTGGCGGCGCAGACTAGCCGGCCGGAGCGGGTGATCGGAATGCACTTCTTCAATCCGGTGCCGGTCATGCAACTAGTCGAGGTGACTCGCGGGCTTCAGACCTCGCAGGAGACCTTCAATGCGGTGCAGGCGCTGTCGATCGCAGTGGGAAAGACGCCGGTGGAGGTGAACGACGCAGCGGGATTTATCTCGAACCGGGTCCTGATGCCGCTCCTCAACGAGGCCATCTACACGGTCATGGAAGGCGTCGCGACGGCCGAAGCAGTCGACCAGGTATTTGTGTTGGGCATGGCGCATCCGATGGGGCCTCTGACCCTGGCAGACTTCATCGGCCTCGATGTCTGCGCCGATATCATGCGGGTGCTTGCCGAGGGCCTGGGCAGCGAGAAGTACAATCCATGCCCGCTATTGGTGCGGATGGTCGATGCAGGATGGCTGGGGCGAAAGTCGGGGCGTGGATTCTATCGTTATCATGCGAAGTGATGTGCGCGACAGCTTTTGCCACAACCATTCGATCCAGCGGCGATCGTCGGTACAGGAGGAGTCAAGCAGCGTCGCCCTTGGCCCTCTCTTCACGAATCCATTCGAGTTTCCTGCGCTCCCAGTTGACGCTTTCGCCCGTCCTTTACGAGGCTCTCTGCGAACTTCTGGATGTCGAAGTCTTCGGAACCGATAAGAGTGCTTATGCCTGAATCCTACTCCTCGACTTCGTCCTCTTCCATACTCTCCTCGACCTCGAGAGCCACCATCTTCACCTCGCCGTTGCCCTGCTCCACCAGCACCTGAATTCTGCCCTCGGCGTCTTCGAGTTGCCTCTTGCAGGCATTCGAAAGCCGCACTCCCTCTTCGAACAGGCGCACTGAATCGTCGAGCGAGAGTTCGCCTCGCTCCAGCCGTTCCACGACAGCTTCGAGCGCCGTCAGTTGCTCTTCGAAGGTGGCCATCACGCAACTTCCACTTCAGCCAGACCGAGCACCTCGGCGGCGACGCTGTAGCGACCGAATGGAGCGCTCACCTGCACACCCTGCACCATGGGCCGGGCCTCGGCCAGCATCTCGTGGGCGATCTTTACGCCCTCAGCGCGTCCTGCCTCGGGAGAGGAAGCCGCCGCCATTCTAGCCATGATGTCGTCCGGCATGCTCACTCTCAAATCGTTCTTCATGAACTCCGCGTTGCGCAGGCTTGTCAGCGGCCAGATGCCGGCGATCACTGGAATGCGGAAGCCTTCAATGCGCCGTAGAAACTCCTCCAGCACCCGGAGATCGAAGACCGGCTGGGTGATGGCAAACTCCGCGCCCGCCTCCACCTTGAAGGCGAAGCGGCGCACCTCCTGGTCCATATCCTGTACCCCTGGATTGGCCGCCACCGAGATCGTGAATCCGGTCGACTCGCCGATCGAGTTCTTGCCGATATCGAGGCCGCAGTTCAGGTTGTGCACCACATTGACCAGCCCAATCGCGTCGACATCAAACACTGCGGTCGCGTTGGGGTAATTTCCCAGCTTCGGCGGATCGCCGGTGAGGCAAAGAATGTTTTTGAGTCCGATCGACGACGCTCCGAGCAAGTCGCTCTGAATGCTGAGCACGTTCCGGTCGCGGCAGGTATAGTGCAGGATCGTCTCGATGCCGACGTGCTGTTGAATCTGCACGCACAAGCTTTGTGCGCTCATGCGCGCGCTGGCGCGGGGCGAATCCGGCACATTGATCGCATCCACGCCAAGCCGGTGCAGCTGCGCCGCGCCGTCGATCTCCCGGCTGCAATCGATCCCCTTGGGCGGCACTATCTCCACCAAGGTGACGAACTCGCCCGCGGCCACCATCGCGCCGATCTTCGAGCGGTCCGCCAGCGCCGGCGGCTCAATCTTGCCTGCCGTCCTGGCAGCGGCTTTGGCGGCTTCGGCGCGTCCCATCCCCTGGACGCCGTCTTCCATCGCGCCCAGCGCCCGAAGCGAACTCTTCATCGCGCGAATGTAGCTTGGTGTCGTCCCGCAACATCCCCCCACCAGGCTCGCGCCGGCCTTCACCAGTTTGCGCGTAAAGCTCGCCATATACTCGGGCGAGGTCAGATAGATGGTCCTTCCCTCGACCGCCCGCGGAATACCCGCATTCGGCATCGCCGCCAAAGGAAGCGTCGTCAATGGACGCATTCTCTCAATCACGCTGAGCACCGTCGCCGGCCCCGCGCTGCAGTTGCACCCAACCGCATCCACGCCCCATTCGGCCAGCTTGATCGCGGCAGTCTCGGCCGAGGCGCCATCCAGGCAGTTGCCCTCCTCGTCCACCGTCATCATCACCACCATCCGGACTCCCGGAGCTTCCCTCTGCGCGGCCCGGATCGCCTGCTCCGCCTCGGCCAGCGAAGTCATGGTCTCGATGATCAGAAGGTCCGCGCCCACCCCCGGGCCGCCTTCGACCAGAGCGCGAATCTGTTCCGCAAACGCCGCCTGGGCCTCGTCGAGCGCAAGCTTACCCAGCGGTTCCAGCCTTACGCCCAGCGGCCCGATCGCGCCCGCGACGAACGCCTGTGTCGCCTGCTTCTCCAGAATCTCGTTCACGCAGGCCCGCGCCAGCTTCACGCCGGCCAGGTTAATCTCGCGAACTTTATCCTGCAAGCCATGCATCCCCAGCCGCAGCGCATTGGCCCCGAAGGTGTTGGTCTCGATGACCTCGGCGCCGGCCTGCAGATACTCCGAATGAATCTCCCGCACCAGTTCAGGCTGCGACAGGTTCAGTTCGTCGTAGCAGCGGTTGATAAACACTCCGCGCGCATAGAGCATGGTGCCCATCGCTCCATCGCACAGGATCGTCGTCCCACCGTCAAACAGCCTGTCTGTCGCGGCGTATCCCGCAGTCGCACCCGTGCCCGCGCTGCCCTGCCTGTCTGCCATCATCGTCTCCAGCTATTCCTAACATCCTAAGCCAACCTCCTTGCCTGCTCCAACTGCAAGCGCCGCGCCTCTCTCCTGCTCCAGCCTCCTATGCTCTTACGGCGTGCGTGCTTTGTTATACTCGGCTTACAGCAGTGGCCGCTAAAACCAAGCCGCGGCGCTCAGGTTGGAGTTAGTTCAAGTTGACGATTCGAAGTGTTTTTACCAAGTCCCACGGCGTCCGCATCTTCTGCGGCCTCCTGATCGCGTTTGCGACCGCAGCTCTCACCTCGTGCCACAGCAACAACTATCTCGCCTATAAGTTCCCGCAGTACACCTTCGCCAACCGCCCGGTGCCGCCAAGCCTGCTCGCGAACCGCGTCCTGGTCAGTGTCACCTCTAACGGCTCGACCTCAGGAAGCCTCCAGATCCTGGATGCCCTTCGCGATCTTCGCAGCAACATAGAAAACACTAAAACCTCTTTCTCGATCAGCGGCTACTCCGCTGGCTATCCCAACCGCATCCTGAACTTCCCCGCCGAGATCACCGGCTACGTCTACGACAACGCGATGGGCGGCATCCAGATCGTCAACTACGGCACGGAGTCGGTAGTCGGAGCGGCCCCCGGAACCTTCACCGCTCTCTCGACCGGTCTCGCCGTCCCGCCGACCTTCGGCCACATCTACTCGGCGGAAGAGAGCATCGGCCAACTGGTCATCTCCGACAACTCCACCGGGCGCAGCTTCACGCTGAACCTGCCGAACGTCTATCAGGTGGTCGTCAATACGGGAGACACCGTAGCCCTGGCCATGGTGCGCAACTCCAATACCGTGTACCGGGTGGTCAAGCTGAACACCAGCACCTCCGCTCCCGGCTCATTCCCCACCGCGATCGCTGCGATCGCCGCCACCGGAGCCGTGGACTGCGAACCCTTGAACAACCCCGTCTACTGCGTCGTCCCGGTCAACACCGGAGCCGCCGCCAACGCCTTCGACCGCCCAATGAACGCCTACTTCTCGCTCGACGGCACCTACGCCTACATTCTCAACTGCGGCCCGGAGTGCGGCGGGACCACCTCCAGCGTGACGGTCCTCCAGCAAGGCGTGCTCCAGTTCAACAACATTCCCACCACGGTTCCGGACGCCTCCGCCTTAACCAGCAACATCCCCGTTCCAGGCGGCGTCACCGCGGCCGTCTCGAACGGAACCACTCTCTATGTCGCCGGCCAGCAGCAGCAGCCCGATGGCCTCTTCGCGGGCAATCTGACGACGCTCAACGTAGCCGCCCTGGTCTCCAGTCCCTCGACCGCTGTAACGGCCAAGTATTCCATCTCCGACGGCACCCATACCAGGATGCTCTTCGCCGACGACAACACCCTTTGGATCGGCTCTCAGCGCTGCGCCAGCGGCGAGCGCCAGAAGACGGGAGAGAACTACAACTGTCTCACCCGTTTCGATCTCGGCGCGCTGACCGCGTCGATCGTTCCGAACGTCACCCCGGGCAATCCAAACTCCGCGGTTCCCTTCCCCAATACCAACCAGAACCAGTACTACTACGGAGACCTCACCGGCCTATGTTGGGTCGAGACCCTGCACAAGGTCTACACCGCCTACGGTGGCCAGGTGCACGCCTTCAACACCGCCGACGGCTCCGAAATCGACAACAAAAACATCATCGTCCAGGGCACAGCGCTCGACGTCGCCTACCTGGACTCCGTCACCGACGCCGCGGACTAACTAAATACAGGGTGTAGGGGGTAGGGTCTAGGGGGGGCTGTAGACAGGCTATGCTTGAGTAATGGCGACTCCGCCCTCTACTCCCTCCTCCCTCCTCCCTTTTCCCTGCCCCATCGACATCCTCGCTATCGCCGCCCACCGCGACGACGTCGAGCAGACCTGCGGCGGCACGCTGCTCGCCATGCACGCCCGCGGCTGGCGCACCGGCATCCTCGATCTCACGCAGGGCGAGTCAGGCACCCGCGGAACCGCCGCCGATCGCGAGGCCGAAGCCGAAGCCGCCGCGCGCATCCTCAACGTCGCTCATCGCGAGGCGCTCGACCTGCCCGACGGCAACGTCGAAAATACTCTCCCCAATCGCCTCAAATTGGCCGCGGTCCTGCGCCGCCTCCGTCCCCGCGTCGTCATCCTCCCCTACTGGCAAGGCCGCCATCCCGACCACTACACCTCGGCGACGCTCGGCTACGAGGCCTGCTTCGTCGCTGGTCTGGCCAAGGTTGTCATACCTGGCCAATCTGGCGAGCCGAACCCGTCCCACCGTCCCTACAAGATCCTCTACGCCAGCCTCTACGCCGACGTGCGTCCCACCTTTGTCGTCGACATCACCCCATTCGTTGAGCAGCGTCTCCAATCTCTTCTCGCCTACCGCTCGCAATACGCTGTGCAATCGCAAGGCGGCTCCCTCTTCGTCCCCGAGGAGGAGATTCGCGAGCGGACCTTCGCCACTGCCCGGCACTATGGGCTGCTGGCCGGGGTGCGCTACGCCGAGCCCTTCGTCCAGAAGGAAGTCTCGCTGGTCGATGACCTCATGTGCGTCCCAGTGCAGTCGATATAGCAAAGTAATTTCCCCCAAGCGCCCAATCCAATCTTCTTTCGTGCGCGTCCTCGGTATGTTGGTCCAGCAGTAACGCGCACAGAGGAGAGGTACGATTGTGGAAAAAAAACTGAATGATCTTATAGACAAGGCCTTATCCCGCCGCAAGTTCATGGCGGGAGCCGGCACGACCGCGGCGGCTGCATTGGTCGTAGGCTGCAGCAGCAGCAGCCCGGCCCCGACCACCACCCCGGCTCCAACCACCACGCCGACACCTACCCCAACTCCCACAGGCACTCCGGCTCCCGCGCTTACCGATGCGGACATCCTGACCTTCGCCCTGAACCTCGAGTACCTCGAAGCGGAATACTACCTGTACGCGGCCACCGGCTCAGGACTCTCCCCCACCGACGCAGGCGGCGGCCCGAACGCGATCGTTCCCTCGACCACGAAGGTGACCTTTGCGGACGCCTATCTCCTGCAGTATGCCAACGAGATCGCCCAGGACGAACTCAACCACGTCCGCTATCTTCGCAACGCCCTTACCGCTGCAGGCGTGACCCCCCAGCCCCGGCCCCAGGTCGACCTCACCTTCTTCGCCGGTTTAGGGACCGCCGCCGGAATTACAGGCACCTTCAACCCATTCGCAGACGAAGACTCGTTTCTGGTCGGCGCCTTTGTGTTTGAGGATGTCGGAGTGACCGCCTATCTCGGCGCGGCCGGGCTGATCTCCGATAAGACCTACCTGGGAGCGGCCGCCGGTATTCTCGGCACCGAAGCCTATCACGCAGCGGAGATCCGCACCATCATCGCAGGCAATGCGGCCGCAAGCAACGCTACCGCTGCTCAGATGGCGGCTCTGGTCAATGCAAACGCCGTCTCCGCGCTTCGCGCCAAGATCAGCGCGGCCAGCGGAAACATGAACGCTGCGGAAACTCAAGTCACCATAGGGTCTATCGTTCCGACCGACAGCAACGCGCTGGCCTTCCCCCGCACCACCGATCAGGTCCTCCATATCGTCTATGGTGGTTCGCCATTGTCAGGCGCTGGCGTGGCCAAGGGCGGCTTCTTCCCCAATGGACTCAACGGCAACATCAAATCGACAACGACCTAAGGACGGGACATCATGGCAACTCTAGAGACACAACAGTTAGATGACATTATCGTACAGAGCCGTCGTAAGATGCTTTCGCTCGGCACCTCGGCTCTCGCCGGTCTCGTCCTGGCAGGGGTAACTAAGCAGGCCACAGCACAGGCTACCCTCAGCGACGCTGACTACCTCAACTTCGCTCTCAACCTCGAATATCTGGAGGCGAACTTTTACAATCTGGCGGTGAATGGCGTCACCATCGACCAGCTCCCCACACCTATCGGCATCACCGGTACCGGCATCCAAGGCACCGTCACCACCAAGACGAACTTCGCCAAGGTTCCCTTCGCGAACGCAACCATCGCAGCCTATGCGAACGAGACCGCCATCGAGGAGGGCAAGCACGTTTCCTTCCTGCGCAGCGCTCTCAGCTCGGCAGCGGTTGCCCAGCCAGCTATCAACCTGGTTGATTCTTTCAACACACTGGCCGCCGGAGCGCAGGTTACGCTGCCTACCCCCGGCTTCGATCCCTTCGCCAGCGACGCCTACTTCCTCATTGGCGCTTACATCTTCGAGGACGTCGGCGTCACCGCCTACCACGGCGCGGCTGGAGCTTTGACCGACAAGGGCAATCTCACCGCAGCGGGCAGCATCCTCGCCGTCGAGGCCTATCACGCCGCTCTGGTGCGCACCAGCATCAACCGGTTGGATGCTGGTTCCGGAACCCTCACCGGCATCACGCAGAAGATCTCGGCCTTCCGTTACGCACTCGCCAACAATCCGCCGCCCGCATCTCTGCCCACCACGAACGGCGGACTGAGGCAGGACGATCAGGGCATCGACAACTCGCTGATGGTCACGCTCAACGGATCATCTCCGAGTTATCCCTCCACCACCATCCTCGACGCTGACATGGACAGCATCACGTTCGCCAGAACGCCGCAGCAGATATTGGCTATCGTCACCGGAACCCAACCCACCGCTTCCACCAGCCCTTATAAGGGAGTCTTCTTCCCTGCTGGACTCAACGGCAACATCAACTAACACCGCTGCACCCTCTGGAATAGCAGAAAGGCCGCCGGCAAACCAGCCGTCGGCCTTTCCTCATAATCAAGGCCGACCATATTTAGTTAAGGACGAACCGAAGCAAGAACTGCTAAAGTTACAGAAAGTTTCAGGAGAGGTCATATCGTGGAAAAAAGATTGAACGATCTTATAGAGAAGGCCCTATCCCGCCGCAAGTTCATGGCGGGAGCCGGTACGACCGCGGCGGCAGCATTGATCGCAGGCTGTAACAACAGTACCCCCGCACCTACGACAACCCCCACCCCCACGCCCACCCCGCTCGATATTCCGGACAATGACATTCTGAACTTCGCCCTCAATCTTGAATACCTCGAGGCGGAGTACTACCTCTATGCGGCGACCGGATCGGGCATCCCTTCCGCCGATGCTCTCTCCGGTGCAGGCACTACGACGCTGCCGGCAAACTTCGCGGCTGTTCCCTGGGGCACACCGGCTCCGGGTCAGAACGTACAGCAGTTCGCCAACGAGCTCGCCCAGACCGAACTCGACCACGTCCGCTACCTGCAGAAGGCGATCATGGGCAACATGGGAACTCCGGTTCCCCGCCCCGCGATCGATCTCAGCTTCTTCGGGCCGCTCGCTGCGACGGCCGGCATCGTCACCCCCACCCCCTTCACCCCTTTCCTCAGCCCCAGCGGCTTCCTCGTCGGCGCCTTCGTCTTCGAGGATGTCGGGGTCACCGCCTATGCCGGAGCAGCGCCCCTGATCGCCAGCACCGCCATCCTCTCGGCAGGCGCCGGGCTGCAGGCGACTGAGGCGTATCACGCCGCCGGTATCCGCACCCTGCTCGTCGGCCAAGCCGCAGCGAACAACGACCAAACCTACGTCGGCTATGCCAATAAGGTCTCCACCCTCCGCGGCATGCTCGGTGGCGGAATGGAAACCCAGCTCGGCACCATGTCCATCGTCGCCGCCGACCCTAAAACCTCCGTCGGATTCGCCCGCAACACCGACCAGGTGCTGCACATCGTCTACGGCACGGCAGGCGGAGCAGGCGTCTCCAAAGGCGGCTTCTTCCCCAACGGCATGAACGGCGCTATCACTACAACAGCTTCCTAAGGACGGAGACATCATGGCAACTTTAGAGACACAACAGCTCGACGAAATCATCGTAAGCACCCGCCGCAAGATGCTCACCCTGGGAGGCACAGCGCTCGCTGCTGCATTTCTGGGAGCTTCCACCAAAGCAAACGCTCAGGCAGCAGCCGCGATCACCGACAACGATATCCTCAACTTCGCCCTCAATCTCGAGTACCTCGAGGCGCAGTTCTACAACCTCGCCGTCTACGGCGTCACCATCAACAATCTCCCCACTCCGATTCCCGTCGTCGTCAACGGCGGCACCGCAGGCAGTGTCACCCTCAGCCCGTCCTTCGCCAAAGTTCCTTTCGCAAATCAGCTGGTGCAGGCCTATGCGACCGAGACCGCCGCGGAAGAAGGCAACCACGTCTTATTCCTGCAGAGTGCGCTGACCACCAATGCAGTCTCGATGCCCAACATTGACCTGGACAATTCCTTCAATGCGCTCGCGACAGCCGCAGGCCTACCCAGCCCCTTCAACCCGTTCCAGAACGATGCCAACTTCCTCATCGGCGCCTACATCTTCGAAGACGTCGGCGTTTCCGCATATCACGGAGCGGCCGGCCTCATTCAGGACAAGAAGACCATCCTGCCTGCGGCGGTCGGCATTCACGGAGTCGAGGCCTATCATGCAGGCCTGATCCGCACCACGATCAACGCCCTCGATGCAGGTACGGGAACTCTCAATGGCTACACTCAGCTAATCTCCGCCGCTCGCAGCAAGGCTGCCAATCCCGATTCCGCAAACCCGATCACCGTGCCTTTCACGACCTTCGCCGGGTTGCCGGGAGACGATATCGGCGTAAGCACACTCTCGGTAACCCTCAACGGCTCTGCTGGCCCCTACACCGCAACCACCATCGCCGACACCGACGTGAACGCGCTCGGCTGGGGACGCACCACCTCCCAGATCCTGGCCATTGTCACCAACACCCTGCCAACCGACACAACGCACCAGGGGCTCTTCTTCCCCAATGGCTTGAACGGCACCATCGCTTAGCACTTCCAAACAGCAGCAATGGGAAGCCGTCGGCGACAGTCGGCGGCTTTCGTTTGCACTCTACTCTCTACCCTCTATTCCCTTCATCCTGCTTCTCACAAACTCCACCACCTCGTCGGTCACATACACCGGAGGCCGCATCGCCAGCACCGGTGTCCCCTCCACCAGCTTTAGCGACACTCCTTTCCACTCCGGCCTGCCCAAATGGCCTTCAGGGGCTAGCACCGCATCCGCTCTATCCAGGAAGTACCGCGCCGAGTCCTTGAAGTCCGCCGTCTCGGGGTCCAGCACACTCAGGTAGAGGTCCGGCCGCAGAAACCGCATGATGCTGTTCGACTCGATGACTGCATTCTCGGCTCGCTCCAGCTCCTTGCGTATCCGCGGCATCGCCTCCGAAAGGTCCCCCTGACGCGTCCTCACCCAGAACGACCGCACCGCCCCCGCCGCCAGGTAGCGCGCTGAATCCGTCCCCGTACTCCCGTCCTGCTCCTCGCTCACCGCCACTGTATGCTCAGCCGTCTCGCAGTCGCACGGTTCGCCGTTGGCCGAGCACATTCCATGCCCGAACTGCGTCACCTTGAACGCCGTCCAATGCATCTCCGGCAGCGCCGCAATCAACCCAGCCACCACGCTGGTCTTCCCGATATTTCTTGTGTGCCCGCCCACCACGACAATCGCCATGATCCACCACGTCTCCTATTCCCTATTCCCTGTCTTTCTCATCCTGGCAAGGTCCCGCAGATACTCCTTGAGCGGCCGCGCCGGCCGGCCCCAGAACACCTCGCCCGGCCCCCGCATCTTCTTGCCGCTCAGCACCCCGGCCCCGCCTCCCAGGATCACGCCCGGCCCCACCGTGGCGTGTTCACCGATCCCCACCTGTCCTCCCAGAATCGCACCGTCTTCCACCACGCTCGATCCCGAGATCCCGGTCTGCGCCGCAATGATCACATTCTTCCCAATCGAGCAGTTGTGCCCGATATGGACCAAGTTATCGATCTTCGTTCCGCGCCCGATCCGGGTCTCTCCCAGCGCCCCGCGGTCGATCGTCGTGTTCGCGCCGATCTCCACATCGTCCTCGACCACCAGCCGCCCCTGCTGCGGAAACAGCAGATACTCCCCCGTCTCCACGCTCCGCGCATAGCCAAAGCCCGTCGATCCCAGCACCGCCCCCGCCTGCACCACCACCCGATCGCCCAGTAAGGTCCCTGGGTACACGGTCACTCTCGCCATCAGATCGCAATCCCGCCCAACCACCGCTCCATCTCCCAGCACAGCGCCGGGGCCAATCCTGGAGCCCACCCCAATCGATACTCCCTCACCCACTACCGCTGATGCATGCACCCCGCCTCCCCCAGCCTCCCCCTCCAACTTGCGAGCCACCACCGCAAACGCATACCGCGCATCGTTCACCCACAAGACTCTCGGATCGTGCGGCAATTCCGCATTCTCCAATCTCTTGTTCGCAAGGATCACGCCTGCCCGCGACTCCAGCGCCATCGCTAGCGCCCCGCCATCAACCGCAAACACGACCGAAGCTTCACCAGCCTTGTCGATGCTCGAGACCGCCGTGATCTCCCCCTCCAGCCGCGGCGCGCTCACGCCGAGCCAATCGGCCACCTTGCTCATATTCGCTTTCGCCTGGATTATCTCTTTCATTGCCATCAGTAGATCCCAGCCTCTCCCGGCGGACGCGTCTTCCAGCGCCGGTGCATCCATAGCCACTGCTCAGGATACCGCCGAACATAGCCTTCAATCGCAGCGGTGAATCTCGCGGTATTGGCGATCGCATCCTGCTCGGCATCCCCGCTGCGGATCACTTCGAGTTCCTCGCCGAATCGCAGCACATATCTCTCCTCGCTCTCCTCCCACAGCAGAAACCCGGGCACCACCGCCGCGCCCGTTCTCGCCGCGATCCTCGCCATTCCCGATCCCGTGCACGCCTCCATCCCGAAGAACGGAACAAACACGCCCTGCGGCGGAGTCATATTCGTGTCCATCAAAATGCCTACCGTCTCCCCCGCCCGCATCGACGCAATTAAGCCCCGCGCAAAGTCGTCCTTGGGCACTACCCGGTTACCGTGCAGGCAGCGAACGCGATTCACTAACGCATCCACCAGCGGATTGTCGAGCCGCCGAATCACCATGCCCATCGGCATGCCCATCAGCGAATGATAGAAGCTCGACAGCTCCCACGCCCCCAGATGCCCCGTCAACACCAGCACACCGTTGCCGCGATCCCGCGCCCCTAGATAGTTCTCGAGACCTTCGTAGCGAATGAACCGGCTCGCCACCTCCGCCGTGTAGCCCGGCATCAAGCAGAACTCCGCCAGCAGGTGCCCGAGGTTCCGGTACTCCTCCCGCAGGATTCCGTTCCGCTCCTCCTCCAGCATCTCGGGAAGCGCCTGCCTGAGATTTTGCGCTCCCACCCTGCGCAGCCGCCCCAGCCCGTAAAATGCCGCCCAGCCGATTCCCGCGCCAATCCTTCGTGCCAACCCGCGCGGCAGCATCCGCAATCCATGAACGAAACACCAGACCAGAGCAAACTCGACTCGTTCGCGAAAACTCACCGTCGCCTTCAACAGCTCTTTCTGTAGCGCCTCGCTCAAGCTTCCAGTCTACCGATTCTCAAGCACGCTCCTACAACAAAGACAGGGGCGGCTTGATTGGCCGCCCCTGTCCCGCAGTTTGTCGTCGACCGATTACTGATTCTTGGCGACCACAAAGTACTTCGCTACCGTGCGAACAAACGGCCGCGCCTCCGCAGGAGTGACCTGATGTCCATTCAAGATTTGGTCGTACGGAAGATCCGTGCCATACAGCGCCCGCGTGTCACCCTGATTCTGCGACAGCACCGTGCCGTCCAGATTGATGCCAGCAAACAGCCCCTTGCTGCGCGAGTAGCTCAGAAACTCCGCGTTCAACTTCCAATCCGTTCCCGCCTGCGCATTGCGGCCAACCGGACCCGCAGCGGCAGCAGCATCGGCGCCCAGCTTGAACTTGTTCTTCAGCATGTCCTGCAATCCCTGATGGTTCATCGCGACCAGAACCAGATCCGTCGCCTGTCCGCCGATCTGAAACCCGAAGCTTCCGCCCGCCAACTGCACGCAAACCGGCGCGCTCCAGCCTCTCGGTGTGCGGCAGGTCGCCACGCCTTGGCCATACTGCGCGCCGACGAGGAATGCGCCCTTTTTGTAGCTGGGAATCACCACCACGCACGAGGCTCCGGAGAGAATGCCGCCCGGGATCGCTTTGTCCGGTGTCGCCATGATCTGGGTGATCACCGCGCTCGCATCGTTCAACCGCTCGGCGACCTTTGCCTTATCGCTGTCTGCACGCGCTGAAAGTGAACTGGCTACCATAGCCATCCCGCACAAAAACACCGACATTTTCCTGATCATCTTCGTTTATTCCTTTCAATTTTCCGCTCTCTCTCAAGGCGGGGGCGCAACATGCCTGTTTGCAACAGTATATAGGATGAATATAGTAGAAGCAAAGTTGTACTCGGAGGAGAATACACCCTAATGAGACCCTAAGCGCAAAAAAATGGGGGTTGCAGAGAGAGTGCCGGGCCTTCCCCGCTACTCTCTCTACAACCCCTCTCCCAGGTCTGTGTTGCTGTTATGTACTTTGCTCTACATCCAGCCACGCCACAACGGTACGGAGGTATGCATACCTTTGAGCACAGCCTGTGTACCATATGGTTAACGTGCGGCTCGGGCTGCTCTAGCCCGACTTCAGCCCCGCCCCCATCAGATTCCGATTCACCGCCTGCACCGAAAGCTCGATCCGATTCCCTACTCCCACCTTCCGCATCAGCCTTCCCACATGCGCCTTCACCGTCATCAGGTCGATGCCCATCTCTTCCGCGATCACCCGGTTGGGATGCCCGGCCACCAGCAGTCGCAGCACCTCCCTCTCCCGCTCCGTAAACTTCGGGGCATGCACACCCTTCGTTCGCCCCGTCTCCTCCGACGATTGCAGCAGCCGCGCCAGCACCTTTCGCGGCGCCCATATCGATCCGTCCCGCACGATATCGACCGCCAGCCGAATCTCGCTCTCCTTCGCCGTATGCGCCAGATATCCGCTGGCGCCGGCGCCGATGATCCGCTGAATATGACCGTGATCTTCCTCCAGCCCCAGCACAATCAACTTTAGGTGAGGCCGCGCGCGATGCAGCGTGGACAGCAGCTCGAAGATGCGGTCCGTACAGGTCGAGTCGATCAAAATCAGCGACAGCCCCGCTTCATCCAGCGCACTCGGAATCGACAGCGGCACAATCTCCACCGCGCCGCCTTCCGGGAATATGGTCTGCAGACCAAGCACCCGCAGTGGGTCCGTGGCGACCAGCCCCATCCGCGGATGTCCCTCCGGCGTCTTTTCCTTCATCGCCCCAGCCTCTTATCCCAGCGTACTTCTCTCAGCAGGCTTCGGTGTGCGGATCGTGCTCGTGTTTCGCCTCACAGCTTGGGCAGAACGATGCCCTGTTGGTTCTGGTACTTCCCTTTCCGGTCGGCATAGCTGATCTCGCACACCTCGTCCGACTGAAAAAACAATATCTGGCACAAGCCTTCGTTGGCGTACACGCGCGCCGGGAGCGGAGTCGTATTCGAGATCTCGAGCGTCACGAATCCCTCCCACTCCGGTTCGAACGGTGTCACATTCACGATGATGCCGCATCGCGCATACGTGCTCTTGCCCACGCAGATCGTCAGCACGTCCCGCGGAATCTTGAAGTATTCGATCGACCGCGCCAGCGCAAACGAATTCGGCGGAACGATTACGCTCTCCGACTGCACCGTCACGAACGATCGCTCATCGAAGGCCTTCGGATCGATGATGGCGCTATTGACGTTGGTGAAGATCTTGAACTCGTCGGAGACCCGCAGGTCGTACCCGTACGACGACAGGCCGTACGAGATCACACCCTCCCGAACCTGTTTTTCGCTGAATGGTGAGATCATCCGGTGTTCGAGCGCCTGCTCGCGGATCCAACGGTCGCTTTTGATGGACACTCTGTTCTATTCCCCTCGGTAATGCAATTCAAGTCCCTATTTATCGCAAAAGGGAGTAACTTCGGTACAGCCTGCTGCATCTACTTCTGCATCATTAGATTCTTCATCTTACGGCAGCGTTCTTTCATTGACAATCTCGACTCTTATTTCTACCATCACGTTACTAAACCAGGTCAGATTCAGTTTCTAAAACTACAGCCCAAGGACGGCGGACCAGATGATTAAGCAGGATCTTATACAACGCGTTGTTGAGCGCACCGGTCTGCCCAGAACGAAAGCGGAATCCGCCGTGGACGCCATCTTCGAAAGCATGAAGCAGACGCTGATTGCGGGAGATCGCATCGAGCTGCGCGGCTTCGGCGTCTTCACCGTAAAGCCCCGCAAGACAGGAATCGGACGAAATCCCCGGACAGGCGCGGAAGTCACCATCGCTCCAGGCAAGGCCGTGCGCTTCAAACCCGGCAAGGAACTCCACCTCCTCGACTAAGGCATATCGACGCATTGCTGAAGGGCGTATCGACAAATTGCAAGTGGCGTATCGCCATCCTGCTAAGTTGTCAGCGAACGAATATTTAGAAGGTGTCATCCTGAGCCGAGCCTCTCGCGAATCACATCAGGTGCACAGCATCCACGTCGACCACCAGGTTCCGGCGCGCGATTCCCTGTGTCTCCGCAAAGGCCAGCATCCTGCGCAGCGTCTCCCCCAACGCCTGCCTGCGCTCCGCCTTCAGCACGAAGTGATAACGGTAGATCCTCTTTAGTCTCACAATCGGCGCCGCCGCCGGCCCCAGCACTCGCACCTTGTCCAGCCGCGCCTGCTGAAACCATCGCCCCAGGCTGGCGGACCACGCCGTAGCCTCCTCCAGCTTTTCACTTTGCACCAACACATTCGCCAGCACCGCAAACGGCGGGTAGTGCATCCAGCGGCGATACTGCATCTCCTTGCCGACAAAACCCAGGTAGTCATGCTTCGCGGCAAACTCGATCGCATAGTGGTCTGGATGATACGTCTGGACCAGCACCTTGCCCGGCAGATCGCCGCGTCCAGCCCTGCCTGAGACCTGCGTCAGTAACTGAAATACCCGCTCCGCCGCTCGAAAATCGGGTAGACCAAGTTGAAAGTCCGCGCCCACCACCCCCACCAGCGTCACCCCATGGATATCATGCCCTTTGGCGATCATCTGCGTGCCCACCAGCAGATTGATCTCGCCCCCATGCAGCCGTGCCAGAAGCCGCTCCATGTCGCTTCTGCCGCGCACGGTGTCGCGATCCATGCGTCCGATCCGCGCCGCCGGAAACAGCTCCTGCAGCCTCTCCTCGCCCTGCTGCGACCCCACCCCGAGGAAATAAAGATGCTCGCTCTCGCACTTCGGACACTTCGCCGGCACCGACCGCCGAAACCCGCAGTAATGGCACTCCAGCCTTTGACCCGGCTGCGCGATCTCATCGTTGTCGCTGACCCGCTTGTGATACGTCATCGAAATCGCGCAGTTCTCGCATTCGATCTTCTCCCCGCAGCTCCGGCACATCACCGACGACGAGTACCCCCGCCGGTTCAGCAGCAGAATCACCTGTTCGCCGCGGTCGAGCGTACCTTGCGTCTCCTCGATCAGACGCCGCGAAAAGATCTGCTCCTGCCCCGTCTCCCGGAACTCGTTGCGCATATACACCAGCTCCACCGTCGGCAGCGGCCTATCCATCACCCGGCGCCGCATCTCGACCCGCGTATAACGTCCCTTGTCTGCATTCGCCCAGCTCTCCAGCGACGGCGTCGCCGACCCCAGCACCACCACCGCGTCATTGAACTTCGCCCGCATCACCGCCACATCGCGTCCATGGTAGCGCGGCGTCTCCTCCTGCTTGTAGCTCGAGTCGTGCTCCTCATCGACCAGGATCAATCCAAGATTCACCATCGGGGCAAACACCGCCGACCGCGTTCCCACCACGATCCTCGCCGCGCCGCGCCGAATCCTGTGCCACTGCTCCGCTCGCTCGTCCGGCGTCAGTTGGGAGTGCAGGAGCGCCACCTCGCCTCCGAACGCCGCCACCATCTGCGCCGCCATCGCCGGCGTCAACCCGATCTCCGGCACCAGCAGTAGCGCCGACCTCCCGGCGTCTAGCACCCGCTGCATCGCCGCAAAGTACACCGCGGTCTTGCCCGAACCCGTAATCCCATACAGCAGATGCGGCCGAAATCCGCCGCGATCAATCGCTGCCGCAATCGTCCCCAGCGCCTCAATCTGCGCTTCGTTCAAGGCATGCTCATGCGCATGCTTCTTGCCCTGCGCCGAGACGCCGCCCAGGTGAAACTCCTCCGCAACCTCTTCCATCGCGACCAGCCCACGCTTCACCAGCGTCGCCAGCGTAGACTCCGGCACGCCCGCGCGAGTCAGGCTCAGTCGAAGATCCCGCAATCGCATCCGCCCACCCATCGCCGCCAACTCCGCCATCACCGCCAACTGGTTTTCATTCAACCGGGGCAGCCTGCCTCCAGTTGTCAGTTCTCCGTTCTCAGTTCTCAGTCCATTCCCAGTCTTCAACTGAGAACTGACATCTGACAACTGACAACTAACCGCCACCTTCTCCGTTCGCCGCGCATCCCGCTCCTCCGCCACCGCCTCTCGCGCCAGCCACTTCTTCCGCACCATTCCTTCCAGCAGCCGCTTATTCGCCCCCGTTGCCGAACGCAGCGCGGACATCTTCGCCGCCTCCCCACCCTCCAGGTAATTTAAAACCGCATACTCACGATTCTGCTCCTCCGCCGTCAGCTTCGATCTGCGCGACGATCCCTTCACCGCGCCCTCATACAGCACCCTTCGCCCCGCCTCCGCAATCCTGTACGCAACATGCCGCTTCACCTCCGCGGCCAGCGGCAGCATACCCCGCAGCACCTCGCCCAGCGGAGCCACATAGTAGGAAGCGATCCACGCCGCCAGCTTCATCAACTCATCGGGAAGCAGCGCGCTCTCATCAAGCACCTGCTGTACCGGCTTAATCTCGAAATCATCCGCTGGCGCATTCTCGTGTACCCGCACCACCACGCCCATCAGTTTCTGCCCGCTGAAGGGAACCAGCACCCGAGCCCCCACCATTGGGACCACCCCATTCACCGCATACGTGAAGGTCTGGTCCAGCGGCACCGGCAGCGCAACATTACAAAACAACGCCATCCCCTGAGCCTAATGGAAGCAGCCGAACTCTGCGTTCTGCTAAGCCTGCTTGAAAAAGCAGCTACGGCATCATGGCATCGAAAGGCCTCCCGAAGAGGACGTACTACCCCTGCAAAGCCTACCTATGGTGCTCATCGAAGGAGTGACCGCGGCCATCGCGCATCTCGTTCCCGTGAAAGTCCGCATGGCCATGATCCTGCCAGTGCTCGCCGCGGTCGGGATAGGGACCGTGATAGCCATGATGCTCATCGAAGTGGTTATCGACATGTCCGCGGAAGTCTCGAGGACCGTGATACCACCGGCCTGCTCCGACGAACACGCCGCCGGTGAACCACTCCGGCCCGTAGAAACCAGAGGGTGCACAACGATAGGGAGCATAGTCGTAGTAACCGTAGGGACAGTTGGGTTCGGGCCCGATATCGATTGAAATCTGTGCGTGCGAAAGCGAAGGCGCGGCAAACGACAGGCCCGCGACAAAAGCAGTAAGTCCTAACCATTTCGATACGTGCATTCTTCATCCCTCTGGCTATTAGAGGACGCGCGCAAGAGGAAAGGTTGTTCTAAGAACCTGTCTACAAACTAGTTGAGGAACCCTGGACGACATATGCGGTGCGGGTTAGCTTGGGCTAAGGTCACGGGATGTATGGGAGCGATTTGACGGACCAGCAATGGGCAAAACTGGAGCCGCTGCTGCAAGCATCGTGGAGAGATCGTCACCCCGGAGGTCGGCCGCGCAAGTATGATCTACGGCGCGTGGTGGATGGGCTGCTGTACGTGGTGAAGACGGGTTGTCAATGGCGGCAGTTGCCCAGCAATTTTCCTCCGTGGAAGGCCGTGCATCAGCAGTTCCGGCGGTGGCGCGACAGCGGAGTGTGGGAGCGCATAGGACAGACTCTACGCGAACAGGGCCGCAAGGCAGGCGGACGAAACGCTACGCCCACCGTGGCGATTCTCGATTCGCAGTCAGTGAAGACGGCGCTAAAAGGGGGCGGCGCGGCTACGATGCAGGCAAGAAAATCAAAGGGCGTAAGCGGCATATTGCGGTAGATACGCAAGGCAACCTGCTCGCGGTGGTCGTGCACTCGGCCGGCATCCAGGACCGGGTAGCGGCTCGCGCCGTGTTGATGCGATTGTTCCGCCGATTCGATACCATCCAGACTGTCTTCGCCGATGGCGGCTATACAGGCACGCTGATCAACTGGGCAAAGGACATGTTTAGATATAGCGTCGAGATCGTCAAACGCAACCAGCAACCCCTCTTCCAAGTCCTGCCCAAACGCTGGATCGTCGAACGAACCTTCGCCTGGCTCAACTGGTCACGCCGCCTCTCCAAAGACTACGAACTTTGCCACACCTCGGCTGAATCCATGATCCATATCGCCTTCGCTCATCAACTCGTACGCCGTTCTACCTAGTTTGTAGACAGATTCTAAGAGTGTCGTGGCTGGGACTGCAAAAGAAGCTGAGACGGACTTGACATTCAGAAGCTCGTGGTGAGTCGCAGCAAATAGCTTCTGCCCGGCGCAATGGCATTCCCCGAGAACAGCCCGCCGAAGTCAATCACGTTGAGACGGTTGTTGAGATTGTCGCCGTCAGCCTGCAAGCGTAGCTTGAGATGATCGCCGGTGTAGGCATCCACACCGAGAGAGGCATTGACGGAGAGCTGAGGCAGCACGCGCCCACGATCGAAGTTCAGCCGGCTAACCACGGCAGGACCGTACTGGGCGAGTGCGCCGGCCTGGTCGCCGCCATATTGAAACGGCAGGCCGGAGCCGAAGCTTGCTCCCGAAGCGACCCACAGCCGAGGCGTGACCTGGTACTGAAACCCGGTGCGGAGAGTGTTGCGCTGGTCCTGCGTATCCGGGAAATGTCCGCCAAGTTGAACCAGCGCGGCCGAAGCGTTATCGCCAAGGAAGAGGCCGCCGGTGACGGGAAGCCAGACATTCCCCACCATGTAGGAGTAGCTGACATAGCCCGTGAGCTTTCCTGTCCGCACCAGCTCCAGCTTGGCTTCCCCTCCGTAGATCACCGCATGGTCAAACGAGATCGGATAGCTGACGCCGGTATTGAGCAGCTGGTCGTCATCCGCAAAGTTGCTCGCATCCCGGCGATACACGTTGAGGTCCACACGGACGCGTTCTGAGAACGAGGTGCTCGATCCGCCCTCGTAGTAGTTGCCGAGCGACGGCTTGACAGGAAGCCGGAGGAACTGGCTGTCGAGCGCATCGATCTGGGGCGAGCTGGAGATCAGGATATTTGCGAATGTTGGGGTCTGGAAGATGCGGTCGTAGGAGGCATGCAGCACCGTATGCGCCGAGGCCAGGTAGCGTCCGACCGAGAGCCGGGGACTGAATGCGTTCCGGTTGAGCAGAAGCTGGTAATGATCCCAGCGAAGCCCCGCGCTGACAGTCCAGTCTCCCAGCCGGATGAGGTCTTCGACAAAGGCCGACTGCTCAAGATTCGGTCGAGCCGCAAGGAAACCTAAGCTGGACGGCGTGTTGTCGTCGAACTGCGTCGGATCGGTGATGAAATAGCGAAAGTCTTCGTGCAGAAAGGTCGTATCCGACTCGACGCCGGCCTTCAACTCCTGCCTCCCATGGTGAAGCGAGATCGTGCCTTTGAAGTAGCCTTCGCGAAAGTCGTTGTGCTGGAAGACAAGAATGGGCGTCGACTGCGGATTCGAATATAGGTCGTTAGCGTTGTCCCGCACCATGCCTGCAAGCGTCATCAGGCTGTCGGCCGAGAAGCTGTGCCGATAGCGAACGCTGCCGAGCGTCTCGAAGTTGTCGCCGTTCTGGCGCTGCCCCGCCTGCTGCTGCACAAGCTCGTTCGGGATGAGAAAGCGCGAGAGCTCGTGGCGAACATTTATGCTGAGCTGGTCGCGGTCCGAGAGGTCGCGCTCGAACTTGGCCGAGAAGTCGCCGGTGGTGCCGTTGTTCGTGTAGTTCTCAGGAACAACAGGGTTCAGGTAGTGGTCGGTCATGCTGCCGGACGCGCTTGCCCCAAAAGTGTTGCGGCCCCACACCTCCTGCAAGCGGCCATAGGAAGACGCAGTATCGTAACTCCCGCCTGAAAGAACAAGCTGCCCATGAAGTCCAGGAGTAGTCGCGCGGCGCGTATCGAGCTCGACCACGCCGCCCAGCTTTCTGCCGTACTCAGCCGGAAAGCCTGCCGTGTAGACGCTTATCGATTCGATATCGTCGGCCTCGATCTCGGGGCCGAAGCTGGGCGAACGGTTGTCGGTCAGCGGAATGCCATCGATGACGAACTGGGTCTGGTACTCGGAGCCGCGAGGATGCAGGACGGCGTTGCCCTCATAGAGCCAGCCCGGCTGCGAGTTCACCAGGTCCTGAATAGACCGGCCAGGCAGCGATCCCACTCGATCCTCGATTTGCTGGGAGCCGATCTGCATGATCGACGAAGGACGATGTGGGTCGACCAGCGGAGATTTCGCGCTGACCTGCACGACCGTGTTGACCGAGGCGAGGGTGAGTTGGATCGTGCGCTCGAATGGAACGTCCGACCGCACCTCGACGTTGCTGGAAAATGCGGCGAAGCCTAGCCGCTCGATGCCGATCGAGTAGATGCCGTACCGAAGGTCCCTGACTTCAAGTCCGCCCTGCGCGTCAGTTTCGAAGTGTCGGCGATAGCCTTCGGCGGCGTTTGATACCCAGACCGAGACTTTGACGCCCAGGCCCGCGGTGTCAGTGACCTTCAACCGGAACTCGCCCGTATGCGCCTGCGCGTACGCGACCCACGCCGGAAGCAGCAGCACAATACACACACAGCGCCTTAAGGCAAGCAGGAAGATGACGGCGCGATTACGGGCTCCGCGTGTTGGAATTGGCATCATCGGTTCTGCTGGCTTCCTATCCGACGCATCCGCTCGAGCGATGAAAGCAGCAAATGCCAGGCGTGGTCTTCGCGTGGTTCAGAGGTTCTGATGCGAACGACTGCGGAATCTCGTATCCAGCGGATGAAAATAGCCCATTCCACAAAACCGTTATCTCGACCGGAGCCGCGTGGCTTTATCGCGCGGCGAAGTGGAGAGACCCCCGCATCTCGCCTTTGCCTGTTTCTTGTTCCCTCTCAACGGTAAAGAAGTGTTTAGACAGAGTCTAAGCCTGCAACAAGCAAGGCGAGGAGAGTGCTGCTCTCCCGCCACGTTGCCTGCCGACGGACTAACGACGACACTAACTCACTGCGCGCCCGCGGACGAGCCGTTCGACACCTCATGCTGCGGAAGAGCCCAGGCGAATAAAACATTTCCGCTCCCGGTCAGCACATACTGTCGCCCGTCAAGCTCATAGGTAGACGGAGAGGTCTGCATCGGCGACCCGGTCCCCGCATGCCACAGAGTCTTGCCGTCGCTGGTGTCAAGCGCAAGCAGATTGCCGGACGCATCCCCGGTGAAGGTGACGCCGGAATCGGTCGTGAGCACGCCGGCGCCTGAGCCTCCGTGGCCCAGCTCATGGCTCCAGCGAATCTTCCCAGTCTGGTAGTCGATGGCGTCGAGGACGGCTTTGCCCCACAGGCCATAGTCCGCGCCGGCCCAACCATAGACGCCGTCCGCGGGCTTAGCGAAGTAGAGGCTGTAGCTGGGATGCGCATCGACGATAAAGAGGCCAGTCTTCGGATCGAAACTCGGCGACCGATAGTTGGTCAGGCCGGCCTCATCAGGCGCAATCAGGCGTCCATCGGAAGCAGGCTCTTTCTCCGGATTCGGAATCGGGTTGCCCTGCTTGTCCACCCCCTGCGACCAGTTGACCGGGCCGTACGTGGTCGTCAGCAGGCTCTTGCCATTCGTGCGATCGAGAACGAAAAAATATCCGTTGCGCGAGGTCTGCATAAGCATCTTGCGGGGCTCGCCATGAAAAGTCCCATCGACCAGGACAGGAGTTTCAACCGCATCCCAGTCGTGGGTATCGTGCGGAGAGGCCGAGAAGCCCCACTGCAGCTTTCCCGTGTCCGGGTTGAGGGCGACGATGCTGCACGTGTAAGGGTCGGGACCGGGCCGCGTCGAGCCGTTCAACACCGGCGTCGGATTGCCCGTTCCCCAATAAAGCAGGTTGAGATCGGGATCGTACGTGCCAGTCATCCAGGTCGTGCCGCCGGTCGTCTTGTTAGGCGTGCCCGCCGGAGGAGTGGACAGCCACTGCCACTGCTCCTTGCCGCTCTCCGGGTCGAAGGCCTTCAAAAATCCGGGCAAGTTGTCGAAGTCTCCGCCGACGCCCACGATGACATGGTCCTTCACCACCAGCGGAGCCAGCGTAGTCCAGTAGCCCTTCTTCTGGTCCGCGATGACGATGTTCCACCGCACCTTGCCATCCTTGGCATCGAGCGAGATCAGGTGGCTGTCCGGCGTGACGAAGTACAACCACCCCTTGTACATCGCCACGCCGCGCTGCCCGATGTGATTGCCGGGATTAGGCGGGTTGGTGAAGTGCCACAGCATATGACCCGAGCGCGCATCGACTGCCCAGACGTTATCCGGCACGGTGAAGTAAAGAACGCCATCCACCAGCAGTGGCGAGGACTTCAGGGTTGCGTTCTGGTTAAGTTGGAAGGCCCAGGCGAGGCTGAGATCTCCGACGTTGCCCGGCGTGATCTGGGTAAGCGAGCTATGTCGCCGGCCGGAGTAGTCGCCGTGATAGCCAGGCCAGCTGTCGGCCGGCGGATGCAGCAGCTCCGCGCTCGTAAGATTCTGCGCCACCAGCGGGAACGGACACGCTGTGAACAGAAAAGCGCCTGCGGCAAGCAACCATAACTTTCTCAACGTCTTTTTCAGCAGCTTCATATCGGTTCGTACCCTCTCCATACCATGCGTTCGGCGGCACTCGGGCTTCGTTTAGCGCAGCGTTTGCATATAAGCCATCAGGTTGTGGATGTCGTCATCAGTGTATTTGCTGAACTGCTCGACGTGAGCCTCGGCGGGCGAGTCGACTGTGAACTTCACCCCAGCCGTCGGCCAGGAGTAATAGACGCCGCGGCTATCGCGCAGGCCTACGGTGAACTCATCCTGATATTCCAGAATGCCGGAAACCTGCGGACCTGAAGGCGGCGTCACGGTCACGCGGCTCTTGGCGTTTTTGGGATAGAGCATCTGCTCTTCCAGTTGCAGGCCTTCAAGTCGCGACGCGATGCCAGCCAGATCGCCCGTGGCCGAGTGGCACTTCGCGCAGCCGCCGTCGCCGTCAAAGTAGCGCTTGCCTGCCTCGGCATTGCCAGTCTGCAAGTCGGCAACATCGACGCCGCGACGGCCGCCAGGAGCGCTTGCCGCCTTCTCTGCCGTCTCGTGAATGAAGGCGACGATACTCGCCATCTCGCGATTGGAGAACGTGAAGGCGGGCATCTTGGTTCCGGCAACGCCGTTCCGCACGATCGCGGAGATCTTATCGCCCCCGACATCGGTTCGCACCAGGCGCGAGCGAGTGAGGTCGGGGCCGCTCTCGCCGCCGGCCGCATCGCGTCCATGGCAGAAGGAGCAGTTTTGCTGATAGAGCCCGTTACCTGCATCGGCTAGCGTCGAGGGATGCGAGGTCTTTACCGAGGGCGACTCTTCCGAAATGGGAGCAGTTGCCGTCTTGGCCGTGGGGCTCTTAAGAAAATGAACGAGCGCGGTCAACTCACGACCTTGCAGGTTGGGGAAAGGAGGCATGCTCCCCTTGCCATTGTGGATTCTGGCGATGATCTCGGACTCGGTCAGCTTGCTGCCCACATCGACCAGCGAAGGAAAGGCAGGCGGGTTGCCCTGACGCTTATCACCGTGACACATGGCGCAGTTCTTGCCGTAAACCTTTGCGCCGTCTGCATCGTCAGCCGTGGACTTTCTATCTGCGGGAGCCTGGCTAGCTGCCTGCGCGCTGCCCGAAGAGCGATAAACGGAGGCATGAACGGAGATCTCCCTGCCTTGCCATGCAATGAAACCTGCCATCACCGCCAGAAACACTATCAGCCGAACTGCCTTCATAACTTTAATCTCGCCTTCTTCCCCAGATAAATCACGAATAAGTCACCTATCAATGCGCCGGCGTTATGAGCCGCGTGTCGGCAGCATGACGCATTAAACCCACCACGCTGCGACGGGCTGTTCTTTCAAGATGATCTCGTTGAGAAACTGTGCCGCCTTGGTGAGGCCCTCTTCGGGGGACAGCAAGCTATCTTCGTGCTCGATCGAGAGGACGTAATCGTAGCCGAACATGCGCAGCGTGGAAACAAACTCTTTCCACCACTCCGCTCCGTGGCCATAGCCGCAGGTGCGGAAGATCCATCCGCGGTCGCGCTCCTGCGTGTAAGGTTTGGTGTCCAGCACGCCGGTTCGCGTCAGGTTGACGGGATAAAGTTGTGTGTCCTTCGCGTGAACGTGAAAGATAGC
Organism: Edaphobacter sp.; assembly: GCA_965277335.1. Lineage (GTDB taxonomy): Bacteria > Acidobacteriota > Terriglobia > Terriglobales > Acidobacteriaceae > Edaphobacter. The sequence goes on along the minus strand of CBDICJ010000004.1, from coordinate 206,699 downwards.
GTCCCCAAGAATGCGTGCAGCTCCGATCGGATCGATCCCCTGCCAGAACATATGGCTCGGATCATAGTTGCAGCCAATCGACGGGCCGGCGATACCGCGAAGCTTCAGCATCGTCTCCGGGCTGTAGACGACAAAGCCGGGGTGCATCTCAATGGCGACTTTGACGCCGTGCTCTGCTGCAAAGGCGGCTCGCTCGATCCAGTACGGCGCGACGACCTCGTTCCACTGCCATTCCAGAACATCCAGGTACTCGGGCGGCCAGGGGCAGGTCACCCAGTTAGGCGATTTTGCGCCGAGCGAATCGCCGGGACAGCCGGAGAAGTCGACCACAACCGGCACGCCGAGCTTCTCGGCCATTAAGATGGTCTTGCGGTTGACCTCCTGCGCCTGCTCCGCCTGTGTCGAGTCAGGATGCAAAGCATTCCCATGGCAGCTCAACGCGCTGATATTCACGCCGTGGTCGTCGAGCTTCTGCTGGAACTCCTTTAGCTCGGAAGGATTATCCAGCATCGACAGCTTGCAATGGGCGTTGCCCGGATAATTTCCTGTGCCGAGTTCGATGCTATCGATCTGAAGCCCCTTCAACTTTTGAAGTACGGCCTCAAGCGGCAGCGAGGACAGCAAAGGTGTGAACACCCCAAGTCTCATTCGCCTGCTCCGCCTCGTTTCCTATCACGTCTGTTATATCGATAACTAGCTTTCAATAGACGCCCTCCGGAGCTTCCTTGTGTGCTGCATATTCGTGCCCTGTTCGTGCCATAGAACAGCGGAGGCGGAGTTGACCGTGCAATCACAAGCCGATGAATCAGAGACTGCGCCCATAGAAAATCTATCTTGCCGATAAAACATAGTCAAAAAAGTCAAAAGCTCTCCACCGTCTGCCATACCCCTCCGGCCTTGTGGCTCTCGAGCATCGCCTCGACCATGCATGTCGAGCGATAGCCGTCCTCGAAGGTCGGCAGCATCGGCGGCTTTGCCTCGGGCGCTGCTCCTTCGCCGATCCACTGATAGGCATCCCGCATCAAGTTGAGGAAGGCATCGGCCCATGACTCCTGATGACCGCCGGGCAGATGAACGTAACGCCGAACCTCGGGCAGCACCAGCGATGGGTCCTTGTCCATCACGCCGTTCGGCTGATCGTGATGTCCGATCCAAAGCTCGTTCTGCTCCTCCTGCCGCCACTTCAGCGAGCAGCCCAGTCCGCTTAGCTCAAGCTGCAGATCGTTCTTGTGGCCGGGCAGCACCTGGGCCACCGAGAAGCAGCCCTTCGCTCCACTGTCGAAGCGAAGCAGCACGCTGGCAAGATCTTCCGCGCGTACTTCGACCGGAGCGCGATCCGCCGCATTCCCACTCGAAAAAGCCTCCGCCGAAGCGCCCGAAGAGTAGCGAACTGGAATAACAGTTGTGAGCTCGGCAAGTACGGAGATAATCTTCAGCCCCGAGACATGCTCGGCAAGATCGCACCAGTGCGAACCGATATCCCCCAGAGCCGAACTCATGCCGCCCTTGGCCGGATCGGACCTCCAGGAGTAGACATTCGCATCGGTCATCCAGTCCTGCAGATAATGGCCATGCACAAAATTCAGCGCCTTGGTCTCCCCGCCCGCGATCATCCCGCGCGCCTGCTGGATCAGAGGATTGCCGCGATAATTGAAGGTGACCACATGCGCCACTTTGGCCGCGACAGCGGCATCGCGCAGCTGGCGAGCCTCCGCCGGGTTCAGCGCCAGCGGCTTGTCGGAAATGACATGCTTGCCGGCCTTCAGCACCGCCAGCGAGACCGGCAGATGCAGGTAGTTCGGCGTCGTATTGTGAATCACCTGCACGTCAGGGTCGGCGATCAGCGCATTGAAGTCTCCATAGGCGCGATCGATCTTGTACTCCCGCGCTTTTCTGTCGGCCGACTCCTGCGACGAGCCCGCAATCGCCACCACATCCACATCTCCCAGACGCCGCACCGCATCGATATGATGCGCGGCCACAAACCCCGGACCGATCAGGCCCATTCCAATCTTCTTCATCACAGTAGTGTAGAAACTCCCCTGTTCAGATCCAAATTCAAAATCAGCGAATCAACGGCCTTGCGTGGACAAAAAAGGCGAAGGATGCGACGCCGTGCTGCCTTCTGTCAGGCCCAGCGCCCACTTGATCGCCTCGAAGTACATCTTGCGAATATCAGGATCTTGCCACGCCTCTTCCGTGTGCCCAAGGGTCGAGTAGAAGACGCGCCCCTTGCCGTACGACTTATCCCAGGCAACCGGAAAATCATGATCGGCACGGTGAATGCGCGGATTGTTCGCATAGTTCAACTTGGTGGGATCGAGACTGAGCAGCACATTGACCTTATTCCGATCCCAATCCTTCGGCTGATAGATCTCGTCATACTTCACGAACGCATGCGGAAGGTGCCGCACCGCCGGGAAGTTCGGGTCTTCATTGATAATCGGCGCATTGAACGTCATCCAGGGATGCTGATCGAACCACCCGCCGATCATCTCTCCGTACTCCGGCCACGTGTAGTTCGTATCGAGCGCCGCATGAATGCCGACAAAACCCTTTCCATCTTCCTTGATGAAGGACATCATGTCCGTCTTCTGGCTCGCGTCCATGTCGAGCTCGCCGGTCGTGCTGGCGAAGACGATCACATCGAAGTAGCTCAGGTTTTTTCCGTTCCTTTCCAGCTTCTTTTTGGTCAGCAGTTCGGTATCCGTGCGCAGCATCGTATCCCACAACCCGCTCTCCTTGCCCATCTCGTAGACGGCGGCCATGGCGGCCGAGACCGAATCATGCTCGAACCCTTTGGTCTGGCCGATCACAAGAACGTGCTTCAGGTGAATCGTCTTGGCATGCGGCGCAGGCGGCATCGAGTCGAATCCGCTCTGGTCCGAACTCTGATTCGGCCCCTGTGCCTGCATGCCTGAAGCGAGAAATCCAAGACCGATCACGGCCAACGAAACGACCAGAAACCTCTTGATAAACGTCACATCATCTCCCTGTATCTCAAAACATTTCACTTCGGAATTTCTACCTGAATCTCGTGTTGCGCGTCATCCAGAAAAAATCGACTGCGCGCACCATTACTGCTTGTTCGGCTACTAAAGCACTAACGTTTCTTCGTTCGCACCGCGAATTTTATCCCGAAAGAAGTCTATTCCTAATCAGTGTGGAATGTCACTTAGCAGAGCCGCGCCTACTCTCATCGCTCATCCACGATGCCGGCGCTTTTTAACGCGCGCTTCTCCGTATCGAGCGCCGAGGTTTGCAGTTGCGTCACGCGATGCATCGTCGCCTGCGCCTCCTGCGGGCGGCCTTGCGCTCGGTAAGCTCGTGCCAGCAGGTAAAGCACTCCTGCGTCATCGGGATTCAGATCGCTGGCTTGCTTCAGCAGAGGCAGCGCGGCGGCCGAGTCGTTCAGCTCAAGCTCAGCCTTCCCCATGTAGAAGTACGTCGCCCACGAGTCCGGTTCCAGCTCTTGCGTCTTCTTCAAATAGGCAATCCCTTCCTTCAACTCGCTGGCCTGCACCAGCATCGCGCCAAGAAAGTAGCAGGCGCTTGCATCATTGGGATCGGCCTGGATGGCAAGCTTCATCTCCCGCTCCGCATCCGCGTTCTGGTGCGCTCCGAGATAGGCTTTGCCTAGCTCCCGGTGCCCCCCCGGAAAACCAGGCTCTGCCTGCACGACCAACTTGAACGCCTGCACGGACCCCTCGAAGTTCGTAGCATCGTAATACGCCTTTCCCAGCAGAAAATTGGCTGCGGCAGGCGTCGCGCTGCTCGAAAACAAGCTGGTGAACACCTCCTGCGCCCGCTGCGCCTCACCCGCGCGCGAGTACGCAATCCCCAGCAGATAAATGGCCGCGGGGTCCGGCTCCTTGGCCCGGGCTATCGGCTCCAGCAACTTAATCCCCGCCTGTGCCTTGCCAGTCGAGGCGAGACAGGTCGCGAGCAGCATCGTTGCCTGCCGATTCGCCGGGTCCCGATCGTGCAGTTGCTCAAAATAAGGCAGCGCCTTGCTGTAATCTTCTTCCTTCAGATACGCGAGACCAAGGTCGAGTTGGATCTCGCGCATCTGCGGCCGAATCTGGAGAGCGCGCTGATAGGCGTCGATCGACTCGGCATAGCGGTGCGTCTTCGCGTACAACACGCCCAAATTCGCAAGCGCGCTGATATTTCGCGGGTCCGCTTTGAGCACGCTGCGCAGCCCCGCCTCTGCTTCCGCGTACCTTCCAGCATTCATGGCCTGCATGGCTGCTTCAAAGGTCTGCTTTGTCGTCTGCCCGCCAGCCCCGAAAGCGAACCCGGAACAAAGGAGTAGGACGATGGCAGAAATGGATGCGAGACGTTTCATGAGTATGTATTCGTGAAGGGATGGACGCTGTCACAATGACAGTAGCTATAGAGAGAGAACGAATGAGCAAAAGATATGGCCGGGTTCATTGTCACATGAACCCGGCCGGTTGGGTATTTGCCGGCCTTAGAAGTAGAACTTGCCGCCAAGCTGCAGTTGACGAGGATCGCGGGTTCCATTGATCTGGCCCGAGTTACCTGCGTTGGTGCCATAGTTCTGGCCCGGTTGCGGCGCGGACAGACCGGTGTTGATCGTGCTCCACTGGGTGTGATTGAAGACGTTGTAGGCCTCAACCCTCAACTGGAAGCGCACACTCTCCGTGATGTTCACGTTCTTGAACACGGACACGTTGTAGTTATCGACGCCGGGCCCGTAGATGGTATTGCGCTTGAAGTTCCCGTAACTGCCATTTTGCGGAACAGAGAAGGCAGCCGGGTTATACCACATCGGAGTCTGATCCAGGTGGCCCGGTTTGATCCTGACCTGCCCCCCGGCGTAATCGGGACGGATGTGGCCGAAGCCGCCATTGCCCAGATTACCGCTCGACTGCAGATCGCAGGAATCACCCGCGCCCCCAGCACTGCTGTTCATGCATGGACTGCCGCTCCAGAACTGCGAGACGCCAGAAATCTCCCAACCACCGGCCGTGTATTCGACCAGCTTGCTGTGACCCCTGAGATCCGGCAGGTTGTAGACGTATTGAATGTTGGCTACATTGCGGCGATCGAAACCCGCAGGCGCGAAGAACGCCTTCAGATTTGTATAGTCGGCAAAGACGTCCGTGTCGCTATCCGTGTCATCCAGGTCCAGCACTTTGGAAAACGTATAGTCGGCATTGATCGTAAACCGATTGCTGAACCTGCGCTGCACATGCACCTGCAGGCCGTTATATCTGCTGGTGCCGCCAAATATATTGTCATGAATCGCGTTGTATCCCTTGTACGGATAGATCGCCTGAACCACGTTATTCACCGAGGACAGGATCGGCGTGTTCGTTGTAGTCCCCAGAGGCAACTGCTGCAGCTCCTGGTTATACAACTGATGCCGGCTGAAGTTGCCGACATAGGTAATATCCAGGCCCAGCTTGTACGGCAGCTGCTGCTGGATTCCGATGTTGTAGCCGTCGGTGGTAGGAATCTGCCCCGGTTGATCGGACGTCGGAACGGTCGACGCAGGCGACAACGGTGCTCCGTTGACCAGCGAAGGCGAGAGATTGCCGATCTGACCGCCATACAGGGTGGGGTTGTAAACCACAGGAGGATTGCTGATCCCTCCGAAGTTGAAGACGTTTTGTTGATAGCGCTCGTAGAAGATGCCGAAGCCGCCGCGAAGGGCCGTTTTGCCATCTCCGAAGACGTCATAGGCAAAGCCCACGCGCGGTCCGAAGTTGTTGAAGCGGTTGTTCAGGCCGCCCTTGGGAAGTCCCTGGGTACCCTCCCGAATCATGCCGTTATAGGGGTTCCCAGAGCCAGGGATAATGGTGCCTTGCGTCGGAGCCTGGCCAGGAATGTTGGGCGCGGTGTTAATGCTGACCGCGTTCGCGGGATTGTACGCATACGGCTCGAAGTAGTACTGGTGGATCGGAAAGGTCGTATAGGTAGGCCCGACGTACTCATATCGGACCCCGTAATCCAGCGTGAGTCTCGGAGATACCTTCCAGGTGTCCTGGGCATACCCTTCGTACTGGACGAAGTGAAAAGCGCCGTAGGCGAAGATATTCGATTGCGTAACGTTGGTGTAGTTGCCCAAGAGTAGGTTAGCGATGCCAACATTGCTGTTGTTCGCGTTCTGGTTGCTCGCGCCGAAGTTGAAGCTGGGGTTTTCCGTCCAGTTGCCCTCCTGACCATTTTCATTCAGGTCGCCGAAGATGCCGAATTTTATGACGTGATTGCCGAGCACTTTGGTCACGTCATCGGTCGCAACCACCGTGTTGCCGGTTGAATTCCAACCGGGAGGAAATGTTCCCGTGTTGATATAGCCATCACCGCTGTTCAGTTGCGGAGCGAGATTGTTGATGTTGGTCGCTGGATAAAGATCACTGAAGGTGTATCCGATGGTGGTTTTGTCATAAGCCGATTTAGGCGTCCCGGGCAGGATGTCTACCACCTGATTCAGGTGCAGCCAGCCAACCGTGACTTCGTTGGTAAGCGTCGGCGAGATTACGTTGACAAGACTCCACGCATAGCTCTTGCCAGGCTTCTTGCGATACATCGGGAAGACCGGAAAACTCGGGCCGGAGAAGATGCCGAACCCTTGGCTCTCCTGCTGCCGGTCATCGACATAACGGAAGAAGGCATTGGCCTTCGGGCCGAAGTTGTAGTCGACGCGGGCTACGTACTGGTTCTTGTAGAAGGTGTATGTATCCTGAAAGTTGATCTGCTGCTCGTCTCCAAAACCGTTGTTGTAGACGGGGTTGTTGAAGCTTCCCCGGTACCCGGGAGTGAAGTTTTTAATCTCCGCTGCATACTGACTATTAGCCGCAAGTTGCGCTGCAGGGATGATGTTGCCCGGATAAACCGTACCGGTCTGCACTTCTCCAAACTTGTTGTACTTGATCGTTCCCGGGACGAAGACTGATCCGTTCCTTACCGGGTTCCCGTTAGTGTCAACGATATCCGTGCCGGTGTTGGTACCGCTGAATGTTTGTTCGTTCTTCGCGCGATAAAGGCTCGACAGATCGGCGTTGCCGCCGGGCGTACCGATACCCAGGATGGCTGGATTTGGCATCGTGTAAAACGTATTGCCGTTCGGCCGGCTTGCGCGGGTTCCTTCATAGTTGAAGAAGAAGAACGCCTTCTTGTTGTCGCGCGGCGAGATCTTCGGAATCGGAATGTAGCCGCCGATATTCGCGCCGAACTGGTTGAAGTGCAGAACCGACCGTGCCTTGCCGTTGTGGTTGCTGAACCAGTCGTTAGCGTCAAAGGCGGTGTTGCGGTCGAACTCATAGACTGTCCCGTGAAAGTGCTCGCCGCCGGCCTTGGTGTTGATCAGAATCGCCACACCCGGGCTGCGGCCGTACTCTGCGTTAAAGTTGCCAGTCAGGGTTTTGAACTCGCCGACCGCGTCAATGCTGAGGTTCGTGTATTCGCCGTCGTTCGCGCCCACGTCGGTGTTGATCACGCCGTCGAGGAAGAAGTTATTTGCCGTGCCGCGCATGCCGTTTACAAAAAAATCGTTGGTCTGATTGAATACCAGCCGGAACTGCGAGGAGTTGTTCGTGACAACGCCCGGAAGAGTCGTCAGAAGAGATTCGAAGTCGCGCCCGTTCAGAGGCTGTTCGAGCACCTGGCGCGGTGAGACAACCGCCGAGTTCTGCGAGGTCTCGGTTTCGACCAGCGGCTCCTCCGCGCTGACCGTCACCGTTTCGGATGCCGAGCCAACCGTCAGTGTCAGGTTCCCCACTCCGAGGTCCTGCTGTTGATCGAGGGTAATTCCCTGCCGACTGAGCGCTTCCATTCCCTTTGCCGTCACCTTGATCGTGTAGGTCGCCGGGTCCAGGTTCAACGCGCGGAACAGGCCGGAGCTGTTAGTGACTGCGTCTCTTGTGACATTGCCGGTCGCCTGATTAATCACCTGAACCTGCGCTCCAGGAATTGCCGCGCCGCTCGCGTCCACGACGGTTCCTGTAATCGTGCCCTGCTGCGCCAGCAGCTTCGCTCCGGGAAAGAAGATCGCCACAAACGCCAGAAGCGATATCGAGAGAAGGAAGGTAGATCTCAGCGACCCGCATATGGACCGCAAGTTCCTGAGGTGGGGTGCCGTCGCGCGCTCCCGGTGATTGTTCTGTTTGCGGTCTGTAAACCTACCAGCCGCTCCTTTGCTTGAAGTTATGGTCGGATCACTGGACGAATCGTTGCCGTCCTGTTTATCGACCAGGTCACTGGCGAATAGAGGTGTGCTCATGGTTCTGCCTTCCTGAAAGTTACTAAGTTGGAGGAACTCGTGGTGAAGCATTTATGTGTGGAACTGTGTCGATGGCCAACTATAAGAACCGAAGATACCTCTGTCAATGATATTGTTATCATGGATAATTCATCACAGATATAAACCTAACCTCTCTGGATATGCTGACCGCCCCCGCCAATCCGCATCTCTCCCGTGCGCCCAAGTTTTCAGAGATTTACCCCACAATCGACACGGGAATCGAACCCGTCAATTCTGATATGTCAGATCACCCACCGAACCCGGAAGCTGCTGAGCCCGGCAGCGTTTCCCCACGGTAAAAGTGTGTCTAAAAATCTTCATCCCGACCGGAGCAACCACCCCCCCGGCGAGTTGCCCAGAGAAATTGTCACGGAGTTTCTAAGAACCTGTCTACAAACTAGTTGAGGAACCCTGGACGACATATGCGGTGCGGGTTAGCTTGGGCTAAGGTCACGGGATGTATGGGAGCGATTTGACGGACCAGCAATGGGCAAAACTGGAGCCGCTGCTGCAAGCATCGTGGAGAGATCGTCACCCCGGAGGTCGGCCGCGCAAGTATGATCTACGGCGCGTGGTGGATGGGCTGCTGTACGTGGTGAAGACGGGTTGTCAATGGCGGCAGTTGCCCAGCAATTTTCCTCCGTGGAAGGCCGTGCATCAGCAGTTCCGGCGGTGGCGCGACAGCGGAGTGTGGGAGCGCATAGGACAGACTCTACGCGAACAGGGCCGCAAGGCAGGCGGACGAAACGCTACGCCCACCGTGGCGATTCTCGATTCGCAGTCAGTGAAGACGGCGCTAAAAGGGGGCGGCGCGGCTACGATGCAGGCAAGAAAATCAAAGGGCGTAAGCGGCATATTGCGGTAGATACGCAAGGCAACCTGCTCGCGGTGGTCGTGCACTCGGCCGGCATCCAGGACCGGGTAGCGGCTCGCGCCGTGTTGATGCGATTGTTCCGCCGATTCGATACCATCCAGACTGTCTTCGCCGATGGCGGCTATACAGGCACGCTGATCAACTGGGCAAAGGACATGTTTGGATATAGCGTCGAGATCGTCAAACGCAACCAGCAACCCCTCTTCCAAGTCCTGCCCAAACGCTGGATCGTCGAACGAACCTTCGCCTGGCTCAACTGGTCACGCCGCCTCTCCAAAGACTACGAACTTTGCCACACCTCGGCTGAATCCATGATCCATATCGCCTTCGCTCATCAACTCGTACGCCGTTCTACCTAGTTTGTAGACAGATTCTAAGAACCTGTCTAATAACTTCTTAAAATCGTCATCTCGACCGAAGCCACCGGGGTCCCCGGCGAGCGCTTTTTGCTCGCTGGGGTGGTAAGCCGTGTAGTTTTATCGCACGGCGTAGTGGAGAGATCCCCGCATTTCGCATTTGCCGTTGCCTGTTTTGGTTGCCCACAGAGATTGTCACGGAGTTTCTAAGAACCTGTCTACAAACTAGTTGAGGAACCCTGGACGACATATGCGGTGCGGGTTAGCTTGGGCTAAGGTCACGGGATGTATGGGAGCGATTTGACGGACCAGCAATGGGCAAAACTGGAGCCGCTGCTGCAAGCATCGTGGAGAGATCGTCACCCCGGAGGTCGGCCGCGCAAGTATGATCTACGGCGCGTGGTGGATGGGCTGCTGTACGTGGTGAAGACGGGTTGTCAATGGCGGCAGTTGCCCAGCAATTTTCCTCCGTGGAAGGCCGTGCATCAGCAGTTCCGGCGGTGGCGCGACAGCGGAGTGTGGGAGCGCATAGGACAGACTCTACGCGAACAGGGCCGCAAGGCAGGCGGACGAAACGCTACGCCCACCGTGGCGATTCTCGATTCGCAGTCAGTGAAGACGGCGCTAAAAGGGGGCGGCGCGGCTACGATGCAGGCAAGAAAATCAAAGGGCGTAAGCGGCATATTGCGGTAGATACGCAAGGCAACCTGCTCGCGGTGGTCGTGCACTCGGCCGGCATCCAGGACCGGGTAGCGGCTCGCGCCGTGTTGATGCGATTGTTCCGCCGATTCGATACCATCCAGACTGTCTTCGCCGATGGCGGCTATACAGGCACGCTGATCAACTGGGCAAAGGACATGTTTGGATATAGCGTCGAGATCGTCAAACGCAACCAGCAACCCCTCTTCCAAGTCCTGCCCAAACGCTGGATCGTCGAACGAACCTTCGCCTGGCTCAACTGGTCACGCCGCCTCTCCAAAGACTACGAACTTTGCCACACCTCGGCTGAATCCATGATCCATATCGCCTTCGCTCATCAACTCGTACGCCGTTCTACCTAGTTTGTAGACAGATTCTAAGAACCTGTCTAATACTCCTTAAATCGTCATCTCAACCGAAGCCGTGTAGTTTTATCGCACGGCGTAGTGGAGAGATCCCCGCATTTCGTCGTTGCCGTTGCCTGTTTTGGTTGACCACAGAGATTGTCACGGAGTTTCTAAGAACCTGTTTAATAACTCCTTAAATCGTCATCTCGACTGAAGCCACCGGGGTCCCCGGCGAGCGCTTTTTGCTCGCTGGGGTGGTAAGCCGTGTAGTTTTATCGCACGGCGTAGTGGAGAGATCCGCGCATTTCGTCGTTGCCGTTGCCTGTTTTGTTGCCCACAGGCATTGTCACGGAGTCTCTAAGCAGCACTCGAACGCAAGCAGCAACGCCGGAAGACTAAGAACCTGCCGCTGACGAACTCGCGCTACCTCGCCTTGTCCATGCCGAAGCGCGGCGTGTCGCCATTCATCAGCTCAGCATGCGTCAGCGCTGGCGATGACCGGGAGACTCCGTTGAATCGTCAGCCATGCGATCTCCGCTCAACGATTCCCTGCTGCCGAGGGCTGCGGCGGCTTCTGCAGCGCCTCCGCAATCGCGCTCTCCGCCAGCGGAGCCATCACCGCATAACCCTTTGCCGTCGGGTGCACGCCATCGAGAGAGTACCCCGGCAGCATCGCGCCTTTGGCATCGCTCATCGAATCGTAGTAGTCCAGATAGGTGCATCCATTCTCGACACAAAAAGTCCGCAGCCACTCATTCAACGCGCGAATCTCCGCCACCGGCTGCACCTCGGGCTTCCAAGGATACGCAAACGCCGGCGTGATCGAAGCCAGCACCACCTTGATTCCGCTCTGCCGCGCAATCGCCGCCATCGACCGAAAGTTGTCTTCGATCATCTCCGGGGTCGAAGGCCCGGTATTGCCCGCGATGTCGTTCGTGCCGGCAAGGATCACGACCGCGGCAGGATGCAAACGCACCACGTCCTGCTGAAATCGCACCAGCATCTGCGGCGTCGTCTGGCCGCTGATGCCGCGGTTCACATAGGGCTTGCCCGGAAAAAACGGCCCTCGCCCCGGCCATCGTCCCCACCCATCGGTGATCGAGTCTCCGTAGAACACGACCCGCTGCTCCCCACTGCCGGCCGCAGGCAGAGCGGCATTCTCGCCGCGGTACCGATCGAGCCCGGCCCAATCCTGCAGTTGCGCCCGCATATGCTGCATCTGGAGCGCCTCGGCGGTCTGGGCTGTCACCTCCGGCCTCACCGGTTGCATCACGCTCGGAGCCGCCGTCTGCGCCCACATTTGGCTCGCGCACATCACCGCCGCCGCAAACCCTGCCATCACTGCATTCATAGTTGTCTTCCTCCTCGCAAAACTAAATCCTTCCCCGCCTGAGAACGGCCCTTCGCCTCAGGCTCACGGACGTTCTCCAGCTTCCATTGCTTCTGCCGCCACGACAGCGGACTCTCTCCCCAGAACTCTTTATACTTCCTCGAGAAATGAAACGGATTCAGGAAGCCGCACTGCTCCGCGATCCGCGAAAGCGGAAGGCCGGTGTGCAGCAGCAGATCGGCCGCCGCCTCCAGGCGCTTGCGATAGAGTTGCTGCATCGGCGTGGGCCGGCCTGCCACGCGGCAGATCTTCAGCAGATGTTGCGCCGAAACGTCCGCTTCCTGCGCCATCGCCTGCAGCGACAAAGGCATCGCATACGCGCTCGCCAGATAAGCGTCGAGCCGGTTCATCACCGCATTGCATGCGCTTGGCGCCCGGTTTCGGCCGAAGGCCGCGGAGGCAAACTCGCACAGCAGAGCAAGCGCCAGCCCAAGCGTCAGCCCGCTTTGCAGAAGCGTCGCGAACTCTCGCTGCGGCGTCGGCGCGCGCAGCATCTCCAGCAGCGTCGCCATGCGGCCGAAGAACGGAACCGGCGCGGAAGCGTGATCCAGTTCGCGGCACATCGCGGGAGTCATCGCGCTCGGCGCCACCGCCACCCAGCTATGCCGCGTCTCGCCATCCTGCGCAAACGTGAACTGCTCGCGATGTCCCGGGCAAAGCAGGATGCCGTGCTCTCGCGGCACCTCGATCACCTTGCGATCAAGCTCCAGTCGCAGCCATCCGCGATGCACGACCACCAACTCAAACTCCGTCTGGGTGCGCGGACCAAAGCTTCCGCCGGGCTTATACAGCACATCGCCGATCACCACCGGTCCGCGGCGTGAGCGCATGTACTCCTGTAATAAATGGACCGACTTGGCAGGCATGGCAGGATCTTCCTGAAAGCAAATAAAGCTTAAGCAATCGTAAAGCCTGTCGCAAGCGTATAAAACCCAAACGACCAATTCCTCCCACCATGATGAAAAGGTCGGATCACCCGACTCCCTCCGCTCGCTCCCGACCTCTCCCGTAGCAATCCAAACCAGCCATCCGATATAAACGAACTCAATGTCCGATCTCCTCACCGAACCCGCAGTCGACCTCCTCGCCCTCCTCGCCGCGCGCAAAATCTCCGCCCTGGAACTCGCCGAACACCACATCGGCCGTATCGTGCAACTCAACCCCCAACTCAACGCCCTCATCGACCCCGACCGCGTCCGCAAGCAAGCTCTGGCTCTTGACAGCAAGCGGGAGAACAGAGGCCTGCTGCACGGCCTTCCCCTCACCATCAAAGCCTCTATCTCGGTCACCGGCCACCGCTGCGAGTCCGGCAGCCTGCTCAACCAGGGCCATATCCCCACCGAAGACGCCGAAGCCGTCCAACGTCTCCGCGCCGCCGGAGCCATCATCCTCGGCACGTCCAACTGCCCGGAATTCCTCATGGCCTACGAGACCGACAACCGCCTCTACGGTCGCACCGGCAACCCCTGGGACCTGACCCGCACCGCCGGCGGCTCCAGCGGAGGCGAATCCGCCGCCATCGCTGCCGGTCTCTCTGCCGGCGGCCTGGGCAGCGACGGCGGCGGCTCCGTCCGCACTCCCGCCCACTTCACCGGCATCTGCGCCCTCAAGCCCACGCCCGGCCGCATCCCCGCCGCCGGCCACCTCCCTCCCTGCGCCGGTCCCTTCTCGCTTTTGGGAGCCATCGGCCCCATGGCCCGCACCATCGCCGACCTCTCCCTGCTCTTCCGTGTCGTCTCCGGAGCGCTCGAAACCGATCCCATCGCCGCCCCCGTGCCCTACCGCCCCGTCACGTCCCCCGAAAATCTCAATGATCTCAAGAACATCCCCATCGGCTACCTCGAAGACGATGGCATCGCCCCCGTCACGCCCGAAACTCGCCAAGCCGTTCTCGCCGCCGTCGAATCCTTGCGCCGGCAAGGGTTCCGCGTCGAGCATTTCCAGCCCACTGTCCTCGAAGCCGCCCGCCAACTCTGGCACACCCTCTTCGTCCGCTGCGGCGCCATGCTCCTCGAACCCCTCGCGGAAGGCCGGGAATCTCTCCTCAGCCCCACCTTCCGCAACTTTCTCGACATCGCCCACGCCGGCCCGCCGCTCACCGCAAACGAACTCCTCCATACCTGGGCCGAGATCGACCGCATTCGCGCCCTGCTCCTCGAAGACATGCGCGCCTTCCCCATCCTGCTCACCCCCGCCTGTGCCATCCCCGCCTTCCGCCACGGCGAGCGCCACTGGACCCTGAACGACGCAGGCACCCCCAAGCCCCTCGCCTACCTCGACGCCATGCGCTACACCCAATGGTTCAACCTGCTCGGCGCACCCGCCGCCGTAGTCCCCATCGCCCGCACACCCCACCCCGAGAACCTGCCCATCGGAGTACAGATCGCGGGCCGCCCCTACGCCGACGAGTACGTCCTCGCCATCGCCGCAGCCCTCGACCGCGACTTCGGCTACACCCCGCCTCCATTAGCCACCGGCCTGCGCCTCTGATGTCCTCTCAAAGCCTCTGCTAGCATCGACATGGTTCAGCACGATGTCCAGCCAAGCCGACAGCCCGTTCGCCCCGCTCCGCCCCTCGGAGTTCGTTCGCATCGAAGCCGCCGCTCTCGAGCGCCTCGCCGACCGCCTCGACAACACCATGGCCGCCCCCTTCGCGCAGGCCGTCGACCTCCTCCTCCAACCCAGCGCCAGTCGCATCATCATCACCGGCATCGGCAAAAGCGGCATCATCGCCCGCAAGATTTCCGCCACTCTCCGCTCCACCGGCACTCCAGCCCACTTCCTTCATGCCGCCGAAGCCATCCACGGCGACCTCGGCATGCTCGGCGAACACGATATCGTCTTCGCTCTCTCCTACAGCGGCGAAACCGAAGAACTTCTCCGCCTGCTCCCCACCCTCAAGCGCCTCGAAGCCACCCTCATCGCCATCACCGGCTGTGTCACCTCCACCCTCGCCCAGGCCAGCCACATTTTTCTCGATGCCAGCGTCTCCACGGAAGCCTGTGGACTCAACCTCGCCCCCACCGCTTCCACCACCGTCATGCTCGCGCTAGGCGACGCTCTCGCCCTCGAAGTAAGCCGCCGGCGCGGCTGGAAGGCCGAAGACTTCGCCGACCTCCACCCCGGCGGTCGCATCGGTCGCCGCCTCGCCCGCGTCCGCGAACTCATGCACATCGGCGACGCCCTCCCCCAGGTCGCACCCTCCACCCCCATGCCCCAGGTCATCTACGAGATGTCGCGAAAAAAACTCGGCATGACCACCGTCCTCAACGATGGCCGTTTATCCGGCATGATCTCCGACGGCGACCTCCGCCGCCTGCTCGAACGCGACGGATCGCACGCCCTCGAACATACCGCCTCGGACATCATGAACCCACGCCCCATCACCATCGCCGGCAGCGCTCTCGCCTCCTCCGCTCTCGCCTTGATGGAAGAGAAGAAGATCACTTCGCTGATCGTCGTCAGCCCCACCGGCCAGGTAGAGGGCGTCGTTCACCTCCACGACCTCTGGGCCCTTCAACTCGCGTAGACGCGAATGTCCGTGAGTCGGCAGAAGGATTTCCCGCCGAGCAACGGGGGGCCCACCCGAAGGGGTATACATGGCACGAAGTGCCCGCCCCACGCGTAGTGGGCCCGTCTGGCAAGACAAGAAGTTAGTCTGGCAGGACAAGAAGTTAGAATGAACGCATGCACCGCTGGTCCCAACTCTTCATCCCCACCCTCCGCGAAGCTCCCGCCGACGCCGAAGTCGCTAGCCACAAGCTCCTCCTCCGCGCCGGCTACATCCGCCAGCTCGGCGCCGGCATCTACAGCTACCTCTTTCTCGGTAATCGCTCCATCACCAAGATCGTCGCCATCGTCCGCGAAGAGATGGACAAGATCGGCCAGGAGTTCCTCCTCCCCGCCCTCAACCCGAAGGAGATCTGGGAGGCCAGCGGCCGCTGGTTCGCCATGGGCGACAACATGTTCCGCCTCAAGGACCGCAAAGGCGCCGAACTCTGCCTCGCCATGACCCACGAGGAGATTGTCACCGACATCGCCCGTAAGGAGCTTCGCAGCTACAAGCAGCTTCCCCAGATCTGGTATCAGATCCAGACCAAGTTCCGCGACGAGCCCCGCCCCAAATCCGGCCTCCTCCGCGTCCGACAGTTCCTCATGAAAGACGCCTACTCCTTCGACATCGACGAAGCCGGCCTCGACGCCAGCTACGACAAACACGACGCCGCCTATCGCCGCATCTTCGATCGCTGCGGCATCCAGTACGTCGCCGTCGACGCGGACTCCGGCGCCATGGGCGGCTCCCAGTCCCAGGAGTTCATGGTCTACACCGAAGCCGGCGAAGACCTCATCGCCAGCAGCTCTTCGGGCTACGCCGCCAATCTCGAAAAAGCCACCAGCCGCCTCGCTCCCGTAGAAGACCTTGTCCCCGCCCCTGGAGGCGACTCAGCAGGCTTGCCCGAACTCCTCCACACCCCCGGCCAGCGCACTATCGACGAGGTAGGAAATTTTCTGCAAGTCAAACCCGTCCACCAAATCAAGACGATGGCATACATGGCCCAGTCCCCCGCTCTCTCTAAACCTGGCACCCAAAGCCCGGGTGTCCCATCCTCTCCGACAGCTTCATCGTCGGATAGGGTGGGTTCCACGGAACTCCGCCCCGTCGTCGCCTTCCTCCGCGGCGACCACACCCTCAACGAAGCCAAGCTCTCCGCCCTCGCCGGCGGCGAACTCCGCCCCATGACCCCAGAAGAAATCTTCGCCACATTCAACGCCCCCGCCGGCTATCTCGGCCCCATCGGCATCGAAGCCGCCCCGCACCCCAAAAAACCGGGTACGCTCGTCATCCTCGACAAAGCCCTCGAAGGCCGCACCAACCTTATCGCCGGAGCCAACAAAGAGGAGTACCACCTCCGCAACGTCACCCCCGCACGCGACTTCAAACCCACCCTCATTGCCGACGTTCGCAACATTCTCGAAGGCGAAGCCGACCCCATCGGCGGCCAACCCCTGCGCCTCGGCAAAGCCGTCGAGATCGGCCACATCTTCAAGCTCGGCTATAAATACTCCAAATCCATGGGAGCCTCCGTCCTCAACCGCGACGGCAAAGAGGTCACCCCCATCATGGGCAGCTACGGCATCGGCATCGAGCGCATCCTCACCGCCGCAATCGAATCGTCGGCGGCCGCCCATGGAGGAGAAGCCTACGCCCTTCACCCCGCCATCGCTCCCTTCCACGCCGTAGTCACCATCACCAACGTCGGCGACCCAGCCCTGCTCGCCGCCGGAGAAAAAGTCGCCGCCGCCCTCGAAGCCGCAGGCGTCGACACCCTGCTCGACGACCGCGACGAACGCGCCGGCGTCAAGTTCAAGGATGCCGACCTCGTCGGAATCCCCTATCGCATCAACATCGGCCGCGGCGTCGCTGACGGCAAGGTAGAATTTCTCGACCGCCTCGAGCGCCGCACCGAAGAGCTTTCCCTCGACCAGGCACCGGCAGAGGTAGCTTCCCGGATAACCCACCGGCTGCGCAACCTGCTCGCCGCAGCCGCGATTTAAGCGTCCAAAGAGGAGAACCTCTTGCCCGTCAAACTCAAAATCGGCAGTAAAGCCCGCTCCGGCCCCGGACGCACTGGATCCGCACGCTCCGACCTCGGCTTCCGTCTGCTGCGCGGCGCCCTGCTCATCTTCCTCGCGCTTTTGATCGTCGCCTCGGTCATCTTCGGCTTCTTCTACCACCACTTCCAACAGGTCGTCGACGACCGCCTCGCCGCCGGCCCCATCTTCGCCAGCGTCTCCCAGATCTACGCCGCCCCCCGCGAGGTCCGCGACGGCCAGAAGCTCACCGCCGAAGCCATCGCCACCGACCTCCGCCGCGCCGGCTACAACGCCAACCCCCAGCTCGGCGTCTTCCAGCTCAACGGCGACAACATCTTCATCAAGCCCGGACCCGAAAGCTTTCACAACACCGACGGTGCCACCATCAACACCGCCGGCGAGATCGTTCAAAGCATCACCGCCGAAAACGGAGCCGCCCTCAGCGCCTACGACCTCGAGCCCCAGCTCATCACCGCGCTCTCGGAAGACAAGAACCGCACCAAGCGCCGCCTCGTCACCTACGACGAGATTCCTCCTCATCTCGTCCAGGCCGTCACCGCCATCGAAGACCGCAACTTCTTCCAGCACGGCGGCCTCAACTACGGCCGCACCGCCAAATGTGCCTTCGAAGATCTCATCCGCCATCACATGAGCTGCGGCGGCTCCACCCTCACCCAGCAGCTCGCCCGCGGCTTCTTCCTCTCGCCCGAGAAAAAAATCACCCGCAAGCTCCGCGAGATCATGATCACCTTCCAGCTCGAAGCCCGCTTCAAAAAGAAGCAGATCTTTGAGATGTACGCCAACCAGATTAACCTTGGCCAGCGTGGCAGCTACGCCATCAACGGCTTCGGCGAGGCTGCCCAGACCTTCTTCGGCAAGAACCTGCGCCAGCTCGACACCTCCGAGTCCGCCCTGCTCGCCGGCATGATCCAGTCCCCCAGCCGCCTCAATCCCTACCGCCACCCCGAGCGCGCCATGGAGCGCCGCAACCTCGTCCTCGACTCGATGGTCGAAACCGGTGCCCTCACCCCCAGCCAGGCCCAGCGCGCCAAAGCCGAGCCCCTTCGCCTCGCCGCGCCCAACATCGACGCCAGCGAAGCTCCCTACTTCGTCGATCTCGTCCATGACCAGCTCGTCAAGCGCATCGGCGACCAGGACCTCTCCCACCAGAGCCTCCGCATCTACACCTCGCTCGACCCCGACCTCCAGCGCGCCGCCTCCGAAGCCATCGAGATCGGCATGAAGAACGTCGACGAGCTCGTCCGCAAACGCCACCGCCCCCGCAAAGGCCAGGCTCCCGGCCCCACCGAGCCCATCCCCTATCCCCAGGTTGCCCTCGTCGCCATCAATCCTCACACCGGCCAGATCCTCGCCCTCGTCGGCGGCCGCAACTACGGCGTCTCCCAGCTCGATCACGCCCTCGCCGAACGCCCCACCGGCTCCATCTTCAAACCCTTCGTCTACGCCGCCGCCTACAACACCAGCCTCAACGGCCTTTCGCTCGGCAACGCAAGCGACGGCGGCGGCGCCAGCAACGGTGGCGACGGCGGCAATGGTAGCGGTGGCGTCGGTGGCGGCGTCTTCACCGCCCTCACCCCCTTGAATGACGACACCACGACCTTCATGTACGAGGGCAAGCCCTACACCCCAGGCAACTTCGAGAAAGGCGAATACCCCGGCATGGTCACCGCCGTCGACGCCATCGACCATTCGCTCAACATCGCCACCATCTCCCTCGCCCAGATGGTCGGCTTCGACAACGTGGCCGCTCTCGCCCGCTCCTCCGGCATCGTCAACGCACGCGGAACCCCGTCGGTCGCCATCGGCGCCTACAACGCCACGCCTATCGAAATGGCCGGCGCCTACACCGTCTTCGCCAACAACGGCGTCCACCTCACCCCCTGGATGCTCGCGTCGGTACGGAACGCGAATGGGGACATCGTCTCCGACTTCTCCCCCGAAGCCAAGCAGGTCCTCGATCCGCGCGCGGCCTACCTCACCCAGTCGCTGCTCGAAAACGTGATGAGCCGCGGCACCGGTTCCGCCGCCCGCCAGCATGGCTTCCTCGCCCCCGCCGCCGGCAAAACCGGCACCAGCCACGACGTCTGGTTCGCCGGCTACACCTCCAACCTCATCTGCATCGTCTGGGTCGGCAACGACGACTACACTGACGTCAAACTCGAAGGAGCCAAAGCCGCTGCTCCCATCTGGGCCGAGTTCATGAAGCGCGCCATTCAGCTCCCCCAGTACTCCGACGTCAAATCCTTTATCCCGCCCCCAGGCATCACCACCGCCCGCATCGACCGAGCCACCAGCCTCCTCGCCGACGCCACCTGCCCCGACCACAACTTCTACGTCGGCTTCCTCGACGGCACCGCGCCCGTCAACACCTGCAGCCAGATGGGCGAAAGCCAGCAGAACTTTATCCAGAAGATCTTCGGCCTCGGCGGCTCCAAATCCAACTCCGCTCCCAACATGCCGCCTCTCACCGCGCCTATCGTTCGCAGCGCTCCCAACACCCCGCCCGACGGCAACGCGCCCGACACCACTCAGCCGGTCGCCCAGCCGAAAAAGAAGAACTTCTTCCAGAAGCTCTTTGGCGGCAAAGACAGCAAAGATGGCAAAGATGGCAAAGAGAAAGACCAGCAGCAACAGCCAACAACGCCGCCGCAGTAGCTCAGCCTCCCCCCAAACAACATCTCAGGACGCTTGAAAACCGAAAGGTCGTCATCTCGACCGAAGTTGCGCGGTCTCATCGCGTGACGCAGTGGAGAAGATCCCCGCATTTCGCCTTTGTCGTTGCGGATGATCACGCAATCTTCGGACAGCTTCTTATAGCTCTCTTCGAGCGGCAACCCCGCTCAACCATCCATGACTCCTGAAACCTATCTCATGCCCAAGACTCGGCAGCAGAGAATATGCATTGAGATAACAATCGACGAAGGCCGCCGAACCTAGATAAAACGTGAAAGCAGCAGAACTTCCGGCAACACAAGCAACGCAGAGAGCGAACATAGGGTGAACTCCAGACAGGAGTCTACGCTCCCGAGCAAACGCTTAACTCTCCCCCAGAGGATTTCCTCCTACAACTTTCGTGGGATCTTTCCCATTCCTGGAGTGATTTGCCGCCTCCCCTGGCGCCGGCACCCCTCCGGAAGCGGTCGGCACCCCACCATTTACGGTAAAAATGCAACATTTAAGGCCTCTGACGCGGACACTATCGCATGCTGCGGAAGCTCAAAACCACCACTTTCGGCGGGATTTCCACAGAACGTTTTCAAAGACAACGCCGCCCATTCAGAGGGCAGAACCGACATAAGTGCTTATCCTGCAGGAATATGGCCTCTCCGGCATGCCTCCGGCGTCCTCCTGCTAAACTTGGTTTGGCCCATGTCCAAGCAGAAGTTTTACCTGACCACCCCGATTTACTACGTCAACGCGCGCCCGCACATCGGCCATGCCTATACGACGATCGCAGCCGACGTGATCGCCCGGCGGCATCGTCTGCTGGGGGACGACACGTTTTTCCTGACCGGGACCGACGAGCACGGACAAAAAATCGAGCGCTCCGCCGCAGCCGCGGGCATCGCTCCGCAGCAGTTCGCCGACGAGGTTTCGGCAAGCTTCCGCGCTCTGTGGGACCGGATGGGAATAACCTACAACGATTACATCCGCACCACCGACGAACATCATAAGAGGGGTGTCCAGAAGCTCTTTCAGCTTCTCCGCGACCGCGGAGCCATCTACCTGAGCGCCTATACAGGCCAGTACTCGGTGGGAGAGGAGATGTTCGTCGAGGGGCCCCCAGGCACCATCGGGCCAGACGGCAAGCCAACCGAAACCGTCACCGAAGAGAACTACTTCTTTCGGCTCTCGGAGTACCAGGAACGGCTCATCGACCTGATCGAAGGCGGCGAACTCTCGATTCAACCCGAGGTCCGAAAAAACGAGGTGCTCAGCTTTCTGCGCGGCAACATCACAGATGCCGCCGAGACGCGAGAGTCGAAGCTGGGCAACCGCTATGTTCCGGGCGCGCTCAAGGACCTCTCCATCTCGCGGTCGAGTTTCCAGTGGGGCATCCCGGTTCCGGGAGATGAGAAGCACGTCATCTATGTGTGGCTCGATGCCCTGGCCAATTATATGACCGCGATTGGCTATGGCAGCGACGATCCTGCCGAGCAGGCAAAGTTCGAACGATACTGGCCCGCCGACCTACATCTTGTGGGAAAGGAGATCATCCGATTCCACTGTGTCTACTGGCCAGCGTTTCTTCTGGCCGCCGGACTGCCTCTGCCGAAGGCGATTACGGCTCATGGATGGCTGCTGTTCGAAGACTCGAAGATGAGCAAATCCCGTGGCAACATCGTGCGGACGGAAACCATCCTTGATGCCTTTGGAGAGCACGTCTACAAAAAGCAGTTTCCCGACAGCACCAAGGAGGAGCAGGACCTGTTCGCGTCCGATGTGCTGCGCTACTTTCTGTTGCGCGAGATTCCGTTCGGCCAGGACGGCAGCTTCAGCTTCGACGCGTTGGTGCAGCGATTCAACAGTGATCTGGCAAACGGCTATGGCAACCTCGTCAGCCGCACTCTATCTTTGATACAACAAAATTTTGAAGGCGTCATTCCAAATCCGGGCAGAGTGGAAGGACAAGTCGTTTCGCTAAGTGAAGACGCGTCAGTCTCTGTTCTCGAGGAAGCGAAAAAACTCACTCAATTCTTCTCAGTGGAAGGGACCGGCTGGAGATTCCAGATCACTCAGGACTTCGATCGCGTTGGCTTCAATGAGGTCCTATTTGGCGTGGCTACTGCAGTCGCACAAGTCGACCTATTCCTGGCTTTTACTAAGCCATGGATCCTTGCTAAAAACAAAGATGGCTCGCGCGAACTTGGAAGTCTACCAATAGCTCTCTATACGGCCGCCGAGTCTATTCGCATCATCACGGCGATTGTCTATCCAGTTCTCCCTCATGCGACTGCCAAGGTCTGGGCGCAATTAGGATTGGGTGACATTGAAGAAGCAGCCCGAAGCGGCGAGTTGAGGAACCTTGAATGGGGCGGGTTGAGGCCGGGCACGAAGCTTGGCGAACTGGCTCCTATCTTTCCTCGAGCCGAGAAAGGACTCATCCAGATCATGACCGATATGGAATCCAGCAACGCACAACCCGCGCCCTCCCGGCTCATCGACGAGAAGACCAGCCATACCTCGCCCGCTCCGGCCGACCCGACGGACCCAGGCGCCGCGCCGCGCACCTCGACCTTTGCTGAAGCCAATCCCGGCGCCACCGTGGGCGGAAGCCATGCAGTCACCTCTGTGCGGCCAAACACGCCTCCGCATGCAGAAGCTCCAGCCTCCGGGCCGTTCGCCGCCTCCTCTGCCGTCTCGGGCACGCCCGACACTCCGCAGATTGCCATTGACGACTTCGTCAAGATCGATCTGCGGGTGGCGCAGATTGTCGTCGCCGAGCGCATTCCGAAAGCCGATAAGCTGCTGCGGCTCGAAGTCGATCTTGGTTACGAAAAGCGGCAGGTTCTTTCGGGTATTGCGGAGTGGTATACGCCGGAGGAGCTGATCGGACGCCGGATCGTGGTGATTGCGAATCTCGCTCCACGCAAGATGCGCGGTCTGGACTCGCACGGGATGCTGCTGGCGGCGAGCGAAGGCAATGACGGCAAGCCTGTCCTGGTTACATTCGACGAGGAGATCGCGCTGGGGTCTCGTCTGCGGTAGGACCTTTGCTTTGGGATGCCGATGCTTGTGTGCACTCCTGGTTAGTTGGTCGCATGGAATGCGAATGCGGCTAAGAGACAACTAGGAGAGAAGAAGTGAATTTAACTCGAGAGAAACGCACGAATCACAGGCGCACTGTGTCGATCATCAACTAATCTCGTTAAGGCTGAAGAGTCTGACTGCCGGAGAAGCTCTCTCCTTTAGACGTTTTTAGATGATTGCCTTTTGCACGCCGATGGCGGCGACGAAGTAGTTGGCGGTGACATCGCCTATGTTCTTGAGACCATGCAGAACGCCTGAAGCGGTGAGGACGACTCCGCCGGGTTCGACGATGCCGTGCTGGCCGCCGCTGGTGACCTCGAGCTTGCCTTCGCGAATGAGCAGGAACTCGGAGTGGCTGTGGCGATGGGGTTGATGCGGCATCTGACCGGGTGGCAGGGCGGTCTCGTGGACCTCTACAAACTCGCCGGTGGCGAGGGTTCCTCGAACAACGGGCCTGGACGCGCCGCCGTTGGCTGAGGCGTGTACGGGGAGCTTGTCGAAGGAGAAGATCTCGGAGTGGGCGAGAACTGGCTCGTGGCCTGACTGGGCAGTCGCGGAGCTGCTCGTTGCGGAGTTACCGGTTGTCGGGCTGTCGCTCAGGCTGCTCTGGCCTTCTACTTCGATGGTGCCCAGGGCAGCGAAGGCGGCGAGGGTTAGACAAAGGTCGCGGCGGGTAAGGTTTTGCATGGCAAAATATTACGCGCTCCAAACTTTAGGAGCCAAGCTGCCGTTGTGCCGTGGCTTTTTTGAGCTGCGACTCGATCAGAGTCTTCCTGACGTTGCGCTGCCATGCGATACCCTGAGAGAGATGCACCTGACCGACTCGCACGCCCATCTCGACTTTTACAACGAAACTCCGACAGAGCGGGTCGAGGTGATGCGCCGCGCGTATGCGGCAGGCGTTCGGACAGTGCTTGCGATCGGTATCGGCGAAGGGCCGGAGGAGATGCACCGGGCATTGGGGATTGCGAGCGAGGTTGCTGCAATGCCGGAAGGCGCCGGGGTCCCGGAGGTGTTTGCGAGCGTCGGCATTCACCCGGAGCAGGCGCACAAAGCTACGGCGGAGGCGCTCAAGAAGCTGGCCGGGCTGGCCGGGGAGGAGTGCTGCTTGGCCCTCGGCGAGATCGGCCTGGACTACTATCATTTCGGCAATCCCGATATCGCCACGCAGCAGCGGGCGTTCGCGGCGCAGATGCGGATCGCGGCGGCTGCGCGCAAGCCGATACTGATTCATTGCCGCACGAGCGAGCTGGCCACGACTCAGGCTAAGGAGAAGTACGGCGAGGCCGATGCGTGGGAGGACGTTCTGCGGCTCATCGACGAACATTGGAGTGGGCTCGAAGATGGTTCGGGGCAGAAGCTGCGGCTGGGCGGAGTGATGCACTGCTTTTCGGGGACGGTTGAGCAGGCTGAGCGATCGATCGCAGCGGGATTCCACCTCTCGTTCGCGGGCAATCTTACCTATCCTAAGTCGCAGGCGATTCGCGAGGCTGCGGTCGCGGCTCCGGCGGAGCGGATTCTGGTGGAGACGGACTGCCCGTTTCTCGCGCCGATTCCGTTCCGGGGACAGCGCAATGAGCCGGCGCTGATGACGCATACCGCAGCAGCCCTGGCGGAGCTTCGCGGCATCTCACTTGAGGAGCTTGCGGCGCTGACGACGGCGAACTTCAGGAATCTGTTTCCGGCGGCAGGCCGCAGCCGTGCGGTGCCATAGATGCCATAGCTGACATAATAGAGAGCGGCCGGAATACGACCAGAGGACGACGAGGACAAGACATGGCATCCGACAACAGCTTCGATGTAGTGAGCAAGGTAGAGCTTCAGGAAGTGAAGAACGCGATCGACCAGGCGACCAAAGAGGTGAACGCGCGGTTCGATCTGAAGAACTCGAAGTCGAAGATCGAGCTTGAAGGCAATGAGACGATCCAGCTTGCGAGCCAGGACGATTACACGCTGAAGGCAGTCGTGGAGATTCTGTCGCAGAAGCTGGTGAAGCGAAGCGTGTCGCTGAAAAATCTTGAATTCGAGAAGATTGAGCCGGCGGCGGGCTCGAGCGTGCGGCAGAAGATCAAGCTGGTGCAGGGCATCCCGTCGGAGAAGGCAAAGATCATCGTCGCGGCCATCAAGGACTCGAAGAAGAAGGCGCAGGCGAGCATCCAAGGCGACACGGTGCGGGTGGTGAGCAAGGACCGCGACGTGCTGCAGGAGGTCATGACGCTGCTGCGGGGCAAGGATATCGGGGTCGAGCTGCAGTTCACCAACTTTCGGTCGAATTAGGACAGAAACAGCATAGGTGTATCCATTCGGGAACGAAAGAGAAGTGCGGAGATCTCTCCACTCCGCAGCGGACGATGCGACTATCCGCTGCTCCGGTTGAGATGACGACGTGTGATGGGTACAGCACCACCGATTCCGCTCTTAGGAAGCTCTGAACAAGCAGCGGTTTTCTTGCTGAGTTGGAGCGGCTGGGTTGTTTTTACCTGTGGCGAGGTGGATGGTGTGTGGTGGAAGACTCTTTGCCTGTTTTCAGGCGCGGCTCTGCGCGGGCACGGCCAGCAGATGGTGGCGTGCGGTGCAGAGGTTGATGAGGGCGCAGGTCGTTTCGAGCCGGTTGAGATTCTTGGCGAGACCGCGGAAGCGCACTTTGACGAAACCGAACTTGAGCTTCATCAGAGCGAAGATATGCTCGACGCGCGAACGGGTTTTGCTCTTGATGCGGTTTTCTTCTCGTCGGTCGGCATAGACCTTGAGCTTGGTTCTCCAGAGCCGGTTGGTGCGGTCGGCGGCTTTGGGGGCGCGTTGCCGAAGCACCTCGCCCTGGCCCTGGTAGGCCTGATCTCCCCACACCTCGGTCTCCTCGCCGTGCAGCAGCTCGGGCAGCATGCGGCAGTCGGCCACGTTGGCCGCCGTCGCCGCGACCGAGTGGATCAGCTTGGTCCCCGCGTCCACACCCACATGCGCTTTCATGCCGAAGTACCACTGCCGGCCCTTGCGCACCTGATGCATCTCCGGGTCGCGCGCCCCGCTTTTGTTCTTGGTCGAGCACGGCGCCTGCAGCAGAGTCGCATCGACGATGGTGCCGGCGCCGATCTTCAAGCCATGCCGCTCCAGATAGCCGTTCACCTCGGCGAAGATGCGCCTGCCCAGTTGATGACGCTCGAGCAGATGGCGGAACTTGCACACCGTCGTCTCGTCCGGCGCGGGCTCACGGCCCAGATCGATGCCCACGAACGACCGCATCGAAGGCGACTCGTATAGCGCGTCCTCCACGGCTGGGTCCGACAAGTTGAACCACTGCTGCAGAAAGTAAATCCGCAGCATCCGCTCCACCCCAACCGGCGGACGCCCTTTGCCCGAAGCCGGATAATGCGGCTCAACCAGCTTCACCAACTCCGCCCACGGAACCACCAGCTCCATCTGAGACAAAAACTCCGCGCGCCGAGACTGCCGACCAAACTGCTCAAAACCCGCCGCCATCGCCAATGTCTGCTGCTTCATCCAATCCACCCCCTCCACCCACCGTAATTTAATCCGCTGCGGAAACGAAGTGCTTAATCAGAGAACCCCTAAGCTCTATGGACAGCGTGGAAATCTTGCCGCGGTCAACATTGTTTTTCGGTTTTTTGAGCCGATGCGGAACCTGAATTTACCTCCTGATACTCTGACCTATAGTGAGTACGATCTCCATCGCGACCGCAGCCGAGGTCTTCGACCTCCTTCGCGACGATTTAGCCGCGATCGAGCAGGAGTTTGCGCGGCAGTCGGCCTCGAAGGTCGAGGTGATTACCGACATTGCGCAATACCTGATCGCGGGCGGGGGGAAGCGCATTCGGCCGCTGCTGCTGCTGTTGTCCTCGAAGGCGCTGGGCTGCGCGAGCCAGAGCCGCATTCGCCTGGGGGCGGTGGTGGAGATGCTGCACACCGCGACGCTGGTTCACGACGACATCATCGATGAGGCGGATACACGGCGCGGGCGGCCGTCTTCGAATACGACGTGGGGCAATGCGAAGTGCGTGCTGGCGGGCGACTGGCTGTATATGCAGTCGTTCAGCTCGGCGCTGGAGGAGCGGAACTTTCGCGTGCTGGAGCTGCTTATCTCGCTGACCCAGCAGATGGTCGAAGGCGAGCTGCTGCAGATTCAGAAGCTGGGGCATTTGATCAACGAAGAGGAGTACTTCGACCTGATCTTTCGCAAGACGGCTTGCCTGTTCAAGGTGTCGATGCAGCTTGGGGCGGCAATCAGCGGGCCGCCGGCATTTGGCGGATCCGGTGGGGCCAGAGGAGAAGGCGAACCGGACGACGTTGAAGCGCAGCTCGGCGAGTATGGGCGGAATCTGGGTCTTGCGTTTCAGATCGTCGACGATGTGCTGGACCTTACAGCGGCGGAGGACGTTCTGGGCAAGCCGGTGGCCAGCGATCTGCGCGAGGGCAAGGCTACGCTGGCTGTGATCCACGCGCTCGAACGCGGCACGGGAGCGGACCGGGAGGCGATTCGGACGGTGCTGGCGGATCGCAGTTTCACGCGGGTCTCGCATGCGCTGATTCTTGAGATTCTGCAACGCCATGGCTCGATCGACTATGCCATGGACACCGCCTGCGCGTATGCCGAAGCCGCGCGGCTCAGTGTTGCCGACCTGCCTGACTCGGAGGCCAAGCGCGCGCTGCTGTGGGTGCCGGGGTTTGTGACCAGCCGGGACCGGTAGGCTGGAGGTTTGGTGGGCGGCCTGGAGGGTGGGGAGGACGTCGGGTTGGGGGGAATCGGGGTGGGAGTTGTGGGGGGAGGGGCAGGTTTCCTCCTTTCCCGGTTCGGCTTCGCCTGGGGTCCGGTTCGAGGGGACGACGGGGCGGGGTTCCAGGAAGCCGAGGCGCTCGTTGAGCATAGCGATGTAGCTGAGTCGGCGTTTGCATTCGGCGACCTGGGCGGGTGGGGCGATGGGGCCGTGGACGGGGTCGAGGATGATCTCTTCGACTTGCTCCGGGGTGTCGTCGAGGTCGGAGTCTTGGCTTGCGGCTGGGGTTTTGGGGAGGTTGGAGCTGGCGATCTGGAGGCCGTAGAGGAGGAGTCCGGCGCGGCGGGGGTCGATGTGGTTGGCGGCGATGCGGCGGAGGACCTCGCCGATGGAGGTCTGGATGGCGGCGCGGTCTTCGGGGTGGGGGAGGTCGAAGGTGGAGCTTCGGCGGCGGCGCTGGCTTGGACTGGCGACAGGGCGACGGGTGGTGTGGTGGAAGTAGCAGAACTCCTCGTGACGGAGGCAGGGGCTTTGGCAGCGGCGGCCTTCGGTGAGGATGTGGCGGCATTGACGCTTGGGTTCGGTGGGTGCTGTGGTGCAGGACATGGTGTGGGGACCCCCTATCCCCCTGTGATTGTTGCGCAAATTCTTCAAAAGAAAAGACCTGCGTCCGGACTTCGCCGGGGCAGGTCTTTGCTTTTGGGTGGTTTAAAGGAAAAATCCGGCGTGGGCCGGAGGTGGGTGCTGGCGACTTGTTTTCTGACTAATTTAATTGTACCAAATGGAGCGAAACTAGTTTGCAAACTCTATTTGGTTTGGAATGAAGGGGATGGGTGGTTTGGGGGCTTGACAAGGTTTTTTGGGTTGGGGATTGAGAACAGGCCAAGGCAAGGCGAGATGTGGGGATCTCTCCACTGCGCAACCGACGATGAGACTGTCGGTGGCTTACCACCCAGTGGGTCAGTGCGCTCGCCGGGGATCCCGGTTCGCGTTGGGAACGGAACGCGGTTCGTGCTGGCGCGAAGCCCACCCATGACATAAAGCCGTCATGAATGGGGCACCCGGGCCATGGCCTGCACTCGCCGGGGATCCCGGTTCGCTTTGGAGAACGGAGGGCGGGTTCGTGCTGGCGCGTGAAGCCCACCCATGACATAAAGCCGTCATGAATGGGGCACCTGGGACATGGCCTGCACTCGCCGGGGATCCCGGTTCGCTTTGGAGAACGGAACGCGGTTCGTGCTGGCGCGCGAAGCCCACCCATGACATAAAGCCGTCATGAATGGGGCACCCGGGCCATGGTCTGCGCTCGCCGGGGACGGCGGATTCAAGGTGCAAGTGCAACATTTCCTAAAAGGGAGATGGTTGCGTATGCCTGGAAGCTATATTCATCTTGAGTTGTCTGAACGAGCGTTGATTGAGACGCAGTTGCGATTGGGGTTGAGTCCTGCATGTATTGCTGCGGGGCTAAAGCGTGCGCGTTCGACGGTGCTGCGCGAGATACGCCGCAACGGCTGGAAGCCGCCGTCCGAGTTGGCCTGTCAAGCCAGGAGGATAGCCGGAGGATATCGATGCGTTCTGGCCGACCGGCGGGCTCGCGTGCTGGCCCACCGAGCGCGCCGGCCGCGCAAGCTGTTGGCTGGCAACCAGCTGTGGACTGTGGTGGTGGACCACCTTCGCCAGGGCTTGAGTCCAGCGCAGATCGCGCGCACACTGGCTCGTATGGACCCACCCGAGCGGCTCTGCTACGAGACCATCTACACCGCCTTCTACGCCATGCCGCGGGGACAGCTCCGCGCCAGCCTGCTGGGTCTGCTGCGCCACCGGCGCCATGTCCGCGGCTCTCCGTCCGGCAAGCAGAGGCGCAGCAGGCCGTCGATGCCGGACATGACGCTGATCGATCAGCGGCCCCTCGATGTTCAGATGCGCCTGGTTCCGGGCCACTGGGAGGGCGACCTGATCATCGGCAAGGGCAACCTGTCTCAGGTGGGCACGCTGGTCGAACGCACCACCCTGTTCGTCGCCCTGGTGAAGCTGAACAGCACCAAGCCCGACGCCACCGTCCAGGCCTTCACCCAGATCCTCAACCGCTTCGACAGCCAGTTGCGCCGCTCCATGACCTACGACCAGGGCTCGGAGATGAGGTATCACAGGACACTGACCAGAGAGACCGGAGTCGCGGTTTACTTCGCCCATCCGCACGCCCCGTGGGAGAGGGGAATCAGCGAAAATACCAACGGCCTGCTGCGCCAGTACCTGCCCAAAGGCACCGACCTGTCGCTGTTCTCCCAGCAGCAGCTCGACGACATCGCATGGCGGCTCAACACCAGGCCGAGAAAAACCCTGGGATGGAAAGCACCCGCAGAACTCTTCCTCCCAGACGGCGCCTTCGACTTCGTGCAACACTGGTCACAGAAAACATCCGTTGCACTTGCACCTTGAATCCGCCGTCCCCGGGTGGTTCGCGTTGGGAACGGAACGCGGTTCGTGATGGCGCGTGAAGCCCACCCATGACATAAAGCCGTCATGAATGGGGCACCCGGGACATGGCCTGCACTCGCCGGGGATCCCGGTTCGCGTTGGGAACGGAACGCGGTTCGTGCTGGCGCGCGAAGCCCACCCATGACATAAAGCCGTCATGAATGGGGCACCCGGGACATGGCCTGCGCTCGCCGGGGATCCCGGTTCGCGTTGGGAACGGAACGCGGTTCGTGCTGGCGCGCGAAGCCCACCCATGACATAAAGCCGTCATGAATGGGGCACCCGGGACATGGCCTGCACTCGCCGGGGATCCCGGTTCGCGTTGGGAACGGAACGCGGTTCGTGCTGGCGCGTGAAGCCCACCCATGACATAAAGCCGTCATGAATGGGGCACCCGGGACATGGTGACGAGACATTACGAGTTTCTGGACGGCTCCGGATGGTATCTTGATCGGAGACAAATGTGCTTTTCGTCATGCGTCCTGCATGGCCTGGTGAGTCCTTCTGAAGAGCAGGAGCTTTGTCCCTTTCAGGTAGAAAGCAGGAGAGGGGGTACCTTGTGGGAGATCGTGGCGGCGTTTCTCCGGCATCTTCGATGAGCGATTCTCGGATGAGAGCTTCTTCGATGAGCGTTAGGGATGGATCTGGCATACCCTGTGCTGCGCCGTTAGTGTCGGTGATTGTTGTGGTGTACAACGGCGCCGCTACGCTGGAGCGCGCTCTGGAAAGCGTCTTCTCGCAGGACCGTTCGCTGGTGGAGTGCGTGGTGATTGATGGAGGATCGACGGATGGGACCGTGGACCTTCTCGAGAGGTTCAGCGCGCAGATTGACGATTGGAAGAGCGAGCCGGACGCCGGGATCTACGACGCGATGAACAAGGGCGCCGATCGAGCACGTGGACGCTTCGTCTATTATCTCGGCTGTGACGATGTCTTGCTGGCCGACCTTGGAGGGTTGAGCGGGGATCTGGTGAGCCAGTCGACGATCTACTACGGAGATGTGCTGCAGACCAAGCCGCGCCGGATCTACGATGGGCGGTTTACCGCATGGAAGATTGTCTGCCGCAACATCTGCCATCAGGCTATTTTTTATCCGGCGGATCTGGTGCGGCGGGAGCGGTTTACGCTGCGGTATAAATTTCTGGCCGACTGGGAGTTCAATCTTCGCTGCTTCGGCGATAAAGGCGTTCGCTTCCAATATCTGCCGCGCACGATCGCTCTTTACTCGACGGCAGGGGTGAGCGCGACGCGACGCGACGATGCGTTCGAGGAGGATCGCTCCGCCTTGTTTCGCAGGCATCTTCCGACGCCGGTGTATGTGTATCACCTGCTTCGGAAATATATGCGACGCCAGATGCGGACGCTTGGTTTGAGCCGATGACGGTGGGTGGTCCAGGGCAAGGTCTCCCGAACCCTTGGAGCGGAACCTTTTGAAGAATGCTGTTTTGCCTGAGGACCTGTTTAATACTGCTTTACGGTTCAGATCTAACAAGAAAACAGACAAGAACAAAGCGAAATGCGGGGATCTCTCCACTACGCAACAGACGATGAGACCGTCTGTTGCTTCGGTCGAGATGACAGGTTCTGAGGGGAAACGGGAGAGAAGGAAAAGCCAATCGTGCCGCGACTTGGGAAGCGGCGCCCTTTCGCATTACGCGCGGCGCAGTTCGCCGAGCCTAGGCACGAGAAGCTGAAAGATGGCTAGCGCGATGACGTAGGCGAAGCTGGCCAGGAGGAAGATGAGCATGGGGTGAAGCGAGAAGAAGTGGGAGACGATCCAGGTAAAGATTGCGCCGCCCAGGGCGCCCACCGCGCCGCCGATGCCGACGACGGTCGAGATGGCGGAGGAAGGAAAGATGTCGGTGGGGGTGGAGAAGAGGTTGGCCGACCAGCCCTGATGGGCCGCGGCGGCGAGGGAAAAGAGCGCGATCGCCGGCCATGCGTCGGTGGGAAAGAGCACGTGCATGCGGGGGACGAGCATGATGGGAAGCACGGCGACGGCACAGAGGAGAAGCGCGAACTTGCGGCCGCTGTTGACGGTGTGGCCGCGCTTGATCCACATGCCGGAGAGCCAGCCGCCGGCGATGGAGCCGACGCTGGAGACGCTGTAGATGACGATGAGCGGATACTTGGCGTGGTTGAGGTCGAGGCCGTAGTTTTCGTTGAGGAACTTGGGCAAATAGAAGAGATAGAACCACCAGATGGGGTCGGTGAGGCCTTTGGCGAGGGAGAAGGCGTAGAGACCGCGGTTGCGAAGAAGCGCGCCGAAGCGGGGGCCGGGCTGGGCGCCGAGAGCGAGGGGCTCGGGAGTGAGGCTGGAGGCGCGGCGCAGGCGGTTGTAGGGAAACAGCAGCCAGACGACGAGCCAGCAGAGGCCCATGGAGCCGGTGCAGAGGAAGGCCGATCGCCAGCCGAAGCGCGCGGTGACGGCGGCGATGAGGATGGGAGCGATGAAGAAGGAGGCGTTGGTGCCGGAGTTGAAGAGGCCGGTGGCCAAGGCTCGTTCTTCGCTGGGGAACCACTCGGTGGTGGCTTTGATGGCGGCGGGAAAGTTGCCGGCTTCGCCCAGGCCGAGCAGCACGCGGGCGATGCAGAAGC
Source organism: Edaphobacter sp. (assembly GCA_965277335.1). Taxonomy (GTDB): domain Bacteria; phylum Acidobacteriota; class Terriglobia; order Terriglobales; family Acidobacteriaceae; genus Edaphobacter. The sequence goes on along the minus strand of CBDICJ010000004.1, from coordinate 173,588 downwards.
CGGCGACGGAGGCGACCAGGGCATGGCTCATGGAGGCGCAGGCCCAGATGAGGATGGCGGCGGCGTAACCGATCCTGGTACCGACCTTGTCGATGAGGCGGCCGGCGGTGAGCAAGCCGAGGCCGTAGGCGATCTGGAAGCTTTCGATGATGTGGCCGTAGTTGAGATTGTAGGCGGCCTGAAGTTTCGCATCGAGGCCGGGAACCCAGCCCATGAAGGGCAGGTGGAGGAGCGGCTCGATGAGCGAGAGGACGGAGCGATCCATGTAGTTGATGGTGGTGGCGGCGAAGAGCAGCGCGCAGACGAACCATCGGACGTTTGATTTTGCGGGGGCGGAGGAGGTGAAGCCGGATTCAGAAAGGCTTGCGGTTTGAATCGGCATTTCGTTGCAACTCCCGCTTATAGGAAGGTTGGGTTGGGGGTGTGGGATGAGGATAGTCTTCGGTGGGCTATGGGTGTCAAGGGCGCGACGGCAGGGAGTAGGGAGTTGAAAGAAGAAGGAATGGCAACAGCAACGGCGAAATGCGGGGATCTCTCCACTGCGCAACGACGATGAGACCGTCGGTTGCTTCGGTCGAGATGACGGGTTCGTTGGGGGTGGGGGATTCAAGAACAGGCAACAGCAAAGGCGAGATGCGGGGATCTCTCCACTCTCGAACAGATGGTGTTTAGAGGTGGCGGCCGAGGAACTGGGCTACGGCGGCGAGGATGCGGAGTTGTGCTGCGGCGGAGAACCAGTGGCCTTCGCCGGGGAAGAGCTGCATCTGGTGGGGCACGGCGAGACGGTCGAGGAGGGCGTTCAGTTCCGTGGCCTGCACGACGGGGACGACGGCGTCCTGGTCGCCGTGGAGGATGAGTGTGGGCGGGAAGGAGGAGGTGGCCTGGGCGGCGTAGGGCTGGGCGAGGCCGCCGGAGATCTCGACGATGGCTTTGATGTCTTTGGAAGTGGAGGCTGCGGCGAGGGCCAGGAAGGCTCCCAGCGAGACGCCGAGGAGGGCGATGCGGTTGGGATCGATGCCGGGGCGGGCGGCGATGTAAGCGAGGGTGTCCGCGATGGTGGAGAGCCAGAGCGGGACGTGGTAGCCGTCGCGCAGGGTAGCGGGGTCGGCCCGTATGGTTCCGGTGCGGTCGAAGTAATGCACGGCGTAACAGGCGATGCCGAAGCGGGAGAGTTGGGGAGCGAACCGGTCGAACCAGAAGGCGTGGTTTCCGCCTGAGCCATGGAGCAGGAGGAGGGCGGGAGAGGGTTTGGCGGAGATGGGGGGTTCGGCTTGCTGGAGGCGAATGGGGGTTTCGCCGCTGAGAAAGGAAGGCATGGGGGGTGAGATGCGGGACGAGGGGCACGGTATGATCGCTGACGTGAGCGAAAAGGCAGAGGCGGCCCAAGCAGAGATAAGGCAGATGATGGCGCGGCTGCGGGCGGGGGAGCTTCGGACGCTGGCGCGGGCGGTGTCGATGGTGGAGGATGGGACGGCGCTGGGGGCGGAGTTGGCGGCGGCTTGTCGTGATTTTGCGGGAGGTGCGCTGCGTGTGGGGGTGACGGGGCCGCCGGGCGCGGGCAAGAGCACGCTGGTGGACCAGATGCTGAAGCGGCTGAGGGCGGAGGGGCAGACGGTGGGCGTAGTTGCGGTGGATCCATCGAGTCCGTTTACGGGTGGGGCGCTGCTGGGCGACAGGATTCGGATGCAGGGATTTGCCGGCGATGAAGGGGTGTATATCCGCAGCATGGCGTCGCGTGGGTCGATGGGCGGGATTGCGCGGGCGGCGGCGGATGTCTGCTCGGTGATGGAAGCGGCGGGACGGCAGACGATTGTGATTGAGACGGTGGGGGTGGGGCAGGATGAGGTGGAGGTGATTGGCCTGGCGGATGTGACGGTGCTGGTGCTGGTGCCGGGGATGGGCGATGCGGTGCAGAGTCTGAAGGCCGGAGTGATGGAGGTCGCCGATGTGTTTGTCGTGAATAAGGCGGATCGGGGCGGGGCGGAGCTGGTGGAGCAGGAGATTTTGGCGATGCAGGGGTTGGGGGGCGGCGGGGAGGCGGCTCCGGTGGTGCGGACGGTGGCGAGCACAGGTGAGGGGGTGGCGGAGCTGATGGAGGCCGTGCGGCGTTGCGCGCTGCAGAAGGGAGAGAAAAAGACGCGGGTGGCGGGCGGGCGGGCGGGGATGGGGGAGCTGCGATTGGATCCCCTGGGATTGGATCGCCTGGAATTGGATCACCTGGGAGTGGCGGTGAAGAGTATTCAGACGGCGCGGAGATTTTATGAGGCGCTGGGGATGAGGGTGAGCCACGAGGAGGTTGTGGAGCATGAGAGGGTGAGGACGGCGATGCTGCCGCTGGGGGAGAGCCGGATTGAGCTGCTGGAGGCTACGGAAGAGGATTCCACGATCGGAAGATTTGTGGCGCGGCGCGGCGAGGGTTTGCACCATGTCGCGGTGCGTGTCGTTGGGATCGATGCCATGTTTGCGAGGTTGAAGGCGGAGGGAATACGGCTGGCGAGCGATGTGGTGCGGGTGGGGGCTGGCGGGCATCGGTATTTCTTCGTTCATCCGGAGAGCACGGGCGGGGTGCTCCTGGAGATTGTGGGCGAAGGCGCGGCGCATGCCGAGGGGAGAGCTTGATGCGTTTGCTGCTGATCCATACAGCCGGGGAGGAGGGGAGCGTGGCGCTGGCCGATACTTCCCTGCTGAAGGCGATGGCTTCGGAGACGCTGCCGGGGCGGAGCTCGTCGGAGCGGCTGGTGCCGGCGGTGCGCAGGCTGATGGAGGGCCAGGGCTGGAAGCTGGGGGAGCTGGCGGCGGTGGTGGTGGTGCATGGGCCGGGATCGTTTACCGGAGTGCGGGTGGGGGTGAGCGCGGCGAAGGGTTTGAGCGAAGCGGGTGGGATGCCGCTGATCGCGGTGTCGCGGTTGGCGCTGGTTGCCGGCAGTGTGGAAGGCGATGGGACGGTGCATGCAGTGCTGAATGCCGGGCGGGGCGAGTTTTATTACGGCGAATATGCGGGCAGGCGATGCGTGCGGGAGGCGCTGCTGACGCGGGAGGAGGCGCTGAGCGCGGCGGCAGGCGGGGTGGTGGAGGTCTGCGAGGCGCAGGTGGCGGAGACTTTGGCTGAGCTGAAGCCGCGGTTGAGGAGTGAGCCTTCGGCTGCGGAGGCTTTGCCGTTTGCGTTGGAGCGGATGGCGGCGGGAGATTTCGATGACGCTGCTTTGCTCGATGCGAATTATCTGCGGCGGACCGATGCGGAGATCTTCGCGAAGCCGGTTGCCTCCCGAGTCGGTCGATGAGTAGATTTGCGGTTCGGCGGGCGGTGGCCTCAGATCTGGGCGCGATGCTTCGGCTGGAGCGGGAGACTGAGGAGGCGCCGCATTGGGTGGAGGCGGAGTATGCGGCCGTGGTTGGTCAGCAGGATGAAGATGGTCAGCAGGATGAAGATGAGAGGGTCAGGCGATGCTGTTTTGTTGCGGAGTTCGAAGGGAGGTTAGCTGGGTTTGCTGTGGGGAAGGTGGTCGGGGTTGACGGGTTGGCGGAGTTGGAGAGCGTTGCCGTGGACGCCAGGTTGCGGCGGATGGGTGGGGGACGGGAGCTCTGCGTGGCGGTGATGGATTGGTGCCGGAGTTTGAGGGTGGGGGAGTTGCAGCTCGAGGTTCGGGCAGGGAGCAGCGGGGCGATTGCGCTGTATCGCGGGTTGAGGTTTGAGGAGGTTGGGCTTCGGCGCGGGTATTACCGCAATCCTGAGGAGGATGCGCTGCTGATGCGGCTGAGGCTGACAAAGGTCGAGTAGACTGGGCCGATGCCGCCGGCTGGATGCGGGAGCGCGGAGGACGAGTCTACAAGGTCTACAGGACGAAGGGTCTACAGGACTACAGGACGAAGGGTCTACAGGACTACAGGACGAAGGGTCTACAGGGGGTCACTACACCAAACGTCCAACTTAGAGCGATAGCATTGTTACTGTAGTGTACCGAGGCGTAATCTGAACCAAGCCTGTGCATCTTGTTCTGTGATCCTTGGAAGTAGTTCCGTGATCGCCTGGTCGAGCGCCTCTTTGGTTCTGGCCTTAGCGGAGCGCAGCAGTTGCTTGAGCTTGGCCCAAGCCTTTTCGATAGGGTTCAGATCGGGCGAATAGGGTGGCAGATAGAGCACGCTGGCTCCCTGATGTTCGATCCTCTCGCGTACGCCCTGCACTTTGTGTGAGGAGAGATTGTCCATGATGACGACATCCCCCGGTCCGAGCGCCGGGCAGAGCACCTGGTCCACATAGGCCAGGAAGATGTCGCTGTCGGTAGGCTCCTCGATGGTCATCGTGGCGATCAGGCCACGTACGCTCATGGCGCGCAGGATGGTCAGAATCTTCCAGTGACCTCCGGGCGTGGCTTCGCGGATGCGCTTGCCTCCAAGACAGCGCCCGTAGAGCCTCGTCATCGAGGTCGTCACACCGCTCTCATCCAGATAAATCAACCTCTCCGGCGAGATGGCCTGGATCGTTTCAAGGAACTCTCTGCGGCGTTCTCGGTTCGCTTCCGTGTCGCGCTCGACGGCGTGGAGCGACTTTTTTTCAGCCGCAGCCCAAGCCGCCCCACCCATACCCGGACCCAAGACCAGCTCATGACTACGCCAGTGTCGGCCGCGATCCGCTCGCGCAACTCGGCTATCGTGATATCGGCCTGCAGCTTCACCAGTTCGACCATCCGTGCCGTCACTGCCGCACTCACCCGGCTCTTCGGGCCCGGGCGGTAACGCACCCGCTCCATCAACCCCGTCCGGGCTCGTTGACGGAAGATCTTCTCCACATAGCCGAGGCTTACGCCAAACACCCCAGCCAACGTCCGGAAGCTGCCATGACCCTTCGCATGCGCCTCGAATATCTTACGGCGCAAGTCATCCTCGTAAGCTCGTGCCATCTGATCTGCGCCGCTGAAAAATCGCCTCCTCTACCTTACAACATCCACACTATCGCTCTAGTTCTTGACCGCGACCTCCGGCGTCACCGACATGCCGGGCCTGAGCGCATAGTCGCCGTTCTCCTGCTGCAAATTCGTGAAATCAACCCGCACCGGAATACGCTGCACCACCTTGACATAGTTGCCCGTTGCATTCTCCGGCGGAAACAGCGACAACATCGAACCCGTCGCCCCGCCGATCTGGGTCACCTTGCCGTGAAACTTGCGGCCGCCCAGGGCGTCGACCTTCAGCGTCACATGCTGCCCCGGCTGCATCTTCGCGAGCTGGGTCTCCTTGAAGTTCGCCGTCACCCACAGGTTGGTCAGCGGAATCACCGTCAGCAGGTTCTGCCCGATACTCACATTCGCCCCCACCTGCACATTCTTCTTGTTCACAATGCCTGCTACCGGCGCCGTGATGTGCGTATAGCTCAGGTTCAGCATCGCCTGATCCACTCTTGCCTGCGCCTGCTTGATGTCCGCCATCGCCGAGTTCGCCCTGGCCTGCTGCGCTCGCACCTGGTCCGGAGCGGTCTTGACCGACTGCGCCGCCGTAAACCGAGCCTGCGAGAGCCTCTGCAGCGCCTGGGTCACCGCCGCCTGCTGCGCGATCACCGTGGCCTCCGCCTCCAGCACCCCCGCCGTATTTCCGGCATCCGTCGCCACCGCCCCGTCGTACTGCTGCTTCGAGATCACGTCCTTCTGCACCAGCGGCGTATATCGCTCTACGTCCAGATGCGACTTGATCGCATTGGCCTTCGCCTGATCCACCCTCGCCTGCGCAGCCTGCGCCTGCTTCCGCGCCGCATCGACCCCGGCAAACGCGGACTGCACATCCGAGCCCGTCGTGCTCACGCTGGTTCTGGTCGTGACGCCGGTGATCGGCACATTGACATTAGCCTGAATTCCCGCAGCCTGCGAGCTCGCCAGGTTCGCCTGCGCCTGCTCTAATGCCACCTGGTAGTCCTTCGGGTCGATCTCCGCAATCGCCTGCCCAGCCTGCACCGGCTGGTTGTCGTCGATGTACACCTTGATCACCTGCCCCGTCACGCGCGAGCTCACCTGATAAAGGTCGCCATCCACCTGCGCGTCGTCGGTGTCTTCGCTAAACGTCGAGCGCCAGTAGAAGATCGCCGCGCCGATCACCAGAAGAATGACCACCGCGATGATGATGTACTTCCGCCCCGACTTCTTCTCCGGCGCCGGCTCGTCGTCCTCGTGCTTGTTCGGGTCATGCTCCGGTTGCTCGCCGCCCTGCTTGCCGCCGTTCTGCTTGATCTGCACGGTGCCGCTGATCTCCGCGGTCTGACTGTCCTGTTGCTTGTCCGGTTGGTCTGCCAAGGTTACTTTCCTCCGAGATAATCTTTGTAGTTTGTCTGCGCCACGCCCAGCGCCCGCGCCAGGGAAAGCTTCGCCACGTTGTGCTGATACAGCGCGCTGATGTACTGATCGTTGGCCTGCTCGGACTGCGACTGCGCCTGCGACACCGGCAGGTTGTCCGAAACTCCCGCGCGGAACCGCTGCTGCGCCTCGCTCAGAGCCTCATTGGCCAACTCCACATTCGAGTGCGTCGCCTCCACCAGCTTCGCCGCGGCTTCGATATCGAGCAGGCTGTTGCGCACATCCTGATTCACCTGCTGCACCTGGTCGCTCAGCCGTGCCCGCGCCTGCTCGAATTGCGCATCGGCCACCTGCTCCTGGCCTCGCGTCTGCGCAATCTGCAGCACCGGCGCGCTCACCTTGCCGGTCGCCGAAAACGTGCCATGCGAATGTCCCACCGTCTCGCCGATATCGCCGTAGTCGCCCGCGAAACTCGCCACCGGCAGCTGGTACGCCCAAGCGGAGGTCTTCTGGTCTTTCGCCGCCTTCACCTGCTCGGCATACGCCTTCAGATCCTTGCGCGTCCTGAGCGCCTGCTCGAACGCCGTCTGCGGGTCGACATGGTTCAGCGCCTGGAACGGGGCCGCATCCGTCAGCCGAAACGCCTGATCGAGCGGCAGCCCGATCGTTCGCGCCAACGCCAGCTTGTCCTTCTCGTAGTTGTTCTTTGTCGAAATCAGGCTCTGCTCTTCATTTTGATAGTCCACCTGCGCGCGCAGCACGTCGAGCTTCGGGCTGGTGCCGGCATCGTGCGCGGCTACCGCCTGGTCGAGCGAGACCTTCGATGTGGCCAGCTCCGCCGTCACCGCATCAATCCGCGCCTGGTCCGCGATAACCAGCAGATACGCATTGCCCACCGTCAACACCACCATATCGCGGGCGTCCTCAGCCGTGAGCTTCGCGCCCTCGAAGTTGTGCTTGGCCGCAAGATAGTTCTTCAACGCCGAAACATTCACCAGGTTCTGCGTCAGAAACGCGCGGAAGTCGATCACCTGGAATGGTCCGATGATCGGCGCGATTCCCGGAAACTTCAGCCCATAGGCCGCCAGATTGATCTGCTCCACCTCGATCGAACCGGTGGCCGAGACCGTCGGCAGCAGCGCCTGCAACTCCTCCAGCCGCTGGCCGTTCGAACTTTTTACCGACGAGTTCTGCAGGATCAGCCCTAGGTTCTGCCGAAGCCCTCGCTGAATCGCGTCGTCCAGAGGAAGGTCGATCACCCCATTGGTCGCGTTGCCGGTCACGATGCTGCCCTTGAACGAGTCCTGCGTCGGCTGCGCGCCATTCGACCCCGAGGCGCTGTAGAGGTTCTGCTGCGCCGTCGAGACCGCCGAACCATTGGTAGCCGTGCTGGAACTGCTGGACGTGGTTGGCCCCCCACCCGACTGACTGGACCCGCTCGGCGCCTGAGCGTACGCTGCACTCGAAGCCAACATCAGGCAAAGGCCGGTCGAGCGGAAGATCGCCCGAACGCCATGCGCTGTTTTCCTTTTACTCATGCTATTAATCGTATCCTGCATTTGTTGTTTGAGTGACCTGCATCCATTATTTGAGGGAAACGATTTGCAGGCAAGCCAATGCATCATCGCGCCATCGACAGCCCCGCCCGTCCTCTCAACCATGCATACCTTGTGATGCAGATCGCAACGCGAAATATTCAAAAACCCTCCGCTACCCGCAGACTCAACTTTTCTCGGGAACCAGGTGAAAGGACCAGGTGAGATGTTTTTAGGCATCGATGTAGGAACCGGCGGGACCCGCGCAGTCCTGATCGACCGCGCAGGCGCAGTGGTCGCCTCCGCCGCCAGCGATCACGCCGGCATTCGCTCCGAACACATCGGCTGGGCCGAGCAGGACCCCGAAGACTGGTGGCGCGCCACCCGCGAAGCCATCGCCGGAGTCATGGCCGCCGCCGAACTCACCGGCAGCGAGATCGAAGCCCTCGGCCTCACCGGCCAGATGCACGGCTGCGTCATGCTCGACGCCAGCGGAGCCGTCCTACGCCCCGCGCTCATCTGGTGCGACCAGCGCACGCAGCCCCAGTGCGACTGGCTCACCGAAAAAATCGGCTTTGCCCGCCTCATCGAGCTGACCTGCAATCCCGCCCTGCCCAACTTCACCCTCACCAAGCTCCTCTGGGTCCGTGAACACCAGCCCGAGATCTTCGCCAAGATCGCCCACGTCCTCTGCCCCAAGGACTACGTCCGCTTCCGCCTCACCGGCGAGTACGCCATGGACATGCAGGAGGCCAGCGGCACCCTGCTGCTCGATGTCGCCCACCGCCGCTGGTCCGCCGAGGTCGCCGAAGCCGCCGAAATCCCCATGGCCTGGCTCCCCCGCCTCTTCGAAGGTCCCGAGATCTGCGCCCGCATCAGCGCAACCGGAGCAGGCGCCACCGGCCTGGCCGCAGGCACACCCGTAGCCGCGGGCGCAGGCGACCAGGGCGCAGGAGCCGTCGGCATGGGCATCCTCGCCCCCGGTTCGGTCTCCGCCACCATCGGCACCAGCGGCGTCGTCTTTGCCGCGACCGACTCGCCCGTCAAGGACCCCCTCGGCCGCCTCCACACCTTCTGCCACGCCGCCCCGAATCGATGGCACGTCATGGGTGTCACCAACGGCGCGGGCCTGAGCCTCCGCTACTTCCGCGACACCTTCGCCACGGCCAGCAGTTACGACGAGCTCTCCGCCAAAGCCGCGGCCGCTCCCCCCGGCTCGGACGGCCTCCTGTGGGCGCCCTACCTCTTCGGCGAGCGCACCCCGCACCTCGACCCCGAAGCCCGTGCCGCCTTCATCGGCATCACCGCGTCCCACAGCCAGTCCCACTTCCTTCGAGCGATCCTGGAAGGAGTAGCCTTCAGCCTGCGCGATACCTTGACCTTATTCGAGGAGCTCGGCGTTCCCGTCAAGGCCATCCGGCTTGGAGGAGGCGGCGCCCGCAGCCCGCTCTGGCGCCAGATCCAGGCCGACGTCTACGGCCAGCCCGTCGAGATCCTCGAAGCCGAGGAGGGCGGAGCGTTCGGCGCAGCCTTGCTCGCCGGAACCGGCATCGGAGCCTGGCCCAGCGTAGAAGCCGCCTGCGCCGCCACCGTGCGCGTCGCCGCCGTCATCGCCCCCCGCCACGCCAAGGTTATGGACGAGTCCTATGCACGATACCGCCGCGTCTACCCGGCCCTGCAATCGATCGGATAGCAAATCAGACTTGGGGACCATACTATGGATCGCAAGGGCCAAACGTGAGTGTGACTTTGAACCGCAGCACAGACAAGACAGAGATAGGCGTCGCCGTCATCGGGTTCGGCCTAGCGGGCCGCGTCTTTCATGCTCCCTTCGTCAGCGCCGTTCCCGGACTCAAGCTCGAAGCCATCGTGATCCGAGACCAGCGCAAAGGCGACGAGGCCGCCAAAGCCTATCCCAACACCCGCATCCTGCGTTCGGTCGAAGAAGCGTTGAACGATGCCGCCATCCAACTCGTCGTCGTCGCCACTCCCAATGAAACGCACTTCGACCTCGCCACACAGGCGCTGCTCGCCGGCAAGCACGTCGTCGTCGACAAGCCCTTCGCCGCCACCAGCGCAGAGGCCATGGACCTGAAGCAGCTCAGCGAAAAGCAGAAGCTGACCCTCGCGCCCTTCCACAACCGCCGCTGGGATGGCGACTTCCTCACCGTCCGCAAGCTCCTCGCCGAAGACGCAGTCGGCCGCCTCGTCACCTTCGAGTCGCACTTTGACCGCTTCCGCCCGCTGCCTCGCGAGAACACCTGGAAGGAAGGCGCCAACCCCTCGCATGGCCTGCTCTTCGACCTCGCGCCGCACCTGCTCGATCAGGCGCTCACTCTCTTCGGCGCGCCCCAGGGGATCACCGCCAGCGTTCGCAAAGACCGTGACCACACCGAAATAGAAGACGCCTTCGACATCACCCTCGAGTACCCCCGCTTGCGCGCGCACTGCCGCTCCAGCATGCTCGCCTGCGACGCCGCGCCCCGGTTTCTGCTGCACGGAACCCGCGGCAGCTTCAAGAAATTCGGCCTCGACCTCCAGGAGCCGAAGCTGGTCGGCGGCGCCAAAGTCCCCCGCATCGGCGAAGGCGAGTGGCTGGCCGACCCCGAAGAAAACTGGGGCACGCTCACCGTCGCGCTCAATCCCGTCGCGCCCAATCCCGCCGATCCCGTCACGTTGACTCGTACCCGCATCCGAACCGAGCCTGGGGACTACCGCCTCTACTACGCCAACGTACGCAACGCCATCCGCGGCTCTGCCCCACTCGCCGTCACCCCTGAGGACGGCTACCGCAGCATAAAACTGATGGAACTCGCCCGGCAGAGCACTGCGGAAAAACGCACCCTGGCCGTAGACTTTTCCGCATAAAGCGATCGTGCGGCTTACGTTTGCAAACCGTCCAAGATGTTTCAGAAACCTGTCTTTATAAACAGCTGTTGCGCTGCTTTTCTTGTTATCTCTAACTGTCAAGAAGTTCGAAACAGCTTTTCACCCCTGCTGCCCATACGTCGCCGAAGCCCCGTGCTTGCGGAAGTAGTGGCGGTCCAGCAGCGCCTGCGACACCCCAGCGCACTCCGCCTTCAAGGTCAAAGTTCGGTATGCCATGCGCGCCACCGCCTCCAGAACCACCGCATTATGCGCAGCTTCGGCCGGAGTGCGTCCCCAGCAGAACGGAGCGTGCCCGGCCACCAGCACCGCCGGCACTGCCAAGGGGTTAATGCCCCGAAACCGCTCCACGATCGCCCGTCCAGTCTCATGCACGTAGCGTCCTCCGATGGCCTCCTCCGCAAGAACTTCGGTTACCGCACCGGGCCATAGAAGTAGTCGGCATGCGTCGTTCCCAGCGCCGGAATTGGCAGCCCTGCCTGTGCGAAGCTGGTCGCGTACTCGGAGTGGGTATGCACCACCGCGCCGATGGCTGTGAATTCGCGATAGAGCATCGTGTGCGTATCGAGATCGGAAGACGGCTTCAGATCTCCCTCGACCACCTTCCCGTCGAGATCGGTCACCACCATATCCTCGGGCCGGAGTTCTTCGTAATCGACCCCGGAGGGCTTAATCACCACCAATCCCTGCTCCCGGTCGACGCCGCTGGCATTGCCGAATGTGTACAAGACCAGACCCCGCTTGACCAGCTCAAGATTCGCCTCATGGACCGAAGTTCGCAGTTGTTTCAGTAGCATGGGGGTGCCCTTTCAAGCAGGAAAACTTCGCGAATAGGCAGACCGGAAAAAATGGTTTCGGACTGATTCTAACGCCACTCCTTGCCCGTCTTGAAAGCATAGCCCACGACAGCCGCGCTGCAGACATGCTTGATAGAGTAGACCTCATGCAGACCGAACACGCACTCAGACCGCAGGCATTACCGAAGGGCTTTGCCTGGGGCGCCGTGAAGGCAGGCATCAAGGCAAGCGGAAGACTGGACCTTGCCATCGCTGTTGCGGCAAAAGGCGCCAAGGCAGCGGCCATGTTCACGTCCAATCAGGTCGCCGCGGCTCCCGTAACGGTCGGGCGCAGACATCTTGCAGCGACCGGCGGCCGCGTGAGCGCCATTCTGGTCAACGCCGGAAACGCCAACTGCGCGACGGGCCAGCCCGGCATCGATGCCTGCGTGCAGACCTGTGTCGCCGCAGCGGAAAACTTCGACTGCATCTTCGACGAGGTCTTCCCCTCTTCGACTGGAATCATCGGCGTTCCCTTTCCCGCGGACAAAGTGATCGCCGCCATCCCCTCTTTGAAAGAGGCGCTGGGCGATACGGCCGAGCATGCGGAGACGTTCGCCCAGGCCATCCTGACGACCGATACCAAGCGGAAGATTGCCCGCGCGGTGATCGACGTCGACGGCGCCGAGGGTACCATCTTCGGCACGGCGAAGGGCGCGGGAATGATTCATCCCCAGCTTGGGCCGCCAGTCGGTCCGCCGCACGCGACCATGCTGGTTTATCTGTTCACCGACCTCGCAGCCGAAAGCGAGCAGTTGGGCGCTTTGCTCGCCCCGGCAGTGGAGAAAAGCTTCAACGCCATCTCGATCGATGGAGATACCTCGACCAACGACACGGTGCTGCTGGTGGCCAGCGGAGCGAGTGGAATCAAGCTCGATGCCCGCAGCCGTGAGGTCTTTTCGAATGCGTTGAAGCTGGTATGCGGGTCGCTGGCGCACCAGATCGTTGACGATGGCGAAGGCGTCGGTCACGTAGTGACGCTGCACATTACGGGCGCGCGGACGGAGGCCGAGGCGAAGCAGGTGGCGAAGGCGATTGCCCATTCGCCGCTGTGCAAGACGGCGTGGTCGAGCGCCGATCCGAACTGGGGCAGGCTGCTGGCGGCGGCGGGATACAGCGGCGTTGCCTTCGATCCTTCGCTGGTGACGATCCTGGTCGCAGAGCAGCCGGTGTTCGAAGCTGGCGTGAGATCGCCGCTGTTCGACGAGGCGGCTGCGCACGCCGCGATGCAGGAGCGGGAGTACACCATCCAGCTCGACCTGGGGCAGGGCCAAGCCGAGTGTAGATTCCTGACCTGCGACCTGACGGAAGAGTACGTGCGCATTAACGCGGATTATTCGACTTAGAAGAGGCCTGTCCTGCCGGACGGGCCGCCTGCTCGGCGGGAGGCCACTTCGTGGCGGGTGTACCCCTTCGGTCGGTCCTCCCGTTGGTCGGAAGCAAAATTCTGCCGCCGACCAACGGGAGGCCCACTGAATTCAACTCGGCAACATAAGGTATACACATCACGAAGTGACCGCCCCACGCGTAGTGGGCCCGTCCGGCAGGACTCATGCCTGTAGAAGTTTTCACGCAAGCCTTATATCGTGATAAGCAGGGATAACGCCTATGACAACGAAACTGGAAGACGCAGCCAAGCAGGATTTTGCGGCAGAGATGTCGGAGTGGATTGAAGCGTTCGACGACGTCGTCGCGCAAGACTGGGAGCAAGGGACCGAGCTGCTGGATGCCTTGCGCAAGCGCGCCCGCGAGGCCGGAGTACCGACGCCCAGCGAGCTGACCACACCCTACCAGAACACCATCCCGAAGCATGACGAGCTGCCCTATCCGGGCGACCTCAAGATGGAGCGCCGCGTCGAAAGCCTGATCCGCTGGAACGCGATGGCCATGGTCCATGGGCAGAACAAGAAAGATCCCGGCATCGGCGGCCACATCTCGACCTACTCGTCGCTGGCTACGCTGCTGGAGGTCGGATTCAACCACTTCTTTCACGCGAAATATCCAAGCGCGAATGGAGAGCAGGAGCAGCCCGGCGACTTCGTCTACTTCCAGGGCCACGCATCGCCGGGCGTATACGCGCGCGCCTATCTGGAAGGCCGCTTTGATGACGACCGTCTGAAGAACTTCCGGCATGAACTGCGAGACACGCCCGGCCTGTCCTCGTATCCCCATCCATGGCTGATGCCGAACTTCTGGAACTTTCCTACGGTCTCGATGGGCATAGGGCCGTTGAACGCGATCTATCAGGCGCGCTTCATGCGCTACCTCGAAAACCGCAAGCTGATCCCCGTCACCGAGCGCAAGGTCTGGGCCTTTGTCGGCGACGGCGAGACCGATGAGGTCGACAGCCTGGGCGCGATCGCGGTGGCCTCGCGGGAGAAGCTCGATAACCTGGTCTTCGTCATCAACTGCAACCTGCAGCGGCTCGATGGTCCGGTGCGTGGAAATAAGCGAATCATCGACGAGCTGGAAGGCATGTTCCGCGGCGCTGGATGGAACGTCATCAAGGTGATCTGGGGGTCGGATTGGGATGCGCTGTTCGAGCGCGACCACACCGGTCTGCTGCTGCGCCGGATGGAAGAGTGCGTCGACGGCGAGTACCAGACGTTCAAGGCCAAGGGCGGCGCTTACCTGCGCGAGCACTTCTTCGGCAAATATCCCGAGCTGCTCGATCTGGTGAAGGACATGACCGACCAGCAGCTTGGCGACCTGCTTCGCGGCGGCCACGATCACAGGAAGATCTACAACGCTTACCAGCGCGCGATCGAGCACAAGGGCGGCCCGACAGTCATTCTGGCCAAGACGGTGAAGGGCTTCGGCATGGGATCGTCGCAGGCGCGGAATGCGACGCACAACGAAAAAAAGATGGCGGATACGGAGTTGGCCGCGTTCGTCAAGCGCTTCAATATTCCCATCCCCGAGGACGCAGCCAGCAACGGCGCCCCCTACCGGCCCGCGCAGGATGCCCCTGAGATTGCGTACATGCAGCAACGGCGCAAAGCGCTGGGAGGCTATCTGCCCAATCGCGAGGCGCCGAAGCTCGAGTTCAAAGCGCCCGGTCTCGACCAGTTCGCCGAGTGGACCGCAGGATCGAACAACCGCGCCGTCTCGACCACGATGGGCTTCGTGAGCATCCTGCGCCACCTGATGAAGAATGCGGAGATCGGCAAGTGGATCGTCCCGATTGTGCCCGACGAAGGCCGCACGTTCGGCCTCGAGTCAGCGATTCGCCAGGTTGGAATCTACGCGCCCGAAGGCCAGAAGTACAGCCCGCACGACGCCGATATGCTGCTCTACTATCGCGAGGACAAGGACGGCCAGATCCTCGAGGAAGGAATCACCGAAGCCGGCTCCATGGCTTCGTTTACGGCGGCGGGCACGGCTTACTCGAACTACAAGGTGCCGGCGATTCCCTTCTACATGTACTACTCGATGTTCGGATTCCAGCGCATCGGAGACATGGCCTGGGCCTTCGCGGATTCGCGCGGCAAGGGTTTCCTGATGGGCGGCACCGCAGGCCGGACAACCATGCTCGGCGAGGGCTTGCAGCATCAGGATGGACACAGCATCGTGCTGGCAAGCACAGTGCCGACCTGCGCGACCTACGACCCGGCGTATGTGTACGAGCTTGCGGTCGTCATCCAGGACGGCATTCGCAGGATGTATGAGAACGGCGAAGATATCTTCTACTACATCACCATGTACAACGAAGACTACCCGATGCCCGCAATGCCGGAGGGCGCGGCGGAGGGCATTCTGCGCGGGCTCTACAAGCTGAAGCCCGCAGCCTCTGACGCGACGGTGCAGTTGTTCGGAAGCGGGACGATCCTGAACGAGGTGCTGCGCGCGCAGGACATTCTCGCCTCGAAGTACAGCGTTCATGCCGATGTCTGGAGCGTGACCAGCTACACCGAGCTGCGGCGAGAGGCCCAGGCGGTCGAGCGTTGGAACCGGCTGCATCCGGCGGACAAGGAGCGCGTCCCCTACCTCCTGTCGGCGCTTGCCACCGCCAAAGGTCCCATCGTTGCCGCCAGCGATTACATGAAGTCGGTGCCGGACCTGCTCTCGCCTTGGCTGCCTTCGCGGCTGGTGGCGCTCGGAACCGACGGCTTCGGCCGCAGCGACAATCGCGAACATCTGCGCAGGCACTTCGAGGTAAGCGCCGAAGCGATCGTGGGCGCAACGCTGTCGAAGCTGGCTCGCGACGGCAAGTTCAAGCCCAAGGCGGCACAGAAGGCCTTGGCGGAGCTTGGCCTCGACACGGAAGCCGTCGATCCTGCGCGAGCTTAGCACGGTTGAAAGTAGACCAATCCATAGAGGAGGGTTCCCGTGCGGAACCCTCTCGTTTTGAGAGATACGATATAGGCAGGCTTGGGGGATGAGTTGAGCGAGACTGAACCGCACGAGAATCCACTCGTGCCCAACCAGAAACTGCGCGAGATGTATGTGGCGATGGTCGAGGCGCGCGTACTCGACGAGCATCTCGCCGGACCGAAGCTCAAGCAAGCGACACGCCGCCTCCCCTCCACGCGCGGCGAGGAGGCCTGCCGGGTGAGCACCGCGCTCGATCTCCAGCCGGGCGACCTCGTCAGCGACTCTCAGCCAGGCCTCGTCATGGATCTGCTCGCCGGGGTTCGAGCCGATCTTTTGCTGCGAAGTCTGAGAACACAAGCAAACGAGATAAAGCAGACGCCGCATGCAGGTTCGAAGCAGTTGCCTTGGATCAAGGACGCGAACGAACGCCTGAGACTGGCAATGGGAGCGGCGCTTTCGTTCAAAACACTGAAGCAGCAAAATCTTATCGCGGCCTATGTTCGCCAGGGGGAACTCAGCAAGAGCGAGTGGCGCAGCATTCTTGAGATCGCCTCCAAACTGGAGCTGCCGATCTTCTTCGTGCTTCTGCCAGCAGCGAGTAGAAAGAAGAAGGAGAAGAGAGATCCGGGTCTGCCCGCAAGATCGTGCGGCGTGCCTGCATTCCTTGTCGATGCGAACGACGCCGTGGCCTTGTACCGGGTGGCGCAGGAGGCCTTCGGACGCATTCGCACAGGCGGCGGACCAGTCCTGATCGACTGCCGGGCCTATCCCCTGGACACCTCGCAAAGCGATCCCGTATCGAAGCTGAGAAAGTTCCTGCTGGAAAGAAAAATCGCGACTCCCCTCTGGCTGGATCAGGCCGGAGACGGACTCCGACGGCGCATCGAAGCGAGCGCACTCTCGAGATTCGGCATCGGCAAAACCGCAGGAGAGCGGAAGGTCGCAAACCGGAAACGACTACACTAAAGACAGCCAATTAAGCGATAAAGGGCATCGAGGAACCAAGTGCGGATAAGCATCTGTTTTTTTGCAGCGGCGCTGGGGTTTAGCGCTTCCACCATGTACGCCCAAACGCCGTCTTCCCCTGTCCCGGCCCCCGCTGAGCCGATGGCCACTCCGGCATCGCCGCAATCGCTTCCAGCAGCCCCCGCCTACGGAGCGCAGCAGCAGCCCACGGTTCCCAGCACCCCTCCCGCCGTAAAAACCGGTCCGCCCGTGCCGCTTCCCGAGCAGGCATCGCCGCAGAATCCAGTTCGCGGCTATCAGCCCTACATGCCGGCTGCGGTGACCGAGACGCCGGACCGCTTCGGCTCGGCCTACATTCCTGTCGACAACTGGATGAACCAGGCCTTGCTCCGTCTCTATTCGATGGGCTTCGTCAACACCATGTATCTCGGGATGCGGCCCTGGACGCGGCGCAGCGTGCTGCACATGCTGCAGCAGTCGCAGCCTGACATCCTCGCGAGCGACAACGAACAGGCGCAGCAGATTCTAGCCAGGCTGCTGGAAGAGTTGAGCGCGGAGGTTCCCGACAACAGCGCTCCTCGCGGCCTCGTCTATGGCGCGGACTCCTACTACACGAGACTGATGGGAATCGGCGGCCCGGTCCTGCGCGACAGCTTCCACCTCGGCCAGACCATCAACAACGACTATGGCCGTCCCTACCAGCCCGGTTTCAACAACATCACCGGCGCCTCGACGCTCGAGGAGTGGGGTCCGTTTTCGCTCTACGTGCGCGGAGAATACCAGCATGCCCCATCCGGCCCGGGCTACCCGCTCGCCCTCGCGGAAGAGCTTTCCTTCATCGATCAGATTCCCTATGTCGGACCGCAGCCGACCATTCCGGTCGATCCCATCGTGGCGCAAAATCCCTTCCGCCTGGTCGAAGCCTACGCGTCGGCCCATCTGCTGGGACACGAGATCTCGGGCGGCAAGAGCGACGCCTGGCTGGGGCCTGGCGCAGGCAGTTCGATGGCATGGTCAAACAACGCGGAGAATATCTATTCGCTTCGCGTCAACCGCGTAGAGCCTCTCACCATTCCCTTCGTGTCGCGTCTGCTCGGCCCGGTGCGCTACGACTTCTTCGTCGGAAGCCTCAAAGGACACACCTATCCGCGCTCCCCCTGGGTGCATGCCGAGATGTTCTCTTTCCGCCCAACCGGCAACTTCGAATTCGGCTTCGAGCGCACCGTCATCTGGGGCGGCGAAGGCCACACCCCAGTGACCTTTCACACCTTCATCAAAAGCTTCTTCAGTATCAGCGACACCAATGGAGCCGAGAAATATTCGCGCTCCGATCCGGGCGCGAGATTCAGCGACTTCAGCTTCTCCTATCGCCTTCCTGTGCTCGAGCGCCATCTCACGTTCTATGTCGACTCCATCGTGCACGACGACGTCACGCCGATCAGCGCGCCGCGACGCTCCTCCTATCGCACCGGCCTCTACCTTTCGCAGATCCCGAAGCTGAACAAACTCGACTTCCGGATCGAGGCCGTCTCGACCTCCCCCGATGTGGGGCCTGCGGTGGACGGTGAGTTTGCCTACTGGGAGACGGTGCAGCGCCAGGGCTACACCAACAAGGGATTCATCATGGGCGACTGGATCGGCCGCGAGGCTAAGGGCGGTCAGGCATGGCTCACCTATCATCTCTCCGCCAATGAGTGGGTGCAATTCGAGTATCTAAACAAGAAGACACCGTTCAACTTCGTTCCCGGCGGAACCACCCAGAATGAGTTCAAGGGAACGGTAGTGAAACGACTCGGACACGATCTCGAACTCAATGCCTGGGTGCAGTACGAAGGCTGGAAGGCACCGGTCTACAAGCCGGGTCTGCAGCAAGACACCACCGTCGCCGCGCAGTTCACCTGGTTTCCCAAGTTGCACAATTATCCGCAGCAGCGCTGAAGCTGTTCAAAAACTCTTTCGAAATCTTCAACCCCTCAGAATCGTCATCTCGACCGAAGCACCAGACGGTCTCATTGTCTGTTGCGAAGTGGAGAGATCCCCGCATTTCGCCTTTGTTGTTGCCTGTTTTAGTCGCGACGTGACCCGCTGCACAAAGTCAGGAACAGCTTACCCGGCAAGCTGCTTGAAGTATTCAAGCGACTTCTCCAGCCCTTCCCGCAAACCGATCTTAGGCTGCCAATCCAGCAGCGTCCTCGCCCTGGTGATATCGGGCCGCCGCCGCGTCGGATCATCCTGCGGCAGCGGCTGAAAGACAAGCTCCGCCTTCGAACCCGTAATCGCGAGCACCTCGCGAGCGCACTCCAAGATCGTCCACTCGTCAGGGTTCCCGATATTCACCGGAAGATGCTGCTCGGCCCGCGACAGCCGCAGAATACCGTCGATCAGGTCGGACACATAACAGAAGCTGCGTGTCTGCGAGCCGTCGCCATAGATGGTGAGGCCTTCGCCGCGCAGCGCCTGCATCATCAGATTCGAGATGACGCGGCCGTCGTTCGGCTGCAAGCGCGGGCCATAGGTGTTGAAGATCCGCACCAGGCGCGTATCGACGTTGTAGTAGCGGTGATAGGCCGTCACCGCCGCCTCGGAGAAGCGCTTCGCCTCATCGTAGACCGAGCGCGGTCCGATGGGATTCACGTTGCCCCAGTAGGTCTCCACCTGAGGATGCACTTCAGGATCGCCGTAGCACTCCGAGGTGGAGGCATGGAGATACCCGGCGCCGTGCCTGCGCGCGAGATCGAGCGTGTTGATCGTGCCCGCCGAACCCACCAGCAGCGTCTCCACGCCCAGTCGGTGATAGTCAACCGGGCTGGCAGGCGAGGCGAAGTTGAAGACGAAATCCACCTTTCCCGCGTCGAACGGCTTGGTGATGTCGCAGTCGACAAAGGTGAAGCGAGACTCCTGCGCGAGGTGGCTGAGATTGGCCGGGTTGCCGGTGCTGAGATTGTCGACGCCAATCACGGAATCGCCTTCCGCAAGCAGCGCGTCGCAGAGATGCGAGCCGAGGAAACCCGCCGCGCCGGTAACGAGGATAGTTCGGAAGTTCATTCACTGCCTTTCTTTTCCGCGGGCCCTCGTCGAAGCAAAGCCACGTCCGGTGCAGAAAACCGAATGCGTCGCGCGTCGCGTAGGCACGGCAGATGGGTAGAGGCTAACTGGCATGGGAAGAGACGGCGGCGTTCGCTCGCACCGGATAAGCTGCGGGCCGGCCTACACTGAGATACGTGAAGCCGTGTTCGGTCATGGCGGCCGGGTCATAGAGATTTCTGCCGTCGATGACGATGGGATAGCGAAGCGTCTTATTGAGCCGGCCGAGATCCAGTCCGGCAAACTCCGACCAGTCCGTAAGAATCACCAGAGCATCCGCCTCCTGCGCCGCCGCATAGGCATCCGCCGCATAGCGAAGATTCGGACCGGCCGGAAGTATCTCCTGCGTGCGCTTCATGGCGGCAGGGTCGAAGGCCGCAATCGAACAGCCCTCGGCGAGCAGCATCTCCACCAGTTGAATCGCCGGCGACTCGCGAATGTCGTCGGTCTCGCCTTTGAACGCAAGGCCGAGCACTCCGATGCGTTTCCCTCGCAAGGTCCAGAGAGCCGACCGCACCTTGCTCAGGAAGCGCCTCTTCTGGTGGCTGTTGATCTTCTCGACCTCGTTCAGCAGATTGAAGTCGATGCCCATCTGCTCTGCCACCGAACGAAAGGCGGCGACATCCTTGGGGAAGCAGGAGCCGCCGTATCCAATGCCGGGACGCAGAAACTTCGGTCCGATGCGGCTGTCCAGTCCTATGCCGCGCGCGACCTGCTCCACGTTGGCATTGGCCGCCTCGCAAAGATTGGAGACGGCGTTGATGAAAGAGATCTTCAGCGCCAGGAAGGCGTTCGAGGCGTGCTTGATGATCTCCGCGCTCTTGGTCGAGGTCAGCAGCAGAGGAGGCGGAGCGTCGCCGCAAGGGCCGGGAATCGCGTCGACGCGCTTGTAATACTCGCCGCTGGTAAGCGGCCGGTAGACGCGGCGGAGCACGTCCGCGGCACGCTCGCTGTCCGCGCCGACGACGATGCGGTCCGGATGGAGAAAGTCGGAGACCGCGGTTCCCTCCCGCAGGAACTCCGGGTTCGAGACGACATCGAAGAGGTGATGGGCCGCGCCATTGCGTTCCATCGAGCGCCTGATCCACTCGTTCGTATACACGGGAACGGTGCTCTTTTCGACGATGACCTTGTAGCTGTCGAGCGAGCGCGCGATCTCGCAGGCGACCGCTTCCACGTACGAGAGGTCGGCGTCGCCAGTCTCGCTCTGCGGCGTTCCCACCGCAATGAAGACAGCTTCGCACTCCTGCGTGGCCTCGGCCAGGTCGGTCATGAAACGGACTCGCCCATTACGATACTTTCCTAAAAGCTCCGGCAGAAAGTTCTCGTGTATGAGCGTGTCTCCGCCCTGCAGCGCAGCCACCTTGGCCTCGTCGTTGTCGACGCAGATGACTTCATGGCCTATCTCCGCGAAACAAACAGCGGCTACCAGGCCGACGTAGCCCGATCCTACAACGGCGATCTTGATGCTTTCGTTCATGGCTGTCCTAAGAATCTGTTAGAAACTACTTAAATCCTACAATCTGCTCAAATAGCGTCATCTCGACCGGAGCAGCAGACAGTTTCATCGTCTGCAGCGGAGTGGAGAGATCCCCGCATTTGCCTTTGCCGTTGTTTGTTTTTGTCGTGACGTGAACCGTTACGCGATTCTTGGACAGTTCTATCCTCCAGCTATCCAGATCTTCATCCTGCGTTTGTGATCTTAGGTCTTTGATCCAGCACGTCTGAGTCGAGGGGCTGATCTTCTTGTAACCTGTATTCCCGTTTGAGGCAAGGCGCGGGAATCTAATCTTCCTTCCCAATGGCGTACTCGGGTAGACTAAAGGAAATGGGTTCCACAAGCGCGCAAGTACCTCCCCCAGTCCCTCCAGACACAAATCAGGCTGGATTCAGCACGACAGTCACTGACACGACACTGTCGGAGGCGCTGATTACACTGCGCAAGCGCCGCTGGGTGCTCATCGTCGCGGTAGCGCTTGGCCTGGCTTACGGGATCTTTACCGCGCAGTTTCAAGCGAAGCGCTATGAATCCTATGGACGAATTGAGGTTCGATCCGGCTCGTCCAATGAATATCGCGTAAGCGCCATGCCGGCCGAGGGGGAGTCGGGATCCAGGCTGCTGACCGAGATCGAAATCATCAAGAGCGACAGCCTGATGCTGAAGGTCGCTCGCGAGATGGATCTGTCCAACAACGCGGATTTTCTTGAAGAAAAAAGCCCGGTTGCTCACACCAGCCTCGACGATGCCGAGATCAGGCAGTCCACCGTACATCGCTTGCAGAGCATTCTCCGCGTCTCCCTGGTTCCGAAGACCGACATCATCCGCATCAGCTACAGCAGCCCGAACGCAAAGCTCTCCGCGGATATCGTCAACACCGTCATCGCCACTTATATCCATAACAGTTACAAAACTCGCTTCGAGTCGACACAGCGGGTCTCGACCTGGCTCTCCGGCACGCTCAACGACCTCAAGCAGCAGGTGGAGACCTCGCAGGAGCAGATGCTGGACCTGCAGCGAAAGCTGGGAATCCTGGGCTTCGATCCAACCCACAATCAGATCAGCACCTCGCTCGACGACCTGGCCCGGGCCGCAAGCCAGGCCAAGCTGGCGCGCATCATCGCGGAGGCCCGCTACCGCGTGGTGAGCGGGATGGATCCCAATACCATCGAGGGTTCGATCGAGACCACTCCAGGCACCTCGCCGGGCGAACTCTCCGCCCTCCGCGGCTCGCTTGCAGGGGCAAGATCCAACTACGCGCAGCTCGAGTCCACGCTCGGCCCGAACCATCCGCAGTCCAAGGCGCTCAAAGCGCAGATCGACGAGTTGATCAAAGAGATCGGCGCCGAACAGGATCGTCTGCTCATCCAGGCCAAGCAGGTCTACGTCGTTGCCCAGGCCAATGAACAGCAGACCAGCGCCGCGCTCGAGCAGCAAAAGACCGATGCCTACAAGCTGCGCGACCAGCTGGTGGACTACAACCTGCGCGAGCGCGAGTTCGAGGCCAATCGTACGCTGTACGACAGCTTGCAGCAGCGCCTGCGCACCGCCAGCGTCCAGTCGGGTCTTGAATCCCTCGAAGTCGATATCGTCGATCCTGCGCTGCCTCCGGCCAATCCGTTATTGAAGCCGCAATCCACCATCATCCTCACGGCTCTGATCTTCAGCCTGCTCGCCGGCATCGTGATCGCCTTTGTGCTCGAGAGCCTGGACACCGGCCTGCGCAGCATCGCCGAGATCGAAAGCATCACCGAACTGCCCTCCCTCGCGGTCATCCCGCGCGCGCGCCGCTCTTCGGTCGACCAGGCTGCGACCATGACCACGGCGCAGAGAAATATCGGCGTCCTCACGCAGCCCAAGTCGCAGTTTGCCGAAGCATTCCGCTCCCTGCGCACCTCCCTGCTGCTTTCGACCACCGGGCACCCGCCCAAGATCATCGTGGTCACCAGCGCCACGCCCTCCGAGGGCAAGACCACCGCAGCAAGCAATCTCGCCGCGATCCTCGCCCAGCGCGATACCCGCGTCCTGCTGATCGACGGCGATCTTCGCAGGCCCAATGTGCATCACCGGTTCGGCTTGAACGGCAAGGTCGGACTCACCACCGTCCTGACCGGCGCCACCACCTTGGAAGCCACCGTGCAGCGCGTCCCCGAGATACCGAACCTCGATATCCTGCCCGCCGGCCCCGTCCCTCCCTTTCCGACCGAGATGCTGAGTTCGGAGGCCATGGTCACCATCCTCAAGCGCTGCAGCGAACTCTACAACTACGTCGTCATCGACTCGCCCCCAATCCTCTCGGTCACCGACGGCGTCATCCTCGCGCGCGATGCCGATGCCGTCGCGCTCGTCGTTCGTCACGGCAAGTCAAGCAAGCATGTCGTCCGGCGAGCCCGCGATCTTCTCCTGCGCTCGGGCGCAACCATCACCGGCATCGTGCTCAACGCGGTCGATCTCAACTCTCCCGAGTACTACGGCTACTACGGCTACTCGGGCTACTCCTACGCCAGCGTGGACTCTGAAAGCTGGGAGGCCCAGACTCCCCCTCAACGCACCAAGGACAAGACCGGGGAGAGCGAACCATGAGCCGGAGATTCCATCATCCCGAGAACCACACGCCGGCGAACTCCACGCAGCGGAGAAGAGGCCGCGGAACTTTGCTCGCGGCGATCCTGCTCTTCCTTCTGGCCGCCTTTGGAGCTTCCGCGAAGGCACAGTTCAGCGGCCCCGCGCTCGACATCAACACGCCCGTCAATCCTCCCGTCATCATCACCACCGATCCCGCCATCCTCTACCCTGGCCCCCGGGACTTCTATATCGGCTTGCAGGATCTTCTCACCGTTCATCTGTATGAGCATCTGGACTATCTTCCAACCGTCCGAGTCAGTCTCGACGGTTCAGCCGACCTTCCCTTGATCGGCACCGTCCACCTCGCCGGACTCACGTTGAGCCAAGCCCAGGACCTCATCGCCAGAAGATTGGTCGACGCCGGCATGTATCGCGATCCCCAGGTATCGGTTCAGGTCCTCGAATCTCCCAACCAGACCGCCACCGTCACCGGCGAACTGCATGGCATCGTCCCCATCGTCGGCGAGAGGCGTCTGCTCGATGTGCTCTCGGCGGTAGGCGGCGGCGCCGGCCTCTCGAGTGCCTCCACCACCGTAGTCGTCGGAGGCGGCGGACTGCCGACCACCGCAAGTCACGTCATCACCATCAATCGTCCCGGTGTAGCCCAGCCCATTACCATCGATCTCGGAACCGACCCAGCCAAGAGCAGGCAAGCCGATATTCCCATCTTTCCGCGCGACACCATCGTCGTTCCCAGGGTGGGCGTGGTCTATCTGCTCGGCGCCTTCAAGACCCAGGGCGCCATCCCCCTCAACCAGAACTCTCCGTTGACGCTGCTCAAGGTCGCCGCGCTCACCGGAGGCACCGGCTTCGAAGGCAAATACGACGATCTTCGCCTCATTCGAACCAACGGATTCAAGCGCGAGGTCGTGAAGGTGGACATCAAAAAAGTCATCTACGGCAAAGCTCCCGACCCCGTGCTCCAGGCCGAGGACATCGTCTTCCTGCCCTCGAGCGCGATGAAGTCCGTGATTAAATTGGGAGGCATCGGCACCTTGTTAGGCATCGTCTCCCTCCTGGTCATTGCTATTCAGCAGTAAAGCCATCGCCATTCAGCAGGACCACGGCAAAGGGGAAACACCCTTCCAAACGAGTAGAGAGACATGGATCTGCCGAATTCCGCGATACCCGCCAGAGCAAAAGACAAGGTCCGGCTAGCCTATCTCGTCAGCCACCCCATTCAGTACCAGGCCCCTCTCCTGCGGCGCATCGCGCAAGAGCCGGACATCGAACTCACCGTCTTCTTCGGCTCCGACTTTTCCCTCCGCGACTACCAGGACGAGGGCTTCGGCGTGCCAATCAAATGGGATGTGCCGCTCCTCGATGGATACCATCATCGCTTCCTGCCTGTCCTCCGCGACAATGGCACCCAGACCGTGACGACTCCCCTCAACCACGGCATCTACACGGCGCTTCGCGGCGCAGCGGGAGCGCTCCCCTTCGATGTGCTCTGGGTCCACGGGTACGCCATGGTGAACGCAATGCACGGCATGCTGGCCGCCAAGGCGCTCGGCATTCCAGTGCTCATGCGCGGCGATATGTGGCTCAAGGATCGGCCGCGCAGCGGGCCCAAGCTGCTCGTGAAAAAACTCTTCTTCGAGGTCCTCAAGAAACTGGTGGATGGCATCCTCACCGTGGGAACGCTCAACGCCGACTACTGGCGTCACTACGTCGGCGACGAGATCCCGCTCTTCCGCATGCCCTACGCGGTCGACAATCGATACTTCCAGCGCCTGAGCCTCGAAGCCCAAAAGCGCCGCGGCGATCTGCAGCAGGAGCTCGGCCTCGACCCCGACAGGCCGGTCATCCTGTTCGCCTCGAAGCTCCAGCAGCGAAAACACTGCGCCGACCTCTTGAACGCCTACAAGCTCTTCCTCTCCCAACCAGCCGGCCCCGCCCCCTATCTCGTCATCGTCGGAGATGGCGAGGAGCGCGCCTCGCTCGAACGCCAGGCCGCGGCCGACGCTCTCACGGACGTCCGCTTCTGCGGCTTTCGCAATCAGTCCGAACTGCCGCGCTTCTTCGACATCGCCAGCGTCTTCGTCCTTCCCGCTCGCCACGAACCCTGGGGCCTCATCGTCAACGAGGTCATGAACGCCAGCCGAGCCGTCATCCTCTCCGACGACGTCGGTTGCGCGCCCGACCTCATCTCCGACGGCGTCGAAGGATGCATCTACCCCGTGCGCGACGTGCCCGCATTGGCAAATGCGCTGCGCCGCGTGCTCTCCAGTCCGGGAACCGCGGAGGAGATGGGACGGCGAGCCTTGAGCCGCATCGACGCCTGGAGCTTCGAAGAGGATGTCCTCGCGCTGCGTCAAGCGCTCGCCCAACTGACCCACAAGCTTACGGTGTAACCGATGAAGCTCCCGCTCTCCTCCATGGCCTCTCTCAACCAAAGCTCCGCCGCGAAAGATCGGCCGGTGAAGCTCGCCTACCTGGTCAGCCATCCCATCCAATACCAGGCTCCCCTGCTGCGGCGCATCGCGCAAGAAAAAGATATCGACCTCACCGTCTTCTTCGGCTCCGGCTTCTCCGTCACAGGCTACGTCGACAAAGGATTCGGAGTCGACGTGAGCTGGGACGTGCCGCTGCTCGACGGATACCGTTACGAGTTCCTGCCCACCCTGCGCGATAAGGGCCGCACCGGCGTGACCAGTCCCTTGAACTACGGCATCTTCCGCCGGCTGAAGGGGAAAAAAGGCGTTGCCGACAGATTCCCAAACAGATTCGATGTCCTGTGGGTGCATGGCTACTCCACCCTCAACGCCCTGCAGGCTATGCTCGCCGCCAAAGCGCTCGGAATTCCCGTCCTGTTGCGCGCCGAGTCGCGGCAGAGTGGATATAAGAGGCCTAAGCAGCCAAGCGTCTGGAGGCGCCTTGCGAAGCGCCTGCTCTTCCGCGCACTCAGACATCTCGTCGACGCCGTCCTGCCGATCGGCACTCTTAACGCCGCCTACTGGCGCGAGCAGCTCGGCGAGCAGCTTCCACAGCACTGGATGCCCTACGCGGTCGACAACACCTACTTCGAAGCGCGCAGCCATGCCGCCGCTGCTTCGCGAGATCGACTGCTGCACGATCTGCAACTGGATGCCTCCCGGCCCGTCATTCTCTTCGTCTCCAAGCTGCAGCCGAGGAAGCGCTGCGCGGACCTTCTGGAAGCCTATCTGCGCCTCGCTCCCAAACCCGGAGTCGAACCGCACCCCTATCTCGTCATCGTAGGCGACGGCGCGGAGCGGCCCCATCTCGAGCGCCGCGCCCGCGAAAGCGGCTTCGGCAGTGTCCGCTTCTGCGGCTTCCGCAACCAATCCGAGCTGCCCGCATTCTTCGATCTCGCGACCGTCTTCGTGCTGCCGTCCCAGGACGAGCCTTGGGGTCTCATCGTCAACGAAGTCATGAACGCTGGGCGCGCCGTCATCGTCTCGGACGACGTCGGATGCCAGCCCGACCTCATCACCGACGGCGTCGAAGGCTGCGTCTTTCCCGTCGGCGATATCGCCGCGCTGTCCGCCGCCTTGCGAAGAGTCGTGACCACGCCAGGCATGGCCGCCGAGATGGGCGATCGAGCACGGGAGCGAATCAAACCGTGGAGCTTCGAGCAGGATATCCAGGGCCTGAAGTCAGCCATCGCGCACGTGACCCGCAGGACCAAAGAGCCTATCTAAAGAACCTCTGAATAAGTCTCCTCCTTACTTCCAAGACACATTGGGAATCGTCATTTCGACCGGAGCCGCGTGGTCTCATCGCGCGGCGGAGCGGAGAAATCCCCGCATTTCGCTTTTGTCCTGCTCCTCCGCTGCTCGACAGATCGCATTCGGTGCCGTATATCGACCGCTTCCAGAACTTAATGAGAGCTTCCCTAAAACTACGAGAGTCACTTTCTTTCGTCGTCGCTGCCTGTTCTTTGGGTTGTCATTCCGCAGCCCAGCTGTTTAGTCCCAGCTGTTTAGTCCCAGCGAAGAAATCCGCTATCGGCCTGCTTACCAATCGGTGCCATCGGAGAAAATCGGCGTTAAGTTTTTTTGTTTTTGAACAGATTCAAAGCGGATGCCGCGCACCTTCCCGTAGAGATCGTTCCAGGCGCATGCAACTGCTATCCTCGAACAGTCGGGGAACAGTCGGACACCAGCCAAGAATGCGTATTCTTCACATCATCGGAACCCTTGACCCAGCCGCCGGCGGACCGACCGAGTCCGTCCGGGTGCTGCTCAGCTACGGCCCTATCGGCTACACCGGCGAGGTGGTCACGCTCGACGATCCCTCCGCTCCCTACCTCAACGACGTCGGCTTTCCCGTGCACGCTCTCGGCCCCACCAGTACCACCTACGGCTTCAACTCCAGGCTGCTGCCCTGGCTGCGAGACAACCGGCATCGCTTCGACGGCGTCGTCGTCAACGGGCTTTGGCAGTATTGCGGCTTTGCGGCCTGGCGCACCCTGGCCGGCAACACTCCGTATGTCGTCTTTACCCATGGCATGCTCGACCCCTACTTCAAACATGCGTTTCCCCTGAAGCACATTAAGAAGTGGCTCTACTGGGTGCCCGCCGAGTATTGGATTCTGCGCGGCGCCTACCGTGTTCTGTTTACCTCGAAGGCGGAAAAACGCCTGGCCGAGCAGAGCTTCTGGATCCATCGTTGGAACGCTTACGTCGTGCCCTACGGCGCCAGCGGCCCCAATGGCGACCCCGAGGCGCAAAGGCAGGCCTTCTTCCTCAAATGTCCCGAAGCCAGGGGCAAGCGCTTTCTTCTTTTTCTCGGCCGCATCCACCGCAAAAAAGGCTGCGATCTGCTGGTCGAGGCCTTCGCCAAGGTAGCCGCCGACGATCCCGATCTGTATCTCGTCATGGCTGGACCGGATCAGCAGCTGTGGAGCGCGAAGTTGAAGTCCATCGCCGCAAAGCTCGGAGTCGGAGACCGTATCTTCTGGCCCGGCATGATCACCGGAGACGCCAAGTGGGGCGCGTTCTTCGCCTCCGAGGCCTTCATCCTCCCCTCCCACCAGGAGAACTTCGGCATCGCCGTCGCCGAAGCCCTCGCCTGCGGCAAACCGGTGCTTCTCGCCGACAAGGTCAATATCGCCGAAGACATCGCCGACGATGGCGCGGGCCTGATGGAACTCGACACCGCCGAAGGAACCCTGCGCCTGCTTGAGCGCTGGATCGGCATGACCATCCAGCAGCGGCAGCACATGGCCGAGCTCGCCTTACAGACCTTTCATCGCCGCTACGATATGCGGGAGAACGCCAAAGCCATCATCCGCCTGTTTGGCACAGCGACGGTTCTCACGCCCACCGCGGTCGATGCGGAATAGAGTCTCGAGCCTATGCCAAAACAGATTCACTACAACGCAGCAGAGCACATCCCGGCTGAGACCGCGGCCGATCCCTATCTCCGCCCGGCGTTTTCGCTCCACGACCGCCTGCGCAGGCTCGTCTGGAATATCTGCTGGGCCGTGCTTTATAGATTGTCACCGCGTCCGTTACATTCCTGGAGAGCGTTCCTGCTTCGCTGTTTCGGAGCGCGGATGGGACCGAACTGCCACTTCTATCCCAAGTCGAAGGTCTGGGCGCCCTGGAACCTGATCTGCGCCGATCAGGTGACCGCCGGCGATGGAGCCGAAATTTATAATCCTGCTCCGGTTACATTTGGCTCCCATGCCATCCTGTCGCAGGATGCCTACGTCTGCGCCGCCACCCACGACTACGACGATCCCGCATTTCCGCTCGTCGCCTTTGCCATGAGCATCGGCCCTTACGCCTGGGTCTGCGCGCGCGCTTCCCTGGCCCCCGGCGTCACCATGGGCGAAGGCGCCGTACTCGGACTGGGCTCGGTTGCCACGCGCAACCTCGACCCATGGACCGTCTACGCCGGAGTCCCCGCCATCCAGGTAAAACAAAGAAAACGACCTTCCCCCACTTCCTGACGCCCGGAGCAGAAGAGCGGGTACCCCATTCAAGCGGTCTCATCGCATGAGTGGGCCTCCGCACACAATCCAAAACCGAAACAAGCCATCATAGACCGGGTGCCCCATTCATGCGGTCTCATCGCATGGGTGGGCCTTCGCACACTGTCCAAAACCCGAAACAAGCCATCATAGACCGGGTGCCCCATTCATGCGGTCTCATCGCATGGTGGGCTTCGCATACTGTCCAAACCCGCAAGAAGCCGTCATTTCGACCGGAGCGCAGCGAAGTGGAGAAACCTGCTTCTCTACTAAGACTCTCCACCCCGTTCCGACTTCGGTTGACTCATCCTTGCGGCTTCATCCCAAAAGTGGGCCTTACAGATTTGTAACCGGAACAAACCGTCTCAGCCCCGCAGCTTCGCCAGAAGATCCGTCGGGTGAACCGGCTTGGCAAGAATCTCGAACTCATGGCCCTGCGCGCGAGCCTTTTCCAGCAGATCGGCCGTAGCCGCCTGCCCGGAAAATAAAAGTATCTTGCACTTCGGCAATTTGTTCCGGGTAAGGATCGCCGCCTCGATTCCCGTCATGCCGGTCATGATGACGTCGCTGATCAGCATATCGGGCTGGAAGCTCTCCAGTGCCTCGACCGCCTTTTCGCCGCTGAATACTGCTCGTGCCTCGAAGCCCGCCTGGTTGAGGATAATTGCAAGTGTGTTTGCTATGACCTGCTCGTCATCGGCGACCAATACTTTGGGCTTTGGTGTAGAGGTCGATGTTGGATCTGCCATGCTGTGTATCCCCGGAATTCAAATTTCAACATTCAATTCTGTATATTGCGTTCGCGCGCGTTCGTTTGTCGTTCGTCTGCCTGGGTTCGTTTGTTGAACGTCTATCTGGTAATGATACGCTGAGCGCAGACCTGGTTGAGGAACAACCGGTATATCCCGCAGGAACGCATACTGTACTACAAAACTCTTTATGCAGCCAGCCATCATCCGCGCCGAACGTGTCGAGAAATACTACGCTCAGCCCAGCGAAAATCGGATTCAGGTCATCTCGCCTACCGATCTCTCGATCGGCGCTGGAGAGATCGTCGCTCTTTTAGGTCCATCCGGATCCGGCAAATCTACCTTGCTGCGCATGCTCACGGGATTGTCGTCTCCCTCCGCGGGTCAGGTCTTCTGGCACGAAAAGCCCATCGCCACCGCCGACGTGAATGTATCGATCGTGTTTCAAAGCTTCGCCCTCTTTCCGTGGCTTTCGGTGCTGGAAAACGTCGAAGCTCCGCTCAAGGCCCGCGGCATGGAAGCCGCCGAACGCCGCAGGCGCAGCATGAAGATCCTCGACACCGTCGGCCTCGACGGCTTCCAGGCAGCCTTCCCCAAGGAACTCTCCGGCGGCATGCGGCAGCGGGTCGGCTTCGCCCGCGCGCTCGTCGTCGAGCCCGAGGTGCTCTTCATGGATGAGCCTTTCTCCGCCCTCGACGTCCTCACCGCCGAGAACCTGCGCAGCGAACTCCTCGAGCTCTGGCAGAACAAGACCATCCCCACCCAGGCCATCTTTCTCGTCACCCACAACATCGAAGAGGCGGTTCTGCTCGCCGACCGCATCATCGTCCTCGGCCGAAATCCCGGCCACGTCCGCACCGACTTCAAGGTCGCCATCCCGCATCCCAGAGACCGCAAGGCAACCGCCTTCACCCAACTGGTCGACTACATCTACAAGGTGCTCACCCAGCCCGACGCCCAGCCCCCCGCCCTGCCCCAGACCTCCACCGGACGATCCGTCCGCGACCAGCGCCAGATGCACTACCAGATGCTGCCCCACGCCCGTCCCGGCGGCATCGCCGGCCTGCTCGAGCTCGTTCTCGACCACAGCGGCAAAGAGGACATCTACCGCCTCGCCGACGATCTCGCCTTCCAGATCGACGACCTCCTCCCCATCGTCGACGCCGCGCAGCTGCTGGGATTTCTCAAGGTCACCGAAGGCGACGCCGAGATCACCGCCACCGGCGCCGAGTACGCCAACTCCGAGATCCTCCGCCAGAAAGAGCTCTTCCGCCACGCCGCCGTCGAAAACGTTCTCCTGCTCCGCCAGATCGTCCGCGCCATCGAATCCAAAAGCGACCGCAGCGTCCCTGAAGAGTTCTTCCACGACATGCTCGACGAGCAGTTCAGCGAAGACGAGACCCTCCGCCAGCTCGAGACCGCCATCAACTGGGGCCGCTACGCCGAGCTCTTCGACTTCGACGCCTCCCGCCGCCGCTTCATCCAGTCCGAAACCACGCATCGCGACATAGCCGCCGCCACCGCGGAGATCGACGCCTGATGAACCTGCCCGACAGCTTTCTCAGCATCCGCAATCGAGAGACGCTGTCGCGATCCCAGGTCCTCGAGCGCAGTTGGCCCTTCGTCCTCGACCTCTGCGTCGCCGGCATCGGCCTCGCCTGCTTCTACGGCATCGTCGTCATCGCGCGCTACTGGTTCGGCCATCCCGAGCCCGAGATCGCCATCTCGCAATCCCCCCGCGCCCTGCCCCTCTACGCCTTTTACTCGGTCGTGCGCATCGGCCTCGCCTACCTCCTCAGCCTCTTCTTCGCCGTGGGCTACGGATACCTCGCCGCATACAACAAGCGCCTCGAAGCCCTCATGCTCGCCGCGCTCGACATCCTCCAATCCATCCCCGTCCTCAGCTTTCTTCCCGGCGTCATGCTCGCCATGGTCGCCCTCTTCCCCACCCGCCAGATCGGCGTCGAGATGGGCGCCATCGTCCTCATCTTCACCGGCCAGGTCTGGAACATGGCCTTTAGCTTCTACTCCTCCATCAAAAGCATCCCGCGAGAGCTCTCCGAGGCCGCCGGCATCTACAAGTTCTCCCGCCTCCAGCGCCTCCTCCAGCTCGAACTTCCCTACGCCGCCATCGGCCTCGTCTGGAACTCCATGGTCTCGGTCGCCGGCGGCTGGTTCTTCCTCATGGCCTGCGAGATGTTCGTCCTCGGCACCCGCGACTTCCGCCTCCCGGGCCTCGGATCCTATCTCCAGACCGCCGCCGGCACCGGAAACTACATCGCCATCGCCTGGGGCCTGCTCACCATGGTCGCCATCATCGTCGCCACCGACCAGCTCATCTGGCGTCCCGTCATCGCCTGGAGCGACAAGTTCAAATTCGAGCAGGTCGAAAGCGCGGCCCGCATCCGTTCGCCCCTCCTGCATCTCCTGCAGCACTCCCGAGGCCTTCGCGCCCTACGCAATCACACCGTCGTCCCCATCGGCGAAAACATCTACCGCCGCCTGGCCCATAACCGCGAAGACCGCGAGGACCGCGAGCAAGCAACCGCAAAGCCTTCCGCGCAGAGCAAAAACATCGTCCCGCACCGCGGCAACTCAGCAATCTGGCTGCGCGGCCTGCTCCTCCTCGTCATCTCCGTCGCCGTGCTCTACGCCGCCTGGCAAGCGCTCACCCTGCTCCGCCAGGTCCACGGATCGCAGTTCGTCGAAATCCTCAAAGGCGCACTGGCCACCTTCCTCCGCGTCAACGTTGCCCTCATCCTCGCCGCCGCCTGGACCATCCCCGCCGGCGTCGCCATCGGCTTTCATCCCCGCCTCGCCCGCATCGCCCAGCCTCTCGCCCAGATCGCCGCCTCGGTCCCCGCCACCGCCCTCTTCCCCGTCCTGCTCCTCGCCCTCATTCGCATCGGCGGAGGCATGGGCATCGGTTCCATCGCCCTCATGCTCCTCGGCACCCAGTGGTACATCCTGTTCAACGTAATCGCCGGCGCCATGGCCATCCCCTCCGACCTGCGCGAGGTCGCCACCCTCTTCCGCTTCACCACCCTCCAGCGCTGGCAGACTGTCATCCTCCCCGGAATCTTTCCCTTCCTCATCACCGGCATGGTCACGGCCTCGGGCGGAGCCTGGAACGCCAGCATCATCGCCGAATACTTCCGCCTGAAGAACCAGACCCTGCAGACAGTAGGCCTCGGAGCCGTCATCAGCGCCGCCACCGACAGCGGCCAGTTCCAGATTCTGCTGCTCGCCACCATCGTCATGGCTCTCATGGTCGTCACCATCAACCGCCTCGTCTGGCGTCCGCTCTACCGCCTCTCCGAGACCCGCTACAAACTCGAAGGCTGACTCAGCGAACCCCGGCAATCGGAGGCTTGCGAAACGCAAACACCACCGCCAGCAGTGGAGGCGCCAGCAGCACGCCCCAGAACGGAATCAAAATCCCCAGCACGATCGGCCCCAGAAACGCCGCCCACCACGGAACCCGCGTCGTGCGATGCAGCACATACGGCCCAATCACCAGCCCCTCCAAAATCACGATCAGCCCATACAGCCCCAGCACCAGGCCCAGACGCCACTCATCGTGTCCGCTGAACGCCACCGCCAGCACAGGCCCGATCAACGCAATCATACCGCCATACGTCGGAAGAATCTGCAGCAGCCCTCCCAGAATCGCCCACACCGGCGCAAACGGAACCCGAATCAGCTCCAGCCCCACCAGCCAAAGCACGCCCACGATCAACGCATCGAGCGTCGCCGCGCGCCACCAGTGCAGAAGCGCTCCGCCCGCCGTCTTGAGATGTGTCGTCGCGTGGATATTTCGCATAGTCCAATTTTAAGTATGGCACCAGCCGTCATAGACCGGGTGCCCCATTCATGCGGCCTCATCGCATGGGTGGGCCTTCGCGCACGGTCCAGATACTCCAACGCAGCCGTCGTAGCGCCGGGTGCCCCATTCATGCGGCCTTATCGCATGGGTGGGCCTTCGCACGCTCTCCAAATACTCCAACGCAGCCGCCACAGACCGGGTGCCCCATCCATGCGGCCTCATCGCATGGGTGGGCCTTCGCGCACTCTCCAAATACTCCAACGCAGCCGTCATAGAGCGGGTGCCCCATTCATGCGGCCTCATCGCATGGGTGGGCCTTCGCACTATCCCATACTCCAACGCAGCCGCCACAGACCGGGTGCCCCATTCATGCGGCCTCATCGCATGGGTGGGCCTTCGCGGATTCCGCGTAATCCGCGGTCGGCCTTTCTCATTTTCGCCAGTGCTATCCTTAACCTATGAAGTTCGGCGTCCTCGTCTTCCCAGGTTCGAACTGCGACCACGACACCCACCACGTCGTCGAGGCCATCGCCCATCAGCCTGTGACCTATCTGTGGCACGCGTCGGAAGACCTCCAGGGATGCGACGCCATCCTGGTCCCCGGCGGCTTTGCCTACGGCGACTATCTCCGCACCGGCGCCATCGCCAGATTCGCCCCCGTCATGCAATCCGTCAAAAAGTTTGCGGCAGAAGGCGGCCTCGTCCTCGGCATCTGCAACGGTTTCCAGATTCTCTGCGAGGCCGGCCTGCTCCCCGGAGCGCTCATGCGCAACGCCAACCAGCGCTACATCTGCAAGCAAACCTATCTGCGCGCCGAGACTGTCGACTCTCCCTTCACCCACGGCCTCAAGCCGGAACAAGTCCTCCAGATGCCGATCGGCCACATGGAAGGCAACTACTTCTGCGACGCCGACACCCTGGCCGCTCTGAAATCCGAGGACCGCATCGCCTTTCGCTACGCCACGCCGCAGGGCGAGGTCACCGCCGCTGCCAATCCCAACGGCTCGCTCGAAAACATCGCCGGCGTCTTGAATCAAGGTCGCAATGTCCTGGGCCTGATGCCGCACCCCGACCGCTCCAGCGAGGCGCTGCTCGGGTCCGCCGATGGCTTGCTCCTGTTTCAATCCATGGCGAACTCTCTCGCCGCCGCGCGATAGCCGGCATTCTTATGACCCTATGTTCCTGTGACCCTTTGATTTTGTGACCCTATGATTTGTGACCCTATGATTTGTGACCCTATGATTTTGTGACCCTATGATTTTGTGAACCTATGATCGACATTCACCATCACCTTCTCTGGGGCCTCGACGATGGCGCTCCTGACCTGGACACCTCCCTGGCCATGGCCAAGATGGCCGCGGCCGATGGCATCAGCCATGTCGTCTGCTCGCCGCACGCGAACGGCAAGTATGCCTACGAGCCGGAGAAGATCGCCGAAAAGATCGCCGAACTGCAACGCCTGCTCGACACCGAATCCGTTGCCCTGAAGCTCGGTCAAGGCTGCGACTTCCACCTCTCGTACGAAAACATCCTCGAAGCCAAGGTCGATCCCGCCCGCTTCAGCATCAACGGCCTCGGCTATCTGCTCGTCGAGATTCCCGACTACGGCCTGCCCCGCGGCCTGACCGACATCTTCTATCAACTGCAGCTTGCCGGCCTGACCCCGATCCTCACCCATCCCGAGCGCAACCCAACCCTGCAAACCGATCGTCTCAGGCTCGTGGACTGGCTCAAAGGCGGAGTGCTGGTGCAGGTCACCGCCGGCTCCATCGTAGGCCGCATGGGCAAGCACGCCGAACGCATGGCGCACGATCTGCTCGCCAACCGCTGGGTCCACTTCCTTGCCACCGACGCGCACAACCTGGCCTCCCGCCCGCCGAAGATGCAGGAAGCCTTCGACGCGGTCGCTAAAAAGTATGGCCCCGACTACGCCCATCTGTTGTGCGTGTCCAACCCGCTCGCCGCTTTCCTGGGCAAGCCCATGCCGCCGCAGATGGAGCCGCTCAATCTCTACGAAGAAGACGCTCCCAAAAGCTGGTGGCAGAGGCTGACCGGCCGGTAGAGGCTGGTGTCCTGCCGGACGGGCCCGCTACGCGCGGGGCGGTCACTTCGTGACAGGTATACCTTGTGTTGCCGAGTTGAGTTCAGTGAGCCTCCCGTTGGTCGCCGGCAGAATTCTCCCTCCGACCAACGGGAGGACCGACCGAAGGGGTATACCCGCCACGAAGTGGCCTCCCGCCGAGCAGGCGGCCCGTCCGGCAGGACAGCATCTTTTACAATCCCAGGCCGCCGTCAACGGCCAGCAGTTGTCCTGTAATAAAATGCGGCGCCGTAGCAAAGAACAGCGCCGCCGCCGCCACATCGTCCGAAGTTCCATTGCGCTGCATCGGCGTCTTGCGCGCAAACTGCTCATAGCCCTCATCCACCTCGCCCTGCACAATCATTCCCGGAGCGATGCAGTTGACGCTGATCTCGGGCGCCCAGGCCTTGGCCATCGTCTTCGACAGCATATGCAGCGCAGCCTTCGACGTACAGTAGTGCGCATGGGTCGCCCAGGGATGCAGCCCGCCCAGCGAGCCGATGTTGAGAACCCGTCCCCGCGCCGCCCGAAGATGCGGATGCGCCGCCTTGGCCATCAGAAACGGCGCGCGGGTATTCGTGGCAAACATCGCATCCCACTGCCCTGCGGAAATATCCTCCAGAGCCACCGACTCGAAGATGCCTGCATTGTTGACCAGCAGGTCGAGCCTGCCGAACTCCTCAACCACCGCAGCCACAGTCTGCTCAATGCTCTCCGGATCGCGCAGATCGCATCGCACCGCCTGCGCATCGACATCGTAGTCAGCCAACGCCCGCACGGTCGCCTCCGCCTCCGCTTGCGAAGCGAGATATGTAATCGCCACATTGGCCCCCGCCTCGGCCAGCGTAAGGGCAATGGCCCGGCCAATCCGCTTCGCCGCGCCGGTAACCAGCACGGTCTTGCCCCTGAGAGGCTGTTTAGAGACTGCGTCTAAAATCTTCAACCTCCCTTTCACAAAACAGTCCTTCCCGGGTGCCCCATTCATGCGGCTTCATCGCATGGGTGGGCCTTCGCACACTGTCCACTCCTCCAAACAAGCCATCATAGACCGGGTGCCCCATTCATGCAGTCTCATCGCATGGGTGGGCCTTCGCACACGATCCATCCCCGCCTTCCGCCTTTGTTGTTGCCTGTTCTCTCCTGGAACGCCTGCCATCCTGCGAATGCTGCGGTTGAACCTACGGCTGTGGCGCCGGCTTGGCCGCCGGTGACGGAGGTCGTACCGGCTCCTGCACCCCCGGTTTCATCGTCGACGGCTTGCCTTGATTATCGACATAGCCCGAGATCTGCGCCTGGGGATGAATCATCGCCACGGAGATGGATTTCGTCGGGCCGTCCACCAGAAACTCCTGCGCAAAGGTCGAGTAGCCGGTGGCGATCACCTGCACCCGGACCGTGCTGCCGGTAGGAATGATATCGATCGCCGCCTTCCCGTCAGGATCGGTCTTGACTTCAAGGTTCCCCTCGTCCTTGCCATCCAAAGTGGAATCGAAGACCACGGCGGCGTTCATGATCGGTTTGCCGTTGAACTTTTTGGTGACCTCGACCTCGATGCGGGAGGTGGCGGGCGGAGCCTTGTACTTGCGCCCGCGGTGCTCCGGCGAACCGTTCTGGGCCCGCGCTGAGAGGCAAACGGCTGGAGCTACGGCAAAGAAAACAGCCAGAGGAGCGACGAGCGTGCGACGAAGCAGCATGGAGGTATTCTACGACGTTTCCGAAGCGACTCGGGAGCCAGAGACCTGGAGCGGAGGAACAAGGGTGCAGGCAGATCCGAGCGCGTCACTCCAGGGTTGCGTCACTCAGGATTGCGTCACTCCAGGATTGCGTTACTCAAGGTTGCGTGAGTTTCACTCATATTTCACACAGGCGAGTTGACAACCGAGCGGCACTCCGACTATCGTTAGCAATCGAAGGGCTGGAGTGCTAACAATTCGGCCCTTCATGCGCACAAAAGTGACGTTATTTACGCGTTAGCACGGCTAGTATCGAGCCATTTCGCGGCGGATTGCGGGTGTTTCCACCCCAGCTTGCCGCACCAACACAGCGGACGGAACTCCGTTCGCCAAACTTATCAAGGAGACGTAAAGTATGGCAACAACATCGTTTACCCCGCTGCACGACCGCGTTCTGGTCCGGCGCATTGAAGAGGGCGAAAGCATCCGCGGCGGCATCATCATCCCCGATTCCGCAAAAGAAAAGCCCCAGGAAGGCCAAGTCATCTCCGTCGGCAAAGGCAAGTCCAACGACGAGGGCAAGGTGTTCCCGCTGGACGTCAAGGCTGGCGACAGCATCCTGTTCGGCAAGTATTCGGGCACCGAGATCAAGCTCGATGGCGAAGAGTTTCTGATCATGCGCGAAGAAGAAGTCCTCGGCGTCATCAAAAAGTGAACTTCGCGTTCGGCGCAAAAACGGCCGAAGACCGCCTCAAGCGCAAAAACGTAAGACACATCGCTAGTGCATCACCAACCACATTCGATCGGCTTGTGAGCCGGTAACAGGAGCAACACAATGGCAAAACAGATTCTGCATGGAGAAGATTCGCGTCAGGCCATCCTGCGCGGCGTCAATATTTTGGCGGACGCAGTGAAGGTGACTTTGGGTCCCAAGGGCCGCAACGTCGTCATCGAGAAGAAGTTCGGATCGCCGACCATCACCAAAGACGGCGTCACCGTGGCCAAGGAGATCGAGCTGTCGAACTCGCTCGAGAACATGGGCGCGCAGATGGTTCGCGAGGTCGCCTCGAAGACGTCCGACGTAGCCGGTGACGGCACCACCACCGCGACCGTACTCGCCCAGGCCATCTACCGCGAAGGCGTCAAGACCGTCGCCGCCGGCGCGAACCCCATGGCCCTCAAGCGCGGCATCGATAAGGCCGTCGAGGCCATCATCGGCAAGCGCGATGAGAACGGGCTTCCCGTTGGCGGAGCGCTCAGCAAGCTGTCCAAGCCCGTCTCTGGCGACATGATCGCCCAGGTCGGCACCATCTCCGCCAACTCCGACTCGCAGATCGGCACCATCATCGCCGAAGCCATGAACAAGGTCGGCAAGGACGGCGTCATCACCGTCGAAGAGTCCCGCACCATGGAGACCCAGCTGGACGTCGTCGAAGGCATGCAGTTCGACCGCGGCTATCTCTCGCCCTACTTCGTCACCGATGCCGAGCGGATGGAAGTCGCCCTCGAGAATCCCTACATCCTCATCTACGAGAAGAAAATCTCTTCCATGAAGGACCTGCTTCCCCTGCTCGAGCAGATCGCCCGCACCGCCAAGCCTCTGGTTATCATCGCCGAGGATGTCGACGGTGAAGCGCTCGCCACCCTCGTAGTTAACAAGCTGCGCGGCACCCTCAATGTCGCTGCGGTCAAGGCTCCCGGCTTCGGCGATCGTCGCAAAGCGATGCTGCAGGACATCGCGATCCTCACCGGCGGCAAGGCCGTCACCGAAGACCTCGGCATCAAGCTCGAAGGCGTCAAGATCGAAGATCTCGGCACCGCCAAGCGCGTCACCATCGACAAGGACAACACCACCATCGTCGACGGCGGCGGTAAGGACGGCGACGTTGAAGGCCGCGTGAAGGAGATTCGCGCGCAGATCGACAAGACCACCTCCGACTACGACCGCGAGAAGCTGCAGGAGCGGCTCGCGAAACTCGTTGGCGGCGTTGCCGTCATCAAGGTCGGCGCGGCGACCGAGACGGAAATGAAGGAAAAGAAGGCTCGCGTCGAAGATGCCATGCACGCGACCCGCGCGGCTGTCGAAGAAGGCATCGTTCCGGGCGGCGGCGTGGCGTTCGTTCGCTGCACCTCGGCGGTCGAAGACGTGATCAAGAGCCTGGAAGGCGACGAGAAGATCGGCGCCAACATCATCCGTCGCGCCATCGAAGAGCCGTTGCGCATGATCGTCTCGAATGCGGGCGAAGAGGGCGCAGTGGTGATCGGCAAGATCCACGAGTCGAAGGAGAACAACTACGGCTACAACGCCGCAACCGGCGCCTACGAAGATCTGGTAAAGGCTGGCGTCATCGATCCGACCAAGGTCACGCGCACTGCGCTCCAGAACGCAGCCTCGATCGCCGGTCTCATGCTCACCACCGAAGCCATGATCTCCGACATCCCCGAGAAGAAGGAATCGGGCGGCGGCGGACATCAGCATGGCGGCGGCGGCATGGACGGTATGTACTAAGAAACCGCTCCACAATCAAAGCCAAGCCCCGAAGCGAGTCCATCCGCTCCGGGGCTTTTTTCTGAAGAAAGCGCATGGGCGGAGGAGCACGTCAAACTCCTGCTTCAGCCCTCCCGCCCACGCTGATAAACCGGAAAACGCATACGATATCCCCAGAATGGCCAACCGCAAAATCGTTCACATCGACATGGACGCCTTCTACGCCTCCGTCGAACAGCGAGACGACCCGCAGCTGCGCGGCAAACCCGTCGTCGTCGCCTGGCGCGGCAACCGCTCCGTCGTCTGCGCCGCCTCCTACGAGGCCCGGACCTTCGGCGTACGCTCCGCCATGCCCGCCATCCTCGCCGAGCGCCTCTGCCCTGCTGCGATCTTCGTCCCGCCCGACTTCCTTCGCTACCGCGCCGTCTCGCATCTCGTGCGAGAGATCTTCCGGCAACACACCGATCTCATCGAGCCGCTCTCCCTCGACGAAGCCTACCTCGACGTCACCGACAACAAGACCAGCCTGCCCACCGCAACCCGGGTAGCAAGCGCCATCCGCCGGCAGATCCGCGAGCAACTGAACCTCACCGCCTCCGCCGGCGTAGCGCCCAACAAGTTTCTCGCCAAGATCGCCTCCGACTGGCGCAAGCCCGACGGCCTCTTCGTCATTCAGCCCGAAGAAGTCAGTGCCTTCCTCCTGCCCCTTCCCGTAGGCCGCATCCCCGGCGTCGGCAAAGTCACCGAAAAGAAGCTCGAGCAGTTAGGCATTCAAACCGTCGCAGACCTCCAAGCAAAAGATCTGCCCATGCTGGAGAGCCGCTTCGGGCGGTACGGTCTCCGGCTCTACGAGCTCGCCCGCGGCATCGACCACAGCGCCGTCGTTCCGGACCGGCCAATCAAGTCCATCTCCGCCGAAGATACCTTCGACCGCGACGTCCTCCTGGCCGAGACCGAACCCATGATCCTCCGCCTCGCCGAAAAGGTGTGGAATGCCTCGCGCAAGGAAGCGCGCATCGCCCGCACCGTAGTCCTCAAGCTGAAGACGGCCGAGTTCAGCATTCTCACGCGCAGTCACACTCCCCTGCTGCCTCCGTCTTCCTGCGACCAACTCACCTTCATCGCCCTCGGACTGCGCGAGCGCGTCAACGCAGATCCGCGCCAGCGCTACCGTCTCGTCGGCGTCGGCCTAAGCAATTTCCGCGAATCTTCCGGCGAATCCGAACACCCGCCAGCCCAATCTCCTCTCTTCAATGAACCAAGCGCCTAAGTTCCGAAACTGCCAGTCGCAAACGGGCAGTTGCAAAACTGGCAGTCTTTGGATCAAGATGCAATCGGACACCCATGCCGGAGCTTCCCGACATTGCCGCTTGCCTCCACGCGCTCGAACCACGCATCGTCGGTCAGCCGCTCGAACATATCCGCATCGCCAGCGCCTTCCTTCTCCGCACCGCGCAGCCGCCTGTCGCCAGCGTAGAAGGCCATACCGTCCGCGAACTGCGCCGCATCGGCAAACGCATCGCCATCGGCTTCGACAACGACCTCTGGCTCGTCCTTCACCTCATGATCGCCGGCCGTCTTCATTGGCGCGCGTCCGGAGCGAAGCTCGCCGGCAGAAACAATCTCGCCGCCTTCGACTTCCCCAACGGCTCTCTCGTCCTCACCGAAGCCGGCAGCAAGCGCCGCGCCTCGCTCCACATCCTCAGCGGCGAAGCGGCGCTGCACAACCTCGACCCCGGCGGTATCGACGTCTTCTCCTGCGACCTCGACCACTTCCGTGCCGCCCTGACCGCCGAAAACCGCACCCTTAAGCGATCCCTCACCGATCCGCGCATTCTCAGCGGCATTGGCAACGCCTACTCGGACGAGATCCTGCACGCCGCCCAGCTCTCTCCCATCGCCCTCACCCACAAACTCAGCCCCGAACAATGGGCAACGCTCTTCACCACAACTCGCAAAACCCTGAAGCTTTGGATCGACCGCCTGCAGGCCGAAGCAAAATTCGGTTTTCCCGAAAAGGTCACCGCCTTTCGCAGCGACATGGCCGTGCACGGCCGCTTCAACCAGCCCTGCCCCCGCTGCGGCGAAAAGATCCAGCGCATCCGCTACGCCGACAACGAGACCAACTACTGCGCGCAATGCCAGACCGGCGGCAAGGTCCTGGCCGACCGCAGCCTCTCTCGCCTCCTCAAGTCCGACTGGCCCCGCACTCTCGATGAGCTTGAAGCCCTCAAACGTCGCTAGCCTTGCCCAGCACTTCGCACCGACCTATCGCGACTGGTCCGCTGCCTTTATCGGTAGTAAGTCAGCGGACGAACAGTCGCATTTTGCGAAAGTCGATAGTGAAAGGTTCCGTCTGCCGAATCAAGTCCCATCCAAGATTACCGGCAGCCCATCCGCTGGTGTCTGTCGTCTTCTGAAGAAGAACATTGGCAGGCGAAAGAACAACCGGTTTTCTTGCCAATGTAAACGTCAACCTCTCAATAACCACGGAGCGTACAGCCAAGCTTCCTCCGACTCCGGTTAGAGTATGGTCCTTCTTTTCACCGTGGGCTATAGTTTCAGGAAAAGCTGTTGCGAAGTGCGGGTTGAGCGTCGTGTGCTCCGCACCTGTATCCAAAGTGAAATTGAGGTCTTTGCCCTCGAAGTCCATCGGCGTAATGGGCTGAGCTTGATCGAAGGCAAGCGGGCTTGAAGATGCGCCGTCCTTTTCCGAACCTCCGATCTCGACTTGCTGCATCTTGCTGATGTGAACACTCCGAAGCGCCCGTAGCACTTGAATTCCCAGCAGAGCTTGTTGTTCGGTAGGAATATCGTCAAAAGGTGGCTGGTTGTGCGGAAGCACGATAAACGCGACATGCTTCAGATGAGTTTTTCCAATGGTCAACTTGCCGACCTCAGTAATTTTGAAGGAGATCATTCTGCCGGTGATATCAGCCATTTCAGACTCTACCGAATGCACTTCAAGGCCCATGGCGGCGGCCTCCGCATCGCTCATCACGGAGATGCTCGCACCCGTATCCATAAACCAGAGTGCCGGCTTGTCATTCACCTGAACGGG
Source organism: Edaphobacter sp. (assembly GCA_965277335.1). Classification (GTDB taxonomy): domain Bacteria; phylum Acidobacteriota; class Terriglobia; order Terriglobales; family Acidobacteriaceae; genus Edaphobacter. The sequence goes on along the minus strand of CBDICJ010000004.1, from coordinate 129,748 downwards.
GAAGTGTGCGTTTCCATCTCCGATGTTGCTTTGTGCCAGTATGGAATGCTTCGCCTTACCCGACTGATCAGGGTTCCGGCTCAGGCCGACGATCAAAGGGCGCTCTTGGAGAACATCTTCCGCTTCGGGCTTTAACGACAGCATGGCGTCGACCTGGTCCGATGCTTCGCGATACTCCCCTGCTCGAAAAAAGAGTGAGAACAGAGCTTCATGCGCTTGGTATGCCTCGGCTCCTCGTGGATTTATCTTGATCACTTGACGAAGCTTATGAAGGGCAGACTTCCTACGGTCAAAGCTGGCATCCAAGCTCCCCTCGCATATCAACGGAGCAGCGCTTCTCTTCGACAGAGAATTTTGTTGGAACCAACTGTGCGAATCACATAAATCTGCGTCGTCTGCAATGGCGGCCGAAGCTGACAAAAGCAAGAGAATAAAAAGTGCGATCCGGCTTACTCTCATGAGGGAAGAATATACAGATGAGCACTTATCGTGGAAAGTATTCATGAACCTCTACATCGCCTCCACCAACCCAGGCAAACTCCGCGATTTCGAAGCAGCCGCAGAGAATCGCATCTCCCTCGCCCCACTCCCCGGCCTTAAAGACATCCCCGCCCCCGCCGAAGACCAACCCACCTTTGAAGGCAACGCCCGCCTCAAAGCCATCTTCTACTCGCACCATGCCCTCGGCGAGATCGTCATCGCCGACGATTCCGGCCTCGAAGTCGACGTCCTCCAAGGAGCACCCGGAGTCCGTTCCGCTCGCTACGCCGAAGATCAGGACTTCCCGGTCTCGCACTCCGCCAATACCGACCAGCGCAACAACCTCTGTCTCCAGCAAGCCCTCGCTGATATCCCCGGCCCACACCCCGCCCGCTACCGCTGCGCGCTCGCAGCCGCCCGCGACGGTCAAATCCTCTGCACTTCGCAAGGCACCATAGAAGGCGAGATCCTTCCCACCCCGCGTGGCGCCGAAGGCTTCGGCTACGACCCCCACTTCTATCTGCCCTCCCTGCAGAAGACCATGGCGGAGCTCGACATCAATATCAAGCTCACCTTTAGTCATCGCGGCCGAGCTTTCGCAGCTCTCCTCAAAATCCTGCTTCCTCAAATCCAGACCAGGCGTTTTCAGCGGCTATCAACTTAATCGCACAATCGCGACGATAAACGCACAAAGCCGGGCCATTTCCTTGACGCTGGCCAGACCGCGGCGGAATAATCGCGGTGCTACTGTTTTTCCGATTCGTCAGTGCCACCAACGTAGCGCAAGGAGCACCCATGGCCACCGTCGCACCTCCTGCTACACCCCCGCTCAAAGGCGTGCAGCCACTCCGCGCCAACGAGGGTCACTCCTTCCTCTGGCGCAGGCTGCATTCGCTCTCCGGCATCATCCCCATCGGCGCATTCCTCATCGAGCACATCGTCTCCAACTTCGAGACCATCAACGGCCCCCTCGCCTATGCCCAGCAGGTCAAGTTCCTCAACGCCCTGCCCCTGGTCCGCATTCTGGAGTGGACCTTCATCTTCATCCCCCTCGCCTTCCACGCCGGATACGGGCTCTTCATCACCTTCCGCGGCCGCGTCAACGTCAACCTCTACCCCTGGGCCGGCAACTGGATGTACATCGCCCAGCGCGTCACCGGCGTCATCGCCTTCGCCTACATTATCCAGCATGTCTGGCGTCAACGGTTCAGCGGCATCTCCCTTCCCGAGAACCCCGGGGCGGCATTTCATAAAGTTCAGGTTGAACTCTCTAACCCCTGGATGCTCGCCATCTACGTCATCGCCATGATCGCCACCACCTGGCACTTCGCCTACGGCATCTGGCTCTTCGCCGCCAAATGGGGCATCACTCCCGGCGAGCGCGCCCGCAAGCGCTTCGGCTACGTCTGCACCGTCTTCGGCATAGCCCTCTGTTTCATGGGCCTCACCAGCATCTACGCGGTCGTCTGGAAGTACCCCAACGCCCCGGCCAACGTCATGCCCGCCCAGCCCGCTGGCGTCACCCTGCCCGCGCCAAGCACTGCGCCGCCGAACTCAACTAACCCCACGCAGCCGGGCCAAATAGCGCCGCAATAGTTCCTATCTTCCGTTGAGGTGACGTTATGAAACGACCGATCGCAAGATGCTTAGCGCTAATCACATTTGGAACAGCCCTCGGTGGATTTTCGCTGGCTCAATCCGTCACGGCACACAACGATCCGGAGACGGCCTACCTGCAATACGTAGCGGCCTGGAAGGCAAAGGATTTCGCAACACTCAACCGCGTCATCGCAGATGATTATTCAACACTCAACGGAGAAGGCAAGCTGGCCAACAAGGCAGCAGAGTTAGCGGAAGCCAAGAGTGATGAGCCTTACTCACAAATGGACGTCGTCGAACTGCACTCCCATCTGATCGGCACCACAGCAGTTCTCTCCGGCGTACTCACTGTCTCTGGGACCAGCTCCGGTAAACCGTACACAGCCCGGTCGCGCTTTCTCGCCACCCTTGTCAAGAGAAACGGCCAGTGGCAAATCGTCGCCGACGAATCTGCATCGGCAAGCTAGCTTTTTATCATTGAGGTATTCACGCAAATGGCAGCAGCAACCCCCAGAATCATCGTCGTAGGCGGCGGCCTCGCCGGTCTCGCCGCCGTCATCAAGATCGCCGAAGCCGGCGGCAAGGTCGACCTCTTCTCCATCGTTCCCGTCAAGCGCTCCCACTCCGTCTGCGCCCAGGGCGGCATCAACTCCGCCAAGAACCTCAAGGGCGAGGGCGACAGCACTTTCGCCCACTTTGACGATACTGTCTACGGCGGCGATTTCCTTGCCAACCAGACCCCCGTCAAGCAGATGTGCGACCAGGGTCCCGCCATCATCGACCTCCTCGACCGCATGGGCGTCCCTTTCAACCGGACGCCGGAAGGTCTACTGGATTTTCGGCGCTTTGGGGGCACCCTCTTCCACCGTACCGCGTTCGCCGGAGCCACCACCGGTCAGCAGCTTTTGTATGCCCTCGACGAGCAGGTTCGCCGCTTCGAGTCCGAAGGCAAGGTCACCAAGTACGAAGGCTGGGAGTTCCTCTCCGCCGTCCTCGATTCCAAAGGCGCGGCCCGCGGCATCTGCGCCATGGACCTCCGCACCATGGAGACGCGAACGTTTCCGGCGGATGCGATCATCATCTGCACCGGCGGCAACGGAGCCATCTTCGGTAAGTCCACCAACTCCGTCGTCTGCACCGGCTCCGCCCAATCCGCGCTCTACCAGCAGGGAGCCTTCTACGCCAACGGCGAATTCATCCAGGTCCACCCCACCGCCATCCCCGGCGAAGACAAGCTCCGCCTCATGTCCGAGTCCGCCCGCGGCGAGGGCGGCCGCGTCTGGGTGCCCCGCGACAAGAACGATAAGCGCGTCGCCCGCAGCATCCCCGAGGCCGACCGCTGGTACTTCCTCGAAGAGTGGTATCCCAAGTACGGCAACCTCGTCCCGCGCGACGTAGCCACCCGGGCCATCTTCAAAGTGGTGTACGAACACGGCATGGGCATCGACGGCCAGCCCATGGTCTACCTTGATCTAACCCACATCGATCGTGAGACTTTGAACCGCAAACTAGAAGGCATACTTGAAATCTATGAAAAGTTCGTGGGAGACGACCCCCGCGAAGTTCCCATGAAGATCTTTCCCGGCATGCACTACACCATGGGCGGCCTCTGGGTGGACTTCGAGCAGCGCACCAACATTCCCGGCATCTATGCCGCGGGCGAGGCCGACTACTCTATTCACGGGGCCAACCGCCTCGGGGCCAACTCCCTGCTCTCCTGCATCTACGGAGGCTTCGTCGCCGGCCCCCACGCCATGGCCTACGCCAGATCCCTCCCCGCAGCCGAAGGCGACGGAGGCCACGCCGCCGAACTCCAGCGCCAGAAAGAAAAGAACGCCCTCCTGCTCAACAATGCAGGCACGGAAAACCCGTTCAAGCTTTGGCGCGAACTCGGCGAAACCATGACCAAGCACGCCACCATCATCCGCTACAACGCCGGACTCGACGAAGCCGACGCCAAGATCGTCGAACTCCTCGACCGCTATCGCAACGTCAACCTCTCCGACAAGAGCCAGTGGGCCAACACCAGCTTCGCCTTCACCCGCCAGCTCTATAACATGCTTCAGCTCGGCCGCGTCATCGTTCAGGGCGCGCGCCTTCGCGACGAGTCCCGCGGCGCCCACTACAAACCCGACTTCCCCGAACGCAACGACGAAAAGTTCCTCAAAACCACCAAAGCGTCTTATAAGGACCGCGCCCCCGCCTTCGAACTGGAAGGCGTAGACACGAGTCTCCTCAAACCGCGCCCGCGCAACTACGCCGCCAGCGCTTAACCGGGAAGTCTGTCCCCAGTTCCAGCTTTCCTTATAACGCACGGCCAGCATCTTACTATGCATGAACTTCGCACATTTCGACCCAATCGAGTATTACGTCCTGGCGGCCGTGTTCGCCTTGGTAATCGCGTACATGTTCGTCTACAGCATTCGCCTCAAAGCCCGCGAACGCACCCAGGCTCTCAAGGGCCGTCCGCCGGTCAGCGAGGAAGAAGGCATCGCCGTAGCTACCATGGAGAAGGAGCGCACCGGCCGCACAGGAACGCTCTCCTAAGCACTCCCGGCCTGCTGCTTCGTCATCTAACCCGCGATGAGCACCCTGGGCATCGCCATCACCGTCATAGCCGCCGTTCTCTGCGCCTCCTTTGTCCTTCTCGGAGCATGGATCGACGGCCGCAGGCAAGCACTGCGTAACAAGGGCCTTCACCCGGTCACCACCCCGGAGGGCAGCGTGGAAGCTAGGGAGCAACAGCATGGCAGACGCAACAGCGAGCGCACACACAAGCGCACAGACCAGAACGCAAAAGACTAATGGCGCCCCTAAGAACATCAAGGTCCAGATCAAGCGCCAAGCCACCCCCGACACCCCCGCGCGCACCGAGACCTTTGAGATTCCCTACCGCCCCAACATGAACATTACCTCGCTGCTCGGCGAGATCGCGCTCAACCCCGTCGACGTTTCAGGCAAAGCCACCACGCCGATCACCTATGACGCCAACTGCCTGGAAGAGATCTGCGGCTCCTGCGCCATGCTCATCAACGGCAAAGCCCGCATGGCCTGTTCCGCCCTGGTCGATAAACTGCGCGAAGGCAATCCCGACCAGCCCATCACGCTCGCCCCCCTGAGCAAGTTCCCCGTCATCCGTGACCTCGCCGTCGATCGCTCCGTCCTCTTCGAAAACCTCAAGAAGGTCAAAGCCTGGGTCCCCATCGACGGCTCCTACGATCTGGGAGCCGGACCGCGCCAGGCGCCTCAAATCCAGGAGCAGCGCTATCCCCTCTCCAACTGCATCTCCTGCACCATCTGCATGGAGGTCTGCCCCCAGTTCAACGACGCCACCGGCTTTGTCGGCGCGGCCACCATCGCCCAGGCCAAGCTCTTCAACATGGACCCCAGCGGCTCCGTCCTCAAGGAAGAGCGTCTTCGCGCTCTCTCCGGCGGCGGCGGTGTGCAGGAGTGCAGCTTCGCGCAAAACTGCGTCCAGGCCTGCCCCAAACAGCTCCCTCTCACCGAAGCCATCAGCGACATGGGACGCGACGTCTTCATCCAGCAAGTCAAAGACCTCTTCGCGAGGTAGCCAAAGCCGCGATGCGGACGAACTCAAGCACGCTCCTCTTCTTCCGCGACCGAATCAGCCCTACTTGAACGAAGCAGCCACCCGCGCCGCGCCAAACTGCTCCGCCGCCTTCGCCTTGTCCACCGCCGCGCCCATCCCGAAGAACTCGTGCGTCACGCCGAAGTATTCCTGATACACCACCGGGGTCCCCGATGCCTGCAGCTTCGCCGCATAGGCAGCCCCATCGCTTTGCAGCGGATCGAGCTGCGCCGCGATGATCGTCGTAGGCGCCAGATTATGCAGGTTCGCATCGATCGGAGCGATCTGCGGGTCATTGTCCCCCTCCGCTGGATTGGTGATAAAGAATTTCGCGAAGTAAGGCAGCGCAGGCGTGCTCAGCGGCAGATTGCTCGCGTTCTCAAACAGAATGTCCGAGGGCTGATTCAGATTGGTGCTCGTCTCCGGATAGATCAGCAGTTGGTGCGTCGGCCGCTGCAGACCAAGATCGCGCGCCGCGATCGCAACCTCCGCGGCCAGATTGCCGCCCGCGCTCTCGCCAGCCAGAGCCACCTTCGAAGCAATCCCGTCATAGTAGCCCGCGCGGCTGGTCACCCACTTGTACGAGGCAATCGCATCGTTCAGCGCCGCTGGAAACGGAGCCTCGGGGGCCTTCCGGTACTCCACCGAAACCACCAGCGCCCTGGCATAATCGCACAGCGCCCGCGCGCTCGCGTCGTAGGTATCGATCGTGGCAATCACAAAGCCGCCGCCATGAAAGTAAAGAATCACAGGAAACGGCCCATTGCCCGGCGGAGTATAGATCCGAATCGGAATCTGATTGCCGTTCGGCCCATCGATGGTCAGGCCATCCTGCACCTTACCCACCGGCATCTGCGCCTCCTGCCCGTACACGGCGCGCGCAAGTATCTTCGCCGCGTCCTGTGCGGCAAACTGCTGCCGCGCATCCTGGGGCGTCAGCTTGATGATCGGGGTACCTTTGATGACGTCGTACAACTGAACCACCGTTGCCATCTGCGGGTCCAGCATCTGCTGTATCTGACCTGGGGTGAGCGGGGCCACAGCGGCTCCATTAACGTTTGTCTGCGCGCACAAAGGCGAGGCAAGTAGAAGAGTAAGACAAGCGAAGAAAGATGTCTTCGCCGGCGAACTGGCCAACATACGCATAAAGATCTCCTGAAAGGGGGTATCGGCCAGATCGTCGCTTTCAGGCTCGCGTACTACGATGCACCCAGCCGCCGCCGGGATGCAATTCAATACTCTTATAAAAACAAACGCATGAGCCGCACATCCATACCACCCACGGCTTCGCCCCTCCTCCATCGCCTGCATCCAACTGTCTGGCGCGCACGTATACCCAATCCCAAGCCCAATCCCAGGAGGAACCTCATGAGCACCGCAACACTCCAGACCGTCCAGTCCGTCCAACTCGCCGACGCCCGCCGCGTCATTGCCGCAGCCGTCAAGAAAGCCGCATCGATCGGCCAGCCCATGAACATCGCCGTCTGCTGCGCCGGGGGGCATCTCCTCGCCTTCGAGCGCATGCCCAAGGCCTGGCTGGGGTCCATCGACATCGCTATCAAAAAGGCCTGGACCTCCCGCGCCTTCGACATCGAAACCAAAGCGCTCGCCGACCTCTCTCAATCCGGCGACCAGTTCTTCGGCATTCACGCCTCCAACGACGGCAAAGTCATGATCTTTGCCGGCGGCATCCCGCTCAAGAAAGACGGCCAGGTCATCGGGTCCATCGGCGTCAGCGGAGGCATGGGCAAGCAGGATCAGGCGGTCGCGGAAGCCGGAGCGGAAGCTCTATAAAAGAACCTGTCAAAATGTCCATCTCGACCGGAGCGACGGACAGTCTCATAGTCCGTCGCGGAGCGAGAGATTCCCGCGTTTGGCTTTGTACGCCTACCCACAAAGAAAAGCCCCGCTAATTAGCGGAGCTTCTCTTTCCTTCAACTGCTTTACTTCGTAAAGATCGAGTTGCCCGGAGTCGTATCCTCATTGGACCGAATCCTGTTCTCGGCGCGCTTTGCGCTTTGCATCGCGGCGTGATCCATCTTCTGCTGATCCGTCTCCCCAGCCTCGGTCGCTGGCGACTCCGACTCGATGGCTTCGTGGGAAGGGCGTGCTCCATCTTTCGTTGAATCCAAACCTTGTGCCATACTTCACCTCTCCCTGAACAGATGGCAGGCGCAAGGCGCAAGGTTGCTCTCTGCCCCATGAAAGAATAAAGCTCACGATGAAGACACGGCATCTGTTTTCCCTCGGACTTCTGGCGGCAAGCGCAACCCTCTGCCATACGCAGACGAACTCCTCCCAGCCCAACCCGCACCAGACAACACCCGCCACATCGAAATTGCAGTCCCCCAAATCCATGCACGATCCCGCCGCCGTCCACCAGTCCGCCATCGTTATCGACACCCACGCCGACACCCCCCAGCGCTTCGTCGACGAGCACTGGAACTTTACCGACCCCCTCAATGGCGGCATGCTCAACTACGACTCCGCGAAGAAAGGCAACCTCGCCGCGCAGTTCTTCTCCATCTGGGTCGATCCCGCCCAGTTCCCCGGCAATCAGGCCATTCGCCGCACCCTCGTCCTCATCGACGGCACCCTTGAGCAGGTCCGCAAGCACCCCGATAAACTCCAGCTCTGCCTCTCCTCGGACGATATAGTCGCCGCCCACGCCAACCACAAATTCGGCGTCCTCATGGGCATCGAAGGCGGGCACTCCATCGACGACTCCCTCGCCCTCCTCCGCGACTACTACCGCCTCGGCGTCCGCTACATGACCCTCACCTGGTCGAACACCAACGCCTGGGCCGACTCCTCCGGCGACATCGACGACGCCAAAGTTCCCCATCACAACGGCCTCACCCCGTTCGGCAAGCAAGTCGTTCAGGAGATGAACCGCCTCGGTATGCTGGTCGATATCTCCCACGTCTCCGACAAGACCTTCTGGGACGTCATCGCCACCACCCGCACCCCCGTCATCGCCTCGCACTCCTCCGCCCGAGCCCTGACTCACTCTCCCCGCAATATGACCGACGAGATGCTCCGCGCCATGGCTAAAAACAATGGCGTCGTCATGGTCAACTTCTTCCCCGGCTTCATCGACGAAAACTGGCGCAAAGCCTGGGCAGCACAGGCACCCGAGCGCAAGAAAGCCCAAGACGTCCTCGAAGCCGAATACAAAGCCAAAGGTCTGCCCGTCCCCTACACCGCCTCCGATAAGATCGACCGCGAGTTTGCCGCGAAGATCGGACGGGCGCCGTTCGATTCACTCATAGCACACTTCAACCACATCATTAAGATCGCCGGCATCGACCACGTCGGCATCGGCACCGACTTTGACGGCATCCCCGTCCCACCCGCCGGCATCGACTCTGCCGCCGACCTGCCCAAGGTTACCGCCGCGCTCATGGCTCGCGGCTACTCCGCCGAAGACATGCACAAACTACTCGGCGGCAACCTCCTCCGCGCCTTTCGCGATGTCCAGGCTGCCGCCGATCCCACTGCATTGCCTCGATAAAGACAACTCTACTTCTCGCCAACCAACTCGATCTTGTGCATCTTCGGCGCCTCCGCGAACATCTCGCCCGCCTTAGCCGTTAGCGCCTTCGCGATCTCACCATTCATATGAGCCTCCCGCCCCGACTCATCGTTGAACGTATCGAAGACTCCAAACACGCCGCCCTTATCTTCCTTGAACCCATACCAGTGCACGGTGCCGGCCTCGGCCTTCGCCATCTCCGCTCCCTGCTTTAGAAAAGCCTCCACATCGGCCTCTTTGCCCGGTTTCGCCTTCAACTCCACGTATAACGCAAACTTCGCCATCTCGAAAACCTCCTGGTGTTCCTGCTCTTTAGGATGCAAAAAACGCCCCCGCTAAGTCTTTTCGCATCTCAGGTCCCAAGTGAGGTCATCCATGCACAAGCATCGTCCTTCCGTCCTTCGCGGAATCGTCACCGGAGTCGCCGCAGGCATCACCGCAACCCTGATCATGGATCAGTTCCAGAAGCTCAGCTCCGCCGGTCAAAAGGCCGCCGAGAAGCAGATCAAGCTTGCCCACGGCGAGTCCGAGTGGGAGATCGCTCACGAACAGGTCCAGTCCGAACAGAAGTCCCAGCAGCAGGAAGGCTCCACCGAGAAGGTCGCCCGCAAAACCGCCGAAGCCACCGGCAACCAGCTCGATAAAGACAGCAAGCAAAAAGCGGGCCAGGCTGTTCACTACACCTTCGGCACCTTAATGGGCGTCGTCTACGGCGTCACCTCCGAATTTCTGCCGGAGGTCACCACTGGCGCGGGCACAGCCTTCGGAACCCTGCTCTTCCTCGCCGCCGACGAGGTCGCCGTTCCCGCCTTCCGGCTCTCCGCGCCTCCTAACCAAACGCCGGCCACCGACCATCTCCAGCACTGGGCCGCCCACGTCGTCTACGGAGGCTCCCTCGAACTGGTCCGCAGCCTCATGCGCCGCCTCTTCTAGCGCGTATTGACATCGCCATCCTAAGCGAAGCCTGTCGCAGTCTCATCGCGAGAGCGCAATTGAAGGATCTGCTGTTTGCTCGATACACCAGCTATTTGCTTCTTGTCCCACATACATTCCCGTTGCGGCACGCGTATCGCAAACGGGAAAACTTCCACGCCTCACCCTCATCTCATCCCGGGAGGACACATCATGGCAGCAAACGAAAGACCACAGGAAAAACCCGCAGCTTCGGCCGAGCCCCGCGGCTTCGGCGAGCACACCAGAGGACTCGGCAGCGAATACGCCCACGAGCAAGGCTGGGAACTCAACATCGAGGAGCGCACCAAACTTCCCCAGACTCCGCAAAACACCTTCGGCGGCAACGACTATGACTACGGCGCGCGCGACTTCGGCGACCAGCCCGTAAACACCGAGATCGCTCCGCAGCAGCCGAACCAAATACTTCACCCATCGTCATCCGCCGAAACTCCAAATCCAGACAAAGAAACCGAATAGAGACGATTCGATCCCCCGCTAAAGGGGTGGTAAGCCGTGTAGCTTTATCGGACGGCAGTGGAGAGATCTCCGCATTTCGCTTCTTCCGTTGTCTGTTTTTCATTACGCCCGAACGAAGCTCTCAAGAAGCGGGTACCGCCAATTGCTCCGTGACCGCGTCTGCGATAGCCTGTTCTATGGAACAAAGATAGCCTGTTCTTTGGAACACGATAGCCTGTTCCCTGGAACCAAGACGTTGGAGCCACACACCGCATGATCTTTTGCACCTTCGCTCTCGCCCTTGTCTTCACCGGATCGGCATACGCCCAAGCACCCACCCAGTCGCCCCCCGTTCAAACTCCAGCGACAGCAACACCGACCCAGACAGCAACACCGGCCCAGACAGCAACACCCTTTCAGACCCCGCCAGCATCCTCACCCCCCAACCAGCTTCAAGACCAACTTCCCGACGCGCCCAGCACCGCCAGCCAGGCTGCGCCGCCCGTAGCTCCCACCGGCCCCACAGCCGTCATCGATACCTCCATGGGCCGCCTCACCTGCAAGCTCTACGACAAGCAAGCTCCCGTCACCGTAGCCAACTTCATCGGCCTCGCCGAAGGCACCAAAGACTGGACCGACCCCAAAACCCTCAATAAGGAGCACACCCAGCCCTTCTACAACGGCACCACCTTTCACCGCGTCATCCCGCAGTTCATGATCCAGGGCGGCGATCGCATGGGTGACGGCTCCGGCGACCCCGGCTACTTCTTCCAGGACGAGATCGATCCCTCCCTCACCTTCGACCAGCCCGGCCGCCTCGCCATGGCCAACGCCGGCCCCGGCCCTTCCGGCGGAGGCACCAACGGCAGCCAGTTCTTCATCACCGAAAAGGAAGTTCCCGAACTCAACGGCAAGCACACCATCTTCGGCCAGTGCGACGCCCACACCGTCCTGCTCGTTGCTTCCATTGCCCGCATTGACCGCGACTCCAGCGACAAGCCCATCACCCCCGTCGTCATCGACCGCGTCACCATCGTCCGCGAAGGCCAGCCCATGCCGCCCCCACCCGCGACCCCGCCAGCCGCGGCCGCTCCACCCGCCCCGCCATCCAACTGACCTTCTGCTCTCCACGCCACGCACACGAACCGGCGGAGATGCTTCCTCTAAACCAACTCATTCAACCCGTTACGCAAGGAGTCATCGACATGCCCACCAAACCCGGCACCTACGCCACCTTCAAGACCTCCGAAGGATCCATCGTCTGCGAGCTCTTCGAAAAGGACGCCCCCGAGACCGTAGCCAACTTCATCGGCCTCGCCGAAGGCACCAAGGAGTGGAACAGCCGCAGCAAAAAAGGCGCAAAGCTCTACGACGGCACCGTCTTCCATCGCGTCATTCCCCAGTTTATGATCCAGGGCGGCGACCCCGAAGGCACCGGCATGGGCGGGCCCGGCTACAAGTTCGCCGACGAAACCAAAGGTTCGAAACACGGCTTCCAAGAGAAGGGCAAACTCGCCATGGCCAACGCCGGCCCCAATACCAACGGCAGCCAGTTCTTCATCACCGTAGCCGACACCAGCTGGCTCACCGGCAAACACACCATCTTCGGCGAAGTCGTCGAAGGCTACGACGTAGCCGAAAAAATCAGCAAGGTCAGCAAAGACGGCCAGGACCGCCCCAAAACCCCAGTCGTCCTCGAATCCGTAACCATCGAACGCGTAGCCTAGAAGATAATTCTCCCAGAGAACTGAAGCTGCCGCATCGAGTTTCCAAATGGGCCGCTGTAAAGAATATCCTTGATCTTCCCGGGATTGACCGATTCTACGCAGTCGATGCAGGAGTTCGGATTTCCAAAGTTCACATGATTGAATGCGTTGTAGGCTTCGGCGCGAAGCTGTAGCTTCAAGGACTCGTGCAGCGTGAAATCCTTGTTGACCGCCAGGTCGGTGTTGAAAAATCTGGGGCCGACCGAGCTATTAATCCCTATGTTGCCAAAGTGTTCCGGAAGCGGTTCGGAATAGCCGCCCGAGACATTTCCTGGTCCTGTAAATGGCTGGACCGGATTGAAGTACGTGACGGAGTGGTCCGTGGGGTTGAAGCTGCCCGCGTGCATCGATTCGTCACGAATCCTGTCCGGCCGGCATGGACCCACATCAATCTCGCGGAAGCACTCCGCATAGCCCAAAGTAAAGGGCAGGCCGCCGGCCCACGTCGCGTCGCCGTTGAGCGTGAAACCGCCTATGACCTGATTCAGCCAGCCAGAGACGTTTGGCGCGAACGCCTTGCCTCGCCCGAACGGAAGCTCGTAGATGCCGCTCAGGTTGAAGACCTGCCCCCGGTTAAGAGAGCTTGGGCCATAGTTGATCCGGGGATCGATGTCGAAGTAGTCGGCCTGGTAGCCCAAGGCCTTCGACCAGGTATAGTTCGACAAAAACTGAAGGCCATTGCTGAAGGTCTTATTGAGATTTACCTGGAGAGAGTTGTAGGTGTTGTTGTTGCCTCCATTGAAGTAAGTAAGATCCTGCGTCCAGCCGAATTTATTGAAGTAGGGACGGCGCTGACTCTGGCTCAATCCCGCGGCATAACCGACCACTGTCGGCTGATTGGGGTTGTAACTGCCTCCCCCATCGAACAAGTTGTGCGTGCCTTTGCTTCCGACGTAGGCTACCGAGAACGACATGGTCGGCGTAAGTTGCTGCTGGACTGTCACGTTCCACGCATCGACGGTCGGAATCACCATTTTGAAGGGACGTGTTCTTGCACTGATCCCATCCGGCAGTGGCAGAATACCAGTCGACGGCACCTGTGGAATCACTGCCGAAGTGGGACCATCGGCCAGATTGAAGACATCGGTAAAAGCGCTCGATGGGTTAATCGACTGGTTCGCCACAATCGGCAGGTTTTCGGTTGGACCTTCTCCGAAGATATAGCCGAACATACCTATGTCGTAACTGCGGCCATAACCAGCGCGAACTACAGTCTTATCCGTGGCGCGATAAGCAAGCCCGAGCCTCGGAGCAAAGGTACGGAACGAAGGGCCAATATTAAAGTTAGTCCCTATGTTGCCATACCCGGCGACAAGCATGTTTCCGGTATTAAGGTCGAGCAGGCTTCCTTTTCCTTTCCCGTTCACGGTTTCCGGAAAGTATATTTCCCAACGCAGCCCATAACTCACGGTAAGCCTGTCGGTGGCGCGCCAGGTATCCTGAACATAGCTGAAGATCTGCTTCTCCCGGTCCTCCGCATTCGCCGTCGCCTGCACGTAACGCTGAAAGCTGGTGACCTGACCGAGCAGGAAAGTTCCCAGCCCAAGGCCACCGACCGGTGATCCTACAGTGGGCGCGGGATTTCCTGTCGCAGTCGCGCCGAAAGAGATCTCGCCAGTCTGGTTCGGGTAGCCCTCTACCCTGTATTGCTGCAGATAACGCAGATCCGCTCCGAACTTGATTGTGTGATTGCCCAGAATCCGTGTCCAGTTATTGACGATCTGGAACTGGTTTTCTTTTTGGATGAGATTGCAGTTGCAGAAATTTACGTTTTCGCTCGATCCCAGACCGGAGATGCCGGCGATGAAAAAGCCCGGAGCTCCGCCATTCAGACTGGTTGTGTTCAGGTTGGGAATACCCAGGGAGGTCGCAAAAGCATCAGAACCGTCGTACTTGCTGGTAAGGACGCGGAGCCGGAAGAATCCGAGGCGGAAGTCCGTAAGCAGGTGATCGTTGATGGCATAGTCTCCTCCAGTGGCTACGCTTTGATTGCGTCCTCGCGCAGTACCGCCGTACCCTCCGGGACCGAAACCTGCTCCTCCGGCAGCACCGAACACCGTAGGTCCATATTCGAGCGAACCGAAGTAGCTGTACCGCGCAAACGTATGAAAGGCGGGTTTGATCTGGCCATCGACGCGCGCATCTGCGGCATTTGTATTAAAAGTGCCAAATCCGCTGGTGACATAGTTGAAATTGATGCCCGGCGCGTTCGGCTCGGGGATCAGGTTCAGCAGTTTCAAAGCGGGAGCTGAGAGGCGGGGCGTCGGGATCATGTCCCCGGCGAAAGCCTGGCGCGGAGCAGTTGGGTTATTCAGATTTGTGGACGGATCGTAGATACGCCCCTGTCCCTGCTGATCGTATTCGCTGAGGTTGCAACCCGCCGGCGAGTTGCAGGAGGAGTGGACGAGTGCCGTAGGAACAGTCTCGAAGTACGAGGCGCCGGTCTTCTCCCGGACACCCTGATAGTCGCCGAAGAAGAAAACCTTGTTCTTGATCAAAGGACCGCCAACCGATCCGCCGAACTGGCTGTAGAGCACAGGCGGAATATACCGGCCCGTCGCTGGATCAGGAGCATATTGAGTGAAGGGATCGCGAGCCAGTTGCGCATCGCTATGCCGGTAAATAAAGGCGCTGCCGTGCAGGTTATTGCTGCCGGACTTGGTCTGGGCCGCGACTACTCCCGCGATGGCCTTTCCAAACTCGGCATCGAAGTTCTGAGTGGTGATCTTGGTTTCAGCAATCGAATCCAACGGCGGATTGATCACGATAATACCGAGATTCGGGTCCTGATTTTCAGTACCATCCAACAGATAATCGGTCTCGAAGGGAAGCTGGCCATTAACCGAGATCTGCTGGCTTCCTTCCGGATTTTCGTCGGCAGCGTGCGCCCATGTGAGAGGTTGCGTACCCGGCGTCAGCAACTCGAACGACGTGAAGTTGCGTGTAAGGTTCGGTATGTTTTCGGTCTGACGGCTATCTAAGACCGTGGATACATCAGACCGGTCCGTCTGTAACACCGGACCTGCGGTCGTCACCTCGACAGTTTGCGTGGCAGTTCCCGTCGCCAGCTTGATGTCCACTCTTCCCGTTGTATCCGCGTTGACCGTGATGTTCTTTGCCTCGAACGGGGCAAAGCCAGGCACCTGGACCCGGACCACATACGTATCCGGAATCAGGTGCTGCACGGTATAGTTTCCGCTTTCATTGGTTCTCACGGTGTCGGTCGTGTTCTTCTGCATGTCGGTGGCGGTGATCGTTGCATTCGGGACCGCCGCGCCGCTGGGGTCGGTCACTGTGCCAACAACCGAGCCGTAGACTGCCTGCGCCTGGACTCGCGACCAGAACATGCAGAAACATAGGGAGAACAGCAGCAGCAATTTTCCGCTTCGCGCCATCGATTGCCTCTCAAGAAAAACATCTTTCAAGTAACGGAAGAAACATAGCGAAGTTGTGATCGTTTGTCAATCAAACAACCACACTTGGTGATTGTAATAGGTATAAGTAGTCTGTATACGACTATATAAAAGGAGGATGTCGGCTTGTACAACCGTGGTATGGTGGTGTTTTAGCCGACATGTCCGACCGTTCCGAACGGCAATCCAGCCGCATCAAATCGACTCTTCACGAACTGCAACGGCACGGCTCGGTCAGCATCAATGAGTTGTGCGGGCGTTTCGCCGCATCGGTCGCCACCATTCGCCGCGATCTTCAGCAGCTCGAAGAACAAGGCCTCCTGCGTCGTACGCACGGCGGCGCGGTCTCGATTGAACCGCTTTTTTACGAGGCCTTCCGGAAAGATGCCTCCTTCGTCGATCTTGTAGGCCGTTATCCGGAAGAGAAGCGACGCATCGGCCAAGCCGCCGCGGAACTGGTGGAGCATGGAAACACCATAGCGCTTACTCCAGGAACCACCGCGACCGAGGTTGTACGTTGTCTGCGGTATGAGGCCGGCATTAAAGTCATCACCAACACGGTCAATGTGGCCATGGAACTTTCTAAACGCAAAGACGTCGAGGTCTTCGTTACCGGCGGCCATCTGCGCGGTGACTGGTTTTCGCTGGTTGGTCCCACGGCGGTTGAAAATCTTCAACACGCCTACGTCGACATCGCGTTTCTAGGAGCCGACGGCATCGACCCGACCGCCGGGCTGACCTGTCACAGTCCCGATGAGGCCGCGGTCAATCGCGTCATGATTGCGCAGGCCAAGCGGCGGATCGCAGTCGTCGACCACAGCAAGTTCGGCCTCGTTACCTCATGGAAGATGTGTCCGGTTAAGGATTGCGAACTCATCATCACCGACAAAGGAGCGACCAAAGAGATGATCGCTCCTTACCTCGGAATCGGCGTGGCGGTCCGCCGCGTCTAGCGTCAGGGCCTGAACCCGTCCCATACAGCCTGCTTGCGGCCCGGATCGGAGACCCACATGATCGAATCCGGCTCTCTCAGGAACTGCTCGTAAAGTCCGGACTCTGGCAGGAGATCCAGTTCGGGGTAGTCTCGCGCCGAATGAACTTCCAGTGTGCTCTCGCGGTAGGCGGGGTTGGCGCGCCATTCGATCTCGGAGTTCGCAGCCAATACAGGAAACCATGCCACTCCACCGCGCCGGCGCAGCTCGTCATAGACGAATCCATACTCCCGATCGCACCATGCTGCGAAGACCATGCGGCGGCTCGGGTCGGCATTGATGACGCAGTGCGCCCATGCCGGAGGCACAACGACCTTGTCGCCCTTCTCGGCCACGACCGCGATACATGATCCCGGATCGTCAGCCGCGTATTGCTGTGCATAGACGATGGCTCTTCCTTCGAGAATCTCGAAGAGCTCCGGCGGGGACCAGCCGCTATGCGGAGCGATCGCGTGCACGTGCCCCTGGCTGCGCGGCGGCTCGTTCCCCAGCCGTCCTGAGGCGTACACCACAATGCCATAGAGGAGCATGCGCTTTTTGAGAGTCGGCAGGTCGCGCTCCCGGGCTACATCCATGGCGATACCATAAACCGGGTCGGGCCCGGAACACTGCGGATCGAGAAGGCTCGGCCGGATATCGTCAAGCCTGCGAAACTCTGCCGGAGGGCCGGTCACGCCCGGGCCATAGTCAAACGCCAGTTCATCGGGCTTTACGGAAGCATCCAACGTCAAAGCGTTGGCCGTCACGTTTTGGGTCATCGCGCAGTCCCTCTTACGAATGCTTTCATGGTGGCCAATGGTCGGTCTGCGGGCCGCGCTGGACGAACGGTATATGGCCCCACCTGTGCGGGAACGATGAACGTCTCCCCGTAATGAATCTCGAATGGCTCGAAGGCGCCCGCTGGACTCTCAACCACCGCCGCCTCGCCTTCGACCAGGTTCAGGACGTTCACGGTACCGCCGGTATCGTGCGGCACCGTACCCGTGAACCAGTGGCGCCTCGTCTCAATGAACTCCAACTCGTGCAGACCTGTCTTCTCTTCACGCCATTGCTCCGAGCTGGCTATCTGCGAGGTAAGGCCGATCAGGTTTTCGCGCACCCATCGCGTGGTTCGTTCCCATTGCAGGTTCTCGAGCCCATGGTCCAGATGAATTGGACGTGGCCGCCCGTCCAGGCCCAGGCGGCCCCAGTCCCACAGCTTAAAGGTGAAGACGAACGGGGTGGCGCTAATCTCGAGAACGACGCCGTTCCGCCCTGAACAGTGGATTGTTCCGGCAGGAATGAGGAAGTGGTCATGCTTTCTCGCAGGCCATGCATTCACATACTTGTCCGCATCAAACGTAGCATCCTGCTCGCATTGTGCGCGTCTCAAGTCGGTCTTCATCTGCTCGCGGTCGATCTCTTCCTTGAAGCCCAGATAGACGACTGCATCCCCGGCGGCTTGCAGCATGTAGTAGCTCTCATCCTGGGTGTAGTTCATCCCGAATTTGTCGCGGATGTACTGCCGCAGCGGATGCACCTGAAGCGATAAGTTCCCGCCGCCCATCGTGTCCAGATAATCGAAGCGGATGGGAAACTCGGCCCCGAAGGCCGCAACGATCTTCTCTCCGAGAAGCTCGCACGAACAGAACAGCACCAGATCCAGCGCGGGAACCTCGACACGCCGGCTTCCGAAGCCAAGCAGAAGACTGTTTTCTTCGGGGACACAATCGAAGCCCCAAGCATAATTTTGGGGGCCGTCCGGCAGGTCGAAGGCCTCCTTCATCCAATGACCGCCCCAGGGCCCGGGGTCGAAGAACGGAACCACGCGAAACGGACGGCGTGCCGCGGCGCGCAGCCCATTCCTGAAAGCATCGCCGCTGATCAGCTTCGGTTCCGCCTCAGTATTGGTATCGAGCAGAAAGTCGATGCGGTCGAGTAGCTTTGCCTTTAAACGGTCGGCGGCTCGCCAGTCGAGGAAGAAGGCGCGTTTATAGAGCGCAGCCGGGGAAGCCTCGAAGTTGCTCAAACCAAAATTTGCGATTCGGTGCGCGCGCTGCCTTCGCTGAATCTCCCAGCGGGCTAGGTCGGCGTAGATCAAACGATCCGCATCCGGGAGGATCAGGGAAGCGCCGGTTCCTATGACAAGCACACGTCCGCTCGCCTCCGCCGCCTGACGGCGCATACACGCCAACTTCTCCGAACAAAAGAAATCGTTGAGTTCCCATCCCTTCATGTATGCGAAGACGGGATCGTCACCAAGGGCGGCTCCGAACTTTTTCTCGAGATCGTCCGGACTGAGCAGCGCATCATCGCTGCACAAGATAAGGTCCGCGCCCAGAGAAGCAGCAAGGTTCGTCACGATCTCGCCTGCGAAGCAACCGGGGTACAGTTCCACCACGGTCCGCGCGCATGGCGCCTTGAGGGCCTGTCCGATTTCGTCCCATCCAAGGTGACAATCGGACTCGTTTGGCGTAACTGCTATGAAAGGAAATCGGTCGTAAGTTGAGCCGGCAAAGTTCAAACCAGAATCTCCTTGAGAAGCGGCACAGCGCCGTGGAGAGGGGCCGCCGATCCAAGCGCAGCCGCCTTAATTTGAACCACACCTCGCGGGGTCCAGGCATGGCGTTGCACGTGGGCGCGGATGGCGGGAAGAATGTCCTTCGAACGTGCCATGACTCCTCCGCCGAACAGCAACACCTCCGGCGAATACGCATGAACCAGCGCCACGGCGAGCGCTGACCATATGCGATTGCAATGCTCGAGCACTTCATTGGCTATCCGGTCTCCGCAATCCGCCGCAGAAAAGAGAGTCGCGAAGTTAAGCTGAGCTGTGGATGCAAGCTGACTCTGTTCAAACCCGGGCCATTCACGACAAATCGTAGGAAGAGCCCAGGTGGAAGCCTCCGCTTCGGCGCATCCGATGTTCCCGCAGGTGCATTTTCTTCCATTCAACACCACCGGCAGATGGCCGCCGAGGCAACCCGCCTGATCATATCGCCCGCGCAGCGGTTTGCCTCCCAGCATGGCAGCGGCGCCGATCCCGGTTCCGAGAGTGATCAAGACCGCGTCCTCCGCACCCTCTGCCGCGCCACAGTACTGCTCCCCTAGCAGGGCAAGCCGGGCATCATTCTCCAGGAACAGGGGGACTCCAAACGCTGCCGCTCCCCACCGCGGCAGATCGAAACCCACCGCGTCATTGAATTTTTCATTGGTATCGATCACGGTTCCATGCCTGGAGTCCACGATTCCGGGAAAACCAAAGACGATGCCGGAGCACTCCTGAGGTTTCACCCCCGCCTGCGAGGTGACGGCAAGGATTAGCTGCTCGAGCGGGGACAGCGCCTGGCGGAAACTCACAGGCTCTAACGCTATCTCCTGGCGTGCGAGCAGGTCCCTATCCCGCAGAACTGCACAACTGGCATGCGACCCCCCGATATCCAGCGCGACTACCTGCATGGCCTAACCTCGAGGAACCAGCACAGGACGTCCTTCACGATCAAGCAGGCGTGCGCTGAACCCGTCGCGCTCGATCGTCTCATAGTCATGCCCGGCGTCGGTCGGCCAGCAGGCCCCAAATACCAATGGCACAGCTCCGGTATTCGCCACCCGGTGCGCGGTCTCTCCCGGAATATAGTGCAGCGATCCGGGCCGCATCGTTTCGCAACGAGTCACGCGATCGTCTCCCATCAGCAAAAGTGCGCCTTCTCCCTGGAAGGTTGCGTAATACTCTGCGCGATTCCGGATCTGATGAAAGTGCCCTTTCGTCATGTAGTATTCGTCCCCGATCTTGCCCGGCTGAAGTGTCGTATTACCCCAGTACAATCCACCTTCTGTACCCTCCGCGGCCGGGGCGAAGACTTGTACGCTGTAGAGTTCCAGGTTGTCCGGCAACTGGCGCGCGGCCTGCTGATCGTGAAAAATTCCTCGAATTTGACCCAGAGTCTTAGCTGAAATCTGCACTGCTGGTCCGCTGACCATGCCCGTCGCCCAATTCACTGCCGTGCCTTGTTCCACAGCATCCTCCTGCGCTCCATGAGAGATTCTATGACTGTCTTGATGAGACCACCGTATCAGTAAATGCTCTTATAGTCAAAAACCAATCACAAGTTATGAACGTTTACGCGATATTACTTGACAAGTACAGCGTAGGGCAGTCAGAGTATTTGCGGAATGAAAAACGTAAATCGCAGACAATTTCTTGGCCAGGCTCTGATCACCGGCGGCGCTTTGACCTCAGGCGTGCTCCTGCCGGAGGCGGTGGCTCAGGTCCCCGTACAGCAGCCAGTGGCTCCCGCATCTTCTACTCCGGCACCTGAGGTGCGAAGTCAGCAGACTCCGGTCGACTTCCGTTTCTCGCCAGTGTTGCGGCAGACAGCATTCTGTTTCCCGGATGATCCTCACAAGAGCCTGATTAACGAAAGCGGTGAGCTCCTCTATGGTTACGACATGGAGAAGGGAGTGTTTTTCTTCCCGCTCAGGTTCAGCTTTGCCTTGTACGGAATGCAGCAGGCAAAGGTCATCGCGCAGACCCTGGAGTCGCCTTCGATCCCGATCGTTCGCACTGTGCTCGAGAGGGCGGACGCTACGATGACGCTCACGACCTTCGCCACCAATCGTCCCGGAGAGGGCCGCGTCGATAACGTCCTCATGGAGATCCGTCCCACCCACGATCAGCCGGTGAATGTCTCTCCGCTGGTTGAGGTGCGCACGATCCAGAAGTGCGAGGTCAAGCGAGACGGCAACAATCTGGTCGTTTCGCAGCGGAACACCGGAAAGCCGCTGCTCGTCGCCAAAGTATTTCAAAACCCCAGCGAAGGAACGGTTCACACCACCATCTTCGATGTCGACACCGACACCCAGCAGCAACTCACATTACACCGAGGCGTTGCCACTGTTGCGGCACCCTACAAAGCCTTCTTTCGCTTCCCACAAGCAGGGCAGGTAGAAGAGCAGCTCTCGCAGGGATTGGACGCGCCGGAGCAGCACCTGGACGAGGCACGCAAGTTCTGGTCCTCCTGGTCTGCATTTCGCGACCCGGTCTCATGGACGATTCCGGGCAGAGAAGGAGACTTTGTTGCCGCCTGCGCCCGCAACATTCTCCAGGCGCGGGAGGTCAAGAACGTCAAGTTGACGTTTCAGGTCGGGCCCACTTGCTACCGCGGTCTTTGGGTGGTCGACGGAAACTTCATCCTTGAAGCCGCCCGCTATCTCGGCTATGACAAAGAAGCCATCGAAGGCCTCAGGACAACCTGGGCCAAACAACTGCCCAGCGGACAGATCGTCGCCGCCGGCGGTAACGAGCATTACAAAGACACGGCGATTGCCATGTTTACGCTGGTCCGGCAGTGCGAGCTGAGCCAGGACTGGAGTCTTCTCCGCGAACTCGAACCAAACGTGGTGTCCGCAATCCAGTTTCTCGATTCGCTGCGCACCCGGGCCAGGACGGAGGGCAGCGCGCTTGGCAGATATGGTCTGCTGCCCAAAGGTTTCGCCGACGGCGGCTTTGACGGTAGTCGAGACGAACTCACGAATACGCTTTGGACGATGGCGGGCTTGAAAGCTATCGGAGCTGCCGGCGAGCAGCAGAGACTGCCGAAGATTGCTTATGCAAGTCAGCTGTATCGCGAGCTGTACTCGGCCTTCGATAAGGCCGCTCCCAACGAGATGCGGTCGTACAACGACAAGTTTCAATATCTCCCCATGCTGTTGAAGGATGATCCCGCGTGGAGTCTCCCCGATCCGTGGGACCGCCCGCGTCCGCAGTGCGCGCAGTGGGCGCTCTCGCATACGATTTTTCCGGGCCGGGTCTTTCCCGCAGACCATGCGGTCCTCAAAGGGCATGTCGCTTTGATGGAGGCGGTGCGCCGCGAAGGCATTCCCGCGGAGACCGGATGGAACCATCACGAGGCGGTGTGGACCTACAACGCGCCTTTTGTCGCCGAGGTCTGTCTTTGGCTCGGAATGCGGCAAGCCGCCCATAATTTATTCATCGGATTTCTGAACCATGCCAGCCCTCAGTACTGCTGGCGTGAAGAGCAGCCGTTGCAGGACGCGCTGGTTGGATCGTATGTAGGAGATATGCCTCACAACTGGGCCAGCGCCGAATGCATCCGCTACATACGCCATATTTTTGCGCTTGAAGACGGACCGGACCTGCGTCTTCTCGCGGGAATCACGGAAGGCGAACTCGCCCCGGCAAAGCCTTATGAGTTCCGTGCCACGCCAACCCGCTTTGGACGCGTAGACCTGAACTTTGAGCCCCTAGATCGCGCGCGGGGATGGCGGCTTTCCTTCGCGCGCGCGAGTGGACCCGATCCCGCTTCTGTTTCCGTTCCGGCCACCCTCGGCAAATTCCACCTGACCGGAAGTGAGGGAGTCCAGATCAAGCACAAGGGCGATGTCGTGACCCTCGATCCCTCTGCCCGTCGATGGGCGCTGACCTGGAGATCCTGAGGAGATGGAATGACCGCCGGTCCGGTTATGACAAAAGCGACGACCACAGAGGCGCGGCATAGGCGATACGCAGTGTTGGTGTCGGCTATTGCCGCTCTCTCCGGCCTGCTGTTTGGCTTCGACACCGCCGTAGTCAACGGTGGGCTGTTGCTCATTCGCGCTCAGTTTCTGACCAATCTGCAGGCCGAGATCGCAGCCGCCGCCATGATCGCCGGAGCTGTTTTCGGCGCCGCCGGAGCCGGCTGGAACTGCCTGAAACCCGCGAAAAGTCTCTCGAAGAGATCTCTACGTTGTGGAGACTCGAATCCTTGTCAACGTGAAGCATAATGCGAGGTGTTTATGAAACGTTCTGGCCTTTCCTTCTTCATGCGGCTAACCCTTGTTGTGGGCGTAGCCAGTTCCCTTCTCGCCTCCGCAGGAATCGCTTTTGCAGGTGCACTCAACGGTCCGCTCATTCAATTTGTCAATTATGACCGGGCCGCTTATTCGCCGGGAGCGAAGGTCTCAGTGTACGTGACGCTCAAGAACAATACCGGAAGCCCCTTCACGGGTTCGATAGACCTCACTATGAGCAGCAGAGGCGACGTGATCGGCTCCCCTCAGTCCCAGACAGTCTCCAGTCTTGCTGCGGGAGCTTCAACCACGCTCACCTTCGTCGTCCAGCCTCCGAGCATCGACTACCGGGGTTATCTTCTCTCACTCTGCGCCGTCGACCAGAACCACACCCAGATCGACTCGGCCGGAGGAGCGGTTGACGTCTCAAGCGATTGGTCCAAATTCCCCCGGTATGGCTACGTCACGGAGTTTACCGCCGGCACCAATGCTCTCGCCATCGTACAGGCGCTCAATACGTACCACATCAATGGGCTGCAGTTCTACGACGTGAACTATCAGCACCACCGTCCCTACTCGCCGAATAGCCAATGGCCAAATCTCTCGAATACGATGATCGACCGCAGCGTGGTTTTGAATCTGATCAACACCGCACATCAGTACGGCATGAAGGCTATGAATTACAACTTGTGGAATGGCGCGTATGCCGATTACCAGACCGACGGCAGCGGCGCCCAGCTGGCCTGGGGGCAGTTCACCTCCGCGTGTGCCGCAAGTTGCACGCCCGCTAACCAGGCGGAGACGACAGGCTGGCCTCAGTCCTGGGCCACCCCGGCGTTGCTCGAGATGAATCCTGCCGATCCCGGATGGCAGAACCTGCTCTTCAACGGCACCCAGGGAGAGGCGCAGCTCTTCAACAATCTTCCTTACGATGGCTGGCACATCGACACTCTTGGCGATCCCGCCATCCAGTACGACATTAACGGCAACTCCTTCTGGACGGGAAACGATCTCGCAAGCTTCGCCAATAATGCGAAGACCGCGATCGGCAACCGCTCCGTGCTGCTCAACAATCTCAGCCGCTGGAACCAAGCCAGCGTGGCCAGCAGCGCGAATGTTGATTTTCTTTACACTGAACTTTGGTCGGAGTCCCAGAACTATCTGGACCTGAATGCAGCCGCCAAACAGGCCAGATCCTCAGTTTCAAAACCTATCGTCTTCCCGGCTTACATGAATACAACCTACGCCAGCAACAACTACGGTTGCACGTCCTGTACCTTCGATGAGGCTTCGATTCGGCTCGTCGATGATGCCATGCTGGCCGCCAGCGGAATTCATCTCGAGATGGGAGACATCGACAAGATGATCTCGAATATTTACTGGCCTGGACCCATGCTGCAGATGTCCCCCTCCCTGCAGGAGGCGGATCTGGACATCGCAAACTTCGCTGTGGCTTATGAGAATCTGCTTCGGTACGGCGTTACCGATGCTCCCAATGCCGTGAGCTTGACTGGAGCGCCCAGCAGCACAAATGCAAGTGCCGGGGCGGTCTGGATGCTTCCCAAAGCAAAAGCGGGATTCCAGATCCTCAATCTGATTAATCTGGCGGGCAATACCTCCACGATTTGGCGAGACGAGAACGCCACCTATGTTGCACCGCCCCAGTACACCAGTCTGCCTGTGAAGTTCTATTACACCGGAACCATAGATCCCCATACCTCGCGGCTCATGGTTGCGACGCCTGACTACAACCACGGCCAGTCGATGCGACTTAACTACACCGCAGGATCGGACAGCTTGGGAACTTACGTGCAGTTCTTCTTACCTCACCTCTTCTATTGGGATCTTATCTATCTGGAGACTTCGCAGCTCTCCGGGCAGGACTACAACATCAATCCATTCACTCAAGTGGAAGCCGAAACCTACAACAACTCCAGTATGGGTGGAATCGGAGTTCTCGATTCTACCGACTACAACCTCGGCGAGCTTGTAGGCAATGCCTGCTGCAACCGCTGGGTCGAGTACGAAAATGTCGACTTCGCCGGCGGCTCCGGAAGTGTGCAGGTGCGCGTGGCTACCGCCGTCGGAGGCAATATGGAATTCCACCTAGACAGCCCGACCGGTCCTCTGATCGCGAGCGGAATCGTGCCCAACACCGGCGGCTGGCAAACCTGGACTACGACGTCCTTCCCGGTAAGTGGAGCAAGCGGCGTGCATAATCTCTACATGGTCTTTCCCGGAGCGCCTGCTGTAAACGTCAACTTCTTCCGTTTTTCCTAACCTTCTCGTGATCTTATGCCAATCTTCTGCGAACGAAACGGAGCGAAGCATCCCCATTTGTGGAAAGCCGCTATGAAATGCCTTCTTGTCATGTGGGTGGCCTTAGTCTTCTCCGTCACGGCATTGGCGCAGTCCAGCCAGGCCGCAGATTCTACCCCTTCGCTTACCACGATTCAGACCTTGATTGAGAACGGGAGATACAAACGAGCACAAGAACAGCTTGACCTCGCCTCGGCTCTCACTCCAAAGTCAGCCAGCCTCGCGCGGTTGCGCGGCATGATCTTCTACAAAGAAGGACTTCTGGTCGACGCGGCATCTGCTTTCGCGCAGGCTGCGGAGCTCGATCCCAACGATATTGAAGCGCTCCAGATGCGCGGCGTCACCCTATACCGCATGGGCAGGCCCGGCGAAGCCATTCCGCTTCTCGAGCGAACGCAACACGCGAAGGTGCAGGAGGCCAACGTTGACGGCAGCTACGTCCTCGGAACCTGCTATCTCCAGATCCACCGTTATGACGAGGCACGAAGGTCATTTGCTTCGGAGTATGACTTCGGCCCCGAATCTCCGGAAGCCTATCTCCTGCTCGCTCGCTTTTTACTCCGGCATGAAGAGGTCCAGGCTGCATTAGCCGCGGTCCAAGCAATCCTGTTCAAAGCCCCTCATCTTCCTTTGGCCCATGAAGTCCTAGGAGAGATCGAGCTGGCGCAAGGCAAGAGTTCCGAGGCTGTAGTTGATCTCGAAACAGAGCAGCATCTCAATCCGCTCTACCCTGGCGTATACGACAGGCTCGGCGACGCCTACCTGCGATTGGGGAACGAGGACAAAGCGCAGCAGGCCCTCAATCGTTCTATCTTGCTCGATCCCACCTCGACCGGATCTTTCATCCAGCTCGGGAAGCTGTATCTCCGGCAGCAGAATGCGTCTATGGCCTCAATGTACCTGCAAAGGGCATCCTCAATGGATCCTCGCAACATCGCCGTCCATCGTTTACTGGCGCAGGCCTATCAACGAGCAGGAGACAAGGAAAGGGCAGCAAGCGAGATCCGGCTCGCCGAACAGTTCGAGTCCGCCACTCCGAACGGCGCGCGATAAGGAAGCTCTGCGAAAGGCATTGATTTGCTGACGGCAGGAGTTGGAGCTGAGCGGGCAGGGCGGTGTTTGGTTGCATTTTATGGCTGTTTGCAGGCTGTAGCGGGGCGACTTCACGGTGTGCAGAGGCACTAACCCGCCCAGATCGTGATTCTCCAGCAGATGACGGAACCGCAACACCGTCGCATTTGGAGGCCAGGCGCATCAAGATCGCGACCGGCACCATCGTGGACGCGACCCCTATCCAGGCGCCTTCATCGACCAAGAACGCAAGCGGCGAGCGCGACCCATGGGCTGCAATGATGAAATGCGTCATTCATTAGAGATGCCAGTGCTCGATCAGCCGGCACCATCCTTCTTTGATCTTTAATGTTTCCGCTTAGATTTCCTCAGCACGTTTGAGTGACAATCGCCGACTTCGGTTGACAGTTTGCCGGCTGACGTTTATATTTTTGCAATTCGCTCCCCAGGTTTCTGCGAATCAAAGAAGAAGTCTATAAAACGTCGCGGTTACTATAGGCCGACAGAAAGTTAGCTGTCGAGAGCCAGATTCCTCGATGAAATGTGCATGTTTGGAATGCACAGTCTCGGATCCCCACCTTCCCTAATCAGTTCAGCCCGGGCCCTTGACCTCAGACAGGAGCTTTCGGTGACCCCACCTTTACAGACGTACCTGAACAAATCCGTTCTCGTTGGCCTACCGGTTTTGTTCGGCGATGTGCAATGCAGGCCTTGCCGGCTGGCGGATATCACGCCGAACGGCCTGTGGCTGGAGATCGAAGGTATGGCGGAACGTTTGATTCCGCACGAAGCGCTCTCCTTCGCCTCCGAGAGTCTCACGATGTTTGTGCCGTTTGCCCAGATCTCGTGTGTTATCGGCGCGGTAGCACGCGGCGACAGGCCTGTAGAGCAAGCGTCGGTCCCTGCAAAGCATCAGAAGCGGCCGCAGAATCTCAAAAAGCACAAGTAAAGCAATCGATTCCCCGGGCCAGCGCAATCTTCAGAGCGAGCCTATCGTGGCAAAATCGTCGGGAACATCGTCCTCTAGTGGAAACGGATCCAGCACCGCGCAGTTCAGCGCGCCGCAGATCTCTACGCCGAAAGGGGGTGGAGCGATTCGCGGGATTGGTGAGAAGTTCAGCGCAAACGCGGCCACAGGGACGGGATCGCTAACCATCCCGATCGCGGTGAGCCCGGCACGATCGGGCTTCGATCCGCAGTTGAGCCTCAACTACGACTCCGGATCGGGTAATGGAAGCTTCGGGTTTGGATGGTCGCAGTCTTCACCGAATATTACCCGGAAGACGGCGAAGGGGATGCCGCGCTACCACGACCGAAGCAACGACGACTCGAGATATCGTGAGGCGGGGGAGAGAGACGTGTTTCTCCTCTCCGGGGCGGAGGACCTAGTTCCAGTGCTGGGGGAGGCGCACGGCGAGCGGGACGGATACCGGATCGAAGGATACAGGCCGCGGGTGGAGTCGCTGTTCGCACGGATCGAGCGATGGACACGCCTTGAAGACGGGGAGGCGCACTGGCGAACGATTTCGGCGGGCAACGTTCTGACGATTTATGGAGACAGCGCGGCGTCCCGCATCGCGGACCCGGACGATGCACAGCATGTCTTCTGCTGGATGATCGCGGCGAGCTATGACGACCGGGGCAACGCGATTGTGTACGAGTACTGCCCTGAGAACGACTCCGGTGTAGACCTGCGCGCGGCCAGCGAACGGAGCCGAGATCGATCGGCAAACCGGTATTTGAAGCGGATTCTGTATGGAAATCGTGAACCCATACGGGGGCGCGGGCCGGAGGTCAAGGCGAATTGGATGTTCGAGGTGGTCTTCGACTATGGCGAGGAAGGATATCGCGAGGAGGCCCCGGATGACGAGGGTAGAACGACGGTCGCGGAGGGCGAGCAAGGGAGCCGGAAGTGGACGGCGCGTGCAGATCCGTTCTCGAGCTACCGCTCCGGATTCGAAGTTCGTACCCACCGGCTTTGCTGTCGCGTTCTGATGTTCCATCGCTTTCCGGAGGAGTTGGGAACGGAGCGATGCCTGGTTCGATCGACCGAGTTCAGGTACCGGGAGAAGAGGATTGAAACGATTCTAAGTACGGCGATTCAATCGGGGTATAGCCGGATTGAGGGTGGGCGGTACCTGAAGAAGAGCCTGCCGGCGCTGGAGATGGAGTATTCGACGAGCCCGCTTGAGGAGGAGGTAGAGGCGGGTCCGACCGAGTGGCGCGACGCGAGGCACAACAATCTGCCGGTGGGAATTGATGGGGCGGGGTATCGATGGGTGGATCTGGACGGAGAGGGGATTCCGGGAGTTCTGATGGAGCAGGACCAGGGCTGGTACTACAAGCACAATCTAGGGCAGGGGCGATTCAGTTCGATGCAGCTGGTGGCGCAGAAGCCATCCCTGGGGGAGCTTGAGGGAGGTCATCAGCAACTACTGGATGTGAGGGGCGCGGGCAGCCTGAACCTCGTGGAGCTGGGCCCGGAGGCGCCGGGATTTTATGAGAGAACACGCGAGAACGAGTGGGGACCGTTCCGATCGTTCCGATCGTTTCCGGTGCTGGAGTGGGACGATCCGAACCTGCGATTTGTGGACGTGACGGGGGATGGAATTGCGGACATCCTGCTGACGGAAGATGCCGCGCTGCGTTGGCATCGCTCGCGGATGGCGGAAGGGTTTGGGCCGGGCGTCCGGATCCCAGCGCCGACGGACGAGGAAGAAGGTCCGAGGGTTGTGTTTGCGGATGCGGAGGACACGATCTACCTGGCGGACATGTCGGGGGATGGGTTGTCCGATATTGTGCGGATCCGGAATGGGGAGATCTGCTACTGGCCGAATCGTGGATATGGCAGATTTGGCGCGAAGATCACGATGGGGAACTCGCCCCGACTGGACGATGTGGGACAGTTCGATGCGAAGCGCGTGCGCCTGGCAGACACGGATGGATCAGGGACGACGGACGTGCTGTATCTGGGGGCGAAGGGGATACGCATCTATCTGAATGAATCGGGCAACAGCTGGTCAGATGTGCGCCGTTTGCCTATTTCGATCGACGACGCCACGACGCTCTCCGTGACCGATTTTCTGGGTCGTGGAACGGCATGCGTGGTATGGTCCTCGCCGCTGGCTTCGGCCGCAAGCCGGCCCCTGCGGTATCTCGACCTAATGCAGGGGAAGAAGCCGCACCTGTTGACGCGAAGTCGGAATAATCTGGGCGCGGAGACGGCAATAGAGTATGCCTCGTCGACGGAATTCTATCTGGCGGACCAAGCTGCCGGACGACCTTGGGTGACGCGGCTGCCGTTTCCTGTACACGTGGTCACGTCGGTTACGAGCTACGACTTCGTGAGCCGCAACCGATCGGTTTCGCACACGACCTATCATCACGGCTACTTCGACGGAGTGGAGCGGGAGTTCCGCGGGTTTGGACGCGTGGAGCAGATGGATACGGAAAGTCTGGGGGTATTGAACCGGGACGGCGAGATGCCGGATGCCGCGAATAAGAACGACGCTTTCAATGTGCCGCCGGTAATGACGAAGCGCTGGTTTCATACGGGCGCGTTTCTGGATGGAAACCGGATATCGCGGCACATGGCGCATGAGTACTATGTCGAGCCGATGGAGAGTAAGACGACGCTACTGGACGACACGGTTCTGCCGAACGGTCTGTCTCCCGAGGAGACCAGGGAGGCGTGTCGAGCGCTGAAGGGCAGCATGCTGCGAGAAGAGGTGTATGCGCTGGATGGATCGGAGGCTTCGTCGCGGCCATACACGGTGAAGGAGAACAACTACACGATCGCCATGCTGCAGCGACGTGGAGGAAACCTGCATGGGGTTTTCTTTGCGCATGCGCGTGAGAGCGTAGCGCAGAGCTATGAGCGGAAGCTGTACGACGTGGGGGGACGATGGAGGGCTGATCCGCGGACGTCGCACGGGATGACGCTGCAGGTGGACCAGTACGGGAACACGCTGAAGTCGGTGCAGATCGCATATGGGAGGCGGTTTCCGGAACTTTCGGATCTGCTGGAGGACGAGGATCGGCGTAAGCAGACGCGCACGCTGGTGACGCTGATGGAGAACCGGTTTACGAACGCGGTACGGGGAGTGGAGACGTACCGGAATCCAACCCTGGCAGAGGCGAACACGTATGAGCTGACCGGGATCAAAGTGGAGGCAGGAATATTCGGGGCGCTGAGGCTGCTTCGTTTCGAGGAGATGATCCGGCAGGTCGGGGAGGCGTCCAGGGACGGGCACGAACTGGCGTTTGACGATGCTGAAGGAAAGAGACTGGAGGAAGGGGGCCTTTACCGGCGGGTGATCGGGCGGAGCCGGCAGGTTTATCGTAGCGACGATCTTTCGCGGATGCTCCCGCCCGGCGAGTTGCAGGCTCGGGCGCTTCCGGGAGAGTCGTACCAGATGGCGCTGACTGCGGATCTGATTGCGAGGGTTTACCGGCGTGATGGGGAAGATCTGCTGCCGGACTTGGAGGGGACGCTGAGAGAAGCCGGGGGCTACCGCCATCTGGATGGCGATGGGCAATGGTGGGTGCCATCGGGGCGGGTGTTTTATTCGCCGGAGTCGGAGGGGAGTGCGGCGGAGGAGCTGGCTTATGCGCGGCGACATTTCTTCCTACCGCACCGATATCGCGATGAGTTTGGGAATACGATGCATGTGCGCTTCGACCGGTACGACCTGATGCCGGAGGAGACGCGCGACGCGCTGGATAGCAGGGTGACGGCGCGGACGGACTACAGGGTGCTTGCGCCGTGGCAGGTGACGGACATCAACGGCAACCGAGCGGAGGTATTGTTCGACGCGTTGGGGATGGTGGCGGCTACGGCGGTGAAGGGCAAGGAGGAAGAACAAAAGGGAGACTCGCTGGAAGGTGTGATAGCCGACCTTCCGGAGCGGACGGTGCTGGCGCATCTGGGGAACCCCTTCCATGATCCCCAGTCGATACTCGGAATGGCAACGACGCGGCTTGTCTACGACTTGTTTGCGTTTGTGCGAAGCCGCGAGGAGGCGAGGCCGCAGCCGACAGTGACGTACACGCTGATGCGCGAAACGCACGTGTCTGATCTTGCCCCGGGGGAGAGCACGAAGATTCAGCATGAATTTTCCTACTCGGACGGCTTCGGACGCGTAGCGCAGAAGAAGGTGCAGGCAGAGGGGGATCGGTCGGTTGCGGGAAGCCGATGGGCGGGGACAGGATGGACGATCTTCGATAACAAGGGCAACCCGGTCCGAACGTACGAGCCGTTCTTCAGCGAAACGCAAAGCTTCGAGTATGCGAGGGGCGTTGGAGTGAGCGCGACGCTGTTTTATGATCCGCTGGGGCGAGTGATCGCGACGCTGCACCCGGAGCATACGTACGAGAAGACGATGTTCGATCCGTGGCGGCAGGAGGTTTGGGATGTGAACGATACGGTCCTCGAACACGACCCGGCGAGCGACCGGGATGTGGGCGGGTTTTTCGCGAGGCTTCCGAAGGAGGACTATCTGCCGACGTGGTACGAGCAGCGTCGGCAGGGTGCGCTCGGGTCGGAGGCAGAGAAGGCGGCGCGGAAGAGCAGCGTACATGCGCGGACGCCCAAGATCGCGATCCTGGACTCGCTGGGGCAATCGTTCCTCGCGATCGAGGAGAACCGGTTCGAGCGGGAGGGTGCGGCGGTGACGGAGTTCCTGGCGACCCGCAGCGAGCTTGACATACAAGGACATCCGCGCTGGATAACGGATGCGCTGGGACGGCGGATCTGTACCTACGATTATGACCTGAACGGATCGGTGCTTCACCAGGCGAGCCTTGATTCAGGCGAGCGCTGGACGTTGCAGGAGGCAGCGGGAAAGCCGATGCTGTCGTGGGACAGCCGCGGGCAGAGGTTGCGGTATGAGTACGATTCGCTTCGGCGGCAGCTTGATTACTTTGTGCAGGCCGCGCCGGGGGAGAGCGAGAGGTTGGCGGAGAGGAACATTTACGGCGAAGGCCAGACGGACGACCGCGAGCGCAATCTGCGTGGCAATATCTGGCGGAACCTGGATGGCGCGGGCGTGGTCGAGAACGTCGTCTTCGACTTCAAGGGCAATCTTGTCGAAGGGACGCGGCAGTTGCTGCGGGAGTACAAGGCCGCCGTGGACTGGTCCGGGCAGCCTGAGATGGAGGAGCAGGAATTTCGGAGCAGATCCGCATTCGACGCCATGAATCGTCCAGTGCGCATGGATATACCCGATGGCAGCGTTCTTCGACCCGGGTACAACGAAGCGAACCTGCTGGACACGGTGGACGTGAGTGTGCGGGGCGCCGAGACGCAGACGCGCTTTGTGCGGGGAATCCGCTATAACGCTAAGGGGCAGAGGGAACGCGTCGACTATGGTAACGGAGCACGGACGACGTATGCGTATGACCCGCTGACGTTTCGACTGGTTCATCTGGAGACGACCCGGGAGGCTGATGGAGCGACCCTTCAGGATCTGCTGTACACCTATGATCCGGTTGGCAATCTGAGCGCCATTCGCGACCATGCGCAGACGACGGCTTACTTCGACAATGAGGTGATCCGGGGCGGAAACGACTATGTGTACGACGCAATCTACCGGCTGATCGGAGCGAAGGGCCGGGAGCATATCGGGCTGATGAGGGAGCCTGAACCGGGCGTGCGCGATGCGGCTGATGTTGTCCTCTGGCGGCGTCCGCAGCCGCTACCGAGCGATGGCAACGCGATGCGCCGATACAAGGAGACGTATGGGTATGACGCGGTGGGGAACCTGTTGGAGATGGTTCATACCGCATCGGCCGAGCGATGGCGGCGGCGATACGCGTATGAGCAGTCCACGGACCGGCTGGAGCGCACAACGGTAGGCGACGTGGAGGAGCGCTATCCGACGGATCCCAATGGCAACATAACCCGAATGATGCACCTGATGGAGATGCAGTGGGACTTCAAGAACCAGCTCCACACGACGCAGAAGCGGGTGGTGAACGAAGGTTCGGGGGAGAAGACATATTACATCTACAACTCCGGTGGGCAGAGGGTACGCAAGATCACGGATCGATCGTGCGGGACGAAGTCGAAAGAACGAATCTACCTGGGCGGCTTCGAGATCTACCGCGAGTACAAGGACGATGAGGTGGCGCTCGAGCGCGAGACGATGCACGTGATGGATGACGTGCACCGGATTGCTCTTGTGGAGACTAAGACGGTGGATAAGGAGAGTTCTCCGGGCAGGCTCCCGTCCACGCTGATGCGGTATCAGTTCGGCAACCATCTGGATTCGGCTTGCTTGGAGCTGGATGAGGAAGCGGCGATCCTCTCCTACGAGGAGTTTTATCCGTATGGGGGCACCTCGTTTGAGGCGGTGCGGAAGGGGGTGGAGATCAGCCCGAAGCGGTATCGCTATATCGGCCAGGAGCGAGACGAAGAGACGGGCTTGTACTACATGGGGGCGCGGTATTACGCCCCATGGCTGGGACGGTGGACGTCAGCGGATCCGAAGGGAATGGTGGACGGGACCAACGTGTTTGCGTACTGCCGCGGAAACCCGATCGCATTGCGGGACCCAAACGGGACGGATGCGGAGAGCAGCACGGCAGAGATCGAGGCGCAGGCGTGCCTGGTGGATCCAAGTCTGCCGCCCCCAACGGCGCTCGAAGAGGAAGAGCAGAAGACGATTGTGTCGGAGCATGTGCCGGCAAGCTTTATCGGGCCGCCGGCGCCGTCAACGGCAGCGGCTCCGCAGGCACCCTCCGGTCCCTCCGCCCAGAGGGGCCAGCTTATTTCGCCGCCGCCGCCGGTGGACCCGCCCGATAACAGCCTTTATGTCGATCACGGCATTCTCTGGCAGGAGTATTCCAAGGGCGTCGACGAGGCTATGAATTCAGATAACCCTTGGTGGGCGCGCGGCATCCTTGGCGGGCTGTCCATCCTGGCAGCGCCCGTGTCGGGAGCAGAAGAATACATTGGCCGGCCACTGGCAAATATTCCATGGGTTTTGGATAACGCGGGCACATCCATTGGGCAGCACATCGGACGAGCGATTCTGTGGTCGCGACAGGGTGAGAGTGGCGAGGCGACGGTAGACGCTCTGGAAGCCGTTGTGGCCTTCGCCGGTGGATTTGACACGGCGGCTTCGTCGGCATTGCCTTTGACAGCATTAGAGACTTCGGTCGTGCGCGCACCGCTGACTACAGCCTCACGTCCCCTGCAAACTGCAGCTGAAGAAGAAACCGTGTCCGTTTATCACGGATCAATCAAGGGTGGCCCGGAAATCCTTGAGAACGGTCTGAACCCAGCCCGAACGCCGACCTTTGTTTCACGCGATTTCGCTGCCGCGCAGGATGCATTAACAAATCATTTCGACGCGGTCCCAGGACAAGGAACCATCATCGAGTCCCGCATACCAGCCTCTCAGTTTCAATCGACGCTGGCGCCCCTCGAGCGTCCTTATACTGGGTTTTATCCGTACGAGCTCCAATCGACAGAGATATTATTACGAACGCCCGAACACTTCGAGCTGTTCAATCAATACATCTGCAAATAATAAGGAGCAGGGATGACTAACTTACAGATGTGTCTGCAGCAACTCTTCACTTTCCTGACGAACTCAGATCTTTCCCCTCCTTCGCGCGATGTCCGCCTTATTGAAATTCCTGGCGACGCCGTAGTGGACGGTTTGGGCCGTCTCAGGC
Source organism: Edaphobacter sp. (assembly GCA_965277335.1). Taxonomy (GTDB): domain Bacteria; phylum Acidobacteriota; class Terriglobia; order Terriglobales; family Acidobacteriaceae; genus Edaphobacter. Next base: position 94,124 of record CBDICJ010000004.1, on the reverse strand, counting down.
TTTTCAGAGAAAACCTTCATGAACTCAGCGAGTATGAAGCTCAGTTTGAGGCGATCATGAACTCCGGTTTCCCGTGGATAAACGTGAGCTGTTATGGAATTTATGAAGATCATCTGATCGTAGCCATAGAGATACCGAAGATGGAAGTTAGTAAAGGTTCGTCGCGCAGATCAAGCGTGAACTACTCCGGGCCTTCCAAAGCCGTAGTGGAGCAGGGCTGGGACATAAGTCCAATCGTAGTATTCGAGTAGTAATTGCCGCGACTGTTGTGCCCTAAGACCGCCGTCGCTGAACTTCGAGGTGTGTTCTATGGCTAATCTGATAGTCATCCGTCTTGTTCCCCAGTCGCCTGTTGATGCAAACACTTTTGCCACTTACCTGAGCGCCCTGGGCGGTCTTCAGATCACGGCGTTTGATCTCTCTTATGGCAATCCCACCTCTGGTGTGAACGTAGGCACCGCGGTGTTTATCGCGCCGGGGGGCGGAACTCCGAGTCCTACTGCGCCGGTACTGAACCCCGGCGGGGGTTTTGTGCTGACTCCGCCGCAGTATGCCGCCGGAATCACCAATGGCATTGTCCAGCAGTTCGATCTGATGCCGAGCCAGATGATTGGGTTGAATGTGGAGTCGCAGTTCTTTCAGGCAGAGTCGGTGGCGACTGCGGTGATCCAGGTAGCACCGGGGGGCTTCGAGAATCTAAAACTGGAAGTTCAGTGGGGCAGTGGCGCCGGCGCGCAGGCTATTCCGATGACACTGGAGTACTTCGACGTGGCATTGGCGCCGGTAACTGCGGACCCTAATCAATGGGCCGGACTTGCGCCGAGTCTGTATCTGCAGTTGCCTGCTCCGCCGGTGGCTGCTACAGGCACGTCGTTGACACTTCCGAAAGATGGAACTCCGCCGAGCTTCGATTCGTTGCTGGCGGCAGTGAAAGGTGTGCTCGCGCAGGATCCGGGTGGAGCTTTGCCCGACCTGGGAACGCTGACGACCGAGCAGAGCCGCAATTTGGCATACGAGATTGTGTGGAGCCAGCAAAAGCCGCTGCCGGTCGCGCCCGATCCGATCGAGAACCTTTATTCTAATCCGCCGAACAACGGTAATTTTCTGAATGGGACGACGCCAAATCAGAACGAGGCCGACCGGCGGCAGTTCGAGGCAAACCTGCAAAGCTACTACGCCCTGGCGGATGCGACGGCGGACCGGCTGGCAAACTTCGTCTTCTCTCTGACGGCGGCAGTGGCGTGCGAGAAGCTCAGCCTTGCGGCCCCCCAGGTTTCGCTGCAGTTCCCAGTGGATCCGGGGGTGCCGAGCGACCCGGCGGTGAATGATCCGGAGGTGATCCTGACGGGAGTGGGCGGGGCGACAAGCTTTGGCGTTCCTGCGGCGTACTTCTATGCCCTGGCAGCGTTGATGCCGGCGCAGATCAGCGCCCAGCAACGGTATCGACTGGCGACCAGCGATGCGATGGCGCATGTGCTTGCGGAGTTGACGACCTCCATCAACGGAGGGGTCGTCTCGGACGCGGAGACATTTGTAAGTTCGGCGGCGCCGTCGATCGATGCGGCGCAGGCGGCGCGGCGGCTTGGGGTACTCTCGGTTTCTTCGGCCTCGACCAATCCGAAGCTGGCGCTGACTCCGACGCTACAGCCGCCGATTACCGAATGGCTGGCGTTTGGAAGCGCGGCGCCGACGCCGAGCAGTCAGAGTTATCAGCCCGGAGACGATGATACGGTGCTTTGGCCGGCGGCAGCGACTGCCAATCCAGAGGGATTTCTGGAACTGTTGCTGTGCGTGGTGACGGACGGGTACCTGATCCCTGCGCCTACGAGTGCGCTGCTGAGCACCGAGATCATTCAATTGCTGCTCACGCCGTTGGCAGGCGGAGCGCCGACGGTGGATACGCTGAAGGCGGTGACAGACGCCGAGTGGTCGGGGTTCTTTCAGCAACATCCCACGTGGCTGCCGCCGTTCACGAAGCCGGGAAACCTGGCTGCGCAGACAGCCGCGTTTGTGCACTACCTGGAGCAGTATTTCCCCGTGCCCGCAGCCGGAGCTCCAAGCATCATTACGCTTTTGACTTCGGCCGCGACGGTTGCAAGTCCGGTGTTGACCTTTGTGTCGACGGCAGGGATCTTTGCCGGGATGTCGGTGAGCGGAGCTGGAGTTCCAGCGGGGACCACGGTGCTCGCGCCAGTGACGGCGACGACGGTGACGCTGAGTGTAGCGGTGACGGTGGCCGCGAATACAAATATCACATTTACACCGAATTACGTGAGCGGAGCCGCGGGAAGTCTGCCTCTGCTCGAGGCTCCATCGAAGGACTGGCTGGCGCTGGGGCTGGCGGCGTATGGAGGGTTTGCCTTCGGGACGGCGATCAATCTGACGCAGTTGCAGGGTGCCGTGGAAGCGGTATTCTCGACGGATATTTCCGCGCAGAAATGGCTCTTCCAGGCGCTGTCTACGATCGCCAACCTGTACCAGATCCTGGCCGGTGTGGTGCCGACGTCGACCGACCCGCAGGCGTATACGTTTTCGCTGGCGGAGGCTCTTTATGCGCGCGGATTTCGGTCGGCAGCAAGCATCACGTTGCTCTCCGCTTCCGATTTCCAGGAGGCGCTGATTGGAACGATCGCGTATGACTACGGCGCGGACCTCTATGCTTCAGCGTCCGCCATCAGTCCGCCAGCTGTGGTTGCGGGGAGCGGGGGTGGGTTTGTCCCGGTGAATCCGGATGGGTCGCTGACCAACTGCATTCCGCCGGAGTGCAGGTCGCCGCTGGGACCAGTGGCTTACCTGAATGAGTTACTGCGGCTATCCCCTGAGTCGACGTGCGATGCTCCGTTTCCAGCGGGCGTTTCGTTGGTCACATCGGCGGATACGCCTGCGGGAGCGGTGCTGCCGTTTGCGGCGACCGCCGGTGTCTCGATGGGGATGCTGGTTACGGGAGCGAACATCCCAGCAGGAAGCGTTGTGTCCGGCCTGAGCGCCACGTCGGTGACGATGAGCAACCCAGTGTCGGCGGATGTGCCGAGCGGGACGGCGGTTGAGTTCGCCGTGGCTGCGATGGAGTTGGCAGTCGCAAGCCGCCGTGGTGCGCTGGCTACATTGGTGGCGAGCTGCGCGAATCTGGAGACGCCGCTGCCGCTGATCGACCTGGTGAACGAGTGCCTGGAGTTCATGGGAAGCGAAGCGCCGCCTGCGGGGGGCATTGTGTATGACACGAGCGCGGATGCTTTGGCGGGGCATACGCTGTGCCAGGAGCAGTGCGAGGAGAAGAAGGACTGCAGCGAGCCGGATCGGATCTTCGCGGCACTGCCGGAGTACTCAACACCAGCCACGCCGATTGCGGCGAATGGCAGTGTTGAGCCGGAGGTCTTCAACAAGTTGAAGGTGGATTTTTCCGCGTGCTGCCTGCCTTACTCGCAAGCGCTCGATGTTTCGCGTACGTATCTGCGGCGGTTCAAGAGTTGCCGCTTTGAAGAGATGCGTACGTTTCGCAAGTGCATTACAGAGTTTGTGCTCGATCCGGAGAACCAGCCCGCGGGGTTCCAGGCACAGGTGTGGCGCTACCCGGTGAGGATCGACACGGCAATCGAATATCTCGGGATTACGCCCGAAGAGTACTGGATGCTGTTCGGAGGAGTGACGCCGAAGGCCTGCGGAGAAGCGCAGCAGGAAGGACAAGATCGGGGTGAATCGCTCCAAGGAGTGCCCCCGTGGGAGCTTTATGGGTTTGCGAGTGCGGGGGACAATCTGCCATGGACAACGGTGGTTACAAATCTTTCAGAGTTTTTAACGCGGACGTGTCTGAGTTACTGCGAGTTCCTTGAACTGTGGAAGTGCAGCCCGGTCGCCTTCAACGGGCGCGGTCAGAGGGAGACGACGGGATTTCCGGATTGTGAGCCGTGCTGCCTGGATGAGCTGGTACTGATATTTCCGGAGGCGCCGGGAGCCGAACAGAGCCTGTATAAGTTGGCCGTATTTATCCGCTTGTGGAGGAAGCTGAAGGAGGTTTGCGGGGCGGAGTACACGTTTTGCCAGCTTCACGACATCTGCGATGTGCTGCAACTGTTCCCTGGAGGGGCGGTCAACCCTGACTTCATCCGGCAGCTGGCTGCATTCCAAATGCTTCGGGATGTCTTTCGGATGCCACTGGGCGAACGCTCCGACAAGTCTGCGCCGGGCGCGATCGATGCGGAGCGAACCTACCTGCTGGCTCTGTGGGCGGGGCCCGCGGCGACGAAGTGGACATGGGCGGTAGAGGAGTTGGTCGAACACATTGCTCACCATGCGGTGAGGCATCACGGTTGTGAGAGGCGCTCTCCGGAGTTTCTCAAGATCCTGGTCTCAAACCTGGATTCACTATCGGAGCTTGCGGGCTTTTCCTTAGTGGCGACTGATACGTGGCATGCGCAGCCGACGCACACCCTGCGATTTGCGGAGGTGCTGTCGAAGATCTATGCGTCGGACTTCACGATCGGCGAGCTGATGTATCTCTTCACTGCCGAGGTTCATCTGGATGGCGATGATCCGTTCCCGCTGCCGGATGAGAACGAATCGCACGATCTACCGTTCGATCTGCCGGAGGAAGATGCGAAGCACTCGCTTTGGGCGTTGCGGCGCAAGCTGCTGGAGGTGCATGTCGAGGAGGAAGACCTGAAGCGCTGGACGTGGAAACGGATCGAGGCTTCGCTGCGGACGGATTTCAACTTCGCCGATGCGGCGATCACTGGTCTGGGAGCACACTTTTTTCCGGGAGAGCTTACACAGGCGGGCTATCTGGTGGACGGAGAGGCGCGGCGGTTCTATAGCGCGCTGCCGGTGGCGGCCACGGTTGCGCAGATGTGGAACACGCCGCCGGATGGGCCGTTCCAGTACGACGCGGGTTCCGGACGCTTATTTACGCAGGTGCCACTGTCGGACCGCGAGATGATTCACAAGCTGACGCATGTGCGGCCGCTGCAGGCGCAGGAGCAGGGGGCGGCGCAGGATCTTTACTTCCAGCCGCGAGCGGCGCTGGCGGCCTTCGCGCTATTGTTCGGGGACTTCGCCGCGGCGCAGCGGCACATGGTGGAGGAAGACGAGGAAGGAGAGCGGTGGAGCTACTTCCGGAGGCAGTTCGTGTTGTGCCATCGGCGATGCCTGCTGATTGCGGAGCACCTCTCGAGCCATGTTGCAGCGGCGACGGGGAGGCCATGCCCGGAGGGGTCACACGAGGCGCTGCTGCTGTTGCGCGGGCTGTTTGCTGATGAGAACAAGGCGACGGCGGACTGGGAGAACGATGTGGGGACGACACCGCCGGTGACCTGGGCTCCGCCTCCGATCGGGGGAGCGTTCGCGGCTCTGCTGGGGCTGGTGGGAACCGGTTTGATTGCGGAGTACACGCCGTGTGGAGGAGCCCTGGCGTGGCGCGATGTGGGACGGGGGCTGTCGGTCCTGGATCATGAGAGGGACAAGGAAAACTGTCCTGTTCCTACCATTGTGCCGGCGATGGATCTGACATTGACGGCACCGCAAATGCAGTTCCTGAGCGTGCTGAACGGATTTGCGATGAAGGACGCTACGGGAGCGTGGCTGGGCGGAGCGCAGGGATTTGACGTGCGGTGGAGCGGAGCCCTGCTGATCGAACGGGAGGGGAGCTACGAGTTTTTCGCGGGACTTCCGGAGGGAGAGAAAGAGCGGCCGCACTGGGAGGATACAGGCGGGCGGCGGTGGCGGATCACATTGAAGCGGGGGCAGAGGTCGTGGGTGCTGCTCGCCCACCGGTGGCCGGAGACCGAGGGCCGGCACAGGACGGAGCTACAGCTTCGATCAGGCGCTTACGAGGTGACACTCGAACTGATGCAGCCAGCGCCGAGCTTCCACGACGATATCGAGGTGAGAGACCTGCGGACCGGTTTGCAGGTCCGCTATAGCGGTCCAGATACGGACGGTCAGACGATTGAGGTGCCCCATGAACGGCTGTTCTCGATCAGCAAGGAAGATCGTCTGGATAAGGGAATCGCTACCCTGGGCGCGGGAGCGGCGGCGTATCTCCAGACGCTGTATGTAAGTTCGCTGCGGGATATCCGCCGGACGTACCAGAGAGCGTTCAAGGCGCTGCTGCTTGTGCATCGGTTCAAGCTGTCGGCGAATCCGGTGTCGCCCGGTCAGAGCGAGCTGGGGTACATGCTGCAGCAGAAAGACCGGTTTGCGGGAGCTGCGTTCTTCCGATCGGCAGGCAGTTTCACGGAGCATCAAGCGGGGTTCGACTTCAACTTTCTGCCGCTGCTGGATAACTTTCTGCCGCCCGCGGGCGACCATAGGACGAATCCGTCGCCACAGCGGGAGCAGGCGATGTTCGACGGGTGGGAGCGTCTTTTCGATTACGTCCGGGCGCGAAAGGAGGTGCGCCGAAGGTGTGAGCGGCACCTGTGGCTGCTGTTCGACGAGGCGTTTGAGAAGCAGCCCGCGCACCCGGAGTATCTGCTGAGGCACATGGGAGCAGATTCGCGGCACTGGGAAGCCGATATGCACTTCTATGAGGACCAGTTTGCGCCAGTCTACCAGGTCACGAGAGGCGACGTGGAAGATGAGCGGTGGGTCTTGCGGGCGTTCCATGCGGACGCCTGGATGCGGTCGTTGGGCGAGGACTTCCATGCGAAAGACATCACGTTGGCGCGCCCGGATCTGTGGGCATCCGCAGACCCGAGCGCACTGGTGGGACCTGAGACGGAAACGGGAAACGCGAACCTTTCGGCGTTTCTGTGCGATGGCTGCTTCGAGAATGGCGATCCACGGCGATACGACGAGGTGAGGCGGCTGAACGACGGTCTACGCGAACGCGGACGGGATGCATTGGTGTGCTACCTGTGCCACATGGATCGGGTGCCGCTGCCGTGGCTTCCGGCTGGAGAGTTCGCCACGATGGCGCGCGATCTGAGCGATGTGCTGCTGCTGGACGTGGAAGCGGGGGTGTGTGAGAGGACAACGCGAATCGACGAGGCGATCAGCGCGGTGCAGACCTTTGTTCGAAGGGCGCGACTGGATCTCGAGCCGGGATGGAGGTGCACGCGTGAGTTCATGCGGCTGTGGGAGCGGCAGTTTGCCACGTTTCGCATATGGCAGGCCTGCAAGCGCCGCCAGATGTACAAGGAGAACTACATCGAGTGGGGCGAACTCGAGAAGGCGCGACGGGTGGAGGCGTTCTGCTTCCTGGAGGCAAAGCTGAAGAGCTGTTCGCTTACGGCAGCGGTGCCGGGCGGACTCGAATGGTGGCCGGAGGGGGAGACCATCGCTGCTCACCCCGGGCTGCCGGCGCTTGGGCAAAGGGAACCGGCGGAGCTGCGCGCGTTGCCGCCGCAGCCAGGATCGCAGACGCGGGAGGGTCTGAATCTGCTGGGATCTCCGGAGCGGGCTGCGCGACCTTCGTGGCTGGCGGCTGTGCCTTTAGTTGCTCAGGGGGGGAATGGGAACAATGGGAATGCGATTGCAGGAAGAGCGCTGGCTGCGGGCGGTGCCGGTTCTGCGGCGGGGAGCGGCGGAGAAGAGATGCCGCTGTGGATGGAGGCGGCCGTCGGGCTTGGAACGCGCTTTTATCGCATTGCCGCAGCGGATGCACCGCCTGCGGCGGCCGAGTTTGGGCCGTGCGAGTGCGGAGAGGGTGAGATTTGTGTTCAGTGCTGCGCAGCGACGTGCTGCTCGCATTGCGGCAAGCTGCACCCTCCGCTGGTAGACGAGTACTACTTCTGGCTGGTGGAGGACGGGTATTTCGTTCCTCCGGTCGCGAATACGAGCTTCGCGACAACGGAGGCGCACGACTACCAGAATGGCTACCAGAACGACTATTACGATCCAAGCCAGCAGCAGTCCGCGTACTGGCAGGATATCTCGCAGTTGCCGCAACTGCTGGAGTGGAATGCGTCGCCGATGGTGAAGTTGGCGTGGTGCCGCGTGCATAACAGAGAGTTTCAACAGCCGCGACGATCGGTGTTCGGTGTTCCGGTGTTGTCGGTGAAGAACGCGGATCTGCTGTACGTTGGGCGCACCTCGGACTCGCTGACGCTATCGGTCTCCAATCCGTCCCAAATAGCGCCGCCGGGATATCTTGATCCCTCGGCGCCGGGCTTTCGGTATGACATCGCAGAGGATGAGGTGGTGGTACTTCCGCTGGTGAGTGCGGCGACTCCGGGCGGCCCGTACCTGGGTGGACTACCGGCGTACCCGTACTTTCTTTATGACTGCCCGGGCGCTCCGGTGTTTCCGCTTACGCCTTACAGCCCCGCGATCGCGCTTGGGTCGTGGCTGCGGACGCGGTGTCAGTTTGAGGCGGCGCTGAAGTGGTACCGGACGGCATTCGATCCGCTGGCGGGAGACTGTACATGGGTTGAGTGCAGTGGCGAGAGCAAGACGGGGAATCAGCCGTCCCCGGTTCAGCCCCCGGTTGGGAATCTTCCGAATGGAAATCAGCCGCCGGTAGACGGGCAGCCGCGGGAGCGGGGAGGTGCGAATCAGCCTCCGTTGGATCAGCCGCCAATTAACCAGCCGCCGGTTGGGGTTGTTAACAGCTCTCCGAGCGTGTGTTGCGACAGCACGGATGTGACCTGCGCCGAGGCTCGGAACCGGTCCATCCTGCTGCACTATCTCGAGACGCTGCGAGAGTGTGGGGATGCGCAGATGCGGAAGAACTCTCCGGAGGCTTTTGAGCAGGCGCGGGTGTGCTTCGACATTATGCGACGTGTTCTAGGGAGATCTCCGAGGCAGGTCCAACTGGCCGAGACAGGTCCGGTGATGCAGGTTGGAGATTTCAAGGCGGCGTTTCCGCCTTTGAATCCGCGGCTGCTGGATTTATATGCCGTCACGGAAGATCGCCTGGGGCTCATCCACAACTGTTTGAACGCTAAGCGGCTGCGGAACGGGAAGCTTTGGGTGGATAAGCCCTACTTCGGCGATAATCCGCTGCGGGAGGGCTGGAGATCCGAGTTGGACATGTGCGGAGAGGAAGAAGGCTGGTGTCTGCGGCAAAGTCCGTACCGGTTCATCTTTCTGATTGAGAAGGCGAAGGAGCTGACAGCGCGAGCGCAGGAGTTGGGATCGCAACTGCTAGCGGCCTATGAGAAGGGCGACGCGGAGTTTCTGGCGTCGCTACGATCGGGGCATGAGCGCGAACTCGCCGTAATGGGGCTGGAAGCGCGGAAGGATCAGTGGCGGGATGCGGACTGGCAGATCGAAGCGTTGCAGAAGACCAAGGAGACGAGCCAGGCGAACCTGAAGTATTACGCCGATTTGATTGAGAACGGTCTGATTAACGGCGAGATCGCATACCAGGACCTTACCGTGACATCGACCGTTCTGCGCGGGGTCGGGAATATCTCCGAAGCGATTGCGGAAGGTGTTGGGTCTATCCCGAACACCTTCACAGGCGTCGCGGGCTTCGGTGGAACGCCGCTCTTCTACGAGCAATTGCCCATCGGGTCGCCACTGGCGTCGATCTTCGCGACGGGTGCGCGGATTATGAACTCGCTGGCGGAGATCTCGTCGTCTACGGCGGGGCTTGAGTTGACGGAGGCCTCATGGCAACGGCGGAACGAAGACTGGGTTCACCAGACTCAGATCCTAAAGATCGAGATTCAGCAGCTGGAGCGGCAAATCCTAGGGGCGCAACGAAGGCGCGACCAGGCCTTGAACGACCTTAACCTTCAGACGCGGCAGATCGAGCAGAGCTGTGAGGTGCACGATTTTGTTCGTGACAAGTTCACGGCGCACAACCTCTATCTGTTCCTGCAGAAGGAGACGGCTGGGCTTTATTCCAGGATGTACCATATGGCTCTTCACGCGGCGCGGCATGCGGAGGGAGCCTGCAACTTCGAGCTGGGGCACACGACCAGGCGATTCTTTGAAGGATGTATGTGGGACACGCTGCGGGAGGGCCTGCTTGCGGGAGAGGATCTAGACTCTCGGCTTCGGGCCCTAGAGGCGGCGTACCTGACCGCGAACGTCCGCGAAGAGGAGGCGACGAAGCATGTGTCACTGCGGCTGGATTTCCCGATGGAGTACCTGCGATTACGCACCACGGGAAGCTGCGACATTGAGATTCCGGAGTGGATGTTCGACCTGGAGCGACCGGGAATGTATATGCGCCGGATCAAGGATGTGACGATCACGATTCCATGTGTCGCCGGACCTTTTGTTGGCGTGCATTGCCGGCTTACCCTGCTGAGCAGTTCGACGCGCATCGATCCGCGTTTGAGTCCGCCGGCCAACCATTGCTGCTGCGATGGAGAGCGACGCAACGACTACGAGGCTTGTGGCGATGATCCGAGGGTCGTTCGGCAGTACGCCGCACGGGAGTCGATTTCGACATCGAGCGGAAAAAATGACTCAGGGATGTTTGAGTTGAACTTTCGCGACGAACGCTACCTTCCCTTTGAATATATGGGGGCGGTCAGCCGATGGAGGCTGGAGCTGCCTCGCGAGAACAACTTCTTCGAGGTAGACACGGCAACCGATATCGGCCTCCGTATTGATCACACGGCGCGATTCGGCGGAACGCCTTTACAAAGGGCGGCGAACTTCGCGGCCCAGAGTCATCTGCCGGGAGGTGGATGGGTTTTCTTCGATGTGGAATACGACTTCCCAGATGCGTGGGAGCTTTTCCAAACCGCTGAGCGTGGCGGGAAGGAAAGTCGGCGTGTGCTCGACCTAAGGTTGCAACGAAATCTATTCCCATTCCTGCCAAACCATCCGGACCTGCAGGTAAGGAAGCTGGCGTTGCTGGTGGAGGTTGATGAGAGGAACGAGCGCAAAGATCACTCCGATAGCGACTGTCCGTGTAGCGAGCCTGAGAGGCCGGACGCCTTCACCGTCGCCTTCCGCATGGAGGAGAAAGGGGAAGGCGAGCATAAGGGAGGAGAGCTTAAGCCTGTGACGTGCGTTACCGACCATGAATGGCCGAAGCTCTACCGCGGGGAGGTTGAGACGCGCTTCACGCCGGAAGGCAGACACAAGCGCGGCCAGCACGCACGGCTGGAGTTCCCCTGGGAGATGGGTGAGATTCGGCGGTTATATGTTTTCTGCCGTTACACTGCGCTGCACAGGAGACCCTAGCTCGAGTGAATGTGCTATGGATAGTTGGCCGCGGTGCTAAAAAAGCAATTCCTTCTCGGTGAAGACCTCGAACCAACTTAAGATTCAGCTTGCCTCCGATCAGTGGAGCGAGCGTCGGGTGATCGCACTCCTTGCCTGGCACGTAGAGACTGTCGTGTCCTGTTCGTTTGTCGAAACGCGTGCGTAGCCGATGAGCATGGCTGCGGAAGGTATCGCCAATGACCTTATCATCATCATCGCAATCCGTTTTCGCACCTCAAATTGCTGGGCTTTGACCTGCGTGGAGATTGTCGCGTAAACGTTCGCTTGCGCAATGCCACCTACGATCCGCAAAACACACATGCAAGTCAGACCAGCTATCCCGCCTACGCCTAGTTATGGGAGAACGCAGAGGACGGGCTCTGCTCAGAGTCTGCTTCGCTTTCTTCGAGATCCATTCGTTCGATTAGACCGTCTGCAATGGTGTAGGAATGCCAGACCTCGCTGTCTGAAAGCACATCGCCACCGAGGCTCTTCACGAGCTGATGAACTCTGACATCGATCTTGCCCGCTCCGCGGTCGATCACCTCAATCGGTGCGACATGAGGATCAAACTCTTTCCACTGGCGGCTCCAGTAGGCACGAATCTCTTCTTTCCCGACTACACGCCCGCCCTCCGATGCCTTAGGCCAGCTGACGCTCTCAGTCATCAGCGCCAATGCACAGTCGATGTTCCGCTGGTTAAAAGCAGAGTAGACCTCGGCTATGAGCGCCTGTGTGTTTGTCATACAGTCCTCCGTTGTGGATCATTCAGCCTGCATGACTATGATAGGTCCTCGGAAACGCAGTTCACGCGGAAATTGGCTGTGCTCAGCCCCAGGGCCTTATCGTACGATTGGTAGGCAAGCCCGCACCAAAGACAGGCGACATGACAAACGAGTCACCAGCCGCTCTTGCCGTCGAAGACCAGCCTCTCACCGTCTAAAATGGAAGCATGGCCACGGTCTCCCGCCGCTCTCGCATCTTTGCAACTCTCACTGCGCTGCTTCTTGCCTGCCCGCTTCTCCACGCCGCCGACCCCGCCCGCTTCGACCTCGCCGGTCCCAAGGTCGACGTTCACGTCACCCGCGCCGGAAAGACCCTGCCCATTGCCGAGGTCCCCAACCTCCAGCCCGGCGACAAGATCTGGCTTCACGCCGACCTGCCTCCCACGCAGTCGATTCACTACCTTCTGGTGGCCGCCTTCCTGCGCGGCACCACCAATCCGCCCCCCGACACCTGGTTTACCGAGATTCAAACATGGAATAAGAAGGTCCGCGCCGAGGGCGTCACCATCACGGTTCCCGCCGAAGCCCAGCAGGTCCTGCTGTTCCTCGCGCCTGAGACCGGCGGAGACTTCAGCACCCTCCGATCCGCCGTTCGCGGCCGCCCCGGCGTCTTCGTCCGCGCCTCTCAGGATCTTATTGAGTCTGGCTTCGAGCAGGCGCGCATCGAGACCTACCTCGCCGCCATTCGCCGCGTGCCGCCGGACGATCCCGCCGCGCTCGCCAAGCACTCCGACTTGCTCTCGCGAACGCTCAATCTGAAACCCAATGGCGACTGTTTCAAGCGCCCCCTCGAAGCCCAGGCGACCTGCCTTACCCAGGCCGGCAATCAGAGCCTGCTCGACGACGGCCACGGCCAGACGGTCGCCGATGCCCTCAACGGACCTAACTCGGATTTCATCAACCAAGCCTCCAACACCACGCTGATGGGAGCAGGAACCTATAGTGCCTATGTCGGAGCCATCGTCGACCTGATCCGCATCACGAGCGGTCTCCACACCGCCAAATACCAGTACATCCCCGCCATCGCCTTCCCGGACGGGGACGCGCTTAACCTGCGCCTCAACACTCCACCCTCCTTCCAGAATCCCAAGTCCGTCATCGTGATCGGCCTGCCCGCCATTCAGGCTGCGGTGCCTCCTCCCCTGCGGCCGTCCGATCCCAAGCAGGTCAACTGCCTCCTTAAACCGAAGGTCGTCCTCGCGATGGAAGGCGCGCCCCTGGTCTACGCGACCGCGTTCGCCCACGATCTCGTCCTTCACCTTGACGGCCCCGGGGCGGGTCCAAACAGTTCAAGCACGGATATTCCGGTCACTCCCGACGCCTTCCAGGGCGGGCTGGTGCTCGCTCCCGCCTCTGCCCGCAAGGCGCTGCCGCTCTCCTCCGACCCGGACAGCACCCTACCGCCCGATCCCCGCTCCGCTTCATCCGCCCTCAATCCTGTCGCGAGCGCTCCATCCAGCACTGTTAACGGCACCATCCTCGGCTACTGGGGCTTCGATCAGTTCAAAGTTCCTGCCTTGGCACTCCAGAACGTCCCGGGTAAAGACTGGAAGCTGGCCGACGGCGACCTCCTGATTGCGGGCCGGGAGAACCACTTGACGCTCAGTTCCACCGGCGTCGCCTGCGTGGAGAACATCTCTCTCGATACCACCGCCGGAGGCCAGGTCGAAACCAAATGGAAGGCCGCCGACAAACCTTCCACGCTCGCGGTGACGGTCTCGCTCAAGTCGGCCGATCCCGCAGCCATGCACCTTTCCATCAAGCAGTTCGGCGACACCAAAGACGACACTCTCGCGGCCAAGACCTACTCCGAACCCGCCCGCCTGAACACCCTTGAGCTGCACGCCGGCGACACCACCGCCGACCTTACCGGCTCGAGCCTCGATCAGGTCGAAAAGCTCGCAATCAGCAATCTCCTCTTCACTCCAGCGCCGCCCAGCACACCTTCCAATCAGGACACCGCAACCCCAACGCCGGCGCCCTCCAACTCCGAGACCCAGGTTCGCTTCACGCTTCCTCCCAAGAGCCAGGCGCCAAGGTTTCGCGTCGGCGAGCGCCTCACCGCCGATCTATCGCTCAAGGACGGCCGCACGCTCACGCTTCCCGTCACCGTCGCCCCCCCGCGCCCCGCGGTTACGCTGCTCAGCAAGAACATAGGGCAGGCGGGCAACTCTCCCATCCACCTCGTCGGCCAGGATGACCTGCCCATCAATCAACAGTTCACCTTCTCCATGAAGTCCGCCATGGCCTTTCCGCGCGGCGGCCAGATCGAGATCGCCAGCGCCGACGACACCCTCCACACCATGCTCAACGTAGCCGGAGGCAGCCTCGTCCTCCAGAACCCTCACACCCTGCTGGCCACCCTTGATCCACTCAAAGCCTTCGGCACCTCCGCCTTCGGCCCACTGCGCCTGCGCCCCGTCTCTTCCGACGGCACCACCGGCGACTGGATCCCGCTGGCCACCCTGGTCCGCCTCCCCACGTTTACAGAGCTCCGCTGCCCCGTCGACCCCTCCCAGCCTTGCACCCTCGACGGTGCTGACCTCTACCTGGTCGATTCTCTTTCCACTGACGCCGCTTTTACCAACCCAACTACGGTTCCCGAAGGATTCGTCGGCGCTTCCCTCACCCTGCCCCGGCCTCCCAAGGCGGGCTTCTTTCTCCGCCTTCGCGACGATCCCACGGCCGCGAATATCGTGACCATGCCCATCCTGCCGCAGACCCCCACCGGCGGGGGTTCCGTGACACCAGCTCCAACCGCGGCCAGCCAAAGAGATTCCGCGAAGGCGGAACGCTAGGCAGCTTCTAATGTCAGCAGGCCGACGTAGCTTCTACTTCGTACCAGCTCGAAGCGCTTGCTGCACCTTGCTGTGCCGCGTCGAATACCCGAAGTAAACCGCCAGGCCGATGACGAGCCAGATCACAAAGCCGATCTTTGCCGGCATGTCCGATGAAACCATCAGAGACAGCGAGATGAGTATGCCCATGATGGGCACGAACGGTACCCACGGCGTGCGGAACGGCCGCGGCAATTCGGGCTGCCGCCTACGCAGAACCCACACCCCCACACAAACGATGGTGAAGGCCAGCAGCGTACCCAGACTCACCAACTCGCCCAGGAAAGAGATGTTGAAGAACGCCGCCAGAAACGCTACCATCACCCCGACCGCGATCGTCACCAGCCAGGGAGTGCGGAAGCGCGGATGGATCCGGCCGACCCAGCTCGGCAGCAGACCGTCGCGCGACATCGTATAGAGCACGCGAGTCTGGCCGAGCATCATTACCAGCATCACCGATGCAAGGCCGGCAATCGCGCCCAGATCGATAAGGCACACTCCCCACGTAGCCCCAATCGCCGCCGCGCCGTCGGCCACCGGGGCCGGCGTATTCAGCGTCGTATATGGCTTTAGGCCAGTCAGCAGCGCGGCGACGATGATGTACAGGATGGTGCAGATAATCAACGAGCCGAGGATGCCGAAGGGCATGTCCTTCTGCGGATTCTTCGCCTCTTGGGCCGCCGTCGAAACGGCGTCGAATCCGATATACGCAAAGAAGACTACGCTCGCCCCTCGCATAATGCCCGACCATCCGTATTGCCCGAAGTGCCCGAGGTTTTTCGGAATAAAGGGGTGCCAGTTCGCCATCATGTGCGCCGGATGCGCAAAGGCAAAGATCGTGGCGATGCCGATGAAGAAGAACACCACGGATACCTTGATCATCACCGCGGCGCTGTTGAAGTTCGCCGATTCGCGCACCCCCACAACCAGCACCACAGTGACCACGATGATCGCGCACAGCGCGAAGATGTCCACTCTGGCCGACAGCAGATGCCCGAACAGAGTCAGCGTGAGCGAAGGGGTCGGATTAAACGGCATATGAATGCCGAAATATCCCAGAAGGCTGCTCACGTAGCCGCTCCAGCCGACGGCTACCGTCGCCGCGCCAAAGGCGTATTCGAGGCACAGCGCCCAGCCGATGATCCACGCCACCAGTTCGCCCATCGTCGCATAGCCGTATGTGTACGCCGACCCGGCAATCGGAATCACAGAGGCGAATTCCGCGTAGCAGAGACCGGCAAAGACGCAGCCTATTCCTGCCACCACGAACGAGAGCACGATAGCCGGTCCGGCAAACTGCGCGGCAGCCGTTCCAGTCAGTACGAAGATACCCGCGCCGATGATCGCGCCAATCCCCAGCGTGATCAGGTTCACCGGCCCCAGCGCACGCTTCAGCCCACCCGATCCCTTATCGTCAGCCTCGTGCAACAGTGCCTTCAGAGGCTTCACCGCAAACAACTTCGCCATAAATCCTTTCGTCTCCCAAACCTGTTCCAGCTCTTTTCTCAGCCCTGCACAGCCTGACGGCTCGTGTGCCGCGTCCAAACCAGATACACCGGCACACCCAGCAGCACGATTATCAGCCCAGGCCACGTGTACTGTGGCTTGTAACGCAATAGTACGGCACAGATCCACAACGCCATCACGATATAAAGCGCGGGCAGCACCGGATATCCAAACGCCCGGTAGGGGCGCACCGCGTCGGGCCGCGTCCGGCGCAGCACGAACAGACCCGCGATAGTAAGTATGTAGAAGACCAGCACCGCGAAGATGACGTAGTCGAGGAGCTGGCCGTAGCTTCCCGACAGGCAGAGCAGGCAGGTCCAACCCCACTGCACCCACAGCGAGTTGACCG
This sequence comes from Edaphobacter sp., assembly GCA_965277335.1. Lineage (GTDB taxonomy): Bacteria > Acidobacteriota > Terriglobia > Terriglobales > Acidobacteriaceae > Edaphobacter. The sequence continues at coordinate 77,541 of CBDICJ010000004.1, read as the reverse complement.
GGGAATTCGAGCGCCGGCTGAGCCTGCCGACAGATTTGAAGAAGAGGCCATCGCGGCTCATCGCGTAATAGACTCTTGCACCGGCGAGCAGCATACCGTTGACGCAGCCGAAGGTGGAGATGAGAATCGCGACGGCCATGAGTTTTGCGCCGTAGCCTGCGAAGCCCAACGTTGCTCCAGCCTGCTCCATGACGGCGGTGGCTACGCGGTCCTCCGCGGCGAACTGTATGCCCCGGCCGGCGATTGTCGTTGCCGTCGGACTTCCCACCATGGGCAGCACGCTGAGATAGACGAAGTTGCAGAGGACGTAGAGGAGCAGCACCACGCCGGTGCCGATCGCGAGCGACAAGGGCAGGTTGCGCCTGGGGTCTCTGATCTCCCCTGCCGTGAAGGTCACATTGTTCCACGCGTCCGAGCTGAAGAGCGAACCTACCTGCACTACGGCCACCACGGTGAACAGCCCCACATACGCGGTCGGGCCGCCGACGCCCACCTGCACGGCGTGTATCGAATGCCATCCGGCGCCGGCCCAGAAGCTATGCCAGCCAGCGGCTGATCCAAAGTTCGCGGCGGCGGCCAAGGCATTCTTCGCCAGCAGACCGACCAGCACTACGGCGCCAAGCGCCAGCACCTTCGCCGAGGTGAAGACGTTCTGCACAGCGGCGCCCATCTTCACGCCGAACGTGTTCAGCAAGGTCAGCAGAGTAATTACGACAATGGCGGAAAGGTTCGCTGTGTTCAGCCCGATGTCCATGTTCCCGAGCACCATTGGGCCTACACGCCATGGCGGCACATGTCCGATATGCCAAAGCCAATTTTGCGCGCTTACGCTGGGAAAGAAGACGCCCAGAAACTTGCCGAAGGCCACACCGACGGCCGCGATGGTGCCCGTCTGGATGACCAGGAAGAGCGTCCAGCCGTAGAGAAAACCCCAGAGCGGCCCCAGGGCTTCGCGGAGATATACGTATTGGCCGCCTGCCTTGGGCATCATCGCCGCGAGTTCGCCATAGCTCAGCGCGCCGATCATGGTCGTCGCGGCGGTTACCAGCCAGGCAGCGATCAGCAGCGCCGGCGAACCCACGGTGCGGGACATATCGGCCGAGACGATGAAGATGCCGGAGCCGATCATCGAGCCCATGACAATCGCCGTCGCCGAAAATAACCCCATCCCCTGGACAAAATGCGGCGCGGAAGACACACCTCCGCCGCCCTCCAAAACGCTTTTTTGCTTGTCATCCCACAGCGTAGCGGAGGGATCTGCTGTTGTGTTTTTCACAGAAGTCACGTTCCGTCAGTTCTACCCCAAAATCTCAAGAAAGTCTCTCGCCACCTTCTCGACCGACTCTCCCCGCACCACCAACCCACTGATCACCGCCACCGAATCGGCCCCCGCATCAATCACACTCCGCGCATTCTCCCGCGTAATCCCGCCAATCGCCACAATCGGCTTACTCGTCAGCACCCGCGCCCGCCGCACCCCCTCCAGCCCAATCACCGCCTCCGCATCGAGCTTCGTCCCCGTGGCAAATACCGGTCCTATCGCAACGTAATCCGCACACCCCGCATCCGCCACCCTTACCTGCTCCTCCGTATGCGTCGAAACCCCCACAATCCTGCCCCCCAAAGCCCGGGTGCCCCATCCTTCGCGCTCTTGCGAAGGGTGGGAGCCTCCATCGCCAAGCACCCGCCGCGCATCCGCCGGCGACAAATCTTCCTGCCCCACATGCACCCCATCAAACCCCGCCAACACCGCCAAGTCTGCACGGTCGTTCATCATCAACCGGCAGGCCGTCCCGGCAAACACCTCACGCAACACCGCCGCTCCCGCCAGCACCTCCTGTGGCAAACCCACCTTATCCCGCCATTGCACGAGCTCAACCCCAGCCGCTCTCAATCCCACTCCAAACTCCCGCACTTCCGTCCCACGCGAAGCCAGCATCTCCGCATCCACAATCACATACAACCGTGAAACAATCCAATGCATAGTAGTTTCCTGAAGAGAACAGATGCTGAGCACGAGATAGGGAACATGTCTTGCCTGCGAGAATTGTTGTATCAGCCAATCCTGGTCCCGAAGATCGCGCAGCCATCTCCGCTCCTCTGTCAGAGTTCAATCTACAGAACGGGCCGCCTCCAAACTTCTGGAATATCGCGCTGCTTCTTCAAGACGAAGAGGGCAACACCATTGGTGGTCTCTGGGGAGGTGCAGCTTATGACTGGCTCTTCATCGAGGCCGTGGCCGTTCCGGTATCGCTCAGGCGCATGGGTTGGGGCCGCACCCTTATGCTGCAGGCGGAGCAGACTGCAATCGAGCATGGCTCTCTCGGCATATGGCTTAATACACTCGCCTTTCAGGCGCTTCCCTTCTACGAAAAATTAGGGTACCAGCGCTTCGGGCAAATAGACGACCAGCCGCGCGGAGGCACCCACTACTTCTTGCAGAAGCGCTTGACCTAGTTCCCCTTCTGCTGCTCAAGAATCCATGGCGTGAGCAGATCGTTGTAAGCGATCGCATACAAGCGCGGGAGGTTCATGCTCTTACGATCATCGCATGCGCCTGCTGAATCTGCGCCTATTGCACAAGCGCCAGGCTCACCTCGCGCAGGATCGTGTTTGGCTTGGCCGCATCGCAGTGAAGCAAAGCGGCGTCCTCGCACTCCCGGGTAACGGTGCTCACCGGATTGTGAAGCTGAACTGAGAGTATTTTCCCGTCCCGCGTGTCAACCGCGATCCGCACCTCGAACTTCTCCTGCCCGACTTCAGCCGTGTACCTGCTTCCCGTATGTTCTACCTGAACGAAGTTGTTCGGCGTGTCGCCTACGGGCGCTTGCATCCACTCCGCCGGGAGCAGCACCTGCGGATGCTTTGGCGGCACGTGCCGGACGAGCAGAAGCGCCGTATGCTCCTCTGCATCGGTGCTCACCAGCGTAAGGTCGAAGTCGATGGAATCTTGACCTACAATCACCCGCGTTCCGTCTGCCCAGGAGTTCGGCCTTCCATGCTCGAAGTAGACGTGCGGATTGGCCGGGCTTAGCTTCAGCGTGTTTGCGAGGAAGAGGTCGCTGTAGAACGTCAACAGGTCCGTCATAGGGCCGATCAAAAAAGGCTGTACTTGGCTCAGATCGGGAACGGCGAGGTAGGAGTTCGCTGGAGTCAGAGAAAGAGTCTGGCGAGAAGCAAGGCTCGCAGCCGAAAGCGTCATGGGAGCGTTCGATTGGAGGTCCGACCATCCGATCGACTCGTAGAAGATCCCATTGAGGTCCTGCTTTACCGCATCGCGAGCCGTGATCTGGTACTCCCAACCGCGATTGCTCCCCTTCATCCGATACTGCAGCGTCTCGCCAGCCCGGTAACGCCGCTCCAAATCTACCTTCGATAATCTGCCTGGCTGAACGGCCTGAGCCCAGACCGAATGGCCGGACATTATGCTGATGCTGATCAATGCAGCGAACGACACTGTCATATGCATGATCTACAGTTCCTCACCTCGACTCCATTCAGCAGACCGATAGCTTGCCTATTTCGTTCTAGCCCTTCTGCCGCTCAAAAAACCGCTCCATGAACTTCGTATCGAACTGTCCCGAGCGAAACTCCGCATCCGCGAAGATCTTCTCATGCAGCGGAATCGTTGTATGAATTCCCTGCACCACGAACTGGCTCAGTGCCCGCTGCATCTTGTTCATCGCCTCTTCGCGATCCGCGCCATGACAGATCAGCTTGGCAATCAGGGAGTCGTAGTACGGCGGCACCACACCCTCCGCATACTGCGCCGTGTCGACGCGCACTCCGTTGCCGCCTGGCAGGTTGAAAGCCGTAATCTTACCCGCGCTGGGAGTGAATTTCTCCGGATGCTCCGCATTGATCCGGCACTCGATAGCATGTCCGCGAATCTCCAGCGGCCTGGTGATGATTGAAGACAGCTTCTCCCCTGCTGCAATCCGCAGTTGCGCCTTTACCAAGTCGATGCCTGTGACCATCTCGGTGACACAATGCTCGACCTGGATGCGCGTGTTCATCTCGATGAAGTAGATTTTGCCGTCCTCATCCATCAGAAACTCGATCGTGCCGGCATTCCAGTAGCCGATAGTTTCGAGTGACTTCTTGATCGTCTTGCCCAATTCTTCGCGCAGCTTGGGCGTCACCATCAGGCTGGGCGCCTCTTCGATCAGCTTCTGGTGGCGGCGCTGAATCGAACACTCGCGCTCGCCGAGACTCATGACGTTTCCGTGCTCATCGGCCAGCACCTGGAACTCGATATGCCTGGGCCGCTCGATGAACTTCTCCATGTAGAGGTCGCCGTTGCCGAACGCATTCGCGGCTTCGGTACTCGCCTGCTGGTACATTCCCGGCAGCTCTTCCTTGTTGCGGCAGATTCGCATGCCGCGCCCGCCGCCGCCGGCTACGGCCTTCAAGATCACTGGGTAGCCGACGCTCTTCGCCCACTCCAGCGCCTCGCCTTCACTTTCAATTACGCCATCGGAGCCGGGAAGAATCGGCACCTTCGCTTTTTTCATTGTCTGCCGCGCGGTCGACTTCTCGCCCATCATCCGCGTCACCTCCGGCGGCGGCCCGATGAACTTAATGTTCGACGCTCGGCAAACCTCGGCGAAGTTCGCATTCTCGCTCAGCAGGCCGTATCCCGGGTGGATCGCATCGACGTCCGCAATCTCGGCAGCCGAGATTACCGCCGGGACGTTGAGATAGCTTTCGCTCGACCGCGGCGGCCCGATACAGATCGCCTCATCGGCGAACCGCACGTGCAGCGAATTTTTATCCGCCTCGCTATAGACGGCGACCGTGCGGATGCCCATCTCCTTGCACGCGCTGATCACGCGCAAAGCGATCTCCCCACGATTTGCAATCAAGACCTTACGAAACATACCCGATTGAATCCTTCCTCGACTTAGCCAGAGGCAACGACGTAACGGTGATCTAAAGTGATAAAGGCGGATTGAAAAGGCGCCTGAGTTGAGGAACTTGCTCGATCCGCTTCTATCCTTTGGATCACTGTTACGCCTTAGTATTTACCGTGCTCGAATGGCGAATAGCGGCTGTCCGTACTCCACTGGCTGGCCGCTGGCGGCGATCCGCTTGACGACCTCGCCCGCCATATCCGACTCGATCTCGTTCATCAGCTTCATGGCCTCGACGATGCAGAGCACCTGTCCTACCTCGACCTGGTCCCCGATCTTGACAAACGTTGGCGCACCGGGCGAAGGCGACTCGTAGAACGTCCCGACGATCGGCGATTTAACCTCGTGCAGCATCTCCTCCGTGGAGGCAGGCTCCGCGGCGGCGCTCCTGCTCGCCGGAGCAGCGGAAGCGATCGGAGCAGCAGCAGGTGCCAGAGGCGCTGAAGCCATTAGCCGGCTCAACTGCGCCAGATCCAAGCCGCCCGCCGAGGCCGCAGCGCCGGGCTCAATGGCGAACTTGATCCGCACCTTCAGATCCGTCTGCTCCATATCGAACTCGGCGATTCCGTTGGCCTTCAAAAATTCGACCAGCTCCCGAAGCTCTTCCATCCTGTTTCCGTCCATCCCGTCTCTCTCCCGGCGCTCGAAGCGTCTGTCTTTCTATGTCCTACCCTATTCCATACTCTTCAAAGCTCGATCCAGGCTTTCACACATGGCGTCAATATTTCGCCGCCCGCGGCCGTCACCAGAACCATATCTTCAATGCGCACTCCGAACCGGCCCGGCATGTAGACGCCAGGCTCGATTGTGATGACCATGCCCTGCTCCAAGACCTGCGTCTGCTTCGCCGCAAGCCTTGGGCCTTCGTGAATCTCCAGACCGACGCCATGCCCGGTTGAGTGACTGAAATATTTGTCCAGCTTCACCCTGCGCAACACGCTTCGCGCCGCTTCATCCACCTCACCGGCGGTCACGCCCGGTGCTACGGCGGCCACGGCGGCTTCTTGCGCTTCCAGGACAAAATCATACACGTCCCGCTCCCCTGGTATCGCCTTGCCCATGTGCACGGTACGCGTCATATCGCTGGAATATCCGTCGAGAATAACACCGAAGTCCAAGGTCACGAATCCTCGCTTGGGAAGCTTCGCCGTAGTCGCATGACCATGCGGAAAGGCCGATCGCTCCCCGCTGGCCACGATGGTGTCGAAGGACATCCTCTCCGCGCCGGCCAGCCGTGCCGCGTACTCGAGCGTTGCCGCAGCATCCAGCTCCGTCAGCCCCGCCTCCAGGGAGGACAGCATTCCTGTAAACAACTCGCACCCCACCGTCGCAGCCGCTCGCAGGCGCGCAATCTCGTCGTCGTCCTTCAGCTCGCGCATCCTTGCTACGACAGAACCGATGCCCGCGAACATCCCGCGCCGCAGCGTGGCCGGCACGGCCTTCCGCATCGTTTCGAGCGCGGCCACGGTCGTATGCGCGGCATCGAAGCCGCAGCGCCGCGCTCCTGTTCCGGCCAGCCACTCACAGGCCGCGATCATCGCAGGCTTCTTCGCAATCACTACCTTAGTACCGACTGCCTCGGCTCTGGCCTGCGCTGTGTATCTCCCATCGGTAAACAGCACCGCTCGTCCGCCAGCCAGGAGCAGCGCCGCGCTCGAACCGGTAAATCCGCTCAGATAACGCACATCGGGAAGATGCGTGATCAGCAGACTGTCGACTCCGGCATCGCCGGCTTCAGTAGCTGCTCTCTTCTTCCGTACCCTAAAGTTCATTACATCCGATTCTACCCAAGTGTCTGGCACGCGCGCTTTCCGCTCCGGTTCAACGCCCTACACCCCGGTGGCAAACCCGCCAGCAAACCCGCTATCATAGAGCATGTCCGGCTTTAACTCCGATCGGCCGTCGCGATTTACTCGCCGCAATTTTCTCGTAAGTTCAGGAGTGACTGCAGCCTGTCTGGCCCTCTACTCCGGCGAGATCGCGCGCCATGAAGTCGATGTCGTCGACCGGCCCATCGCCATCTCCAAATTGCCTGCTCCCTTCCAGGGCTACCGCATCGTGCAGGTCAGCGATATCCACCTCGACGAGTTCACCGAGCCATTCTTTCTTGAGCGAATCGTCGACCGGGTCAACCTGCTCAAGCCCGACCTCGTCCTGCTCACCGGCGACTTCATCACGCACGGCTCGATCACCTTCCTCGCCGGCAATCACGCTATTCACCGCTGCGCTCAGATTCTAACCTCGCTTACCGCGCCTCTGCGGTACGGCTGCCTCGGCAATCACGATGTCTCATTCAACCCTACGCTGGTCACGCAGACGCTCGCCGCGCACGGCACTCCGCTGCTTATCAACCAGTATCTTCCTATCGAACGCGGGGGCGCTCGTTTCTGGTTGTGCGGCGTCGATGATCCCGGCACCAGTCACCCCGACCTCGACCTGGCCATTCCTGACAAACCAGACGGGCCCGTCCTCCTCATGGCTCACGAGCCCGACTACGCCGATGCCGTCACCGCTCATCCAAAGGGCCATCTGGTTGATCTCATGCTGTCCGGCCACTCCCATGGCGGGCAGGTCCGGCTTCCCCTTGTCGGCGCGCTCATCCTTCCGCCCATGGGCGTCAAATACCCCGAAGGCCACTACAGCTTCAACCGCATGCAGCTCTACGTCAACCGCGGCATCGGCACGGTAGGGCTTCCCTTCCGTCTCAACTGCCCACCCGAGATCACCGTGATTACCCTTCAATCCGCCTGAAGCAACCCACTGCTCTGTCGACCAGCAAAACCCAGGGACATCCCAACGAATCGCCTTACATGAGAGAATGAATCCGCCCATGCGACGCATTCTCATCATCGACGACGAAGACGACATTCGCGAGGTAGCCAGCCTCTCTCTTGAAGCCACCGCGGGCTGGCAGATCCTTACCGCCGCCTCCGGAGCCGAAGGCATGGCGATCGCCGCCGCCGAACAACCCGACGCCATCCTGATGGACGTAATGATGCCCGGCGTAGACGGTCCTACCACCTTCCGCAGCATGCAGCAGAATCCCGAGATCGCCAGCATCCCCGTCCTGCTGCTCACCGCCAAGGTCCAGGGCGTCGATCAGCGCCGCTTTGCCGGGCTGGGGCTCGCCGGCATTCTCTTCAAACCCTTCGACCCCCTCACTCTTGCCCAGCAGATCTCCGAAGCCCTGGGCTGGAACGACTGACAGGCCCCGTCTCCTAATGAGAAAAGTCGACGAAGCCAAAATCGACAAGGTCATCTCCGACCTGTGGAAGAAGTATCTACCCACCATTCGCGAGCGCCTGGACCTGCTCGATCGAGCAGCAGAGACCGCCGCAACCGGCAAGCTCCCCGAGGCCGCCCGGAGCGAAGCCCTCAACATCGCCCACAAACTCTCCGGCTCGCTTGGCATGTTCGGCTACCCGCAAGGCACCGAGATCGCTCGAAGAATGGAGGTCATCCTGAAATCTCCGACCTCCGAGAGCCTCGCCACCCTGCCCGCATTAGCCGAACAACTTCGCAACTCTCTCTCCGCCGGCCTGTAGCTTGTTCTTTGTTGTCACAAGGCTTTTACTCCGCCTTTGCCGCCGCACTGGCAATCAGGAGATGCCCGATCCGGACCGGTCGAATAACTCGGATGTGTTCATAGCCGAGGCGAAGGCCGGGTCCGCGGCGCGAAAGCTGACCAGCTTCAGCGGACAGGACAGCGGCCCGTTGGCGTGGAGCCCGGACAGCTCCCAGCAGCCATAACTGCGACCCCTTGGCTATTTTGGAAGCGAAGAAGCTACCTCTTCTCCGCCTCTCAGCATCATTTCGAGAAGTCGCCGTCTAACTTCGGCGGCGGCCGCTCATCAGTTGAAGCACGGCGAGGAAGATGTTGATCGCGTCGAGATAGATCGAAAGCGAGAGCGAGACCGCGGACTGGCCGTCGCCTCCCGCGCGGATCCGGGCGAAGTCGCCGACGGTAAGCAGCGCGAAGATGCCCAGGGTCAGCCACGAGTAGGTGTCCGGCGTAAGGAAGTGCAGGAACATGCTCGCGATTCCAACCAGAATCAGAATCAGCAGCGCGGCAAAGCCGATGCCCGCGATCCGGCGATAGTTGATCTGGAAGAGATAAGCGACCGACCCCATCGCGGCCATGCCAAGCCCGGTCGTGAGCGCCGCCTGAAAGACCAGCGCCGAGCCGAAGCTCTGGATATAGCGGTGAATCAGCGGCCCAACCTCCCAGCCCATGAAGTAGGTGAGAGCCAGGAAGAGACCGAGCGCAAGTACAGGGCTGGTGCTGCGGCGGGCGGCGCTGATCGCGAAGATCAACGCAAAGACGGCGATCAGGCCCACAAGCGTGCCCCACGCAGGCGCTGTCGCCACGCCGAATGCCGTGATAAAGAAGCCGAGCGACGTAATGGCGAGCACTTTAGCTAACAGCGAGGCAGTCTCTTCTCGCGGTACGTCGATGATGGTGGAATAGGGATTCAGGCGTTGCTCATTCATGTGTCTACTCCAGCGGCACATCTCAGAGAGGAAGGTCTAAGTCTGATCCATGAGACGTCGTGCCTTGCTCTATGGTACGCCCACCGGACATCTAACTCGTTAGGGCAGAGACTTAGCGGGGCAGAGACTAGGCGCTGTTCGCGGGGAGGGCGTAGGGGGCCTCAGGGATAATGACCCAGGCAGCGAGATAGGCGATGGCTCCGATGCCGGTGAGGATGACCACCAGCGCGGTGACGACGCGGACGACGGTGAGGTCCCAACCGTAGTGCAGCGCAATGCCGGCGCAGACTCCAGCGATCATGCGGTTGTGTCGCGGGCGGGTGAGTTGGCTGGTGAAGGGCGGCGGAGGCGGAGGAGGATAGGATCCGGTGGTCGCGTTGACGGGGGCTCCGCAGGACGGGCAGAAACGAGAGGTTGGGTCTACTGAGTTGCCGCACTTTGAACAAAACATGGAAGCCTCCGGGATACCTATTTTGTCATATACGTCGGGGAAGGTGGATTGGTTCGGAGGGTGCTCCTCTGAGGATTGAGTTTGGCCGGCTTGCGGGCGCACCGGCGAGGGAACAGCAGACTTCTCCCTTCGCGGCCGAATGAGACAAAAGAACGAGCGACGGCAAGGCTTTGGTTAGGCGGGGATTTGGGTTGAAAACGGGTTTCCCCACTACGCGGCTCGTAAAACGCGAGCCACTTCGATCGAAACGAACAATTTTCTATTTCCCTGAACTGACTGATTCTTGTGTTTCGACGCAAGGACGAGCCGGAGATATTGTGACTAGCGGCTGAGTTGCTGGGTGAAGAAGTTGGCCATGATCTGATAGGCCTCCTTGGATTCGGGGAGGCTGATGTCGTTCCAGAAGGCGTGAGGCAGGGCTTCGAAGACGACGAGGTGGGCGTCGACGCCGTTGCGCAGGAAGGCGCGATGGAGGACGGTAGTGCCGCTGAGGAGCATGTCGCGGCCGCTGGTGAGGAAGAGGGTGGGGGGCATGCCGTGGAGGTCGGCATAGATGGGCGAGAGAACTGGGTCCTTGGGGTTGGTGGAGCCGAAGTACTCGGAGTCGTGGGGGATTTTGCCGGGAATTTGCACCGAGCCGGTGAGGCCGCGGAGGCTGTACATGGCCTGAGAGTCGCCGTATTGGCTGAAGTCGCCGAGGCCGGAGAAGATGCCGAGGGCGCCGGGGAGAGGCAGGTTGAGCTGCTTCAGGCGTACGGCTACTTCGGCGGTGAGAATGGCTCCGGCGGAGGTGCCGTAGAGGGCGATGTGGGTGGGCCGGTAGGTCTTGAGGAGTTCGCGGTAGACGGCGAGGGTGTCGTCGATGGCGGCGGGAAAGGGGTGCTCGGGGGCGAGGCGGTAGAGGACGGAGACGACGCGGGTGTGGGTGAGGTTGGCGATGGGGATGCTTTCGGTGAAGGATCCCGAATCGGAGTTGAAGCCGCCGCCGTGGAGGTTGATGAGGACGCGGTCGGGGTGGGCGTTGTCGAGTGGGGTGACGTCGCGAATGGGGATGTTGGCGATGAATTTGGATTCGATGTGAACGGGGTAGGCGGCGAGGGAGGTTTTGCCGGCTCCGGTCTGCCAGGTATCGGTGGAGATGCGGCGCTGGGCAAGGGTTTGGGTGTGGTCTGGGGAGGCGCGGCGGAGGACAGCCTGGGCTTCGGGGCTGATGTCGGTGGGGACGGGGATGACGCGGGTGATGTGGGCGGCGCCGTTGGCGTCGAGGACGCTCGAGTTGGTCCGGGGGATTTGCTGGGCGTGTAGGGTGGCGGTGAGGGCCAGGACGGCGAGGAGAAGAGGGCGTGTGTGCGGGCGCATGGACGTAGTATTCCATGGTGCTGCTTGTCCTGCCGGACGGGCCCGCTACGCGCGGTGCGGTTACTTCTTGACTTGTATACCTTTTCGGACGAGATGGAATCTTCGGTCCTCGCGATGCGCAGATGGAGAGTTGCTACTTGCCTGTGTAGGGGGATTTGAGGTAATGGCGGGCGGCGTCGGCTTGGGATTGGTCGCCGCCTCCGGCTGAGGCTAGCTGGTATTGCCGGATGGCGTCGGGGCGGTTATGAAGAAGGTCGAACATCTCGCCGGCGTTGAGTTGTGCCCGGCGGCGGAGCCAGTCGCTGCAGGTGGGCTGGGCGGCGGCCTGGAGATAGTTTCGGGCGGCGGCGGCGGTGTCATTCTGGCCGCGCTGGGTGTCGGCGAGGCCGAAGTACACCATGTGAAGGCGGGGCTCGAAGAAGTAGTTGGGCCTGCGTGCGTCAGCGAGGACCTGGCGGTAGAGGGCAATGGCGCCGGGGCCGTTGCCGGAGTCCTTGGTGAGGTTGGCAACTTCGAGGCGAAAGAGGAAGTCGTGGGGGTACTGGCTGGCGAGGCCTTGCTGGACGGCTATGGCCTCGGGGTAGCGGGCGTCGTGGCGAAGGAAGAGGGAGAGCGCGGTGCGGGATTCGATAGGGGTGACGACGCCGTGGGCGGCTGCTTCGCGGAGGAGGTCGAGGCCTTTTTCCTTATTGCCGCTGACGCCGGCGATGCCGACCATCATACGAAGCAGGCGGGGCAGGCTGGCGACGGCGAACTGCTGGATGCCGATGGCCATCTTGGCGTCGGCGTAGCTGGGATCGATCTTGAGGGCCTGCTCGCTGTCGTGGCGGGCGGCCAGTCCCTGCCGGGCGGCGGCGACGAAGCTGTGGTCGACCAGGGTAATGAAGGCGGCGTGCATGCCATGGGCGTAGCCGCGGGCGAAGTAGGCATTGGCGTCGCTGGGGTTGGCCTTGATCTGCTGGTCGCAGAGGGCGATGGTGGAGTTGGTGAGTGAGTCGATGCGATCGCGCGTGGCCTGGGGGATGGGAACGTCGCGCTTGGAGGTGAGGAAGGAGTCGTGGGCGTAGTAGGTGGTATCGAGAAGGTCCTGATGATAGAGCTCGCGGAAGATGAGGGTCATCAGGACGTAGCCGGAGGCGATGGCGCTCTGCGGGTTGGCGCGCTGGATGGCCTCGAAGCGGGAGAGGGCGCCATCGTAGTCAAGATTGTAGAAGCGCTGATGCGCCTCGCGGGCCTGCGGGGTAAGGTTGATGGGGTCGGTGTGGGCAGCGGGATCAGGAGGCTGCGCGGGTGCGGAAGACCATGGCAGGAGCGTGAGGCAGAGAAGACTGAAGATGGCGGTGCGGCGTTTTACTGTTGCTCTCCCCTGGTTTTGCTCCGCGTGGTTTCGGTTGCTGCCGGCTGGTGTCCGGGAATGGTGTCTGGGGATTGTTATGGGAAAAAGGGCCATTTGTCTGTAGCGCGGGAAGCGGTTAGTGTGTAAGGCACATGCAGGTACGTGTGTGACGCTGGTCGAGAGGATTTGGACTCGCGTCTCGGTTGACTATACGCTTGGCTCAGGACTTTCCTGTGCCGCAGAAGGTTCTTCGGGGCTGAACGAACTTATGACGCGATTTGAGTTGCTTCAGGTATTGATCGGGCAGGCGCGCAGCAACGGGTTCGAGTTTCGCAAGTGGTATACAGGAAAGCTGGGATTGCCGTGGCAGAGCGGACACCAGGCGGTGGAGATGTTGTCGGCGGAGCGGCGGTATTATGCGCTGCTGTTTTCGCACGAGTTCGCGTCGAACTTCTGGAAGCCGGGCGAACTGATGACGTTTCAGGTGCCGACGCAGGAGTTTACGCGAAGAATGAAGGACGGCACGATCGGCACGGTGAAGCGCAAGGCTTATACGCGGCGGAGTGCGCGCGAGGATGCATGGATGTATCACTTGAAGGAACTGGCGGGATCGGATGAGCCGCTGCGATATATGCGGAGATATCTGCGGGTGGAAGAGGAGTTGGAGGAGGATGGGGCAGCTCCGGCGGCGGCGAAGGCTCCGGTGGAGATGAGACCTCGGGTGAAGCTGACTTAGAGCCGGCGAATTTCGTCAGGTTTGTTTGGCAACCAGGAAAAGGCAACGACAAAATTCGGGGATCGCTCCACTGCGCAGTGCGAAAAAACCTGCGCAGCTTGCCACCTCAGCGAGCAAACGCGCTCAGCGAGGATCCCGGTTGCTTCAGTCGAGATGACGTCTCGTTGGAGCTTAAACCAGTTTCCTCAGACGCTGTGGGATTTGCGGATGGCGGCGATCTGCTTGAGGTGATGCTCGCCGTGGACGATCTGGAATTTGCGCCACTGGACGATGCTGAGCGGGCCGAGGATCACGTGAGTGGCGCAGCGTTCGGTGTCGCCGAAGAGCTTGCCGGCCTCGGTGCAGCGTTGATCGAGCCGGGCGAGGTGTTCGGCGCCGGCCTGGGTAAGATGTTCCCCGGTGAGCGGATTCGAGACGGCTGGAGGCGTGACCATCGGCGGGGCTTTGCGACCGGAGGGGAAGTAGCCGAGGCGGACGATGGTGTATTGGGCGAAGCGCTGCGGGAGATTCGGTTTGCCGCGGGTCGGCGTGCGCTTGGCGATGCGGCTTTCAAGAGCGGCTTCGGTGCCGGCGTAGCTGAGCAGCAGATGCTCGATGATCTGCTGGATGCTCCACCTGCCGGGACGCGAGGGGAGACGGAGTTGGGTCTGTGAGGCGTCGAGTCCGTTGAGGGAGGATGCTATTTCGCGCTGCAGCCGGTTGAGAGTTGGATTCATAGAGAGACCACGTTACACGGGTGAGGGGCAAGGCGGCTATGGCAATCTCCTGAAGGGGTAAAAGGTGTCCAAGCTGCTCGCGCTGTTTTCTCTCAAGGAAAACAGCATTCTTCAGAATCTCCTGCTCCACGGTATCAGGAGATTTGCCTTAGTCTCTGTGTGCCTTTGCGAGCGGGGGCTATTGGAGCTGTTCGAGCGCCCGCTGCGCGGCTTTGGCGTCGTCGCCGTCGGGATCGAGCGTGAGGTAGGCGTGGTATTCAGCGGCGGCTTCGTCCTTTTTCTTCATCTTCTGGGCGACCTGGGCGAGTGCGAAGTGGGTGGCGGAGTAGTCGGGTTGGGTTTTGACGGCGTCTTTGGCCCGCAGGTAGGCTCCCTGGAAGTTTTCGTCTTTCATGTAGAACCTGGCGACCTTGAGGTCTTCATCGACGCGTTCGTCATCGGATTGGACGTGCTGGACCTTGGGCAAGCGTCTGCGGCTATGCACGGAGGATCCTTCTTCCCCGGGCGCGGGAGTGGGGGTGTCGGGGGTGGCGTTGGGGTCGTCTGCGCTGGAGCTGCTACTGCTGCTGGAGTCGTCGCCGGGCAGTTTGGGGGGAGGCTGGGCGGGAAAGGGATGCTCGGTTGCAGCGGAGGAGGGCGTCGTGCTGCGAGTGGGTGTGGCGGGAGCGGGTGAGTCGGGAGCGGTGGTGGGCTTTGCGTTCTCGCCGGGAAAAGGAAACTGTTCGGCGGCGGAGGGCTTTTTTGCTTTTGGATCCGCAGGAGAACAGGGCTTCGCAGATTCTCCGGAGTTCTGGTTGCCAGAGGGAGAGCACGGGAGGTTCTGCGCGGGAGCAGTCTGGGAAGCAGGTTGGGCATACGATCGCGGAGCCGTCCACGCGAGACTGGCGCACACTATGACCAGCCATGTGGCGCAACCGACGCGGGATGTGAAGCGGATGGTCATGTTCATCGCATTTGCCGCAAGATCGCTTCTTTGTTTGACGACCTTGGCCGGCGTTTTGTTATAGTCGCCTGACCGTGATCTAACTGACGGTATTTTAATTCTCAGGAACGGATTTGACTATGGTGGATGAGCTGATGATCCGTTCTTCGTCGATTCATGCGGCGGGCTGTTATACGATGCGCGCGGTCCGGAAAGGCTCGCGGGTGGTCGAGTACGATGGGCCTCGCTTTACGAAAGAGGAGGCGGATGAACGCTATAAGGACCGGTTTATCACCTATCTCTTCAGTTGCGGAGACGAGGAGCAGGTGATCGATGGGTTTGGGATGGCGATGTTCATCAATCACTCGTGCGATCCAAACTGCGAGACCGAGGAGAATCGGGGTCGAATCTTCGTCAAGGCCATTCGCGATATTGCGGCGGGGGAGGAGCTGACCTATGAATACAACCTTCACGACAGCGACGATGAGCAGGGGGATTGCCACTGCGGGGCGAAGCAGTGCCGGGGGACGATGTTCAGCGAGGCCGAGGTGAAGCGGCGGGCGCGGAAGGCTCGGGCGCTGGCCAAGCGCTAAATGACAGGCGGATAAAGACAAAGGCAAGGGCGTGCTGCGCGCACGTCGCGGTATGCCATTGAGGCTGACGCACTCTTCGGCGCCAAAGGACGACAGCTTCGCATTGGGCGATACAATGGAGGTTGCGGGGTCGGTTGCGGACTCGCAGCAGCCTGCGTGATCTTCCCTGCTTCTCTCTATGGCATATCAGGTTTTAGCTAGAAAATACCGGCCACAGCGTTTCGCGGATGTTGCGGGACAGGACCACGTGACCGTGACGTTGATGAACGCGCTGAGGCAAGACCGGATTGCGCATGGCTATATCTTCAGCGGACATCGCGGCATTGGGAAGACGACCATTGCGCGCATTCTGGCGATGGCGCTGAACTGCAGGAACGCGATTGGTTCGACCGTGCGGCCTTCGGCTGAGCCCTGCGAGGTGTGCGAGAGCTGTACGGAGATCAAGGCGGGCAATGCTGTCGATGTAATCGAAATCGATGCGGCGACCAACCGCGGCATCGATGAGATTCGGGAGCTGCGCGACGCTGCGCGATATCGGCCGGCGCGGGACAAATACAAGATCTACATTCTGGACGAGGCGCACCAGATAACGGATGCGGCGTTCAATGCACTGTTGAAGACGCTGGAGGAGCCGCCGGACCATATCGTGTTCATGATGGCGACGACGCAGCCGGAGGATATTCCACAGACAGTGCGGTCGCGGTGCCAGCACTTCAGCTTTCATGCGGTGAAGCTGGTGGATATTCTGGCTGAGCTGCGCGGGATTGCGGAGCGCGAGGGTGTGGATGCGGATGAGGCGTCGCTAAGTCTGCTTGCCGAGGCGGGCGATGGGTCCATGCGGGATGCTCTGTCGATCATGGACCAGGCGATTGCGAGCGCGCCGCTGTCCGCCGGAGATGGGCGGCCGCGGCTGGATGCTGCGCAGATTCGGGAGCTGATGGGGACGGTTCCCAATGCGGTGTTCGAGCGGATCCTTGAGGCAGTCGATGGGAATCGCAGCGCCGAGGTGATTACGGTGGCGAACCAACTGCTCGATGCGGGGAACTCTCCGGCGCAGCTGGCGCGGCAGTTTGTGCGGTACCTGCGGAACTGCGTGATCGCTAAGATTGCGGGCATTGGCGCCGATGGCGCGGGCGCGGATGGGGTAGCGGGGGAGTTGCTGCAGATCTCGGCGGATGAGCAGCGGCGCGCGGGTCGGTCGGCAGCGCTGTTCAGCGAAGAGGAGTTGACGCGGTTTCTACAGGTGATGCTGCGGACATTCGATGAGCTTGGCTATCGGCAGGAGCAGCGGTTTCACTTTGAGCTGGGATTGCTGAAGCTGGTGCACCTGCGGCGGCTGCTGCCGCTGGAAGAGGTGTTGAGCCAGTTCCCTGTCGCCGGTGGAGCGGGGCAGGTTCGAACATCGGGTAACGCTGCGAAAGCGCCTGCTTCGGCTGCAGTGAGGAGCGCGGCTGCTGTGCCGATGGTGTCCGCGGCTAGCTCTTCCAGTTTCTCGAAGGCGAGTCAGGCCCCGGTGTTGTCTCCGTTCGAGCAGGACTTCGAGCAAAACAAGGCTCGCAGGCGGTTTGAGGAGCCTGCTATTGTGCCTGCGAAGGCTCCGGTAGCTGCGCGGGTTGCGGCTGCGCCCATGGCTGAGCCTCTGACAGTTCCGGCTGCGCTTGCCGTGCCTGTCGACATGGCAACGCCGAGGGACCTGGTGCTTACCGATGGGGATGTGAAGGGGGCGGAGCTGATTCGGCTGGGCGATCTGGCTGAGGCTGCAGGGGTGTCAGCGGCGGTAGAGGCGATGGTTGCAGCGCCGGAGGTGAAGCTCTACGCGGTGCTGGAAGATCCGGTAGCTGCGGTGGTTGCAGATCCTGCGGAAACGCGCCCTGCTTTGCCCGCTTCTGCCGAGAACTTCCAGCGAGCTGCGCTGGATGCGCTTGCGAGGGTGAAGAATCAGGATACGGCTGCCGATGCTTTGGCCGATGCGCAGTGGGTTGTGGTGGCTGGCGAGGTGCGGGTACAGACGGAGCTTTCCAAGTCGATGCTGCCGATGGTGGTCAACGTGGAGGCGGAGAAGATCGTCCGGGCGGCGGTGCGGGATGCTGGAGCCGGCGTCAGGAAGCTGATGCTGCTGCCGGGTTTGAAGAAGACGGAGACGAAGAAGGCAAGAGCTCCGAGGAGTGGAAGCGCTCAGGCAAAGGCGATGGAACATCCTGTGGTGCAGCGTGCGCAGACGCTGTTCAACGCCGAGATTCGAAGCGTGATCGATCTGCGAGAAGACGACTAGAAGAGAACCAATAGAGGAGAGGGTGAGATGGATTTTTCCGATCTGGGCAAGATGAAAGAGATGATGGGGCAGGCCAAGCTGATGCAGGAACAGATGGAGAAGAAGTTGGCTGCGACGGTGGTGGAGGCTTCAAGCGGCGGCGGGGTAGTGTCGGTGCGGATGAATGGAAAGAAAGAAGTGCTGCGGGTGAAGATCGAGCCTACCGCGATGGGAAGCTCGGCGAGCGATCTGGAGCTGCTCGAAGACCTGATCGCTGCGGCAGTGAATGAGGCCGGGCGCAGGGCGGATGAGGCGATGAAGTCGAGCGTGGCGGGGATGATGGGTGGGCTGGGACTGCCGGATCTGCCGGGGCTGACTTAAGTGGCTGGTTCGTTCGGCACAAATGGAAGCCGGTTTGCTGAGCCGATGGCTCGACTGATCGAAGAGTTGAAGAAGCTTCCGGGGATTGGGACCAAAAGTGCGCAGCGGCTCGCGTTCCATGTGCTGCGGTCTTCGGGAGAGGATGCCGATGCACTGTCGTTCGCCATTCGAGACGTCAAGCTGCATCTGCGGCTCTGCTCGGTGTGCAACAACATTACGGATGTCGATCCTTGCGGGTATTGCACGAGTCCGGTGCGGAACCAGCGGGTGGTCTGCGTCATCGAAGAGCCGACCAATATTGCGACCATCGAGAAGACGCGGAGCTACAACGGGGCGTATCACGTGTTGCATGGGACGCTTTCGCCTATCGGCGGCGTGGGGCCGGAGCAGTTGCGGATTGCGAATCTGTTGACTCGGTTGACGGATGTGGACGAGGTGATTCTTGCGACTTCGCCGACGACCGAGGGCGAGGCTACGGCTGGTTATCTTGCTATTGAGCTGAGAAAGAGCAAGGCCGAATTGCGAGTGACTCGGATCGCTACCGGGGTTCCGGCGGGGAGCGACATCGAGTATGCCGATGAGGTGACGATGACGCGAGCTATGGAAGGACGGCGGGAGTTTTAACGCGTGTCCTGCCGTACGGACCGTCTACGCGGCGCGCGGGCACTTCGTGACTTGTATACCCCTTCGGGTGGGCCTTCCGCTGGTCGGCTTCAAATTTCTCTAGCTTAGGATGGACACGGTGCCGTCGGATTTTTTGATGAAGGCGTGGATGAGTCTTCCCTCCTCGTCGAGATGGCGCAGGGTGAGGAATTGGGGCGTGGCTTCGAGTTCGCTGAAGCCGTAGACCTTCTCGGCCATAGGACCGCGCTGGGCCTGTTCGATCTTGAGGTTGTAGAGGTCGGCGCCGCCGCCGCCGGAGAGGACGAAGGAGGTGGGGTGGCCCTGAAACTCGAGGTGCTGCATGTCGTGGTCGTGGCCGGCGAGGTACATGTGGACCTTGTGCTTGCGGAGGAGCGGCTCCCAGTCGCGAATAAGGACTGCGTGGTCGCCATGCGGTCCGTTGGAGAAGATGGGATGGTGACCCATGACGATGAGAAACGGCGTGGACAGGGGCTTGTCCAGTTCGGCGGTGAGCCAGGCGAGTTGGTCGGCTTGCTGCTGGGGCGTTAGGGTGAAGTTCGTGCCTTTGGGCGCCTTGCCTTCGGAGAGAGGCATGTTGCTGTCGAGCGCGACGATGGTGACCGTCGGGTTCTTTGCTGGGAACTCGAAGCGATACCAGAGGGAGGGCATGATCCAGCGGGTTCCTGGAGTCCTGGCATACACCAACTCCGCGGCGACTTTGCTTTCGGGCATGCGTTGGTAGTCGTGGTTGCCGGGAATAGCATAGGCCGGGCAGTTGAAGACGGACCTGGGATACATGTCCTCAAACTGGGTTTGCCAGCGTTTGTCGGTGGCTCCGCCCGGGAGCGGGCCGTAGAAGTTGTCGCCGAGCATGAGGAGCGCTTCGGTGGTAAAACCGCGGGCGTGGACGTAGCGCTGCATCGACTGGGCGACGCGGCTCTGGGCGTTGAAGTCTTCGTAGCCCCAATCGCCTAACATCAGCAGGTGCGACGCACTGGCAGACGGGCTGCCGGGCTTTGGAGCGGCGATGGAAGGGAGGCCTCCGAGACTGGCCAAGGCGCTGAAGGCGAAGCTCTGACGGAGGAAGCGGCGGCGCGAGAGGGTATCCTGCATGGTCATATGAATCCTTATACTGTTATTCGGTTAAACGAATGCAACGAGCATTCCGGACTGGAAAGATTCTGTCCTGCCGGGACGGACCCGCTACGCGCGGCGCGGTCACAACGTGACTTGTACCCCTTCGGATGGGCCTCCCGATGGTCGGTTAGGAAAGATCTCTCCTCCGATCAACGGGAGAGCCTATGCTGCTCGTACTGCCGAGACCGGTATATCCGCCACGAAGTCGCCGCTCGCCGCGTAGGCGGCCCGTCCGCCAGGACATAGTCTTCAGGAGTTGCGGAGGTTGCCTCCGGTCATCTGGTTCGGCTGATCCAAATTCAGCAAAGACAGGATTGTGGGGGAGATGTCGCGGAGGCTGCCACCTTCTCTCAACGTCGGGGTGTTGCCTCCTTCGGTGACATACAAAAAGGGGACGGGGTTGATGGTGTGGGCGGTGTGGGGACCTCCGGCTGCGGGGTCGATGAGCATCTCGGCGTTGCCATGATCGGCGGTGACCAACAAGCTGCCGCCGCGCTGCTGGATGGCCTGGTAGATGCGGCCCAGTTCCCTGTCTACGGTCTCCACGGCGCGGATGGTCGGTTCCATTCTGCCGGAATGGGCGACCATGTCAGCGTTGGCGAAGTTGACGATGATGACGTCGAAGGCCGTATCATTGACCGCTTTGACGACGGCGTCGGCGACCCCGGCAGCGGACATTTCAGGAGCTAGATCGTAAGTGGCTACCTTTTGCGAGGGGATAAGGGTGCGGTCTTCCCCGGGGAAGGGTTTCTCGATACCACCGTTGAAGAAGTAGGTGACGTGGGCGTACTTTTCGGTCTCTGCAACGCGCAGATTGCGGAGGTTGGCCTGGGACATGAGATTGGCGAGGAGATTTTCCATCGACTCTGGCGGGATCACGATAGGGAGTTTGTAGTTTTTGTCGTACTGGGTCATGCAGACGTAGTGGAGGTGGACCGGGATGGTGTTAAGGGGGATCTCGGCGTCGAGCTCGGCGGCTTTAGGGAGCTGGTGGCCCTGGCTGCCGACGGGATCCTCGGTCAGGCCGGAGGCTCGGGTGAGGACGCGGGTGATCTGGCGGGCGCGGTCGGCGCGGTAGTTGAAGTTGATGACGACGTCATGATCGCGGATAAGGCCGACGGGGGTGTTGTCGGTGGGGTTGATGCAGGTGAAGGGCGGGATGAACTCGTCGGTGATGCCGTTGTTGTAAAGCTCCTGGATGCGGGCGATGGGGTCGGGGTAGCGTCCGCCTTCGGGACGACCGGTGACCATGGCATCGAAGGCTTGCTTTTCTTTCTCCCAGCGGAGGTCGCGGTCCATGGCGAAGTAGCGGCCGCTGACGCTCGAGAGCAGGCCGATGCCGTACTCGTGGAACTTGCGCTGCAGGTCGCGCACGTACTCGAGGCCGCTGGTGGGCAGGGTGTCGCGGCCGTCCATGAAGGCGTGAACGAAGACTCTGGTGAGCTTGCGTTGCGCGGCGAGGCGGAGCAGCGCATGTAGATGGCGCAGGTGGGAGTGGACGCCGCCGTCGGAGAGGAGGCCGATGAGGTGCAGGAATCTTCCCTTCTGCGCGGCGAGTTCGCAGGCATGTACCAGCGTCGGGTCGGTGTAGAAGGAATGATCGAGGATGGCAGTGTCGATGCGGGTCATATCCATTCGGACGATGCGGCCGGCGCCGAGGTTGAGATGACCGACCTCGGAGTTGCCCATCTGGCCGTCGGGGAGGCCGACGAACTGCTCGCTGGCCTGGAGGAGGGTGTTGGGATAGTTGCGGAGGAGGTTGTCGTAGATGGGCTTGCGGGCCTGAGCGATGGCGTTGCCGTGAATTTCGGCGCGGTAGCCCCATCCGTCAAGGATGGTGAGGACGATTGGTGCTTTGGACATGATTGCTTGGCTTCTCGCTGTTCTTGTTTCGATGGTCAGGATAACAAGATTGGAGCAGGTTCGCAGGAACGTGGAGCGGGCATCAGACGCGTTACAATCGCAAAACGATCGACGAGATGATCAGGTTTGCTGGAGTTCGCCATGACGTCGTCTCACAAGGAGTTGCAAAGGGACGGCCGAACTCCCCGGCGCATGGATCTGAAAGCGGTGCGGGGCTTCGATTTGCATGCCGAATACCAATCGGTTCACACGGGCGGAGACTTCTTCGATGCGGTCGATCTGGGTTCGCGCGTGATTTTTCTGCTGACCGATATTGCGGGAACCAAGGAGGCGACGCAGCCGATTGCCGCTGAGGTTCAGGAGGCGTTTCGCAGGCGAGGCGCTGAGTTTCTAGGGTCTCCTGAGACGAACGTGATGGATGCGACGGCGCAACTGGTGCAGAAGATTAATCATCAGTTGATCCGGACAGCAGGGGGAGTGAGGTTCGCGCCAACCTTTGTCGGCTGTTTCGATCTTTCGCTTGCCATTCTGGCTTATGTCAACGCTGGAGGCATTACTGCCGTGTTTTATGACTCGGAGGGCGCAAGGATTCTGGGAAGTTCGTCCGTCCCGCTGGGTCTGTTAACTCACCTTACGTACGAACCTCTGATCCAGGCGTTTGAACCGGGGGCGAAGCTGCTGATGATGACCAAGGCGATGAAGGAGAACCAACGGAAACAGGCTCACTTTGACGTGGAGAGGTTGAATTTGCTGCTGCAAGACGGCTCGATGGACTCTGCGACGGAGCTTTGCCGGGGCGCCCTGAAGGCAGCGGGGGAGTTCAGGCAGGTCCCCTGGTACCAGGCATTGCCTCTTCCCTTTGGACGGCGAGATGCGGATGAGGATTGGACTGCGCTGGCTGTGGTGCGGCCTGCCATCGAGGCGAACGTTAGCCTTCGGTAACCTATGTTCATTGCTGGCTTAACCGTGGGGGCTGCGCCTCACAAGGGCGGTTAAGAGCAGCGAAGCTACCGCCAAATTCATCTCCCGCTCGCAAAGCGCAGGTCCCAACTTGATATCCTGTAAGTGATATGCCTACGAAAAAGGAACTTCTCGCCCGCCCCATCCAGCACCTCGACATGACGCAGCACAACATCGTTCCCCTGGTGGACGCGATGTCGCACATGGCCTACTCCGCGCGTGACACCGCCCGCGCCGCCGGCATCTACGAGAGGATGCTCCGCGACACCGATTGCGGCATCATCCTCTGCCTCGCCGGTTCCCTCATCTCCGCCGGCCTGCAGAAGATCTTCGTGGACCTCATCCGCAACAACATGGTCGATGCCATCGTCTCCACCGGCGCCAACATCGTCGACCAGGACTTCTTCGAGGCCCTGGGATTCAACCACTACCTCGCAGGAGACGAGTATAAGTATGGCGCAGGCGACGCCGAGCTCCGCGAACTGATGATCGACCGCATCTACGACACTTTTATCGACGAAGAAGAGCTCCGCATCTGCGACGAAACTACCCATCAGATCACCAATTCCCTTGAACCGCGTCCCTACAGCTCGCGCGAGTTCATTCGCGAGATGGGCGCTTACCTCGCAAACCATGGCAAAACTCCGCAAGCCGGCGGCCGCGACTCGATCGTCCTCGCCGCCTATGAGAAGAACGTCCCTATCTTCTGTCCCGCGTTCTCCGACTGCTCCGCCGGCTTCGGCCTCGTCGCACACCAGCACGAGCGCCAGGGTAAACCCCACGTCTCGATCGACTCCGCCAAGGACTTCTACGAGATCACCCAGCTCAAGATCGCCAACCCCACCACCGGCCTGCTCATGATCGGCGGCGGCGTACCCAAGAACTTCGCCCAGGACATCGTCGTCGCCGCCGATATTCTCGGAGTGGAAGCCTCCATGCACAAATATGCCATCCAGATTACGGTGGCCGACGCCCGCGACGGCGCTCTCTCTGGGTCCACTCTCAAAGAGGCGTCGAGTTGGGGCAAGGTCGACCTCACCTACGAGCAGATGGTCTTCTCCGAAGCCACTCTAGCCCTTCCCCTCATCACCGGCTACGCCTTCCACAAGCACGCATACGCCGCCCGGACCGGTAAAAGATTCGCCAACCTTTTCGACCGAACTCCCGTTTCGGTTTGAGGATCCGCTCTACTCAGATAATGGCAAAAGGCCGGCTTTGCAGGCAAAGGTGGCCTGTGATCGAAATCCAGGGTGTACCTATTCGGTTACGCCAGTGTTGTCATAGGTGATAACCCACGTAGGTGTTATTGCCGCTGTAGGGAAATTTCTGTCATCCTCAGCCTGCAACTGGAAATGCGCCAACATAACAAACAATGCATCATCTCGACTCACCTAAGGAGCCACGCGGCTACCACACAGTCTTTCTCGAAACTGATGATGCGAACACTGTCTTCTCAACAGCCTATTTGCAAGAAAACGATAGTCACATAAATAAGTTACCATTGAGCGTTACATAAGTTACTATAGGCTGCTGGAACCTTCATGCCCATTCTTCCTTTACTTGGTTTTCTCACGCTGCTCATCACGTCAGGCGCTCTGCTCTTCGCGCTCTTCCGCGCCCAGCGCACAATCCGCGACCTGGCCGCGCAGTTGACGCAGGCCCGTGAGCAGCATCTTCAACACACTCTTCAGCTCAGCCACCGCTCCGAGTTGGACACGTTGAAGGATGAATTTATCTCTACCGTCTCCCACGAGCTGCGCACCCCGCTCACGAGCATTCGCGGAGCCCTCGGCCTGCTCTCCTCCGGCATCATCGGCGATGTTGATGCTAAGGCCCTCAATCTCCTTCGCATCGCGGTCACCAACACCGACCGACTCATCCGGTTGATCAACGACATTCTCGACCTGGAGCGCATGGAGTCCGGCCGCGCTCCCCTCCAGATCCGCCGCTGCTCCCTCCGCGATCTGGCCCAGCAGGCCATCGAGACCATGACCGCCATGGCCGACGCCAACACCGTTCATCTCGCGCTCGAGCCCTCCACCGCCGCTCAGGCTGCCTACCCCGAAGCTCTATTTTTCGACGGCGACTCCGACCGCATCCTCCAGGTGCTCACCAATCTCCTCTCCAACGCCGTCAAGTTTTCCCCCGTCGCCTCGACCGTCCGCATTCACACCGAGGCCACCTCCGACTCCATTCTCCTCAAGGTTGTTGACGAAGGCCGCGGCATTCCCTCCGATAAGCTCGACAGCATCTTCGATCGTTTCCAGCAGGTCGAGCCTTCCGATGCTCGGCAGAAGGGCGGCACGGGCCTGGGACTCGCCATCTGCCGCAGCATCGTCCAGCAGCACAGCGGCTCCATCTGGGCCCAGCGCAATCTCGGCTCCGGAACCACCATCTACGTCATGCTCCCCCGCACCACCCGAGCCTCCGATGTCGCGCTTCCCGCCTCCCTGCCGCCCCGCGGCGAAGGCTCTATCATGGTGTGCGACGACGACGCCGGTATTCGCACCGTAGTCTGCGAGCACCTCACCCGCCAGGGCTACACCTGCATCGAAGCAAACTCCGGCGAACAGGCGCTTGTTCTCGCCGCCGAGCAGCACGTTGAAGCCATCCTGCTCGACCTCTATATGCCCGGCCTCAGCGGCTGGGAGACCTTGCAGCGCCTGCGCAACAATCCCGCCACCGCCAACATTCCGGTCGTGGTCCTCAGCGTCCTCTCCTCCGCCCTGCGCCCGCAGCTCACCGGTGACGCCCAAGGCTGGGTTCAGAAACCCTTCAACGAAAACCTGCTCTTCGCGGAACTCGGCCGCGTCTTACACCAGGGCGACGGTCCCGCTTACGTCCTGCTCGTTGAAGACGACGAAGACCTCGCCAGCGTGCTCAGCGCCAGCTTCCAAGGCGCAGCCGTCCATATCGACCATGCTGCCACGCGTCAGCAGGCGATCCGGCATTGTATCACGCAGCCACCCGACCTCCTCATCCTCGACTTGACCCTGCCCGACGGCGACGGCTTTTCGCTGGTCGAATGGCTCCGCCAGCAGCCTACCTTGCGCACCCTGCCCCTGGTCGTCTACTCCGGCCGCGAGATCTCCGAGTCCGAGATGGCCAAACTCCGCCTCGGCCCCACCGAGTTCCTTACCAAAGCCAAGGTCCAGCCTCAGGAGGTCGAAGAACTGGTCCTCTCGATGGTGCATCGTCTCAAGGACAAATTCGCCGACCTGGCCGCCGCCCCAACCGCATAGCACCTCGCCGAGACCTCTTCCCCGACACAATCTTAATCACCTCAAAAAAGATCCATTTTTTCGATCGAAGTTGCAGTCGCATTGCGCGCGACATGACGGCGCGATCTCGCATCCCCCCAATCTTTTTCGTCGTCTGGTACTAGATACTGGCCCTCCCCGATCGCATGGGAAAACCTTATTGCGATTTCGTCCACTCCCAAACAACAGAAGGCTATAGGGGACCACCCCCGCGCCCCCTCATGCATCCATCCAAAAGAGACTACGGAAGATCGTCCGCACGCAATCTCCCCCAAGGATGTCTCCTCTGAACCGTCTCCTGTTATTGCTTCTCCTTCTTACTCTCACTGTCCAAGCTCGCGCTGACCTCGGCGTCATTGTCGCCGACCCCACCACAATCAGCGCCACCCGCTATACCTCCCCCGGTCACTCCGTCATCTTCTTCTCCGGCGTATGCGCTGCCTCTCCCGTCCGCGCCCGCCTATGCGGTCCCGGCGAGCAGGGCTCCGTCGTTACCAGCTACCCTAACTTTCGCGAAGCCCGCCCTTACAGTTGGAATATTGTCCCCCTCAGCCTCTATCTCCAAGGCTCCCTCACGCCCGGCGCCCGCCTCCTTTACGGCTCCCCTTACGTCAAGCAGGCTCTCGAACTGCACGCCCGCGAAACCGTCCTGCACAGCGTTTGCCAGCAAGGCAGAGACATCGCCTGCCCCCAACTCCCGCACAGCTACTGGCGCGACCTGGTTGCCACAACCGTCGATCGGGACATCTTTCTCTATGCGGTCCGCACCACCCCGGGCCAGGACAGGCTAACCGTCGCCTGGCTCAACCAGAATGCCAACATCAACCATTACAACCTCTTTACTTACAACTGCGCCGACTTCACAAGCTCTCTTGTCAACACCATCTTCCCTCACTCCGTCCACCGCGACCTGCTCAACGATGTCGGCATAATGACTCCTAAGGCAGCCGCCCGCTCGTTTACGCTATGGGCGCTTCGCGATCCCGAACTAGGCTTTTACAGTCTGCACTTCGCTCAGGTTCCCGGAGATGTCCCCCGTGGGGGCCTCGCCCGCAGCGGCACTGAAACTGTAATCCACAGCAAAAAATACGTTATTCCCGCGATCGTCCTCGGCGACTGGGAACTCCCGACCTCCATCTTCGCCTCGTACCTATTCACCGGCCGCTTCAGTCTCTACAGCGAATACGCGCAACACTCCACAGCGCCTGAATCAGGCACGGCCAACCAGCAGCAAGCCGTTCTCGGCACGCCGCAAGAATGGGCTGCCTTTCGCCAGAAGTTCGCTGATATCCAGAACTCCACCGACGCCCGCAATCTAGCCCCGGTTCGCAAGCGGCTCTTCCCGCAAACCTATGCGACCGCTACAGCCACCGTGGACGCCGCAGGGCTCCCCTGGCTCACTCCCGACTCTGGCGCACCCACCGTTCGCGTAGGCCTCAGCAGCCAAAACCTTCTCGCGCCAGACTCCGACCCCGAATTGGCTTTTCAACTTATGCTTGACCGTATCCGGTATGTCCTTACGGTGAAAAACCGCATGCGCGAGTCCATGCAGGAGTTCCGCCAAGACTGGGCTCTCCTCGAGCAAACGGAATCCCGCTTGCGCGCCCTTCCATGGGGTACAGCCCTGCAGGCTTCCAGAGGCGGTTCCACACTACCGCCTCCCTCTCGCGACCGGTATGCTGTACGATAGACTTCTGGGAATGAAGTCTCCCATAACCGCCGCTCACTCCGGCTGATGACTTCTGCCAATTCGACCTCCTTGACTCAAGGAATTGCGAGGCAGATATGTCATATCTATGGGTAACGATCGGTAGCGCGCTGGGTGGTTTTCTACGTTACACGCTTACGCGCATGACGCTCTCCATCAACACCGGATTTCCATTCGGCACCATTCTTATCAATATCATAGGGTCTTTTGTTATCGGCTATTTCGGAACTCTGACACTGCAGAGCGGACGATTCGCCGTCTCGGGCAATCTTCGGCTTTTCGTTATGGTCGGAATCTGCGGAGGCTTTACCACCTTCTCTTCCTTCAGTCTTGAGTCGTTCGATCTCCTGCGCTCAGGGCAGTGGGGTCGAGCGGTGGCGAATATCGTTCTTTCCGTAGCTTTGTGCTTGGCTGCAGTGGCTGCCGGGCATCGCCTTGCGCAGCGCCTGGTTCCGGGAACGGCTATCGCCGAAACGGCGGAAGAGTTTACCGGCTGAGCTTCTGTCCTCTACGGCGGTCTGGATAACTTGAAGTCAAGGATAGAGCAGAACGGCTATGTTATAGGAAATAAAAGGTGTATTGCGATCGATCGAGCAGGCGCCGATTACGGCTTCGTGATATTTGCCCGAGGTGAGGCGGGTCCTCAAAACATTGGGGATTTGGTTGAGGCTGGCTGCGGTGTAGCGCATGATGTACCAGGGTTGGCGGGATCCCGCGTATCCAGAGCTCATGGTGCAGGTCTGGCGTGCATCCGGCGTGGTATCTGCCACTTGCAAACCGGACTGGGCGATGACCCCGGCTACCGTGCGCTCCTGCTGGGTAAGGCTGAGCGATTGTACGGTGCTGGCAAAGTCTTCTACAGCATACAGTTGGCCGTCGCGAGTGACGATGGCGATGCCGATCGAGTCTACCTTGGGATCGAGCAGGTTGGCGCGATGGGCGGGCGAGTTCATCCAAAGGTCTTGCAGAATGTGAGGGTTAGGAGCTTCACCTACGTTTTCGGAGATGAGGCTGAAGTGGGACCCGGCATTGGCTCCGCGCTCGGCGAGTTCGGGTTCATTATTGAATCGATGGGAGACATCTTCGTGGGCGGCCATCTCGCGGGCATGGAAGGCGCTGGCCTTGGTGAGGACCGGGTCTAGGCGGAGGGGGGTAAGCCCTTCATTCGCGCGGACTTGGTTGGCGGCGGCGAGCAGGTATTGTTCGGCGCCGGTGGGTCTGGCCTGGGGCTGCTGGGCATGCATCCCAAGGGCCGGGAGCAGCGCGAGTGCAACGCTTCGAAGGAGCATATTCTTCATTGAATTCAAGAGCTTAGCCCCATGCGGGAAGGTGGCTGCATGACGGTGATTCTAGGGATTGGGCGCAGGGAAAGGGATACCACTTTTGGGGTAAGATGCGGTACTTTCGGGGTAAGCTGCGGGGCTGCATCTGCGGAAAATTGACGCTTTTTGTCCGTCTTTTTGTCCGTCTAAACGGGAGTTAAAGCTGCTTTTAGTCCGTCAATAAGGATGATTTGTCGGCGCGATTTCGGGGTCGGAAGATGTGCCAGTCTTTCAACCTTATTTTTTGGAGGGAGATTCCCTGGCTAAGGGAAGATTTCGCGGATGGCGGCTTCGATGCCTTCTTCGATGGTGAGGAAGCCGAGGGTGACGGGAAGCGAGAACCGTCGGGGGCCGGCGCTTCCCGGGTTGAGGTACAGGACGCCGTCGCGGGACTCGACTGAGGGTTTGTGGGAGTGGCCGCTGAGGACGACCGAGACGCCGGCCGCGACGGGGTTGATGTCCAGATCGTGGATGGAGTGGATGAGGTAGAAGAGCTTGCCGCCAAGTTCGACTGCGTCGGTGGCGGGAAGGGTGGCGCAGGGACCGGAGAGGTCGATGTTGCCACGGATGGCGGTGACGGGCGCGATGCGGCGGAGGGCTTCGAGGATGGCGGGGTCGCCTACGTCGCCGGCGTGCAGGATGTGCTCGACTTTGGAATTGGCGAGTGCGGCTGACGCCTCGGGCCGGAGGAGGCCATGGGTATCCGAGATGGCTCCGATGAGCATGGGGCTGACTCTGTGAGATGCCGAGTGCGCCCGAATCTGTACAAGAACCAGAGGCTTAACACCGATCTTCACGATGAAACCGATCAAAGACACTAAATATGCGAAATGCGGGGATCTCTCCCACTACGCCGTGCGATCAAGCCACACGGCTTACCACCACAACGAGCAAAAGCGCTCGCCGGGGACGGCGGATTCCCACCCCCAACGAGCAAGTGCGCTCGCCGGGGACCCCGGTGGATTCGGTCGAGAGGACGATCCTTGGCGTGAGTTTTGGGACGTGAGTTTTGGGACGTGAGTGTTGGGACGTGAGTTTTGGGCAGGTTGGTTAGGCGAGCTTGAGGCTTTGGAGGGAGGCGTACTCCCGGCTGAGTTGGGGATCGTGGCTGCGGTCTGGGTCGATGCGCAACTCCAGGATGGTGATGCCGTCGAGGGTCACGGTGTAATCTTCGAGTTCTTCGGTGGAGCCGTGAGGGCTGAAGGTGAACTGCTGGCGGACGACCTCGCGCAGCTCCGCGCCCTGGCCGGCGAAGATGGCGAACTCCTGGGAGCGCTCGGAGGCGCGGTCGATAATGTGAAGCTGGAGGCGGCGGATGGACAGGGGCTCGTCGAAGTGGAGGCGGATGACCTGGGGACCGGGGGCGGCGGCGCGCCAGCCTGTGCTGGCGGCTCTGCCGAGGGCGTGTTCGATGGGAAAGAGCTCGTCCTCGGAGGTGATCTCGACGCGGGCGATGCGCTCGAGGTCGCGCCACACCTCGTGCCGGGCTGCGGGTGTGGCGGCTGTGGGCGAGACGATACTTTTGCGCAATTTTTTCCTGCTCTCTGTTCGCTCTCTTGGTTCAAGGTAAGCATATCTGATTCGCGGACGGCGGGATTCGAGGGCGAAGGTGGATCTTGTGGAAGGAGGAGAAAAACAGGTAACAGCAAAGGTGAGATGCGTGGGATTTCGTAAAGATCCCACCCATGCGATGAAACCGCATGAATGGGGCACCCGGCAACGATTCGGGTATCCCGTAAAGATCCCACCCATGCGATGAACCGCATGAATGGGGCACCCGGCGTTCTACGCTGGTGAAGGAAGGCCCACATCTCAGAATCGAGATGTGGCGCACCCCGGAGGTGGGTTATAGGCCGGCGGCGAGTCTGGTTCTCGGGTCGAGGAAGTCGCGGAGGGCGTCGCCGACGAAGTTGAAGGAGAGGACGCAGAGCATGACGGCGGTGGCGGGAAAGAAGACGAGGTGGGGGGAGTCGAAGAGGTGGGAGCGGGCGTCGTTGAGCATGGCGCCCCAACTGGCGGCGGGGGGCGGGACTCCCAGACCGAGGAAGCTGAGGGTGGCTTCGGCGAGGACGGCTCCGGCCATGCCGATGGCGGCCTGGACGATGAGGGGCTGGAGGATGTTGGGCAGGATGTGGCGGGTGAGGATGCGGAGGTCGCTGGCGCCGAGGGCGCGGGCGGCTTCGACGAACTCGCGTTCTTTGACGGCCATGACCTGGCCGCGGACCAGGCGGGCATAGCCGACCCAGCCGGAGATGGCGAGGGCGAGGATGACGTTGCCCAATCCCGGGCCGAGGAAGGCGACAAAGGCGATGGCGAGGAGGATGCCGGGCAGGGCGAGGAAGGCGTTGGTGAGGTAGAGGTTGAGGATGGTGTCGGCCCAGCCGCCGTAGAAGCCGGCGATGCAACCCGCGACAAGGCCGAGCGCGAGCCCGAGGCCAACGACGCTGACGGCGACGACCATGGAGATCCGGGCGCCGAAGAGGATGCGGGAGAAGATGTCGCGGCCGAGCTCGTCGGTGCCGAACCAGTGAGAGAGGGATGGAGGCAGGAGACGGCCGGTGAGGTCGAGCTGGGCGGGGTCGTGGGGGGCGAGCCAGGGGGCGAAGAGGGCGCAGAGGAGGAAGAGAGCGATGAGGGTGAGGCCTATGGCGGCGAGTGGCTGGCGGCGAACTGTGACAGCGAAAGATTTGGTTGTGAGGGAGACGTCCACGCCTTTGATGCTACCTCGGTTCTGCGGTGTGGTGAAGCTGCACGGGGGGAGCACTGTGCGGCAGCCGACCGTTTCCACGTCCAAGCTGGTTGGTGCCTTCGATTGAACTGGAATGATTTGTGGAATTCGACTTGTGGAATTTGGCTGGAGAATTTGGCTGGAGAATTTGACTTGAAAGAGGGATGACGTTACGGTGGAAGAACCTGTGAAGCACTTTGTCCAGACCGGTTGTCGCTGCTGTTCGCTGTGTTGCAAGCGTGCGGCTGCCTGCGTCGGTCTTTGAGTCACAAGCTATGGCTCACAGGGCTATGGCTCACAGGGGAAGCGCAGGGCTGAAGAACTTCTCGCCCTTGCAGTGATCCTGAGGAACCGAACCCACGCATAGGCCGCACGCGGCGCGTGGGTTTTTTGCTGCGTAAAGCCCCTCCCAATTCCCTACACGATCACAGCCGACACTTCGGCCGCGAGCCTTTCGCGAGGCTCACCTCTCAGGAGACCATCTTGCACACCTCTCGCGCATCACGTTTGCTGCTTCTCGCACTGTCAGGACCCGCAGTCCTGCACGCCCAGGTGGTCGGAGGCACGATCTCAGGCCGGGTGACCGATACGACGGGCGCCTTGATTCCCAATGCCCAGGTGACAGTTCGCAAGGAAGACACTGGCGGACAGCGCACCCTGATGACCAACAACGATGGCGCCTTCTCCGCACCTTCCGAGCCGGTGGGCACGTACACCCTGACGGCTGCAGCACCCGGGTTCGCGCCGTACAAGGACGTCGGGGTGACGCTGACGATCGGCCAGACGCTGGAATTGACTTTGACCTTGCGCGCGGCGGGAGCGGAGACCGTGACCGTGAACGACACGCCGCCAAGCGTGAACACTACGACCGAGCAGACTGCGGGGCTGGTGGACTCGCGGCAAGTGAAGGAGCTGCCGCTGAATGGCCGCAGCTATGACCAACTGATCACGCTGAATCCGGGTACGGTGAATGCGACGAACCAGCGGTCAGGCGGCGTCGGCACGTCGAACTCGTCGGTGGGGAGCATGTTCGCGGTATCGGGGCGACGGCCGCAGGATAACCTGTTCCTGCTGAACGGCATTGAGTACACGGGCGCATCGCTGATCAACGTGACCCCGGGCGGAACCTCGGGGCAGTTGCTGGGAATCGACGGCATTCATGAGTTCAACGTGGTGACGGACACGTATTCGGCTGCGTACGGCAAGCGCGATGGAGGGCAGATCTCGATTGTGACGACGAGCGGCACGAACCAACTGCACGGCTCGGTGTATGAGTTTGCGCGCAACAGCTACTTCGACGCGCGAAACTACTTCGATGCGGCGCGCATCCCGGAGTTCCAGCGCAATGACTACGGCGTGTCGCTGGGCGGCCCGATCCGGAAGGACAAGGCATTTCTGTTTGCGAACTACGAGGGCTACCGGCAGAACCTGGGCGAGAGCCTGGTGACGCTGGTGCCGGATGCGGCGTCTCGCGCGAAGGCTGTGGCCAGTGTGCGGCCGCTGCTGAATCTGTGGCCAATCGCGAATGGACCGGAGGTGACGACCAATGGCGCGGCGACGGGCATCGCCGAGTGGATTGGGACCGCACCGCAGCACATCCGCGAAGACTTCGGCACGACGCGCTTCGACGACAACCTGACCGCGAACGACTCGTTCAATGGCGTGTATACCGTGGATGACTCGTCGGCGACCACGCCATCGGCCAATCCGTATTCGTACGTCACCGAGCGTCTCCGCGAGCAGGTGCTGAGCGCGGAGGAGAAGCATATCTTCGCGAAGGTGGTGAACATCGCGCGGTTCGGCTACTCGCGGGCGAACTACTATTTTTACGGGTATGTCCCGGAGGCGCAGCAGGCGCTGTCGCCGAGCGTGCGCCCGGGCGTGCCGACCTACGCGGTGATCATCGCGGGTTCGACGGCTTCCAATGGAGCCTCGTCGATCACGGCGGCGGGCGCGAATGTCGGCGCGAACAACGGCATTACGCGCAACCTGTTTACCTTTGACGATCACGCGTACTACACGATCGGCAAGCACACGCTGCAGGGCGGGATGTGGGTGCAGCGTCTGCAGTCGAACGACGACCTGGCCCAGGATCAGTATGGGCAGGCCTCCTTCGCTTCGCTGAGCACCTTCCTCGCGGGCAGCATCAAGACGTTCACCTACGCTCCGCAGACGACGGAGCTGGGCTGGCGGACGGTGTTCGTCGACGCGTTTCTCGAAGACACGTATCGCATCAAGCCGCGGCTGGAGGCGCGTTTCGGTTTCCGCAGCGAATCGTCGACCGGGTGGAGCGAGTCTCAGGGACGCGCGGGCGTGTACGGCTTTACGAACGGCGTGATCCACACGACGCCGAACCTCCTCAAGAACGCCATCACGAATAACCGCGCACTATTTCTGCCGGAGCCACGAGTGGGGCTAGCGTGGAACGTCTTCGGCAAGGGACGCACGAGCGTGACGGCGGGGGCCGGCCTGCACCACTCGCTGCTGGATGCGCTGGACTACCGGCTGGATCAGGCAGCGCCGTACAACACGGTGTACACGTATGCGAGCACGACGGTAGCCAAGCCCACGAGCGGCACTCCGCTGGTGTCGCCTTCGACGGTGGACAGCGGCATTGCGACGCCGACGCTGCTGGCCTACACCCTGAAGATCGAGCAGCAGATTGCGCCGTCGACAACGCTCTCGGTGGGCTATGACGGCTCGCACAGTTATCACCAGATTTTGAACGGCGACCTGAATGAGCCGGCGTACACGGTGCTGGCGAACGGCACGATCTACTATCCGAACACGACCAAAGCAAACCAGGCGGTGGCGAATACGACCTCATGGTGGGGCGGAGGCACGGGGAATTACAACGCGTTGATTGTGGACCTGCGGCATGACCTGGCGAACGGGTTGCAGCTGCGCGCGAACTTCACGTGGGCGAAGAACCTGGACGACGGCTCGGCGTGGAATACGTCGGTGTCGTCGAATACGCCGGCGTTTGTGGCGGTGCCCTCCTTGCCGCATCTGGACTACGGCCCTGCCGCGACCGACATTCGCCATGCAGGGGCGATCAATGCGACGTATGAACTGCCCGTCGGCGGCGGCAAGGCCTATTTTTCGAAGAGCGGACGCGGCACGGAGCAGTTGATTTCGGGATGGTCGGTGGCGACGATCGCGACCGTGTTCAGCGGATTCCCGTTCTCGCCGCAGCTGGGGTATAACCCCACGGGCTCGGGGGATTCTCGCAACCCTGTGCGACCCGATGTGAACCCGAACTTCAGCGGACCACGGTATGCGAAGGGCAGCACGGCAGCACGCGTGGCCGAATACTTCGATCCAAACGCCTTTGCCGCGCCGGCGTATGGCACGGTCGGCAATGTCCGCCGCGACTCCCTGGTGGGGCCGGGGTATGCGGACTGGGATGTGTCGCTGCTGAAGTCGACGGCGCTGAGTGAGCGGGTGCGGGCGCAGTTTCGCGCGGAGTTCTTCAACGTGCTGAACCACACGAACCTGCAGTTGCCGAACGAGGTGGTCTATTCGGCTGGGCCGACGCAGGGAACGACGGCGAATCAAACGGCGGCGGCGACGTTCGGATCGCCGGGAGTGATCTCGGCAACGGCGAACACCAGCCGGCAGATTCAGCTGGGATTGAAGATACTGTTCTAGAAGGCGAGCGACAGAGACAAGAGCGCTGGTTGGAACGCTTGAGACCTGAAAAATCGGGCTCTTCTCATGGCGATCGACAGGGGCGCTCGCGTTGCTGTGGAAGATAGGGGTGGGGGAAGCGAGGTGGCCCGGATATACTCTTAGAAAGCGGGAGCCTTGGGGCGCATCTTGTGGCTGACGTCTAGTTACTTCCGCTCGATTCGGTCGCGTTGAACTCTTGAAAACACTTAAACAAAGGAGCCTTCCCCATGAAGCTTAAAGGTGAAAAAGCGGTAGTGTGCGGCGCCGGTGGATTTATCGGCGGCCATCTGGTGCAGCGGTTGCTGGACGACGGCGTGGAGGTGGTGCGGGCGGTGGACATCAAGCCGCTCGAGGAGTGGTACCAGGTGTCGAAAGGCGTGGAAAGCCTTTCGCTGGATCTGAAGGATAAGGACCACTGCGTGCGGGCGGCGGAGGGCGTTTCGGTGGTGTTTCAGCTTGCGGCCGATATGGGCGGAATGGGCTTTATCGAAAACAACAAGGCGCTGTGCATGCTGAGCGTGCTGACCAATACGCATATGCTGATGGCGGCGCGGGAGAGCGGGGTGGAACGGTTTTTCTTCTCGTCGTCGGCCTGCGTGTATAACGGCGAGAAGCAGACGAACCCGGATGTGGTGGCGCTGAAGGAGTCGGATGCGTATCCGGCGCTGCCGGAGGATGGGTATGGATGGGAGAAGCTGTTTTCGGAGCGGATGTGCCGGCACTTCGAAGAGGACTATGGGCTGGAGACGAGGGTGGCGCGATATCACAATGTGTATGGCCCGCTGGGGACATGGACGGGCGGGCGGGAGAAGGCTCCGGCGGCGATCTGCCGGAAGGTGATTGAGGCCAAGCAGACGGGCAGGCATGAGATCGAGATATGGGGGGATGGAAAGCAGACGCGGTCGTTCATGTATATCGACGACTGCACCAAGGGATCGGAGATGATTGCCGAGAGCGAGATCCATGAGCCGCTGAACCTGGGGTCGGATGAACTGGTGACGATCAATCAACTGGTGGATATCGCGGAGGCGATTGGGGGGATCAAGCTGAAGCGGAACTATAACCTGAGCGCGCCCAAGGGGGTGAATGGGCGGAATAGCGACAATACGCTGATCCAGGAGAAGCTGGGGTGGGCGCCTTCGATCAAGCTGCGCGAGGGGCTGGCGAAGACGTATGCGTGGATCGAGAACGAGATGCTGGTAGGAGCGGCGAAATAGGGTCGGGGGACGAGCGGGCCGGAGCGGCGGATGGGGCTGGGTCTGTTGCTGCGGCTGAGCCTCGGCTGCATCGCATTCTGGGGGTCGACTTCTTCGACGGGCCGGCGTCGGAGGCGATTGCGAGGATGCGGCGAGGGGGGCTGCTGGTGGTTCCGGCGGCTCCGGCGCTGAAGGATCTGGACCGGGATGTGGGGTATCGCGAGGCGCTGGTGAACGCGGACCTGGCGCTCGCGGATTCGGCGTTCATGGTGCTGATCTGGAACCGGCTGCAACGGAGGCCGATCCGGCGACTTTCGGGTCTCGAGTATCTGCGCGCACTGCTGCTGGAGGCGGAGGTTCGGCGGCCGGGCAAGACGCTGTGGATCATGGCGAGCCCGGAGAGCGCGGCGCGGAATCTGGAGTGGCTGGCGGGGCAAGGGATTGCGGTGCCGGAGGAGTGCGTCTACATGGCTCCGATGTATGGCGAGGGGGCGATCTCGGACCCGGAGTTGCTGGAGCGGCTGAGCCGGCTGCGGCCCCGGCATGTGATCGTGACGGTGGGCGGGGGGACGCAGGAGCGGCTGGGGCTGTATCTGAAGCGCACTTTGGAGTACCGGCCGGCGATCCATTGCATTGGGGCGGCGATTGCGTTTCTGAGCGGAGACCAGGTGCATATCCCGGTGTGGGCGGACAGGTTTTACCTGGGATGGCTGTTTCGGTCGATGTCGGAGCCGGGGAGGTATATTCCGCGGTACTGGGCGGCTCGCAAGCTGTTGGCGCTGATGCTTCGGTACCGGGAGCGTCTGCCGGAGTTGAGGGCTTAAGAGGGATTTCCGGTACGGCTGTACTGGGGATTTCGTCAGGGATGACCCGGCTCTGCTGCCCGACGATTCCTCCCGCTGTACAGTTTCGGCGTAGTATCCCAACCACGTGAATGATGAATTTTCGGTCAAGATGACAACAAGGTAGTCCGAAGGATCGGCTCAGTCATTTAGCAGAGTTCTCCATAGAGTTCTGTGGTCAGGAAAGACCGGAACGGTCCCTCGACGAACTCAAGCAGAAGCTCGCCGGCACGGATGAATTTGGAACGCTCGAACTCTGCCTCGCCCATGGCCGCGCGCTGCTTCCGCAGGATGTTATCCAGCGTCATTCGAATTCTCTGCGTGTCGATGAGCACCCCATCCTCGGTTGTCGAGCGGTAACGGTTCCATTGCCAGAGCTGCGCGCGCGAGATCTCGGCGGTGGCTGCGTCTTCCATCAGGTTGAAGATGGGCACGCAGCCGAGTCCGCGAAGCCACGACTCGAGGTAGAGCAGGCTGATCTCCACGTTGCGCGCGAAGCCCGCTTCGGTGATCTTTCCCGAGGGAACCTCAAGCAGGTTGGCGGCGGTGATGACGGTATCGTGATCGGGCCGGCGCGCGAGCTGATTCGGTTCCGGCATGTGCTCATCGAACACCTGCGTGGCGAGGGGGACCAGGCCGGGATGAGCAACCCAGGTGCCATCGTGGCCTGCCTTGACCTCGCGCAGCTTGTCTTTTCGCACTCGCTCCATGGCCGCGGCGTTCGCCTCCGCGTCATTGCGAATGGGAATCTGGGCAGCCATGCCTCCCATGGCGTGGGCGCCGC
Organism: Edaphobacter sp.; assembly: GCA_965277335.1. Taxonomy (GTDB): domain Bacteria; phylum Acidobacteriota; class Terriglobia; order Terriglobales; family Acidobacteriaceae; genus Edaphobacter. Next base: position 39,296 of record CBDICJ010000004.1, on the reverse strand, counting down.
GCTTGTGGCAGGTCTGGATGAGCAGATGCACGTAGGATGCAAGAAAAGGCTGCTCCATGGTGACGTCCGCGCGCTGCGGAAGCACGAAGCCGGGGTTGGCGTTGAACTTTTTGATGAAGCTGAAGATGTAGTCCCAGCGGCCGCAGTTGAGGCCGACAGAGTGCTCCCGAAGCTCGTAGAGAATCTCCTCCATCTCAAAGGCTGCGGTGATGGTCTCGATGAGCACCGTGGCGCGGATGGTGCCGCGTTTGATGCCCGCCGAGTCTTCGGCAAACTCGAAGATGCGATTCCAGAGACGAGCTTCGAGATGGCTCTCGAGCTTCGGCAGGTAGAAGTAGGGCGCACTGCCGCGATTCATCAGGACGCGGTAGTTGTTGACGAAGTACACGCCGAAGTCGAAGAAAGAGGCGGCGATGGGACCGCGCATGCCGCCCCAGTGCTTCTCTTCCATGTGCAGGCCGCGCGGGCGGACAAAGAGCACGGCGGGCTTGTCGTTGAGCTGGTAGCGCTTGCCTTCGGGCGAGGTGAAGGAGATGTTGCGGCAGTTGGCGTCGTAGAGGTTTTGCTGGCCTTCCATGACGTTGGCCCAGGTGGGGGCGGTCGAGTCTTCGAAGTCCGCCATGAAGACCTTCGCGCCGGAGTTCAGCGCATTGATGACCATCTTGCGATCGGTGGGCCCGGTGATCTCCACGCGCCGGTCGTGCAGTTCGTCCGGCATGGGCGCGACCGTCCACGCTGACTGCCGGATGCCCTGCGTCTCGTCGAGGAAATCGGGGAGCCGGCCGTTGTCGAACTCCGCCTGACGAACTTTGCGGCGGTTGAGGAGATTCAGCCGCTCGGCTCCGAAGTTGAGGTCGAGCTGATCGAGAAAGAGGGTTACGTCGGGGGAGAGCATCTTGTGGCCGATCGAAGCTGGGCTTGCGCTCTGCATCTGCGGCTCACGACTTTGAGGATGAGAGATCTGCGGACTGGTTTGAGGATTTTCGGCGATAACGGTCATCGTATTCCCTTCTCTGTTGGCGAACGCTTTGGGAGAGAGGCAAGGCCGCCTGCCCCTGAAGAGCAGGCTGCCAGCAGGCGGCTGCATCATGATCTTGCGTGGTTAACGCGCCGCAGCGATCTCAAGCTCGAACTGCTCTTCTTCGGTCGAGCCTGCCATCGCGTTCGTGGAGGTCTCCCCTCCGGAGATGGTAGTCGAAACCAGATCGAAGTAGCCGGTGCCGACGAAGCGCTGGTGACGCACCGCGCCGTAGCCTTCGTCGGCGAGCGCGAACTCACGCTGCTGCAGCTTCGAATAAGCAAACATCCCCTCGCTGGCGTAAGCCCTGGCCAGCTCGAACATCGAGAGGTTGAGCGCATGAAAGCCGGCGAGGGTGACGAACTGGAACATATATCCCATCGTCGCCAGCCTGCGCTGGAAGGAGGCGATGTCCTGGTCGCCGAGCTTTTGCTTCCAGTTGAACGAGGGGGAACAGTTATACGCAAGCAGTTTGCCGGGGAACTCCGCGTGGATCGCCTTCGCGAACCGTTCCGCCTCTTCGAAGTTCGGCTCCGAGGTCTCGCACCAGATCAGGTCGCAGTGCGGCGCATACGCGAGTCCGCGTGCGATCGCAACCTCCAAGCCGCCGCGAATTCTGCAGAAGCCCTCGATCGTCTTCTCGCCGGTGAGGAACGGCTCATCCGCTGGGTCGCAGTCGCTGGTCAGCAGCTGTGCGCCGTTGGCGTCGGTTCGCGCGACCAGGATGGTGGGCACGCCGAGCACATCCGCGGCGAGGCGCGCGGCCGTCAGCTTTTGAATGGCCTCGCGCGTAGGCACCAGCACCTTGCCGCCCATGTGCCCGCACTTTTTAGCGGACGAGAGCTGGTCTTCAAAGTGAACGCCGGCGGCGCCCGCTTCGATCATCGCCTTCATCAACTCAAAGGCGTTGAGCGAGCCGCCAAAGCCTGCTTCGGCATCGGCAACGATCGGCAGCATCCAGTCTGTGCTCTCCGCATCCTGACTCTCCACACCTTCGCTGTGCGCCACTTGATCGGCGCGCAGCAGCGCGTTGTTGATCGCCTTCACCACCTGCGGGACGCTGTTCGCCGGGTAGAGGCTCTGGTCGGGGTACATTTGGCCGCCGGTATTGGCGTCGGCGGCGACCTGCCAGCCGCTGAGATAGATCGCCCTCAGTCCGGCCTGCGCCATCTGAACCGCCTGGTTGCCGGTGAGCGCGCCGAGAGCGGCGATGTGGGTGTCTCCGTTCAGCATGCGCCAGAGCTTTTCCGCGCCGCGCCGCGCCAGGCTATGCTCGACCCGCACGGAGCCGCGTATCCGGTAGACATCCTCGGCCGTGTAGCTTCTTTCCACGCCAGACCACCGGGCCGATCTCCACTCGTTCTGAATCTGTTCGATTGCCTGCTGCTTGATCATCGTAGTCTCCTGGCTCAAATGAGTGTCCTTGCAAGACCGAGTACATCGCACGCGCTCGGTTGAGGCAAGAGCACGTAGGACGATTCGTCCCAGCGACCGCTTTGTCCCAGTCCGTCTCGATCGGACGACAAGGTTACTTCACGCTTTACGGCTTCCCATGGCTCGGCACGTTCGTCGCGATGCGCTTCAGGAAGAATGCTAGATGCGCACGAGCACCTTTTAGGTACGATCTACAAATAGCTGAAAGCTACAAATTAGCTGCAAGCTACAAATTAGCTGCGAGCTACAAATTAGCTGCAAGCTACGACGTTCGCGAGCGGCTCAGGACATTTCGTTCGAGACAAGCACACACAGAACCACTTTGAGTTTGAAAGGAAGATGTCATGAAGATAAAAATGAAGCAGATCACGGCCAGTGCGGCCGCACTCTTGTGTAGCGCCACGTTCGCGGCAGCTACTGACCTCACCCTGCATCTGGCCGGCAATGCACCCGTCTCCAGAAACGTTGCCCGGTACCAGTGCGATGCGAAAGGTCCGACGATTGGCCTTTCTGCCGGCCCGTTTGCAGTCGAGTACATCAACGGCGGCGGAAACAGCCTTGCCATCGTTCCCGTCGCGGGATCGTCTTTGATCTTCGCGAATGTGAGTTCGGGTTCGGGGGCACGGTATGCCGCCGGCCAGTACATCTGGTGGGATGCGGGAGGTGGGGTCACCTTCTCCTCGAACTCCCTCTCCGGGCAGGTCCAGTCCGTTTGCCGGCGCGTTACAGCGCACTAGGTGTTTAGTCCCGACAACCACGATCTAGATCGGCCATCGGTCTTGGGATGGTTCTGGGATGTTAGATCCGCCATCGGTCTGGGTGCCCCATATCTCGATTTGTTCAGTCTCATGACATGCTTTCCATATTGTCTCGGGACATCCTTTACACTTTTGCGCTTGCTTTGAGCGGGCGTGGAGTGTTGCGGGATGGCATGGAAGGCGATGGACATACAGGATCAACGGGTGCGGTTTGTGTTGGCTGCGTCTCTGCGGGAGAAGCCGCTGGGCGTGCTGTGTGCGGAGTTCGGCGTCTCCCGGCCGACCGGCTCGCTGTGGATCAAGCGCTACGCGGAGGCGGGTCTTGCCGGGATCGCAGAGCGCAGCCGGCAGCCGCGCAGCTCGCCCGCCCAGACGCCGTGGGAGCAGGAAGAGCGGGTGATCGCGCTGCGCCTGGAGTACCCGGACTGGGGCGCGCGCAAGCTGGAGGTGATGCTCGGCCGCGAAGGGTTGCGCCTGACCCGGAGCACGATCCACCGCATTCTGCTTCGCTACGACCTGGTGCGGGAGCGGGACCGGCATGCGCCTGCGGTCCAGCGCTTCGAGCGGGCACGGCCCAACGAGCTGTGGCAGATGGACTTCAAGGGGCCCAAGAACTGGCCCCAACGTATCGGGCCGTTGTCGGTGATCGACGACCACAGCCGCTATCTGGTGACGCTGGCGGCGACCGGCAAGCTGGACGGCGACCTCGTCCGCGAGCAGCTGGAGCAGGCCTTTGCACGGTGCGGCGTCCCGGAGGCGATGCTGATGGACCATGGCACCCCGTGGTGGAATTGGCAGTCGTTCTCCGGGCGCACGCACCTCTCGGTGTGGATGATGCGGCAGGGCATCCGGCTGTGCTGGTCGGGCATCCGCCATCCCCAGACCCAAGGCGTGGGCGCCCAGCCGCAAACCTGGCTCGATGCCTTCCGTTCCGAGTACAACCAGGTGCGCCCGCATGAAGCGCTGGGGATGAAAACCCCAGCCAGTGTGTGGTCCAGGAGCGAACGCCGCTATCATCCCGATCCTCCGCCATGGCAGTATCCGGAAGGCGCGTGGCTGCTCAAGGTCGACTGCCAGGGCACGGTCGATCTGCACGGCTGCCGCTGGCGCATCGGCAAGACGCTGGCCGGAGAGAGGGTCATGATCCAGCCCATCGAAGAACGCTTCCTGGTCTTCTTTTGCTCCACCCTGGTCCGCGAAATCAACCCTTCGCTCCAGCGTTCGACGATCGTCGAACGCTGGATCGAAACTCCCTCCTAACACCCACAATCATGTAAAGGATGTCCCGAGACAAAGCGTAAAGGATGTGTCGAGACTTGACACTCGATTCTGAGATGTGGGCCTTTGCGCAGAGCGCGAACCGCTTGCTTTCATAGCCCATCCTCTCCAAATGGATTGACCAGAAATTTCATCCATTCTCAGACCCCCCAATCCACCCCTCAAGGTACAAATAGAACTTGCATCCCTATCTCGAGGAGCCCGCCCATGTCTTACCCGGAACAGCACAACCCGGAACCCTACGATGCCATCATTCTCGGCAGCGGCGAAGGCGGCAAATATCTCGCCTGGCATCTCGCCTCCCAGGGCCAGCGCGTTGCCAGCGTCGAAGACAAGCAAATCGGCGGAGCCTGCCCCAACGTCGCCTGTCTCCCCAGCAAAAACGTCATCCAATCCGCCAAGGTCGCCTCCTACTTTCAGCGCGGAGCCGAGTTCGGCATTGTCCACGGCGACTGGCGCGTCGACATGGCCAGCGTTAACGACCGCCGTCGCAAGATGGTCGAAGGTCTCCACCAGCTTCACCTCGCCAACTACGCCAATTCCCACGCCGAGATCGTCATGGGCTTCGGCAGCTTCGTCGCAGCAGGCGCCATCCCAACCAAAACAATCCAGGTCGCCCTCAAAGCCGGAGGCGCCCGCACCCTCCGCTCCGACCGCATCTTCCTCGACACCGGCTCCCGCGCCTCCGTCGACCCCACCATCCCCGGCCTCGTCGAATCCCATCCTCTCACCCACGTCGAAGCCCTCGAACTCACCACGCTTCCCGAGCATCTCCTCATCCTCGGCGGCGGCTTCATCGGCCTCGAATTCGCCCAAGCCATGCGCCGCTTCGGCTCCCGAGTCACCATCATCGAACGCAGCCCCACCCTCGCCCATCGCGAAGACCCCGACGTGATCGAAGGCCTCCAGCAGCTCTTCCGAGACGACGGTATCGACATCCTCCCCAACGCCCAACTCACCCGCGTTGAAGGCGCCTCCGGCTCCCGCATAACCCTCCACCTCACCTTGCCTACTGACGAATTCACCCTCCAGGGTTCGCACCTTCTCGTCGCCACCGGTCGCACGCCCAACACGCAGAACATGGGCCTGGAACGCATAGGCATCCAGACCACCCCATCCGGCCACATCCAGGTCAACGACCGCCTCGAAACCACCCTCCCCGGCGTCTGGGCGCTCGGCGACTGTGCCGGCTCGCCCAACTTCACCCACATCTCCTTCGACGACTTCCGCGTGATCCGCGACAACCTCGGCGGAGCCAACCGCACCACCACCGGCCGCCAAGTCCCCTCCTGCACCTTCACCGACCCCGAACTCGCCCAGGTCGGCCTCCGCGAAAACGAGGCCGCCCAGCGCGGCATTCGCTACCGTCTCGGCAAGATCCCCATGTCCGACGTCCTCCGCACCCGCACCCTCTCCGAGACCCGCGGCTTCCTCAAGGTCCTCATCTCCCCCGACGACCGCATTCTCGGCTTCACCGCCTTCGGCGCCGGCATGGGCGAGGCTCTTCCCGCCATCCAGCTCGCCATGTCCGCCAACCTGCCCTACACCGCCGTCCAAAACCTCATTCTCACCCACCCCACCCTCGCCGAAGGCCTCATCGGCCTCTTCTCCACCGTCCCAACCCAACGCTAGAGCAGCATCAGCATTTCAGACGCACGCATCATCGCCACGCCCACCACCCGGAATCACCGCAAGATCTCCTCCAACACCAGCGAAAGCTCGGTCTTCTCATCCCGATACTTAACAATCACCGGCGCCGCCAGACTCAACCCCCACTCTGCCCCCTTCCCCTTGGAAACCGCTCGCGAACCCGGCACCACGACCGCGCCCTCCGGAATCACCAGCGGGCTCTCCGCCGTAGCCTTATAGATCTCGCCCCGCACCAGGTCATACACCGGCGTTCCTCGCGTCAACACCGTCCCAGCCGCCAGCACCGCCCGCCTCCGCACCACCGTCCCCTCATACACCCCAGTGTTTCCTCCAATCAGGCAGTCGTCCTCGACGATCACCGGCGAAGCATTCACCGGCTCCAGCACCCCGCCAATCTGCGCCGCCGCGCTCAGATGCACCCGCCTGCCGACCTGCGCGCAGCTCCCCACCAGCGCATGCGAATCCACCATCGTCCCCTCATCCACATACGCTCCCACGTTGATGTACGCAGGCGGCATCACCACCACTCCCTTCGCAACAAAGGTTCCAGCCCGCACACTCGACCCCCCCGGGGCCACGCGCACTCCGTCCTCCACGGCAAACCGCCGCGCCGGATACGTCTTCTTATCCACGAAAGCAAGACCGTCGATCGCGCCCATCTCTACCAGCGAACCCAGCCGAAACCCCAGCAAAATCCCCCGCTTCACCCACGCATTAACGCGCCAACCCAAGGGCAGCGAAGCATCCGGCTCCGCAGCCCGCAGCGTCCCAGCCTCCAGCGCTCCCCGCAGTTCCAGGAACACCGCCTCTGCCTCTGCACTCCCAACTGCCGCCGTGCCCAGCCCGAACCAGTGCTCGATCCGCTCCTCTAAAGTTCCTTCCAAACTCACGTCTCCTCTTTTGCAATTCTTTTGCAGTGGAATTCATACATCCATCAGCCCCGGCAGACCTTTGATTCGATCACTGCTAAACCAGACCCGCATCTTCCCCCGCAGCCGGAACCCCAACCAGCATTCCCAACTCACTCACCATTCGCTCCAGCCTCCGCCGCGTCTCATCCGACACCGGAACCATCGGCAGCCGCAGCACCTCCTCGCCCCGCCCGAGCATATGCAGCACCGCCTTCACCGGAGCCGGACTCGCCTCCCAGAAGTGCGCCTGCATCAACCGGAAGAACTGCCGATTGATCCGCCGCGCGCCAGCCCAGTCGTTCTCGAGCGCCGCCTTCACCATCCGCGCCATCTGCCCCGGAATAACATTCGAAGCTACCGAGATCAAACCCGCTCCGCCCAGCGCAAGAATCGGCAGCGCCAGCCCATCATCTCCGGCGAACACCTTGAACGTCCGAGGCGCGCTCGTCAGCAACTCCGTCACCTGCGTTATGTTTCCGCTGGACTCCTTAATCCCGATCACGTTCTTCAACTCCGCCAGCCGCAGCACGGTCGCCGGCTCCAGGTTCGCGCCCGTCCGCGGAGGGATGTTGTACAGCAGCACGGGCAACTCCGTCGCCTCGGCGATCGCGCGAAAGTGCTTATACTGCCCCTCCTGCCCCGGACGGTTGTAGTACGGGTTCGCCGTCAGAATTCCAGCCAATCCACGCACCTGCGACAACTTCCGCACCCGTCCGACGGCCTCATGCGTCGCATTGTGCGTGCAACCCGCGACCACCGGGACCCGTCCCGCCGCCCCCGCAACCACCACCTCCACCACGCGCAGCCACTCGGCCTCGCTCAGGGTCGAAGCCTCCCCCGTCGTCCCGCAAGGAACCAAAAAGTCGATTCCGCTCTCAACCTGCCAGTTCACCAGCGCCTGCAGCGCACGCTCGTCGACACTGCCCCCCTCACGAAAGGGGGTCACCAGCGCCGTTCCACATCCCATCAAATCCATAATGGCTTCAGTTTACCGCGTCATGATTGTTCCCATTCCACAACTTCGTTCCTCCCGGAGAAGTCGGAAAAGGGGCGCTCTCGGCTTTCTGTGAGAACCCGTCTGAACCTGTCTAAAACTTTTCAGGTTCCGCAAAATCGCCACCTCGGAGGGAGAGAATCCGGAGGGAGCAGAGCCGTCAGGCCCTGAAAAGAAGCTTCTTGGGCAGATTCTTGGTTTTCTGCCCTCGTGGTGCTGCACCTAGAGAGCGTGAAGATGGCTGTGAACAGCTACGAAGATAGGGTCTTCGCAGCCCGGCCCAAGCCGGCAAGGCTGAGACGCGTGAAGTAGGGATAGCAAGCACCCGCATAGAGAAAGGCCACCGGATTCGGTGGCCTTTTCCTTGATTCAGATCCTTATTGGACGGAACTGGACGGTACTTAGATCGACTTCGACTCGTAAGTCACTGATTTGATGGTGGGCAGTGAGGGACTCGAACCCCCGACATCCTGCTTGTAAGGCAGGCGCTCTAACCAACTGAGCTAACCGCCCACGATAACTTCCGATAACTTCGAGGGGCCTTCCGTAAGTGTATGGGAGTCATCACCGGGATGCAACGCAGGCTCGGGTCGGATTTCCGCGATCAGGAGATCCGCTACGTCGAATGGCGGGACGTGGACTTCCGCAACTACGAGGGTGCGCGTGAGACTTGCTTAGTCTACTGCGCGAATTCTCATTCAGTCCGGAAGAGATGCGAGCATTGATTACAGGCTTGCCTCACTGCGGCGTGGACATAGATCTGGATGAGTATTCAGGAAATCAAACACAGGGTGCACTGCTAGAAACACGGGACGAGATGTGCTTGATTCTTGTGGGTTCACAGTTTGCACCCTGAGTTCATACCAACGAACTGTAACCGGAAGGCGATGTTGACAAGTGTTGCGCTTCAATCCCACACTACAACGGAACTCCCTTCCTATTGAAGGCGTCGGAAAGAGGAGAACAGATGGAGTCTGCAATACAATCTTCCCCGGAACTGGGCGCGAGTTCTAAGGATGCGCAGATTGGCCCGGCACTGCTCTCTTCAGAAGCGGTGCTCAACATCCTGCGGTTGATTCTTGCAGGAGCCCTTTGCCAGATGTGCTCACTATTATTGCTCGACTAGTTGAGTCGCAAGGGGATGGGACATTGTGTACTATCTGGCTCCCCCAGGATGATGGAAAGCAACTCTTTTGTGCGGCGGCACCAAGTCTCCCAGGGTTCATCGCTGGCGCAGAGTCGATGACGATAGGTCCGAAGGGCGGGTCGTGTGGCACCTCCGTTTATCGCAAGGAGCCGGTGTATGCAAGAGACATTCTCACGGACCCGGTCTGGGATCATTATCGTGATCGCCTCTTGCCGTTCGGAATTCGGGCAGTGTGGTCGCGGCCACTGTTTACAAGCGAAGGTCAAGTGCTTGGGACGTTCGCCATTCATTATCGTGAAGTGCGAAGCCCAGACGCCGCTGATTTGGAGTTGATTGAGAGCGCCAGTCATATCGCTGGAATTGCAATTGATCGCCATCGCAATGAGGAAAGGTTGCGCCTTGAAAGCGATCGACTGCGCCTGCTTCTGGAAATCACGAACAGCATGACATCAAAGTTGGACATGCATCATTTGGTGGAGACGTTGTCTACGGATTTGCTGAGAGTGATGCGATGTGACTTTTGCGCTTTGCTCCTACCCGACCGCGATAGCGAGGGATTGCGCTTGACGACTCTGTACAACCCTGAGGCACGAGGGTCTTTGTGTGACGGTACGGTCATACCTGACGATGGTCTTGTTTGCAGCAAAGCATTCCAGATTGGTATGAATCCCAGAATCGATGGGTTGAAAGAAGATCGCTATGACCCTCAAAGTTTCGGCAGTAGAGTGGGCTCACGTATCCAACAACTTGTCTCGGACGAGGGCTTGGTGTCGGGGTGCGGCCTTCCATTGATCGGCAGGAAGGGTGCCGTCGGCGTGCTTACAGCGTTAAACCGATCAGAGAAATTGTTGGAACAAGCTGACGTTGTCTTTCTCGAACAAGTCGCCCGCCAGGTCGCCATCGCTGTCGAGAATGCACTTGATTATGAGCAGGCAATAAGGGATCGGGACAAAGAAACCAAGCGCATACAGTATCTCGAAGAAGAGCTTCGGGCTGAGTTTGGGACGATCATAGGCGAAAGCGCTGCTTTGAAGAGCGCGCTGCATTTGGTGTCCGTCGTGGCACCGACGAGTTCGAGCGTGCTCATTCAGGGTGAGACGGGTACGGGCAAGGAACTCATTGCCCGGGCGATTCACAATCTGAGCGGCCGTCGGGATCGTGCGTTTGTAAAGTTGAACTGCGCTGCAATCCCGCTCGGTCTCCTCGAAAGCGAGCTGTTCGGTCACGAGAAGGGGGCATTCACTGGTGCCGTTGCCCAGAAGACGGGGCGCTTTGAACTCGCCCACAAGGGAACACTCTTCCTTGACGAAGTCGGCGACATTCCTCTGGAACTCCAGGCAAAACTTCTTCGAGTCCTGCAAGAGCAGGAATTCGAGAGGCTCGGGAGCAACCGCACTCACAAGGTAGACGTTCGCCTCGTCGCGGCGACCCATCGTGACTTGACCGCGATGGTAAAGCAGACGACGTTCCGGGAGGACCTCTACTATCGGCTGAAGGTATTCCCGATTCATGTCCCAACTTTGCGGCAACGTCCAGAGGACATCCCCAAGCTGGTATGGCACTTCAAAGAGCAATACGCGCGACGCATGAACAAGAGGATCGAAACGATTCCTGCGGAGGTCATGGATGCGCTCATCCGATATCCTTGGCCCGGAAACGTCCGCGAATTGCAGAACTTCATCGAGCGCGCTGTCATCCTTTCTCCTCACGCTATTTTGCGGGCACCCACCTCCGAACTCGAGCCCTTCATGGCCATGAGGCAATCGAACATGCCCATGACAGGTCTTGAAGAAGTCGAGCGAGACCATATCCTCTCTGCGCTTGAGGCCAGTGACTGGGTCGTGGGCGGCAGGAATGGTGCGGCCGAGCGGTTGGGGATGAAGCGCACCTCCCTTGTTTACAAGATGCGGAAGCATCGTATTGCGCGTCCCGCTTCCTCCCAGCGGGATAATGCCGCCGAGAAGCCGGTTCGCCAGGTCTGAAAACCTTTCTTGCGTGCCGTCAGCTTGTCCCGGCAAACCCGTCGCAGGTAGAGATCCGTTACAAATCATCAGCGTGGAACTCATCCTTATCGGGGGGCGGCAATCGCGGCAAAGCTCGCGACCAATTTCCGTCATTGTCGGAAACCCGTCGCCCATTGGACAGCGGACAACTGTGATCCTTTCAACTTCAGAAAATCTATTCTGCGAGCCTGCAAGGAGTTAGCGGTTTAGCCGCGTTCAAATTAAAAGCTGTGAGGTTGGCAGTGGAGTTGCACTCACGCACTGGCGTGTAGTCGGTCGTCGCAGAATGAGGGGCAATCAGCACGAAACGCAGCATTGCCCACGAGCGCCGAGACCAAACAGAAAGTCGGAGGAGTTTTATGAGTGCAATCCTTTCTAAATTCGCGATACCCGTGACGTCGGTTCATCGAGTTGAAGTAGATGGAGTCGAGGTCTTCTACCGGACGGCTGGCGATACTGATGCGCCGATCGTGCTCCTGCTGCACGGCTTCCCGGCATCCTCGTTCATGTTTCGCGAACTCATTCCACGCCTCGCAGATCAGTTCCGGGTGATCGCACCCGACTTGCCTGGTTTTGGATTCACGCAAGTACCGAAGGAACGGACATATACCTATTCGTTCGACGGGCTGGCGCACACGTTGGAGGCGTTCACAGATGCGCTCGGTTTGAAGCGCTACGCGATTTACGTGTTCGACTATGGAGCACCTACCGGCTTCCGTCTCGCGATGCGTCACCCGGAACGGGTGATGGCCATCATTTCACAGAATGGCAATGCCTACGAAGAGGGACTGGGCGACGCTTGGGGACCAATCAGGAAATATTGGTCTGAACCGACTGAAGAAAACAGAGATGTCATCCGCCAAAACATTCTGAATTTCGAAGGAACTCGTTGGCAGTACACGCACGGTGTAGCGAATCCGGAAAGCGTTGCGCCTGAGTCGTACACCTTGGATGCCGCTTTGTTGGAGCGCCCTGGAAATAAGGAGATTCAGCTCGACTTGTTCCTTGACTACGCATCGAATTTGAAGCTTTACCCGGAGTTTCAGGATTACCTTCGCGAGTCTAAACCACCTTTGCTGGCGATCTGGGGCAAGAACGATCCCTTCTTCATTCCCGCCGGTGCCGAGGCTTTTCGCAAAGATCTACCAAAGGCGCAGGTCCAGTTCCTGGATACGGGCCATTTCGCCATCGAGACTCACTTGGTAGAGATCGCTGACGCGATCAAGAAGTTTCTCGAGACCACGGACGCTCCCCGCAATATGGGAAAGGCGGCTTCACGATGAGCTCCTCTCTCCAAGCGGGTACTGTCCTGTTGGTTCGCGGAGCGTGGGCTGACGGATCTTGTTGGAGCAACGTCATTCTTCCTTTGAGAAGCAAGGGACTCAACGTGACCACTGCGCCAATTCCTCTCACAACTCTCTCCGAGGATGCAGCGGCTCTTCGCCGCGCTATCGAAAGAACTACCGGCCCGGTGGTCCTCGTCGGACATGCATACGCGGGCGCAGTGATTGCTGCAGTCCAAGACGATCGAGTGAAATCGCTGGTGTACATCGCGGCGTTAGCGCCTGATGAGGGGGAGACCGTCGCCGATGTCTTCTATCGGACGCCGCCTCATCCGAAGGCCCCGCAACTCGCCCCCGATTCGTATGGCCTGATTTGGATGCAGGAGGATGGATTTGGGAATGCTGTGGCTCACGAGGCCACTGCGGACCAGCTCGCCATTATGGCAGCAGTGCAGCGGCCAATCTCGGTGAACTGCATTCAGGAGAAGGCCCCTACTCCGGCGTGGAAGACAAAGCCCTCGTGGTTTTTTCTTGCTCAGGAGGATCGCATGATTCACCCGACGACACAGCGGTTTATGGCTGAGCGGATGAAAGCAAACATTCGGTCGCACCAGGTAGACCACACTCCTATGCACACAGCGCCGGACCTGGTCGTCAAAATCATTCTGGAGGCGACAGAGGAGACACCTGTCCAATAACCTTCTGCGCCGCTGATGCAGCTTTCCGTCAGAGGAAAAACATTTGCGAAGGATTCTTCGATACCCAGCACATCAAAGGGACATCATGTCAGCCAAAACGGTCGCTATCGTCACGGGCGCAAGCCAAGGCATCGGTCACGCTACCGCGTTGCGGTTAGCACGCGATTTCGCAGCGGTTGTACTTGTGGCAAGAAATAAGGACGAATTGGGGAAGACCGCTTCCGCTGTTCAGGCCGCCGGCGCGGAGCCATTGATCTACGCGCTCGATCTGCGTGAATCTCAGTCGGCTGAAATCCTGATCAGTGGTACCCTCGATCGATTTGGCAGGATTGACGCCCTGCTCAACATTGCCGGCGCGGTGCCACAGATCGATCTGTTCGAGATGACAGATGCGCAGTGGGAGGACGGCGCGGCACTCAAGCTACATGGCGCGCGACGTCTGACTGTACAGGCCTGGGATGCGCTGAAAGCTTCGAACGGATCGGTAGTTTTGATCTCCGGAAGCGCGGCCCTGGACCCTAAGCCGGGTTTCGCTGCCGTAGCGACGATCAACGCTGCCATCATTGCCCTTGCGAAGGCCTTTGCCGAACAGGGCATCAAAGATGGGGTTCAGGTCAACAGTGTAGTTCCGGGCGCGGTGATGACGGGTCGTCGCCGTTCCTTCATGGAACACTGGGCTCCGGAACACAGCATGAGCGTGGAGGAAGCTATGAAGCAATTTCCTGGAAAGGCCGGCATAGCTCGATATGGGACACCAGAAGAGATCGCTGACCTGATGGCTTATATAGTATCGCCCTTAGCAAAGTGGATGACAGGCACTTCTGTGCGTATGGACGGGGGCGAGATCAAGGGCATTTAGCGCAAATGCCTTAGGCGCTGAGTTCTCCTAAAGGAATTTGGGCGGCACGCACCTGCATTCGGCGAGTAGCATTCCAGATGGCGGAACAGATCAATCTAGAATAGAAGACCGTGTTGATGAGAAACGCATCAGAGAAATCGTCGCGGCCTTGCGCGCCGTTGATGATTTGAAGGGTCTTGCCGAAGAGGAGTTTACCTGGCTCGCGATCCGCACGGAGAAGCTTCGTGACGATGGCGACCTTATTTTCAGCAAAGGGACTCCGCCGCAACACATGATGTTTATCCTCAGTGGCGAGGTACTTATCCATCACCACTCATCCAGTCCGGTGTCTGTCCGGGTGGGGCAGGCGGGGCGAATCACAGGCAAGACTCCCTCCTCGCGCATCGCTTCATGGAACGCGGTTTTACGGGATATGGAAGTGGCCGAACGCAGTCTCGAAAGCCAATCCAAGTAAGCATTCAGCTTGTCATCCCTGCCCAGAGCGACAGTGCATCGGGGCAGCCTCGTCACTTCTGGGATCGCCCGTTCCTGCGTCGGGTTCAACGCTTCATCATGGAGGTAGCGGTCAAACCGCGTCTCGCTCTCATACAGGGTGACTTAGTGCACAGGTCAGTGTCGCGGGCCAAAGCTTTATACATGGGGTAGCAATCTCTTTGATTGATGTGCCCGAGAGTATTCACTCATCGTGGCGCGCGTTTTGTGACAGTCGCTGCGTTCGCTCACCGTCAGTGTCGGGAACCGGTCGCAATTTTGTCGCGCTCGGACTAACGTTACCTATCAGACCGCTGCCGTAAGTTATGATAGTGAATTACTTAAGGCGTATGTCCATTCCTACACAACGTCTGCCTCCATGGCACGTCAATTGCAATAAGTTTGTGACATGAACTCCAACGACAACAAGGGCTTTCGAGCAAACAGTGCACTCCAGCGTCTCGCTCCGGAGGATTACGACCTAGTTATCTTGGGCGACGGGACAGGAGCGACATTCGCTGCATGGACATTCGCTAGTCAAGGACAGCGCGTCGCGGTGGTTGAGCGAAAGTACATTGGCGGCTCATGCCCGAACATTGCCTGTCTTCCGAGCAAAAACATTGTTCAGAGTGCGAGGGTAGCTTCCTACTTTCGTCGAGGCAAAGAGTTCGGTGCAGTGGCAGACAGCTTCCGCATCGACATGTCGGCAGTTCGGGGTCGGAAGCGCGCAATGGTATCGGGCTTGAACAATATGTATCTCGAGAACTTCAGGCAGACCGGAGCCGAATTCATTCTCGGATCAGGGCGCTTCATAGGACCGAAGATTTTGGAAGTTTCACTTGTTGACGGGACGACTCGTCGACTCCGCGGGACCAATGTGATCGTCAGCACAGGCACGCGGGCTGCGTCGGAACCGATTCCGGGCCTATCTGATGCCCGGGCGCTGACGCACGTCGAGGCGCTCGAACTGGATGAGATCCCTGAACACCTCATTGTGATTGGCGGAGGCTACGTCGGACTGGAACTGTCGCAGGCAATGCGCCGGTTCGGCAGCAAGGTTACCGTTATTGATCGAAATGAACGTTTATTGCATTTGGAAGACGATGATGTGACGAGCGGCCTTGCCAGTTTGTTCCTGTACGAAGGCATCGACACAGTTTTGAATGTAAAAGTAAAACGTATATCTGGCAAATCAGGCATTGCGTTGACGGTTGTCGTCGAGCAAGAGGGAATAGAAAAGATTCTCGTGGGCACTCATCTGCTTGTCGCGGCAGGCCGACGGCCAAACACCGAAAATATAGGACTCGAGTTGGCCGGGGTCGACTTGAATGATCGCGACTACATCAAGGTTAACGAACGGCTTGAGACAACCGCGCCAGGCATTTGGGCTATCGGCGAGGTGGCGGGAACCCCTCAGTTCACGCACGTCAGCGTTGACGACTTCCGCGTTGTTCGCGACAACCTTGCAGGTGGAAATCACGTTACGACATGGAGACTCATCCCCCATACCCTTTTCACAGACCCGGAACTTGCGCGCATCGGAATGACGGAGAATGAGGCCCATAGGCAAAACATCGCTTATCGTTTGTTCAAAATCCCAATGGAGCGAGTACTACGCGCTCATACTCTCTCTGAGACACGCGGATTCTTGAAAGCGCTAGTAGGCGTCGACAATGATCTGATTCTTGGCTTTACCGCCTTCGCTGTCGATGCTGGCGAGATCATGGCATCGGTACAGACTGCGATGATCGCTGGGCTCCCGTATACCGTACTCCGCGATGCCATCTGGGCCCACCCGACGCTTGTCGAGGGGCTAAGTCCTCTGTTCTCGTCTGCGCCCTCCCTATCGACAAACTCTTAAGATGTGGGGATGGTCATCACCGAGCCATATACCTTGCAAAAACGAAAAGCGCGTTCATCCCAGGAAGCATTGAACAAAATTTAGGGGAGATTATGAGCCAGTTAAAAGATGTCTTAGAAAACGCGCAAAATAATGGCACGGCCATCGGTCACTTCAACATCTCCGATTGGATATTGCTAAAAGCTGTATTCGCGTCTGCTTATGAATTGAAGGTCCCAGTAATCGTCGGGGCATCGGAAGGTGAGCGCGCGTTTTTAGGTGTTGTCCAAGTTGCGGCCCTGGTCAGGAGTCTGCGCGAGGAAGATGGATTCCCAATCTTTCTCAACGCTGACCATACGCACACCCTGGACAGTGCAATTGCCGCAGCCAAAGCCGGATTCGACTCGGTCGTATACGACTTATCCGCATTGCCGTTTGAGGAGAACCTTAAGCAAACCAAGCAAGCGGTCGATGCGTTAAAATCAATTAATCCAACTATCATCGTGGAAGGAGAGATTGGAAACATCGGAACAGGGTCTGAGATTCACGAATCGCTACCAGACCGTTCGAAGGAACTCTCCACGCCGGAGGAAGCAAGGCAGTTTGTAGAAAACACCGGGGTGGATGTTCTCGCTCCAGCAGTCGGTAACAGCCACGGCATGCTGCGATCCATGGTGCGAGGGAATGTGAAAAAACGGCTCGATCTGGAACGTATCCAAGATATTAAACGTTCGTCAAAGAGCTTTCTTACGTTGCATGGCGGCTCCGGCACAGAAGACAACGACTTGCGGGGCGCGATCGCAGCCGGCATCAATATCATCCACATCAACACCGAGCTTCGCGTTGCATGGCGGAGCGGCCTGGAAAAGGCTCTTGCCCAAAAGTCAAAAGAGATTGTTCCCTATAAGTTGCTGCCAGCCGCAGAAGAATCGGTCAAGCAGGTCGTTCTCGCCCGATTGCGGCTGTTCAATCAAAAATAAAGATAATCGCTGGAGCAATGAGATTTCTACAAATTCAAACGAACTGATTGAACTCGGGAAAACGAATCCCTCCTTACGAAGCATCTTCGATATATGCATCTCAATCGGCTTGAAACCGTCTGTGTTTCTGCGTCAAGTTGAAAAGTTATCCAGCTTTGAACTTCCACTTGAAAAATGATAATCCGACGTATAGGCATGAGCCCACTTGCTGGCAGGCTCGGTCAACCGGGCAGTCTGCAAAAGGGTCTAAGGGTTCTCTGATTAAGCACTTCGTTTTCCGCAGCGGATTAAATTAGGTTGTGTGGGTGAGGTGGATTGGATGAAGCAGCAGACATTGGCGGTGGCGGCGGGTTTTGAGCAGTTTGGTCGGCAGTCTCGGCGCGCGGAGTTTTTGTCTCAGATGGAGCTGGTGGTTCCGTGGGCGGAGTTGGTGAAGCTGCTTGAGCCGCATTATCCGGCCTCGGGCAAGGGCCGTCCGCCGGTTGGGGTGGAGCGGATGCTGCGGATTTACTTTCTGCAGCAGTGGTTCAACTTGTCGGACCCAGCGGTGGAGGACGCGCTGTACGAGTCGCCTTCCATGCGGTCGTTTGTGGGTATCGACCTTGGCCGCGAGCCTGCGCCGGACGAGACGACGGTGTGCAAGTTCCGCCATCTGCTCGAGCGTCATCAACTGGGCAGGCGCATCTTCGCCGAGGTCAACGGCTATCTGGAGCGGCATGGCTTGAAGATCGGCGCTGGCACCATCGTCGATGCGACCCTGCTGCAGGCGCCGTGCTCGACCAAGAACAAAAGCGGGGCGCGCGACCCGGAGATGCATCAGGTGCGCAAGGGCCGGCAGTGGTACTTCGGCATGAAAGCGCATGTGGGCGTGGACGCCGGGACCAAGCTGATCCACTCGGTCGCGGCGACCGCAGCCAACGTGGCCGACTGCCGCATACTGCCCGAGCTGCTGCACGGCGAGGAGGCCGAGGTGTGGGGCGATCAGGCCTATCAGGGGCAGACGGAGGTCATCCGGCAACGCGCCCCCAAGGCCGCCGACCGCACCAACCGGCTGTGGAGAACCAAACTGAAGGTCTATGCCGACCGGCGAGAAGAAAACCGCATCAAGAGCAAAACCCGTTCGCGCGTCGAGCATATCTTCGCTCTGATGAAGCTCAAGTTCGTCAAAGTGCGCTTCCGCGGTCTCGCAAAGAATCTCAACCGGCTCGAAACCACCTGCGCCCTCATTAACCTCTGTACCGCACGCCACCATCTGCTGGCCGTGCCCGCGCAGAGCCGCGCCTGAAAACAGGCATCGAGGTCTTCCACCACACACCATCCACCTCGCCACAGGCAAAAACAACCCAGCCGCTCCAACTCAGCAAGAAAACCGCTGCTTGTTCAGAGCTTCCCTAAAGCGGCCGGCGAATAGAATGCAGGCGTCATGGTTTGATGGTCCCCCCTTCCCTCCCCCGTAAAGTTGCGCAAAATCTTCGAAGCAGAGACTTTAGGTCTGGACCTCAAGGTGGACTTCAGGTTAAAAG
This sequence comes from Edaphobacter sp., assembly GCA_965277335.1. GTDB lineage: Bacteria > Acidobacteriota > Terriglobia > Terriglobales > Acidobacteriaceae > Edaphobacter. Next base: position 20,449 of record CBDICJ010000004.1, on the reverse strand, counting down.
TAGAAGCCCGGCGCAGTCCGGGCTTGGATAAATCTCTACTAAAATTGTATCAGGCGTGTCAAGCGATCCTGCTGGTTTGCTTGCGGGGGAGCGATCCTTCCCCATCCGGTGAAAGATTTGTTTGGATCTCCCGAGGGCCAACACTCCGCAGAGATAGGCACTCATAGTGTCACTCCCTCTACGCGGCTGTGGACCAGGGACAAGGCGCTCCGCAGAGTTGCTGAAAGTTTGGGTGTTCACGTCAGTCTTGCTTGAGACATCCTGGCTTGAGACATCCTGGTTCGATCGTTGCCGAGGGTGTGCCGAGGGTCTACTTACCTCAATTATTTCGTAGGCTTCTTCCGGCAGAGGATAGGCAGCGGCGGTAGGGGCGTGTGCGGTATTCTGGCGGTTCCTGCTTATGGCAATCGAGACGACAGCTGAGATGACATTGACGCCGGTGATGCGGCAGTACTTCGCGGCGAAGGAGCAGTTTCCGGACTGCCTGATGTTCTGCAGGATCGGGGACTTCTATGAGCTGTTTTATGACGATGCGATCCTGGTGGCGCGGGAGCTGCAGCTTACGCTGACGGCGCGGGATCGAGAGAAGAAGCAGCCGATGTGCGGGGTTCCCTATCATGCGGCGGAGGCCTATCTGCAACGGCTGCTGCGCCTGGGATACAAGATCGCGCTGTGCGAGCAGATGGAAGACCCGAAGCAGACCAAGACGATCGTGCGCCGGGAGGTGACGCGGGTGCTGACGCCGGGGACTTCGCTCGATCCTTCGCTGGGAGCGGAGCAGAGCAATTATCTGGCGAGCGTGGCGGTGCTGGGGGCGGAGGCTGCGCGGACTTATGGGCTGGCGCTGCTGGACCTGTCCACGGGAGAGTTCCGGGCGACGGAGTTTTCCGGAGCGGACGCCTGGGCGCTGCTGGGCGATGAGCTTGGGCGGCTAAGGCCGGCGGAGCTGCTGTACGGGGCGGGGTTGCTGGGTGGGTCCAGCTTGAGTGGAAGGCTGGGGCTGGGGAAAACCCAGGTCTCAGAATCGAGACCTGGGGCACCCAGTTCTGCGGCACCCGGTTCTGGGGCACCCGGTTCTGCGGCGGATTCAGGCGTTGGGGAGACTTGGCAATGCAATCTGGATGGGGTTCGCACGAAGACGGCGCTGGAGGAGTGGATCTTCACGGCGGAGTATGCGGCGCCGCTGGTGCGAAGTCACTTCAAAGTGCATTCGCTGGATGGGATGGGGCTGGGCGGACACGAGGCGGCGGCGGTTGCGGCCGGGGCGCTGCTGCACTATATGCGGCAGACCAAGCAGGGGGGCCTCGAACATGTCGACGGGCTGCGGTTTTATGAGCGGTCGAGCTGCCTGGAGCTGGATGCGGTGAGCGTGAGAAATCTGGAGCTGGTGGAGCCGCTGTTTTCGGGGGAGTCGGCGCAGACTACGTTGTTCTATACGCTGGATGCCTGCTGCACGCCGATGGGCAAGCGGCTGCTGCGGGCTTCGCTGCTGCGGCCGTTCCGCGGCGTGGCGGAGATCGAGGCGCGACTGGAGGCGGTGGGCGAGGCGGCGGCTTCGTTGCGCAAGAGAGAAGACCTGCGGCGGTCGATGGATGGGGTGCTCGATCTGGAGCGGCTGCTGGGGCGGGTGGCGCTCGACTCGGCGGGACCGCGGGAGGTGATGGCGCTGGCGAGGACGTTGGGTTGCCTGCCGGGAGTGGTCGAGGCGGTGCGGGCGTTTGGGTCGGCGAAGTGGAGGGAGCTGGGGGGAACCCGTAGCGGAGAAACCCATGTCTCAGAATCGAGACATGGGGCACCCAGAGCTTTGGCCGGTACAACGATGCGGGAGACGGTCGATTTGTCGACTGAGATGAGTCCGGCTGGGATGGATGCTTTGGAAGATTTGCACGAGATGATTGTGCGGACGATTGCGGAGGAGCCGCCGGTGTCGCTGGGTGAGGGCGGGGCGATTCGCGAGGGCGTGGATGCGGAGCTGGATGAGCTGCGGGAGTTGAGCCGGAGCGGGCGGCAAGCGCTGGCGGCGATTGAAGAACGCGAGCGGGCCAGGACAGGGATCGGGTCGCTGAAGGTGCGGTTCAACAGCGTGTTCGGCTACTACCTGGAGGTGACGAAGGCGAATGCGAAGGCGGTTCCGGCAGACTATGAGCGCAAGCAGACGCTGGTGAATGCGGAGCGGTTTACGACGCCGGAGCTGAAGGAGTATGAGACGAAGATCCTGACCGCGCAGGAGCGGAGCGGGGAGATCGAACGCAGGATCTTCGCGGAGCTGCGGCGGCAGTTGCTGGCGGCGGCGGGGCGGATGCGGGAGACGGCCCGAAAGGTGGCCGAGATCGACCTGCTTGCGTGCTTCGCGCACCTGGCCGGATTGCGCGGGTGGGTGAGGCCGCAGGTGGAGATGAGCGGAGTGCTGGAGTTTGCGCAGGCGCGGCATCCGGTGGTGGAGCGGCGGCTGGAGGAGTCGGGCGGAGGCAGGTTTGTGCCGAACTCGCTGCATCTCGATGCCGGACTGGAGGCGAAGGCACAGGATTCGCAATCAGGCCCGGCGGTGCTGCTGATTACCGGGCCGAACATGGGCGGCAAGAGCACGTATCTGCGGATGGCGGCGCTACTGGTGGTGATGGCACAGATGGGGTGCTTCGTTCCGGCGGAGAGGATGCGGCTGGGGCTGGTCGACCGGGTGTATACGCGGATCGGCGCGAGCGACAATTTGGCGCGTGGGCGGTCAACCTTCATGGTGGAGATGACCGAGACCGCGGCGATTTTGAATACGGCTACCCATCGTTCCTTAGTCCTGCTCGATGAGATGGGGCGGGGGACGGCGACCTACGACGGACTGAGCCTGGCGTGGGCTACGGTGGAGCATCTGCATGACCGAATTGGGGCGCGAACGCTGTTTGCGACGCACTATCACGAACTGACTCTGCTGGCGGAGCGGCTGGCCCGGCTGAGGAACCTGCGAGTGACGGTGAAGGAGACGGCGGCGGGGATCGTGTTTTTGCATACCGTCGAGGCGGGGCCGGCGAGTAAAAGCTATGGGATTGAAGTGGCTCGGTTGGCAGGGCTGCCGCAGGCCGTGATTGCGCGGGCGCGCGAGGTGTTGAAGGTGCATGAGCGGGCGGAGACGCAGCAGGTGCGGGAGGCATCTCCGTCGAGCGCGCCGCAGATGCAGATGACGATGTTTACGCCGCTGTCGCAGAGAATCGTGGACCGGCTGGCGGCGGCGGATGTGGATGGGTTGACGCCGAGGGAGGCGCTGGCTCTGCTGGCGGAGCTGCAGCGGGAGTTGAAGGCGTAACGGTGATCAAAAGGATAACAACGGATAGGAGTGATAGGGCGAATGGGTCTGGCTGTTTGTTCTGTCTTATCTGCTTCGATCTGATTTGATCACCTTGATCACTGTTACGCTTTTCTTTATTGGACGGGGATGAAGCCGGTGCAGAAGAGCATGGTGGTGGCGGGGGTGATGAGCGGGACTTCGGCGGATGGGGTGGATGTGGCGGTATGCCGGATTTCGCCATCGCCGGTTGCGGGTAAGACGCCGCGGGTGAAGCTGCTGGGGCATTTGGGGGTGGCTTATCCGAGGGCGGTAAAGGCTGCGGTGCTGTGCGCGATGGATGCGCAGGCGATTCCGGTAGCGGAGCTGGCGCGGCTGAACTTGCGGCTGGGCGAGGTGTATGCGGATGCGGTCGAGGAGGCGCAGGCGAGAGCGGGGGTGAAGGTGGCTCTGGTGGGGTGCCATGGGCAGACGGTATATCACCAGGGGGTGGCGGCCCGGTACCTGGGCAGGGCGGTGCGGGCGACGTGGCAGATCGGAGAGGCTGCCGTGATTGCGGAGCGGCTGCGGGTGCCGGTGGTAAGCGACTTCAGGCCGGCGGATCTGGCGGCGGGCGGGCAGGGGGCGCCGCTGGTGCCGATGCTTGACTTCTGCATGTTCCGATCGGCGGGGGTGAGCCGAGTGCTGCAGAACCTGGGCGGGATTGGAAATCTTACGGCGATTCCGGCGGGGGCTGGCGTGAATGGCGTGATGGCGTTCGATACGGGACCGGGGAATATGGTGATCGACGAATGTATGCGGCGGCTGTATGAGAGGGAGTTCGATCGCGGGGGAGCGGTGGCGCGGATGGGGCAAGTGTTGCCGGAGGTGGTGGCGCAGGGGATGAAAGAGCCGTACTTCTCTGCCCTGCCGCCGAAGACGTGCGGGCGAGAGCAGTTTGGGGAGCGGTTTGTCTCACGGTTCATCGCAATGTGCAGAAAAGCAGGAGGAAGCGAGGACAGGGATGGGGACGTGATTGCCACGGCTGCGGCTTTGACGTCGGCTTCGGTGGTGGAAGCTTATCGGCGGTTTGCGCGGGGGCATCTGGAGCGAATGGCTCCTGTGGCCAAGGTGGAGTTTGTGATCGCGGGCGGGGGCGCGAAGAACAACACGTTGATGCGCATGCTGCGGGAGGGGTTGAAGCCGCTGGGGGTGCGCGTGCGGGAGATGGAGGAGCTTGGGGTGCCGGCGCAGGCCAAGGAGGCGGTCGCGTTCGCGCTGCTGGCGTGGCTGAGCTTTCACGGCTTGGCGGGGAATATTCCGGCGGCGACGGGGGCGAGTAGAGCGGTGGTGCTGGGGAAGATTTGCCGCGGATGAGGTTCGCAGCGGCGATTCGGATTCCATATCCGAAGATCCGGAGATGGCGCGCCCGGTTCTGTGGGTGCGTGCTGGTGCTGGGGTGCGTTCTGCTGACGGGCTGCAAGGGACGCGTGGAAGATTCGTCGACGGTGACGATGGTTCTTGAGAGCAGCCCGAACAATCTGGACCTGCGGCAGGGGACGGATGCGCAGTCGGAGCGGGTGGGTGGGCTGATCTTCGATGCGCTGGTGAAGAAGGATGAGCACTATGAGCTGCGGCCGTGGCTGGCGACGAGCTGGGAGCAGCCGGATGCGCTGACCTGGGTGTTTCATCTGCGGGACGGGGTGCGGTTTCAGGATGGCAGGCCGCTTGAGGCGGCGGATGTGGCGTATACGATCGAGAGCTTGATCGACGGTTCGCTGGTGACGGCTAAGAGTGGAAGTTTTGCCGCTGTGGCGCGGTCGGAGACGAGGGATCGTCTGACTGTAGTGGTGCACATGAAGCGGCCGGATGCGGGGCTGCTGTTTAATGTGAGCGATGGGCTTTTCGGGGTGGTGCCGAGGGGATCGGGGAAGGATTTGGGGCTGCATCCGGTGGGGTCGGGGCCGTTTGAGTTCGTGAGCGCGGTGCAGGATAAAGAGGTAGTTTTGGAGCGGAATCACGAGTATTGGGCGGGCGTGGCGGCGGCGCCTGTGGAGGGGCGGAGGATTGAGCGGGTGCGGTTCGAGGTGGTGCCGGATGCGATTACGAGCGCGCTCGAGTTGCAGAAGGGCTCGGCGGATATTGCGAGCAACGTGGTGACGCTCGACATGGTGCATACGCTGGAGAGCAGGCCGAACCTGGGGGTCGAGTCGGGGCCGGGGTCGCCGGTGGTGTATATGACGTTCAATGTGACCGATCCGCTGCTGAAGGATAGACGGGTGCGGCAGGCGGTGGCTTGCGCGATCGATCGGCAGGCGATTGTGGATGCGATCTGGCGCGGGCAGGCGCGGCTGGCGAATACGCTGCTGCCGGCGGGGCATTGGGCGGCGGCTTCGAATGCGGAGCTGGCGCACTATCCGCACGACGCGGCGCGGGCTGAGAGACTACTGCAGGAGGCGGGGTTCCCTGCGGGGAGAGACGGCGTCCGGCTGCGGCTTACGCTGAAGACGAGCACGGATGAGACGACGCGGCTGATGGCGGCGGTGTTGCAGCAGCAGATGCGGGCGGCGGGGATTCGGCTCGAGATACGGTCGGCGGAGTTTGGGACGTTTTACTCGGATGTGACGCGGGGAGCTTTTGAGATCTATGCGCTGCGGTGGATCGGGAGCAATGAAGACCCGGATATCTTCCGTTATGCGTACGCTACGGGGAGCTTTCCGCCGAAGGGGGGCAATCGGGGGCGGTACTCGAATCCGCGGGTGGATGCTTTGCTGGCGGAGGCGGCGGGGACTTCGGACCGGGCAGTTCGGAAGGCGGATTATTTGCAGGTGCAACAGATTCTGGCGGAGGAGCTGCCGGGGATTCCGCTGTGGTCTCCGAATAACGAGGTGGTCCATACGCGGCGAGTGGAAGGGATTCGTGCACGTGGGGCTGGGAGTTTCGATTTTCTGCGGGAGGCCTGGGTGCGGTAGTCACTTCGCGACGCGTATACCCCTTCGGGTGGGCCTTCCGAGGGTCGGCAGGAAGATCTTCCAACCCGACCGACGGGAGGAGCCATATGTTTCACTCGCCAACCGCAACCTATACAAGTCACGAAATGACGCGCCGCGCGTAGCGGGACCGTCCAGCAGGACATGAATGTGTGGTTGCCCCCCAGGGAATAGCATCCATTGAAATCACAAGGGTTAGCTGGCAATTTTCTGCCGTTACCCTCACCGTTACCCGCATTGTCTCTTAGCCCTTAAGCACCTGCCTAGAACCAATTAGGACCAGTATAAACGAACCATTCACCGCAGTCATGAACGAAGCGCAATGTGAATCCCTGATCGTATGACCATCTCGAAGAATCAGAGACATGTTGATGTCCAACGATGATCCTGAGGTAGGACTCGAACCTACAACCGTTCGGTTAACAGGCGGGTCATAGAGCTCGGAGTAGCTTTGTTATCAATGGAGTACAACGGAGCTAAGAGGACAAATTGGAGCCCTTTCGGCGCGCAATTCGGTGAAGAATTTGGTGAGGTTTCAAAGTAAGATAGCCCCTTAGCGCATGCACCGATAGGCTATTTCCAACCCGTCTGGATACCTGGTCGTGGACAGAACGGAACCCGAACTCCGCGGACGAATCGGCTGACCCCCGGTTCCCTCTTCGTGCATTGCCCATCATCGTATGCCTTCCTGCGGAAAGGCGCCATCTCCGCTGGTGGCTTCCGGGTGACCTTGGACCCACGAATCGTGGCCCAGTTTCGGATGAGGTAGCTCACTGAGTGACTCGGCGATTTGTCACGAATCCAGGTGCTCTCCAAGCACGAGCGGCACGTAGCTCCGCGCGTCTGCCAGAAGCTCCTTTCGGGATGCGCCAGCTTTGGCGCGAAGCAGCAGACCCTGCATCAGGTCGATGAGCGCACGGCCTCGCACCTTGGCCGGAGGGGTGCGCGTCAGCTTCCCAGCCTTCATCTCCCGCTCGAATCTCTGCGCCAGAACAGTAGCGCTCGCCGCGAGCCCCTGCGCAGCGTAGGAACGGATCTCTTTCACGCGCTCCGATTGCCCCAAGACTGCAGCGGCCATCATGCAGCCGCTGCGAGGCTCGGCGGTGGCATTGTTCACAGTAGCCTCACAGAACGCTCTCACTGCCTTATGGATGTCCGGCTCCGACTGAAACGCTGCGATCATCGGAGCTCCATACGTCATCAAATAGCGCTCCACCGCCTTGAGCAGCAACGTGGGCTTGTCTCCAAACTCCCGGTACAGCGCGGGTTTCGTGACGTGCACGGCGCGCGCAATCCGTTCTACGTCCACTCCCTCATACCCATGCTCCCAGAACATCTCCACGGCACGGTCAAGTGCATCTTCAGGCCGAAAGGCCTGTGGACGCCCCGGGGCACGCTTAACGAAATTTAATACCATAAAGTATGAAACTCCTTGCAACCAACCTGTATATATCGTACTCTAAAGTACGTAAAACAGCAAGACAGCAGAGATAAGGAGAACAGCATGGACCGGCTCAAGGGTAAGATCGCACTTATCACCGGCGGCACGAGCGGCATCGGTGCAGCGACTGCAAGGCTTTTTCAGGCAGAAGGGGCCACGGTGATCGTGACCGGCGCAAGCGAAAACAGCATGAACGCAGCCAGGCAGTCCATGCCGGGCATCGAGGTTGTTCACTCAAATGCAGGCGACACACAGGCAGCCAAGCAGCTCGTCCAGTACGTCGCCGAAAAGCATGGGAAGATCGACGTTCTGTTTGTCAACGCAGGGATCGCCCGGGTAGCGGCCGCTGCAGACACAGAAGAGAGGCAGTTCGATGAACTGTTTGCGACCAACGTGCGTGGCCCTTATTTTCTGCTCAAGCATGCCGTTCCGGTCCTCTCAGAAGGTGCTTCGGTCATTCTGACCTCTGCCACCGCCGCTCTTCGGGCAGTTCCCGGCCTCAGTGCATACAGCGCCAGCAAGGCCGCGTTGCGCTCTCTTGGCATCACGCTCGCGGTGGAGCTCGCGCCGCAGAAGATCCGGGTAAACACCATCACTCCCGGACCGATCAATACGCCGATCGGCGGAAAGATGGGTCTGACGTCGGAACAGATGGCGGGCTTCGGTGAGATGATCGCGCGTGTCCCGCTAAAACGGCCCGGAGAAGCTGACGAAGTGGCTGCCGCTGCCCTTTACCTCGCCTCGGATGACTCTCGCTTCACCACCGGAACAGAACTGGTCATCGACGGCGGTCTCACTCTCCTCTAAACCTTGCTGATTTAAACCTCAACCGAAAGGAAAAAGCCATGCCAACCCTGCTTGCTCTGGATGTGAGCCCTCGCGGAGATCGGTCGATCTCGCGCGCCCTCGGAAAGCACTTCGTCGAACACTGGCAAGCTCGCAACCCAGGTAGCACTGTGATTCATCGCGACCTGAACGCCTCGCGCATCCCCTACATGGACGGCGATTGGATCGCGGGTGTGTATGCACCCCCTGACGTGGAGCGCACCCCCGAAATGCAGAAGGCGCTTGCGCTCTCGACCGAGTTGATCGCCGAGCTGCAGGCTGCTAATGTCCTCTTCATCAGCACGCCCATGTACAACTTCACCATCCCCGCTGTCCTCAAGTCGTGGCTTGATTATGTGGTGCGGCCTCACTTCACCTTCCGCCTCGCCCCCGGTTGGCCCGGTATGTTGGAGAACAAGAAAGGCAGGCTCATCGTGGTGTCGCGCGACAGTTACGTTGCAGGCGAGCCGAGTGAGGCGGATGATCTCGTGACACCAGTCTTGCGCAAAGCACTTAGCTTCATGGGAATCAACGACCTGGCCACCGTGCGGGCAGGAGGAAGCCTCGCCGTAAACCTCGGTAAGGTCCGCATTGAAGATCACCTGGAGAAATATGCGCCTGACGTTGCAGCGCTGGCGGAAAGCTGACCGAAGCTTTGAACGACGATCCACCATCAACCAGGACCGCAGGAGAAAAGCATCATGTCCATCATCGACCTCGTAGATCCACAGCTTGACCCCACCCGGATTGGCGTCATGGGCGAGAGTGCCGGGGGTGGATTAGCCGCAAGTCTCGCCCTGATGGTTCGTGACCGCGGAGAATCTTACTCGCCTACAATGCTCACGACTCGGAGCTTGCGTGGAGACGGTCATTCGATCTCCTAAGTGGGCTTTGACCTCAGGAGAAAATGATCGAAAACAGGTGCGCCAATTGTTGAGGGGCTTAGGAAGCAAACGAGGTTGGAGCGGCGCTAAAGTGCAGTGATGGCGCAGTCAAACTGCTATTTTCGATTTTCCAAATTAAGTGAGGCAAAGTTTCGTCATCTGGTGAGGTGTTTTGCACTGGATTTAACGGCCACGCAGACCGCCCACCTGACTGGCGTTTCGGTTCGTTCGGTGAACGCGATCTTCCTGCGCCTGCGCACCAGGATCGCCGCCGAGTGCGAGCGGCAGTCGCCGTTCGAGGGCGTGCTCGAAGCCGATGAATCCTACTTCGGCCCACAGCGCGTGCGCGGAAGGTGCGGCCGCGGCGCCGGCGGCAAGACCATCGTCTTCGGCCTGCTCAAGCGCGGCGACAAGGTCTACACCGCGATCGTCCCTGATGCTTCCAAAGCCGCGCTGCAGGCTGTGATTGGTGGCCGAGCCAGCCTTAGCTCGGTGATCCATACCGACGGCTGGGCAGGCTATCACGGCCTGGTCGATCTGGGCTACAACAAGCACCTCAGGGTCGAGCACCGAGAGAATGTCTTCGCTCAGCAGCTCAATCACATCAACGGCATCGAGAGCTTCTGGAGCCTAGCCAAACGGCGCCTCGCTAGGTTCTGCGGCGTGCCCAAACGCACCTTCTACCTCCACCTTAAAGAGACAGAATTTCGCTTCAATTACCGCAACGACAACCTCTACAAAGCCCTGCTAAACTTCCTCAGAAAAGACCCCCTCTGAGCCCTTTGCTTCCTAAGCCCCTTGTTGATTACAGGCGTGGGTGTTGAAAAACTCGTTTTCTGCACAAACGGCCTCAAATCCGGGGATAGAAAATGTCTATCCGGTCCGAGAAAATCGCTTGTAGGGCATCCTGACGCGATGAATTTTCCGCGAGTTCTCAGAGGATGAGTTTTTCAACACCCACAGGCCAATGCACTCATGGAGGAGGCCATTGCTGCGTGTTCCGGGTGGATTGTCGGTGGTTCGGAAATCATGCCAAGAATCATCTTCGAGCCTGCTCTGGGCCCTCTGCCGTGACAGCTAATCTGTAATGCGTAACTTGTTGATACTAGGCGTAGCGGATGGCTACCTGAGCGCCTTATTGGACCCCTGGCAACGGTTATTGAACCCTTATCGGACCCGCGACCTTTGCCCTCTAAACCTTTGCCCTATTCCTCAGTTTTCGAAAATTTCGGCCATTTTTGCATCCGATTTTGATTGCAACTTCTGTCGCGGGAAGGCAGAGGTCGCGGGTCCAAAGCAATTTGAGTATGGTACGGGCCTCTGATGGTACACTTGTGTACGCAACGGTACACAGGGGGCAAGTTATGGAAACCGTAAAGGTTGGTATGAGAGAGTTCCGCGATAAGTTCGCCACCTACCTCCTCGAATCGGAGTCTCCGGTAGCCATCACCCGACATGGCGATACCGTGGGCTACTTCATCCCCGTTCGCCGTAAGCGGAGCGATGCGGATAAGGAAGCCCTACGAGAAGCATCGACTCGTTGGCAGGAGGTACTTGATGCCGAGGGAATCTCCGAGGATGAGGCTGTCGCAGGTTTCAAACAGTGGCGGACCAGGCAGAAGCGATGACAGACCAGAAGCGCCTCGTGCTCGACGCGAACATCCTGTTGCGAGCCGTTTTCGGTGTGCGTGTGCGTAACCTTCTCGAAACTCACGAAGACTCTGTGTCGTTCTACGCCCCGGACATCTGTTTTGCCGATGCACGCAAGTACATCCCTTCCATCTCCGAGAAACGGCGCATCGACCCTGAGCCCGGAATACTGGTGCTCGATCAGCTGCCACGCTTGATCGAGGTTGTAGACAGGACTCTCTATGAAGAATTTGAGGTTTCCGCTCGCGAGCGCATAATCTCCCGCGATGAAACTGACTGGCCGATTGTCGCGACATCGCTTTTGTTGAAGTGTGCCGTCTGGACAGAAGATCGCGATTTCTTTGGAAGTGGCATCTCCACCTGGACTACCGAGACGGTCGACTTATATCTGCGAGGCGTGAGCTGAATTCTTGCAAAGTAGTTGAATTCCGCGTTCTCGTGGACACCTCAACCTCATCTAAATTCTCTGTCCAGTTCTTGGCAGACTATTCAAAAATTTCGCGACGTTGCTTTGATTGACAAATCTCAAAGAGATGGGGTGATGGTCGACGAAGCAGCGGAGTTTTGCCAGACAGCCTGTGTTTAACAGATACGGGCGGAGGAGCCATCGGGGGTTGTTTCTGGACCAGATGGAGACGATCGTCCCATGGTCTGCGCTGAAGACGCTGGTGCGTCCGCACTATGAGAAGGCCGTCGACAGCCGGCAGCCTGTAGGGCTTTCGATCATGCTGCAGATGCCCCCTGCTGCACTATAGGGATCTGCAGATACAGCACTAAGACTTGTGAGGACTAACCCGCATCGCGTATCACGCCAATCGTTCACTCCGATGTACCTTGTAGCCTCGCTGAGTTCACAAAACTCTTTCCTTCTCCGGGATAGCCAAATCATTGATGCTGGCTTCTCGCCGTTGCATCAGGCCGGACGGCGCAAACTCCCAAAGCTCGTTGCCGTAGGAACGGAACCACTGACCGCTGCTGTCATGCCATTCGTATTGAAACTTCACCGCCATGCGGTTGTTTCGAAAACCCCACAGCTCTTTCTTCAGTTTATAAGCCAACTCACGGTCCCATTTCCGTTTCAAAAACTCCAGGACGGCTGCACGGCCGGTGAGAAACTCCGTCCGATTGCGCCATTGCGTGTCCTCGGTATAGGCTGCCGCGACACGTTCAGGGTCGCGGGTGTTCCAGAGATCCTCCGCGATCTGAACTTTCTGAGTGGCGAGTTCCGGGTCGGTGAAGGGCGGTGCGATCACTATGCTCATGAGAGATGTCCTTTGGACTTAGGGCGAAGGAAGATGGAGTCATTCACGTGAAGAACGCCGGGGCTTCCTACAGCGCAGTCGAGTGCTAATTTGCCTTCAGCTTTCCGTACGATCTTGCGCAGGACTTCGAGGTCTTGCTTAAGGGTGTCAGGGTCGAAGCTTGTCATCACGCATCGCAAACGCAACTGCGCCACGTCGATGACCACGGCTCCGGACAGGAGACTTGCGCCGGGCCAACTCCTCTCGGTCGGGCCGAATACACCGCCAATTACGATGTTTGGGCGCAGCCTTCGGAGATCCAAATCCAATTCCCGAATGGCTCCATCAGTCGCCATAAGCAATGGGAGTACATCGAAGCGCTCGGTCCTGGAACGAGCATCCACCAGACGGACCGGCTCACCAGCAGCTCTCCGCGTCAACGCAAGGGCCACCGAACTGTTCCATGCATGACCTTCGATCAAGGTCGTACCATCCTTAGAAACGGAGGCTTGCAGGCCGAGAAGACCGGGGTGGCGTTCGGGGCAGTGATGATTCGACTAAGCGCTTCGGACACCACGATGATGTTCCGGTCGCCTTTGATCCCGGTACTATCCATCGTGGCTTCAGCGAGCTGTTCACCACGCATGCTCTTTACTGGATAGCGCCACAGCTCTTGTACATACATCCAAGCACCTCCCGGGTCTGCGCCCGTTTGTGAACCCGGTACTACGAGTCAGCTACTAGGCTATTTCTGTATAGGAAACCTTTGGGAAGTCGATATCCACATCGGTAGCGATGTTGAAGTAGTTGGTGAACACATTCAGCGCAACGTTTGCGATGATCTCGGCAATCTCTCCTTCGGAGAAGCCGGCGCTGCGCGCAGCCGCGAAGTCCCGCTTCGCTGATCTCGCCCTTGGTATCGAGTACGCGCTTGGCGAAGGCCCAGTGCCGCCGTTGTCTTCGGACTGGTACCATTTCCTTCACGGCTGGCGACGATCTCGTCGTGGTTCAGGCCGACCATCTTGCCAATTGCGGTATGTGCCGACAGGCAGTAGTTGCAATGATTTTCCTGAGCCGTCAGCAGGGCCAGCTCTTCACGAGTTTTCGCATCTAACAAACCACTGGAGAGCGCACCGCTAAAGCCTACGTACGCTTCGAGAACAACGGGTGAGGCGGCCATGACAAGAGTCATGTTCGGCACAATACCAAGCTTATTCTTCACGACATCGAGCAATTCTTTTGCTTTGCCCGTGGCATTCGAGGGGGGTAACAGGGTGCAAACGCGACATGGTGGTTCTCCTTGTACAAGGTGCCCGCCGGGCCAACTTGTATTCTGCTGCATCAGCGTCTGGAAAAAGACCGTCCTGCAGCCTTCAAATAACGTAGGGCCTGGCAAGTCCTAAGAAAAGTTCCAAATACTGAATGGATCGGTGAGTATTTGTTGCGAGAATCTCCTGCTACCTCTCGCTCAGTACGACCTACTTACGTGAAACTGAATGAGCAAGCGTCGCTAGTATTACCTGAGACGAAGACGGGAGAAGATGTCCCGTGACCGAACGTGTTCAAGGCATCTCGACCGGCCACTCAACTCCGGTTCCGTCGCCTCGATTTGGAAGCTCATGCCAGCTCTGCAGTCGTCACTAAATTTCTGGTTATCATAGGACTATGAACGCTCAACGGAAGCGCCGCGTTAGTTACGGGAGGGGCTGGACTGATAGGTTCACACATTGTTGATCTTCTTCTACAGGAAGGTTGGCAGGTCCGTATTCTGGATAACCTTGAGCCACAGACGCATAAGAATGGGAAACCGTCGTGGATACATCCTGGCGCCGACTTTGTACACGGGAATGTGCAGGACTACGAGACGATGCTATCCGCGTTGACTGACATCGACGTGGTATTTCATGAAGCAGCTTATGGCGGCTATATGCCGGAGATGGCGAAGTACGTTCTCGTGAATAGCTTTGGCACCGCGCAGATGCTGGAGATCATCCGGGATCAGAAGCTTCCGATACAGAAGGTTGATTGTTGCCAGCTCTCAGGCCGTTTACAGCGAGGGCGCAGCGCAGTGCGAAGTTCATGGGCACGTTGTGCCATTACTTCCGCCCAGCAGAGCAGTTACGGGGAGGGGACTTTCAAGTGCGTTGCCCACACTGCGGCAGAGCGACCACTTCGATTCCGACTGCGGAAGGAACGCCTGGCGGTGGCGAGACTGTCTATGCGCTGACCAAGGTCGATCAGGAAACGCCTCGTACTGCTCTGGGGCAAACAAACGAGCATTCCTACCGTCGCGCTTCGCTAATCCTGCACCTATGGTCCGAGACAGTCTCTGTTCAACCCTTACACCGGTGTCATTGCAATCTTTTGCACACGTCTTTTGAATGGTCAGCCGCCAGTCATGTATGAAGATGGCGGCCAGACGCGCGATCTTTGTTTCGTCGAAGACATCGCGCAAGCCAATCTTCTCGCGGCGACGACTGACGAACTCGACGGACTTTCCCGTAAACGTCGGAAGCGGAAGGGCGACCAGCGTACGCGATCTGGCAGGGATCATTGCCGAGCAGCTCGGGGTTGCGATTGATCCCATCGCGCGCGGAGAGTTTCGACCTGGGGAGATTCGAGCTCTTATCTCGGACATCTCGCGCATTCGAACGATTGGCTACGAGCCTCGCGTCCCACTCGAAGAAGGCATTGCACGTTACATTGCGTGGATAAAGACGCAGGGGGCCGTCGAGGATTACTTCGCCAAAGCTGAGATAGGCCTGCGGGAAAAAGGTATTGTCCAAAACATTGCGAAGCCCTTCAGGGGTGGCGTGAGAGGCCGATCCGAAAGACTACGCCGAGAATACGCGTGGCTGCTTTGATGGAAGCGATGAAATCTCCGGAGACCTTACTGACTCGGCAATCCGACAGCGATAGTCGACCGGGATCTCGAGGATGTGTAGTTTGTGCTGAGCTGCGCGAATCTGCATCTCGAGGTTCCATCCGTAGGTCATCTCCGACATCGATAGTTGTTCGAAGCTGGATCGCCGAATGGCGCGGAAGGCCCCCATGTCCGTGTAACGAATGCCTTGCAGCATACGGACGAGGAACCAACGAGATAGGCCGCAAAGATTTGACTTCCCAGCATCGACCCCGGTTCCGCATGGCCACGCAGGCGGGAGCCCACGACGAAATCCGCTCTGCCTTCTTCAATAAGGTGCGACGATAAGGGGAAGATCGTCGCTGTAGTCGCTGCCATCGCCGTCGAGATAAACAAGGATACTGCTCGTGGGGAGCGCCGCCTCCGAACCAGCTTTGCATGCCGATCCATATCCTCGCGGGGCGTATACCACCCTTGCGCCGGCTTTTCGGGCAATCTGGTCCGTGCCATCGGTCGACCCGTTATCCACGACGATGCACTCAGCGATCAGCGACCATGGCATCGAAGCAACGACATGCCCGATCGTCTCTCGCTCATTCAACGCGGGGATAATTACCGAGATATTCGAAGAGTTCATGCGATGCGTTGCCTCGGAGCGATGAATCGTCCGTATCCAACTCGACCATCCACTCAAGAACACCTGCCGAGCAATACTGCCGCGTAAAGGATGCAGTTCAGGCGATATTGCGACTCTGTGGTCCCTGCGCCGAGAGAAGTGGCTGAGAGGTAGAAGAACCCAAGCGCATACGTAAAGATCGGGAGGTTGGGAAGCAGCACACCAACGGGATCAGCCACGCCAGATACCAAGGATAATGCGGAGAGAAGGCGAGCATCATCGCAAACGCCAGAAACAGCGCGCCTGGAAGGAAGGCCGCGCCCTCCGGCAATCGGAAAACTCGTGGCCAGAACCGGGCTCGCTGATGTGTGGATTCGGAGTTGACCGCCTCCCCAGCTCCAGAAGGCCAGAACCGCGAATGCGACGGCCGATATGAGTAGATAGAGAAAGACAGAGACGTGGTGGAGTCCGGGGAGATGCCGGATCAGTTCCAACAGAAAATACCGCGAGCCTGTCTCAATCCCTTCCTCCTGGACATAACCGCCCAGAAACCCGAAGACTAACCGTCCCACGCTCGCATAACAGGCGTAGGAGAAGACGGTGATGCCGACGATCGTCAAAGGCATCCTGAGGTCTTTCCGCTGCCATAGCGCAGGCAAGAGCACTAGAGGGTAAAACTTGATCAGGATCGCAGCCCCAAGAAAAATCCCCGTCTTGATCGGCTGCCGCCGAAGTCGGGCAAGCAGGGCAAGCGTGATGAAGGCCATGGCAGCCGAGTCCAGGTGCCCGGAGCTGCCGATCTCCCAGATCAACAGCGGGCACCATGCGTAGAGCAATATCTCTTCTCTCCGCCTCCCCAGAGCGTGCAGCAGTTCCATGAGCGCATAGACGGTGAGGCCTTCAAAGAGAATCATCGCCAGCTTCATGAAGGTCACCGAAGCATTAATCCACGTGATGCCATAGAAGAGAAACTGAGCGACGGGAGGATAAATGGTGTAAGCGTAGTCGCGGCGATTGATGTGATCGAGGAGAACCCGATTTGGTCCACGCAGGAAGGTGAGCGCAGGATCGCCCGGGACGTAGCGATACGGAGAGATATGGGCATGCTGTACCACGCCATCCCAGGCGTATCGGTAGATATCGGAGGACATAAACGGCTCCGGCAACAACGTGACGAGCCGGAACGCGATTCCGAAGCCAATGATCAAAGGCAAAGTGAAGCGATTCGCAGGGAGGGTGAGGATGGCTGTCACCGCAAGCGCATACAAGATCACAGACCAGCCCGCGACGCCGGAGAATCCGATCGTGAAGTGATGAAACTCCACAATGAGTTGCTTTGTAAAAGCGAGTAACCCAAATCCCAGCAGCGCCAGAATCGCATTCGTAATCCAGGGACGGTCATGCAGAAGCTTGCTCCACTTCATGCTGAGCCGTCCAATTCCTTGAGAAACCTCCGGCTGTGCTCTGCGGCATAACCTGGTACAGAGGTAAAGTCAGGCCGGAGGCCGTCGATCAGTTCAGAACGAAGGACCGACAGGGTAACTGCATCATCCACGTCATACCAAAGTGGCAAGGTTACGAGCTCGACACCGATCCTATGAATCGCTGCAATGGTCTCGGACAAGACGAAAGCAGTACTCCAAGTGATGTTCTCAAACAGTGCGGCGTGTGCCTGTTTCATACCGATCAGATAATATCCACCATCATGAGAGGGACCAAGTACGATGCGGTCACCTGGCCGCCGTAGAGCATCGACAGCCATCGCCAAGGCCCCCCTTGGCACCGTGGGGGAATCAGAATCAATGAGGCAAACAGATGCAAAACCGCATTTGAATAGGTCCTGTGCCGTTGTCAAAAGCCTTTCTCCGAAACCGTCTCCACGTTGCGGTATCAGCCGATATCCGGGGGGCAGCAATCCATCGAAAAGATGCTCATCTCCTATCGGTGTGTACGAGATCACACCAGCGCAGGCTATCTCCTCAGTAAGACCGGCGATATTCATTGTGGTGTCTCGGAGAAAGCATGTGTTAATTGCAGCAGCTTGATGAGGAGTGAGTGGCGGGGACAGTCGAGTCTTTACTTTGCCGGGCCGGGGCGCCTTCGCCATGATTGCCAATGCGCAGATTGATCTGAAAGACGGATCAGCATGCTTCGGATCGAGAATTAGGTATGCCACTAAGCACGCTCCGTGAACCAGTAACAGCGATGCCATGCGCATGCATTTCTAATGCTTTAAAATCTGTGAGTGCGTCACCACTCTTGTCGCAGACAGCGCATTGGTAGTCTCCGTACATCTGGATCGAAACCTTGCTCCATGGCTGAGATCGAACGAGGTCTTCGAACTCCCGGGAAGAGAGTATCTTCGCATTCTTCGGAAACGTCTCGCGGTGGGTGGAGTGTATGAAGCGTGTAACTAATCGCATGGCGGAGAGCGGGAGCTGGGTCTTGAGATTAGCCGTTGGCTCCACCAGGAAGAGACGCCCCCCTGGCTTCAGTACCTGGAAGATCTCAGCCATGACAGTACTGCGATTGCCAACTACAAGCAGGAGACGGGAACTGATGACCGCATCGACTGCTTCTACGCAAGCGGAGATACGTTCAACATCCCCATGCTGAAATCGACAGTTGGCCAATTCATCCGAGGAAGCTCGCGACTGCGCCCAGGCGAGCAGACGCGAAGAACGGTCGATCCCCAACACACGCAAGGCAGGGTATCGCTGTGCTAGCCGGCGAGCATAGAATCCGGGACCGCATCCGACCTCTAGGACAGACATACTTTCCGAAGGATTCCCATCGGGAAAGAGAGCCTGCGCAATCTCTTCCGTGTGGTCGCGGAACAAGTGCTCACGGCAAAACGCATACAGCCAGGCACAGTCCTCGAAGAGATGCCTTGTGTCCGTCTCGCGCTCCGTTCTCGTCAGGCTACATGCATCATCATCCATACTCTGTTTTATTTCTCCTGAAAGTGTGTTCTGCTATTTCTTTACAGCCCGGCATACCAATCGTAGCCAAGCTTGGTCCAGTAGTCGTCCGGCTTGCTATTGGTATAGTTGATAAGTCCGATGCGCTTGATCTGCTTGTACCCGTACTTCGTAGGCATATGCAGTCTCAGCGGAGCGCCGTGGTATTGAGTCAATGGTGCACCCATCATCTCGGTTACAAGAAGCGTTTGGGGATGACGGCAGACATGGAGATCGTAGCCGGTGTAATAGTCTCCCTCGGGCGTCTCCATGTATACATATCGCGGTTCCTTGCCGTTAATGAGGCCCGGTGGATAAGCCTCGATAAAATCCACCATACGCACACCAGCCCAGTGGACGATCTGGCTCCAGCCCTCGATGCACTTGAACTGGGTCACCAGCTCATGTCGAGGCAACTTGAGGACGTCCTCCATCGTCAGAAGTAGTCCCGGCGTACCCTCTGGAAGTGTAGAACTGCTCTCACCGGCCTCTTCCTTGCCGCGAGGCTTTCTACCGCTGCGGTTCTCGTTTTGTTTCTCCTGTTCAAGCATCGAAGCGGGAGCCATCTTTTCGGAGGTTCTCGCCGAAGGCGGCGTCTTCGTGTCGTGGCCCTGATCCTCCATGGTCTTCTCGTCAAAATAGATGTACTTCCAGGCGGTCACATCCCGGCTGTACCGTGGGTCAGAGACGGACGCAGTGGAACCGACTAGTTGAAGCCTATAACTTGCTGGTTCGAGCATTTGTTTGAGCCCGTAGACACCATTAACTCTGAGATCCTGCGCTTTAGAGAGAGGGTAGGTCGGTGCCAGACCCCGTTCGTCAAAGACTGTGCGTGAGATCGCCGCATTCGCCTCGAAACCCTTCCGGTAGCCACCCGGCTGCATCTCGTCCGCGGGGAGATGGTCAAGCCAGTGGTAAACCCCATATCCGGCAGTCGCAGCTGCGGCTGCCACCACGAAAGACCGTCGTGTATGTCGCCGCGAATCGGAAAGGACTGCGGCATTCCCCTCATCGACAGTAGGTCCTGACCGTTCGGGAGGCGGCTCCTTGATCATTGGCTTTGGTTCAACTTGTTGTCTCGAGGGAGCAATCGGGATTGCTTCGGCTTCAGGCGCGGTGCCGGTCTCTGAGGCGCCTTCTGCTTGCTCGGCGGGGATGCTTTCGCCGTCCGTCCCTTTTGCAACTTTGGCTGAGTCATCGACGGCCTGCGAAATACCATCCGGCTTCCCCTCAGGTGGGTCATGTGGTTTTGACTCCGCCGTTCCTTGTTTCGGCGTTTCGTCAGGATTTGATGGCTTCTTCTGGTTCGGCTCAAGCATCACCAGGACCTCCTCTCCGCCTCGAGGGACACGTCTTCTTCCTTTTTGATTTCCCGACCGCTTACCATGCTTCGGAAGTTATTCCATCCGGCAAGGACCACCTGCACCACATGAATCACGAAGAAGCCGACAAAGCCCATCGTGATCCAGAAGTGTTCCCATCGCGCCATCTCGTAACCGCCGAGGATCGTAGTCAACAAGTGCAACTGAGTCGGCTTATAGATGGCAACGCCAGTGACCAGCATGCCGAAACCCATCAGAATGACTGCTGTATAGGCGATACGCTGTGCTCCGTTGTATTTGGTTTGTGGCGGCAAGCCCTTACGGAGGTGAAGGTCGACCAGCGTGACCTGAATGGCATCCCGTACGCTCTGTTTGTGTGGGATGAGAAACCGCCATTCTCCAGA
>CBDICJ010000003.1:0-14217 GCA_965277335.1 Edaphobacter sp. | reverse complement strand
AGGACATTCCTCATCCTGGGGTGCCAAAGCGGCCAGGTCTTCGGGAGGTGTGGCTCAGAACAGAACGGTTTCGGTGAAATCGATTGCATTTCCTACTCCTGGCTGGTTGAGAGTTGTAGCACAAAGGGATGGCTGCCCGGATGAAATTAAGGGGCCTCCCATCGCGTGAGGCGCCGAGGGAATTGTATAAGTAACGAGTAGCTTCTAGTATCAGTGGCCGCGCTTGGGCGGGTATTTATAATAGATTCTACCGCCGAATCACATTAGCGCCCACGTTATACCGATGTCAACCCCTCTCTCCGGAGAATCTTCCCTTTCTGCCCACCGATACGCCTACTGGACCACGAGTTGCCAGTTTTGCGAAGCGGTCTCCGCCCTCGATTTGAGCCGTACTTCAGTTCCCTGCGACGTGCCGCCGGAATCCAGGAACTGCAGGGAGGCTTGGTTCTGGATCACGAATCGACTGTCTGTCGCCGGAATGAAGCGCCATTGCTGACTGCTTGCGCCATTACAGGAGCGCTGCCGAAGCCATGGGCTTGTACGCGGCTCGCGCGCGAGGTCGCCGGACGGCGCGGCCGGCCGAGCGGCATGGTCGAGACACATTCCGCTCATCACGCTGACGATCGCGAAGTAGCCGCCGCCCCGGTCCTGTAGCGTCCACAACTGGGTCCTCGAGGTGGTAAGCGGATAGGGAGCGGCCGCGGGATACTGAATCACCCCGGCATCGTCTTTCGCTTTCGAACCGCAGCCGCCGTCGCAGGCGTTATCCAGGTTCATCCCGCTTGCCTGGTTCCGAAACGCGTAAATCTGAGAATACTTGCGGCTGTCGAGCGGCACTCCCGGCGAGACGTTGAAGCTGGTGAACTGAGCTTTCGTATCTTCGACGATCACGCCCACCTGGCCGTTGCTGCCATGCGTGGACGCCTGGCCGGCGCTGAGGGCAAATTGCCGTCCCTGGCAAGCACCCGATAGCGTCGTTCCATTCACCGACACGGTAAATTTGCCCGTTACGGCTTCGACGACAAACGAGTTCGGCGAGGCCGCATTGAAACCCGCGGGCAGCGTGCAATTCTGCCAGCCGCGATCGGCCCCATCGACGACGGCGTCGGTCGTGACGCAACCGGGGCTGCCACACGATGTCACGTCGATCATGGCGATAAAGTAGTTGTTGCGATCGACATAGGCGCCGTAGACGCCATATTTGGGATGAGCGTCCCCAGTTCCGGTCGCGACGAGCTGCATCCTGGTGGAGAGCACGTACTCTTGCCAGTTCGGGTTGGCCCCGAAGAACTTTCGGTCGAAGCGATTGGGATCCAGGCTGCTGCTGGCGATAGCGTTCGGCCCGGACGAGGTCCATGTGCCTGCGGGTTCGCCCCCGCTGGGATCGCCCTCGGCGCCGTCGCCAAACGCCGCGCCCCACGCGGGTATGCTCATGGTGCCGTTGCCGCCGGCGGAAGGCGTCGCCAGAGGTACACCCTCGCCCGTCCCGTCGCTATTCGCGATATCGACCGGGTAGCCCATCACCAGAGATCCCGTGGCCGACCATCCTGCCTGCTGCGCGCGGTCGGAGCGGTCCCTCCATATCTTCCCCTGGAACAGCGTGCAGTTCTTCAGACAGTTGACGCCGTGATAGACGTTCCACAGCTCCGTGCCGTCCGGAGAGTCGACCAGAACATTGCTGGCAGTTCCGTAGGAGGCATGATGTCCGTCGAAGACCGGCCCATCTTTGATCCATGCGGCCGGGTTGGTGAGCGCGTTCCCGGCCCCGTTGGGCTGGGGCGGATGGTGGTTGATCAGAACGCCTTCGCTGTAGTCGTCCGGAGTCCCACTGAAGCTGGCCGAGTAAAGAATGTAATCCACTCCATTGTGCGTGAAGCCGAAGGGCCCTTCCTGGGTGGGAAAGGTCCGGATCTCCCAGGGTTGCGTCGGCTGGGAAAGCTCGATGGTCTGGCCGGTGGGGTGAAGCGGATCGCTCATCGCGGAAAGGCAGATCGACTGGAACTTGCTCTCGCGCGAGCCGCTGTTGTCCTGGCGGCAGGCGTACACCAGGTAGTAGCGGTTGTCGCTGGCGAGGAAAACATCGGGATCGATGGCCCAGATGCTCTTCCAGTTGGTCGCCAGGCCGCCGTTTGGCGAGCCCGTCCGGGCAGCCACCCAGGGGCGCAGCGGCTGGCCGGGCGTCCCCGGAACCAGCGCGTAGAGCTTGTGGTCGTTCAGCCCCGGAGCGGAGCCGGCCGCGTAGTGGATGTACCATCTGCCATCGAGGAATTCGATCTGCGGCGCCCAGATGTCGGCGGAGCCCGGGCCGGAAGCAGGGGCCGTCCACACAACCACGGGAACCGCGCGGCCCAACCCCGGCAACGTGGCCGAAGCTCGAATGCAGAGGACCGGAGCGCTGCCCTGGTGCGGGCACCCGCCTTGGACGGAATAATACATCCCGTTCACGAGGATCACCGAGGGATCTGCACCATGGGCAATGATCGGGTTGCGAAACGTTTCCTGCGCAGAAGCGCGCATGGAAAATGTGAACGAGAAGCACAGGGAAAAGCAGAACGACAAGGAGAAGCCGAAGGCCAGCAGTGCGAGAGCAATCCTTAAAGCTCGTATCTCGATCCAGCGCATGGTTTGGCCTCATCTATGTCAACGATTAATCTAAATGACTTATAGACTATCTATATTCTTGAGGTCAAGGTTCTTGGAGGTATAAGAACCTGTCCAAAAACTCGGAACAGCCACGCACAAATATGCAGGTACAGGCGGGCAGCCCAGGGGCGGGAGCAGCGGACCCGAAACAGCGTCTTGCTCAACAGGTTCTCCAGCCCGCGCGAAAGCTGTCAAGCCCTGCTAGCAGGCCAACCGCACTCATCTCTTGAAAACAGAGAGCATTTGGGCAAAAAAACGTTTGGCGTGATCACCCCGCGCCGCGCCGTATCATGGAAAGAGTAACCAGGAAGAAACAGTATCAGAACGGAAAAATCCCGGTGCCCTGGAACAGACTGACTGCAACGGGGGCGGTCAATCCCCCTTCTAAGCCCTTTGGATGAATTGTCTTGCATACAATCAATCAGTCCATGGGGGGAGGGGGGGTGGGGGTGGCCTCTCTCCACAGCCTGGCCGGAGAGAAGTTTCTGGACAGGTTCTAAGACCTCGAGGTCAGAGCTTGCTCAAACTTCGATGAGCATCTCTTCTTCGCGAAGCTTCAAGCCGTACTGTTCATTCCAATAATTGACCGTATTGCGAACGAAGTCCAGACGCGCCCTGTGCGGGTCGCCGGAGCGGATACCTTCCAGGATGCTCAGGTGCTGGCGCACCGCGGCAATTCGCTCGCTGGTCGCATTCGGCTTGTCGTCCCAGCGGCCCACGATGGAGAAGACAAAGAGCCGGAACGTGATGGTCTCCAGCAATTCGCTCAAGTATGCATTGCCAGCCAGCTCCCAGATGGCGCGATGGAATGAAACGTCGCAGTCATGAAATTTCCGGGCATCGCCACTTCGCTCGGTGCCTGCCATGGTCATCACCAGAGTGGTGAGCTCCTTCTCGGAGTCGGGCGTCAGGCGCGTCGTTGCCTTTCCCACCGCAATCGCTTCGAGCGGGATTCGGACTTCGAGAATCCTTTGATAGTCCTCGGGGCTCAGCTGCGCGACGTAGGTCCCGCGCTGCGGTTGTTTGCGCAGGAGACCCTGGTGTTCGAGCTCTCGCAAGGCTTCGCGCAGGGTCGGCTGGCCGATGCCGAGCCGGACTGACCACTTTTGCTCCAGAACGCGGTCGCCGCCTTTCAGCTCGCCGGAGATGATCGCCTCACGCAAGGCTTGCGCAGCCGCCTGCGGCGCCGTCTGGATGGCAAGCGCACCGATGAGTCGTCTCGTTGAAGTGCCGTTCAGCATGTTCTCCGAAGCCGGTGAAAGTACCTTTACTCTATACCAGTCGTGGCCTCCGACTGGATTTGGAGGTCCATCCTCGGCGCGCGGAAATGCCGGTCGATCCGCTTCGCCACGAGTGGTTGCGCTGACCCATGATTCATAGAATATAAATACACTTGCTGCCGAAGTTCAATGTTATCCTGCAGGCGCGGAGGACGAAGGCAGTGGAAATCACGGTTCGCGGCCTCTGGACATCGATCCATGGAATGGGCTTCGGCGCCCTGTATCTGCTGGCTTGTTCCGGTGCGTTGGTTGAACTGGTTCGATTCACCAGCCCCGCTCCCCCTGCTCAGGCGACGCCGGGCCAGGAGCGGTTTCTCAAGTTCTACCTGCTCACGATGGTCGTACTGGCATGGGCCGCGGTCTTGAGCGGCGCCTACATCGTCTATCCGTGGTACCGCGCCGCGCCCCCTCCAGGGACACACGATCTCGCGGCGTTCCCGCAGCGCCTGCTGATGTCCAACCCGGCCACAATCGGGTGGCACTCCCTCGGCATGGAGTGGAAGGAGCATGTAGCCTGGTTCGCTCCCATCTCGATCACCATGGCAGCCTTCGTCTTCATCAAATACGGGCGTGACCTGTGCAACCATCCGCGACTCCGCGCCGCCGTGCTCAGCTTTACCGCGGCTTCCTTTCTGGCGGCGGGCATAGCCGGTTTTTTCGGAGCGATGATCGATAAGCAGGCACCGGTCCAGGGCGGCCATACCCTTCAACTTAGCCTGCAACGGGGCCTGCAAGGGAGCCTGCAACGGAGCCGCGGAGCCGAGAAATGAATCCGCACGACAATGCCTCGCCTCTTGCTCCCGCCATCCCGAACGGCTCCGGCGCCGCGGCAATTCTCGCGGCCGGCGTCGGATGCTTTGCGCTGGCGATCCTCGCTCTGACAGGCGACAAGTCGAATGCCATCAAGAGCGCCCTGATCTTCTACAGACCGACCGGCCCCCTCTCGGGAGTAACCACCTCAGCCATCGTTATCTGGCTTGCCGCATGGGGGATTCTCGAGTGGCGGTGGCGCAACCGATCGGTCGATGCCGCGCGCAGCAATGCCGTGGCGCTCATTCTCCTGGGCTTGAGCCTCCTATTGACCTTTCCTCCTATCGTCGATCTCTTCTGAAGAAGCTGTCTGTTCTGCCTCAACACCGTCGCTACGCAAGGGGGCCGTCCGGACTTCACCCGAAGCGGCGGTCTATCCACTCCATCGACGTCGCCAACGCCATCACCGCTGGGGTGCAGGTGCAACATTCTTCTTCCAGCGGGCAACTTCATGCCTGTCACCGCGTATATGCTGTAAGGCATTACAGGAGAGCGGACACACGATGGCCGAGCTGATATGCCGGTGATTCCTGCTGGATTTCTGAATAAGCTCCCCCTGAATTACAAAGTCCAGAGAGCCGGATTTGAAGAGATCGGCGCGCCCGACGATACCGTAGTGGCGCGCAGCTACTCGCGGCCCGACCGCGGCCGGCCGACAGCGTGATGGGTGAAGGCTAGAGCAAGAATGCCCATTGCGATAGGGCTTTGCTTGCTTTTCTGGTTGCCATTCCGCCGCGCAGCGAGGGAATTCGCTGTTTGGAGCGCCCAACCACCATCGGAGAAACTGCTCGAGCGTCACCGCGACTTGGAGAAAGTATCCCCGAGTCGGGATTTTGCGACGGTTGACACGCGTGCAGTTCGGCGTCTAATCTCGTCTGCTGTAATGCATTACAGGGTGGGCTAATCTATGTTACGGTCACGGTGTCTTTCTCTCAAATTCAACAGCCGCGGCAAAGGCAATCGTGTCTTCACGGATCAGGCGCCCGGTTCAAAGAATGAAGGTGGTGGCCTGATGATCGCGGGCGTGTTCAACGCCCCGGTGCGCAACTGCGGCATCGTTCCCATTTCCGACATGACCGGCCTAATGGAGTTCGCCGGCATATGGAAGGAGCGGGGACAGGTCTACAGCACGCCCGCCTACTATGTCTTCCGCCTCTATACGGCCATCGCGGGCGACACCATTCTGCCGGCCACTTCCGACTCCGGGACGTACGATGTTCCCGGAGGCGTGCAGGGGTTTCCTGACATGAACGACGTTCCGTACGTGAATACGATTGCCGCGCTCAGCCCGGACAAGAAGCGCCTGACGGTGTTCTGTTTCAACTGCGTTTTCAGTGCTGACCTTCCCGTGCGAATCGTCCTTGGAGCCTTCACGGCCGCTCCCGAAGCCAACGTCGAGCAACTGAAAGCCAGCAGCAGCTATCAGGTCAACAGCGCGGAACACCCGGAGAACGCAGTCCCGCAAACGTCGACGCTGTCCGTTCCGCAGACGGCCGGATCCTGTATCAACTGCCCCATGAGAGCGTAACCGGGATCGTCTTCAGCGCGCCGTCTTCAGCGCGAGATGGCACGGTCCGACGCGCAGCGCGTATGCGCGTCACCTACAGAAATTCTGCAAGCCAGCAATAGAAAGTGAAGGTAATGGCGACGATTTACAAGCGGCTCTTGAATACGATGGCCCTTTGCTCCCTGGTAGGTGGGCTTCTGCTCACCGGTGCGCTCGCAGCGCAGCAGCCGGACCGGCCTCCGGCAGTGCCTCTGGTCGTGCATGACCCTTACTTCAGCCTCTGGTCCATGGCCGACAAGCTGACCGGGGAGAACACCCGGCATTGGACCGACGTCGACCAACCGATCGATGGTCTGATCCGCATCGATGGCAGCGTGTATCGCTATATGGGCGTTCACCCCAGGCAGATGTTCGATCTTCCCGAAGTCCCCGCCATGGCTCAGGTATCGCTCGCGGTAACGCCGCTGCATACGGCCTATGAGTTCGAGCAGGCGGGCATTCACCTTACTCTTACCTTTTTCACTCCGTCTTTTCCCAAGGACCTGGATGTGCTCTCGCGGCCGGTGACTTATCTCACCTGGTCCGCTCGATCCACCGATGGCAAACCCCACCAGGTTGATCTGCTGCTCGACGTCGATCCCAGCATCGCCATCAACGACGAGATGCAAAAGGTCACCTGGGGGCGCACGCGCACCGAGCACCTCACCCTGCTCAACGTCGGCTCGCAGGAGCAGCAGGAGCTGCATCAGTCCGGCGATCTGATCCGCGTCGACTGGGGCTACTTTCATCTCATCGTTCCCGACGGCCAGCAGGCCCGTACGGCGCTGTCTTACGACAGCATGGCGCAGTTCGCCAAGGACGGTACGCTACCCACGGCCGACGATATGAATATGCCGAAACCAGCGTCCTGGCGCGGCCATCCGGCGCATCTCGCCGTCGCCTTCCCGCTCGGCGAGGTTTCCTCACAACCGGTAACCCGCCGCATCATGCTCTCCTACACCGAACGCAACGCAATCGAATATCTCGGGCGCAAGCTCCAACCCTATTGGCGGCGCAACGGCATGACCGAGCCTGCGATGTTCGAGGCAGCCAACGCGCAGTACCCTGAGCTCGAAAAGAAGGGGGTTGCCTTTGACGCCGACCTGATGCATGACATGGAGCAGGCCGGCGGCAAGGACTATGCCTACCTCACGTCGCTTGCCTTCCGCCAGACTCTCGGCGCGCACAAGCTGGTGGCCGACATCGATGGACAGCCCATGCTTTTCTCTAAGGAGAACCACAGCAACGGTTGCATCGACACCGTCGACGTGACGTATCCGTCCTCGCCGTTTTTTCTGTTCTTCAATCCAGTGCTGCTGCAGGCCCAGCTTGAGCCGCTGATGCGTTATGCCGCATTGCCGCGCTGGCGGTTTCCGTTTGCGCCGCACGACCTTGGCACTTATCCGCTCGCCGATGGACAGGTGTATGGCGGCGGCGAGAAGACTGCGGATAACCAGATGCCGGTGGAAGAAAGCGCTGACCTGATCCTGATGATCACCGCGCTCGAACGCGATCGGCACGAGTGGAGCTTCGCCCAGAAGTACTATCCGGAGCTGGAGAAATGGGCGGCCTACCTCGCCGACAAGGGCATGGATCCGGAGAACCAGCTCAGCACCGATGACTTCTCGGGCCACCTCGCGCACAATACCAATCTTTCGCTGAAGGCGATCGAAGCGCTGGCGGCCTTCGCGCAGATCGCGCAGCACACCGACCATAGCGACGCCGCCGCCCATTACGCCGTGCTGGCCAAGAGCATGCCCTCCAAGTGGGAGGCAATGGCGCGCGATGGCGACCACTACAAGCTCGCCTTCGACCAGCCCGGGACCTGGAGCCAGGAATACAACCTCGTCTGGGACAAGCTGCTCGACCTGCATTTATTTCCGGCTTCGATCGCGAAAGTCGAGTGGGGCTTTTACAGCAGGCAGATGAAGCCTTATGGCCTTCCGCTGGACAGCCGCAAGACCATCACCAAGCTCGACTGGGAGTTCTGGACGGCCACGCTGAGCGACGACCCGCAACAGTTCCGGGACCTCGCAGCCTCCATCCGCAAATGGACCAACGAATCGCCGTCGCGCATTCCGCTTACCGATTACTACGACACGGTCAGCGGGCGACAGATGGGATTTCAGGCGCGCTCGGTGGTCGGCGGCATCTTCATCACGGCGCTCGCCCACCCGGCGGTGGTGCAGAAGTGGCACAGCCGGCAATGATGCGATTCGTTCGCAGATGCGTCTTATAAAATGGCTGCGCTTGGATGAGTGAGCGCGTCTCCGAAGCGGGATGGCCGAAGCGCCAGAGGGTAGTGCGATGAGCGAATGCTGCGAAGACACGATCGAGGCGAAACCCGGCGGGTGCTGCGCTCCCAGTGCGGATCGCCGCGCTGAAGCTGCAGCGGAGGTTGCGCCGCTGACGCAACGCGCCGCGCCCAGCGATGAGGTGCGGTCCAGGATGATCAGGATGATCGATCTTCCCGGCGGCACGTTTCTCATGGGCAGCGACTATGCCGAGGGCTTCCCTAAGGATGGTGAAGGACCGGTTCGCCCGGTCAGCCTGCGGCCGTTCGCGATCGACACGTATCCCGTCACCAACAAACTCTTTCGTGCATTTATTGAAGCTACGAATTACCGCACCGACGCCGAGCGCTTCGGCTGGTCGTTCGTCTTCTGGCTGCACATTCCGCGCACGCGATTCCGTGAACTTGTCGAAGACACCGTCGCGGTGACGCCCTGGTGGTGCAAGGTCCCCGGTGCGACATGGGATGCGCCCGAAGGCCCCGGTTCCGACATGCTGCAGCGCGAGGACCATCCCGTCGTCCACGTCTCCTGGAACGATGCCCACGCCTTCGCGCAGTGGACCGGTCAGCGTCTGCCCACCGAGTCGGAGTGGGAGTACGCCGCGCGTGGCGGCCTGGAGCAGAGGCTTTATCCGTGGGGCGACAAGCTGCGACCCGAGGGACAGCATCGCTGCAACATCTGGCAGGGCGATTTCCCCAACCATGACACAGCCAACGACGGCTATGCGGGAACGAGCCCCGTGGAGGCATTTCAACCCAATGGCTACGGCATCTATTCCATCACCGGAAATACCTGGGAGTGGTGCGCCGACTGGTTCGATGCGGACTTTCATCGCATCGCGAGCCGCGACAATCCTGTCGGGCCAGCCTCCGGCACCCGCCGCGTGATGAAGGGTGGTTCCTTCCTCTGCCACAAATCGTACTGCAACCGCTACCGGGTCGCCGCGCGGACCTGCAACACTCCCGACAGCTCCGCATCAAACATCGGATTTCGCTGTGCCTTCTGAGAGCCGGACGCTCGCCGCCGGTTGCGATATGATTAGAGTGTAAATGTAATAGATTACAGGCAAAAAAAACCTATGGACCGTAGAAGCTTCCTGCAATCGGCTGGCGCCGCCAGCGTCCTCTCGTCGCTTCCCCTGAAGGCGGCCACCCAAGAAACCGCGCCGCGCCAGGTGATCTTCATCCTGGGTGAATCCATCCGCGCGGACATGCTGAATTGCTACCGGCAAACCGGCCTGCGGACACCGAATCTGGACCGCCTCGCCAAGGAAGGCATGCGCTACGACCGGGCCTACAACTGCCAGCCGGTATGCGCTCCCGCGCGCTCCGCCATCTGGACCGGGCTCTTCCCTCACACCAATGGCGTGTGGGGCAACAGCATGCCCCTGGGCGATACGGTGCATAGCATCGGTCAGCGGCTTCACGATCGCTGGGTCGACACCGCGTTCATCGGCAAATGGCATCTGGACGGCGTTGACTACTTCGGCACCGGCCGGCCGCCCGGCGGCTGGGACCCCGAATACTGGTACGACATGCGCGATTATCTTTCGGAGCTTTCGCCCGAGGACCGCATTCGCTCCCGTGATCGCCGCACAGGGAACGATCCCACATGGACCGCCAACATGTGCTACGCGCATCGCTGCACGGATCGTGCGAATCGGTTCCTCGTCGGTCATAAGGACCAGGAGTTCATGCTCTGCGTCTGCTATGACGAGCCCCACGATCCTTCGCTGTGCCCCAAGGAGTACACCGACTCTTACGCGGACTTCGTCTTCCCCTCCGCCGTCAACGTGTCCGATCCACTCACGGACAAGCCCGAGGAACAGCGCATCTGGGGCGGCCCCCGCCTCCACGCCGAGCAGCCTCCCATTCGCGACAAACAGTTCTTCGGCTCCCATACCTTCGTGGACGCGGAGATCGGAAGGCTGCTCGACCAAATACAGAAGAGCGCGCCCAATGCCTTGATCATCTATACCGCGGACCACGGCGTTTTTCTGGAGTCGCACCGGCTTACCGATAAAGGTCCCGCGATGTACGACGAGATCACGCGCATTCCTTACATCGTGCGCTGGCCCGGCCATACACCGCCGAACACGGTGAACCATCACTTGATGTCGCACATCGATCTCGCCGGCACATTGATGGAGTTCTGGGGCTTCGATGTGCCGCCGACGCTGGAGGGCAAGAGCGTTCTTGCCTCCTACAAAGACCTCGCCGCGCCGACCCGCGACGAAGTCTTCATCGAATGGGGCCGCTACGAGGTCGATCACGACGGCTTCGGCGGATATCAGCCGATCCGCTGCATCTGTGACGGCCACTATAAGCTCAGCGTCAACCTGATGACCGGCGATGAACTGTATGACCTCGAAGCCGACGCTGGCGAGATGAAGAACCTCATCGATTCAACGGCGCACGCGGAGATGCGTAACCGTTTGCATGACAAGCTGCTGGAGTGGATGAATGTCTCGCGCGACCCGTTTCGCGGCTACTATTGGGGCCATCGGCCATGGCGGCCTGAATTTCCCGAGACGTGGGAGAATGCTGCGATGACCAGACAGCGCAAGTGCGACGGCTATCTGCCGAAGGAACTCGACTACGATACGGGGCTGCCGGTGAAACACTTCACTCGCCCCAAGCCCGGACCGGCCTAGCATCTTTGCGCAGAAAACGTTGCAGCAACTTATGGAGTTCCCATGAAAAGTTCTCTATGTAACCTGACAGCCCATCTACAGACGGCCCACCTGCGGAAAACCTCGCTATGGATCGCGAGCCTCGCCATGTTGATAGCTCCAACCTTCGCCCGTGCCAGCGTCACGAAAGCCTCCTGGGGGATCGCGAACGGCCAGCCGGTCGATATCTATAGCCTGAAGGACCCAGACATTTCCGTGCGGATCACGACCTTTGGCGCGCGCATCGTGAGCATCGATGCCCCCGACCGCAAGGGCGACATGGCCGACGTGGTGCTTGGCTACGATAACCTGGCCCAGTATGCGGCCGACAAGACGTACTTCGGTTCGATCGTCGGGCGTTATGGCAATCGCATCGCCAAGGGGACCTTCGCGATCGACGGCAGGACCTCTCATATTCCGTTGAACAATGGAGCGAACGCGCTGCACGGCGGCCCGCAGGGCTTCAGCAGCAAAGTCTGGACCGGACGCGAGTTGCCCAATGGGGTGGAGATGACGCTGGTCAGCCCGGATGGCGATATGGGTTTTCCCGGCACGCTGACGGCGCACGTCCGATATACGCTTGAGGGCCAATCGCTGCGTTTGGACTACAGCGCGACAACCACGAAACCCACAGTCGTCAATTTGACCAACCATAGCTATTTCAACCTCGCAGGCAACGGTCGAGGCACGATTCTCAACGAGGTGCTGACCCTCAATGCAGACCATTACACGCCGATCGATGCCGGCCTGATTCCGACAGGGCAATTAGCGCCCGTCGAGGGAACGCCCTTCGACTTTCGCAAGCCGACTCCGATCGGCGCAAGGATCGAAGAGCCAAATGAACAGTTGAAGTTCGCCGGCGGATACGACCACAACTTCGTGCTCAACAGCAAGGGACCGGGACTGCATCTCGCCGCGCGCGTTGATGACCCAGACAGCGGGCGTACGCTCGCCGTGACGACCACCGAACCCGGAGTCCAGTTCTACTCCGGCAACTTTCTGGCCGGAAAGGTCACAGGCATGTTCGGGGTTGCCTACGCGAAACACGCTGCGCTGGTCCTTGAGACGCAACACTTTCCCGACTCACCCAATGAGCCGGGGTTCCCATCGACTGTGCTGAGACCTGGTCAAACCATGCGCTCCACAACGATCTTCACCTTCGGCATAACGCGCTAAGGAGAACGCTGAAGGACCGCTGGATTGCGGCTGCAATAGAACGGGCCACGATCGCTCGGCTTATCCGTGCCCCTCAAACGTCGATCACTCACCGCTATCTCGCTGTCGTGGTTCAGGATCGGCTCGACACTCCAGCATTGCAAGTTGATCTCGTTGGCGTCCCCGACGGGATTCGAACCCGTGTTACCGCCGTGAAAGGGAAGCCAGCGGCTGTAACTGATTATAAACCAAAGGCACGGTTGGCTTTGTAAGGCAGTTTTGGAGCTCTGGGGAAGTCTTATTGAACCCTTATCGAACCCACGTTGAGGCGGAAGATGGCTTGCGACGACGTACGCTCAAGCCTCTTCCACGTACAGCCTGTAGATCCGCTTCACGTTGAACTTATGGCCGTTATTGCATTTGAGATTCCTTACCCGCCAGAAATCATTCGCGTAGTATTGTGACACACTTGGAATACCCGCTCCGGACATGTGTTTTTGCTCGATAGGCTCCTGCGTCGTCTGTGTCTTTCCGTTAAAGAGCTCTTGAGAATAGTCCAGGTCCGAGGCATTAGAGAGTGTCTGTTTACATGGTTGAGGGCTATTTGGGGGAAATGCTAAATGCACAAGTGGCGGACTTATTCTGCTCCGCGGAGTGTTTGGAGTCCGGGTGCGGAGCATTCTGGAGCCTACGAAGATACCCGACGATCATCCAGGCCGGAACACTGTAGAGGAGCGGTTCATTCAACAGTTGGCGGAAACTTTCACCGTCATAGAAGTCCTCCCGAAGGAGCTTTTCGAGCTCGGTGGAGTCCATGCTTTCCACAGGGGTTCTTTCTATGCCCGTCCATCCTTGTTAAACAGCAAAAGACAAGAGGTTCAAAGGAATATCAGCTTGTCAGCCCTCAACCCGATGCCGTAGGCATCGCAATTTTCCCTTCGGTCAGCGCGGGCCAAGTATGGAGGCTACAGATGCAGCAAGCCCGCCTTCGAAGAGACGACCCGCTGACGAGCGAGAGAACTTACGGCGACAGTTGGCAGGGATGTCCGGTATTTGCCTTAAGCTTCTTATCCGACAGCATAAACATCTTCTCAGCCGGCACTTCACAGTTTTTTGGCGTACCTGATTCGGGTGCTGTTCCTTACGACGCGGCCACCGAAGCATGCGCGACGGGGGCATTCGGAGGAGTCAGTAGAGGGTAGATAGGAAGAGAAAGGCTTGTAGTCTTATCGCTGGACGCCTCGCATCCATTTGCCGAACTCTAAACCGAGCCAGCTTGATATGCAGGCGACGGCTGTGGCGCGGGATAGACCGCGCAACAAGGGGAGGCCGTGCTGTGGGAAGAACAAGAGATGCATTCGTTCGAAGCCGTCGGCTCTAGCGATGAAGCCGTAGTACATCGTGCCGAAGAAACGATTTTGGCTTGCCGGAGACATGAGAAAGTTCGCAAACGGCCACTCGACGGCGACCAGAACCGCGATGAAGAGTACGCCCGAGACTAGCGCAATCTGCCAACTCTTCCATGCTCGCGTGCGTTGCCATAGAAGGTCGAGTATGAATGCCGGAGCGAGAAGGAGGATCGGAAACTTGGCGGGGACCATGTGCGTAACCGGGAAGAACGCGGGGCCGAGCCTCGGCTGCGCGGGAAAGAGCGGGAGCAGCAGAATCTCTGTGACCACAAAGCAGGTGTAGATTCCGGCGGCGGCCGTCGCGGCCCAACGGAAGCGCGACGCCTCAAAGACAGCGGCCAGTACGACCGGGATGGCTGCGCCGATCACGATGTATGCGGAGGCCCGATGCAGCATCGTGTCCAGCGTG
>CBDICJ010000002.1:0-111231 GCA_965277335.1 Edaphobacter sp. | reverse complement strand
CGGTTCCCAGCTCCGGGTTGCCGCTCTCGCTTAGCGCCCGGTGGAGCGCCTCGCGGGTAAGTCCCGTCTGCCGAGCCAACTCCGTGATGCCGCCCCGCGCGCGCGCCACCGCGCCCAGCACCTGCGCAAACTCCCGAGGATCGCTACTTTCGAGCGCTAAGGTCAGATACTCCGCGATCGTTTCGTCATCGGTCAAAAACTCGGCTGCATCCCATGGATAAGTCTTGATTCCCATTCTGCAAAGTCCTCCAGATCAATCTCTGCCGCGATCTCTTTCGCTCTCGAACCTCCTTGTGCTGCGAGCTTTTGTCTCGCCGCACAGAAGCACAGTGAGGACGCTGCCCTTGTTCCCGTAGTACACGCGATAGCCCCGGTCCATCGTTGATCTTCAGTCATCAGTCTTCAGTTCGAAGACGCTTTCGCTAACACTCTTTAACGGGCCTGGATTGCCGTTCGCTCAACGATCGATTCGCTGGAAGATCCTTGCCCGAGCCGATCGGTCACGGAGATTCGTCAACCAATCCCGAAACGCCTGCGTCCTACGAAGCTCGATCACGAGCAGTCGCTTGTCACGGTTAGAGTAATTTATAAGTTACACTATTGCAATACTCACCTGTTATGCTTGCCTCAAGTGGACACGAAGATGACTTCCGCATACATGCAAGAGCCCAGACCCAGCGGCACAGCCTCCGTTGCCGGAGCAACGACTGCGCTGGTCTTGCTTACCGCGCTTAACTTCGTCAACTACATCGACCGATACATCCTTCCCGGGGTTCAGGAGCAGGTAAAAGGCGAGTTCCATATCTCCGACGCCCAGATCGGGTCGCTCACTCTCTGGTTCATGCTCGCCTACATGGCCACCTCGCCGATCACGGGCTGGCTGGGCGACCGTTTTCCCCGCAAACCGATGATCGTGATCGCCGCGCTCTTCTGGAGCGGCATCAACTTCCTCACTGCCAGCGTTCACTCCTATGACTCGCTCAACCTCCGGCATGCCGCGCTCGGCGTGGGCGAAGCCAGCTTCGGCATCTTCGCGCCGTCGCTGCTTGCCGATTTCTACGAGCCCGATCAGCGCAACCGCGTGCTCACCATCTTCAACGTCGCAATTCCGGTTGGCGCCGCGCTTGGCTACCTCGTCGGCGGGACCGTAGGCGAACACTTCGGCTGGCGCATGTCCTTCATCGTCTCGGCTGTCCCCGGCACGATCATCGCGCTGCTGATCGCCTTTTTTATGAAGGAGCCGGCCCGTGGCGCGAGCCAGCACGAAAAAGCAAAGCTGGAGAAGGGAACTGTCCTCTCGCTGCTCAAAAACAAGGCTTATC
This sequence comes from Edaphobacter sp., assembly GCA_965277335.1. Lineage (GTDB taxonomy): Bacteria > Acidobacteriota > Terriglobia > Terriglobales > Acidobacteriaceae > Edaphobacter. Next base: position 109,909 of record CBDICJ010000002.1, on the reverse strand, counting down.
TCTCCTCCATTCTCGGGTACGCCGCCGTTACTTTTTCGCTTGGCGGCATCTCCTGGTGGATGCCTTCGTTCCTGCAGCGCGTCGATGGCCGCTCGCAATCTTCCGCTGCCTACATCATGGGAGCAATCACTGTCGTTGCCGGGCTCGGCGGCACCATCACCGGGGGCACAATCGCGCAGAGATGGTCGCGCAAAAACCCGAAGGCTCTCTATCTGGTGCCCGCAATCAGCGCCGCGATCGCCGTGCCCCCGGCGCTGCTCTGCTTCTTCGGTCCGCACTCGCTCACGCTCTATGGCCTGGCAGGAGCCATCTTCCTTATCTTCCTGGGGACGGGGCCTGTGAATGCGGCCACCCTCAACGCCGTCCGGCCGGAGATCCGCGCCACTGCCATGGCCGGCCAACTGTTTATCATTCATGCGCTCGGCGACGCCATCTCGCCGCGCATTATCGGCACGGTCAGCGATCATTCGAACCTCAATCTCGGCCTTGGCTCTACGCTGATTACTATGCTGCTGGCTTCGGTCATCTTCTTTCTGGGCTCCCGATACGCTCCTCCGCTGCAGGCGAACGTGCAGACCGCGGCCGCATGATCCTCGCCGCGCGGATCGTCGCCTGGTTGTTCGCCCTCACCTGGCTTGCGAAGGTCATCGCCGCGGCTCGCGGCCTTCCGCGCATCCCCGACCTGCTGCTGCCGGCCAACGATCTCAGTCCAGCCGGTGCGCCCTCGATCACGGTGATCGTTCCCGGCCGCGACGAGGCCGCCAATATCGGCGCGACGCTTCATTCTCTCCTCGCACAGGACTATCCCAACCTTCAGATCATCGCCGTCAACGACCGCTCCACCGACGAGACTGGCGAGATCGTCACAGACTTGGCCAGCCGACATCCCGAAAAACTTCGGGCTCTCCATGTGACCGACCTGCCCGCCGGCTGGCTGGGCAAAACCCACGCCATGGCTCTTGCCGCCCGCCAAGCTCCCACCGACTATCTCCTCTTCACCGATGGAGACGTGCTCTTCCGCTCGGACGCTATCCGCCTGTCGTTGGCGAACGCAGTGGCCACCCATGCCGACCACCTCGTCACGATGCCCACCACCATCATCAAGCGCTGGGACGAAGCCGCCATCCTCAGCTTCTTCCAGATCTTCGGCCTGTGGGGAGCGCGTCCGTGGCGCGTCGCCGACCCCAAGGCAACCCGCGATGCTCTCGGCATCGGAGCCTTCAACCTTCTGCGCCGCGAAGCCTATCTGGAGGTCGGGGGCTTCGAATCTTTGCGCATGGAGATCGTCGAAGATCTTGGCCTCGCGCGGCGCATTAAGCGCGCAGGACTTGCACAGCGCGTCGCCTTCGGACAAGGTCTGGTTCGCGTCCACTGGGCCTCCGGCGTCAACGGCCTGGTCAACGTGATGACGAAGAACCTGTTTTCCGCCTTCCGGTTCTACGTCTGGCTGGCGCTGCTGGCCTGCGTGTGGCTGCTCGCCTTCTGTGTTGCGCCCGCTGTTGGTCTCTTCTGGGCTCCTGTGCGGATTCCATCGATCGTCGCGCTGGCAGCGGTGGCCTGGGCGTATCGCCTCATGCATCGGCCGTCCGGGCTCTCCAGTTGGAACGTCCTTGCGTTCCCCTTCAGCGCGCTGATCTTTGTGTTCACCCTGTTGCGTTCCATGCTGACTACGCTCAGACAGGGAGGAGTCCTATGGCGTGGAACCTTCTACCCGCTCGCCGAGCTGCGCAAAAACGCCGCGCCCTTGTTTTGAAGCTGCGGGCTGGCTGGGCTTTATATAAGATCAACGCGTGAGATATCGCTTCCTCAGATGCCGCCGGAATATGGACTCGATATGCAAATAGAGTGGGTACTCCAGCCTCGCCCCGCTTGGATTTTCACCCCACACCGATGATCGCGGACGATTCTACGAGACAGCTCTTCCCTCTGGCGCTTATACGGTGGAGATCTCCCTGACCGAGGCGAACATCATCTCAACGTCTTTTAATAGAAGGCTACATTCGGGATCTCTCGTGCTCACGGTCCCCGACTAAAGCTGACGCGAAGGCAAGCCGAACTCCAGTCGCAAATTCAACCAGAAGCATCTACGCGCCTACAAGCACCTTGCCGTAGCGCTTTTCGACGTACTCATCGAGGATGACCTGAAACTCCTCGACGATCCGGTCGCCCTTGAGCGTGGTGAACAGTTTTCCATCGACGTAGACGGGCGCCTTGGGTTCCTCGAAGGTTCCGGGTAGCGAGATGCCGATGTTGGCGTGCTTAGATTCGCCGGGGCCGTTGACGATACAGCCCATGACGGCGAGCTTCAGCTCCTCGACTCCGGGATACTGCTTCTTCCATTCCGGCATCGAGGCGACGAGATAACTCTGAATGCGCTCGGCCAGCTCTTGAAAGTAGGTAGAGGTGGTGCGTCCGCATCCTGGGCAACTGGTCACCTGCGGCATGAAGCTGCGAATGCCGAGCGACTGGAGAATCTGCTGGCTGCAGCGAACCTCTTCCGAGCGGTCGCCGCCGGGAGTCGGCGTGAGGCTCACGCGAATGGTGTCTCCGATTCCCGCTAGCAACAGCGGCGCCAGACCCGAAGCCGAAGCCACGATGCCCTTCATTCCCATGCCGGCTTCGGTGAGGCCAAGATGCAGCGCATAGTCGCAGCGTCCGGCCAGTTCGGTATAGACATCGATCAGGTCGCGCACGCCCGAGACCTTCGCGCTCAGGAGGATTTGGTCGCGGCGCAGCCCATATCGCTCGGCGGCTGCTGCATTGTCGAGGGCCGAGACCACCATCGCCTCCATCATCACGTCGCGGGCGGGAAGGGGACCGGCGGACTTCGAGTTTTCGTCCATCATCTTGGTCAGCAGCGCCTGGTCGAGCGAGCCCCAATTGACGCCGATCCGCACCGGCTTCTGGTGCTGCACGGCGACCTCGACCATGGTGCGAAAGTTGTCGTCGTCCTTGCGCCCGATCGAGCAGTTGCCCGGATTGATCCTGTACTTCGCGAGCGCTGCGGCCGCATCGGGATACTTCTTCAGCAACTGATGCCCGTTGTAGTGGAAGTCGCCGATGATGGGTGTGTTCCAGCCCTTCTTCCTCAGCTCCTCGACGATATACGGCACAGCCTTCGCCGCGGCGTCGTTGTTGACGGTGACGCGCACCATCTCCGAACCGGCCCGGGCCAGCGCAGCCACCTGCTGCACCGTGCTTTCGATATCCGCCGTGTCTGTATTGGTCATCGACTGCACGACAACCGGTGAGTTCGAACCCACCTGAATTCCGCCGATGTTCACGGTTACCGCAGGCCGGCGCTGTATCTCTGGCATAAAGTCTCCACTGTCAAGTTTATCATTGCGCTTCGGCAGCTCTGGAGATCATGGCGGATTCCGTTTCCCCGAAGGAGAATGGTGGATGCGTTAGGAATCGTACCTGCGACCAGTCGATGGAAGTGTGCGAATGCGTTGAAGAAGATTGATTGCGCCTTGCGCCACGCGCCATGCACACGGCTCACGACCCGCACCGATCAATCTGCTGCGACAGGTTCGAGCCGAGTGGCGCGAGCGGCTTCTTCAGCGCTCTTTGGATAGGAACCGGAGTTCTGGCCGCGGCTATATTGCCGTGGTGAACAGCCCATAACTCTCTTGAAGGCGGTACCGAAGGCGCTCTCGGATTCGTAGCCGAGCGAAAGGGCGATGACGGAGAGTGGATCACTTGAATTCGCCAGCCTGTCCCCGGCCAGCAGCATGCGCCACCGCGTCAGGTATTCCATGGGCGATGCTCCAACTGTCGCTTTGAATCTCTGGGCAAAGATCGATCGCGACATACCGACACGTTCCCTCAACTCCTGCAAGGTCCAGCGATGACCTGGAGAGTCGTGCATGGCGGTGATCGCGGCGCTCATCTGCTTATCTGCCAAGGCGAACAGCCACCCAACTCCACCGTTTACCCCGTCCGTTAGATGGAGCCGCAGGGCCTGGACCAGCATCATGTGCGCGAGGTGCTGCGCAACCAGAGAGCCTCCCGGCTGCTGGTCGAGCAACTCCTGCCTCATCCGCTCGAGAGACCAGCGCATCGCCGCCTTGTCCGATTCTTTCTGGAGATGCACGATGGGCGGCAACACCTCCAGCAGGATGCCGGCATGATGACCAGCGAAGGCGAAATAGCCGCCCACAATACAGCATCCGCCGCCGCCGTTAATGAGGGAGATGCCCCCCTGCCTTGTCGCGGTCGCAAGCAGGGTGAGAGCATCGACAGGCGCCAAGGCTAGATCAGTGGCAAGGCGGAACGGCCTTCCATGCGGCAGCAGAAAGCAATCGCCGGTACCGAGTCGCACCGCCTCGGGGACACCGTCCACAGACAACCAGCACTGGCCGGAGACCACGGCGTAGCACTTGACGCCGTCATGCTGTCCGAACCGAACGGACAACTCGCCACCTACATCGAAGCCACCCGCCATGTAACTGCGTGGCTTCAAAAGCGAGAGCACATCGGAGAGCGGATCCATAAGTCACCAAGCCATCCAGACGGTTGCGGAGATACAACAGACTTCTCAGCATAGATTGTATTTCCTCAATCGCCTATCTTGCCAATAGCAGGACTGGGAGCTCGGTGAGGAGTATCGATGCTAACGGCTGACTGGGAGCTTGATCTATTTGACGCAGAGGTACGACAGCGGCATTCCGAAGCTACGCGGAGCGATTGATCCCGGCCGCGCGGCAGCCGCTTCTATCACTTCTACTTCGCGCATCTCCGCTCTGGACCCATGACCCGGTAAGATTGTGGGCCTTTACTGTGCCAGCCAATTGCTCGAAAATGATTCCCACAGACCGAAGGAAATCTCTTGGAAGCCGCAAAGGTCGAGGCCGTCGAGACAGCAACGAATGCGAAGCCAGCCGGGCTGGTTCGACAACTGGGCCTGGGCGATTCCGTGTCGATCATCATGGGCATCATGATCGGGTCGGGCATCTTCCTCATGGCGGGAAGCATTGCCACCCATCTGGATTCACTTGCCGCAGTGATGGCTGCCTGGGTGCTTGGCGGCCTGCTCAGTCTGGCTGGGGCGCTCTCTTTGAGCGAGTTGGGAGCTGCCCTTCCGGCTACAGGTGGTCTCTACGTCTACCTGGTCGAGGCGTACGGTCCAGCCGTCGGCTTTGTCTACGGCTGGAGCGCCTTGTCCCTGATCCATGCGGGCAGCATTGCGACCATGGCTGCCGCGGTAGGCTTCTACCTGGCTCCATTTTTCGGTCTCTCTCCCCATCAACAAAAGCTCGTGCAGGTCCTGTGTATCGGATTCTTCACGGCTGTGAACTGCCTTGGTCTGGGTATGGGGAAGCGTGTTCAGAACACACTTACCGTCACGAAGATCGGCGGCCTTGTGCTGATGGTGGGATTGTTGTACTCGCGGGGAAGCGGGACGCTGCTGAAGAGCGATTTGCTCTCGCATCCGGTTCAGCATGCTCCCTGGATCTCTTTTGGCTTGGCCATGATTGCCGTGCTGTGGGCGTACGACGGGTGGCACATGATTTCGTTCACTGCCGGAGAGATTCGCGAACCGGCGCGTACCCTGCCACGCAGTCTTCTGATTGGAACGGTACTTACCATGGCGGTCTACCTGCTGGCTAACCTGGCGTACTACGCGGTTCTCAAGCCCCAGAGCATCCGCGGTACGGATCGGGTTGCGGCGGATGCAGTTCACCGGGCATTCGGGCCGGGAGCGGGCACCCTGATCAGTGTGCTGATCGTGGTCTCCATCCTGGGTGCAATCAATGGCGTTGTCATGAGCGCGCCGCGCGTGAATGTGGCCATGGCCCAGGACGGACTCTTCTTCCGATCCTTTGCCAGAGTCAGCAGGCGTTTCCATGCGCCGGTGGTGGCTACGATCGCTCAAGGAGCGTGGGCGGCTCTTTTTACTACGATCGGCAGCTTCGAGCAGCTCTTTACGTCCTATGTATTTACGTCGTGGATCTTCTACGGGCTCGCGGTGGGCGCCGTCATCCTTCTGCGGAGGCAGCGGCCGGAGATGCCCCGCCCGTATCTTTGCCCGCTTTATCCCATCACGCCCATCTTCTTCCTTGTAGCGACTGCCGGAATTGTCATTAACGCATTTGTCGCCGGGTTCGCTCAGGCGATGCTCGGGCTCGGGCTGATCCTGCTTGGCTTCCCCCTCTATTGGATCTTCAGACGGAAGGAGAAACAGAACTAAGCTCTGGAATCAGCAAAGGGCTACTATTTGGTTTTACAGTAGATCCAGAACAAGCAAGTGGCTGGAGGCGAGGAGCAATGGGACAACACACGGCAGCCGCGATCTGGTTGAACTTCGGAAGCGATTCTTCCTTGCAGAATCAGCTCGCGCGTCAGGTTAAGGCGCTCATTCAAGATGGCGGTCTGCGTCCCGGCGAACTGATGCCCTCCAGCCGCGATCTGGCGCAGCGTTTACAGGTCTCTCGAAACACGATCGTCTATGCCTATGAGCGCCTGGTCGGCGAGGGTTATTTGGAGACTCGAGAGCGCTCCGGTGTCTTCGTCAGCCCTTCGATTGCGGCCGTTCTGCCGAGTGCCCGGGAGCAGCCGAAGAGGCGCGCGGCAGGCGAATCGAAGCGGGTGAGCAGCGCCTCTACACGGCAAGAGAAGCTCACGCTGCCCTCTCCGTTCCGTCCTTGCCAGCCCGATGTTACCTTGTTCCCGCTGGCCATCTGGAATCGGTTGCGGGGGCGGGCTCTGCGGAATCAGGGCGCTCAGCTGCTGCACTATCAGTCCAACTGCAGCCTCGGTCTTCCGGCTCTTCGGAAGGTGCTGGCCTCGTATTTGCGCGACCACCGCGGGGTGAAGTGCGATTGGCGGCAGGTTGCAATTACCACCGGATCGCAACAGGGACTGTTTCTACTCTCGGAGTTGCTGCTCCGTAAAGGCGACCTGGTGTATATGGAAGATCCTGGCTACCCCGGAGCGCAGCTTGCGTGGAAGCATGCCGGCGCGACGGTGGTTCGCGGAAGCCTGGATGAAGAAGGCATGAAGCTGCCGGAGGTAACGGGGCGCCGCTTTTCTCTTCTTTACACCACGCCGTCCAGACAATTTCCCACTGGCGTATGCCTGTCGCTGGCCCGACGGTTGGCGCTTCTAGAGTACGCGGCGGAGACCAGAACGTGGATCGTGGAAGACGACTACGATTCGGAGTTCCGATACAGCGCGCCTCCCTTGCCGAGCCTGCAAAGCTTGGACCGCTTTGGACGGGTGATCTATCTCGGCACCTTCAGCAAGGTGCTCTTTCCTTCTCTGCGGCTCGGATATGTCGTTCTACCGGAAGAACTGGTCGAAGATTTTATGCGTTTGCGGGCGCTGATGGACGATCACGGACCTCTAATCGATCAAGCAACGCTCGCCATGTTCCTGGAGAGCGGCGCTTTCTCCTCGCATATTCGGCGCTGCAGAAAAGCCTATGCGGAGCGCCAGTCGACCTTCCTCACCCACGTCAAGGTCAGCGGCCTGCCTTTCGTGTTCAGGTATACCGATGGCGGCATGAATTTAACTTGCCTCCTTCCGGAGACCAGCAGCGACAAAGCCTGGTCGGCGAAGTGCAGGGAGGCGGCGTTGGATGTGCCTCCTTTGTCGCGCTACTCTCTCTTCGAGACCCAGCCGGGCCTGGTCTTCGGGTTCACCGCGTTCGCGCCGAACGTGATTCGAAGTGCGCTCGACAAGCTGAAGCAATCGTTGAAGTCACTATGATGTGCAACTTGCAATCAGACCAGTTGCCGGCCAGTCATTTTGCCGTCCGGCTATGCTCCGCATCTGTTCAGGCTTGAGTACAGTGTGAGTTCCAAAAGGCTCGGCCTCAGCAGGCCGGCTCCTGTAATAGAGTTGATCTTGGTAAGACTGCACATCATTCCGCAGCTCGCGACTGTAGCGCTGCTCCTCACGAGTTGCGCCGCATTCTTGTGAACCGATTCACTTTGTCGTGCAGGCAAAAAGGTACAACCCTAAGTCTTCTCTTCGCGGCCTGCATTGAAGCGATGAATCATTCCCGCCAAGTCGCTCAGCTCTGCCTCTGGGCTGTCAGCCAGGCGATACCCCACTGCCATCGCATCTTTTTTAGGCTCGTCCTGCCCCAGTTTGTACTTCCCTTCGATACGGTCTATTTCGATCTCAAACCCCACGATGTACTTCAGCCGCCGCTTGATATCGACGTCTGGAACGTCGGTTATCTTCCAACCGTTCTCGATCGGCCCTTCCATCTTCTCTGTGAGTATGTTGAGCCACCGCTCCAGTTCCGTCTCGCTCTGCACTCTCACCCGCCCATAACAGTGCACGGCCGTGTAATAGAAGGTCGACGGCATATCGCGATGGGGGTACCAGGACGCCGAGACGTAGCTATGCGGCCCGTGAAAGATCGCGAGCGTGGGAGCCGAATCGCTCGACCTCAGTGCGGCAGCCTGGCGATTGGAGACCGCGATGTGGCTGACGAGCGTGCCCTGCCTGCCGCGCGAACGATCCAGCAACAGCGGAAGATTGGTGGCCAGGGGGCCATTCTCTCCATTGCTGACCAGGATGCCCCAGGGAAAAGCGTCGATGAGCGCAAAGTTATCTTCCTCTGAAAGCGGTTCCCACTCCGGTCGCACAAACATTCCCGTCTTCTCCCCCTTCTGTCTTGTTCGCTACTGCCGTTCGAAGATCACGCGTCCGTCGAGAATTGTCACATTTACGGTTACGCTCCGTATGGCCTCGGGAGCGATGGTGAAGATGTCGTCGGAGAGCACTGCAAGGTCAGCCACTTTTCCCGGTTCGAGCGATCCCTTGATGCGCTCCTCGCCCGAGGCATAGGCGGGAACGACGGTATAGGCATGGACCGCCTCTTGCACACTTACCTTCTGCTGCGGCATCCATCCGCCGGGATAGTTTCCATCGAGCGTGCGCCGGGTGACTGCCGCGTAGATGCTCAGCAGGGGATTGATCGGCGCCACCCACCAATCCGAACCGAATGCAACCATCGCTCCGGCATCGAGCAGGGAGCGGAAGGCATAGGTGGTCTTCGCCCGCTCGGCGCCTATGCGCTTCTCCACCCATCCTCCATCGTCGATGGCATGGTACGGCTGCACGGATGCGATGACGCCAAGTTCGGCAAAGCGGCCGATGTCTTCCGGTCGAAGGTGCTGCGCGTGCTCGATGCGGATGCGCCGGTCGCGCTGCCCATTCTCCGCCACCAGGCGCTCGATGAAGTCCAGGACCGTGCCATTGGCCCGATCTCCAATGGCGTGAATCGCCAGTTGCAGGCCGGCGCGATCGGCTTCGCGCATGTTTGCGTACATCGCATCTGCATCCATGAGTTCGTCGCTCGGCAATCCGGTGGTTTCGGGTGCGTCGCTGTATGGCTCGAAGAACCATGCGGTGGTAGAGCCCAGCGAGCCGTCGGAAAAGCTCTTCACGGCGCCTATGTGAAACATGGCATCGCCGAGTCCCGCGGCCACGCCGAGGTCAGCCAGCCGCTTCCAGGCGGGGAGAGGTATGTGCGCCGACACCCGCACCTGCAGCCGTCCTTCCGCGCGGAGCCGCTGGTACGCTCGAATGACGTCTGCCATGGTGTCCGCGGCGCGGGCGCCCAATACGCCCATGTCCTGCACGCTGGTCACCCCATTCTCGGCAGCATAGGCCTGGGCCGAGTCCAACGCCGCCAGGATGTGGCCCTGCGACGGCGCTGGGATCGCCCGTTCGATGAGCGCTTTGGCGGCGTCTTTAAAGATTCCAGTTGGGTGGCCATTCGCATCGCGAACGATCTCACCGCCCGGAACGTCCTGCGTCTGCTTATCCACGCCGGCCAGCCGCATGGCCAAGGCATTCACCAGGACCATGTGTCCGTCCGAACGGTTGACGAACACGGGATGTTCCCTGGTCGCATCGTCGATGAGTTGGTGGGTGGGGAGCGCCGCCGGAGTCCATCTCTCGTGATCCCAGCTCCCGTTCAGGATCCATTCTCCTGCCGGGCTGGAACGCGCATAGCCGGCGATGCGATCGCGCAGTTCTTCCGCGCTTTGGGCATCGCGCAGCTGCACGCTGCTCAAGCTGTCGCCGCCCATAAACATGTGTACATGGGCATCGTTGAAGCCCGGAACGACACGTCTTCCGCGTAGATCGACGACACGCGTCCGGCTGCCGGCGGTAGCAAGCGCCTGCTCCGAGCTTCCCACCATCGCGATGCGTCCGCCTGCGATCGCCACGGCGGCCGCTTCCGGCTGCGCGGGATTTTCTGTCCAGATTTTTCCGTTTGTCAGAACCAGATCCGGCGTCAGCATGTCTTTTCCTCAATGGCTCCATCGCAATCTCGCACAAAGACCGGCTCGACCACAGTCCGCGCCGCTGACAACCGTGCCACGAACGGTAAGTGGATCCTTAGGAGATGTGCGAGCGCAAATATACAGGAGCCACTTTGGCCCTGTCCTCACTTGCTTTATCCTCCGTGGTACATCTGCATCGGTAAAGAGCCAGACCACGCGAGGAGAACGGGTCCAGTCGCTTGATAGGAATCACAAAGGGAATGTGAGTTTCTACCGGGCTGCGCAAAAGAAGATTTTTACGCCTCTGAACTCTTTGATGACTCTACGGTGGGCAGCGTCGAGGCGCGCGCGTGTCTGGCACCATCACACCCCGAAGATCTGGCTCTTTACATGATCCAGAATTCATCCTACGTTGAAGAATCTCAACCTATAGCACTGCTTTCTTTCGTTCGAACGCCACCTTGCTTTGTATCTCGTTGGCTCAGTTTCAGGCGAGCGCAAATCCGTAATTCGTGGAGGGGTGGTCACTGCTTGTCTGCGATGATCCGTAAGAATGCAGCACGCGCCTGACTCACCGGATTTGAACGAAGTTCTTTCGATCGTCGGCAGTTTAACTATAGAAATACCCAAACATAAATGCCGTGGAGGAGCCATGAAACCAAGCTCAAACCATCTTTGTCCCTCAATCTTCCTGTTGTCGCTTCTCCTCGCTTCAGCCAGCGCCTTTGCGCAGCTTGAGAGCGGGAATGTGAATGGCTCGGTGACGGATCGCTCGGGCGCCGTTGTGGCGGGCGCGCACGTGGTCATCACCGACCTCGGCACGAACATCTCGGAAAGGGCAAGCACGAGCGATCGTGGGGCATTTCACTTCTCGACGTTGAAGCCGAGCCACTATCGAATCTCAGTGACGGCGAACGGGTTCAAGGAATCTGTGCTGCAGGATGTGGAGCTGCACACGCAGGACTCGCTGAACGAAGCCATCGTGCTCGATGTTGGAGCAACAAGCGATCAGGTAACCGTGAGCGCCGACAGCGAACAGATGATCGAGACTTCGGCTGCGGTGGCGACGACGGTAGATCGAAAGTTCGTGGAAAATATGCCGTTGAATGGACGCAGCTTCCAGGCACTCATCGCGCTCACGCCGGGAAATGTGACGGCTAAGACGTACTACACCAACTCCGGGCAGTTTAGCGTCAATGGACAGCGTACCGACGCGAATTATTTCTCGATCGATGGGGTGAGCGCAAACATCGGCATCACGCAGGGGAGTAACATTTATCTCGGCACCGCGGGTGGTGGAGCGGCCCAGTCGACCAGCAGCAACGGGGGCTACAACAACCTGGTTTCGGTTGACGACATGCAGGAGTACAAGGTGCAGACGTCATCGTTCGACGCGGAGTTTGGACGGACAACCGGAGCTCAGCTCTCCATTGTGACTCGCAGTGGAACCAATAAATTTCATGGAACCGCATTCGAGTACCTGCGGAATGATGTGCTGGACGCGAATAACTGGTTTAACAATAATGTGGGATTGCCGCGCGCAGCGGAGAGGCAGAACGACTTCGGCGGGGTGATCGGCGGACCGATTATCAAAGACAAGCTGTTCTTCTTTGGATCGTACGAGGGACTTCGTCTGCGCGTGCCCGAGTCGCGCCAGGATATCGTGCCGACTACGTTTGCGCGCAACCAGGCTTCGGCTGTCGCGGCTCCCTTGCTGAAGGCGTACCCTCTGCCGTCCGCCGGCCAGGACATCAACGGCGCTTACACGGGTATCTTCTTCACGACCTTTTCCAATCCTTCCACGTTGAACGCGACGAGCGTACGTCTTGATTTCAGCCCGATTGCGAAGCTGAACCTTTTTGTGCGCGGAGATGTGGCTCCGTCGGACGGTGCGCAGTATGGCGCGTTCGATGCTTATACGCGCTCGACTTACAGTCATACCATCTCGAACGTGGACAGCATTACCGCAGGCGCTACCTACATCTTCACGACCTCCCTGGTCAACGATTTCCGTTTCAACATCAGCCACGCCAAGGGAGCGACGGTGGTCAACGCAACCTCGTTCGGTGGAGCTACGGTGCCGACCGATGCTTATCTGTTTCAGTCGCAGCCGCAATACACCACGGCCGATTCTGTCTTCAGTTTGTACTTCAACGATGGGACAAGCGGCTATTATGTCGGAAACGACGCCACGAATCACCAGCGCCAGTTGAATTTTGTGGACACGCTGACCTGGAACATTCGCCGGCACACGCTTAAGCTTGGCGGGGACTACCGCCGCTTGACTCCGAAGAACGGCTACCGACCCTACGACATAGGGTATGACTTCACCGATGTGAAGACGCTGGTGACCAGCCAGATCCCGGTGTATGCGGGAATTGATAGCGCCGAAACGACGCAACTGCGGCCTATCTTCAACGACTACTCTGTCTTTGCCGAGGATGCGTGGCAGGCGACATCGAAGCTCACGTTGAACTTCGGTCTGCGTTGGGATTACGATCCGCCGCCCGGTGAATCGACCGGGCATCCGCTCTATACAGTTCTCAACCTGGAGTCTCCGGCGAACGTTGCGCTCGCGCCTGGCGGAACGCCGCTGTGGAGCGCAAGCAAGACCAACTTTGCGCCTCGTGGGGGAATATCGTATCTGATTCATGTCAACCCCGGGTTTGAGACTGTGGTTCGTGGAGGCGGGGGAATCTACTACGGTCTGGGTAACGAAGTGGGCGCGCAGGGCACGTTGGGCGCGCCGTACACCGCTTCGACTTACCTGTATGACACAGCCGGCGCGTATCCGCTGAGCATCGCCGCGGCCGCGCCTCCGCCGATCACCATCGACCCGCCATACGGTTTTGTGTTCGCCTTCGATCCGCACCTGAAAGATCCGAAGGTGTACATGTATAACGTCTCCTTGCAGCAGAACCTAGGCGCGGGACGCAGCTTTCAGGTGAGCTACGTGGGGAACAAAGGCGTCGATCTGCTGCGCAACGAGATGCTGCAGCCTACCGAGGGCGGCAATGCGAACTTCGGGTACCTGGATGTGACGTTCAATCACGATTACAGCAACTACAACTCCATGCAGCTCCAATTTAAGCAGAATGCCTGGCATCACCTGCAGGCTCTGTTCAGCTATACGTGGGCGCACGCGCTCGACAACGGTTCCAGCCTAGCGCTCCCTCATCCGTATCACACCGTCTATGATCCCACCCAGGACTATGGCAACTCGGACCTTGATGTTCGTAACACGTTCTCCAATGCGATCACCTACGAGTTGCAAGGAACCCATCGCGGAAACGGGCTGGTGCAATACGCGACAAACGGCTGGGCGGTGGACAGTCTGTTCCGGTCGAACTCGGCGCAGACGATCAACATCACGTCTGGTCTGCTCGGCGCGTTCGGGTTGAACTACAACACCGATGCGATCAATCAAAGGCCGAATGCGACGGGGGCGCCGTTCTATCTCTACAGCGCGTCTGCTCCAGGGCACAGGGTGATCAACCCAGCCGCCTTTGCGGTTCCCGGGGGAGCGGCGCCGGATCCGAATGTCCAGGGAAATCTGCAGCGCAACGCCCTTCGCGGCTTTGGAGCGTGGCAGGAAGACCTGGCGCTTCGCCGGTCCTTTCCGCTGCGGGAAGGCATCGACCTGCTGTTCCGCGCCGAGGCGTTCAATCTGCTCAATCATCCGCTGTTTGGCGATCCGGGAACCAACGACGGGCGTAACGTGTTGACGGCCGGGGATGGCATCACGCCGACGCAAAACTTCGGCATCTCGTCTCACACGTTGGCCGACAGTCTCGGAGGCGGCGGAGCGGATGGCGGGTTTAGCAGCCTCTACCAGATCGGCGCGCCACGGTCTCTGCAGATCGCGCTCAAGCTGCAGTTCTAAGGAAGGCGTGCAGCGGGGGCAAGGCGCTGCTGCGCGACTTTGCCGTAACCTATGCTGTTCCTTATGCTGTCTTTGGAGAGATGTGAATGTCACTGATGCGTGTTTTGGTGAGTTTTGCGATGGGATTGATGTGCGCTACTGCAGTAGCTCAAGCGCATCAAATGCAGCCTTCCGATCTCGTCAATCTGCGCACGATCTCCGAGCCGCGGATCTCGCCGGACGGCCGCCTGGTTGCCTACAGCGTGCGTACCCCTACTGCTGCGGGCAAGCCGGCGAATGAACATATCTGGCTGGCGCAGACAGATCGTCCTGGTACGGCGCGGGTGTTTGTCTATAGCTCAGGAAGCGATTCGTCGCCCGCGTGGTCGCCGGACGGACGCCATCTCGCGTTCCTGTCCGACCGGGCGAACCCGCTTGCAGAGGCCGACTCCGGTTTCAAATTCGTTGTCGCCAAGAGGAATAGCAGTGACGAGGAGGCAAAGCAAACGCCGCCGAAGAACTCGACGGAACGGAAGGATGTTCCATCGGCTCCTCCCGCATTACCGGAGGAGGCTCCTGCCGATGCTAAAAATAAGCAGCTGTGGTGGATTGCGCTGGACGGTGGAGAGGCCGAGCCCCTGACGAACCTGCCGGGAGGCTTACGATCCTTCAAGTGGTCCAAAGATGGGAGACGCATTGCTTTTCTGCGGACCGACCCTGATTCGAATGCCGAGCGAGAGAGAAAGAAGCTCAAGAACGACGAGCAGGTGATCGATCGTGACTACCACTTCGATCGACTTTGGGCGTTGGATATCGGCGCGCATGAGGCGCGACTGCTGACGACAGGAGATCAGAATGTCGATTCGATCGACTGGTCGCCCGATGGTTCGTCCATCGTCTCGCGGGTATCGCCGACGCCGCGGTTGGATGACTATTGGCGAGTATCTCAAGTGATCGTCATCGATTCGAACACAGGCGCCATGCGCAAGGTGATCGAAGAGAATTCGGGCTACCAGGAGCCGCTCTATTCGCAGGATGGGACCGAGATCGTCTACTCTCGGTTTACCGCGAAGAGAATCACGGACGAGCATTACATTCGGACCCTCGCGACCGGACAGGACGTGAAGTTGGAAGACAAGTTGAAGGGTACGCTTGCGGAGTTGAAGTGGATGCCGAATCGCCATCTCCTCGTAAACGCCTACGTGGGCGCACATACCGAGGCGAAGGAACTCGATCTGAAGGATCTAGCTGTGCTCCCGTTGACGAATCTGCCCGCAACGGCACTCGACTTTGACGTGTCGCTCGACGGCAAAACGATGACATTTCTGGGAGAGACTCCTGCGCAACCGGCTGAAGTCTCCGCATGGCGAAAGGACGGAGTGCAGGTGTTGACCGCGACGAACCCACAGGTCAGCGGATGGAGCCTCGGGACGGAACGGGAGGTACAGTGGCAGAACCCGAAGGACCATCACGTCATTTATGGAGTGCTCTCCTTGCCTCCGGGGTATAAGGAAGGCCGTCGTTACAAGACACTCATCCACCTTCATGGCGGGCCTGAGGAGGCATTTACGGTCGGCTTCAATGCGACATGGTACAACTATGCCGCCCTGTTCGCTTCGCAAGGATACGTTGTGCTGCAGCCGAATTATCGTGGATCGGCCGGGCAGGAGATTGCCTTTACCGAGGGGGATTATCAGGACTGGGGCGGTGGTGATTTCGACGACGTGATGGCGGGCGTTGACTGGGTTGAGCGGCAGGGAATCGCCGATCCGGATCGTCTCGCGATTGCGGGATGGAGCTACGGCGGATTCATCACGACCTGGGCCGTTACGCACACCGATCGCTTCAAGGCGGCGATGGCCGGGGCTGCGATCGCGGATGTTTTCAGCATGTCTCTGACCTCGGATATTGCGCCTAGCTATGTTTCGAGCTACATGGGCCCGCTGAGCGCTGCGAAGTACGACCGGTACTCCGCCGTAAGGTTCGCGGAGGCTTGTCATACGCCGGTCCTGGTGCTGCATGGGCAGTCGGATGTTCGGGTTCCACTTTCGCAAGGGCAGGAGTTCTACCATGCGTTGCGATTTCTGAATCGTGAGGCTGAGATGGTGACCTATCCACGGGAGCCTCATATCTTCACCGAGCGAGAGCACCAGATGGATAGTCTGACCCGGGAGCTTGAGTGGTTCGAGAAGTACATTCCAGCGACAAAGGAATCGGACAGGTGATGTCTGCCGCGCGGGAGTTCTGGAGCAGGGCGGTCAAGCAGCCGCAACAGCTATGGCTACGCAAGGCTCTCTTTCAGATGCACCTTTGGTGCGGCTTAGCCTTGGCCGTTTATGTCGTTTCGATCGGAGTAAGCGGGTCGATTCTGGTGTTCAAGGATGAGTTGATGCCGCGCCCTCGGGCCGCTCATCTCGCTTTCGACGCGCGGAACTGCACGGCACGAAATCTCATTGGCTCCATGAATGAGGCAGCCAGAAACTACCCAAAGCTGGTTCTCAGTCTGGCGTCCTGCCCGATCGAGGCGAACCCATTCTATGCAATCACCTTGCATCCGCCGGAGTTAAAGGCGGTGGCATCGCGATCGCTGACGGTCTATGTGCACCCGGAGACACGGAAGGTGGTCGGGCAGGTAGACGAGGCCGCAAGCTGGATCGGCGTTGTGGAACGATTTCACCTCGACCTGCTGCTGAAGAAGAACGGGCGGCTCTGGAATGGCGCAGGTGCGGCCGTTTTGCTGTTGTTAGCGATTTCGGGACTTACGCTCTGGTGGCCTGGTATTCGGAACTGGCGCCGCGGATTGAAAGTCGATCTCCGTTTGTCGTGGAGGCGCATCAATTGGGATCTGCATAGCGCGGCAGGAATATGGACGGTATGCTTCATCCTTGCCTGGGCGGTTACTGGCATCTACTTCGCATGGTCTTCGCCATTTGAAAAAGCCATCGATTCGTTCAGCACCATCGTAACGGCGCGATACCCCGACCAGGAGATGCGCCAGATCATGAACCGACCTGTGGAGCCTTCCTCCGGGCCTTTGGATCTGGTCCATGTTCTGGCGGACGCTCAGGCATTATCGCCCGGGAATCACCTGGAAGGGCTGTTCTTCGGCTCCGGGCCAAACGCCGTTCTTACGGTCTACATGGCGCGCGGGCACCTGGGCGACTATACGAGAACAGACTTTTTGTACTTCGATCAGCAGACAGGCAAAATTCTCTACGACTGGCATCGCGGTCAAAACAGGACTCTGGGAGACTGGGTGCTTTGGCTTTTCGTTCCCATTCACTTCGGTACGTCATGGGGCTTCGCCGGGAAGTTGGTTTGGTGCGCGTTCGGCTTAGTGCTTCCTTTGCTCGCCGTCAGTGGGTTCCTCATGTATTGGAACCGCTGGTTGCGGAAGCGTCTCGGGCCCAACCAACTCTAGAAGCGGTCTCATCCATGTCTGAGCATCCCGTGGAGGCAAGCGAGGTGGACCATGCCAAGGATATTTTCGATGTGGTATTCCCATCTTGTGACGTCGAGGCTACTTCGGCCACGACGCCGGACGGCAACATGGCCGCTTGCAGCCCCTCAGTTCCGCTCAATCTGAATTTCGCCGCCAAGGTCAGTAACAGGACTGTAACGGGATTGGTGTCCCTTCCTCGTCCAAGACCTCGGGACGTTTCTCCATGTGTCTTCGAAACCGTCAACCCACATTTCCTCATGCTCTCCTAGTTCTTGGACAGCTTCTTAGGTTGTTTCGGAATGGCCGCTCTCACCGATCCGGTAGTCGACTCTCCGATGATCAATTCAGCTTGCAGCGTGATCGTGACTGGACCTGCCGGATTTATCTTGTTGGTGATACGGCTGATCAGCAGCTCACCGGCCTTGACTCCCAGATCGTAGGCAGGCTGAAGGACGGAGGTGATTCTAGGTCGCAGCATGCGGCCCCCGGGAATCTCGTCGAAGACGGCTAATGCGATTTGATCTGGACAGGAGATCGCAAGTTCGTTGAGAGCCTGAAGGGCTCCGAGTCCCATGGTGCCGTTGGCAACAAAAAGCGCGGTAGGCCGTGTGCGGCTTAGAAGCAGGTCCTTGGTCATCTTGTACCCGCTGTCGAATCGAAAATCGCCTTCGCGCACAAGATTTCGATCCATCTTGATATTTGCCTCCTCGAGAACCATCGCGTATCCCTTGTATCGATCGCGCGCCGTCTGAAGCCAAGATGATCCATTGATGATGCTGATCTTGCGGTGTCCAAGGCCGACCAGGTGGCGTACGCACATAGCCGCTCCCTTGATGTTATCGACGACTACGGAGTCCACGCTGAGACCTGGAGGGGTGCGGTCTAGGCACACGACAGGGATGCCCATATCCATTGCCTGGACAATGTGAGAGACGTCATTTGCTGGATTTGGTGCGACGACAATAAGCATACCGTCGACTCGGTGAGTACGCAGCATGGAGAAGATCTGGCGTTCACGCTCAAGGTCGTCGTCAGTATTGAAGATGGTGAGCATGTAGCCATGCTGGACGATGATGCTTTCGACGCCGCGAAGCACAAGAGGAAAGAAGGGATTCGTGATATCTGAGATGACGATACCGATAACGCTCGAGCGGCGAGACTTCAGGCTACGCGCATGATTGTTTGGATGATAACTAAGGTCGCGCATCGCCTGCTGAACGCGCCGCTGCAGCAACGAACTGACTGCGTTGCTGTCGTTGAGAACATTGGAGACGGTGCCAACGGAGACCTTCGCTCGTCGGGCAACTTCCTGGATGGTGGCGTTCGGCTTATAAATCGTTTTCCTCCAAGTCCCTGATGAAGTGACGAGAAGCGGTCTCATGCACAAGAAGGCATACTCGACGCTAAGTGAGACCTACCAATGCGTATCGAAGAGAATGCCGATAGTCACTCAACATCTGCATTTAGATACCTGGGGCTCTCGCTGTCGACGCCATGCGCATAAGTTTTGAGTAGGTCCCGCACTCCGAACATTCTCATGAAGGATGAATCGGTCTAGATAGCGACATGCACGAGATCATAGGTGCTACGTTCGGTAAGCGCAAGCGCTTCTCGGCCATGAGCGGATCGGGTCCCTTGTCTGAGAAATCTGTTGACATTCCTCGGGAGTTTCAGATTGAATCGGTTCACTGGGCTATTACAAGGGAACGACAAAATTCCATCCAGATCTCCTGCCTGAACACAAACTTGTGCGGCATCCCAAGGAGGCGATCTCGTAAACACGCCGCTCCATATCACCGCAGTTCCTGCGCTCACCTTGGCCGGTAAGCTCTACGTTACAGAACCATTATGGAAAGCTTTATAGATGGTGAATATCCATCGGTGAGGACAGGTAAATGTTCATCGTAAGCCACTCAGGGGTAGCAATACTTTTTTGTATCATCACAATGATGGGATGGGGGTCGTGGGCAAACACCCAGAAGCTGGCCGGCAAGGAGCGCTGGCCATTCGAGTTATATTATTGGGACTATGCCTTTGGGGTCGCTCTCCTAGGCATCGTGTTCTGCTTCACCTTGGGCAGCTTCGGTTCCGCTGGGGTCAGCGCTGTAGCTAACTTGCACTCCCTGTCGGCGGGACCGGCATGGCGAGCAATCGCGAGCGGCGCGTTGTTCAATCTTTCCAATCTACTCTTGGTTATCGCCATCGATGCTGCAGGGCTGTCGCTCGCCTTTCCCGTCGGAGTAGGACTCGCCTTAGTGATTGGCACGGTAGCCAGTTACTATCACGCTCCGAAAGGGAACCCACTCTTGTTAGCTGGCGGCGTGCTTCTGATTATCTTCGCCATGGTCATGTCCGCGCTCGCTCACCGCCGTGTAGGACGCCAGCGTCTGACCAGAACGAGCCGGGGATTGCTGTTTGCTATCGCCGCGGGTTGCTTGATGGGCTTTTTCTACCCTCAGCTGATGCTATCGATCTCGCCGAACTTTAACAATGAGCCAATCCAGCCCGGATATCTCACCCCATACACCGCCCTCCTCCTATTTGGTTTCGGACTTCTGGCGAGCAACGTGATCGTCAATACTCTTTTCATGCGTTCTCAAGGTTCGACGTTCGCGGAATATCGTGCCGCCAAGCCCAGGCTGCATTGGTTCGGAGTTCTTGGAGGCGCAATCTGGATGATCGCGCTCGGCATGAATGTTATTGCATCGGGAGTAGCAGGGCCAGCCGCCTCGTACGCGCTCGGACAGGGAGCTACCCTCGTGGCTGCGCTGTGGGGAGTGTTCGTTTGGCGGGAGTTCCGTGGAGCACCCGCTGGTACGCAGCCACTCGTAGCACTGATGCTGGCGGGCTATAGCGCCGGGCTGATCTTGATCGGCGCCGCAATCGTGTAATTCGGCCCGAATAGGGCTGGATATCTCCTTGAGTCGCGCTCTTTCGTTCTGTCTCTCTCTCACTCACATATGCGCTATTTCGCTGCGGCCATCAACTCCGCCACTTCTGATCGCTTCGGCATGGAAGGAGCCGTACCGTGCCGTGTGACTGAAATTCCGGCCACCACGCATCCGAAACGCGCGGCTTCCACCACACTCAGCCCCTCGGACAAGGCTACTGCGAGTCCACCGTTGAAGGCGTCTCCAGCCCCGGTGGTTTCCACCACCGGGCCCGCATTGAAGGCAGCGATATATTCGGTAACCGACGGAGTCTTCACCATCGCTCCACGTGCGCCCAGAGTCAGGATCACATTGCGCACCCCGCGGGCGAGCAGCTGGTCGGCCGCCCTTTCGGCATCCCTCAAGGATGCGACGGAACAACCGGTCAGGGCCGCGGCTTCACTCTCGTTGGGTGTTATGTAATCGCACAACTCAAGAATCGAGTCATCTAGCTCGCATGCCGGCGCTGGGTTCAGAATAGTGGGTACACCCAAGGCACGTGCCGTCCTCAACCCATGCCGGACCACCGGCACGGGAAGCTCAAGCTGCGTCATGAATACAGCAGAGTCCCGGATCTGATCGCGAGCCTGGTCGATCTCCTCAAATGTCAACGCGTTTGCGGCTTCGGGAGTGACGATAATGGCGTTCTCCCCACTTGACTCGTCGACGATGATGGCTGCTGCCCCAGTGGGATGGTCGAGGGACCGGATCAGAAAGCGCGTATTCACACCTTCTTCCTCATAGGTTTTTCGCGCCATGTCTCCGAAGTTGTCCGCCCCCACCTTGCTGATGAAGTACACCTCCGCGCCCAGTCTCGCGGCCGCCACGGATTGGTTTGACCCCTTGCCTCCGGGGCCCAGGCGGAAACCTGCTCCCATGACCGTCTCACCCCAGGCGGGCAGACATTTCACACGGAATGAAAGATCGACCGCAAAGACTCCCATGATCGTGATGGATTTCGCACTCATTTCATTCTCCATGGTAAGAATTGTTTCATTTACATCGAAGCGGTGTACGCCGCATTCTTTTGCATTCGATGCATTCTCATGGCTGCTTCTGTCGTTCCATCATCGGATTCTGTGCCTGAGGTGTAGGCGCACTCATGAGATCGACAAAGAACTTCTCAAAGGCGGAAAAATCCACATGAATCTGGATGTGTGCTTTTTGCAGTTCATACATCGGCTTGGTGTTATCCGACCAGGTAAGCGTGTCTCCATAGCTGGAACCTTTCTCGGTGCTCACATCGATGTAGTTGAAGCGTTCCTTTGTGATCAACTCCGGCTTGAGCCAGGCCGCGGCTGCCAGTTCGTCCCACATGTAGTCTCCAGGCTTTCGCGTAAACCTTGCGATGTACTGCGCCGCTCCACTAGCAGAGTGGCTCAACTGGTCCAGCATCTCTTTCGTGAGGTGAGTCTCTATCGAGACGTCAACAGGGGTCACCACGATCCTGGGCCAGTGAGCGCGCAACGTAATGCTCGAGGCTTCTGGGTCGAACCACAGATTGAACTCATGCCTTGGGTCGTCAAGGTACTCTGGATCGTCTCCCGCGGGACGCAAGCTACCGCCCATGATAATCAGTTCTTTCGCGAGACTTGCGAAGTTAGAGTCAAGCGCAATGGCGAGCGCGATGTTTGTCATTGGCCCGGCAGCATACACCGTGACCTGATGGGGATGTTCATGGACCATTCTGACGAGGAAGTGCGCCGCATCTTCGTCGGCGGCTTTGATGGTTGGCGCGCCTTCCTTCAGGGGCGGAACTAAGAAAGGCGCGTGCTGTTCGCGGTAGGGGCCCCATGCACCCTGATAAGTCACCTTCCCGTACAACTGCTCCCAGGTATGAGTCCACTCTTCCGTTCGGACCAACGGGAACGCGGCGCCGGCAAACACCGGAACGTCTCTTCGACCCACAAGCTCCAAGAGGCGTAACGTGTGCGCCACCTCTTCGTCGCGCCAGCCATCTCCAGTCACCACGGTAATACCAAGCACCTTGACATCTGGAGACTGCAGAAAGATGAGCATGGAGTTCATGTCTGTACCCGCCGGTCCAATCGCGTCCTGATCGATGACGACATACCGCGAGGTCTCGGCTCCGGCCAGGGACGGGACCGCCAGCACGCTCAAACAAACGGCGGTGAGGAAGGCAAGAAATGCGTGCAAAATCTTTCGACGTGACATGAGGTCTCCAATCCGAGCTAGGCGGATGCAGTGATGCGCGAGAGTAGAAGATCAAAGAAGCGTTCGGGCTTGACTGCCGTGGCAACTTTGGCGTTCGCTCCTGCGTTCTGTTCAGGTTTAATTTCGGGTCCCGATTGCAGGGGGGCCGAGTAGCTCATTCGGCCTTTCGTGTACCCAAGGCTCATACCGGCTGTCATGGACCCGGCTATCTCTATTTCGACGTGGTAGTCGCCAAGGGTAAGGACGCCAGGGTCAAGCAATACGCTTACGGCGAGTGGATCATGCATGCTGAAGCCGCCTTTGTAGCCTTGCCTGCGCATCGAGGCCAGGCTGCTCCTGGCAATGCGAGCAAGTGCACGGCTCGAAGGATTGCCAGCGGCTTCGAGACGTTGCACGTGGGTCTCGTTAAGCTGCACCTGCTCCGTCACATTCAACCCCACCATCGTAATCGGCACGCCGGATCCGAAGACCGCGGCGGCCGCTTCCGGATCTACATAGAAGTTGAACTCCGCAGCCGGTGTCACGTTTCCTCCGGTCAGAGATCCTCCCATGAGGACGATTTGCTTGACCATCTTAGGAAAGGCCGGATCGGCCCCCAAGGCGAGAGCGACGTTAGTGAGCGGCCCGATTGCGACGATGGTCACTTCACCGGGATGACTGCGCACGATTCGTGTCATGAGGTCGACCGCGTGCTCTCCTACGGGCTTGATGCGAGCCTCCGGAAATTCCACGCCTGCGAGACCATTCTCTCCGTGGGCGTAAGCAGCGGTCACCGATCTGCGTACCAGGGGGTGAGCGGCTCCCCCAGCGACAGGAATGTCGCTGCGTCCGCCGATCTCTACAAGACGGAGTGCATTGGCGAGCGTCAGCTCCAATGGCACGTTTCCAGATACTGCGGTAATCGCTTCTATGTTCAGCTCTTTCGAGTGCATCGCAAGCAAAAGGGCAAAAGCATCGTCAACGCCCGGGTCCGTATCGATAATGACGCGGTGGGCGGTGGACTCCGTCGCCGGTTTCTGCTGCGCAGATGCCGCAAGGAGGGAAGGAATGGAGGTGCAGGTTGCTGCTGTCAAGAAGGTAGTGCTACTTCCCCTCAGAAAGGTGCGCCGGCTTACACGGCTTGGCGTGGACAGAGTCATTTCAGAATTTCCTTAGAAGAGATACTTGAGGGCAAACTGGATCTGCCGATTGTTGTTCACCGTGGCTGAGATGGCGCCGTAAGTAGGATCGCCCTGGAACTGATCCGGAGTTGCGAATTGAGTGTGATTGAAGATGTTGAAGAACTCCGACCTGAACTCAAGCGATTGCTTTTCGTAGATACGAAAGCTCTTGAAGAGCGAGAAGTCTACGTTGGTCTGGCGAGGTCCATATCCAAAGGTGCGTGAAGCATTCCCTAGCAATCCGGCGGCCGGAGGCTGATAGCAGGCCGTATTGAACCATTCATTGACCGTCGCTTTACTCCCAAGATTGGGGTCGCAGACGAGGTCAGGTCTGGTAATAATTCCAGTTCCAGAGTTGTTCACATCTTCCTGCATACCCAAAGGGAAACCGCTATGTGCCGAGACGATGGCGTTCGATTGCCACCCGCCCAGTAAAGCGTCGGATGCACGGTTTAGATGAGCTCCAAACCTTTGTCCCGCCCCAAACGGAAAGGCATACAGAAAACTCAGGGTGAAGTTGTTACGCAGATCGGTGGTGCCGAGCCCTTTATCCGCATTCGGGAACGGGACGAGAGGATAGTAGGGCACACCCGGGTCTGAGATAGTATCGGAAGTCATGCCGTTTGTAAGTGTCTTGCTGTAGGTATAAGAGGCAAGCAGGTACAAACCTTGTGTTGCGCGCCTCTCCGCCTTGACCTGCAGCGATCGATAGTTGACCCAGCCGTGCGAGGTAAATCCGGAGATGGTGTTGTACTGGGGATATGGCCGGCGCGCTGCATCATTGAATCCCGGTCCGGGCGGCGCTGTATTGAGATTGATCCCCTTATCCAATAGGCGCGTTCCGTGACTCGCAGCGTAAGCGACGGTGAGAATGGTCGAGGATGGCAGCTCCTGCTGAATATTTACGTTGTACTGCTGGATCAATCCTTGTTTATACTTCACATCTTCTGCTGTTAGATTTCCCGTGTAGGTAGCGGGATCCTGCCTTTGACTGTTATCGGGAAACCCAGTCGCCAAGGTACGTACTGGCGTAATGTTGTCAGAGAAGAAACCATACTCATTCACGAACGGAGGGTTCTGTTGTAGACCTCCGGCGCCACTCTGTGCAGACACATCGTGGAAGATTCCATAGCCACCGCGCAGGACTGTCTTGGTCCAGTTGAGTGGCGAGTAGGAAAAGCCGAAGCGCGGCTCGATATTTGAGTAGTCATACTGAATGCCTACATTCTTATCGGAATTCTGGCCCGCTACGGAAAGCTTGCCTGTCAGAAAATCGAAGTTGGCAAACCGGTTTGCCGATTCCGATAAGGGGGTCGTCACGCCATAAGCGACGCCAAGGTTGAGTGTCAGCTTCGGTGTTACCGTCCACTTATCCTCCGCATATCCGCGGTACTCCTTCCACCTACGGCCACGGAGATAGCCATCCAACTCGTCACTTCTCTGTCCGGATGTCGGTAGGCCAAGCAAGATGCTCGCGAGTCCACTGCCGCTGACAAAGCTGTTATTGCTCGAGCAAGTCGATGAAGTGACTCCGCAGAACTGCCCGGTGAAGTTAGGATCGAAGGAAAACGAGCCTGCGAAGAAGAAGTCGCCTAGC
Organism: Edaphobacter sp.; assembly: GCA_965277335.1. Lineage (GTDB taxonomy): Bacteria > Acidobacteriota > Terriglobia > Terriglobales > Acidobacteriaceae > Edaphobacter. The sequence goes on along the minus strand of CBDICJ010000002.1, from coordinate 84,490 downwards.
GTGTTCTCCTGCATCGCGCGGAAGTCAAAGCCAAGGTTCAAGGCATGAGCACCGTGAATTATTTCAAGGTTGTCCCAATCATGAAAGATATTGGTTCCTCCTTGAAATGGAGAGTATCCTCGATCTCCAATCGGATTGATTCCAGAAATATTCATTTCAGTGAGTCCGGACGAGGGATATGCGCCCAGGTTCGCGCCCGGAATTCCCAGCTTTGCCGACTCACTTGATCCGTCTCCGAACGACGTAATGTAGTTAAAATCGCGGTTGTATCCAGCCGTCAGTTGATTCACAACATTTTGGGAGAAGACGTGTGTCTCGGATATGGCAACGTTGCGGGAATGGGTCCGGAATGTTTGCGTGCTTGCATAAGCGTTGGCAGCGCCGAATCCCGGCAAGCCGGAAGGAATGAATTGCTGTGCGTCATCCCAGCTAAAGCGGGCAAACAAATGGTCAGCTGCCCTGAACTGATGATCGATGCGAACATCGAATTGATTGTCATTGAGCGTTTTCACTGGGTTGGCAAGATAGTTATAACCACCAACGTAGGAGCCATTCGGCAGTGGGTAGAGATTGAGGATCGCCTGACCGATCGGATCGGGCGTGGTGATAATGTCATTCGCAAATTCGTTTCGGGCTAGTTGACCGGTCGCCGCATTGACCACGTGAGTCGATGAGGGATCGAAGATCGGCGTTCCGGTGAAGATTCCATTCCTCTGGTCGGCTGTAGGAACCTGGCTCAGGATCGGCAGTCCCTGGCGAATACGGTTGCTTTGAAAGTCGCCGAAGAAGAATGTTTTATCGCGGAAGATCGGGCCACCCAAAGAAAAGCCAAACTCATTTTGTATGTATTTGCCTTTTTTGGGAGGGTCAAAGTAGTTGCGTGCATCGAGCGCGTCATTACGGAGAAACTCAAAGGCGCTGCCATGAAATTTGTTTGTCCCAGATTTGGTGCTGACGAGAACGGTGCTCCCGGCGCGGCTTCCATATTGCGCCGAGTAATTGAAGGTCAGCACCGAGAACTCCTGAATGGCATCGATTTGCGGCAGGAAACCGACCCCGCCCGCGGTCAGCTCGTTATCATCCACGCCATCCAACCGCCAGTCGTTTGCATTTTCACGCATGCCCTGAACCGAAAGCGAGACGCTGCCTCGAAAGGATACTTCGCTGCTGTTGCCGCCGTTGAGGAAGTCTCCAGGCTGCTCCCCTCGAGATGTGCCTGGACTAAGCAGCGCCAGCTGTACGAAGTCCCTGCCGTTGAGCGGAAGCTGCGCTACCTGATCGGCGTGAATGACCTGCCCGAGGGTTGCATCCGCTGTCTGCAACTGCGCTTGCGATTCGTCACTCATGACCTCCACCTGGTTCGTTACGCTCGCAGCGTTCATCTTGATAGCCACGACCATGTTCTGCTGCACTTCAAGCGTGGCGTCTTTAATCGTCACTTCCTGGAATCCCGGTTCGGACACGGATACGCTATAAATCCCGATCGGTAGAAGCGGCACGGTGAAGTGCCCGGCCCCGTCGGTCCGGACGCTCCGAACTTCACTCGTACCCTGGTTTTGCACCTCCACCTGAGCTCCAGGGATCACGGCTCCAGTGCTATCGGACACGTTTCCCGAGATGCTGCCGACCGCCTGGGCGCGACAGAAGTGAGGACCGAGGGCTACGACGGCGAACAGAACGCTAAGCACGCATCTCTGAATCTTCATGGAGGTCCTCTTTTCTCTTGATCCTTTGAAACGGTTCAAACAGGGAACGACCGACAACATACAGCACCGGCGAGAAGAGTGTCAACAACTTCTCGTAAGCAAGAGTGGTGGAGGAAACGGCCGGCATTTCCGCTAAGATGTCGGCTCATGGGTGAGTCTTGGGTCAAGAAAACGACCGATCGAGCACGCTTGTATTTTGGATTTATGGCTGCTCGTTAGTACGTAAATCTTGAGTACGTAGGTCTTGAGCACGTAAGTCTTGCAAGACCATCCTTGGCTCTTGATCGTCACACCTGCCGCATGAAGCTCTAAAGATTGGGTGCTTTGGACCCGACTATGGTCGGCGACCGACAGAGCGACGATGCTCCAAGCGATTCTCTAGCCGCGGCTATTAAACATAAGGGCGATTCCGGTCGCAACCAGCTAACACGACAACATGCTCATGCTGCATGAATGCTTTCATGGCGTTGGGTATTTCTTCATCAATCTTCCTCCAGCGGCAGTCACTGTGGATCACGCTCTGGGGAGTTCCAGAGAGCCGCAAAGAACCGGCTGACCCGAGGCATTGCGATTCAGCGGACACTTGCCAGAGCTGCGTCGTAGTAGCTGCTGTCGTAGTATTTGTCCGGCGGTGGTGGCTGCCCGTTCCATTGACCTTCTACGTCGGCCCGCAGCTTGAGGACATTCCGGAAGCCGTCCGGGTCGAGTCGTGCATCTTTTTCAAAGCCGCCGGCGCGCGTCACACTGAGCATGTACGTTTCTTCGGCTACCTCGGGATCGAGGTGATTCTCTTTCATCATCAGGTCGATAACCTCTTGTTTATGATCCGGCTCCATCAGCCAGCGCTGGCTTTCGATATACGCCGCAAGATATCGCACCAGGAGGTCGCGATGCTGCTGGGCCCACTGTCTCTCGGCGAAGTGGCCGCCGGCCTGATACGCTCCGAGGGCCGCTGAGACGGAGGCGAGACTCACGAGACCGGAGCGCCTGGCCTCGATGGAAAAAGGCGGGGGGAGCATGGAGCCTGTCTGCTCTTTGTGTTCGACGAGAGCCTTCAGGCGGAGTGGGGTTGCGCCAAAGGCGTTGAGCTCGTAGTCCCGCCCGGCGCGCATTCCATGCAGCAGCAGAATGCCCTTCAACTGCAAGGCATAGGCGGTGTTTACCGCATCGACCAGAACAGTCTTGCCGCGGAGATCCTCGAACGATTTGATCTCGGCCTGTACGATGAGTTCGTTCTGCGAGCCTTCCCCGCCCGATACGATTGCGACCTTTGCGCCGGAGAGTTCGACCATGGCTACGGCATTATCGACCGCGGCATAGGCGAGATTTCCGTTACCGTCTGCGAGAGCCTTCCTCATCAATCCGGAGTTGGCGAAGTTCTGTGTCTTGACTTCAATGCCGTATCTGGCGAAGGTGCCGCGCATCTCTCCCACGACGATGGGAAGTGGGCGGCCGACCAGGGTGAGCACGCTGATCTGCTCGGCCCCGGCCTGCTTCCCCGGGGGATGCTGTGCTTGCAGGGCGGGCGAGAGCCACAGTCCGAGCAGCGCAAGCAGAGGACCGAACCTGAACTTGTGTCTTCGCATGGTCTTTCCTTCTTCCAAACGAACTGCCCTACCGGATATGCCTCACAGAACGAGAAACTAATTCTTACTATTCTCCTGAGGAACCGCGACAACAAAACTTCCATGGATCCAAATTTCCAGGTGAAATGTTTTGCAGTTATCGCTGGTCTTTGGTGCGGCGAGGCGACACTTCCGAATTGCGCGATCAGGGTAGCGGAGCGCAAAGCATGGCGACTAAGGCTTCGGGCTGAGCGGCGGTACGCCAAGGTCGCGGGCCAGCCAGGGAAGGATGATCTGACCAAAGATTTTTGGGTCCGGCCAGACTCCTACCTGGCGTCCGAGGTGGCCCCCCTCGGGGTTGATCCAGGCATCCTTCGGAACATCGCCGCTGCTGAGCAGCTTGTAGACATCGGAGATGGGAACCTGGGTGTCGCGCACCCCCGCGAGGATGAGCATGGGGCAGGTCGGTTTGCCGAGCAGATGCTGGTTGACCAGCGACATCTTCGCGAACTCGTCGACCACCTGGTCGAGCGTCGTGATGTTCTCGAAGATGCCCATTATGGCAGGGACCTGGTCGAAGAGATACTCGCGATTGCCGAGCAGCGAGTTGAGGACGTAGTCTTTCGAGAAGAAGAGGTCGGTCGGCGGCGATTGCACGCTGACGCCTCGCAGACGAGTCTTTTCAACGATGGCCATCTTGGCGCCCCAGTAGGCTCCCCAACTGACGCCATGCATGGCGATGCGGGTCTTGTCGACCTCCGGCCGGGTGGCGAGATAGTCGAGCACTCTCGACAGCATGCGGTCGGCGGTGGGGCTGGCCTTGACCGGCGATTGGCCGGTGCCAGGGCCGTCGACGGCGATAAAGCCGATGCCGTAGGGCAGAATGGCGCCGAAGCTTTCGGCGAGATCTTCCTTGCGGCTGTCGAGTCCGTTGACGGCGAAGATCATCGGCACCGGACCGGTGGCTCCCTTGGGGAGGCGCACATAGCCGGTAATCTCTTTGCCTTCGAACGGAATATGGACGACTTCGAGCTTGGGGTCCATGAACTGCGCGTGGGTCAGGAAGGCGTCGATCGCTTTCTGGTAGGCGACCTTCTTCATCGGCGAGGCTTCAACGGGCCAGCGGCCGAAGGAGTAGATATGCCAGGCGCGGATGTAGTCGGCGTCGGCCTTTTTCCGGTCCGTGCTCTGGATGGCCTTGCCCTCGGCCATGTAGCGGTCGCCGACAGCGATGAAGGCTCTGGCCCACTCGTCCTTGTCGGAGGTGTGGATGTGGTCGAAAGCTTCGCGAACATCCTCGGGATGCATGCCAATCAGCGGATACCCGCCGACTTCTGCGCGATGGATCGCCTCAACCTTGATCTCGTCGAGGGTTCGTTCCTTCTGTTGCGCCAAAGCGATGGTGGGCAGCAACATCATGCATGCGGCCAGGAGAGTGTGGAAGCTGTGAGACGGGATACTTACCATTTCTGTTTGCTCCGGGAGTTTCATTGTCGATCGTGCTTTGTGTACGGAATTGCAAATTGGAACCATTTCGGAGAAACCGCTTCCGAACTAGAAGGAGAGCTTGAGGCCAAGCTGCACGGCGCGGCTTCCTCCGGATCCGATGACGGGGTTCGAAGCAGCAACGTCGGGAGTCGCGCAGCCGCAGCCGAAGCCTCCGCTGCCCGGGACAGAGGGATCGTTGTGGCCCCACCCGTTCTGACCGCCGAACGGATTGGCGAAGTTGGGATGATTGAGGAAGTTGAAGAACTCGGCGCGGAACTGCGCCCCGAAACGCTCGTGGAATCTGTAGTTCTTGTCGAGCGAAAAGTCCCAATTGTTGAAGCCTGCGTCGCGGAAGGTGTTCCGGCCCATCAGGCCGAAGGTGCCGGGAGCGGGCGGGGTCATGACGGAGCCTTTGACCTTGTAGCATCCGCCTGCGCCGAGGGTGACAAGCGACCGGGCGTGCGCGGTGCAGACCGGATCATTAAGGGCATCGGCCCCGGCGAGGTAAGGCGTGGGAGTGGCGCCGGACTTGAAGTCGGCTGGATCGCCGAAGAAGTCCCAGCGGTCAACGGCTTCTCCGGTGTGGCTGAAGTCGTTGCCCGTATCGATCGGCCCCCAGGGTTGGGCGCCGTAGATGCTGACGATCGAGTTGACCTCCCAGCCTTTCAACGACTGCGCAAAGCCATCGCGGCCGGGAATGGCATAGGTCGCGGCGAGGGTGAAGCGATGGCGGATGTCGAAGTCGCTGCTGGCGTATTCGAGCTGGGGCTGCGCGCTGTTCTGCGGCAGTCCGGAGCCTGCGCCGAAGTCCCAGTTGGCGCCCACGTTGTCTAGCGCATGAGAGTAGGTGTAGCCGGCGACGAAGGTGAAGTTGTGGTAGTTGCGACCGGTGAAGGTCATCTGCAGGCCATTGTAGTTGGACCGATAGATATTGCCCATCTGGTAGATGAAGCTGAGGAAGGGGTATTGCGCGTTGAAGGGGCGGCCGGATTGCTCGTCCTGTGCGGTATCGAGAGCAGGCACATTCTGGTTGATGTCGTGAATGCCGAGCAGCTTGGTGCCGTGGGTGCCGACGTAGGCCGCTTCGAGGGTGAGATTGGGAGTGAAGCTATGCTCCAGATCGAGGTTCCAGCTGAAGACCTCGGGGGTGCGGAAGTTCTGGTACATGCCGAGAATGCTGCAGGGATTGGCTCCGCAGTTAATGGTGCCGCTCGGGAAGACCGTGGCGGGGCCGCCGTTGTATCCGGCATTCCAGTTGAGATTTGCGCCGACGAAGTTGACCGTGCCGACGGCGATGGAGCCTGTGCCCTGGGCGCCTCCCGGACCGACGCCGAGAGCTCCGGTGGGGATGGTGCTGATGCCGAGCGAGTTGTTGAGGGCGAGGAAGGACTCCCAGTTGACGGTCTCGTAGATCAGTCCGCCGCCGCCGCGGACGACGGTTCTGCCATTGCCGGCGATGTCCCAGGCGAAGCCGGCGCGAGGGGCGAACTGGGTGTGGTCGCCGTTATAGGGCCCGCTGATTCCCTGGCCGACCTGGACGAGGCCGCGCGCAGGATCGAAGTTGCCGAGCAGGTTGTTGGCCTCCTTGACGACGGTGTTGAGGTCCCAGCGAAGGCCAAGGTTGAGGGTGATGTTCTTGGTGAGGCGCCAGTCATCCTGCGCGAACAGGGCAAACCCATAGTTGTGGATGCTTCGAGTGGGATCGCCGGTGAGCAGACTGCCGGAGTTTGGAACCCCCGCGAAAAAGTCTTCCAGCGAGGTGGCGCCGGGGAAGGCGTCGGTGCCGTAGCCGAATTTGATGCGGCCGCGAACTCCTCCGTAGGCGCCGCCCTGGAAGCTGTCGCGGTGCAGTTCGCCTCCGAACTTGAAGGCGTTTTTGCCGCGCGTATAGGAGACATGGTCGATGAACTGATAGCGGACGTCGGGGCCTTGCACCTTGGGCCAGTTGAACCCTCCGAGTTCCTGCGGGAAGTTGTAATAGTCGGAGAGGTTGATGCGCGGCAGGCCGCCGTACAGCGGATTGGTGACGCCGGTATTCAAGCCGTAGGCGGTGGCCGGGACATTGTGATCGTTAGGGAAGGTGGGCTGATAAATCCTGTTGTAGCCGAAACGGGCTTCGTTCAGAAGATTCGGATTGAGGATCCAGGTCCAGCCGAGGCCAACGACCTGCGCGCGGGTATGGATCTGCGTGAGCCACTTGGTCTGCAACTGATTGGCGTCCGAGACGGTGCCGTTGTTGTTTCCGAAGAAGTACAGTCCGTTGATTGAGTGTTTGTCGTTCAACTGATAGTTGATCTTGGCCACGGCGTCGTCGGTTTTGACATCATTGGGCAGGCCGTAGTTGATGGTGGTGGGGCCTGCGGCGTTGGTGCCGTTGTTGGCGGGAAAGCCGGAGCCGTCGCAGGTGATCGGCGGACCGAGTTTGCAGCCGCCGATTTGCAGGCTCGGCGCGCTGGGTGTGATGCCCGCGGCTTGGACGGCGGCGATGGCGTCGGGCACGCTGGTGAGCGGGTTGCCGCCGAGCGAGACGGTAGCCGGGGTGGAAAGCTGGCTGATGCTGCTGACCGAATAGCTCTGGCCTTCGTAGGATCCGAAGTAGAAGAGCTTGTCCTTGAGGATGGGGCCGCCGGCGCTACCGCCGTACTGGGTGAGTTCACGTGGATTCTTCGCTCCGGCGGCGACGGTATTGAAGTAGTTTCGAGCGTCGAGGGCGGTGGTGCGGCCAAAGGCAAAGGCGGTTCCGTGCAGGTTGTTGGTGCCGGATTTGAGGGCGACGTTGACCATGGCGCCGGGCTTCCAGCCGTACTCGGCCGGAGGATTCTCGATGACATTGAACTCTTGGATGGCGTCGACAGGCAGAATCGTGGCGGAGTCGCCGGCGACGCCGGCTCCGTTGATGATGCTCTGACCGGAGAAAGGTTCGCTGTTGAAGAGGCCATCGACGATGTAGGCGTTATCCTCGGCACGCAGGCCGTTGGTGCTGGTGGTCGAGAAGCCCCCGCCGGGGTAGCGTACGATGCCCGGCCGCAGTTGCAGCAGGTTTTCGTAGTTGCGTCCGTTGAGGGGCAGGTCGTTGATCTCCTTGTTGCTCAGGGTGCCGCCCAGGCTGGAGGAGGTGGTGTTCATCAGCGGGACCTCCGCGGTGACGGTGACGGTATCGCTCATCTGTCCGGCCTGCAGCGTAAAGTCGCTCTGGACATCGGTGGCGACGTCGACCTCGACGGTGCGTTCGCTTGCTTTGAAGCCCTGGGCCTCAATGCGGACCTTGTAGTTTCCGGAGATCAGGTTGGGTGCGACGTACTCTCCGGCTTCGCTGGTCTTGAGGGTGCGTGTGGTGCCCCGCTGAAGATCGGTGATGGTGACGATGGCGTTGGGGACAACCGCTCCGGAGGGGTCGATGACGTCGCCGAGGATGCGTCCGGTGTCGGTTTGCGCGTTGGCGGGTGCGCAGGCCAGCAAGCACAACGCTCCGGATAACAGAACGGCCATCGCCGCGTGCCATGTCGTTTTCGTGCTGTGGGATCTCGTGCTTGAAAGTTTCACTTCGGGTATGCCCCCTGATTTTCTGGTAGGACAGCATTACCACCGGCCTCTGTAAATCGTCAAGAAGGATTTAGCGAAATCTCTTTGCGCGCGAGGCTTGACAGGAATTGGGGCTGGTGCGGTATAAGTGTCAGACCACAGCATTGCCGTTGTCGGCGAGGCTCTGGCGAGAGGGCGACCGATGGCGATTGCAAGCGTAAATCCGGCGACGGGCGAGATCTTGAAGGCCTTCGATGAGTTGACCGACGAGCAGTTAGCGACCAGGGTGGATCTGGCTGCGGCGACCTTTGCCCAGTACAGGACGACGAGCTTCGCCTATCGCGCCGAGCGGATGCTGAAGGCTGCCGAGATCTTCGAGACGGAGAAGGATGCGTTTGGCCGCATGATGAGTCTCGAGATGGGCAAGCCCATCCAGTCGGCCATCGACGAGGCGGTCAAGTGCGGCTCGGCGTGCCGGTACTACGCTGAGCACGCGGAACGTTTCCTCGCCGATGAGGTAGTGGAGACCAGCGCCAGCCGGAGCTATGTCAGCTATCAGCCGTTGGGTCCGGTGCTGGCGATCATGCCGTGGAATTATCCGTTCTGGCAGGTAGTACGCTTTGTCGCTCCGACGCTGATGGCGGGCAATGTGGGGCTGTTGAAGCATGCCTCAAACGTTCCGCAGAGTGCGCTGGCATTGGAGGACGTGTTTCTTCGCGCGGGATTTACAAAAGGCGTGTTCCAAACGCTGTTGATCGGGTCCGCGAAGGTGGATACGATTCTGGGGGACCGGCGAATCGTCGCGGCGACGCTCACGGGAAGCGAGGGCGCGGGGATACAAGTGGGCATTTCCGCGGCAAAACACATAAAAAAGGTGGTTCTGGAGCTCGGAGGAAGCGACCCGTTCATCGTGATGCGAAGCGCCAACTTCGACGCTGCCGTGGCGACGGCGGTGAAGGCGCGGGTGGCGAACAATGGGCAGTCGTGCATTGCGGCGAAGCGCTTTCTGGTGGAAGAGAGTATCGCGGACCGGTTTGAGGCGGAGTTCGTCCGGCGCATGGAGGCGTTGAAGGTGGGCGATCCGCTCGACCCGAAGACGGAGCTTGGGCCGCTCGCGTCAAGGAGCGCGCTGGACGATCTGGATCGGGATGTGCGGAAGTCGATTGCAGCCGGGGCGCGATTGTTGACCGGCGGCAAGCCGATGGAGGGCGCGGGCAGTTTTTATCCGCCGACCGTGCTGACGGATATACCCAAAGATTCCCCGGCGTACAGCGAAGAGTTTTTCGGGCCGGTCGCGTCGCTGTTTCGAGTGAGGGATGCCGAGGAGGCGATTCGAATTGCCAACGACACGCGGTTCGGCCTGGGGGCGAGTGTGTGGACGCAGGACGAACAGGAGCAGGCCCGATTTGTTCGCGATCTGGATGCCGGGATGGTGTTCGTCAACAAGATGGTGGCGTCGGACCCTCGCGTGCCGTTTGGGGGTGTGAAGCAGTCGGGATTTGGCCGTGAGCTGGGGCCGTTCGGGATCCGGGAGTTCACCAACATCAAGACGGTGTGGATGGAGAGATGAGGTTTGCGGCGCCTGATTTACGAGATAGCTGGGCACGTGGTATAACCGCTAGACATCGAATCGATCTCAGGAATCAGGAACGTGGTCCAACCGCCATTCCACATACCTTTGGAAGGGGAAAGCCAAGACGATGAGCAGCGCGAACCATGGCATCCTGTATACAGTTTCGACCAGGCCCCCGGAAGTGAGCGGCCGGTGGAAGGAGATGCTTATGTATAAGGCGGTGCGTGCGTCGAGGCTTTATGAGCAGATCGTGGAGCAGATTGAAGCGTCGATCAAGGATGGGCGGCTCAAGCCGGGCGAGCAGCTGCTGGCCGAACGCGAGCTGGCTCAGCAGTTCGGAGTAAGCCGCACGGCGGTCCGGGAGGCGGTGAAGACGCTGAGCGAGAAGGGTCTTGTCGAGGCGTATTCGGGCCGGGGCACGTTCGTTACGTCGGGGCGATCGCAGTCGATGCGGAACTCGCTCCATTCGCTGCTGAAGGGCGGCGACCTGCAGAACTCGACTCATGTCGTCGAGATGCGCGAGATTCTGGAGCCGGAGTTCACGGCGTTGGCTGCGGTGCGGATTGGCGAGCAGCACTTGGTGATGATGCGCGAGGCAGTCGCGGTGATGGACCGCAGCATGGACCACCCGGACGCGTACATCGAAGCCGATCTGGATTTCCATCTCGCGCTTGCCGAAGCCGCGGGCAATCCGCTGATTCTGTCCCTGCTTGACTCGCTGGTGGGGGTGCTGCGGGAGCAGCGAATGGGGATCTTCGCTGTGACCGGCGGACCGGATCGCGGGCAGGTGCACCACAAGCTGATCCTCGCGGCGATCGAGCAGCGGAGCGCATCTAAGTCGCGGAAGGCGATGCGGGCGCATCTGGAGCAGGTCCGGGAGGATTCGATGGCAGTGTCCGCGGACGTGAGGAAATCAAGAGCGCAAGAAGGCGAAAGGCGTAGGCGAAAGACCTAGGCGAAAGGGAAAGGCGAATGGCGAATCTCGGCTCTAAAAATCTGGGCTTTATCGGACTTGGAGTGATGGGCGGTCAGATGGTGGACCGGCTGCTTGGCAAAGGACACGCGGTGACCGGCTATAACCGCACGGCGGCAAAGGCGGACTGGCTGGTGAAGAAGGGAATGAACCTGGCCCGGACTCCCCGCGAGGTGGCGGCGGCGGCGGATGTTGTGTTTGCGATGGTGACCAATGGACCGGCGCTGACACAGGTTATGGAAGGTCCGGACGGAGTGCTTGCGGGGCTGGGTAAGGGCAAGGTCTTCGTCGATATCAGCACCGTGGGTCCGGACCTGAGCCGTGCGATGGCCGAGAAGGTTCGGGCTCTGGGCAGCGACATGATGGATGCGCCAGTGTCGGGAAGCGTGATTACGCTGCAGCAGGGGCAGCTCTCGGTCATGGTGGGCGGCCGGCCGGAGACCTTCGAGCGACTCAAGCCGCTGCTGCTCGAACTCGGGCCGAAGGTGACGCACGTGGGCGGCAACGGACTGGCGCTCTCGATCAAGATCGCGTCGAACCTGAGTCTTGCGGTGCAGATGCTGGCCTTCTCGGAGGGCGTGCTGCTGGCGGAGAAGAGCGGGATCAAGCGCGAGGTCGCGGTGGATGTGCTGACGCATAGCGCGATTGCTTCGCCGATGATCAAGTATCGCGGGCCCTTCGTGCTGGAGCAGCCGGAGGAGGCCTGGTTCGACGTGAACATGATGCAGAAGGACATGCTGCTGGCGCTCGAGCTTGGGCGGCAGTTGAATGTTCCTCTGCCGACGACCTCGGTGAGCAACGAGTTCCTGACCGCGGCGCGTGCGCTGAAGTGGGAGAAGCTTGACTTTGCGGTGATCTTCGATGTGCTCGCACGGATGTCGGGCATTCAAACAGGGGTTGGCAAATGACTACAGTCTTGAAGCAAAGCGCGCACGAGACCACGGCCGCAAACGATTTTTGGATGCACGCCTATCGCCAGATGGTGCGAATCCGGATGTTTGAAGAGCAGGTGAATGAGCTGTACACGCGGGCGCTGATGCCTGGGCTGGCGCATTTGTATGTGGGGGAAGAGGCGATCGCAGTGGGCATTTGCGAGGCGCTGAATAAGGAAGACTATGTGACCAGCACCCATCGCGGACATGGTCACTGCCTCGCGAAGGGCGCATCGCCGGACCTGATGTTCGCGGAGCTTCTGGGAAAAGAGGCGGGGTACTGCAGGGGGAAGGGCGGCTCGATGCACATCGCCGATCCGACGACCGGCAACCTGGGGGCGAATGCCATTGTGGGCGGCAGCATGGGGATTGCGACCGGTGCGGCCTTCTCGGCCAAGCACTTGAAGAACGGGCGCGTGGCGGTCTGCTTCTTCGGCGAAGGCGCGCTCGGTCAGGGGCTGCTGTACGAGGAGATGAACCTCGCGCAGCTGTGGAAGCTGCCGGTGATCTATGTTTGCGAAAACAATCTTTACAACGAGTACACCCACTATAGCGAGACCACCGCGGGCGATATCTGCGGGCGCGCGTCGGCCTTCGGAGTGCACGCCGAGACGGTGAACGGGCAGCATGTGCAGGAGGTCTACGCGGCGGCGAAGAAGCTGATCGAACGCGCGCGCGCCGGTGAGGGTCCTGCCTTTCTGCTGTGCAACACCTATCGCTATACCGGCCACCATGTTGGCGATATTGCCCGCGACTACTACCGCACCAAGCAGGAAGAGCTGGAGTGGAAGACGGATCGCGACCCGATCAAGCTGCACGGCGGTTGGCTGGTGCAGGAGAAGCTGGCCGATGCCGCGGCGCTGGCAGCGGTTGAAGCGGAGGTGCGGGCGGAGATGAAGACGGCGGTGGACTTCGCTTTGGCGGCGCCGTTTCCGGGACCGGAAGAAGTGGAGAAGCACATTTATGCCTAATACTACGGGGCCTAACATGACTGGGCCTAAAGCGACTGGGCCTAAAGCGACTGGGCCTAAAGCGACTGGGACGACGATGGCTGACACGACGACAGAGACGACAGAAAAGACGCGGGAGTTGACCTTTGCGCAGGCGGTGCGGGAGGCGCTGGCGGAGGAGATGCGGGCGGACCCACGCGTCTGCATTCTCGGAGAAGATGTCGCCGAGGCGGGGACGCCGTTCAAGGTGCTGTCCGGTCTGGTGGAGGAGTTCGGGGTGGAACGTGTGCTCGATACGCCGATCTCGGAGGCTGGATTCACCGGGCTTGCCGTGGGCGCCGCGATGACGGGAATGCGGCCTATCGTCGACATCATGTTTGGCGATTTCCTCACGTTGACGATGGACCAGATGGTGAATCAGGCGGCGAAGATCCACTATATGTCCGGCGGTAAATGGAAGGTGCCGATGGTATTGCGGACGACGCTCGGCGCCTCGCGAAGATCGGCGGCGCAGCACTCGCAGTCGCTGCATGCGTGGTTCAGTCATGTGCCTGGATTGAAAGTGGTGATTCCCTCGACTCCATACGACGCCAAAGGATTGTTGAAGACGGCTATACGCGATGATAATCCGGTGATCTTCTTTGAAGACAAGATGATGCACCACAAGCTTAAGGGGCCTGTGCCGGAGGGCGAATATACGCTTGTGTTCGGCGTTGCGGATATCAAGCGGGTGGGGACGGACATCTCGCTGGTGGCGACGAGCAGCATGGTGCAGGTGGCGCTGGGCGCGGCGGAGATGCTGGCCGAGGAAGGCATCGAGGCGGAGGTGGTTGATCCGCGCACCCTCTGGCCGCTCGATGAACGAACGCTGATCGATTCGGCGAAGAAGACCTCGCGGGTGATCGTGATCGACGAGGGGTATCACCGCTACGGCGTCACGGCGGAGCTCGCTTCCGTGATCGCGGAGGGCGCCTTCTACGATCTGGACAGCCCGGTGATGCGCATGGGCGCGATGCATGTGCCCATTCCATTTTCGCCGCCGCTCGAAGATTTGACGGTGCCGACCGAAAAGATGGTCTTTGACGCGGCGCGCAAGATCTGTCGCAAACAGTAGCGTCTAACAGGAACGGCAGCACACAGGCACAGGAGTCACGCGATGGCACAGCCGACATACGGAACGATGCAGGTGGATTGGGAGCAGCGGATCGACTTCGACCGGCTGCGTAAGGACCGGCTCGCGCGCGCCAAGGATCTGCTGGCGAAGTCGGAGATGGGTTCGCTGCTCTGCTTCGACATGAATAACGTCCGCTACCTCACTGCCACGCACATCGGCACCTGGGCACAGGACAAGGCGAGCCGCTTCACGCTTCTGCCGCAGAATGACGAGCCAATCCTGTGGGACTTCGGATCGGCGGCGCGGCACCATCAGCTGCATTGTCCCTGGCTGGGGGAGCGGTCGCGTTCGGGGATTTCGATGCTGCGCGGCACGATGTCGCCCGAGCATGGCCGGGCGGAGGATGTGGCGAAGAAGATTCGGATTGAGCTTGAGATGCGCGGGCTGCACAACGAGCCGGTGGGCGTGGACATCATTGAGCCGCCGGTGCTGTTTGCGCTGCAGCGCGAAGGCATCACCATTGTCGATGGCCAGCAGCTGATGTCGGAGGCGCGCGTCATCAAGACCAAAGACGAGATTGCGCTGCTGAATCAATCCGCTGCAATGGTCGACGCGGCGTATCACGAGCTGTACATGGCAATGAAGCCGGGGATGCGCGAGAACGAAGCTGTAGGTCTGGTGAGCAAGGTGCTCTATGACCTCGGTTCGGAGTACGTGGAGGCGGTCAACGCCATCTCCGGCGAGCGCTGCAATCCGCATCCGCATGTCTTCTCCGATCGCATGCTGCGTCCCGGGGATCCGGTGTACTACGACATCCTGCACTCGTACATGGGCTATCGGACGTGCTACTACAGGACGTTTGCGATCGGCTACTCGTCGCATGCGATGGTGGACGCTTACAAGCGCTGCAGGGACTATCTGGATGCGGCGATCGATCTGATCCGGCCGGGCCGGACCACGGGAGAGGTCGCGGCGGTATGGCCGAAGGCGACGGACTTTGGGTTTCCGAACGAAGAGGCCGCCTTCGCCCTGCAGTACGGTCACGGCATCGGACTTGCGATCTGGGAGAAACCGGTCATCAGCCGCCTGGTCTCACTCGATCATCCGCAGGAGATCAAGCCGGGCATGGTGTTTGCGTTGGAGACCTTCTGGCCTTCGAAAGATGGCTGGAGCGCGGCGCGCATTGAAGAAGAGATCGTCGTCACCGAGACCGGTCACGAGGTGATCACCCGCTTCCCGGCCGAAAAGCTCATGGTCGCAGGAGCGCACTACCACACCGTCGGTGGACCGCTGCCGACCACACGCGAGACGGAGCCCGAGCCAAGCGAAGACGTTCGCGCGCTGTTGGCTGCTGGAGCCAAAAAAGAAAGGGTGGGGGCGTAGCGCCGAGCTCTCACCGGCCGGCTTCCCCCAAAGAAAATATTATGCCGATTAGCGTTGTGATGCCTGCGCTCGAGATGGCGCAGGAGACCGGAAAGCTTGTTTCGTGGCTCAAGCAGGAGGGTGATGCTGTGGCCAAGGGCGAAATGCTGCTTGAGATCGAGACCGACAAGGCCGTGATGGAGGTTGAGGCGACCGCGGATGGCGTGCTCGCGGGCGTCACGGGCGAGGTGGGGACAGATATTCCTGTCGGGCAGACGATCGCGTGGATTCTTGCGCCGGGAGAAAAAATGCCTGAATCTGTTACAGAAACACATGAGAAGCAGAAGGTGCCGGAGGCGAAGAGCGCGCCCGAGCGGGTCGATGATCCGAAGAGCGCTCCCGAACGGGTCGATGATCCGAAGAGCGCTCCCGAACGGGTTATGGATCCGATGACGGCGAGCACGGGGCAGATCTCACCGAAGGCGCGCCGGCTGGCAAAGGAAGCGGGTATCGACCTCGGCACAGTGCGCGGGAGCGGGCCCGGCGGGGAGATTCTGATGGCCGACATTCAGGCTCTGCTCGACGCGGGGAATGCGCCGTCGGGGTCAAACGCATCGGGAAAGCAGGGGACTCCTTCACGAGACACGTTGTCTTCGATCGGAAAGCAGATGGCGAAGCGGACGACCGAGAGCTGGACCTCGGTGCCGCACTTCTTTCTGCAGCGGGAGGTGGATGCAAGCGGCTTGAACGCGGCACGCGCGACGCATGGACCTGAAGTCGATCGGTCTCATGGTGTGAAGCTGACCCACACGGACCTTTTAGTTGCGCTGGTGGCGCGTACCCTGGCCAAGCACCCGCGGGTCAATGCCAGCTGGATCGACGAGGGCATTCAGTTGAACGCTGAAACGAACGTGTCCATTGCCATGGCGGTGGAGGGCGGCGTGGTGTCGGCGGTGGTCTCGAATGCAGCAGGCAAGTCTCTGGGTGAGATAGCGGCTGAGCGCCGGGACCTTACCGAGAGGGCGCGGGCCAATCGTCTGCGTCCTGCGGACCTCAGCGGAGGCACGTTCACCATCAGCAATCTGGGGATGTTCGACATTGACTCTTTCAGCGCCATTATCACGCCGCCGCAGGCTGCGATTCTGGCCGTGGGAAGGATTGCGGATCGCGTCGTCGCCGTCGGCGGTGCGGCTGCGGTGCGGCCGGTCATGAGCTTGACGCTCTCGTCCGACCATCGTGTGCTGGATGGCGCTAAGGCTGCGGCCTTTCTGCGCGATCTTGCCCAGGCGATCGAAGATCCTGAGACGGTTCTTTCCTAGAGAGAGTCATGGCCTGCGACATGCGCGCATTCCTTTGCGGCGCGGTCACGTTTGCTGGGCTGGCGACGTAGTCGAGGGTGTCAAGCGGCGTGTGGAAGGAGTACGGATGACGAGCACTTCGAAAGCTCAACTCGCGCCTGATCTCCCGGGCTTGGCGAAGCGGATCACTCCGTTCTATCTCGCCTTCTGGTTCCAGGTTCTGGTAGCCGTTGCGCTCGCCATCGCTCTCGGCTACTTCAGCCCCGCCCGCGCGATTGCGATGAAGCCGCTGGGGGACGGCTTTATCCGGCTGATCACGATGATCATCACGCCGATCATCTTCTGCACCGTCGTTTCGGGTATAGCCGGCATGCAGGATTTGAAAAAAGTGGGCCGCGTGGGGGGCAAGGCCCTGCTTTATTTCGAAGTCGTCTCGACGGTCGCGCTCTTCCTTGGCCTGGTGGTGGGCAACGTAGTGCATCCAGGAGGCAGCTTCCACGTCGATCCAGCCACACTCGACGCCAAGGCTGTCTCCGGCTACGTAGGCCAGACCAAGGCCATGGGCGTCACCGACTTCCTGATGCACATAATACCCACGACGGTGGTCGATGCCTTCGCCAAGGGAGACATCCTGCAGGTGCTGCTGGTTGCTCTGCTCTTCGGCTTTGCGCTCTCCTCGCTGGGCCAGCGCGGGAAGCCTCTGCTGGCGCTGCTCGATACCGTCACGCAGGCGGTCTTCGCCGTGGTGAACCTCCTGGTGCGTCTGGCTCCGATCGGGGCCTTCGGCGCCATGGCGTTCACGGTCGGCAAGTACGGCATTGCGTCGCTTGCGCCTCTGCTCAAACTCATCGGGACGTTTTATCTGACATCGATATTTTTTGTGATTGTGGTGATGGGCGGCGTTGCCTTGGCGGCGGGGTTTAACATCTTCAAGTTCCTGCTCTACATCAAGGAAGAGATTCTGCTGGTGCTGTCCGTGGTCTCGTCGGAGGCGGCCATGCCGACGCTAATGGAGAAGCTCGAAACAATCGGCTGTTCAAAGGCGCTGGTGGGTCTGGTGGTGCCCACCGGATACATCTTCAACACGGACGGAACGGCGTTGTACATGACGCTGGCCGCACTTTTCGTGGCGCAGGCTACGGGCACTCACCTGACGTTGATGCAGCAGTTGACGATCTTCGCGGTAGCCATCCTTACGTCGAAGGGCGCGAGCGGTGTGCAGGGAGCATCGTTCATCGCGCTCGTCGCGACGCTGTCGGTGGTGCCGACGATTCCTGTCGCCGGTATGGCGCTGATCCTTGGAATCGATCGGTTTATGGCGATGTTCCGGGCGGTGGTCAACATGATTGGGAACGGCGTGGCTACGCTTGTGATCGCGCGGTGGGAGAACGAGATCGACGCCGCGACGTTAGGTTCCCGGATGTGACGCATCAGGCTTTGTTGCATTAACTCCTCTGGCCACAGTTCAGGTCGTCGCTCTGTCCATCAGGCCGCGACAGCGGACGGGCAGGTGCGAATCTCCGTGCAGCAGGCGCACGGGACGTTGCGGGGGGCGCTCGGTTGAGCGGGAGAGGTAATTACTACCCGTGCCTTTGACTTGCGAAACGCGGGACGTTTGTGTCAGATCACATTTTAGGTATAGCTTTTTCCTAGCCCCGGCATCGTATATTCACCGGGCGAGAACTTCGGAGGAAACGCGAGGCAATGACCGTGTCGACACTCACCAGGAGATCAAAGGAGCGGATGGATCGCGCAAGTAAGAACGAGGTCGCCGGTAGTTCGGAGGCCGCTGCCGGTTTCGATTGGCGGCGGGTGGTGAAGACGTTTCTGCTGTCGCGGGCGCTCGACGATCTCGAAGAGACGAAGCTGCTGCCGGAAAAAAAGATACTGTATCAGTTCTCGGCGCGCGGGCATGAGCTGGCGCAGATTCTTCTCGGGACGCTGATTACGGAGAAGCACGATGCGGCGAGCGGCTACTATCGTTCGCGGCCGTTGCTGCTTACGCTTGGCCTCAGCGTCACCGATGCGCTGAAGAGCGGGATGGGCAAGGGCGGCGGGATCAGCGATGGACGGGATATCGGCGTGGTCTTCAACATGCCGAGTACGGGCGGTCCGACGGTGCTGCCGATGGCCGGCGGCGTGGGGACCCAGTACACCACCACGGCCGGCTGGGCGCATGCGATTCGCTATCACGCCGAGACCCTGAAAGATGAGAGCTACAAGCGGGCCATCGCGGTCGTGCTGGGCGGGGATGGGTCGGTCGCGACCAACGGCTTCTGGTCGGCGCTGAACATCGCCGCAACGCGCAGGTTGCCGATGCTGTTCTTCATCGAAGACAACGGCTATGGCTTGTCGGTTCCTTCAACCGTGCAGACGCCCGGTGGCAATATCGCGAAGAACCTTGCGTCCTTCGGCGGCCTGAAGATTCTTGAGGCCGACACGCGGGATGGCGGGGGAACCGCGCGAGCGATCGCGGAGGCGGTTTCGGAGGTGCGCGGCGGCGGGGGCGCGGTGATGATCCGGCTGGCGATGCCGCGGCTGAGCGGCCACTCCGGGCAGGATACGCAGGCGTACAAGAGCAGCGAGTTTGTGGCAGAGGAGCGGCTGCAGGATCCTTTGATCGCGCTTCGTTTGTACCTGGTGCCGTCTTCGATCTCGGAAGCGGAGTGGGCGCGGTATGAAGAGGAGGCAGAGGCTGAGGTGCAGCGCGGGTTTGCGGAGGCGCTTGCCGCCGAGGAGCCGGAGGCCACCGAGGCGAGCGTCGTGCGGTATTTGTTCTCCGAAGAGGAGTCATCTGTTGACGCCTCTGCGCCCGCGCCGCCTGAGCCTGCGCGCATCAACATGCTGACCGCGATCCGGCGCACGCTCGAGCATGAATTGAAGACCAACCCGAAGCTCCTGATCTTCGGCGAAGATGTCGGCTTGAAGGGCGGAGTTCACGCGGCGACCATGGGGCTGCAGGCGGCGTTCGGGCCGGATCGCGTCTTCGACAGCAGCCTCTCGGAGGAGGGCATCATCGGCAACGCGGTGGGGATGGCACAGGCTGGTCTGCGGCCGGTGGCGGAGATTCAGTTTCGCAAGTATGCCGATCCCGGCACCGAGCAGTTGAACGACTGCGGCTCGATCCGCTGGCGCACGGCGAACCGCTTCAGCGCGCCGATCGTCGTGCGCATGCCGGGCGGCTTCGGGCCGAAGTGCGGCGACCCATGGCACAGCGTATCGAGCGAGGCGACGTTCGCTCACGCGATCGGCTGGCAGGTGATCTATCCATCGAACGCGGAGGATGCGACGGGGCTTCTGCGGACAGCGATGCGCAGCCAAAATCCCAGTATCTTCTTCGAACACCGCGCGCAGTTGGACGCTGCATGGGCGCGCAGGCCGTACCCGGGCGACGGGTTTGTGCTTCCGCTGGGGCTGGCGAAGGTGGTGCGGGCGGGAGACGATCTGACGGTCGTGACCTGGGGCGCGATGGTGGAGCGGTGTCTGCTTGCCGCAACCCAGATCGGAGACCAGACCGGGGCGTCGGTCGAGGTCGTCGACCTGCGCACCATCGTTCCCTGGGATCGCGATACCGTGCTGGCTTCGGTGCAGCGAACGCATCGCTGCGTCATCGTGCATGAGGACACGATGACCGCTGGATTCGGCGCGGAGATTGCGGCTGTGGTGGCGCGGGAGGCTTTTCTCAAGCTGGATGCGCCGGTCGCGCGGCTTGCAGTGCCGGATATTCCTCTGCCGTACAACGTTTCGTTGCTGGATGCGGTGCTTCCTGCCGTGGCGACGATCGCCGTTCAAATGACAGCTACGCTCGATTTTTAGACGCGCGCAGAAATGTGCTGGGGACCGCCTTGTCGATTGTCGAAGTTCGCATGCCGGAAGAGGAGAACGAGGGCACCGAGGCCTCCTTGGGGCAGTGGCTCAAGCGAGCCGGCGAGGCTGTGTCCGAGCATGAACCGCTGCTTGAGATCAGCACGGATAAGGTCACGATCGAGATTCCGGCGCCGGCTAGCGGCGTGCTTACGGAGCTGCTGAAGGTGGCGGGTGACTCGGTGCTGCCGGGGGAGGTGCTCGGAAGAATTCGCACCGGAGCGGAGGCCGGCGCCGGCAAATCCAAAGCCCCCGAAGACGCAGGCAAAAGTCTAGCCCCAGCGCTTGCAACGCCTCAGAGCGCAGTGCTGGACAACAGCTACTCGCCGGCCGTTCGCAGGATGCTGAAGGAGCACAAGCTAGACGCGAGTCTGATCCCGAAGCTGGGACGAGGCGGGCGACTCACCTCCGACGATGTCGAAAAGTATCTTGCGCAGCGTGAGGTCGAGGCGAAGCGAAAGGTCCCGGCGCCGGTGGGGTTCGGGAGTTCGCTTGCGGGGCGCAAGGTGCCGCATACCCCCATGCGCAGGAGCATTGCGAATCACATGGCGCGCAGCGTGCAAACCGCGCCGCATGTCACCTCGGTCTTTGAAGCGGATCTGTCGGGGGTTCTTGCGGATCGGGCGGCGCGCAAGAAAGCTTCCCAGAGCGCCGAAGCTCCAAGCGTGACAGCGTATCTGCTGCGCGCCGCAGTCAAGGCGATCGCGTCGGTTCCCGAGGTGAACAGCCGGTGGAACGACGACTATCTCGAGATCTTCGACGAGATTAACTTTGGCGTAGGGACAGCGCTCGATTCGGGAGGGCTGGTCGTGCCGGTGATTCGCAACGCGCAGACAATGGATCTGGTGGAAATCTCGAAGACGTTGCGAGCGATGACAGAGAAGGCGCGCAGCGGACAGATAACGCATGCCGATATGCAGGACGGCACGTTCACGCTCTCTAACCACGGCGTGAGCGGAAGCCTGCTGGCTGCGCCGATTATCCTGCCGCACGGGCAGGCGGCGATCCTCGGCGCAGGCAAGATGCAGAAGCGGGTGATCGTGTGCGAGACCGGCGGCCGGGAGCTCTTCCGGGTGCGGCCTATGATGTACGTCACATTGACGGTGGACCACCGGGCGCTCGACGGTCAGCAGACGAATGGATTTCTGACGGCGTTTGTCTCGGCGCTGGAGAATCCTTCTTAGCGCGATGAAAACTGGTCTTCCACCTCAGCCTGCTGCAACCCGTAGTCCTTATAAGACAGCCCGCACAGGCCGCTTCACAAAACAGCAGGATGTCTATATTAAGTCAATAAACATATTCTAGAATGATTTGGACGAAATGGTGGACGCGGTAGGGATCGAACCGACGACCAGTCGATTAAGAGTCGATTCGCCCACAGCTTAAAACCACAGCATCTACGAATGGTTTGTGCAACACAGCCTGAGGAGGCTCTAGGTGAGTGCATTGGCGATTTCGCGTCAGGCCAGAAGCATTCCAGCAATATGCGCATACCTCAACTTGTACGAAGTAGTGAATCCATTCTCAGCCATTAACTTCTGCCGATTCGGCATAAGGAATGCTGATGGCACGCACTGCGGAGAAGAAGCCTATTGCAATTACAACAATTCGAATCGAATCGTAGAAGAACCATCGCCTCACTAGGGCAAACGCCTCAGCGTCCGCAATGGCCACTCTGTGATGCGCCACCTGATAGATCGTATTGATCAGTGGCCAGAAGAGCGTGGGCGTCGCAAGCTAGATGAGTGCAAATGCGCCAACAGACAGTTCCAGACACAAGCGATACCGCGCTTAGTTTTCCACCCACTCCAAAGGGCACCGACAATAGCCAGCAAAAGGAATGCGCTAAGAGGCTGGAAGAAATTTCCGGGATCAATTGGCCAATTTTTACCGTAGGGATAAAAGATTAGCGACGCTGGCACGTCCCCTCCCCAGGCTTGCGCCAAGACAAGCAAATCGAAGATCTTCGCGCCCAGCGCGACACCCCAGAACGTTACCGAACACCAAAGGAACGCACGCGTCAGTTTCTTCCGCATAGTGGAGCCTCGAGAGGGGGTTCTGCATCTGCATGAGAGTAGCCTAGCGAAAATTTATAAGAGTGCAAGCAGGTTTATTCAAGATGGTGGGCGCGAGCTGCAATTTGGAATAACGAGAACAGGCCGAGGCACTCATCGAATCTCGCCTTGGGTGTTCTGAGACCAATCGTGGCGTCGCGTGTCCGGTATGGCCGTTTCTCGTCAACTTGCCGGCTTGAGGAAACCAAAGCCTCGCCGACTCTCGGCCACTCATGTTTGTGGCGCCCATCCACATCGTGCCTTGTTTCCACGCGAGGAAGCCCTTGCCGGAAGCCCTGCCTCTACGCTTTCTCGAGCACAAGGTGGGTCGCGTATTCCGACGTCTTGCATTCGGTTATGGAAAACCCCAACGCATGAAGGTCAAGACCATCGAACAGCGACTCTCCCTGACCAAGAAGAACGGGTGCCGACACGATGTGGAGAGAGTCGATCAGGCCGGCTCCCAGATACTGCCGCACCGTGGCCACGCCGCCTCCGATCTTGACGTCTTTGCTGCCGGCAGCCTTCTTCGCGAGGACCAGTGCCTCCTCGAATCCGCCCGTCACAAAGTGGAAGGTGGTTCCACCTTCCATCACCAGAGGTTCACGCTCGTAATGCGTGAGAACGAAGGTAGGTGCGTGGTACGGCGGATCGTCACCCCACCAGCCCTTCCATGAGTCGTCTGGCCATGGGCCGCGCACCGGACCGAACATGTTGCGGCCGAGGATGAAGGCGCCGAAGTTCTCCATCGACCGCTGAGCAAACATATCGTCTACATCCCCCGTGGTTCCTCCCTCCTTCCCGACCATGGAGCGAAAGGTCTTCGTATGGAAGAACCACTGAAACATCTCTGGTCCCCGCTTCCCAGCGGATCTTCCAGGCTCTGTTCGATCCCAGCGCCGAAGCCGTCCAACGAAACACCAAATCCCGCGACACGAACCTTGGACATCCCAAACCTCTCTCTCACTATGGTTGTGCTGACTCTTCGTATATTCAGCGTGCGGTGAGCTTACGCCGTCGCTGCTCGCTTGCCTTCATGATTTCACTCATATCGCCGGTCGGACGTATTTCGAAGATCGTCCCGTACTTTACCGCCGGATGCTGCGACATGAGCTGAATCGCATGATTCATGTCCCGGGCCTCAAGCACGAGGATTCCTCCGAGCTGTTCCTTGGTCTCCGTATATGGCCCGTCGGTTGTCGCGACTTTGCCGTTCCTCCAATACAAAGTCAGCGCGGTTTCAGAAGGCTGAAGGGCCTCTCCGCCAGCCCAGTTCCCGTTCGCGCGCAAATGATCGTCGTAGTCAAAGCATTCGTCGAACATTGCGTTTCGCTCTTCCTCGGTCATGCCCGCGTGTTTTGCCGGCTCGTAGTATCCCAAACAGATGTATTTCATATGTCTCTCCTTATGTTGGTTGCCAGCAGCGCAACCCGCGCACTGGATTGTTCACTCTATGGTCGTCGGGCGGAGGAAAAATCAACAGCAGAGCCAGTTTTTTCTTTCAATTCCTCAAGCCGCCCCGAAAGGAAGCGACGCTCCGGCTCCTGCCGAGCCTCATCCCGAATCAGGGCAAGCGCCTTCTCATACGAAGCACGGGCCTCCGGAAGCCGCCCCAGCCTGCGACACAGATCCGCACGGGCGGAGTGCGCGAGGGAATACTTGGCGAGTTCCTCGCGCGCCAGAAGGTCATCGATAAGGCAAAGTCCCTGCTCCGGACCTTCGTACATGGCGATGGCAACCGCACGGTTGAGTTCCACGACCGGAGATGGCTGAATCCGAATCAGTCGGTTGTAGAGCAGCGTGATCTGGCGCCAGTCCGTGGACGCCGCCGAGGAAGTCTCGGCGTGAACTGCCGCGATGGCCGCCTGCAGGGTGTAAGCACCGAAACGGCGCGATCGGAGAGCGCTCTCGGTGAGCGCGATGCCTTCGGCGATCTGGTCTCGATTCCACAGAGAGCGATCCTGCCGGTCCAGCAGGATAAGCTCTCCTTCTGCAGAGCTTCGAGCGGCGCGGCGCGATTCCTGCAACAGCATGAGCCCCAACAGACCCATCACCTCGGGTTCCGGGAGAAGGTCCGGTCCCGGAACATCCAAATCCCGAAGATTCAGGAGCAGTCTACCCAGGCGGATCGCCTCGCGGCTCAATCCAGCTCCTGTTGCTTCCGCTGAATAACCCGCGTTGAAGACCAGGTACACAACCTGAAGTACAGCCCCCAACCGCGCCGATAGTTCCTGCGACACGGGCACTTGGTAAGGAATCGCCTTATCGCGGATGACGGCTTTCGCGCGAACGATGCGTTGAGCAAGCGTCGCCGGCGTAACGAGAAATGCCCGGGCAATCTCCTCCGTTGTCAGGCCGCAGACTTCACGCAGTGTGAGCGCAACCTGCCCCTCCGAGGTCAGTGCAGGATGGCAGCAGGTGAAGATGAGACGAAGACGATCGTCCTCCATCTCCTCTTCCTGATGAGGCGCTTCATGGGCGCGCGCTTCGAGTTGGAGTGCCAGGTCACTCTGTGCGGCGTCGAAGCGTGCCCGCCGGCGAATCACGTCGATGGCCTTGAATCGCCCAGCCGATATGAGCCAGGGGCGCGGCTTGTCCGGAAGGCCGGTCTGCGGCCACGTCTCCAGGGCGGCAGCGAAAGCCTCGTGCATGGCCTCTTCGGCAAGATCGAGATCGCCGAGCAGGCGCACCAGCGTAGCCAGAATTCTGCCCGATTCCGACCGGTAAAGAGTCTCTATGGTCCTACTCAGATGTTCGGACGCATTCGGCGGCATGCATGTAAAACTAGCAAACGGACAGGCTCGACACAACTGCAGTTGGCTGTTTCACGGCGCATGTTCCAGTAATAGGCTAATGACTGATTGTGGGCAGCTTTGAACTAGCAAGTGAAAATAGATCCTATAAGAGGGCGCAGGGTCCTGCTATCCCAATTTGACGGGTTGTCGCCATATCGGACGAGTGACCGCGATTAATGGCGATATCGAGCCGAGTCACTCTTCGACGAGACTCGTCAGCGGAAAGGCTTCGTGGAGGGTGTCACATTGTTAGCGCAATTTTTAGTTTAGCGAGAAATAGTTGAAGTTTCCGGCTGCGTTGTAAAAGCCGCCGCTATCGATGACAAGTTGAAGTGTGTGTTGACCCTGCGGTAGCTGGACGTCGGGGATACTCAGCGTCTGCCAGGTCTGATACCCGCCCGTCTCCGGGATGGAGAGGAACGGCGTCACCCGAGCGCCGTCGAGGTTGAAATGGAAGACGCCGCCGCCCACCCCATTCGCCACGCGGACCTGAAGCGTGTAAGAGCGCGTGCCGGCGATATCGACTGTATAGTTGAGCCAATCGCCGGGGTTGGTATTGCCGACGTCGTAGCCGCCGCCGGAATCGGAGGAGTCTTCGATGTAAACCGTTTCGCCTGGGCGGTAGTTGGCTCCTCCGCCGTTCGCGGTTGCGCCGTTCCAGTATGCGACGGACTTACCGCCAGCGTCGAAGTTCTCCGCCTGGATGAGGCCGGGAATGGAATGAGCCGTTTGCGTGAACGAGGCGCTGGGAGCCGGCGGCTGCACGGCGAACCAGTTGAAGTTGCCCATGCCGCCACTCGGGCCGTTGCCGTCGAGCGTAACCTGCATCACGTGCTGGCCGGCCTCGAGTTGGAAGGCCGGAGAAACCATTGTGGTGTACGTCTGGAAGCCGTTGGTCACGGGGACAAAGAGCGTGCCAGTCGCATTCCGATGGTCGAACGACACATGATAGTAGCCGCCCTGACCAAGCGAGGCGACTCGCGCCTGGAAGTTATATAGCTCGGACTGGGTCACATGGACGGTATAACGAAGATACTCGCCTTCTTTGGTATAGCCGACATCATAGCCGCCGCCGGTATCGCCGGTATTTTCCACGCCGAC
Organism: Edaphobacter sp.; assembly: GCA_965277335.1. Classification (GTDB taxonomy): domain Bacteria; phylum Acidobacteriota; class Terriglobia; order Terriglobales; family Acidobacteriaceae; genus Edaphobacter. Next base: position 58,193 of record CBDICJ010000002.1, on the reverse strand, counting down.
AGTTGCCGGAGTTCTATACGCTGGCGCGCTACCCTGATCCTTCGAATCGAGATTGAAGTAGCCGACGTAGTTGCCGCCGTCGTCGAAGTTTTCGGCTTGAATCAGCCCACCTGGAATGGGAAGAGGCGTGCCGCTGAAGGGAGTCTCCTGTCCGCCAATGGTGAATTGCACGGTGGAGGACGCGTCGATCTCCCCTTGTCTCCCGGTGATGGTCAATGGATACGTGCCGCTGGGAGCACCTTGCAGCGTCTCGACCGGCAGCACATACCGGGTCGTGAACGGGATTGGCAGAAGCTCGGCAAATGCGCCGCCGGGCAGGCCCTGCACCTGCAGTTTCACTTTGCCGCGGTCAGATCCGTAGTGGTTTACGTCAACATCAAACAGGGTGCTTCCGCCTGGGGCGACAGTCTGCATCCCAGGACCTGCGGTCACGTCGAAGGTGTTTCCCTTGTAGCCTGCCCAGGAGAAGGTTGCAACCGCTCCGGCGGGCAAGGCATAGGCGATGGTTTGACCCTTCCAGTTCAGGCTGAACTGACTCGGGACAGAGGCGCCATTGAAGACCAGAACGGCGATGGAGCCGTCCGGATTTTTGAAGGCGACATCCTCCACGTTGCCGCTGCCGAAGCTGTTCGAATCGATGCGGTAGGCTCCGGCCTGAACGTACTTGGCGAGATGGCCGAGAACGTAATACTCCACATTGCGCGAGACAGTCGCGGGCGTGGTGCTGGTATCGATGGTGACCACGCCGCGGCAGTCGCTACAGCCGTGCTCGATCGTCGGACCGCCGTTCTGATCGAGCGCCATATTCCAGAAGACGACTGTCTTGCCCCAGTTGCGCAGTACATTGATGACTTGACCCTCGGTATCGTTGGCCAGATTCTGGGCGAAGTTCGGAGCGTAGGAGCCGCCGGTGCACTCGGTAAAGTAGACGGGGACGTCATAGGCGAGGTCGTGCACCGCGTTTTGAGCATCGGCCACGTTACCTGCATAGCAATGGAATGAGACGCCGGCGAGATACTGGCGGACGTTCAGATCTTCGGCGAGGGTCTCAGGATATTTCGGGTTATCCCAGTTGTGTTCGTAGCCGAGAATGCCGGGAGTGGCGTCGCTAGGATCTTGATTCTGATGAAGGAAGTTCCATCCCAGGTTGCGGAACCGCATCCGGCTCAGCGCCGGGCCGAGATTGCCGGAGATGAATCTGCCCTCGTCGTTCGGATTCATGAACATCGTCGGGTAGCCGGGATTCTCATTCAGCGGCTCATTCTGCACCGCAACGTAGTTGATGGGAATGCCGTTGGCCTCATACGCCTGGATAAACTTGGTAAAGTAACGCGCGAGTGCAGGGAAGTTTTCCGGGTTGAGCGTACCGCCGTTGAGGGTGCCCGTTGTCTTCATCCAGGCGGGAGGCGACCACGGCAGCGCGAGGATCTTGATGTCAGGATTCACGGCGAAGGCGGCCTTGATGGTGGGAATGAGATAAGCCTGGTCGTGCGCGATCGAGAACTGCTTCATCTGCGGATCGGTCTCGCCGACTGGGAGATCGTCGTAGGTGTAGCTGCTGAGAGCAAGATCGGTGGCTCCCATGGGCTGACGTAAGAAGCTAAGGTGAATGCCTCCTGGGCTGAAGAGATCCTTCATCAGCGAGCTGCGCTGAATGGCCGTCAGCTTATTCCACACCAGATACGCGTCAGAATCATTGAAGGTAGCGCCTACGCCTTCGAGCTCCTGATAGTGAATCGTATCGTCGATATCGATGGCCAACTGATTGCCGCTGCCAGGAGTAAAGACGAGGGACGGTTGCGGAGCCAAAAGGGCGGACTGATCGGGATTAGTCTGAACAACGCTGACAGATTGTGCGGAGGCGCTTGGTGTAACGGCGGCTGCGATGGCCAGCAATGTCGGCAGGACGTGAACGGTTCTCTTAGTAAAGGAAGAACGGCGTGAAAGCATGGCGAGCACCTCGATACTTATTGTGTGGACGTGCACAGATGCCAGACAGGATAGCTGGATTTAATGCTCCCCGGATTAATCACCGCACCGGTGGCGGAATGACAACGCAAAATGGCGCTGATGATTCGGCACAAATTAGGCCATCCGATCGTTGCGGGCATTCAGGCGTCCTCCAGCAGCTTTCGATCTGAGATCCGGCCGATGCCGAGTCGTCTGGCGATCGGGATTTTATCAGCTTTTCCTCCTGCCCGGTTTCCAGGCGCGCAAGACGCGATGGGATGCGCTGAAACAGGACGCCCGAAACCCAATGTCAACGCACTGAAGGATTTGCTGGACCGGCAGCGCTGGCTCGCTCTGGAGCGGCCGGTTATTCTTCCCAAAGTGAAGCTGAGGCAGTTCGCTCTCGAAGCGAAGAGCCTGGATGCGCGCCGCAGGATCGAAATTTGGCAACGCTACAGCTTGAGGAGCGACTTGGCATTACCGCTCAGGATCTTCGCTTTGTCCGTCGCCGAGAGCGGAACTCCTGTCATCCAATCGACTGCGGGCTTGCTGTCCGCGATAAAGGGCCAATCGACGCTGAACAGGATGCGTTCGACTCCGACTTCGGTGACACAACAGAGCAGCGCCGGTGTTGAGAAGAAGCCGCTGGTGGTGATCCAGAAGTTATTCGTGAACACGTCGCGGAAGTGGACTTGCTTTTGCCCGGCGCGGGACAGAGCCTTATCGATGCGCCAGAGCTGGAACGGCAATGTCTCCCCTAGGTGGCCGAGAATGATCTTGAGCTTCGGGTAGCGCTCGAATACGCCGGATAGCACCATGCGCAGCCCCTGTGTTCCCGCTTCGACGCCGTATCCCCAAGCGGGCCGGGCCAGCATCGGGAAGTCCGCAAGGTAGTCTTTGTAGTAGGCGTCGATCACTGCTGGATGCGGCAGCGACGGATGCATATAGATCGGCACATCGATCTTTTCGGCGCGGGCATAGATGGGCCAGAATTTTTTGAGGTCGAGAAACTCGCCGCCGGTCATGCCGTGAACCATCGCGCCCTTGAAGCCCATCGCGACACACCGCTCGAGCTCGTCGGCTGCCGCTTCAGGGTGGACGGTTGGCAGTGCCGCGAACGCCGCAAACCGAGGGTTAGCTGCGACCGCCGCGGCAAGCCGGTCGTTCACTCGTTCGACAAGCCGCGCCGCGATATCGGCCGGCAGCTTCTGTGCGGAGGGCGACCCGTGCGACAACACGCACAGATCGATTCCCGCCGAGTTCATGTCCGCGATGCGTTCGCCGCCGAAAGCGCGGAGCCTCTCTTCGATGCGGTCAGATCGAGATCCTTCCGGACCGGCAAAGTGCGAAGCGAGTTCCGCGTCCCAGTAGTGCTCTTCGATCGCGATCACAGGGCAATCCTGCTTTTGCGTCATAGTTGTACTTTCATCGGAATAAATGACTATATTAGCAATTTCGTGGATTTTTCTGCTCTTAGATATGTTCCTGTTATCAAAAAATGATATTTTGAAGTAGGGATGCATACCATTGAATAGTTCGAACGGTCAGGGCGCAGCTCAAGTGCAGGAGCTTGTGGCGGCCAATCACATCCTTTTCGCGCGCGGGATCGTGGATGGCTTCGGGCACGTGAGTGTGCGTCACGCCGCTCAGTCAGACAGGTTTATGTTGTCGCGGAGTATGGCGCCGGGGCTGGTCGCTGCGGCGGACATCCTTACCTATGACCTGGAGGGCAGGGAAGTCCAGGGCGACGCTCGGCCAAGCTATATCGAACGGTTCATTCATAGTGAGATATACCGTGCGCGGCCGGACGTGGTGGCGGTCGTTCATAGCCACTCGCCAGCCGTGATACCGTTTTCCGTCGTAAAGGGCATAGCGATTCGCCCTGTGTACCATCTTGCCGGCTTTCTGGGAGAGGCTATACCCGTTTACGAGATTCGGGATGATGCAGGGGATGCGACCGACCTGCTCATACGGGATGCCCAGCTCGGCGCTGCGCTTTCGCGATGCCTCGACCAGCACGCTGCTGTGCTGTTGCGGGGTCACGGCTCAACTGTGGTCGGAGACAACCTGAGGCAGGCCGTCTTTCGAGCCGTGTACCTGGAGATGAATGCGCGCATTCAAGCGGACGCGCTCCAGCTTGGAGAGGTCACTTACCTGACCGCCCAGGAGGCGGCTAGGTCAGCGATAACGAACGACCGGCAGATGGATCGTGCGTGGTCTCTCTGGCTCCGGGACGTGGAACAGCAGCGCTCATGGAAGACGTAGAACATCGCTTTAGAGGTACTATGCAAGCTTTTCTTGACACATCACCGCATTCGTAGAAATCTCAAAAATCGAATCTCATGTCTACCATGGTGATTGATTGATGTCCTTGACAGCGCTCCAAGCCTCCGCGTACCTCCACCATCTGCACTTCACAACTCCGCAGCCGGAGCGCCTTGCAGCGTTCTACGGCGAAGTGATGGATATGAACTTAGAGGTTCTCGCCGGCGGCCTCTGGCTGGCGACGGGGCCGGCACGGCGGGTTCTCTTCTCTACCGGCGAGGCGAATAGGCTCGCATGCGCAGGATTCGCCGTCCGCGATGCGGAAGCGCTCACCGGGCTGCGTGAACTTGCCGAGCACATGGGATTGCAACCGCGTACGGTGGCAAGCCGACTGTTCCAGCCGGAAGCTTTCTACGTAACCGATCCGGACGGAAACGCTGTCCATTTTGGACTTGCTCCTGGCTCGACGTCGGCGCCGAAGGGCATACGCGGACCGATTCAACACCTGACGCTGGCTTCGCGAGATATCGAGGCCATCGAGAGCTTTTACTCCGGCAAGCTGGGCTTTGGGGTGTCGGATCGCGTGATCCGCGAGGATGGGAAGCTGATGACCTCCTTCATGCGGGGCAATCATGAACATCACAATCTGGCGTGCTTCTTCCAAGATCGCCAGGGAGTGGATCACCACTCGTATGAGGCTGGAGAGTGGAATACGATTCGCGACTGGGCGGATCATCTGGCCAGCAAGGGAATCTCGCTGATGTGGGGTCCCGGCAGACACGGGCCGGGCAACAACCTCTTTCTCTTTATCGTCGATCCCGACGGCAACTGGATTGAAATCTCGGCCGAACTGGAGGTTGTGCAGGACCGTCCGGTCAAGACATGGCCCCATGTGGAGCGCACGGTCAATCTGTGGGGACGCGGCATACTCAGGGCATAACAAGGGGGGAACGTGGCATTCATTACATTCCAGGCAGCCGATCGGGTCAGCTACGGCATACTGCGGCAGGACGGTGTTTTCGATCTTGGTGCGCGCATCGGGTCTGTCCTGCCGGACTTGAAGTCGTTGCTGACAGCGGAGGGGCTCGGCTTGGTGCAAGCAGTCCCAAAGGCAGACACAACCGATTACGGGTTTGGCCAGTTTACTTATCTGCCGGTTCTTCCAAACCCCAGCAAAATCTTGTGTGTGGGGCTCAACTACGAAGAGCATCGGGTGGAGACCGGAAGAGCCGCCACCGAGCATCCGGCGATTTTTACACGCTTTGCCGACACGCTCACGGGCCACGAAACGTCGATCCTCCTGCCGACGAACTCCGCCGCATTGGACTATGAAGGCGAACTGGCGGTTGTGATCGGCCGATCCGGCTTCCGAGTGAAAGAGGAAGAAGCCATGGAGTTGGTGAGCGGCTTTGCCATCTTCAACGACGCCACGCTTCGCGACTGGCAGCGGCACACGCCCCAGTTCACGCCGGGGAAGAACTTTCCTCGGACGGGCGCCTTTGGTCCGGCGCTTCTCACCAAGCAAGAGGCCGGAGCGCTCGAACACAAGCGCATCGAGACGCGGCTGAATGGAACGGTCATGCAGGAGGCAAAGCTCGGAGACATGATCTTCTCGATCCCGCGCATCATCGCCTATTTGACTGCTTTCACGCAACTTTCGCCGGGCGATGTCATTGCAACCGGCACTCCCGGCGGGGTGGGGTTCAAGCGAGATCCGCAGGTCTTCATGAAAGCCGGCGATCGCCTCGAAGTGACGATCGAAGGGCTTGGAACGCTCGGGAACACGATTGAACGAGAGCCGCAAGCAGGCTCAAGTCATGTCGGGAATTGATCGCTATTTCAGCGTTCTCTCTCTCTTTTCGGAAGAGAAGAGCGCGTGGACTGTCCAGGAGATAGCGGTCGCGGTCGATGTTCCCGCAAGCACGGTGTACCGGACCATACGGGAGTTGACGCGCGTGAACATGCTTGAACTTGCCTACGAGGGACACTATCGGCTGGGTGCCGCGTTCGTGGAGTTTGACCGACGCGCGCGATTGACGGACCCGATGGTGCAGGTGATCGGGCCAATGCTGTCCGAGCTGGTGCAGCAGGTTAACGTACCGTGTGTCAGCGTGCTGGCGCGTCTCTACGACGATACGGTGATGTGCGTTGCGGACGCGCGCAGCTCCGGCAGTTCAGTACATACCAGCTACGAACGCGGGCGCCCCCGGCCGCTGACGCGGGGAGCGACCTCGAAGGCTATTCTCGCCCAGCTAACCACACGGCGACTGAAGAAGCTGCTGGCTGCCAAGCCTTCCGATCACACGGCGGCAGCGAAAGAGGACGACTTCCGCAGCGAGCTGGCCGCGATTCGCAGAAACGGCTACTGTGTCTCGCACGGAGAGGTCGACCGCGGCATCGTAGGTGTGGCCGTGCCGGTCTTTCTTGCGGAGCAGGCGCTTGTCGCCAGTCTCAGCGTGATGATCGAAGAAGCTTCTTTCGATGAGTCGCTCGAACGCCGGCTTGTTCTTCTTCTGGTCTCCGCGGTAGCGTTGGCAAAGGAGCAGTTGGGACGGCGTCTTCCTGTCGTTCCGCCGGCAGTGAACCCGCAAAGATCTCTGGAGAAGGCTGCATCAAGGTAAGGCATGGCTCTCGATCTTCAATGCGAGGTAGCGATCGTCGGCTCTGGGCCTACCGGTCTCACGCTCGCGAACATATTGGGTAGAGCGGGATTGCGCGTCGTCGTGCTGGAACGAAACGAAAGCACCGTGCGCAGCCCGCGCGCGGTTTCGATCGACGACGAATCGCTGCGCACGTTGCAATCGATCGGTCTGGTGGAAGAGGTTATGCGCGATGTCGCCGCCAACTACGGCTCGCACTACTTCTCTGCCAGCGGCCGCTGCTTTCTCCGAGTCGAGCCGACCACGCGCGAGTATGGGTTTCCGCGCCGCAATGCGTTCACTCAGCCGCGGCTCGAGGCGACTCTCCTCCGTGGTGCGAAACGATTCGGGAACGTCACTTTGCTCTTCTCACACACCGTGGAGGAGTTGAACGAGAGTGCCGGTGGAGTCACGCTCCAGGCGCGCTCCGGTGAAGGCGAAGAGACATTGGTTCGGGCGGCGTACGTGGTGGGTTGTGATGGGGCAAAGAGCTTCTGTCGCAAACGCATTGGCGCGGAACTGATTGGATCCACCTACCGACAACGTTGGTTGATCGTCGACCTGGCGAGCACCAAAGAGCGCCTGCGCCAGACGCGGGTGGTGTGCAATCCTGAGCGTCCGCTCATTACGCTTCCCGGTCCGCGCGGGATACGCCGGTACGAGTTCATGCTGCGAGACGGGGAAGAGGATGCGGCGGCAATCCAGCCCGAGTTTGTACACAGGCTGTTGGCCGCTCATGGTCCGGACAAGGATTCGTCCATCGTGCGCGCACAGGTGTATGCCTTTCACGCACGGATTGCGGACAAATGGAACAGCGACCGCATCTTCCTCGCCGGCGATGCAGCACATCTCTCTCCGCCCTTCGCTGGACAGGGCCTGAACAGCGGGCTGCGAGACGTCTACAACCTGGGCTGGAAGCTGGCAGCCGTTCTCCGAGGTGATCTCGGTCCCCGGCTGTTGTCGACCTACGCTGAAGAGCGCAGACCGCATGCACTCGTGCTGATACAACTCGCCGTGAACATGGGCCGCATCTTCGCGCCGAAGTCGCGATTGCAAGCCTTCCTCGTTCAGAATGGGTTCCTTCTGACTCGGTTCGCGCCACGGGTGCAAGCCTACTTCGCACAGATGAAGTACAAGCCGAAGCCCTTCTATCGAAGCGGCTTTCTTGACCCCGCCGGGGAGACCAAGCTCGTCGGCCGAATGTTGCCGCAGCCGTTGGTGGAGACCGGTGAAGGCCGAATGGTTCTCCTTGATGAACAATTGGGCGATGGTTGCCGTCTTGTCGCATATGGGCCGGCGGCGCAGAAGCAGTTGCAGGAGGCTGGCCAGCTCGACTTCGGTTTCACAGATCCTCGTCCGCTTGCCATCTTGCCGAATATTTACAACCCTGACCTCAGTGCTTCCCCTGAGATCGAAGCGGTGCGCGACGTGAACGGAACGATGGCCTCTTTTGTGGAAGGCGATGACACGGTCGTGATGGTGCTTCGCCCGGACCGATATATTGCTGCTGCCTCTTCCGGGTCGCTGGCCGAAATGGCGGATCGAACACGACGGATGTTCCATTCCTATGGCTCGGACACCAGGATGGAATCCGAGTTGGATCAGACCGCCGCACTGGCGGATTCAGGCGAAGCCAGTGTAGGTGTCCGGCAAGAGGGAGACAAGCAAGGCGAAATGCCGGGGTCTCTCCCCTCCGCTGCTCCGGTCGAGATAACGTCCTTGGCAAAGCGGGATTGAATCTGCTTTAGTCGCTCTCCTGCGCTTGATATATCCAGAGTTCCGCATCGTGGCCGGAGCGCGCGGGAACGCCCAGAAAGAATCGGCGCGTTCCTTTCTTGCCGATCTTTGCCGCAAAGCCGCCAGTGCGGGCACCCAGGGACGAGGGGATATTTTCAATTAACTTATATCGGTCGGAGCTCATCTGGTCGAAGATACTGATATAGCCTTGGCCGCCGGGCATATAAATGCGGTGGTACTCCGTGTCGTAATACAGATCGTCGGTGTCGGCGACACTGGGTAGAGCGGCTACCACCTGGCCCGTGTCTGTATTCAAAACGACGAGGCGCGGCGGCGTTTTGGCTCCGACGAACAAGCGATGGTCGCGCTCGTCCAGCGCCATCGGAAAGTTGTCCTGGTACTTGGTCATGGGCCATTTCGCTATAGATCCGGTCTTACGATCGATGACATCAATCTGCTTCAGGTCCGGCAGATTGACAAAGATCCGCTGGCCCGACGCTTCCAGCTGAAAAGATTCTGGATGAGCGCCGAGCTTGTAGTCTTCCGCAAGCCGGTGGTTCGTCCGCGGGTCGACTGCTGCGATCCCGGCATCCGGGCCATCTCCATGCGCGACGTAGACTCGCTTCGCTTCCGGATCGTACCGGACGTTGTCGGTGTCGCCACCGAAGTCGACGGAGCCGATGAGTTTGTAGGTCGTCCCATCGTAGATAAAGAGCTTGCCATCCTGGCTTCCGACAAACAGCTTGTTGAACTCGGGCACATACACCGCACCCTGGGGATGCGGCACCGAGATCGAGTGAACTTCTTTGTCGGAAGAGGTCTCAACGACTGCCACCTCGTTGTTTCCCACGATACATACAAAGACGCGGCCTCCAGGATCAAGCGCGAAGTGGTCGATGCGGCCTTGTTCGTTCGGCAGAGGAATCGCGTTGGTCAGGATCAGAGCAGAACTCGGTGGGACCGGTGGTAGCTGCTGGGCTGATCCTTGTACAGCAAAGGCGATGAGTAGCGCCAGATGAATGCCTGCTGGGCTCATAAGGTTCCTCCGCTTTAGCTCGAAGCAACTGTCTTCTCGGCGCTCATGATTTTGTCGGGCGTGATCGGGAGCTGCCGCACGCGTTTGCCTGTTGCGTTGTAAACCGCATTGGCGATGGCTGCTACCGGAAGAACCGGCTGAACGCCAACTCGGCTGCATTCTTCCAGTTAAACTAAGCTTCGTCGGAAGTTTCCAGGTGGCATTGAACATCCACGACGTGCTCCGACATGATTCTTCTGGCGAGGTCGGCATCTCCCGCTCGAATCGCTTCGAAGATGCTCCGGTGGTAGCTCACGACGCGGCTTCGCATCTCTTCGCTTCGCTTGGACCGCAGGATGGAATCCTTAATGGATTCGTTCACCGCGTTGACTACGATGTTGAGCACGGGATTATGAGCAGCTTCCGCGACGCAGCGGTGGAAGTCCATATCGAGCTTCCGGCTCAGCTCTCCCGCCTTGAGTTCCTGTTCCTGCGCGGCAACAATGGCCTCAATGACGGCTGTATCTGCTTCTGTGGCGCGCAGAGTGGCCAATCGAGTAATTTCAGGCTCGAGGATGGAGCGCATCTCGGTCAGGTGGGCGCTCTTGGCGGACCCGAGCTTCACGACGGTGTTCAGGGACTCGGTGAGGGCCCGGAGAGCCTGGTTGAAGTCGGCGACGAAGGCTCCGCCACCGGCGCCGCGGCGGACGGTGATCAGACCCTCTTTCTCAAGAGCGCGCAGAGCCTCCCGCAACGCTACACGGCTGGTTTGGAAGTGCTCCGCCATCTCGCGTTCGGGCGGCAACTTGTGTCCGGTGGCGATTAAGCCATTGAAGATGGCCTGACGAATCTGCTCCGCGACGGGTTCGTGAACGCGTCCGCGGTTGATCCCCACAATTTTGAACTGTTCCACTGGTCCGCGAACCGCCATGATTTCTCCGCTTGAGTTGCAGGAAAGCCTTGTCTCGGCGCCTATCGATATAGTCTAACACCGCTCCCATAATGGTACAACCAAAGGATTTAGTCGCAAGGGAATCTCCCGCCGCACACCGGACTTAAGGGAGCGTTTCGCTCTATCCCAACTTTGATCTGTCGTTTGCTTCGTTTATGACACTTATATTCTCAATGACTTTTAGCATTTCCGGGTAGGAGCGCCAGGGAAGTTTCGTGTCTGCGGCGCGGGCGAAGGGAGGCCCAACATTTCTCCTTGACAGCGTTCCATTGCCAAAGGTATAAGGTCAGCCCATGACTAGAAGATGGGCCAGCGCCGCGCCGTGAACCAATCGCATAGCAAGTCATACTCTTGAGGGATGAAATGAACTCTACGAAAAAGTCGCTGGTTCTACAGGCAGTCGCTCTCTGCATTCTCCTGCTGGCCGGCAGTGTATCTGCGCTTGGCCAGGGAGCCAACGGTTCGATTCTCGGGGAAGTTACCGATTCGAGCGGCGCCACCGTCGCGGGTGCATCCGTTATCATCACGAACAATGGAACCGGAGCGCAGCAGAAGGCGACCACCGGCGGTTCGGGGCAATACCAATTTCCTGGTCTGCCTGCGGGAAGCTACAAGATCGAAACGACCGCGAAAGGTTTCAAGGCCGAGGTGAGGCCGAGCATCGATCTGACCGTCGGAGCTTCTCTTACGGTGAACCTGTCTCTTCAGCTTGGCAATGTTTCCGAGACGATCATTGTCACGGACCAGGCACCTCAGATCGAGACGACCTCTCCGACGGTGAGCGGACTTGTCGGCGAGCACGCCATCCGCGAACTTCCGCTGAATGGGCGCGACTGGCTGCAATTGGCGACGCTGCAGGCAGGGGTTACGGGTGGCCTTGGGCAACAGGCGACGCAGGGGTCACCGACCAACTCGCGCGCGGCGCGGGGCAATGGAGATAATCTGTACATCAATGGAAACCGCCCTACGGAGAACCTGTATCTCGCCGATGGGCTTATCATCAACGATTATTCGAACGGAAGCCCGGGCAGCGCGCTGAACATCAACCTGGGGGTGGACGCGGTGCGCGAGTTCGCGGTCTTGACCAGCGGCTTCTCCGCCCAATACGGCCAGACCTCGGGCGGCGTCATTAACGCGGCGTTCAAATCGGGCACCAACGACTACCACGGCACCGCCTTCGGATTCTTCCGGAACAGCGCTCTCGACGCGCGGAATTACTTCGATGGACCAACCATCCCGGACTTCCATCGTTATCAGTATGGGGTTGCGGTCGGCGGCCCCATCAAAAAGGACAAGATTTTCTTCTTCGGCAACTTCGAGGGACTGAACCAGCTCCTCGGTCTTTCGGAGAGGTCGATCACGCTATCGAATGGAGCGAGGACCGGAGTGGTTCCCAACCCCAACGGGCCGGGAACGATTACTGTGCCGATCGCTCCTGTCATTCAGCCGTTCCTGCCGCTCTTCCCGGTCGCCAACGGCAGCGACAACGGAGATGGGACGGCGTTCTACAACTTCTCCGGCGCGCAGACGGGAGACGAATATTACGCGGTTGGCAAGGTCGACTTCAACCTGTCTCCGAAGGCCATTCTTTCCGCCAGCTATCAATGGGATACGTCGTCGCTTCTGGCTCCGGACGTCTTCAACATCAAGCTGGTCGGCTCGCGGGCCAGTCATGATAACGGCATCGTCTCCCTGCAGAACTTCCTGACGCCGAACCTGCTGAACACGGCGCATGTGGGAGTCAGTTACACCTTCGCGACAGATTCTGAGGACGTTTCGTCTACTTCGCCACTCGCAACGGACACCACGCTTGGATTTGTGCCGGGCAAACCGGTCGGGGTGATTACGGCGGGCAACGTGGCTTCCGCCGGCGGTCTCGGCGCGTCGGGTGCTGATTTGTTTCACTACATCTCGTATCAGGGCTCGGACGATCTGAACTGGATCAAGGGAAAAAACACGCTGCAGTTCGGGTTTCTTTTTAGCCGGATCGCGGACGACTTTACGTCGGTCCAAAATCCCTTGGGAGAGTGGGACTACGGTTCGGTTCAGGACCTGCTGCAGAATGTGCCGCTGCAGTTTTCCTCCGACCTTCCGACGACCAACGGCGCCCGCAGCCTGAAGACCGACTACTACGGGCTCTACGGCCAGGATGTCCTCCGGTTCAACCCGCGCCTCACGATCACGGCCGGGCTGCGATATGAGTACAACACGCCGGTAGTCGAGGCCAACGGCAAGGTGGCGACCCTGGTGAACCTCACCGATCCCACGCAAAGGCTGGGGGGCTCTTTTGTCGGCAATGCCAACAAGCTGAACTTCGCGCCGCGCGTTGGCCTGGCCTACGATGTCTTTGGCACCGGCAAGACCTCGCTCCGCGCCTCTTACGGCATCTACGATATTCTCTCGCTGCCGTATCTTTTCCTGAACCGAACCCATGCGATTCCCTTCTTCAACTCGGGTGTGGTGAATGCGCCGCCTGCGAGCGCCTTTCCAGCGAACGGGCTGGACCTGCTGTCTGCAAGCGCGAGCGAAGGCACGTACGTGCAGCAGAATCCTGCTCGGGCTTACAACCAGGCATGGAACCTGACCGTGGAGCAGCAACTGCCTTCGAACTTCGCCTTGATGGTCGGATATGTGGGTTCGCATTCGGTTCATGTTCCGCAGAACATCGACGACATGGATCAGGTCCCGCTGTCTCTCGTCACGATCGGCGCCAATGGACAACTCCACTTCCCGGTTCCTCCCGGTGGAAATGCCAAACTGGTCCAGCGGATCAACCCCAATTTCTCCCGTATCGAGGGGCTGGTCTATAGCGATTTCTCCATCTATCACGGGCTGCTGGTGAACGTGAGCCGGCGCCTGTCGCACGGGCTTGCGCTCCAGGGCAGTTACACCTATTCCAAGAGCATCGATCAGGGCTCGGATACGTTCAGCGACAATGAGTACAACAATACCGTCGGACCGTCCTATGCCTTCGACCTGAAGCTCAATAAGGGCGTCTCCGACTTCAACATCACGAATAACTTCGTGGTGAATGGCCAGTGGGATATACCGATTGGCGAACTGAGCGGCATACCGAAGGCTTTCCTGGGCGGATGGCAGCTCGGAGGAATCTTCCAGATCCACTCCGGCGAGCCTTTCTCCGTCCGCCTTACTTCGGATCGGGCGTTTACCGGAAACAGCAGAGCTCACAGCAGCGCAGGCGGTCAACGGCCCAACTACGCCGGCGGATCAGGATGCTCGGTCAACCCGGTCAACAAGGGGCAACCGTTGAACTACATTAATCTGAGCTGTTTCTCCTTTCCCGCAGCAGGCGTGCTTGGAAATCTGGGACGCAACACCCTGCGCGGCCCTGAGTATATTGATGTCGACACGTCGCTGTTCAAGAACATCCCGCTGATTCACGACCGGTACAGTTTGCAGCTCCGCGGCGAAGTGTTCAACATCTTCAATCACACCAACTTCCAGGCAGACTCGCCGGTCATCTTCACCAGTACGGGAGGTTCTCTGGGTTCTGCCGGGCAATTGCCTGCACCGACCTTGACCACCTCGCGGCAGATTCAGTTCGGAGCGAAGTTTATCTTTTAGGAGTCTTTCATAAATTGCAGACTCAGAAGGCTTCCTGGATGGGGCTGCTGCGGGTCTAACGACGAGCGATAAAGATCGGCACGCCGGTGCGAGCGTTGGCCGCCTTCAAGGAGGATGAGTGAAGAGTTCTAAAGATATTGCGATCGATTTCAAGGCGGGGCGAATTTCCCGACGAGACTTTGTCAAGCGTGCGGCGGACGGGGCCTTCAGTCTTGCCGCTACGTGCTCCATTCTGAATAGCGTCGCGGAAGGGCAATCCTCATCCCCATCCTCCGCGGATGCATATCCGACGCAGAAGCACGCCGACCCACACGACGCGGGCTATAACGTCAACCAGACCAACTTCGACCCGTTCGCCGCATGGCTCGATCAGGAAGGCATCCCGGTCTACAGGGACTTCGCCATTACCGATCTGAGAGCCTTGGAGCTACAGCCGTGGAAGAGAGTGGGAGGGCTCGGGGCGCACATCAATCTGGTCGGTGGAGAGGGAGTGAACTGCGCCTACGTCTGCGAACTCCCTCCAGGCGCTTCGACCAATCCCCAACGATACCTCTTCGAGGAGACCCTCTACTTCATCGAGGGAGAGGGTGAGACTGAGCTGTGGGCGCCCACCGGCGAGAAGTTCAGCGTGCGGTGGAAGGCGGGCAGTGTGCTCGGGCCGCCGCTCAATCTATGGCGCAAGCACACCAATCGCGGCAGCACGCCGGCGCGCTTTCTGTCAGTGAACAACGCCCCTGTAGCGATAGACCTATTCCATAACAGCGATTTCGTCTTCAATAACGACTTTGTCTTCCGCGACCGCTTCGACGCGGAGGGCAATTTCTTGAAGAGCGGCGAGGACAAGCTGCTTACAAAAATCGTGAAGGGTCACAAGCATGAGAAGAGCGTCTACACCTGGCACGGCAGCTTCGTTCCGGACGCTCGTACCATTGGCCTGAAGCACGCGGCGGATCGCGGCAAGGGCAACTCGAGGATCGAGCTGGAACTTGCGAACAACACTATGCAGACACACATCTCGGAGTTTTCAACCGGAACCTACAAAATGGCGCACCGGCACGGGCCGGGATCGCACGTCGTGACTCTGAACGGGCGGGGGTATACGCTCTTCTGGAAGGGATCGACGCGGTATTCGGAGGCCAAGGAGAAGAAGCGCGTGGACTGGACAGAAGGAAGTCTCTTCGTTCCGCCGGATGGCTGGTTTCATCAACACTTCAACACCGGTCGCGATGCTGCACGGTATATCGCTCCTAACTGGGGCGGCCAGGGCAGATGGTTCATGGAGGGTTTAGGCGGCGGCGGCTACACGCATCTGCTGGATTCTGTGGACGTAAAGACGGGCGGCAACATGATCGAGTATGAAGACGAAGATCCTCAGGTTCGGGAGATGTACGTCGCCGAGCTTGCGAAGTCCGGGATCAAGTTCAACATGGACAAGAACGATCGAGTCTCGGAGTAGGGCCGAGGCAGGTGCAACTTTAGAACCTGTCTAATAACTCCTTAAAATCGTCATCTCGACCGAAGCCGTGTAGTTTTATCGCACGGCGTAGTGGAGAGATCCCCGCATTTCGCCTTTGTTGTTGTCTGTTTTCTTGTCTGATCTGAACCGTAAAGCAGTATTTAAACAGATTCCAAGGGCCTGGTTAGAACCTTTTGATGGTTCTTGGCTTAAGAAGACACCAGCGAAGTCGAGAGGACCACTGTATCCAATCGTTATCCAGGTTCTTACTCCTGGCCGGAACTCCGAGCTGGCGGAGGGGCAGTTCCCGTCCAACGCGACACCATGTCGCCGGCGAGATCGAAGAGGTCCAGCATGCGCCCCACGCTTTGATTGACCATGTCGTCGATGCTCTTCGGACGATTGTAGAACGATGGAATGGGCGGCATGATAACGGCGCCCATTCTGGTGGCCTGGTCCATCAGCGCGATATGACCTGCATGAAAGGGAGTCTCCCGCAGCATCAGGACAACGCGACGGCGTTCCTTGAGACACACATCGGCGGCGCGGACGATGAGGTCTTCGTCGTAGCAGTTCGCGATTCCGCTTAGGCTCTTCACCGAGCAGGGAACCACAACCATGCCTTCGGTTCGGAAGGAGCCGCTGGCAATGGAAGCTCCGATATCTTTATGATTGTGAACCACATCGCCCAGCTTTCGCAGGTCCTCGATGGTAAAGTCGGTCTCCGTCAGCAGCGTACGCGCCGCCGAAGGAGAGATAACGAGGTGTACTTCGACCTCGCCGGCCGCCCGTAGCAACTGGAGCGTCCTGACGCCGTAGATGGCGCCCGATGCGCCTGTAATTGCAACAATAAGTCGCTTCAAGTGCACTTCTCCTTACATTCTGGCAAACATGGCGCGTGACGAATCGGACTTGTGCGAACTGTTTGAAAACACTCACCGGAAGGGTATCAGTTCCGCGTGCCTTGACGTGGCGAAAGCCGGCCTGAGGCGTTTGAAACCGGATTGCAGTTTCCGGTCATTGGATGAAGACGGTTTTCGCGTTGACGAACTCACGGATACCCAGCGCTGCAAGCTCGCGGCCATAGCCTGACATTTTGACACCGCCGAAGGGAAGCCGCGGATCCGAGGCGACCATGCTGTTGATGAAGACCATCCCGGCATCGAGTTCGTTGGTGAAGCGTTCGCGTTCGCCCGCGTCTTCCGTCCAGGCACTTGCTCCGAGGCCGAAGCGTGTGTCGTTGGCGATATGAATTGCTTCCTCGATATTCGCCACGCGGAACAACGAGGCAACGGGACCGAAAAACTCTTCGCGATAGGCGGGAGAATCGGGAGGAATGTCTGTCAGCACCGTTGGCGCATAGAAGAATCCAGGCCGATCGAGCGGACTGCCCCCGGTGAGGAGACGTCCGCCTGCATCGACGGTCTTGCAAACATCGTCATGCAGGGATTTGACACTGCTTGCCGTAGCGAGCGGCCCCACGTCTGTCGCTGGATCGAGCGGATCGCCGATGGTGAGCGCATCCATGGCTAAGACAAACTTCCGCTCGAACTCGTCGGCAATTCCCGCCGCGACGATGAAGCGCTTGGCGGCTATGCAGGACTGGCCGTTGTTGAGGACGCGAGCGCGCACTCCGATGGCGACTGCCTTGTCAAGATCCGCGCTGGGCATCACGATGAACGGGTCGCTGCCTCCGAGTTCCAGTACGACCTTCTTGACTCGCTTTGCCGCGCCGATCGCCACCTTAATGCCCGCATCTTCACTGCCTGTTATCGTCGCGGCGACAATGCGGGGATCACCGAGTACCGCGTCCACCTCTCCCGCGCCGATCAGCAGGGTTTGAAAGACACCTTCGGCGAAGCCGGCTTCGAGAAAGATCCTCTCGATGGCCAGAGCGCACTGCGGAACGTTCGACGCATGCTTCAGAAGGCCAACGTTGCCGGCCATCAGAGCCGGCGCCAGAAAGCGGATCACCTGCCAGAACGGATAATTCCAAGGCATGATGGCGAGCACCGGTCCTATGGGGAGATACCGGATAAAACTCTTTGCAGCATTGGTAGGAATGAGTTCGTCGGCCAGATATCTCTCTGCGTGCTCGGCGTAGTAGTGGCAGACCAGGGCGCACTTCTCAATCTCGTGGAAGGAGGAGACCAGCGGCTTGCCCATCTCGACGGTGATTAGCCTAGCGAGCTGCTCCTTTTCGCGCTCGATAATCCCGGCAGCTCGCAGCATGCAGGCCGCACGCTCGGCAAAGGAGGTGCGACGGTAGCGGGAGAACGCCGCCGCCGCCGCGCCCAGCTTGCAATCGAGTTGTTCTGCCGTGAGAGGCTGGAAGACCTCGATGGTCTCCCCGTTGAAAGGGTTGATAGTGGCGATTGGCATTGAAGCCTCCTGTGACCTTGGGAACGGGCCCGGACAGAGATCCGCGGGCGCGAAGACGATTCTCTCAGAGAGGATCAATGAGAGGCACTGCTCACGTATGGAATGAGGTTATACCTTTATCGAGGAGGATCTGTCAAAAGAGCAAAGAAGAGTCGCGCGAGGAGAGCTTCTTGGCATCTCAGATCATAAATCGCGACCGCGTCCAGTTTGGAGTTTTCCACGGGAGGGGGCAGAGCATTCTTTGCCAGTTCCATGCTTTTGGATAGTTTGCAAGGTTGTTCCCGAACCCGAGGCCGTGATAGCTCGTCGGGTACGGCCGAGGCAGGAGATCCACCATCTGCGCATTTCGAAAATGTATCTGCAATTCATTGGTATGATGTACTACCTCATGCTACACTCAACCTCGTAGCTTGGTGTGAATGGCTGGGAAGCGTGGTAGGGAGTCCAACGGACGGTTAGTTTGAGCCGCTGGGTTGTGCGTATCCGAATATCGAAAGGTGTCCCGTGATGAGTAGCTCGATTCCCCGAATCTCACGAGAAGAGCTTCCGGCTGAGCTCGCATCCTTCCTAACCCCTAGGATGGAACGGCTCGGCTATCTGGGTGAGTTCTTTCAATGTACGGCTCATCAGCCCGAGGCGCTCCTTTCCTTCCTCGAACTCACCGAGCACTTGAAGCATGCCCTGCCTCAAAATATTACAGAGGTCGTGTCTCTCACAATCGCCAGGCTGATGGATAACGCCTACGAGCGCGTACAGCACGAACGCCTGTCGTTGCGGTTGGGATTCTCCGCCGAATGGATCCATAGCATTCTCCGCGTATCTCCGGACGCCGCATTCGATCTGTCGGAGCAGGAGCGGAAGGTCCAGCGGTTAGCCATCGCCGTAGTCGAACGAAACGGTCATGACACAAACACAGAGTTGGAGACAGTCATTCAATTGATTGGCGCTCCTCAAACAATCGCCGTGCTGATGCTGATCGGCCGATACATCTCGCATGCTCTGATTGTGAATGCTCTGAATCTGGCGCCCCCTGTCGCTTCACCATTCGCGGAGAGGCCATGACCCCCCAGACTGCCCAGATCGAAAAGCCCGTTTGGATCTCCGAAGCCGACGTCGTCGCCATGATGGATATTGCAGGTGCGATCGAATCGCTGGAGCAAGGCCTGATGGCAGAGGCGCGGAACGAAGCGCAGAACATGATCAAAACTCATGTGGAGTGGGACGGGGGTTCGACACTCCACGCAATCGGGGCTGTGTTTCCGGTTGCCGGGTTTTCCGGGACCAAAGTTTGGTCTCACACGAAGAACGGGGCGACGCCTATGCTCCTTCTCTTCGACAGCAACGATGGCAGCCTCAAGGCTATCATTGAAGCCTTCGCGCTGGGTCAGATGCGCACTGCCGCGGCCTGCGGCGTCGCTACGCGGTGGCTGGCAGAGCCGGGCGCGGAAGAGTTCGCGATCATCGGCACAGGGAAGCAGGCCATCTCTCAGGTCGCAGCCATTCTTGCAGTTCGGCCGATCCGGCGCATCCGTGTCTTCAGCCCGGACGAGGGGCGCCGCAATCAATTCGTGGAACGGCTCAGACGCGAATTTGAGATTGAGGCCGTAGCCGCTTCGAGTGTCCGCGAGGCGGTCGAGGGCGCCTCCATCGTTACCTTGGCCACCCGGGCCAAAGACCCAATCCTGAGTGCGGATATGGTGGAGCATGGCGCGCACATCAACTCGGTCGGCGCGATCGTTCCCAGTCGTGCCGAGGTAGCGTCAGATGTGCTCTCGCGCGCGTCCACCGTCGTGACCGATAGTGTTCCGCAGGCGCGAAAGCTGTCGCGCGAACTGATCGAGTTCTTTGGCTCCGCGGATGCGAAATGGGATTCGGTTCAGCCTCTCGCGAACATCGTATCCACGCGCTTCGTTCGAAGGGAAGCAGACGACCTTACGCTTTTCAAATCACTTGGGGTAGGGATCTCCGATCTCTCCCTCGGCATACAGCTTTACAAGGACGCCGTGAGCAGCCAACGGGGTTACAGGTTTTCACCTCCGCAACGAATCCAACCGCGATTGCGGACAAACCAGGCAGTGTAGATGTTCGACAGGAGATGACATGCAGGAAACCATTCAGGAAACAGCGCAGGACACCAGCTACTACTTCGCGGATCACACCGGGGTGGCAGAGAAGAATGTTGATCTCATCCCAGCAGTAACCATCCCCAAAGAAGCTATCGATGCTGAGATCGAGCGGCTCGCAAACCTCCCGACGCCGGCAAACGGAAGGCGCGAATCGATGATCGCCAATCCACTGACGGGAGTGGGCGAAGGCCTCGCGCCGGGCATCGGCGTCTCCCTCTGCGTGTTGAAGCCGGGCGAGAGGACCAAGCCCATCCGGCACAACGCTGCTCTTGTGAACTTCTGCATCCGCGGCGGAGGGCAGGCGACCATCGACGGCAAGGTCATCAAGTATGGACAGTACGACGCCTTCAACACGCCCTCCTGGGTGATCTACGAACATGTCAACGACACCGACGAACTGCAGGTGCGCCTGACCTATAGCAATTCGCCGCTGCTCAAGAAGATGAATGTGTACATCGTCGAGGAAGACCCGCAGCCGGAAAAGTTCAAGAAGAAGTCCACCGATGAGCACGCGACAGCGGAGAGCCCGTATGGCACCTTCCAGATCTCCGATGACGGCGCGCAACTGATGCCGTACGAAAAGCTGATCAATCCCGATGTCATGAAGTCGGAGCCGCTCTTCTTTCCGTGGAAGAGGGTGAAGGCTGAGTTGGCTAAGCTGGCATCGCTGGGACAGTCCTATCGCGGCCGCCGGCTCTATCTGCTGTACAACGCCGCTACCGGACGCACGAACGGCACCACAAGCAACTTCTTCGCCACCTTTACGATCAGGCCGAAAAACATCGTCGATCGTCCCCACCGCCATACGGGCGCGGCGGTCAACTACTACTTCGCCGGTTCCGGATACAGCGTCGTCGAAGGCAAGAAGTATCCGTGGAAGGCAGGCGACCTGATGCTGTCGGCTCCCGGCTGGGCGGTCCACAACCACGCTTCGCTCGAGGAAGACGTTTACGAACTCACGGTGCAGGACAGTCCGCTGAATGTCTGGATGGGTTCTCTGCTGTGGCAGGAGAGTCTGGACCAGCCTATCGAACTGCTGGGCGCATCCGCAGGGTTCTACACGAATCGCTAAGCCCGAACGCTGCAGCGAGCAAGCATGCCTTGAGCGCGATCGATTGAAAGCGAGATGGTCCATTTATGATGCAGCTCGATGAGACGTTTTTATGCGGCTCCTACCCTCCCCTGATCACGCCTTTCCGGGGAGGGAAGGTAGACTTTGATCGCTATGCGGATCTGGCTGAGCGTCAGGCACAGGGGGGCTCTCACGGTTTGGTTGTGGCAGGAACGACCGGAGAGCCCAGCAGCCTTACCGTGGACGAGCGGACAGAACTCGTGAAGGTTGCCGTGGCTGCCGTGGGCGGCAGGATTCCCGTGGTCGCCGCAACCGGCTCGCAGTCCTTTGCCGAGACCGTACAGCTTACGCAGCAGGCGGAGAAGGCCGGAGCCAGCGCTCTGCTTGTGGTCACGCCCTACTACATCAAGCCATCGCAGCGAGGGTTGGTCGAGTACTTCGCCGCTGTGGGCAAGCGCACCGAACTTCCTCTGATGATCTATCACATCCCGGGCCGGGCCGCCGTCTCCATCCATGCCAAGACGATCATGCGCATAGGAGAGCGAATCGACAACCTGGTCGGGCTGAAGCATGCCGACAAGGGCCTGGAATTGCTGACCGAACTGCAGGTCGGCATGGGTGCGGAGTTCCGCATGTTCTGCGGCGTCGAGGCACTGAGCCTTCCGATGCTCGTTCTCGGGGCCAGCGGATTGATGAACGCGGTCGGCAACCTGGCTCCCGCGAAGGTCGCATCGCTCTACGCAGCCGTAAAGAACGGCGACCTGCAGACGGCGCAAAGGCTGCACGTCGAACTCTTCGAGCTGAATCAGGCCATCTTCTTCGATACCAACCCCGTGCCGCTGAAGTACATGATGTTGCGGGTCGGAATTCTGGATTCGCCGGAGTTGCGGCTTCCGCTGATCGATCTCGATGCCGAGTTGCAGAAGGTGATCGATCCTGTGCTTCTGCGTGCGGGACTTCTGCAGCCATCCGAGATGGCGGCGGATTAGCCAGCCTCACACGCTCTAATCTCCGGTTCTGCGCGTGCGAAGCCGGTCGACAGAAGTATCGTAAACGGATCACAAGCATCGCAGCGGATCGGTTCTGGGATCGGGCACTCAGGCTGGATCATCTCGGCTTGCCAACGGCAAAGGATGGGAAATGAACGGATCGGGCAACATCGCGGGACATTCTGCGACCTTGACGGTGATCAAGGTGCTGGTCGCCTTGCTCCCCTTCGCCACTCTGGTTGCAGGGTTCCTCTTGTTCCGGCTCAGCGCGTTGATGACCTCCATTCTGACCTGCGCGGTGCAGTTCTTTGTGGTCGTCACCTATTACCACCTGCCGTTCCTGAAGAGCATCGAGGCCGGTCTCTGGGGCAATCTGACCATGTGGAGTGTCTTCATTCTGCTATGGTCGGGGCAGATCTTCGGACAAACATTCAGAGCCACGGGACTGACTCCCGCTCTTCTCGATTCCTTCGGAGCTGTGGTTCCGACAAGGGACCGGCAGGTGCGCGCGCTGACGATGATTACGCTGCTCAGCGCATTCGTGGGCACGTTCAATCTTTACGCCGTCTACCCGGTGGCGATTCCTGCCCTGGCCGACCTTGGTTTCGGCGGCGTCGCGTCGGCGGCCGGTTACTTGATCTATGCGTCCTGGTGCCTTCCCTTCGCTGCTCTGTTTATTGGGGCAGTGATCGCAAGCGCGGCGACAGGCCTCCCGGTAGATCGGATTGCCGGCGCCTCCGGCCTGCTTGCGATCCCTCTTGTCTTCGTCGCGATGATCGGGACCTACCGGATCCTGGGCTTCCGCTTCGGCACGCGTCAGAGCCAGACGCTCTTCTGGATGCTGTGTCTCAGCGATGTTGCCGGTCTTGTTCTCTTCACGCAGATCTGGCCCCACTACCATGAACTCACGCTGATGTCCGGCGGCGCGATCGCCTTGTTCTTCCTCTTCCTCTATGGGCGCACGAACAGATCGGTCAGCTCCGCGGGAGCGACAGCGGAACCGAGCACGACAGAGATCGCGGCGGGTTCCCTGTCGCAGCCGATACACTACACCCCCGGCATGCGGATGAAGGCGTATTTCCCCTTGCTGATCGCGATTGCCTACACGATGCTCACGCGAATTGCGGCTGTGTCGCATGCGTTCTCGAAATTCGAGTTCAATGTGTCGGCGTGGGGATTCAGCCCGGTAAGGATCAATCTCCTCACCACGCCCGCTGTTCCCCTGGTCGTCGCCATCCTGAGTTGTTATGCGGTTCGGCTTAAAAAGGCCAGTCTGATCCAGGATGTCACTCGTGGAACCGCACACGGAGCTTCCAGTCTCAGCACCCTTCTCTTTGGCAGCGCCACCGTCTATCTCATGGTGGCCACCGGACAGATTGCCTTTCTCGGACAAGTGCTTGCACAGGGAGGAAGAACGGTTTATCAGGTGCTCGATTCGTTGCTGATCTTCCTGGGTGGTATGACCTTCGGCCAGGGCGCGCCTGCCATCTTCCTCTTTTCGCGTCTGCAGATGTCTTCTGCCGCAAAGCTCGGCCTGCCGCTGGTCCTGCTGGTGGGCCTGGTGAATCTGGTTGCGATGGGACCGACCAATGCCGTCAAACCCGCACTCATTCGATTCGCCGCCTCCCTGGTCAACATCAAGGGAGAAGACAGAACCATCTTCCGCATCGGGCTTTACTGGGGGATCGTGCAGATTGTCGTCACGACGCTCGCTCTTCTCTGCTTGATCGGTTTTACCCACGTTTTCAGGAGATGAATTCATGAACCCAGCAGAGCTTGCGCAACCCGCGGCGCCATCGGCTTTCGGCAGCTTTCCTCAACCCCACGCAGACCTGCGCGATTGGCTCGAGCGGGTCGAGGGCATCGGTGAGTTGCTGAGGGTGTCCGGGGTCAACTGGAAGCTGGAGATGGGCGCCGTCGCCGAGATGGTCTACCACGCCCGTCCAGAGAATCCGCCAGCCATCCTGTTTGAAAATATTCCCGGCTACTCGCCCGAATTCAGGGTTCTGTCCGGCATGACAAATTCGCCACAACGGCTTGCGCTTACACTCGGTCTGCCTCTCTCCAGGCGTCCGCTCGATATCGTACGCGCCTATCGCGATCGCATGAAGAACTTCTCGCTCATTCCAAACGAATTCGTGGACTCGGGTCCCCTGCTCGAGAATGTCGATCGGGACGAAGCCGTCGATCTCTACAAATTTCCCGTTCCCTTCCTGCACGAGCTCGACGGCGGACGCTATATCGGCACCGCGGACCTGATCATCATGAAGGATCCGGACACGGGCTGGATCAATGTGGGGACCTATCGAGCGCAGGTGCATGATAAAAACACGATCGGCATCTGGATGTCGCCAGGCAAGCATGGCAGGCTGATCCGCGAGAAATACTTCAAGATGGGCAAGCCCTGTCCGGTAGTGATCAGCTGCGGTCACGATCCGCTCCTCTTTCTCTCCTCGGGCAATGAAGTCAACTATCAGGTTGCCGAGTTTGCTCATGCCGGCGGACACCGCGGCATCCCTTTCGAGACACTCAAGAGCGAGCTTCATGGCCTTCCTATGCCGGCGCGCGCTGAGATCGTGCTCGAAGGCGAAATCGTGCTGGACGATCTTCGGCTGGAGGGTCCCTTCGGGGAATGGACCGGCTACTATGCAAGCTCCACTCGCCCGGACAATGTGGTGCGCATCAAGCGCGTCTACCATCGCAACTCGCCCATCATCACCATGGCTTGCCCTATGCGGCCACCCTCCGACTACACCCTCAGCAAGTCCGTCATTAAGTCGGCGATGATATGGGATCAGGTGGAAAAGGCAGGCCTCTCCGGCGTGGAGGGGGTGTGGTGTCACGAGTCCGGCGGAGGCCGGCTCTTCAATGTGATCTCCATCAAGCAGGCCTACGCCGGTCATGCACGGCAGGCGGCCATGCTGGCGGCGAACGTGCATGCGGGAAATTACCTCGGGCGCTTCGTTGTGGTCGTCGATCACGACATCGACCCCAGCAATCCCTTTGACGTCATGTGGGCCATGTCCACCCGCTGCGATCCTAGCGAAGACATCGAATTCATCCGGCAGGCATGGAGCGGTCCTCTCGATCCACGCAAGAAGAAAGGCATCTCTCACAACTCCAGGGCGATCGTCATCGCGACTCGCCCCTTCGAATGGATGTCGGAGTTCCCGCCGGTGGCCGAGTCGAGCCCTGAGCTTCGGGCTCAGACCCTCGAGCGGTGGGGCCACATTCTGGAGAGACCCGCAACCGTTCGCAGCTAAAAGCAAAGTACCTGACGGGGAGATGCGGGTGCCCCATGTCTCGATTTTGAGACATGGGTTTAGGGCGAGCCTACAAACTTTACACCGGCGGGGAATCAGCAGCCAGGGCCTCGCGGGCGCGGCACCCCGCTCCCGTAAACCGGTCGTCGTTTCATGTTTCAATCAGTGTTCCAGGAGCCTTCGATGTCCAAGCTTTCTCTCTCCATCGCAATGAGCAGCTACGAGCACGTCGCGGACGTAATGAACGGGCGCATTCACCCGGAGGGCATCGACCTGATGCCGATGGAGCTGCCGGTCGAAGAGATCTTCTTCCGGATGCTCAACTTCCTCGAGTGGGACGTCTCGGAGTTCTCGATGGCGAAGTACGTCTCGCTCACGGCAGCGAACAAGGCTCCCTTCTGGGCTATTCCCGTCTTTCCCTCGCGCGTGTTTCGGCAATCGGCTTTCTACGTCGCTACCGGCTCGGGCATCAAGCAGCCTGCGGATCTGGCCGGGCGCAGAGTTGGCATTCCCGAGTGGGCGCAGACCGCCGGCGTCTATGCGCGCTCGTATCTCCAACACCAGTGCGGGATGCACCTGAAGGACATTCATTGGGTTCAGGCCGGAGTCAACGACGCCGGGCGTACCGAAAAGGTCAAGCTTTCCCTTCCCGGCGGCGTCGCGATTGAGACTGTCCCCGATCGCTCCCTGAACCATCTGCTTCTGGCCGGTGAGATCGATGCGATGATCTCGGCACGAGAGCCGGCAAGTTTTATCAAGCGCGATCCCCGAATCGCACGCCTCTGGCCGGACTATCGAACCGTCGAGGAGGCTTACTACAAAGACACAGGCATCTTCCCGATCATGCACGCCGTCGTCATCAAGAAGGACACGCTGGAGCAGCATCCCTGGATCGCGATGAATCTCTTCAAGGCCTTTGAAGAGGCGAAGAACAGAAGCCTGCAGCGGCTCTCCAGCCTGGTAAACTCACGGGTCGCGATTCCCTGGTCGCACCTTGCGCTGGAGCGGACCCGAACCTTGTTCGGGGAAGAAGATGTATGGCCGTACGGCATAGAGGCAAACCGCCGCACGCTGGAGGCTTTTACGCAGTTCTGCTTCGAACAGGGCGTGACCGACCGAAAGGTTCCGCTATCGGACCTCTTCCCGCCTCAACTGACGAAGTCCTATAAAGCCTAGCATCGGACCGGCCGCAGTCAGGCACTTGACAATGTTGCGCATTGGTATGATATTGATCCAATACTTTGGGCGCTGATGCAAAGACTGGACGGCAACTTCCGTCCAAAGGCTCGGACCTGAAGGAACACACTTAGTGACCGGAACCAAGGGGTGAACCATGCAAAATAGAGATTTGCGCGACTGGATTCGCGCAGCCGAGGCGCTGGGCGAGTTGAAGCATATCGATGGCGCAGACTGGAATGTTGAGATTGGCGCAATCACCGAACTTGGCCATCATCGTGGCGAGCAGAGCCACGCCCTTCTCTTCGATCGCATCAAGGGCTATCCCGAGGGCTATCGCGTTCTGTCGAACACCCTGAACACGACCAAGCGCCTCGCGATGACGCTGCACATGGATACGGAGTATCGCCGGCTGGAATTCGTGAAGGACATCAAAAAGCACATCACGGACCTCACCTATATCAAGCCAGAGGTGGTCACAGACGGTCCGATCATGGAAAACGTCTTTGAGGGCGAGGACATCGATATGTTCAAGTTCCCGACTCCCAAGTGGCACGAACTGGATGGCGGCCGCTACCTCGGCACCGGTTCGGTGGACATAACGCGCGACCCCGATGAAGGCTGGGTGAACCTGGGCACGTACCGGGTGATGATCC
Organism: Edaphobacter sp.; assembly: GCA_965277335.1. Classification (GTDB taxonomy): domain Bacteria; phylum Acidobacteriota; class Terriglobia; order Terriglobales; family Acidobacteriaceae; genus Edaphobacter. Next base: position 30,930 of record CBDICJ010000002.1, on the reverse strand, counting down.
ATGACCGCGATACGCTGGGATTCTTCATCTCGCCTGGCAAACAAGGCCGCATTATGCGGGAAAAGTACTTCGCTAAGGGCCAGTCCTGCAAACTCGCGGTCTCCTTCGGCCACGATCCTCTGCTCTATCTCGCCGGCGGGATGGAGGTGCCGTACGGCGTCTCCGAGTACGAGTGGGTGGGCGGCCTTCAAGGCGCGCCCGTGCCGGTCATCCACGGCGCATACACAGGCCTGCCCTTCCCGGCGTCCTCCGAGATCGTCGTCGAGTGCGAAGCTATCCCCGGTGAGAATAGGAATGAAGGCCCGTTCGGCGAGTGGACTGGATATTACGCCAGCAACATGCGGCCAGAGCCGACCATGAAGGTAAAGCGGCTTTATCATCGCAACAACCCGATCATTCTCGGTGCGCCGCCCACCCGTCCCCCTTGCGAATTCAACTACATGCGCTGCTTCATGCGCTCCGCGCTCATCTGGCAGGAACTCGAAAAGGCCGGCGTTCCGGACGTCACCGGCGTCTGGTGTCATGAGTCGGGCGGAAGCCGCCTCTTGACCTTCGTCTCCATCAAGCAACGATACCCCGGCCACGCCCGGCAGGCGGGGATGATCGCCGCCTACTGCCACGCCGGCGCCTACCTCGGCCGCTATACGATCGTGGTGGACGACGACATCGACGTCACCAATACCAACGATGTTCTATGGGCGCTCACAACCCGGTCTAACCCCGAGGCCGACATCGAAATCATCCGCCGCAGCTGGAGCGGGGCGCTCGACCCCATCATTCCCATGGCAGACCGAGGGCACAGCTCACGCGCGATCATCGACGCATGCAGGCCGTACGAGTGGCTGAAGGATTTTCCTCCGGTTGCGGAATCGAGTGCGGAAGTTCGAGAGGCTGCCGAAGCAAAGTGGGGCAAAATTCTCGCCGAACCCACTTCGAAAGCAACAAGCGTCCCCGAAACCGAGAACGTCGATAGAACGAGCGGCGGCCATGACGAGTCGATAAAACCCGTAACCCAAGGAACACGCGGATGACACAAGCGGTGCATGGCGCCGCGCAAATCAAGGCAGCGGAGCAGATTGAATTCTCCAGGCGAAGAGTCATCGGATGGATTTTGGCTATCGCGGTGCCGGTAGCTCTCTGGTTCGCTCCTCTCCCCTTCGCACCCAACTCGAAGCATGCCCTCGCCGTAGCGAGCTTCATGATCATCGCCTGGATCGCCGAGCCGATACCGCATGCGCTCACCGGCCTGATCGGGTGTTATCTCTTCTGGGTGCTCAAGGTCGTCAAATTCGACATCGCCTTCAGCGGATTTGCGGATCAAACCCCCTGGTTTCTCTTTGGCGCCGGGCTATTCGGCATGATGGCCACAAAGACCGGCCTGGGCCGCCGTCTTGCGTACCTGATTATCGGACGAGTCGGAACCAGTTATTCGCGTCTGCTCCTCGGAATCATTCTCACGTCGTTCCTGCTGACCTTCCTTGTACCTTCCGGAATCGCCTGCGTCATCATCATGGCGTCGGTAGCTTTGGGTCTGATGCAGGCCTTCGGACTCGGTCCCGGCAGCAATGTCGGTAAGGGCATCTTCATCACCCTCACTTACACCGCCGGCTGCTTCGACAAGATGGTCATCGCCGGCCCTTCGACCATCCTGGGGCGCGGTCTTATCGAAAAGGGAGCGAACGTCCACATCTATTACGGCCTGTGGCTCCTGGCTTTCTTCCCCTGCGCTGTGGTGACGATATTTGGCATCTGGCGGCTTGTCCTATGGCTCTACCCCCCGGAGGATGCAGCTTTGATTCGAGGAGCTGGATTCATTCGCGATGAAATCGGCAGGTTGGGGCCTTGGACTCGCATGGAGAAGAGAGCCCTCTTTCTGATGTCAATTGCCATCGCGCTCTGGATGACCGACCTGCTCCACCACATCTCGCCGGCGGTGATTGGGCTCGGCATTGGCCTCTTCGCCTGCCTGCCTCGCGTCGGCATCCTCGACGAGAAGGATATGAAGCGAGTCAATTACCTTCTCGTTTTTTTTGTAGCGGCGGCCGTCAGTATGGGGACGGTGCTGGTCCAAACCGGGGCTCTCCGCACCATAACGTCCGTTATGTTCGACTGGATGAGGCCCTTGATCGCCTCCAATGGCTTCGCGCTGGCTCTCGTGCCGTACTGGACCGCCTTCGTCTACCACATCTTTCTCGGCAACGAAATCGGAATGCTCGCCACGTCCATGCCCGGTCTGATGAGCTTCGCCCGCGCCAGCGGCATTCATCCGCTTCCCCTGGGATTGATCTGGGCCTTCGCTGCGGGCGGCAAGATATTCGTGTACCAATCCGGCGTCCTGGTCGTTGGCTATTCCTATGGCTACTTCACTGCGAGAGACGTCTTTCGAGTCGGTTTATGCGTGACCATAATCGAGTCGCTGATGCTTCTCCTGATCGTGCCTATTTATTGGCCCCTCATTGGAATCAGCTGAGCCTGCAACTTCCAGGGAGGCGATATGGTCAGTTTTCGTTGACCTGAAACATCCATTAAAACAGCGACCAACAAAAGCACAGCCGAAATTTAAGCTCTGTCCTGTTCGGAAGTCATCGATAAAAATGGTGGACGCGGTAGGGATCGAACCTACGACCAGTCGATTAAGAGTCGAATGCTCTACCAACTGAGCTACGCGTCCTTTTTGTTTTGTTCTCCTGGGGGGAGATCGCCGAGAGCCTGACAGCGGCGTCAAACAGGCCAGACTGCAATCGAGCGACTTCTTAAACATAACACAGCTACGAGCGGCACAGATCCCTCAAGCCATGACGCTAACCGACGAAATCCACATTCGCTTTGAGCGGAATAATGCCGCGTTCGAAGCCCATATCCAGCAGCTTGCGGATCGCCTCTTTTCCGTCGTTGCCATAGTTCAGGGTGCGTTCATTCACGTACATACCGACGAAGCGATTGGCCAGCGTGGGATCAAGATCGCGCGCAAACTGCATCGCATAGGCGAGCGCCTCCTCGCGATGATCGAGAGCATGCTGAATGCTGTCGCGAAGCGCGTTGGTCGCGGTCAGCATCGTCTCCTGCCCGAGAGAGCGGCGGATCGCATTGCCGCCCAGGGGCAAAGGAAGTCCGGTCTGCTCGCGCCACCATTGTCCCAGGTCGAGCAGCTTGATAAGGCCATCGTTGGCGTAGGTCAACTGCCCCTCGTGAATGATCAGCCCTGCCTCGAACTCGCCGGAGTTGACGGCTGGAATGATCTTGTCGAACGGAACCACTGCCGTTTCGATCTCCGGAGCAAAAAGCTTCAGCGTGAGATAAGCGGTGGTCAGGGTGCCGGGAATCGCGATGCGGGTCTTCTTTACCTGGTCGAGCGTGAGTTTTCTGCTGGCGACGATCATCGGGCCGTAGCCTTCGCCGACGCTGCCGCCGCAGGCCATCAAGGTGTACTTCTCCTGCAGGTAAGGGTAGGCATGGAAGGAGATCGCCGTGACATCGTAGAAGGCTTCGTTGATCGCGCGATGGTTGAGAGTTTCGATGTCGGTCAGGGTATGGGTAAACTTGAAGCCGGGGACGCGGACCTTGTTGGTCGCGAGGCCATAGAACATGAAGGCGTCGTCGGAGTCGGGGCTATGGGCGATGCTGATCTCTTGGATTGCGGTGCCTGCTGCTGTCATGGTGCGCGGTTCCTTTATTTCATTACACGTTGCGTTCGCGGCTTCGGATGTGTGGCTCTCGATCGATTCGTTTGCAAGTGAGATGCTCAGGTTGCGTGAAGAAGCCGTCAAACCGGGCGAGAGGCTCTCGAGAATGCTCCCGCTTCAAGAGTTGCGCCAGCGTTGCAGCGCGCTGAAGATTCCAGCGGCGGCAGTAATCTTGATCAGCTCTCCGGGAAGGAAGGGAGCGACGGCGAGCGCCCAGGTCGCGGAGGCGTTCAGACGGAGCAGGTGGGCGAGCCAGCCTGCGCCGAGAAGGAAGATAGGCACACTGGCGAGGGCGGAGGCGACAAGCGCGGCGCGGAACTTCGTCGTAACCCGCTCAACCGCGCGCACCGTCCATCCCGCCGCGGCAGCAGCCACAGGATAGGCGAAGAGATAGCCCGCGCTGGGGCCGATCAGGTGCGCGACCCCTCCCGCGCTCATCGGCGTGAAGACCGGCAGGCCAATCGCGCCTTCGGCGAGGTAAAGCACCATCGCGGAGAATCCTGCAATCGGCCCGAGAACCAGCCCGACCAGGATGACGGCGAAGTTCTGCAGCGTAAGCGGCACAGGCGTGAAGGGAAGCGGGAAGGACAGGTGCGCACACCCGGCGACAAAGGCTGTCGCGGAGATCGCAACGAAGACCTTTCCCGGAATCGACTCAAGCAGCAGACGCGAGCGAGGGATCAAACCGGATGGGGAGGAGAGGGCGGATTGCATGGGGCAGGTCCTTTCGCGCTTGAAGATTGCGCTAGAAGCGGTGCGGTGACGGTGCTTGATCGCGGGAGTTGACGGGTTGCATTGTGCCGCTTTCTTGCCTCTGGTTCCAGCTTTTGGCTGCCATCACCTGTTTCACGGTTTGTTGCGGAACGGCGCGGGACGGGTCGACGTTTCGACCTTCGATCGCGGAGACAAGGTGCTGCGCAAAGTCGGCAGGAGGGTGCGGGGCCGTCTCAATGCGCCTGGAAGAGGAGCGAACCCGCCTGACGATGGCCACGCCCGCTAGACAGATGGCGAAGACGCAGAGGATCGAGATGGCGGCTAGGGTCTGCATGCTCTACAGGAAGCATAACAAGGTCATGGAATTCGTGCAGCTTATTCGCTGAAGCTGTGATGTGAATGGGGTGGCTAAGCCTGGAAGGTTTTCCAAGCGAGTGCCTCGCAATTTCAAGGAGGTGCCAGTACGAAGTTGGTACAGTCCGGCAGGAAAGAGGATTTCCACTTGACGTTAAGACAGCAGGAAATTTGTACTGAAGTTGCTATGATCCGTTCCAGCTTTGCACGCAACACCCCAGTCCGCAGCAGCCCGATTGTCGGTACCCCGGAGAAGCGCCCCGGAGCTGTCGTGCGTGGGTACCGGCGAGTTCACGCCAGTTGGAGAAAGATCGCCACCGGAGCCGCGGCTTTGCTGGCTCTGGCCATGGGCTATCACGTGATCTTCGGGCAGAATGGCCTGACCGTCTATCAGCAGAAGAGGCAGGAGACACAAGCGCTGCAGGAACAGTTGCGCAGTCTGCAGCGTGAGAACGGACTGTTGAAAGGTCACGTCGACCGGCTCCAGAACGATCCCAGCGCGATTGAACATCAGGCCCGGGAGGAGCTGCACTACGCGCGCCCGGACGAGGTGATCTACACGCTGCCCGCGCCGCCTGTCTCTTCCAATTCGCCTGTCTCGTCCAATTCTCCGACCGGTCCTGTCTCGTCCAACCCTTAAAAGAGCCAATCGTCTTTTCGCCTTATCCGATAAAACGCTGCACCTCGCGGCTCCGGCTCTGCCTTTACGTCCTCATCCAAGGCAAGCCTTTCGCCGTCATACGTGTATGAACGTCTTAACAGCGCTTGCTCCTCCCACGGACCATCGCATTCACTACGGCCCGGGCGAGTTTCAGTTCGGCGATCTGCGCCTGCCGGCGAGTGCGGCGAAGAGCCCGGCGCCGATTCTTGTTTTTCTGCATGGCGGCTGGTGGCAGTCCGCCTACAATCTCGACTATGCAGGGCATCTCTGTGCAGCGTTAAAGTCGATTGGCGTGGCGACCTGGTCTGTCGAGTACCGGCGGTTGGGCGAACCCGGCGGCGGTTGGCCCGGCACTTTTCAGGATGCGGCTGCCGGATTCGACTATGTCGCAACTCTGGCGAAGAGTTACCCGATCGATGCCGGCCGAGTGTTGGCGATGGGGCATTCGGCAGGCGGTCATCTGGCATTCTGGCTGGCGGGACGGCATCACATTCCAGAGAGCAGTCCGATCCATGAACCACAGCCCAAGGTGGCGCTGCATGGGCTTATCTCGCTGGCTGGTGCGGTCGATCTCCGGCTGACCTGTGACCTGTCGGGATATTTCACCTTCGCTCATGACAAGCGCGAGGTGTACAGGCTCATGGGCGGCCCACCGGCGGAGTTCGAGGACAGATATCGCGCGGGCAATCCCGGAGATCTCTTGCCGTTCAGCATCCCTCAAGTCCTGATTCAAGGATCGGACGACAGCCAGATTCCTCCGCAGCTTCCGAACCGCTGGGCGGAGATCGCGCGTCGCCAGGGCGATGACGTGACCGTCGAGATCGTGCCCGGCGCGGATCATTTCGATGTCGTCGATCCGCAAAGCAAGGCTTGGCCGGTGGTGCGGGCGGCGGTATGGAAGATGGCTCTCGCTTAGGGAACAGACTTCGCCGGCCTGAGATACTACGAAACTGAGATAGGATGCAGAAAAAGAGATAAAGGACAATCGATGAACTTCGATGTAGAGAAGGCCAGGGGACGCGAAATATACAACCTGTTGATCGGTCTGGTCGCGCCGCGGCCTATCGCCCTGGTGACGAGCAGAAACGAAGATGGCAGGCTGAACGCCGCTCCCTTCAGCGCGTACAACTACCTCTGCACCGATCCGCCGATCGTGGCCATGGGCGTGACGGATCGGCCGGCCGGAGAGTTTGTGCCCAAAGATACAGCCAGGAATATCCGGCGCACTGGAGAGTTCGTGGTCAACGTCGTCACCGAGGACCTCATGCGCCAGATGAATATCTGTGCCACGGACTTTCCCGCCGACGTGAACGAGCTGGAGATGGCGGGCTTAACCACCGAGCCCTCGCAGTTGGTGGGTGTGCCGCGGATCAAGCAAGCTCACGCGGCGCTCGAGTGCAGAGAGCACACGACGATGGAGATTGGGCGCTCACGAATCATCCTGGGCCGGGTGGTCGCAATCTACATCGAAGACCGCTTCGTCGATCCAGCCGGCCCGTATGTCAAGGCCGAGGAACTGCATGCCATCGGCCGGATGAATGGACTGGGATCGTACGTCAAGACGCGGGATTCCTTCTTGACGATGCCGCGCATCTCGTATGAGGACTGGAAGAAGGGAAGGCGCTAGGGCAAATCTCCTGAAGGTGTAAATGGAGCCTAGACTAAGCTACTCGCGCTGTTTTCTCTCCCACTTTCTCTCAGAACCTGTCTGATAACTTTTTGAAATCGTCATCTCGACCGAAGCCACCGGGGTCCCCGGCGAGTGCTTTTGCTCGTTGAGGTGGTAAGTCGTGTAGTTTTATCGCACGGCGTAAAAATCGTCATCTCGACCGAAGCCGTGTGGTTTTATCGCACGGCGTAGTGGAGAGATCCCCGCATTTCGCCTTTGTTGTTGTCTGTTTTCCTGTTAGAACCTGTCTAATAATTCCTTAAAATCGTCATCTCGACCGAAGCCGTGTGGTTTTATCGCACGGCGCAGTGGAGAGATCCCCGCATTTCGTCTTTGTTGTTGTTTGTTTTCCTGTTAGATCTGAACCGTAAAGCAGTATTTAAGCGAATCTCAGAAAACCCAGCCATTCTTCAAAGTCTCCCGCTCCCCAGTATCAAGAGATTTACCTTTGCCGATCAGGAGAGATACTCCTTGAGCCACGGATCGGTCGAGTGAACCAGCTCTTCGGTGCTGCCGTCGAAGACGACCTTGCCTTCATTCAGGACAAGGAACTTCGTGCTGCCGGCGATGCCTCCGTTGGGAATCGGCTCCACCTTGCCCGTCTTTGAGTTGAAACAACTGCGGGCGAGTAGAAAGGCATCCTGAAGACGATGCGTGATCACCAGCGAAGTCGTCTGGGACACATCGCGCTGTTTGACCACGAGCTCGACGATCGTAGTCGAAGTGATTGGGTCGAGGCCGCCGGTGGGGGAGTCGTACAGAATGAGATCGGGTTTGGTGATAATGGCCCGCGCGATCGAGACCCGCCGCCGCATTCCGCCGGAGAGCTCGGAGGGAAACTTCGATATCGTGTTCTCGAGATCGACGAACTGCAGCGCCTCCAGCACACGGGTATGCGCCTCTTCCTCGGAAATGCGATCTTCGTGGAGGCGATACGCTACATTGTCTTCAACCGAGAGGGAATCGAACAGCGCGGACTCCTGGAACACCATGCCGATCCGCTCGCGCAGCTTGAAGAGCTCGACCTCGGGCATATGCGTGATGTCTTCTCCGAAGATGCGGATGGTTCCGCTATCCGGCCGGATCAATCCGTTCGCAAGCTTCATCAGCACGGACTTTCCGCCGCCCGCCGGACCCAGGATGATGCAGGTCTCCCCATGCCCGACCGTGAACGAGATGTTCTGCAGCACCGGCTTGACGTCGAAGGTGATCGACACCTCCTCGAAGACGACCACGGCTTCAGAGGACCCTGAATCCGCCTTATTCTGCGCACCGTCGTTCTTCGTCAGGTCTTCCGTCATGGTCTGCTCTACCTGCCGAAGATCCCGATCATGGCCCGTGTGACCAGCAGGTCGACGATGATGATGAACACCGAGGAGACGACGACGGCCTGGGTAGTCGATTTACCCACCCCCTGCGTCCCGCCTTTGGTGTTCATGCCGAAGTAGCATCCCACCGAGGCGATGATAAAGCCGGAGAATAACGGCTTCGTCAAACCTTGAATCACGTCGGCATATTGCAGGGCGCGATACGAGTTATGGAAGTACGAGGAGCCGTTCAAGCCAAGCAGCGCAATACTGATCAGAGCGCCGCCTGTAATGCCGAACGCGTCCGAAAGAATGGTGAGAAAGAACAGCATGAAGACGGTGGCGTAGAGGCGCGGGGTGACCAGCTTGCGGACTGGATCGGTGCCCAGAGCGCGCATGGCGTCAATCTGCTCGGTAACCTTCATCGAGCCGATCTCGGAGGCCATGCCGGACGCATTGCGGCCCGACACCATCAGGCCGGTCAGCACGGGGCCGAGCTCCTTCACCATCGACAACGCGACCAGATTGCCGGTAAGGCTGACCGAACCGAACTGCTGCAGCGAAGTCGCCGACTGCAGCGCAAGCACCGCCCCGGTAAAAAAGCCGGTCAGCACCACGATCGGCATCGAACCGACCCCGATCGAATCCATCTGCGTGTAGATATCCGCCCAGTATCGGGGGCGGGAGAAAAGGTTCGTTACCGCGCGCCAGGACAGTATCGAATAGTCCTGAATGGAGGCCAGCGTTTGCTTGGCAAAGCTCTCTGGAGAGGCAAAGGGCATGATCTTATGTGGCTCAGACTATCAGATGCGCGGGTCGATCTGAAGATTGCATCTTTATGGGATGGTTGCCAATACCATCGAAAAGGTGCACCGACCTCGGGCCGGATGAGAAGATAAGAGAATGGCTGAGATGACGGCGGCGGTGCTGTACGGCAAGGAAGACCTTCGGCTGGAGCGGGTAGCGATGCCGCGGGCCGGCGCCGGCGAGCTCGTGCTCCGCGTGGGCGCCGCGCTCACCTGCGGCACCGACCTCAAGGTCTACCGCCGCGGGTATCATGCCGTGATGTTGAAGCCGCCGATACCGTTCGGCCACGAGGTCGCCGGCGTGGTTGCGGAGGTGGGCGACGGCGTAGCGGCTTTCCGCGTTGGGGACCGAGTCGTCGCGTTGAACTCGGCTCCTTGCGACGTTTGCTTCTTCTGCACCCACGGGCAGCAGAATCTCTGTGAGGATCTTCTCTTCAACAACGGAGCCTATGCGGAGTACATTTGCATTCCATCCAGGATCGTGGAGAAGAACACTCTTCCGGTGCCGGCTGGAGTTCCTTTCGAGCATGCAGCGTTGGCCGAGCCTCTGGCCTGCGTGGTGCGCGGATTGGAAGAGAGCGGAGCCAAAGCCGGAGACACGATGGTCGTCATCGGAGCTGGCCCGATCGGCCTGATGTTCATCCACACCGCCGAACTGGCGGGAGTTCGCGTGATCGCGGTGGTCAAACGCGAAGATCAAATCGCAACCGCCAAGTCGTTCGGCGCGGCCGAGGTTGTGCAGGCCGGTGCAGCGAACGACGTTGTGGCCACCGTTCGCGCGCTGACCTCGGAAGAGCGTGGAGCCGATGTCGTGATCGAGGCGGTCGCGACTCCCGCGACGTGGGAGTGGGCGGTCGACATGGTTCGCAAGGGCGGCGTCGTGAATTTTTTTGGCGGTCCCCCCAGCGGCACCACGGTGCAGCTCGACACCAACCGGCTGCACTATGGCGACATCACCCTCAAGGCCAGCTTTCATCACACGCCGGCAACCTGCAGGACGGCCTTCGGTCTCATCACCAGCGGCCGTTTCAAATGCGCCGAAACCATCACCGGCCGCGCGCGGCTCGACGAGGTGCCCGGCCTCTTCGCGCGCATGATGTGCCGGAATGGAAGCTCGCGAGACATTAAGACTGCGGTCTTTCCCGAAGGAGCGCCGCAATGAGCGAGACGGTGAGCGAGACGGTGCGCGAGACCGGGACGACACCACACACGCTTCTGGGCGCTCCGCCGGAGTATCTGACGCCGCTCGAACGCCCGACGCTGGCCGAGGCGCAGGCATGGTGCCGCCATCTCACCAGGACGCACTACGAGAACTTCCACGTCGCGACCTTCTTCCTGCCGCGCCAGGCAAAGCCTCACTTCGAGAGCATCTACGCCTATTGCAGAGTGTCGGACGACCTGAGCGACGAGGTGGCCGATCCGGCCATTGCGACGCGGCTGCTGGACTCATGGGGCGAGATGCTCGATGAGTGTTATGACACGCCCGAGCGTTCGTTGCATCCCGTCTTTATCGCGCTCCACCAGACCATTCGCGAGTGCGGCCTGCCGCGCCGGCTCTTCGCCGACCTTCTGCATGCCTTTCGCATGGACCAGTACAAGACCAGCTACGCGACCTGGCAGGAGCTGCTCGAGTATTCGCGCTACTCGGCAAACCCGGTCGGACGCATGGTGCTTTGGGTGTGCGGATACCGTGAAGAGTCGCTGGCACTGCTCTCGGACAAGGTCTGCACCGCGCTGCAACTGGCAAACTTCTGGCAGGATGTGGTCGAAGACGCAGAGCGCGGCAGACGCTACGTTCCCGCCGAATCGATGGAGAGGTTCGGGGTCGAGGAAGGTCAGATCGAAGGCCGCGTCTTCACTCCCGCATTCCGCGCGATGATCGAGGATCTGGTAGTGCGGACCCGCGCGATGCTGCTCGAAGGCGGCGCGATCAGCCGCCACGTCGACAGGGAACTGGCAGTCACGCTGGACCTCTTCCGCAAAGGAGGCGAGGCGATCCTCAACGGCATCGCGGCGCAGCACTACGACGTGCTTCGAGGGCGTCCTGTTGTCTCGAAGGCAAGGAAGCTGGGCCTTCTGGCGGAAGCTCTGGTCGGCAAGTTGCGGGCGGGGCAGGGAAGATGACCGGCAGGTACGGCAAGATGTCTGTCGTTGAGGCATACGCAGTCTGCCGTGCCATTGCGCAGCGCGAGGCGAAGAACTTCTACTACTCCTTTCGCGTGCTGCCGGAACCCAAACGCAACGCCATGTGCGCGGTCTACGCCTTCATGCGCCGCGCCGACGATATATCCGACGACGAGGCCATGCCGGTCGCGAAACGCAAACAGCTCATGGCGCAATGGCTTGCAGCGTGGCGCGAGGCGCGAAGCAGCGGCGTCTCCGAGGACCCGGTGTTTCTCGCGCTCAACGATACGCAGAAGAGGTTTGCCATTCCCGATGCGCTGCTCGAAGATCTGGTGCGCGGCACGACAATGGATCTGGAGGACAGCCAGCCTGGCGTGATCGTCCTGCCCAACCCGGCGGCGTCGGCCGCGCCTTCCACGCTTCAGATCTACGAGAGCTTCGAAGGTCTGTACCGGTACTGTTATCTCGTAGCTTCGGTAGTCGGCCTGGTCTGCATCCGGATCTTCGGTTACACCGATCCACAAGCGGAGTTGCTCGCCGAGAAAACCGGCGTTGCCTTCCAGTTGACCAACATCCTGCGCGACGTGAGCGAAGACGCCGAGCGCGGCCGCATCTACCTGCCGTTGCAGGACCTCCAGCAGAGTCAAACTCCTGTGGAGCAGTTGCTTGGCGCGGTTCGTAATCAGCTGCCTCCAAAGCCACTCAGGAATCTGCTTGCTCTAGAAGCTGCGCGCGCGCGCGAGTATTACGCCGCTGCCGACGATCTGCTGCACCTCATCGACCGGGACAGCCGCGCGGCGCTCTGGGTTCTGGTAACCATCTATCGCGGGCTTCTGGAGCGCATCGTCGCGAAAGACTACGACGTCTTCTCAAAGAGAATCAGTGTTCCCACCGTTCGGAAGTTGATGATCGTTGCGCAGGGGATGGCGATGTCGGTTCGCAATCGGACGGCCTCGTGAGCGCGGCGGACCATGCCGATGTGATCGTAGTGGGGGCCGGGGCGGCGGGACTTGCGGCCGCGGCTGCGCTGGCCCGGGCGGGGAAGCGTGTCACCGTGCTCGAGCGCAAGCCCTACGTGGGCGGGCGGGCTTATTCCTACCCGCATCCCGCGCTCGCGGAGGTGGTCGACTCGCAGCATGTGCTTCTAGGCTGCTGCACCAACCTCATCGAACTTTGCGAGCAGGCGGGGACCGCGGACAAGATTCGCTGGTACGACAAGCAGACCTTCCTGGAGCCGAACGGCCGCGCCAGCACCATCGCAACCAGCGGCCTGCCCGCGCCGCTGCACTATGCGCCCAGCTTCCTCGGCATGCCGATGCTGGGCTGGAAGGACAAGCTCGGCGTTGCGCGCGGCTTGTTGGAGTTCTTCCGCGGCTATCCCGCGCGCGATGACGAGAGCGTGGAGCAGTGGCTGAAGCGGACCAGGCAGACGGAGCTTTCCATCCGACACTTCTGGAAGCCGATCGTCATGGCTACGCTGAACGATGGCATGGAGCACTGCTCGACCAGGTATGCAGGCAAAGTGTTTCACGAACTTTTTGTAAAGTCTTCGGTCGGAGGGCGGCTCGGTATTCCGACAGTTCCGCTGAGCGAGTTCTATCTCGGTGTGGCGCGCATGGTGGAGTCGCTGGGCGGTACGGTCCGGCTGCGGACGAGCGTGGAATCCATCACGCAGCAGGCGGATGGGCGCTGGCGCGTGAGCACGGCGGCCGCAGGCAATCAGGCGGCCGCAGGCAATACGGCGGCCGCAGGCAATCATTCTGATGCGGAGCACACCGCGGACGCTGTCATTCTGGCGCTTCCCTTCGAGCAAACACAAAAGCTGCTGCCGTCTGTCCGCTTGCATGGCGAAGAGAATGGCTTGACCGCGGACAAAATACGGTCCGATCTGGAGAGGAAGGCGTCGCACATGACCCATTCGCCGTTCACCTCGATCCTGCTCTGGTACGACCGGCAGATCTCCGATCTCGACCATGCGTGGCTGCTGGATTCGACCATCGAGTGGTTCTTTCACAAGTCGCGAATTCGCGGCTATGCGCCGGAGCGGGGCAGTTACGTCGAGGTGGTCATCGCGGGATCGAAGGCGCAGTTGAACTTGACGCGGGAGGAGGTTCTTTCTTCCGCGCTGCGGGAGCTGGAGGCGTTTTTTCCTGAGGCGAAGCGGGCCAAGCTGTTAAAGAGCGGCGTGCTCAAGGAGGCGCGGGCGACATTCTCCGTAACTCCCGGGCTGGACCGCTTTCGGCCGTCGCAGGTGACCGCCTGGCCGGGGCTGCTGCTGGCCGGCGACTGGACCGCGACCGCATGGCCGTCAACCATGGAGGGCGGCGTTCGCAGCGGGCGCCTCGCCGCCGGAGCGCTGATGGGAGAGGCTGCGCGTTTCCTGGCTCGCGAGACTCCGGCAAGCGGCCTGATGCGATGGATCACCCGCCGGTAGCAGCCTCGGCCCTCGGGGTTGGTTTGAGTAAGACATGATTTAAGCGCTGTGATATGGATTGAAGTACGAAACTCTCTCCACTGCGCCATGCGATAAAGTTTCTTAGAACCCGTTTGAAAACCATGTAAAGTCGTCATCTCGACCGAAGCCGTGTGGTTTTATCGCACGGCGTAGTGGAGAGATCCCCGCCTTTCGCCTTTGTCTGTTTTCTTGTTCGATCTGAACCGTAAAGCAGTATTTAAACACTTTCTTAAGAACCCGTTCACGATCTCCTCAGCATCCAAAATCCTAGGCAGCCTCAGCAGCAGACATCCTCAACTTATCCTTCGAACCCCGCCGCAAAATCCTCATCCACCACCGTCGGCTCGCCCGTCTTCAACTTCGAACTCGTCACCAGAAACACCGCCGCCAGAATCGCCGCCATCCCCGCATACTCCACCGCGACAAAGTGCTCGCGCAGAAAGATCGTGCCCAGAATCACCGCGATCACCGGATTCACATACGCATACGTCGCCACCTTCGACACCGCCACGTGATCCAGCAAATAGATATACGCCGTATAAGTCAGGATCGACCCGAATAGCACCAGATACCACACCGCCGACCATGCCTGCACGCCCCAGTGCGCCCCGCGATAGCCGCGCGTCAGCGCCATCATCGCTAGGCTGAACAAGCCGCCGAAGAGAATCTGCCACCCCGCCGCGGCAAATCCGCTGATGCTGAAGACCGAGCGCCGCGACAGCACCGAAGCCGCCGTCCAGCACAGAGCTCCCCCCAGCGTCACGCCCGCGGCGACAATCTGTCTGCTATCCCCATGCAGCCCGCTGCGCAGACCCGGCCACAGCAGAAACACCAGGCCGGCGAATCCAATGCCTATCCCGATCCAGCCCTGCGCGCGCAGCCCTTCTCCATCCGGCAGCACCGTCTCAATCAGCGCCGCATACAGCGGAATCGACGCCACCAGCAGCGCCGCCAGCCCGGTCGAAATAAATTGCTCCGACCAGATCACCGCCACGTTGCCGCATCCCAGCATCAGCACTCCGATAATCGCGAGCCTGCCCAGCTCCCTGCGATTCGGCCGCATCTTCAACCCGAAGACCGCGCACAGCCCCAGCTGCAGCGGACCCGCAATCAGAAAACGCGAGCTCGCCAGCACAAACGGCGGCAGCACCTCCACGCCAAAGCGCATCGCAAGATAGGTCGATCCCCAGAACAGATACACGCAGCCGAACGACAGCAGAATCCAGGTCCGGTGAGGCGAGGAAGGCATCTCTCCATCGTAAACGCCCGCCCATCCCGCATCCCCGCCGCGGATCCCGGTGCCCCTGTCCCGGTGTACCATAGAACCATGTTTTTTCGTACTTCGGCTGTCCTGCTTCTCTTCCTCGTCTTTGCTTCCGCGTGTGCTTCAGCCCAACTCCAAACGCCGGCGCAGGCTCCCGGCCAAGCTCCCGGCCCAACTTCCGACCAACCCGCCAGCCCAGCCCCCGACCCATCCAATCCCAGCATGCCGAAGAGCTTCCATGACCCGGCTCTGAACGTCACCTACTTCTACCCCGAACGCTTCCTCGCCGATCCTCCCAGCCAGACCTCCTCCACCTCTGCCGCCACCCCGAAGTGCGCCAGTTCTACTCTCTTCGGCAACTCCATCACCCCGGTCGACACCTCCTCCTTCGTCCTCTCCACCATCGACAACACCTGCCCCACGGTCCTCCACGGCGCCACCAACCTCGGCCCCTTCGTCCGCGAACAGATCGTTCGCCAGCTCAAGCAGTACGGCGAGCCGACCGTCACTCAGGAGCCCACCCTCTACACCATCGACAGTCATCCCGCGGCCATCGTCCTCGCCTCGGTTCCCATGCCGCCCACCCCCGACAACCGCCTCCCCCGCACCACCTACGCGGCCAAGGTCTGCATGCTCGGCAACGTTCCCATCGCTTCCCGTCACCGCCACGATCCCGTCGACCCGACCCGTCACGTGCTCTGCTTCGACTTCACCACGCTCCATCAGGACGTGCTCAATATCCTGTTCGGCTTCTCGATGCAGTTCGACAAAGACACCCCCCAGCCCATCGTCCCCGGCAGCGTCATCCGCTAGCGCTCAAAGACTGGTCGGCGCAACCTGAGCCGCACCGACCCGCCCTCATCGCGCACACTCCACCTGCGCCTCGATGGCAAATCTCCTGACGGTGTAAAGGGAGGTAAGCCTGCTCGCACTGTTTTCTCTCAAGGAAAACAGCATCTTTCAAATCTCCCGCTCCACAGTATCAGGAGATTTGCCTCTAAATCCTGCCCGACGACGCCGGAGCTGAAATAGCCGGAGGCTCATTCATCGTGCTCGCCGGCTTTGTCGCGCCGATCTGCTGCAGGATTCCTGCCTCATCGGAACTCCCCCAGCGCTCAATGATCTGTCCTTCGCTGTTGAACTTCGAGATCTGCACTCCCCGCGCCTTGATCTTCTTGCCGGTCGCCGGAATCCCCTGAAACGGACCATCCTGCGTGCCCGTGACCGTGTAGGCGATCGCGACATTGTTCTCGTCGGCTACCATCTGTTCCACCGCAATCTTCAGATCGGGAAACGCAGCGCGAAAGGCAGTGAAGAATTTGATAAATCCCTCCGGGCCCTTCCCCTGGTCCGGCGCCGGATCGTGATCTTTGACGTCCGCAGCAAAGGCCTCGCGCAGCATCTCAAGCTTTCCGCTGTTCACCGCTTCTCCCATCTTCTTCGTCGTGGCAATATTCTTTTCCTGGCTCATGGAATCTCCTTTCCCTCTAGGATGCAATCGTTGCGCTGCCGTTTGTTTCTCTTCGCCATTCGCGAAAAGCGGAGACACCCGTCTCCACGCTGCGGTATACTCAGCGGCAAAGGAGCGGGCCATGAGATCGCCTTCCTTCACCGCGCCATCCCGACCCCGCCCCAACGCCTCAGCGGCCTGCCTCTCCAGGCGCCACCAGATGCCGCGGCGTCACCTCCGCGCGTTGCCCAGCCTCATCCGCCCCAGCCTCTTCTCGGGCGATTAGCCCCGCCTCCCCTCCGCTCCCTCCATACGCATCGCCGTTCACCCTCGCCCCGTGCAAGGGACGGTCCCTCACGAACTCGACCGCCGCCCCGCCAAGCCCCGCCTTCAGGAGAGACTCCCATGACCACCATCACCTTAGATCCCACGCAAAGCTCCAACCAGCGCACCGACGAAAAAACCTTCGCCCAATACGGCCCCAAACTCAAGTCCGCCCTCCCCGGCCCCAACGCGCAAAAACTTGTCGCCGCCGACGACCGCCTCATCTCCCCCAGCTACACCCGCAGCTATCCCATGGTCGCCAAATCCGGCCGCGGCCTCCGCGTCACCGACGTCGACGGCAACGAGTTCCTCGACTTCGCCGCCGGCATCGCCGTCAACTCCACCGGCCACTGCCACCCCGAAGTCGTCCAGGCCATCCAGAACCAGGCCGCCCAGCTCATCCACATGTCCGGCACCGACTTCTACTACCAGGGCATGACCGACTTCGCCGAGCGCCTCTCCCGCATCGCCCCCATGCCCGGCCCGCACAAGTTCTACTACGGCAACTCCGGCGCCGAAGCCGTCGAGTGCGCCCTGAAGCTCGCCCGCTACCACACCGGCCGCCAGAACATCATCAGCTTCTTCGGCGCCTTTCACGGCCGCACCATGGGCGCCCTCTCGCTCACCGGCTCCAAGCCCCAGCAGAAGCGCCGCTTCGCCCCCTTCGTCCCCGGCGTCCACCACATCCGCTACCCCTACGCCTACCGCGGCTGCAGCGGAGGCCCACAAGCCGAAGAAGCCTTCGGCCTCGCGTGCGCCCGCTACATCGAAGAGAAGCTCTTCAAAACCATCCTCCCCCCCGAAGAGGTCGCCGCCATCATCCTCGAACCCATCCAGGGCGAAGGCGGCTACGTCGTCGCGCCCACCAACTTCCTCCGCGAGATCCGCGACATCTGCGACCGCCACGGCATCCTGCTCATCGTCGACGAGGTCCAGGCCGGCGCCGGCAGAACAGGGAAGTGGTGGTCCATCGAACACTCCGGCGTCCAGCCCGATATCGTCTGCATCGCCAAAGGCATCGCCAGCGGCATGCCCCTCGGCATCTGCATGGCCAAAGCCGAAATCATGGACTGGATCCCCGGCTCCCACGCCAGCACCTTCGGCGGCAACCCCGTCTGCATCGCCGCCGCCCTCGCCACCATGGACATCCTCGAACGCGAGGGCATCGCCAACGCCGCCACCGTCGGCGAAGCCATGCTCTCGCGTCTCCGCCCCTGGGTCGCCAAGCACCCCACCGTAGGCGATGTCCGCGGCCGAGGCCTCATGATCGGCATCGAGATAGTCAAAGACCAGAAATCCCGCACCCCCGCAGGTCCTATGCGCGACAAGATCGTCGACCTCGCCTTCGAGCGCGGCCTGCTCATCCTAGGCTGCGGCGAAACCACCCTCCGCCTCTGCCCGCCCCTCATCGTCAACCAGCACGAAGCCGACATCGCCCTCGACATCCTCGAAGAGTGCATCGCCCTCGCCGCAGAATAGCCCGATGAAGTCCCACTTCAGCGGATGGTAAGAATCTGGGTGCCCCATATCTCGATTTTGAGATATGGGCATCGAGCGAAGCGAGACCGTCTCTCCCTGAACTCCCGCACTGAATCAGAGATTCACTAGGAGCGTTTTTTCAGGTCGAGTCTTAACAGACTCCGGGTGCCCCATCCTTTGTGCTTTCTTTGCGCAAAGGGTGGGAAACCACGAATTTTCACGACCATCTCTTCCCTCATCGAATGATGTCTTAGGGGACCCAGATTAAACCTAACTTTAGTGGATGTCTGGGACGCGGGTGGCGGGTGGCCCATGTCTCGATTTTGAGACATGGGTTCTCAGCAGAGCGAAAAATACGCAGCTCATCCAACGTTGCTCTTCGCCGCCGTGATTGAACCCGCCATTGCGTTCGCCGTTCCTCTTGTCATCCTCCGAGTTTGTCTCGGAGACGAAAATGATCAATCCGTCGGCCCCACTTGTCCACCTCGCATCCACAAATCCTGCATGTGAATCCTCCCCACAAAATCTCTCGCAGAGACTTAGGTCTCCTGATTACTGAACTTAACGAATTGCACTTTGGGCAAAGAACGTGATCGAGGTTGATCCCCCAACGGTTTTTGGCAAAGGTGCCATAAACCACCAACACCATTCCCAGACAGATAATGCCGACGAAGATAAAAAATGCAGCCATGATTTACCTCGCTTCTCAATGCGGCTATGGCAGCAATCCAAACACCGCCACGCCCGTCTGGGTCCCCACATACACCTTGCCATTCACGATCATCGGCGTGATGAACTTGTTTCCATCTCCAAAACTGTCCCTGCCGTTGCTCGCCTGGTTACTGTTGTAAAGCTCAGTCGCAAGATTGCCCGCGTCATATGCATGCAGCACCCCTGGGCTGCCCAACGCCGACTCCAGCGCCCACACAATCCCTTTCGCCGTTCCGTTCGCGGAGATCCCCGGCGTCGTGCCTGGGTAGGGAAACGTCACCGCCGACTGGCTCGAAGGCGTCCCAGTCAGCTTCGCATTTACCATCGCAAAGGCCTTCAGCTGGGTCCCCACAGACCCGTAGTAAAGCGTCCCATGGAAGAAGGCGGGGCTCGAAAAAACTCCACTAAGCTGACCCGAAACCTGCTGGTACAAATTGCTGTCCTCCGGATTCGTCGCCGCATTGAACTTGCCCATATTGTCCCGGTCCGCAAGATAGATGTTTCCATCCTTGCCTGCTCCCACAATCAAATGGTGCACGCCGCCATTGGCATCCGTCTGGTCCGGCAAAAGCATCTCGCCCCCCGATCCGAGATCCGCATCCTGCGCCGACTCCGCGTTCGTATTGTAGGGCTGGAAGTAGTCGGCCACCGCGAGCCTGCCGTTCGTAGCCAGCTTCATCATCGCGTTTCCATAATCTCCCTTCGCCGGAAAACCATTCGCGTCAAAGGTCGTGTCGAAGCTGCCATTCGCATCCAGGAAATAAATATTCCCGCCACTGTCGGCCGCCAATCCATCGCCGCTCATCCAGATCGAGCCTTCCGCGCCGTTCGGCGTCACATCCAGCACCTGCGTCTGCTGCAGGGTCGTCTCGCTGTACGCCATCACCCAGCCCGTATAGGCGCCAGCATCGCAGTGCGACGTCCAGCCCATGTAAATGTCTCCGTTCAACAGCAGCAGCGCCGCCCGCTCCGCATACTGCGCCGGATTGAACACCACGCTGCCGCTCTGGCTGTTGTCCCCCACCCCCGGATAGCTCGCCGCAATCTCCGTCGGGCTGCCGCCGATCTCCACCCCCGTCGCCGCATCGAGCGCATGCAGCCTCTGGTGATACTTTCCCGACGCATCTTTCGTCATCCCCACCGTGAACAAAGTCCCGTTCGGCCCCTGTGTGCGATCGATCACCGGCGTCGAGGTAATCCCAATCTCCGGCGTGATCTGCGAGCAGCCATGATCGTCACTCGTCGTCTCTCCGCTGCCCAGAACCGACGTCTTCCAAAGCTGCGCCCCCGTATCCGCATCGAACGCATACACGCTGTCGTGTTCCGACGCCACATACAGCACATTGCGATACTGGCTGCCCATCGGCACATTCGCCAGATACAGCGGCTCGGCATCCACCTTCCCATCCACCGCGTCGAACCCGATCCTGCCGAACTGCGTCGCGTTCACATTCCCCGGCGTCAAGATCGTCTCCTGCGCATTCAACCCATCCCGCGTCACGTCGAAGTGATACGTCGTCACATCCGGCGCATTCGTCCTGCCCGCCGCCTGCACCGTCAAAGCCAGCGTCGCGGCATGGGTCAGACTGCCGGAGGTCCCGGTAAACGTCACCGTCGTTGTACTCGCAGCCGTAGCAAGCGAGGCCGTCAACGTCGTGCTCTGCGCCGCTCCGGGACTCAACGTCAACGTCGCCGGATTCGCCGTCACCCCCGCAGGCAATCCCGTAATTGCGATCGAGACCGAGCCGCTGAACGAGTTCACCGCCGCCGCCGTCACGTTCACCACAGAACCCGCCCCCCCAGCGACCACCATAAGCGACGACGGAGACACCGTCACCGTGTAGTCCGCTTGCGGCGAAGGCGAAGGCGAAGGCGCAGGGGCCGGAGCAGGTGCCGGTGCGGGTGCCGGAGCCGGAGCAGGACTCGACGCGCTATTCCCCGCCGCGGTCGACCCACCCCCGCAAGACATCAGTCCAGCGCAGAAAACCAGACCGAAACACCCAGCCAGAACCCCACCCGCAACCTTCGACCGAATACCCATGGCACAACTCCCGAATCCATGCAGCGACTCACGTGGAACCACATCACGCGAGCCAAAGCATGGACTCAAAACTACACGACTGTCGTTTCCATGCAAACTGTCCATAACTTTTCGCCCTCGCGACCGGAGCCGCGGCACCCCACATCTTGATTCTGAGATGTGGTTTTCGCCGGGTGCCGGGTGCCGGGCACCCCATTCATGACGGCTTTATGTCATGGGTGGGCTTCGCGCGCCATCACGAACTGCGTTCCGTTCCCAACGCGAACCACCCGGGGTCCCCGGCGAGCGCAGGCCATGTCCCAGGTGCCCCATTCATGACGGCTTTATGTCATGGGTGGGCTTCGCGCGCCAGCACGAACCGCGTTCCGTTCCCCAACGCGAACCACCCGGGAGTCCCCGGCGAGCGCAGACCATGGCCCGAGTGCTCCATTCATGACGGCTTTATGTCATGGGTGGGCTTCGCGCGCCAGCACGAACCCGCCCTCCGTTCTCCAAAGCGAACCGGGATCCCCGGCGAGTGCAGGCCATGGCCCGGGTGCCCCATTCATGACGGCTTTATGTCATGGGTGGGCTTCGCGCCAGCACGAACCGCGTTCCGTTCCCAACGCGAACCGGGATCCCCGGCGAGCGCACTGACCCACTGGGTGGTAAGCCACCGACAGTCTCATCGTCGGTTGCGCAGTGGAGAGATCCCCACATCTCGCCTTGCCTTGGCCTGTTCTCAATCCCCAACCCAAAAAACCTTGTCAAGCCCCCAAACCACCCATCCCCTTCATTCCAAACCAAATAGAGTTTGCAAACTAGTTTCGCTCCATTTGGTACAATTAAATTAGTCAGAAAACAAGTCGCCAGCACCCACCTCCGGCCCACGCCGGATTTTTCCTTTAAACCACCCAAAAGCAAAGACCTGCCCCGGCGAAGTCCGGGCGCAGGTCTTTTCTTTTGAAGAATTTGCGCAACAATCACAGGGGGATAGGGGGTCCCCACACCATGTCCTGCACCACACCCGCCGCCGAACCCAAGCGCCAATGCCGCCACATCCTCACCGAAGGCCGCCGCTGCCAAAGCCCCTGCCTCCGTCACGAGGAGTTCTGCTACTTCCACCACACCACCCGCCGCCCTGTCGCCAGTCCAAGCCAGCGCCGCCGCCGAAGCTCCACCTTCGACCTCCCCCACCCCGAAGACCGCGCCGCCATCCAGACCTCCATCGGCGAGGTCCTCCGCCGCATCGCCGCCAACCACATCGACCCCCGCCGCGCCGGACTCCTCCTCTACGGCCTCCAGATCGCCAGCTCCAACCTCCCCAAAACCCCAGCCGCAAGCCAAGACTCCGACCTCGACGACACCCCGGAGCAAGTCGAAGAGATCATCCTCGACCCCGTCCACGGCCCCATCGCCCCACCCGCCCAGGTCGCCGAATGCAAACGCCGACTCAGCTACATCGCTATGCTCAACGAGCGCCTCGGCTTCCTGGAACCCCGCCCCGTCGTCCCCTCGAACCGAACCCCAAGCGAAGCCGAACCGGGAAAGCAACAAGCCTGCCTCTCCCCCCACAACTCCCACCCCGATTCCCCCCAACCCCACGTCCTCCCCACCCTCCAGGCCGCCCACCAAACCTCCGCAGCCGAATCGTCCATCCGTTCTTATCCCGGAAAATCCTCCGTCGATCGTCTGCAAATCGGTGTCATCGGTGACAATCGGTGTTATGCCATTCAGACCAAGCGAGTCGCGCCCATGAAGAAGCCTCGTTCCCTATCGGCAGCCTCCATCCCTGTACTTCTGCTGATCGTCGCGTTCGCCGCCATTTCACCGCTCAGCCAAGCCGCACCGCAGCACGCCACAGCCTTGCAGCCGGACGACACCGCGCCGCACCGCACTCGCCTCATCCTCAAAGACGGCAGCTACCAACTCGTCATGAGCTACCGCATTGCCGGCGACGTCGTCCACTACATCAGCGCGGAACGCGGCGGAGCGGAAGAAGAGATCCCGGCCGCGCTGGTTGACTTCGACGCCACCAAACGCTGGGAGAAGCAGCACGCGCAGCCCAACCCCGACGCCCAGCAGCAGCCGCCCGCCATCGATCCCGAACTCCTCAAGGAGGAGGCCAGCCGCGCCGCCTTGACGCCCGAGGTGGCAAAAGATCTCCGCCTCCCCGAACAGGACAGCACCCTCGCTCTCGACACCTTCCGCGGAACCCCCGAGCTGGTGCCGCTCGCTCAGACCGACAGCGACCTCAACCGCAACACCGGCCACAACCTGCTCCGCGCCGCCATCAACCCGCTCTCCAGCGCCCACGACATTGTCACTCTCAAAGGCGAGACCTCGCCCATCCAACTCCACGTCAAGGATCCCGTCTTCTATCTCCGCATCGGCGAGGAGACTGTAGGCGACACCAGCGGCCCGGCCCTCACCGTCGACACCCACGGCGCCTCCAGCGATGCCCAGAACAGCCCCGCCGGCGGATCCCCCAGCAGCCGCTACGTCATCGTTCGCGCCGACGTCCGCACCGGCGCCCGCGTCGTCTCCAGCTTCCGCATTCCCCTTCTCGGAAGCGGCCAGCGCCAGCAAGACGTCGTCGAAACCTCCCTGGAGCCTCTCCCCGGCGGCCACTGGCTCAAAATCACCCCCAAAGAGCCTCTCGACTTCGGAGAGTTCGCCCTCATGGAGGTCATCTCCGACAAGGCCGTCAACCTCGGCGTCTGGGACTTCGGCGTACACCCTGTAGCCCCCGAAAATCGCGACGTCCTCAAACCCGAGCCTCGCCGCCCCGTAACCCTGCAGCCCCGCGGCCCCGACTGAGCACCGCGGCCCCGACTAAGCAACCGGGAAACCGTCAGTCGCGAACCAGCGGAATCGGCACGATCAACTGCTCCGCAACCGCCTGCCGCGAAGCCATGCCCGAACTCATGCCCGAAGCAGCCTTCTCCGCCCTCTCCACCAACCCCCGCCCCGCCACCGCGATATTGTCCCGCGTCACCTTGGCCTCGTACATCATCGTATCGGCCGCGCGCAAAATGTTCGGAACTGTGTTGCCATCTTCCGGAAAGGTCGCCAGCCCGAAGCTTCCCGAGATGTTCAGCGAAAGCCCCGCGCCCTCCAGAAACCGGGCAGCCCGAAGCTCCTCGCGCAGCGCCATCGTCGTCCCGCTCGCCGCCGCCTTGCCCATCCCCGGCAGCAGCGCCACAAACTCATCGCCCCCATACCGGAAGGCGGCGTTGTTCGGTCCCAGCGACCGCTTCAGCAACCCGCCAATCTCCGCCAGCAGCCGACTTCCCACCAGGTGCCCATGCGTATCGTTCACCAGCTTGAAGCGATCCAGGTCGACGAACATCAGGCTGAAGATCGTTCCCCCCGTCACCTGCTCATCGAGCGAGGTGTACAGATGCCGCGCATTGAACAGCCCGGTCACGTCGTCGGTGATCGTCAGCTCCTGGATCAGCGTCATCGACCGGGCATTCTGGATCGCGATCGCCGCATAATCGCACAGAATGCGCAGGAACGAGATGGAGTACTCCGACAGCAGGTCCAGCTTGCTGTTCAGCAGTTGAATCACGCCCAGCGTCTTGTTGGCCGCCCGCACCGGGACGCAGGCGATCGACCGGATCTTCAGCTCCGGATGCTTGTTCGAGAACGCCGACCAGTGCGCGTCGAGCGCCACATCGGGCACCACCAGCGGATTGCCCGTCTTCGCCACCCAGCCGGCAACCCCCTCGCCCATCGGCACCCGAAGCCCCTTCAGGCTCTCCTGGTTCTCGCCGATCGCAATGGCATAGTAAAGCTCGTCCGCCTTGTCGTCCACCAGCATCAGCGACCATCGCTCCGGCCCGAAGAACTGCGCCATCTTGTGCATGATGGCCCCCAGAATCTCCTCCAACTCCAGGCTCGAGGTCAGCGAGCGCGCCACATCGTGGAACACCCGGAGGTGGTCCATCTGACGACTTTCGATCACTTCAAACGGCCGTCGGTCTTTCAACGTTCGTCCTCGGGAGGGCTGACACTATGGCAAATCTCCTGAAGAGGTAAAAGGGATCAGGAGATTTGCCCTAAGCAGACGAATCAGTCTTACAGGAAAGTCTCCACTGGACCGGCGAAGGAGTCAACACGCATTTAGCCGCCGATATGGACCATGTTGCGCGACGGCTTCTCGAACCCCGGTTCTCCAATGTGATGGCGCGCCTCTTTCCGCATGACGATCTTGCGAATATACGCAGCCAGCTCCTCATCGGTTCCACCGCGCGTCAGTTCGCCATACAGATCATGGTCGCTCTGCGAGAACAGGCACGTCCTTATCTTTCCATCCGAGGTAAGCCGCACCCGGCTGCAGTGTCCGCAGAACGGCCGCGACACCGGCGCGATGATGCCAATCTCGCCCACGCCGTCGTCGAAGGTGAACCGCTTCGCCGTCTCACTGGCGGCATGCGGCGCAAGCTCCACCAGCGGACGATACGCGTTCAGCCGGTCGACGATCTCCTCCATCGAGACCACCGCCTCTCGAGTCCAGCTCCGATCTTCTTCCAGCGGCATCCACTCGATAAACCGAACGATGACGCCTTCCCGCCGCGAGAACTCCGCGAACTTTTCGATCTGGCCGTCGTTGAAGCCGCGCAGCAGCACGCAGTTCACCTTCACCGGGCCAAGGCCAACCGCCTGCGCCTGGCGCACCCCGGCCAGGACCTTCTCAAAGCTCCGCGGGACGCGCGTGATCGCGGTGAACGTCCCGGCATCGACCGCGTCCATGCTCACCGTAACCCGGCTCAGCCCGGCATCCTTCAGCGGGCCCGCCAGACCTGCCAGCAGATGACCGTTCGTGGTCAGCGCGATGTCGAGCGGCAGCCCATCCAGCTCGGGGTCCTCGATCCTGGTGTCGTCAATATTAGCTCCATCCGGGCGGAAGGCCGTACGCATCGCCGCCAACTCCCGAATCATCTCAACCAGCCCGGAGCGGAGCAGCGGTTCTCCGCCCGTCAGCCGAACCTTCTCCACCCCGAGCGAGACGAAGATCCGCGCCATCCGCAAATAATCTTCAATGGCCAGCTCCGTATACTGAGCGCCCTCGTTGCCGGTTCGGCAATACACGCAGCGGTAGTTGCAGCGGTCGGTCACCGAGACGCGCAGATCGGTGATCGCCCGACCGAATTTATCCCGCAGTCGGCCTGAGATCTGAGGAGCCTGAGGGAACTGAGGAGCCGGAAAAGGCTGCTCGACAGGCTCCAGAAGCGCGACATTGGTCTCGTGAATCGACATGGAAGGCATCGCCGCAGGCGTGGAGTTGATCTTACCCAAGTTCTACCTAAGTTGGATGCGTAGGCTTGGAAAGCGAATCAGACTTTGCCGATGGCGTTGCCCAGATCGGCATCCCAGATCGGCATCCCGCCGCGAATCCGGCCCCCGAAGCTCGACTAACGGGAAAGCCAGCGCTGCTCCTAGTAGCTTCCTAGTAGCTGAAAAATTCGTTGCTGCCTCGCTTGAGCCGCACACCCAAAACGCCGAAGATCAGGGCTGCCAGGAACATGATCGCATCCCAATAGACCATGGGATGGTGCCAGCCGGGAGACAAGGTGTAGTCCTGTCCCGCCCAGAGGGTGACCAGGGTGCCGACGATCAGGCTCTGAAAGCAGAGAACCAGAAAAAGCTGGCCCCGCCGGCGGCGCCTGTCCAGCAGAGCCACTTGATCCGGCGTCAGGTTGCGTTCTTCGATGGGAATCAATGTGTTCGCCATGACTTTGATTGCTCTCCCCGATGGTTCTTTCGTTCTGTTCTTTCGTTTACCGGCTGGGTTCGAATCCCGAGAAGCTGAACCGTCGCTGCGTGTATTAAATCACAAGCATTCGTAAGATGACGCGGACCAGGCAAAAAGTCCTGCTTTCACGAGAGCAGGTCGCTAGAACCACTTGCGCCTGACCGCCGTGACCTGACGCTAGAACGAGCTAAAAGTTTTTAACAGATTCTTAGAAGCTGTCTAATAACTCCTTAAAATCGTCATCTCGACCGAAGCCGTGTGGTCTTATCACACGGCGTAGTGGAGAGATCCCCGCATTTCGCCTTTGCCGTTGTCTGTCCTCTTGTTTCTCTCAACGGTAAAAAAAAGTTTTAGACAGCCTTTTCTTTTGTTTGTCATTCCGCAGTGTAGTGAAAGCCTCTGCTGTCGGCTTACCAATCGGTGTCATCGGTGAAAATCGGCGTTAAGTTTTGAAACAGATTCTTAAAGAAAGGCGACCGACTGAATCCCCACCACGTCGAAGCGCTTGCGGCACCGGACGTTTTTGCAGCCCATCGGGTCGTCGCGCCGGACCATGTAGCTCTGCGCCTTGGCGAATCGTGCCCGGTCGCGGTCGTCGGCTCCGCGCGGCAACTGCGTCTTCTTGCGCCGCACGATCCACTCGATCTGATACTCCCCCTGTTGCCCGCAGTGGGGACAGGTCATGACGTGGGTTCGTTGTTCGGGCCGCTCGTCGAAAAAATCTCGTTCTTCCATGCTGCACCTCATCCTGCGGGATCTTACCTCGGAAAACCGATCCCTTCTGCCATCCTGCCTGACATCCCCCCTTCGAGGCAAGAGTCGTGCATAATCACGCATGGGATCTTCTGCCGGAAAGGAGCATGCATGAGCAAGCCGAAGAAGCAGGTGTTCTCGAAGGTCAAAGCCGTCAAGGCGAACGCCCGCGAACGGATCGGCGCTCCGCCCGCCGAGCGGGTCCTGCCCGATCCCAAACGAAGGCTCGCGGCCAAGCCCAAATACAAACCTGGCCTCGTCGATCTGCTCAATGCGGATCCGGAGGCCTGATGCGCACGCACAATCGCAAGCGCCTTCCGCCGGGTGCCCCATATCTCGATTTTGAGATGTGGGCCTCGAGCGAACCGGGGTCCCCGGCGAGCGCACTTGCTCGTTGGGGTGGAGCAGCGAGACCGTCTTCCTTCCACCAACCACAAAATCGTCATCTCGACCGAAGTGACCGACGGTCTCATCGTCGGTCGCGCAGTGGAGAGATCCCCGCATTCCGCCTCTGCCGGGTGCCCCATATCTCGATTTTGAGATGTGGGCCTCGAGCGGAGCGAGACCGTCTTCCTTCCACTAACCAAAAAATCGTCATCTCGACCGAAGCGACAAACAGTCTCATCCCTTTACCCAGATTCAAAACGAAATCGGAAAGTGAGCTCAAACGTGATGCCCCAAACTGCTCCGACCAAAAGCACCGTCCTATGCCTCGCCGCACTCGCATTCGGCGCCGCTGCCATACCTATCACGGCCTCTCCTCAGATCATCCAGGTCAACAAGGAAAACCGCACCATCGCCCTCACAGCCTCCGATAAGACGCTCGCTATGGCGGACACCGCCAGCGTTCATATCGGATTCATCGCCTACGGCCCGGATAGCGACACCGCCTATGCCAATGGCTCGCGGGTCTCGAACGCGATCGTCAAAGCTCTCAAGACGGCCGGCGTCGCCTCCGACGACATAGAGAGCGAAAACCAAAATGTCTCTCCCGTGCAGGACTATCAGGTGGATAAGCTCACCCCCGAGGAGAAGGCGCAGCGCAAATTTCAGGTCACGCAAAGCTGGACCGTTCGCGCGCCCGCCGGCGATGCCGCCAAGACCCTCGATCTCGCCGTAAAGGCCGGAGCGAACCAGTCCGGACAGATCGACTGGAGCCTCAGGGACGAGAACGCCCTGCAAGCCGAGGCTGCCGCGAAAGCGCTGCAGCAGGCGCGAACGCAGGCTGAGGAGATGGCGAAGAGCCTCAATGCGAGGCTTGGCGCGCTTCTCTACGCCAGCAACCAGACCGAGGCTGCTCCTCCGCGCCCGCTCATGCGTGCCATGGCCGGGCCGTCTATGGCGATAGAAAAGGTGGAGCCCCTCGCCATCAATCCGCGGCGCATTGAAAAGTCCGCGACCGTCTATGCCGTCTTTGCCATCGAATAGACCAGACGTAGCAGCTTGGGAAAGAGAAAGCGGAAGATATGCCGGTGCTGCCCTATCGCGAACTGATGCCGACCCCCGAGGCTGAGGCGATCTTCTACCGCTGGCTTGCAAATCTGAACGAAGAATTCACCCATCATCCGTCGCCGGATCGTCGCGCCGAGGTAGTTCGCGACGAACTGTATCAGCTCTATCTGGGACGCCCCCAAAGTCAGAATGGGAGCGGCGGCAGCGAGGACACCCTGGGCCGCGATCTGGGTATGCATGTTCTGCGCGAGTCCTTCGATTGCCGCAACGTCACCTTGGAACCCGAGTATTACGGCGATATCGATGCAGTCCAGTACGCTCCGCGCAAGCCGCTCATCTGGTTCTGGCAGATGTTCGACCGCTCGCCGGTAGGCCTCAACCACTGGCTGGGGTTTCGCTTTCGCGACATGCTGGGCAAGCACATCTTCAAGCATCTTGGCCAGGGCGTGAAGATCTTTCACAACGTCGAGTTCACCTACGGGTACAACCTGACCATCGAAGACAACTGCACGATCCATAAGAACGTCATGCTGGACGATCGTGGCGGCATCATCCTCCATGAGGGCTCGAGCGTGTCCGATTACGTCAACATTTACAGCCATACTCACGACATCAACCAGCAAAGCGACGTCACCAACAAGGTGACGGAGATCGGTCCGCGAGCCCGGATTACCTACCACGCGACCGTGTTGGCCGGGGCGAGGATCGGCGAGAATGCGATGCTCGGAGCGCTCGGGCTAGCCACCAGACCCGTGCCTCCCGGAACCGTCTCGGTAGGGATTCCAGCCAAGGTGAAGCGAGAGAAGCGCGCAGCAGCCCAAGAAGCTGTTTAAAAACTCCTTTTAGGAGTTCCTGATCAACCCTCAGTGAGTGGCTGGGTGCCCCATATCTCGATTTTGAGATGTGGGCCTCGAGCGGAGCGAGACCGTCTTCCTTCCACCAACAAAAAAATCGTCACCTCGACCGAAGTGACAAACAGTCTCATCGTTTGTCGCGTAGTGGAGAGATCTCTGCATTTCGCCTTTGTTGTTACTTGTTTTCCTTGCGACGTGATTTGCTGCGCAGTGTTTGAAATCCTGAAAAAGGGGAGGTCTACCGGCGTTTCGGTGGGCCAGCACGAAATTCAGTAGACTTGAACGTGTATGAATCTGACTGCGGTTCTCATTGCGTTTCAAGTCGTTGTTCTGGTTCTCGCCTTCAGTATCCATGAGTGCGCCCATGCCTGGACGGCGTGGCGGCTAGGCGATCCCACGGCGAAGATGCTGGGCAGAGTGACGCTCAATCCGCTCAAGCACCTCGATCCACTAGGTTCGGTCTTCATGCCCCTGCTCGCGCTGGTGTACCACTGGCCGCTCATCGGATGGGCAAAGCCTACGCCGGTGACGGCGCGGAACTTCAAAAACTTCCGGCGGGATGACATTCTGGTGACGCTTGCCGGGCCGGTGAGTAATTTGTTGTCGGCGACTGTGGCTTTGCTTCTGCTGCTGATCATCAAGCATGCGGTGCCGGGCGGAGTGCTCGCGATCGGCGCCGCCATGGCGCTCGCCTCGCATATTCCCGGCATCGCCACGGACAACCTGCCGTCTCTGTTTCCCATCGCGCTGTTTCTATATTTCGTGATCTTGATCAACCTCCTGCTGTTTGTCTTCAATCTGATACCGATTCCGCCGCTGGATGGAAGCCATGTGCTGCGGCACTTCCTGCCCTACCGGGCGGTGCAGGTCTACGACCGGATGGGAATGTTCGGACTCATCATTCTCTTTCTGGTGGGTGGCAGCTTCATCTTCAGCGTCTTCTTTTCGCCTCTGCTGAATGCATTCAACCGGATTCTCTTCACCCTCTAGCGAGAAGCCTTCCTTGACAAACCGATCCCGCGACAGACCCCACCCGTGAGCCGGGTAACTCTAAAGATCCGACGCCCAACCTCTGAATCGAACCCAATC
>CBDICJ010000001.1:0-79202 GCA_965277335.1 Edaphobacter sp. | reverse complement strand
GGACAAGGGATCGGTGGAGCTGATCCAGCAGTTCGGCACAGTCGAGGCGGCGCTCGATCGGGCGGACGAGGTGAAGAAGAAAACGTATCGCGAATCGTTACAGAACAATCGCGACAATATTCTGCTGTCGAAGGAGCTGGTGACGATCCATACCGGGGTGCCGATTGCGTATGACCTCGAAGAGATGCGGACGCAGGCGCCGGACCTCGAGGCATGCCGTGTGTTGTTTTCGGAGCTCGAGTTTACGACCCTGCTGAAGGAGCTTGCGCCGGCGGCGAGCAACACGGTGACGACCTTCAACCTGAAGCCCACTCGGGAGGAGATTGCGGAGCTTTTGCGCGAGGCCCGAAGAGCAGGGAAGAGAGAAGAGGGAGTAGCCCGTGGAGGGCTGGCGATTGCCATCTTCGAAGATGCGCGTGCGATTGCGGAGGAGGTATCGGCGGAGGCTGTTGAAGAGGTGGTTGAGACGGAGCCTGCGCCGGCGGAGACGATGTCCCTCTTTGGAGGCTCCGGCGGGTTCGGTGCTGCCGCTTCGGCTCCTGCCGCCGCGCCGGTTGTGGCGAGTACGGAGGATCCGGCGTGCCGGCTCGGGATCGCGGTTTCGGACAGCTTCGCGGCAGAGGTAACGCTCGATAGCCCTGGGGTGAAGGAGGCGCTGGCAGATGCGGCGCTGCCGAAGGACGTGCACGATCTCAAGGCGATTCTGCGAGCGCTGGAGCCGCACGGGCTTGCGCTGGCCGGCGTTCGCGACGATGTCATGCTGCTGAGCTACCTGGTGAATCCGACGCATGGGTCGCACACGCTGCCCGACATCGCGGCGCGCAGCACCAGCCGGGCGTTGGTGCACCAGGCGACGAAAGATAATCCCTCGGACCCGAAGCGGCTGGCGGAGGCGGCAGCGGCGATCGTCCGGCTGGCCGAAGCGCTGGGGCGGCAGGTGGAGGAGTCCGGGGGGGTGCGGCATGTAATTCCAAAGGATGAGCCTGCGCTGGGCGGCGCGATGACGCGGGAGATGCTGTTTGCCGCGCCGCTTGCGAACGAGAAGGAGCCAGGCGAGGTCACCCTGCGCGAGGTCTACGAGACGATGGACCTGCCGCTGGTGCCGGTGCTGCTGCGCATGGAGCAGGCGGGGGTGCGGATCGACTCGAACGTGCTGGGCGAGATGTCGAACCGGCTGGCGGTGGAGATCGATAATCTTGCGGAGCGGATCTATACACAAGCCGGTGCCGCGATGGGGTCGGAGTCCGGGCATCGCTTCAACATCAACTCGCCGAAGCAGCTTGGGGATGTGCTGTTCAACAAGATGCTGCTGCCCAAGCCGATGAAGTATGGCAAAGGCAAGGTGGTCTCGACGGCGCAGGATGTGCTGGAGGAGCTTGCGGAGCACCATACGGTGGCGGCGCTGGTGCTGGAATACAGGCAGTTATCCAAGCTGAAGTCGACGTACCTGGACTCGCTGCCGCAGCTCGTCGATGCCGAAGGGCGGGTGCATACGACCTTCAACCAGGTGGGCACGGCGACGGGGCGGCTTTCGAGCACGAATCCGAACCTGCAGAATATTCCGGTCCGCACGGCGCTGGGCCGCGAGATTCGTGCGGCGTTTATTGCCGCGCCGGGCAATGTGCTGATGTCGGCGGACTACTCGCAGATCGAGCTGCGGCTGATGGCGCACTTCTCGCAGGACCCGCTGCTGCTCGATGCGTATCGCACGGGCAAGGATATCCATACGCTGACGGCGAGCGAGGTGTTCGGCGTGGATGCGGCGACGATGGATAAGGAGACGCGGGCGCGGGCGAAGGCGGTGAACTTCGGGATTGTGTACGGGATCAGTCCGTTTGGGCTGGCGGCGCAGTTGAACATCGACCAGAAGACCGCTCGCGAGTATATCGAGCGCTACTTCGATCGGTACAAAGGAGTGCAGCGGTTTATCGACGAGACGCTGGAGACGGTGCGGCGCGAGCAGGCGGTGAAGACGCACTTCGGGCGGGTGCGGCCGATCCCGGATATCCAGTCGCGAAACCCGAATATGCGCGGGTTTGCGGAGCGCACGGCGGTGAATACGCCGCTGCAGGGGACGGCGGCGGATTTGATCAAGCTGGCCATGCTGAAGATCGATGCGGCAATTGTGGAACGCGGGCTGAAGTCGCGAATGACCCTGCAGGTGCATGATGAGCTGCTGTTCGATGTGGTGCCGGGTGAGGTGGAGGCGATGCGGGAGTTGGTGAAGCGGGAGATGGAAAATGTGGCGGAGTTCTCGGTGCCGATCGTGGCTGAGGTAGGGGTGGGGGCGAACTGGCGGGATATGGAGTGATCGAAAGACGCGTGCGGACGACCTAACACCGATTCTCACCGATGACACCGATCTCAAAGACGTTCGACCGCGGATTTTAAGCATAAGAACGGATAAAAGCGGCTGCTGAAGCTAGGAGGAAGATGATGGTGCTGCCGCGGCTTCGCGGAGGTTGCGAGCAGACGGTTCAGCTCAGGCCGGTCGGGGGAGGTTGGTTTCGATTTGCTGGGTGGAGAAGACTTCCACAGAAACGACGGTCCGCTGGTAGACTTTAAGGTGCTGCGCCGGGAAGTTGCGCAAAGACATCGCTCGAAGCGAACGGATCGCTGCGAGCCAAAAGGAAACCGAGACCAGTGGATCAGCAGACCAAAGCGGCTTTGAAGCATGACCAGTTTGTCGATACGACGCAGCATGGATTGGAGTGGGCCAGTGAAAATCGCCGCTCGGTGATCGTCACCAGCTCCATTCTGCTGGCGGTCATTCTTATTCTGGTGGGGAGTGTTGTGTTCTATAACAGCCGTGCGAATCAGGCTTCGGTGGCGTTCGGGGCGGCGATGCAGGCGTATCAAACGCCGCTGGCTTCGCCGGGGCAGGCGGTGCCTCCGGGGGTGAAGACCTACGCGTCGGTGGCGGAGCGGGCCAAGGTAGCCAATGGTTTGTTCGACCAGGTGGCGCAGAGGTATGGCATGACGCCGGATGGCAGGAACGCGCGCTACTTCGCCGGCTTGACGTATATGGAAGAGGGACAGAACGGGCCGGCCGAGAGCACGCTGAAGCAGGTGGCGAGCGGCTGGAATAACGATCTGGCGGCCTTGGCAAAGCTTTCGCTAGCGCAGCTTTATCGGCAGACCGGGCGGGATCCGCAGGCGATTGCGATGTACAACGAGCTGACGGCCAAGCCTGCGAGTACGGTTCCTGCGGGGCTGGCGCAGCTTCAGCTTGCGGACCTGTACCAGGTACAGGGGAAGCCGGAGCAGGCGAGGAAGATCTATGCGCAGCTGAAGGACAAGGATCCGAAGGGCGCGGCGGGGCAGATCGCGGCGCAGAAGCTGAACCCGGCGCCCGCGAGCCCGGGTGCTCCGGCGGGTCCCGCTGGTCTGTAGCGCGGGTCTATGGTTTTGCATGTTGGTGTAGAGTACCGGGCCTGGTCAAGAGGACGGTCTCGCTACGATCGAGACCCACATCTCAAAATCGAGATAGGGGGGCACCCGACTTTGTGAGTTCAGCAAAGAAGTGTGCCGCGGAGAACGTGTGCTTACCTGACGTGATCTTCGTCGTGGAAGGAGGCGGGTTGATCGCCTGCGCTCTCGCCTGAGCCTTCACCTGAGCCCTGGAGCGCGGTAGTGGCTTCGGTGCGCAGGCGCGAGAGGACGCTCCACTGGTCGTTGTTTTTGGGCGGCGCGGCCCAGACCGGCAGCGGCATTCTGAGGTAGTCCGATAAGGCGAAGGCGTGCGGCTCGTAGAGAGCGCGGATGGTGTGCAGGCGGCGGGCGGAGGCAGGGTCGCCGCAGAGGCGGAGGTGATCTTCGCCGAGCACATCGCAGAGCCGGTTGAATTCCTTGGGCGGCAGGCGGTCGGTTTCGGGTTGCTGCTGAAAGGCCGGGCGCTCTTCGATGTGGAAGACGTGGCCGAGATCGATGAGCGCGTGGCGGGCCATGACGAAGGTGAGCTGCGCCTGGCGGGAGGGCGTTCCCTCGACGACGGAGATGAGCAGCGCGCAGGTGTCCAGGATGGCGACCAGGGCGGAGAGCCAGCTCTGGTTGTCGTGCTGGGAGCGGTAGTAGCAGAGGATGGGGTAGGAGATGTGGGATTCGAGGATCTCGGCGGCCCAGCGCTCCCACTCGGCCATGAGGGCGTTGAGGGCCTCCTGGCCGCCCTCGAAGGCGTGGCGGCGGAGCAGTTCGCCGGCGTTGGGGGGAGAGCCGGCACGGGCATCAAGCAGGGCCACGCTGACCTCGCGATGAGAGAACGCCTGGTAGAGCACGGGAAGATAGCCGATGACCAGCGCGACGAAACCCAATCCCGCGCCGGACTGGAAGATGATGACCGCGCGGGCGAGCAGGCTGTGGGGAACGACGTCGCCGAGGCCGAGGGTGAACAGGGTCGTTCCGCTGACATAGAGGTCGGTGCCGAACTGGGCCAGCGGACCCGCGTTTTGCCCTACCATCACGTCGCCGAAGGGAGAGCGCAGGGAGAAGTAGATCATCGCGAAGCCGAGGATCAGCAGGAATGCCCAGAGAAATAAGAGCAGGAGCAGGGAGAGCGGACCGTAGATGCTGTAGATTTGCTCGCGCGCTTTTTTGCTGGGGAGGTGTTCGGCGAGCCGGACCCAGGGGCTCCAGGTGGCGAGGAAGAACATGCGGGTAATGCGAAATCTGCCGGTGGGGCGGCGCGGCAGGATGATGGTCTGGAAGGCGTCGAGCGCCACGCCCAGGCACAGGGTCAGACCGGCGAGCAGAAAGACGATGTGCAAGAGAGATGCCTCCAGCGTCGAGAGTACACAATCCCGAGGAGAGAGTTCCAGAGGCCCTGGGAGATTGGCGTGCAAGCGAAGGCAGCGGCTAGCTTTGTCGCGCAGTGTGGCGGCTTGATGGGAATGCAGGGCGAGACTGGATCTTTTTGTCACAAGAAAAACATTGTTTGTTTGTTCGACAAACGAGCATTCTGCGCCTATTCTCCGTCTAACGAATGAACGAATGTTAGACCGTACTCCACCTGAGATCAGTCCAAAAAAGGAGGCCAGCATGCAGAGAGTTCTGGTCGTCGATGACGATCACCTGGTTGCCGATACGCTCGCGCTGGTCTTCGAGAAGAGCGGCTTTCAGGCGCGCGCCGCATACTCCGCGGAGCAAGGGCTGCAAAGCTCGCGTGAATTTTTGCCCAACCTGCTGTTGTGCGATGTGACCATGCCGGGGCGCGGCGGCTTGTCGCTGGTGAACGACCTTACGCGCGAACTGCCGGCGTGCCAGATTCTCGTGCTTACCGGGTTCTACTCCAACTTGAAGGAGGTCCGCGAAGAGGCCGCAAGGCTGCACCGTCCAGTGGGCATTCTGACCAAGCCGTGCCAGCCGTCGGAGCTTTTGCGCGAAGCTGCCTCGCTGCTGGCGACAGCTTAGCCTGGAGGACTGCCGTGCCTGGTCTTGGCCGGATGCTGATCTTTGCCGGTTGTGTGTTGATCGTTGCCGGTGCGCTGGTGCTGGGGCTGAACCGGCTGCATCTTCCGCTGGGCCGCCTGCCGGGAGATATGAACTGGCGAGGTCGGAACTGGTCGATCTCCTTTCCGCTGGCGACTTCGATTCTTCTCAGCGTGCTGTTGAGCTTGCTGCTGTGGGCGGTGGGACGCTTCCATCGCTGACTGCCGGGCTACTGAGTGCCGGGCTGGGAGCCTCGCGCTGCTAGACTCAGGTGGTATGTCCGAAGGGGAAGACAAGCCGCCGACTTTGGCTAGCCTGCGCGCGCGGGGAGCGAAGCTGCGTTCGGGACGGCGTCCGGCCAGTGCTGCTCAAGCGGCCGAACCTCTTCTCCAGGCCGGCCTGTTTTCCTCTTCCAAAGACGCTGCATCGCCGTATTCTGCGCTGGCGGTTGGACCCGAGTTGGCACAAGCCGCCGAATCTGCGTTGCCCCGCAAAGCAGCCGGTTCGCTTGCTGAAGTTACGGTGCGGCGAAATGCGATGACTGAACGGCGCATCTGGACGGTCCGAGCGCTGGTCGCCGACGTTCGGCAGCAGGTTGAGGGTGAGTACGCCGATCTGTGGGTGGAAGGCGAGATCTCGAACTGCCGCGCCGCGTCTTCGGGGCACGTTTACTTCACTTTAAAGGACGGCGAGGCGCAGCTTCCGGTGGTGCTCTTCCGGCGGCAGGCGCAGCTTCTGCGGTTTCGCCCGGGCGACGGGCTCGCCGTGCTGGTGCGCGGACGAATCTCGGTATACGAGACGCGCGGGCAGTTGCAGTTGATCGCCGAAACGTTGGAGCCGCGCGGGGCCGGGGTGCTGCAGCTCGCCTTCGAGCAGCTCAAGGCCCGTCTGCTGGCGGAGGGACTGTTCGATGCCGGCAGAAAACGTTCTCTGCCGCCGTTTCCACGCTGTGTGGGCGTCATTACCTCTCCGACGGGCGCCGTCATTCGCGATATCGTCACGATCATCCGCAGGCGACACGCGCGGCTGAGCCTGCTGGTCTATCCGGCGGTGATGCAAGGTTCGGGGAGCTCTGGCTCGGTTGCGGCCGGGATTGGCTGGTTCAACGCGCATCCCGAGCGGGCTGATCTCGTGATCATCGCGCGCGGCGGCGGCTCCGTGGAAGACCTAGCCTGCTTTAACGAGGAAGCGCTCGCCCGGACCATCGCTGCCTCGCAGCTTCCGATTGTGTCGGCGATCGGACACGAGACGGATTTTACGATTGCGGACTTTGTTGCCGACCTGCGCGCGCCTACGCCTTCAGCGGCCGCCGAGCTGGTGACCGCGGCGCAACATCGCATCGAAGAGCGCGTCGATGCGCTTGCTGCCAGGGTGCAGCGCGCCGGACGTTATCACCTGATGCATGCGCGCCAGCGATACGCCCGGCTTTCGGCGGAGTCCGTTCTGCGGCGTCTTCGCGATGGGGTGGACCGCCGCGACCAGCGCCTGGATGAGCTGCGCCTGCGTCTGGAATCCGGCTCCGGCCGCCGCTTTCGCAGCGCTTCGCTTGGGCTTGCGCTTCTCAGAGATCGTCTTCGTCGCCAGGACATCACCGTTCGCATCGCCACCACGCGCCATCGCATGCAAACCGCCGCGCAGCGCCTGCATCAGGTTGCCGCACAGACGATCGCCACGCGGCAAGCTCGCCTGAACCGCGCCTCGACGCGCCTGGAAGCGCTGTCGCCGGTGGCCGTGCTCTCTCGCGGGTACGCTCTGGTCTACTCCGCGGACGGAAGGCTGCTTCGCTCTGCGGCAGAGACCGCCGTAGGAGAGACGATTCACGCGCGGCTGGGACAGGGGAGATTGGAAGCCAGAATCACGCGGACAACCATAGAGACGACAGATCAGATCAAGGAAGCAGACGCGCCGGGCGGAACGGAAGAGCAGCAACGGGACAGAGAACCGCGACGACGGATCGAAGACCGCGACCGATGACGGAGAACAGCAACTCATGAAGAAGCTCTTTGGAACCGACGGCATTCGCGCCGTCGCCGGGCAGGCGCCGCTCGATGCTCGGACGGTATACGCCATCGGCCTTGCTCTTGCGCACACGCTCGCGGCGAAGAGCTCCGGGCCGCGGGTGCTGCTGGGGATGGATACCCGCGAGTCGAGCGCCTGGATCGCCGCTACGCTTACCGCCGGATTGGATGCGGGCGGAGCTTCGGTGGAAAGCGCGGGGGTGATCACGACGCCCGGCATCGCATTTCTCACGCAGAAGCACGGCTTTGCGACCGGCGTGGTTATCTCGGCGTCGCACAATCCGTGGCAGGATAACGGCATCAAGCTCTTTGGCCCCGATGGCTACAAGCTGCCGGACGCGCTCGAACTGGCGATGGAAGATGAGATCTTTCGCATGCTGAGCAGCAATACCGCGCCTGCGCGGCAGACGGTTCCGCCGGCGGTCAACGAGGCCGATCGCGCCGAGTATGTCCGCTTCCTGCTGGCTGCGGTGCCGGGACTGTCGCTCGACGGCCGCTGCCTGGTGGTCGATTGCGCCAATGGAGCGGCATCGTCCGTGGCTCCGCAGATGTTTGCCGAACTGAACCGGAACGGCGGCGGCGAGGTGCTGATCACGCATGCCAGCCCCGATGGGCAAAACATCAACGAGCATTGCGGGGCGCTTCACCCGGAGATCGTGGCCGGAGCGGTACGGCATCACAACGCTTCGATGGGCATCACCTTCGATGGCGACGCGGACCGCGCGCTGTTCGCCGACGAGCATGGGAACGTAGTGAATGGCGATGCGGTGCTGCTGCTGGCGGCGCGCGACCTGCAAGCGCGCGGTCTGCTGACCGGGGAGACGGTCATTGCGACGACGATGTCGAACATGGGTCTCGAGGCCGCGCTGAAACGCAGCAACATCCAAATGCTGCGCGCGGCAGTGGGAGACAAGTACGTGCTCGAACAGATGATCGCCACGGGGGCGGCGCTGGGGGGCGAGCAGTCGGGGCACATCATCTTCACCGGACGCAGCACGACAGGGGACGGACTGCTGACCGCGCTGCTGCTGCTGGATATTGTGCATCGCAGCGGCAAGACGCTGGGCGAACTGGTTGCCGATCTCAAGGTGTATCCACAGGTGATCGTGAATGTAAAGGTGCGGGAGAAGAGGCCCCTCGAGAGCATTCCCGCGGTAGCCGCCGCTATTGCCGCAGCGGAGAGAGAGCTTTCCGACTCGGGGCGGGTCGTGATTCGGTACAGCGGCACCGAGGCGCTGGCGCGCGTGATGATCGAGGCCGAATCCGAACCGCTGATGCGCTTCCACGCGGATACGATTGCCGATGCGATCCGC
This sequence comes from Edaphobacter sp., assembly GCA_965277335.1. Lineage (GTDB taxonomy): Bacteria > Acidobacteriota > Terriglobia > Terriglobales > Acidobacteriaceae > Edaphobacter. The sequence continues at coordinate 70,447 of CBDICJ010000001.1, read as the reverse complement.
AGCGAGCTTGGGGTTTGAACGCTATTCGTGGAAGAAGACCCGGCTTGCCGATCCATCCACCCTGCACTAAGCTGGAATCAACTATGTACGAAGACTTCAAAGTGACCGACCGCTGGACCGGCGACGAACTTCACTGCACCTGGAAGGGAACCGTGGTCGCCATCGCCACGCGCCATGCCGACGCGACCGATATTCGCTTCGCCGTCAATGGCCGGCCCGTCTGGATCGCCATGCCGAACCTGGCGTGGGTAGAGCAGAAGCGCCGCACCGGCTTCGTGATCACGGACTATCTGGCTGCGCAGACGGCGGGACGATATCTGCAGCACGCGATTCAGTCGGGCTACGACAACGGCCGAGAGATGTACACGATGACGGTGGACGAGGTGCTCGAACATGCCAACGCCGTGGTGAAAGAGGCGGGCCGCACCGATAACCTGCCCAGTCTGCCCATCATCAACGAAAATATTCGTGCCGAGGATGAGATGGGCATCCACCTTCCAGGCGAACCAGCATAAGCTTTCGGGGGATTTGCCATGTTTACGCGCCGCAGATTCCTCGTCACATTGCCTGCGTTTACATCCTCCGTGCACGCATTTGCCTCGTGGCCGCTGCGCAAGAAGAAGCCGCCGCCGCCGCGTCCGCCACTGCGGGTCTACTTCGGCACAGGCCAGGGGATCTATCAGTCGCGCTTCGATCCCGTTCGAGGGCAACTTGCGGCGCCTGTTCTCGCAGCCAGAACGGCGCGTCCTTATTACCTCGCGCTTTCGCCGCCAGGCAACGGCCACCGCTGCCTGTACGCGGTCAACTCCATCCATGATCTTGCAGCGACGGTCACCAGCTTTGCGATCGACGCTGCAACCGGAGACCTGAAAGAGATCGGGCAGGTCTCCTCGGGCGGCAGCGTGCCAGTTTACATCTCCGTAGACGCGACTGGACACGCGGCTTTCGTAACCGACTATTTCGGTTCCACCATCGCCTCGTACCGCATCGAGCCGGACGGCAGGCTCAGCCAACCGGTGGATCGTCTCGATTTCAAAGACCATGAAAAGTTCGGCTCGCTGGGTTCGAATGCAGCGCGTCAGGAGGCCCCGCATCCGCACTGCGCGACGATCTCGCCCGACAATCGCTTCCTGCTGGTGTGCGATCTCGGAACCGATCACATCTCCATCTTTCAGATTCATCCGGAGACCGGCCAACTCTCCGGCCACACGCTGTTCACGAACAATCGTCCCGGCTCCGGGCCGCGTCACCTCGTTTTTCATCCGAACGGCCGATGGGTGTACTGCATCTGCGAGATTGACTCCACGATCGATCGCCTATTCTGGACCGCGACGCGCTTCAGCGATACTCCGCAAGGCATGTTGACGAACACGAATGAAACTGTGAAGACGATTGCGCCGGATTTTCCGGCGGAGAAAAACACCGCCGCCGAGCTGGCCATCTCTCCCGATGGCCGCTTCCTTTATGCAAGCAATCGCGGCGAAAACTCGCTCGTCGTCTTCTCGATCAGCGGCGAGGAAGGCAGGCTTACGCTGGTCCAGCGAATCTCTTGCGGCGGCTGGATGCCGAACCAGTTTGCTCTTGATCCCACCGCACAATGGCTGCTCTGCGGCAATCAGGACTCAGCCACGATCACTATCTTCCGCCGCGACGGCGCCTCGGGAAAGCTCGGCGGCCCTGTCCAGACCGTGCCGCTCGACTCGCCAATGATGGCGATCTTCGCCTAGCCTGAATGTTTGCGCGCAAGCTCACTATCGAACGCATCGATCCGGACGGGAATGCCGCGCTCTGTCCGATTCATTGGATCGATAATTTTGCGATGCGCAACTTCACCAATGACGCCGTCTTCGATGACACGCTTCCGGTTGCCGACGGTTTGCTTGAGGCGGGATATCGTGTGCCGCTGGACCGGTTGTGCGTCAAGATGGAGGACTGGTTTCGCCGGAAGAGTTATCTCGCGCCGGGCGATCGCCTGCGGATTACGGAGGCAGGGAGTAGGGAATAAAGGGCCGGAGAGATTGGCTTGCTATTCGTCGTAGTGGAGAAGGCTGAGGACGTCGTACTGCTGAAACTTCTGGCGGCCTTTGAGGAAATCGAGTTCGATGGCGAATCCCAGCCCGGCGATCTCGCCGCCCAGTTGCCGGACAAGCTGCACGGTTGCTTCCATGGTGCCGCCGGTGGCGAGCAGGTCGTCGACGATAATCACACGCTGGCCGGGCTGGATGGCATCGAGGTGGATCTCGAGCGCATCGGTGCCGTACTCCAGGTCGTAGTTCACGCGCGCGGTCTTCGCTGGCAGCTTCTTGGGCTTGCGCACGGGCACGAATCCGGCGTTCAGGCGATAGGCGAGCGCCGGCCCGAAGATAAATCCGCGCGCCTCGATGCCGAGCACCAGGTCGATCTCCTTGCCGATATAGTACTGGGCGAAGGCATCGATGAGCTGGGCGAATCCGTTCTTGTCCTTCAGCAGCGTGGTTATGTCGTAGAAGAGAATGCCGGGCTTGGGAAAATCGGGCACGGTGCGGATGAGGGCCTTCAGTGGTTCACAATTGATCGGCATTGTCATAGGTTTACAGGGTCGTCCGTTACCAGGCTCCTTCGATCTCAAATGGTCCAAGCTTGTCGCCTTCGCTCTGGGCGAGTTCGTCTTCCAGAACGGCATCGACGCGACTGCCGCGTGAGCCTTTGCGCAGCGCAGCTTTCAATTCGGCCAGATCGGCGGGGTCGCCCGCGGCAACGATCTCGACATCGCCCTGGTCGGTGTTTCGCACCCAGCCGCGCAGTTGAAGCTCCGCTGCTTCGTGGTGCACGAACCAGCGGAATCCCACACCCTGCACGCGGCCTTTGACGAGATAGTGAACAACCATACGTAGTTTAGTGCACCCGGTAGACGTACGCGTCGGAGATAAACCTGTTGCCAATCATCTGGCCGCCCAGACGCATACCGGCCACATCCTTCGCCTTGCCGAAGATCCTGCGCAGTTCGCGTATGAAAGGATCCTTCATTGACAGAATGAGGATTGGCGGACGTGTGTAGGTAAGGCGCCCATGCAAAACCTCGGCAACCTGTTCATATGCCTTCAGAAGATGGGTTTGGTCAATCGAAGGAGAGGAAAGAACCAGCCGCCAGCTCTCGTAATCGGGAGAGAGTATCCATAGCGCCACGGATGCCTTAACGCCGGCAGCATCGAGGGAATGGAGAATCTTCGTTCCTGCATCCAGGTCGAAACCTACCAGCGTCGCTTGATCCATAACAGCACCCCATCGTTCTTTCTCGCAATCGCATCGATCATGGCTTCCGCTTGATTCTTCGTCCACAAGGCGTAGCGGCTTTTCTCGTTCCAGGTTTGCACCAGATCCCAGTTGGCATCGAACTTCGCACTCGTCTTGATTGCCGCAACAAGCTCCGAGTCTGGATCAGCCAGCTTTGCCAACTCCCGAAGATCATGGCTGTAGCTCCTTTGCGCACGGTCCTTGTCAGGAAAATCGTGGCGTTGAACCGTCTTTGCAATACACGCCTTCAAAGCGCACTCCACGGCATACCCTGCCAGATAGTATGCGCCGCTATACTCTCCCGCAGTGAAGAGAATTTGCGCCTCGCGAATTCTGGCATTCGACAACTTCTGCAGGTCCGTACGATTCATCGTGCATGGCCCTTACGCACGGCTGATGTAGGCGCCTTCGGCCGTGTCCACGCGAATCTTTTCGCCTTCATTGATGAACGGCGGCACCGCGACCACGAGGCCGGTCTCCATCTTGGCGGGCTTGGTGACCGAGGAGGCGGTGGCGGATTTGATGCCGGGCTCGGTCTCCATGACAATCATCTCGACGACGCCGGGAAGCTCGATGCCGACGGCCTTTCCGTCGTAGTAGCTGACGCTGATGCTCAGATTGGGGATGAGGAACTCGACCGCGTCGCCGAGGGTGTCGCGCTTGAGCATGGTCTGTTCGAAGGCCTCGTCCATGAAATAGTAGTCGTCGCCGTCGTTGTAGAGGAACTCCATCTTGATCTCGTCGACGATGACGCGGTCGATGGGGTCGGGAGAGCGGAAGCGTTCGACGAACATGGCGCCGGTGCGGACGTTGCGCAGCTTGGCCTGGATGAAGGCGCGCAGGTTGCCGGGGGTGCGGTGCTCGACCGAGAAGACGGTGTGCAGGTCGTTGTTGTGCTTGATAATCATGCCCGGGCGCATCTGCGTTGCGGGAATCGACATAAAAGAAAACCTCTCATCTGGGCTGAGATTGGGCTGAGATGGTGCTGAATTCAGCTTGTTTGGTGTGCAGTTGTGCGGGTCTCGGCATGGCTGCCGATCGGTTCGCAATCTTTCGATTGTAGCGCAGCGAAGCGTCTGTTGCTCTTGCCGCGGGGAGGGCCGCGAGGTTGTTATCCGGCCCCGAAAATTCGCCGGAAGAACCGTCCGACCGCGTGAAAGACTCCTTTATGCGGCGGCGGCGCGGGCGGTGCGCTGGGAGATGTGGCAGAAGCTTCGCCGGTTGTCGGTGGGGTCGCCGGGGGGCCTTCAAGAGCTTTAGAACCGGGGAGAGTCGAACCGGCCGCCTCAGACGAGGAGGGAATGGGCGGCGCGGTGCTGTCCGGGGCGCCGCTGGAGCTGAGCGTTGCGGAGATCTGTGAATGCAGCGTACCCGCGGACGCCTGCGGAACGGCCGCTGCCGGAGCTAGTCCTTCGCTGACAGCGGCGGGGAAGGGATGCTGCTCTGCCGCTGTCCTTGCCGGCGTAGCAGCCTCGCTGGCTCTTGGGGTAGCAGGGTTCAGCAGCGCATCCGCGACCGTCATTGCGGGCTCTACAGGCTCGGGAGGGCACCCGCAGGACGAGGACTCGTGGTCGACGACCTCCTTCAAGCTGGCGTGTTCGAACAGCACGTGCTGTCCTGCGCGCAGCTCATAGGCGCCTGCGCCGAACGGATCCGCAACATGCACCACCGGAGCCTTCGCGCCGCGATTTTCCACGCACGTGTCGCCGTTCTTCGTGACGCGCAGATTGAGGTCCAGGGGACCATCGCCGTTGATCGTAAATCGCAGGTCGGGCGTCATGACGACGTCCCGGGTGGTTGCCGCCATCTGGACTTCGATGGCGCCGCGATCCAGGCCCAGCATCAGCGGCTGATCCGCTCTCGGGTTTGACCCCGCGCTCACTCCCCCAGCGACGTGCAGGCCGCTGGTGGCACAGACGCGCACCGAACCGCCGCGGCTCAGCGCAACCTCGGCCACATGATCGTGCGCGGTGACAATCGTGCTGCCGACCAGCACGGCCCGCCCGTTGGTGATTTCGAGCGCACCGGCGACGGTCGCGTCCTGCACGCCTACCGTGCCGATGGGCTGTTGCGCCTGCGCCGCGGCTAAGCCGGCGAATCCAGCCAATCCGGCCAGTTCAGCCAAGGCAAGAGTCAAGACAAGAGCCAAGACAAGCGAGAGCCGGCATAACGTGAACGATCTGAACTCCATCCTGCCCTCGCTCCCATGTAAAAGAAACCGCCATGACCGGCTGACTCGGGCACCCATGGCAGCGCTTTCCATCAGACCGCACCAAACAGCCGCCCGCGTGCCGCTACATATTCAGGAAATTCTCTATCAGCTTTTTTCCATTCGCGGTCAGCACGCTTTCGGGATGGAACTGGACTCCTTCAATGGGCAGCTCGCGATGCCGAAGCGCCATGATCGTGGTGCCGCCGGTGGTGCCGCCGGTCGTCTGGCCGGTTCCGCTTTCGAGTGTGCGGGCCGAGATCTCCAGTTCCGGAGGGAATGCCTCTTCCGAGACGATCAGCGAGTGATACCGGGTGCAGGTCATCGCCGAGGGGATGCCTTCAAAGATCGTCCTGCCATCATGCGTGACCTCGCTGGTCTTGCCGTGCATCAGCTTCGGGGCGCGCACGATGCTGCCGCCAAAGGCAGCTCCGATCGCCTGGTGGCCCAGGCAAACTCCCAGGATCGGAACCCGTCTGCCGCCGGTCGTTCCCAATGAGGCGAAGTGCTTGATTAGCTCCATGCTGATGCCCGCATCCTGCGGGGTGCAGGGCCCGGGCGAGATGAGAATCTTATTCGGCCGCAGCGCCTCGACCTCGGCCGGGGTCAGCTCATCGTTGCGACGAATCACCATCTCCGCGCCCAGTTCCCCCATGTACTGGACGAGGTTGTAGGTGAAGGAGTCGTAGTTATCGAGAACGAAAACCATGCTGCCTGCATTCTACGCCGCACCCGGGGTTCAGGGCGGCGAAGGCAACAGCCGCCGAATCCGACCCCTCTAAGCTGACAGGTGACTCATATGCTCTTTCCCCAGAAACGCTGGAAGCACTTTGCCGCGATGGCCCTGATTGGCGACGGCGTGATGGCTCTGGTACGCCCTCAGCATGACGCGCTCGCCTGGAAGCGCGGGCCGAAGCCCTGGCGAAGGCTGATGGGCGAACTTCACGATCGCCCGGCTCTTACGCGGATCATCGGCATAGGCCAGATCGTTGGCGGCGTGTATTGGGCGCTTCAGCAGGAAAAAACCGAGGACCGCAGCCTGTTGGATTGAGCGTTCTCCAGAATCCCGCATTTCGCTTTTGCCGTCGCTCGTTTTTGCGATACGGAAATCGTCACGCAGATTCTGAGCATTTAGACTTGCCGCGCCCGCTCAATCGCCCGCACCACTGCCCGTGCCTTGTTCCCACACTCTTCAAACTCCTTCTCCGGCACCGAGTCTGCCACAATCCCCGCCCCGGCCTGGAAATGCCCTTGTTCGCCATTCATATACAGCGTACGAATCGCGATGCACGAATCCAGATTCCCGCTGAAATCCGCATACAGCACGCTCCCCCCATAGACTCCCCGCCGCGCCGGTTCCAGCTCCTCGATGATCTCCATGGCGCGAATCTTGGGCGCGCCGCTCAGCGTGCCGGCGGGAAAGCAGGCGCGAAAGGCATCCAATGCGCCAAGCTCAGGCCGCAGCTTGCCTTCGAGCGAACTCACCAGGTGCATCACGTGGCTGTATCGCTCGACGAACATCAGGTCCTTCACCCGCACCGTCCCAAACTCACTCACCCGCCCCACATCGTTCCGTCCCAGATCCACCAGCATGATGTGCTCCGCGATCTCCTTCTCGTCCCCGCGCAGATCGGCTTCCATGGAACGGTCCTTCAGCTCGTCGGCGCCGCGCGGCCGGGTTCCGGCGATGGGACGGTACTCCACCTCGCGTCCATGCACCCGCACCAGCAGTTCCGGCGAAGACCCCACGATATGCGCTGTCGTGTTCTTCTCCTTGTTCGCGTCGTTCGCGCCGTTGTCCGCTTTGGCAGGCTCCAGCCCGAAGCGCAGGAAATACAGGTACGGCGAAGGGTTCACGATGCGCAGCGCACGATAGATGTCGAACGCATCCACCTCCGGCACACAATCGAACCGCTGCGAGAGGACGCACTGAAATACGTCTCCCGAAGCGATGTACTCCTTGGCCTTCTGAACCGCTTTCACAAACGCCGCCTTGGTGGTTCGCGACGTTACCTTCAGCTTGCCCTCCGGCCTCTTCTTCCGCCGCGCGGGCAGGGCGTTCGCCAAGCGTTTCTCCATCTTGTTCAGCCGGCGCACGGACCGTTCATAGGCGCCCTCACGCGGCTCCCGGATCAGGTCCGCCGTTACCATCAGGTGAATCTCTTTTTTCACATGGTCGAACGCGACCACCTGGTCGAAGAACATCAGGCAGGCGTCCGGCACTCCAAGCTCATCGTTTGCGAGCGCAGGAAGCTTCTCCAGTTGCCGCACCGCATCGTAGGCGAAAAAGCCTACCGCGCCGGCGGTAAACGGTGGCAGGCCGGGCAGTTGCGCGGGAGTATGACCGCCGAGCGCATGCTTCAGCTCGGCGAAGATGTCGCCTTCAAACCTTCGCTGCCGCCGTCCCTCGCGAACCGTAATGCGCGTTCCCCGGGCGACCATCTTCTTGTACGGCTGGATGCCGATAAAGGTATAGCGCCCGACGTGCTCGCCGCCTTCGACCGACTCCAGCAGGAAGGCTTCCGGCTCCTTGTCCGCGATGCGCAGAAATGCCGAGACAGGCGTCTCCAGATCGGCCGTGACCGTCCGGTAGACCGGCACCAGCGAGTGTTTCCGGCTCAGCTTTAGAAAATCTTTCGCGGAGGGCAAGGAATTGGAGTCAGCGGGAGGCATGGATGCATCCATCATAACTGCGCCGCGCGGAGCTTCCGCCTTTGCCGGCCATGTTAACGGAGGAGTTACTTACCCATGGGTCACATTGCGCATCTAAAATTCATAGGCCTATACTCCTCCAGTTTGGCCACAGACCGGTCTGGCACAAGCTGTACTCTGCTTCCTCAAGGAGGCATCGGATGGCCGGAGAATCGCTGATACCAGCAACAGAACAAAGGAAACACACAATGCAAACTCTCACCCTCGAGCAGGAGACAAATCCCTGGGAGGCCCAGGCTGCTCGTTTCGATTTCGCGGCCAATAAACTCAATCTCGATCCAGGCATCTGGAAGGTGCTCCGCTATCCCGCGCGCGAACTCATCGTTCATATCCCGGTCGGTATGGACGACGGATCCATTGAAGTCTTCACCGGCTATCGCGTTCAGCATTCGGTCGCGCGCGGCCCTGCCAAAGGAGGCATTCGCTACTCCCCCGATGTATCGCTCGACGAGGTCCGCGCCCTCGCCTCGTGGATGACCTGGAAGTGCGCGGTAGTCAATATTCCCTTCGGCGGAGCCAAGGGCGGCGTGATCTGCGACCCCAGGAAGATGTCGCAGGGCGAACTGGAGCGCATGACCCGCCGCTACACCGCCGAGATGATCGAGTTTATCGGACCCGAAAAGGACGTTCCCGCCCCCGACATGGGCACCGACGAGCAGACCATGGCCTGGATCATGGATACCTACTCGATGCACATGCGCCAGACCGTCACGGCCGTCGTTACCGGCAAGCCGGTCAATATCGGCGGCTCGCGCGGACGCAAGGAGGCTACAGGACGCGGCGTCTCTGTCGTCTGCGACGAGGCGATGAAGCATCTCGGCATGTCGATCGATGGCTGCCGCGTGATCGTGCAGGGCTTCGGCAACGTCGGCTCCAACAGCGCCAAGTGCCTGGCCGAAAAAGGCTACACCATTATCGGAATCGCCGAGCATGACGGCGGCCTCTATAACGCCGACGGTATCGACGTTCCGGCGCTGATCCGCCACCGCAAGAACGCCGGCACCATCAACGGTTTCTCTGAAGCCGAGGCCGCCAACAAGGAGGAACTGCTCACCTACAAGTGCGACATCCTGATTCCCGCAGCGACGGAAAACGTCATCACCAGCCGCAATGCCGACCGGCTTCGCTGCAAGATTCTCTGCGAGGGCGCCAACGGACCGACGACGACGGTGGCTGACGAGATTCTCGCCGACAAGCGCGTCTTCATCATTCCCGACATCCTGGCCAACGCGGGCGGCGTCACGACGAGCTACTTCGAGTGGGTGCAGGACCGCATGGGGTACTTCTGGACCGAGGCGGAGGTCAACCAGCGGCTTGATAACATCATGACCGAAAGCTTCCGCGATGTGGTCTCCTATGCCGGTTCGCACAATGTAAATAACCGCATCGCTGCGTACATGCTGGCGATTGATCGCGTGGCGTATACGACCAAGCAGCGCGGTATCTACGCGTAAAGACCCGAAGTCCTGCCGGGTTGGAATGCGGAGGGCCTCCCGCTGGTCGGCGTCAGCTCCCTCCTTCCGACCAACGGGAGGACCACATATCTTCGTGCGATCGAGAAGAGGTAGACACCCCACGAAGTGGGCGCTCCGCGCGTAGCGGGCCCGTCCGGCAGGACCAACGTTCACTATGGGAGAATGCTAGTGTGATCGCAACCCACGCCGCAGCCCCATGAATCTGCCCAACTCCATCACGCTGAGCCGTATCGCCTGCGTTCCGCTGCTCATCTGGATACTCTCGCCGTCGTTTCCTCTCGCGGGAAGCCACGGTGCGGTTGGGCTTCGCGGCGGCGAGCAGGAGATCATCGCGTCCATCGTCTTCATCTTGGCCAGCATCACCGACGGCCTCGACGGCTATCTCGCCCGCCGCCGCGGGCAGATCACCACCATGGGCATGCTGCTCGACCCGCTGGCTGACAAACTGATGGTCAGCGCAGCGTTTATCGTCCTGGTGGCTTATAACCCGCGCGTGGTTCCGGCGTGGATCGCGGTGCTGGTGATCGGCCGCGAGTTCCTGGTCTCGGGCCTGCGATCGATCGCCGCCGCCGAAGGCTTCACCATCGAAGCCAGCGAAATCGGCAAGCTCAAGACAGTCATCCAGATCGTGTCGATCGTCGCCGCCATCCTGGCGCACCGCTGGACCTATTGGAACTGGGGAGGCTACATCGTCGGCGTTCACTTTATCGCCATCACGGCGATTTACTGGATGACGATCGTCTCGATCATCTCGGCGATCGACTACTTCGCCGGGTTCTGGAAGAAGATCGATCATGCGTCCGAGACCAAACGCAAGCGCCGCAGCTTCGTCCTCAGCCGCAGGAAGAAAGCAATCCCACCGGCGGAGCATCCTTCGCGCATCTCCTGAAACGATTCGCGCCTGAAGATATTCACTCCGCGCCGGCTCAGCAGCGTTTAAAATAAGGAGCCATGACCTTGGTAAGGTGGCTTCGAGCGAAAGCGCGTACGTCCGTGGACCGGCTGTTCTGCTCGTCTTCGCCGGAGATCCAGCGCGTCGGTGATCCGGATAGCGGCTGGATCATGGATGTCGGCGCGCCGTTGCGGGTCGTCTACTGCGCGGGCGTCGGGCTCGGCATCAGCTTTGAGGTAGAGCTGGCGAAGAGGACGCGGAAGCCTGTGCTGGTCTTCGACCCCTCTCCAACCGGCATCGCTACCATGAACAAGCTTGCCGAGGACGACACGCGCAATATCAAGTTCTTTCCCGCCGGGCTTGCTGCGCACTGCGGTTCCCTCGAGTTTTCCTTGCCGAAAGATGCCGCGGAGGGGTCGTACTCTGTCGCGCGGGAGGGCATCGAGACCATCTCCTTCGAGTGCTATGACCTCGCGACCATCATGAGCACGAACGGCGACTCGTATATCGATCTGTTGAAGATGGATATCGAAGGCTTTGAGTTCGACATCGTCGACCAGATGCTCGACCGGCGCATTCCCGTGGGGCAGTTATGCGTCGAGTTCCATCCCTGGCTCAGGCCCGGTCGGATGCTGAAGACGATTGCCAGGCTCTATCGAGCGGGCTACCGCATCATCCACAAACATCGCGGCGACTACACCTTTCTGCTGGCGCAATCACGCTATGCGGAGCTGCAGCAGGGACACAGGGAGCAAGCGGCTTAGTCGCTGTGAGGCGAACTGTCTCCCAGATCTACTGATTTCGAGCGGCGCCTTGTTTACAGAACGATCCGCATCTCCAGCTTTTGGGCGACCGGCTCGACGATCTGCACTACGCCATGTCCGGGATTTACCTGTTCGCGCAGACAAAGCAGCCCTAACCTCCTGAGCGTGTTGACATCTCGCGTCACAGATCCTCGATTGCGACCCAGTTCCTCGGCAAGCGCGGAGATGCTCAGGCGCTTCCTGCGAACTGCTTGGCACAGCCGGACTCGTTGAACGGTGAGACATTCGGCCATGTCGAGTGGATCGGCAAAGGTGATGACCTTCTCGGTCTCCAGTCGCTCGCCGCCCTCCCGCCTGGCAGCGCGCGCTACCGAACGCCGCACATGTCCTTCAAATCCGTCGTGAAATATCTTTGTCTTCATAGCTTCTCCTGATGATCTCCGCCTCGCGATAAAAGCGTCTCGCCGTGGCCAAGTAACTTCGAAAGGAAACCTGCTTTACCGTGCCCAGGGAATGGCGTTCATGTACGCCGTGGGCGTTGTCGAAACCGAGTACGCGGCCCTTATCCGCTGCTTGCAGATGCGGCAGAAGGAGAGCGAGGTTGTACTGAACCACCTCTCCGGCTCGGTCAACCCAGACCTCCTCGCGAAGGATGCCGATTCCGCCGGCGCATCGAAAACGAGTCTCGTAATCGGTCTCTTTACGAAGATCACCTCGTCTTCCCACAAGAGAATTCTAGCTCAGGTGCTGCTTTGCGAGCAACACCTGCTGCGGTCGCTGTAAAGGTCCATTAAAAATCCCAGCAGGTCTGCGATCCCCGGAGAGTCGATCGGCTCACAATCGAAGCTCACCTAATCACTGCAAAATAGGAATCCCCGCAATTCTACGCGACCACTCCTCCGGCCCCGTCTGATGCACGCTCGTCCCCTTCGAGTCGACTGCCACCGTCACCGGCATGTCCTGCACTTCGAACTCGTAGATCGCCTCCATGCCGAGGTCGGCGAAGGCCAGCACCTTCGAGCTCTTGATCGCCTTCGACACCAGATAAGCCGCGCCTCCGATCGCGATCAGGTACACCGCCTCGAACTCGCGAATCGCATCGATCGCCACCGGCCCGCGCTCCGCCTTGCCGATCATCCCCAGCAGCCCGGTCTCTTTCAGCATCTGCCGGGTGAACTTGTCCATGCGGGTCGCGGTCGTCGGCCCGGCCGGTCCAACGGCTTCGTCGCGCACTGCTTCCACCGGGCCGACGTAGTAGATGAAGCGTCCCTTGAAGTCCACCGGTAGCTTCTCGCCGCGCGTCAGCATATCGGTCATGCGCTTGTGCGCGGCGTCGCGGCCAGTCAATAATTTGCCAGACAGCAGAATCACCTCGCCCGGCTTCCACGTCTTCACGTCTTCACGGGTGACAGTGTCGAGGTTCACCTTGCGCGCGGTGTGCACGTCGTACTCGAGCTTCGGCCAGAGGTCGAGAGGCGGAGGCGCGACCATCACGGGGCCGCTGCCGTCGAGCTTGAAGTGCAGATGCCGGGTCGCCGCGCAGTTGGGAATCATCGCCACCGGCAGGTTCGCCGCATGCGTCGGGAAATCCATAATCTTTACGTCGAGCACCGTCGTCAGGCCGCCCAGTCCCTGCGCTCCAATGCCCAGCTTGTTCACCTTCTCGTACAGCTCAATCCGCAGCTCCTCGATCTTCGTCTTGGCTCCGCGCGCGATCAGCTCCTGCATGTCGATCGGGTCCATCAGCGACTCCTTCGCCATCACCATCGCCTTCTCCGCAGTGCCGCCGATGCCAATGCCCAGCATGCCGGGCGGACACCATCCCGCGCCCATCCCCGGCAGCGTCTTCAGCACCCACTCCACCACGGAGTCCGACGGATTCAGCATAACGAAACGGCTCTTCGCCTCCGAGCCCCCGCCCTTCGACGCGACCGTCACATCCACATCGCCGCCTTCGACCAGCGAGACGACGACCATCGCGGGCGTGTTGTCGCCGGTATTCCTTCGCGTAAACGCCGGGTCTTCGAGAATGCTCGGCCGCAGCACATTGTCGGAGTTCCGCCACGCCTCGCGCACGCCCTCGTCCACCATCTCCTGCATGGTCATCATGCCGGCGATGCCGGGCTCCCACTTCACCTCCATGCCGACCTTCACAAATGCGGTGACGATGCCGGTGTCCTGGCAGATCGGCCGGTGGCCCTCGGCGCACATGCGGGAGTTGATCAAGATCTGCGCCATGGCATCCTTGGCTGCGTGGCTCTGCTCCATCTCGTAGGCTCGGGCCAGATTGGTGATGTAATCGACCGGGTGATAAAAGCTGATGTACTGCAGCGCGTTCGCCACGCTGCGAATGAAGTCGTCCTGATTGATCGTCGCCATGATGAAGCTGTCTCCTGCCGATCGCGCGGCCCACCGCCGCCTCAAGAACATTTTACTTGGGTTGCGGCGCCCTGGGCTTAATGATTGCTCTTGCGCCAGTGCCGCACCGGAATACGGCACGAAAATGGGTGCAGCAAAATCTCTCTCGCCGCACCCGCCTTAACCGAGGCATTGCGTTTACTTGATCTTGCCGAAGCGGTAGACGATGCCGAGGTTGACTCCAAAATTGTTCTGAATCGATCCCGAAGGTCCATGGGTCGTATCGATCGGATCAAGTTTGAAGAAGGTGCCCAGGTAGGTCGGCTCGACGCGAAAGGCGAGGTTGGGATAGAGGTTGTAATCGAAGTTGGCGCCGATGCTGAAGGCCGGCTTGGTGGTCGACTGCCACAGTCCCAGGTCGCTCGACCGCAGGCCCTTGGCGCCGCCGTCAAACTTGCCCAGGACCGCTCCGCCTTCGCCGGTCACCGCCACCGCGAACTTTTCCTTGGCGTAGACTCGATAGGCTACGCCGCCCATAAACGGATACTCCGAGATCTGCGGATTGAACGGCAGAAAGATCGGCGTCTGGCCGTCGATGCTGGTGTTGTTGCCGATCTTCGCGTTCCCGTACAGCCCGCGTATCTCGCCGATGATGCCGAGCTTCGGATTCAGGTAGTACGTGCCGCTCATGAAGAACGTGGCCTCGTTGTTCTTCTGCAGGATCGATCCGGGCTTGAATCGGAGAAACCCGCCGCCGCCGGCCACCTCGAAGCGGTGGTTGTAGGTCTCCGCGGTTGTCCTTGCGATGCGCGCCTGACGATTCGCGCTCGACTCCCGGCGCGTACGGCGCGTCACCTGTCCCTGTGCGGCTGCTGCTCCACTGGCCATCCCTGCTGCCAGCAACACTGTTGTCCCGCGCTTCACACCTAACTTGAAACCTGTTCTGAAATCAACTCTGAAACCGAACATCAAAGATTTACTCCTGCACACGCTTGGCTTTGCTATTTTGGAACTTGAGTATCCGTTGCTCGAAAGAAGCCGCGGACATATCTTATTAGAACATCCGCCGCCCCTCACAGCGGCCCTTACCTTTCAAGGAGTGCATCAAGATGGCGAAAAAGAGCAGCGGCGGCGGTTTCGGCAAAGTTTTCTTGGGTTTTATTCTCGGAATCATCGTCGTAGCGGCAGGACTTTTTCTTTATCTGCAATTTGGCGCGCTGCCGGTCGCGGTCGCCGACTCAGCCTTTCCCTTCGAGAAGCAGATTGTTCATCTTCCTCTCAACGCTCGCATCGGCCGCGAGACCAAGACGCCGCCCTTCGGCACCAGTGAAGACGTCTTCGAGTCCGGCGCCCACATCTATCGCACCCAATGCGCCAGTTGCCACGGAACTCCCGGCCGCGACGTCGACTACGCCAAACATATGTATCCGTCCGCGCCGCAGCTTTGGAAGAAGCATGCAAAGTCTGACGTCGTCGGCGTCAGCGACGATGAGCCCGGCGAGACCTACTGGAAAGTCGCGAACGGGATCCGCCTCTCCGGCATGCCTTCCTACAGTCATGTGCTCAGCGACACCGAGATGTGGCAGGTCAGCCTCCTGTTGAAGAACGCCGACAAGGAGCTGCCCGGCCCGGTCACCCAGATCCTCAACGCCCCTGCTCAGTAGATCGTGTCCTGCCTTTTTCGAGCGGTGTGGTGAAAATTACTGCGGCGTAACTGGCACAGTCGCCGGAGCCGCGCCGCTTTTCGTTGCGGTCTGTCCCGCGGCGGCTCGTCGCCTTTGGCCTCTGGCCGACGCATCGACCACGCGCAACTCCACCGGCACAAACAAACCGTTCTTCACCGCCCCGCGCCCCGCGACCGAATCTCCCACCTTCATGTCCGCCAGCGTGATGCTCTCTCCGCCGCTGCCCGGACCCGCGCCATCCTTGCCGCCGGCGCTCGGAATCTCGCCACCTCCCACATCGCCGCTGCCGTTCACCATCGCCGCTATGCCGCGCCCACCGCGTTTGAACGAAGTCTCCTCATCCACCCCAATCACCTGGCTCACGCCATCCGGCCGCATCACCGTCAGCTTCAGCGCGTCCATGTCGATCGCCTTCACCTTTCCCACGATGTAGATCTTGCCTAAATCTTCTCGGGCTTTTTTTACCTGCTCGGCGTCCATCAGTCCTACAAACACCGCGTGGACCGTCTTCGTCGGAGCATCGAGCACGCCCATCGCTCCCACCCCATCCCCCACTTTGATGTCCGTCGCCTTAACCGGCTGCCTTTCCTTGGTGAGCCGCGTGTTTGCCGACATCACTATCTGATACACCTCGCCCGTCTCCGTCTTCACCGTGACCTGATCGCCTCTCGCGGCAATCACGGTTCCGCGAACCATGTGCCCCCCGGCGAAGGCCACCCTCCCACCTTCGTCATCCTCCTGTGCCCTCAACCCAACCGGCGCCAAGGCGAGCAAAGCCAGGAAGAGCAGCCCCACTCCCCAAAGCCGAATCCACCTCTGTCTCACGCCCTTCATCGATCTCACTCTTCCCGTCTACGCCTGTTCATACAGACGCGCCCCTTCTTCGAAAGACTCCCATAGTCTAAATACTTCGCGCCGCACGCCACAAAGCCTGGGTGCCCCATTCATCGCGCTCTTGCGATGAGTGGGAATGACTTCGCCCTCCCCACCGTGTTCACTCTCCTCCTGCACTACACTACCGGCATGCACGATGTAGTCGGCACACCACACATCGAAGGACACTTCGAGTCCACCGAGACCGTTCGCGATATCGTCATCGGCCTCTCCGATGGCCTCACCGTCCCCTTCGCCCTCGCCGCCGGTCTCTCCGGAGCCGTCGCCTCCTCCCACATCGTCGTCCTCGCCGGCCTCGCCGAAATCGCCGCCGGCTCCATCGCCATGGGCCTCGGCGGCTACCTCGCCGCCCGCGGCGACGCCGAGCACTACGTCTCCGAGCGCCAGCGCGAAGAGCGCGAGATCGTCGAACGCACCCGCGACGAAGAAGAGGAGATCTACGAGATCTTCGAGCAGTACTCCGTCGACCGCACCAGCGCCGCCCCCGTCCTCCATGCACTCAAGCAAAATCCCACCGCCTGGGTCGACTTCATGATGCGCTTCGAGCTCGGCCTCGAAGAACCCGCCCCCAACCGCGCCCATCGCTCCGCCCTCACCATCGCCGCCTCCTACATCGCCGGCGGCCTCATCCCGTTACTTCCTTACATGCTTGTAGCCGACAACCTCACCGCCCTCAAGCTCTCCGTCGTCATCACCCTCTTAGCCCTCGCCGTCTTCGGCGCCCTCAAAGGAAAACTCGTCGGCACCGGATGGCTCCGCAGCGCGCTTCAGACCGTCACCATCGGAGGAGCCGCCGCCGCCGTCGCCTACATCCTCGCCCGCCTCCTCAACACCCACTCGTCCTAGAACAGGAGCACACCACCAAACCCCGGGTGCCCCATTCATCGCGCTCTTGCGATGGGTGGGAATGAATCCCTCTCACATCTTTTTCCTTTGCCTGTCAGTCCGTACTCCAAATTTCGGCAACCCCACCCTCCAACAAAGCATCACAATGCAGTTCACTACTCCCGCACACACGAGAAAAGCCATGGCCCTGACCGCCGCAACGAGAACCGCCCCCGCAACCTCCCTGCTGGCCCGCTACAAAGCCGTCCGCCAGGCCTCGCGCGATCTCTGTCGTCCTCTCTCCCCCGAAGACCTCATGGTCCAGTCCTGTCCCGAAGCCAGTCCCGTCAAATGGCATCTCGCCCACACCAGCTGGTTCTTCGAAACCTTCGTTCTTCGAGAATACGTCGCCGGCTATCAGCCCTTCCATCCCGACTTCCACTGGCTCTTCAACAGCTACTACAACTCCCTCGGCGACATGCCGGAGAAGAAGCTCCGCGCCTCCTTCTCCCGCCCTCCGCTCGACGACATCCTCAACTACCGCACCCACGTCGACGCCGCCATCGCCCGTCTCATGCAGCTTCCCCTCGAAGACGAAGCCGCCCGGCGCATCCGGCTCGGCCTCGACCACGAGCAGCAGCACCAGGAGCTCATCGCCACCGACATCAAGCACGCCCTCTTCACCAACCCCCTCCACCCCGCCTATACCGAAGCCACCCAGCCCCGCAACGAAACCATCGCCCCGCCTCTCGACTGGATCGACTTCGCTCCCGGCCTGACCGAAATCGGCCTCGCCCTCGACCCCGCCGACCTCCGGCAGGGAATCGACACCTTCGCCTTCGACAACGAGACCCCGCGCCACCCCGTCTACATCGCGCCCTACCGCCTCGCCAACCGTCTCGTCACCTGCGCCGAGTACCTCGCCTTCATCGACCAGAACGGCTACAACCGCCCCGAGCTCTGGCTCTCCGAAGGCTGGACGGCGAACCGCAGCGAAGGCTGGCAGGCCCCGCTCTACTGGCAGCGCGACGAAAACACCAACTCCGGCTGGCGCATCTACACCCTCCACGGCTTCCGCTCCCTTGACGACCTCAGCGAGACCCCCGTCTGCCATCTCAGCTTCTTCGAGGCCGACGCCTACGCCCGCTGGTCCGGTCACCGTCTCCCCACCGAGTTTGAATGGGAGTACGCCGCCGTCCAGCCCCGATCCGAATCACCCTCCTCAATCGGCCTTGAGTCCGGAAACTTACTGGAATCCGGCAATCTTCACCCCACGCCCGCCCCCGCGCTCTCCGGCCTCCAGCAGATCTTCGGCGATGTCTGGGAGTGGACCAGCTCCGGCTACACCGGCTACCCCGGCTACAAGCCTCTCCCCGGCGCACTCGGCGAATACAACGGCAAGTTCATGTCCTCCCAGGTCATCCTCCGGGGCGGCTCCTGCGTCACCCCGGCCACCCACATCCGCGCCACTTACCGCAACTTCTTCGGCCCCTCCACCCGCTGGCAGTTCTCCGGCCTCCGCTTGGCTCAGGACGGCAAGGGATAGCCCATCCTCGCGAGATTTCCACAGGAAATCCTTGTCAAGCCCCCAAGTGGCTTAACTCGTGGCAAAGAAAGAAGATAGAGTTGGCGTATTAGTTTTGCTCCATTTGGTAAAATAGTGTTAGTGAATAAGGAAAAGCCCGAGCCAACGCGTCGGGCGTTTGTTTTTAACCGCAACCGCAGGCCGGCAGCTCCGCAGTCGCAGCTAACCCCTTGTGCTGCACGAATTTGGCCGCAACTCCTTTGATTGCACGAATTTAGCGCTCATCGATTGCTGTAAGTGTATCAAATCAAATAACTTGCGCGCGGGCAATAGGGAGGGGGGAGGGGGGTACCCCAAGCATCTACCGCGTCCAATCACCACTCCTCTTGGGACACATTCTTGCTGGCGAACGACGGTCACGCTCTCTGCGGAGGCAGAAGCACCTTCGTCAGCCCTCGTCCCGGTTCGAAATGCTTGTACGCATTCGGAGCTTCCGCTCACGGCAGTTCGTGCGAGACGCTGCATGAAGCTGGTCTCCTCCTCGGCGCAAGACCATAGGGCAGCTTCGGATGGCGAGAGAGATCGTGATGTCCGCCGGAAGATCGTCGTCGCTATGGGCCAATCAAGAATTTCCCGTTGGCGAATGGCCGGCGTCAACAATTTCGTAAGAACTCAAAAATCTCACACAGAACGCGTGCTAAGCGACAATCACCCGCAACTCTGCGTGCATCCAATTCACTACAGCGGCCAAGCCCCGCATGCAGAAGAGGACCTCCCAAGTGCCATCTATCGCCGCTGCTCCGGAAGTTCTCCGCACCGTGAACGAGGCCATCGCCGACGAGGCCCGAGTCGGCCTGACCTCTACTCCCAAAACGCTTTCGCCCTGGCTCTTCTACGACGAAGCCGGCTCGCATCTCTTCGAGCAGATCACCGAACTCCCCGAGTACTACGTCACTCGCACCGAACGCAGCATCTTCGCCGCTCACGCCGATGAGATACTTCATGCCGCAGCCTGCGCCGACGGCCCTCTCCCTTCGGGCAAATTCACGCTCATCGAACTCGGGGCGGGTACGGCCACCAAGACCGGCCTGCTGCTCAGCGCCGCCGTCCGCCAGCAGGGAGGAGTTGTCTATCAGCCCGTCGATGTCTCCGAGACTGCACTCGACGAGGCGCGCGACAACATTCTTAGCACGATTCCCGGCGTTACCGTCCGCTGCCAGGTAGCCGACTACACCCGCGAAGCTCTGCCTCTCAATCGCCTTCCGAATACCCGGACGCTGGCGCTCTACATTGGTTCCAGCATCGGCAACTTCACTCCGGAAGACGCCCGCGACGTCCTTCGGAACCTGCGCGCACAGCTTCTGCCCGGCGATACCCTATTGCTCGGCACGGATCTGCGGCCGGGCGAACACAAGACGGAAGCCACGTTGCTGGCTGCCTATAACGATGCGGCCGGAGTCACTGCCGCCTTCAACCGCAACGTCCTCGTGCGCCTCAACCGCGACTTGGGCGCGAACTTCGACATTGGCAACTTCCGTCATAAGGCAATCTGGAACGCCGCCGAATCACGCATCGAGATGCACCTGGAATCGCTCAAAGCGCAGCGTGTTCGCATTCCGGCAAACTCCAGCGCGCCGACGCTGATCGTGGACTTTGAAGCGGGCGAAACCATCCATACCGAAAACAGCTATAAGTTCACCTCGGGCGCGGTCGATGCGCTGCTGGCAGCGGCGGACTTCCAAACGGTCCATTGCTGGAATGATCCCAAAGACATCTTCGCGGTCACATTGGCTGTTGCGAATTAGCGAAGGTTTCTGAGTCTAACTAGCTTCGCCGGTACTCCCCGGACTTGCCGCCGCTTTTGCGCAGCAGCACCACCTCGCGAATCCGGATGCCTTTGTCGAGGGCTTTGGTCATGTCGTAAATCGTCAGTGCCGCTATGGTTGCCGCTACCATCGCCTCCATCTCGACGCCCGTGCCTGCTACCGTTGCCGTCGTCGCCTCGATCGCCACGCCGCCTGCCACCACGGTCGCGGTTACATCGACAAAGCTCAACGCGAGGGAGTGACACATGGGGATCAGGTCGGAGGTCTTCTTGGCCGCCTGAATGCCGGCAAACCGCGCCACCTCCAGGGGGTTTCCCTTGGGGTTCTGCGGCAGCGCAGCCAGGACAGCGTCAGACAGCTCCACGAAGGCCGACGCTACTGCCTCCCGCCGGGTTGCCGTCTTGGCGCTCACGTCGACCATATGCGCCTCGCCCGCCCGATCGTAGTGCGAAAGCTGCGGAGGTGTGGCTTCCGGCAGCCCGTCTGCCACGTCATCGACGATCAACTCAGCCGCGTAGATTGATTTTTCGTCGCTCATTCCATAAGCCTACCGCAGCCACCCTGAGATACGGCAATCGCTCTTGAAGCATGGCGGCCAAGCCTTTGCGTGGATGATGTTTCAGCGCAACAGCACCGTGATGACTTCTCCCGCTCCAAAGCGCTCCTTCTCGGGTGGCAGCACAGCGTAACAGTTCGCGCGGGCGTTGGCTGCGAGATCCCCTGAGCCCTGCCAGGCTACGATCCTCACCTGGGGGCGCACCCGGTCTGACGTCAGCCGGGCGGGAAGAACGCGCATCAGGCCAGCCTTGCCTTCGACGTCTTCGGCCAGGGTGGCCTGCACGAAGCGCGGCGGTGCAGCCCCGGCTCCGGCCATCGCGCGCAGCAGCGGCTCGACGAAGCAGTGAAACGTGACTTGGGTCGAGATCGGATTTCCGGGCAGTCCGAAGAAGAATCTTGCAGGAAATTCGCTTGCCGCCGGCAGTCTCCCGAAGACCACCGGCCTGCCCGGCTGCATTCTCACGCCGGTGAAGAAGAACTCCGCATCCAGCGCCAGCAGCACCTCCTCGACCAGGTCGTACTTGCCCATGGAAACGCCACCCGAGAGCAGGATTAACTCGCAGCTTCGCGCCGCGCGGATCTTCTCTTCGATGGCATCGCGACGGTCGGCGGCAACTCCCAGCCGCACCGCCTCGGCGCCTGCCCCAGTGGCCAGCGCCCCCAGCCCATAGCTGTTCGAGTTGCGAATCTGCTGCAGTTCCGGCGCGGCATCCAACTCCACCAGCTCGTCTCCGGTTGCGACGATCGCTACCTTCGGCCTGTGATACACCGTCAGCTCGGCGCATCCGCAGGCCGCCGCCAGCGCAATCTCCGCGCCTTCGATGCGTGTGCCCGCATCCAGCACCGCCTCACCCGCGCGAGCCTCGCTGCCGCATGCGACTACGTTCTCTCCACTGCGAAGCGTTCGACCATCAAGCACCCGGATCGCATCGCCTTGGCGCTCCACGTGCTCCACCATCACGACGGCATCGGCGCCCTCTGGCATGGGAGCTCCGGTCATGATCTCCACCGCGTCTCCGCGCTCTAGCCTGCTGCCCTGCCAATGCTCGCCTGCCCGCAGCAAACCCATCACCTGCAGCGTACCGGAGACGACATCCTCTGCCCGGACGGCGAAGCCATCGCGCGTCGAGCGGTCGAAGGGAGGCTGGTCGCGGTCGGCTGTCACAGCCAATGCCAGCACACGCCTCAGGCAGTCGAGCAGCGGCACAACCTCGGTTGCCGGCTCATGCACGTCCGCAGCATGCCGCAGTACTATCTCCACTGCCTCATCAAAACTTGTTACGCCAGCGGCCATAGAGCACCAACTTCAAAAGACAAAGGCCCCGGGCACAGTGGCCCAGGGCCTTTATGGTAGTTTCAACGCTTATTTTTTTCCCGCCCGGTAGCTCGACTTCACCGGCGCGCCGATACCTTGCAGAATGCCTTTCACATCCGCCGCATGCGGTCCGTCGGGGGCCAGCTCCAGATACTCCTGATAGGCCTCCACGCATCCGGGAGGAGCCACGATCTTCTGGGTCTTCGGATCCACGGTAGCCTGCGGAATCAGCGCCTGCCCCTTGATGTAGAAGGCGTCCGCCCGTTTGGGATCGGCGGCGATCGCCTTATCGGCGGCTGCGCCGGCCTCGGGAAGCTTGCCCGCGTTGTACAGCACGGCCGCTTCGTTGTAGTAGTACATTCCCGCATTGGCCGGCATTGTCTTGGCGGCATTATCGTAGGCATCGCTGGCGTCCTTGGCATTGCCCGCGCGCGCCTCCGCAACGCCCAGCTGGTTATACCCCGATCCCCCAAGTTCCGGATTGGGCTTCTTCGATGCCGCGTTCAAATCAAGGCCCTTCTTGTATGAGGTGATCGCATCGTTGTACTTCGCCGTCACCGCTGCGTCCGGTGTGGCGGTTCCTGCGGCCTTGGCTGCCTTGGCCGCCGTATCTGCCGCACCCAACTGCGCATCGCCGAGGGTAACCCACAGCAACGCTTCATCCGGCTTGGCCGCGGTAGCCTGTTGCATGGACTGGACCGCCGGGTCGTAGTTGCCGGCCTTCATATCCGCGCGAGCCTGCGTCAACTGCGCGTTTAGGTTCCCGATCTTGGAGTTGTTCGCCACGATCTCGGCGTTCTTCTTCTTGTACTCTTCCAACTGCTTCTTTTCGTCGGGCGTCATCTTGGCGATGTACTCGGCGCGCGACATGTCGAAGTTCACTGTCTTGTCGTCGCCGGTCTTCAGCTCGACACTATCGTTGAAGTCAAGGCTCTTGGTTTCGACAAACACAATCGCGACGTAGTTGCCCGGAGCGATGCCCGTGCCCTTGTAGTTGCCGGTCTGGTCGATAGGGAACGTGTACTGGTATTTGCGGTCTTTGGGATCCGTGCTCCGGTCCGTGGTCAGCTTTACGTCGCCGTGGTTCAGCGCGATGCCCGCGGCGTTGAGCACTTGCCCATGAAGGCTTGCTCCCGCCGCCTGCGCCATCAGAATTCCCGGCCGCGTCAGCGCCAGAATTATCAGCAGAGCCACTGCCATAGTGCCGCTTCGCTTCCATCCAATATGTTTCATGTTTTCTTTCTCTCCTGGCCCATCCATGCGGGCTTTCGTTTCTGACTGACCTACCATACATTGCTTTCTCAAACCCTTTACTTCTCAGAACTTCAGATGCTTAAACTCAGCGCCGCGCGACCGCATACGGTATGGGATCGACGGCTCCGGCTTCGCGAAAGGCCCGCAGACGAAGAACGCAACTGTCGCAGATGCCGCAGGCTTCGGTCTCGCCGGAATAGCATGACCAACTTACATGGAAGGGCGCATCCAGTTCAACTCCCAGCCGCACGATCTCGCTTTTGCGCATCTGGATCAACGGCGTGTGGACGCGAATGCTGCCTTCCTTCGTACCCACCTCGATCAGTCGATTGAAGGCCTCGTAGTACGCGGGACGGCAGTCCGGATAGCCGGCGCTGTCCTGCTCCACCGCCCCGATGAACACTGTCTCCGCCTCCAGGACCTCCGCCCAACTGACCGCCGCGGAGAGAAAATGAGCGTTGCGGAAGGGAACATAGGTCACCGGGATTTCACTTCCGATGGCGGTCTGGTCTGCGGCCGCCGCGGGCACGTCGATGGTGGGATCGGTCAGGGCCGAGCCGCCGATCCTGCGGAACAGGTCGATTTTGAGATGCAGCAACTCGCGCAGGCCCAGCAGCCGGACCATCTCCTGCGCAGACCGCAGTTCGCGCGCCTCGGTCCTCTGGCCATAGCTGAAGTGCACGGCATAGGTCTCGTACTGGCGCGCCGACAAAGCCGCGCACACGCAGGAGTCCATGCCGCCCGAAAGGCACACTACTGCGCGCTGGCGTGGTCCTGCTTCCGGCGTCTCGATCTCAGGCATCGCCATAGCCTGCCTCCAGCTCGCGCTGCTCCTCTTCGGTCAACTCATCGCCCGCGCCCCCCAGGATCTCGCGCGCGGTCGCTTCATCCTGTTGATGCACCAGCAGTCTCGCCCGGAAGGCCAAGGCCATCATACTGTTGGCGTTCTCTCCCTGCAGAAAACATTCGATTCCCGCGGACTCGAGCAAACCTCTGGCCATCTGGGCGTTCACCGGCTCCATGAACTTGCCTACGGTAACGAATTTGTCCGGATCGTCAAGTATCTCTGTCATATTTATTTATCTTCGACCGACTGCAGGTGAAACGTGATTGTTCCCCAGAACAGTTGCGCCTGGATCTGCACCGGCAGATGCCGCGCATCGTCGGTATACCACACCCAGATGTGGCCGCGGTTCTTCACGATGCCTTCGTCCGCGGTCGGCTCGACTTTAAGCGTCTGGAAGGTTCCGGCGGGCGTTTTAATCTCTTCCCGGGCCTCCACCTTCATGGCTACGGTCACGGTACGCATGGAGTCCGCCAGCGGAAAGCGGATCTGCTGGCCGACGATCATGGGCTGTGAAGCCGCATAGAAGATCGCCGACAGCGAATCGGTCACGCAGGCCGGAATCGAAGCCGTCTGCTCGGTCTGCGTACCCTTCACCAGGTTTTTCGCGACCTGCGTCTGCCGGCCCTGGGCATAGTTAAAGTTCAACTCGCTCGCGACCTTGCGTCGGCCCTCCTGCAGTTGCTTGCTGAAGCCTGTGGAGCAGCCGGTTTTGGTGTCGAGCCCTGCCTGAAAGCGATCGATAACTGGGAACAGCATCGTGACCGCGCCGATGGTGTCGGCGGTGGCGGTGATCTTCTCAAATGGAGCTGCAGAAGGGCTTGGTAGAGCGCTTTGCTGAGCATTCTGCTGTTCGAGGTGAAAGACTGCGATACCGGCGGTAAAGACGCGCCAGTCGACCGTGAACGTCAGGGTCTGCCTGGCCGGGAAGACAAATCCCGGAAGCGGCGGCTGCAGCGTTGGAATGATTACTGGCTTCGGCGCAGGTTTCGGGCCGAGCTTCAAAATCTGCGCGTTCGCGGGCGGGTAGACTCCGCAGCACAGTATCATTGCACCGGAGAGGACCAGGAAAGACCGAATACATTTCGACAAAAGGCAGTACTCGCAATCAGGATTTAGGGCCCGCGCTTCCGGCTCGACGCGCTCAGCGCAGACCGGCAGCCGTTGTCGGATGATGCAGCCAAAGCCGGATCGCCAGCGCCAGGTAGATTGCGCCGGCACCTATAAGAGCATTGTACTCGCGGTGATGGCGCCACCGCTCGATCGAGAACCTGCCGCCGCTCGCGTTCCGATGCGCGGGAAAGGCCGCCGGGGTCAGGCGCGGCAGCAGTCTCGGCACTCTTGCGGCGTACTCGTCGAAGTCCGCGAAGTGCTCGCGCAGGTAGCCTTCTTCACTTTGGATGGTGGGAATATAAATCGCCGCGAACAGCAGCGCCAACGCGATCAGGATTGCCCAGCTTGCTGCCGCCGTTGCAAAGCCGAAGGCAATCAGCATCGATCCCAGGTAGAGCGGATTGCGCGTGTACGCGTAGGGCCCGGTGCGGGTTAGCTCCGCGTTCTTGCGCACATAGCCTGCCGCATATGCCCGCAGCCAAACTCCCGGCACAACCAGCAGAAGACTCAGCAGCATGGTGCGCCAGGTCGGCTGCGCGAACCACAGAAACACCGCGGCGAAGGCAAATCCCAACGGCACCCGGACCCGCCGGGCGATGATCTGCCACCTCTTCCTTCTGCTTGTGCTCAAACCCGTTCGCTCACTGGTTTAACCTTACCTTGTTTTGCCGTCCGGCTTGCTCTGCAGCAGCCCGAGCGCGGCCTCTACTACCTCATCGACGGTGATCCGCGTCAGTCCGGTCTCGGTCTCCGCGCGCCGCTTGTGGTTGCGCCGGCTCGACTCATGCCGCAGCACGACGGCGCGCGTTCCGTACGGCCCATTGCGCGCCGGGTCGGTCGGGCCGAACAATGCCACCACCGGCCTCTCCAGAGCCGCCGCCAGATGCAGCGGACCGGTATCGCCGGCGATCACAAGGGCCGCTCGCCGCACCAGCGCGATCATCTGCCCGACGGAGCAGGGAATCAGCTTCGCCGTATCTCCGCTCGCCTCCACTACCCGCAGCGCTGCCGCATCTCCAAACGAGGCCGCATTCACGACTGTCCGGATCCCTGCCCGTCCCAGCTTCGCGGCCACCGCGCCGAACCGCTGCGCCGGCCACTGCTTTGCCCCCCATCCCGCCGCCGGAGCCATCAACACGAACGGCTCGCCTCGCGGAGAGAGGTCCGCCAAAGCCGCATCGCACCACTGCTCCGCTACCTCATCCTGCGGAAGCGTCACCTTTGCCGGCAGCAATGCCTCGCCCACGGCCCCGCCCAGCAACTCGCACCCCTGCTCGACGACATGTTCTCCGCGCGCCGGAATGCGTCGGCCATACCACCACACGGCCTGTCTCTCTCGCGGCTTCGCAGAGCCGGCAAACAGCTCCGCCCGAGCCATCCGCCCCACAACTGCCGATTTAATGGACCCCTGCAGATCCACGCAGAGGTCGAACTCCCAACTCCGCAGCTCCCCCCGGAGCGCCCGAATCTCCGACCTCGTCGAAGTCGCCAACGGCCGCTGCTTCCAATGGCGTGCAGGCACCGGGCACCAGAGATCCACCAGCGGCTTTCCTGTTCCGCGCCCTTCGAGTGCTCCGGCTCGCGCTAAATCCTCCGCGGACTGCAGCAGCTCGCTCCATCCCGGCTCGATCGCCCAGGCGAGGAACCACTCCGGATGCCGCTCTCGCAGGGCCGTCACCGCCGGCATCGCATGCAGCACATCGCCCATCGCGCCAATCCGCACAATCAGCACCCGAGGCGCCCGGTTCCCGCCCGGTGCAGCAGACCAGGGCGCGGCCAGCTTATGCGATTGCCATCGTTCCATGCCCAAGCCTATCTCCTCTCACGTTAAGCGTCCGCAGCCAAGGCGGGATCATACCTCGCTGAGTTCTTGAAAGCTTCTACTTTGTTCCGATCGTTCCCAGATTATTCCCAGATCGTTCTCGGACCGCCGATATCCTGAGCCGCCTTCCGAACCTCGATTCGTCATCTCGACCGAAGCAAAACGGACTTCCCGATGAGCGCACCTGCTCCTTGCGGCAGAGCAGATCACTGCATCGTCCCATGCGCAGCGGAGAGATTTCCCCAGCATTTCGCAAGGAGTTTTGCTGGCTTAGAATAATCAGGTGATGAATGAATCAAGCACCGACTCCTCTACTCCCGTTGCCGATATTCGTCCCATTCGCCGGGCTTTGCTCTCTGTTACCGATAAAACTGGACTGGTTGAGTTCGCTCGTGTTCTAGCCGCCTTTCATGTGGACCTGATATCGACCGGAGGAACCTCCCGCGTGCTGCGCGAAGCCGATATTACCGTACGCGATATCAGCGACCTAACTGGGTTCCCCGAGATGCTCGACGGGCGGGTCAAGACGCTGCACCCGAAGGTGCATGGAGGCATCCTGCACATCCGCGATAACGCCGAGCACGTGGCATCTGTCGCAGAGCACAAGATCGAGCCGATCGATATGGTCGTCGTCAACCTGTATGCCTTTGAGAAGACGTCGCAGCGGCCTGGCGTGGCCTTCGCGGATGTGATCGAGAATATCGACATCGGCGGTCCGTCGATGGTGCGTTCCGCCGCGAAGAACTTCTCGGACGTGGCCATTGTGACCTCGGCCGCGGAGTACGGCGCGCTCGCAGAGGAGATGGCTGCCAACGCGGGAGGTCTGACCCAGGCGACACGCTGGCGGTTGGCCAAGGCTGCCTTCGCCGTGACCGCCGCTTATGACGCGGGAATTGCGACTGCCTTGGAGAGCATAGAAACACCGGGGGGGGAGGTGATCTTTCGCCAGGAGGAGTTGCCGGAGACGGTTCGGGTGATCGATCCTCTCTCCAAAGTTCTGCGGTACGGGGAGAATCCGCACCAGAAGGCGGCGCTGTATACGGATGGCAGCGGCAAAGGCGTGGCAAACGCCCGGCAGCTGCAGGGCAAAGAGCTTAGCTACAACAACATCGTCGATCTGGATGCGTGCTGGGAGTTGGTCAGCGAGTTTGACGAGACTGCTGTCGTCATCATCAAGCACACCAACCCGTGCGGTGCATCGACGGGCGCAACGGTGCTGGAGGCCTACCGGCGGGCGCTTGAGGCCGATCCGGTCTCGGCATTCGGCGGGGTGATCGGCGTCAACCGCGAGGTCGATGGCGCGGCGGCGGAGGAGATAGCGAAGCTGTTCGTCGAGGCTATCGTGGCTCCCTCGTTTACCCCGGAGGCGATGGAACGCTTTGCCGCGAAGAAGAACCTGCGGCTGATTGAGATTGTCGCGGCCGAGACCTCCAAGGTGCTCAAGCAGGTCTCGGGGGGGCTGCTGGTGCAGGATGCCGACCGGCTGCGGATCACCGAGGCTGAGTTGAAGATCGTCACCAGGCGCCAGCCAACGGCGGAGGAGCTGCGGGCGCTGCTGTTCTCCTGGAGGATATGCAAGCACGTCAAGTCGAACGCGATCGTGTATGCCCGGTTCTCCGATGGGCACGGTCAGACGGTGGGGATCGGCGCGGGACAGATGAGCCGGGTTGACGCCGCGCGGTTTGGCGCGATGAAGGCCGTCCTTCCGCTAAATGGCACAGTTGCGGCTTCGGATGCCTTTTTCCCTTTTCCAGACGGACTCGAAACTATTGCTGATGCTGGCGCTACAGCCGTGATTCAGCCGGGGGGATCGGTGCGCGATTCCGAGGTGATCGAGGCTGCCGACCGGCTTGGCGTGGCGATGGCGTTTACCGGCGTACGACATTTCCGCCATGGATAACTGCCTTAGTCTGGGGCAATGTTGGATATAATCGACGCCAATGGACCTATCGGCCGTCTGCATCCAATCTGCAGGCAGCTCCGTCTAAATAGTTGATTGCTTGTCCCTGTTTTCGCTTTGATTCCGTCGGCACAGGAAAAAACCCTCTCATGACTCTGCTTTCGCGTGCCTCGTCCCTTCGACCTCTTTGTCTCTTGCCGGCGGCCGCTCTTTTCTTTTCGGCGCACACAATAGTCGCCCAGATGTCGGCTACTGAAACGAAGTCACCGGCTGCGCAGATTCCGTCTGCATCCATAGACCGCGCTTCGTCCTATTACCACTACGGGCTTGCTCGACTCTACGAAGACATGGCGGTCAATGCGGGGCGGTCGGACTATGCGACGCAGGCGGTGGAGCAGTACAAGTTGGCTCTGGACGCGGATCCGAGTTCGCGTCTGCTGCAGGATGGTTTAGCGGAGCTTTACTTCAAGATCGGTCGCATCCGCGAGGCGGTGACGGCGGCGCAGGACCAGGTGACGAAGAATCCGAACGACCTGGAAGCTCATACGCTGCTTGGCAAGGTGTATCTGCGCTCGCTTGGGGATATGCAGAACGCGCAGTCGGGGCAGATGCTTCAGCTCGCGATCGGCGAGTACGAGAAGCTGGCGCAGCTCAAGCCCGACGACGTAGAGACTCATCTCCTGCTGGGCCAGTTGTATGGCCTGAACCATGATTCGGCGAAAGCGGAGGCGCAGTTCAAAGCGGCGCAGAAGATCGACGCCAACTCGGAGGAGGTGGCGCTGAACATGGCGCGGCTTTACAGCGAGCAAGGTGATCCGAAGCGCGCGGCTGATGTGCTCAACGCGATCCCGGTGGACGACAGGTCGGCTCGTATCGAGTTTGCGCTCGGCGCCAGCTATGAGCAGTTGAAGAAGAATAAAGATGCCATCGCAGCCTATCGTCGCGCGCTGAATATTGAGCCGGACAATCTGGACACCGAGCGCGGCCTGGCGAATGCTTTGCTTGCGGACGGACAGTTGGATGAGGCGTTGAAGGTGCTCAACGGCATCGTTGCCGCAGAGCCCCAGGATGCGCAGTCGCAGATTCACATCTCCGAGATCGAGCGGCGGCAGGGCCATTACGATGAGGCGTTGAAGACGCTTGATAAAGCCAAGCCGCTGGCTCCCGAGTCGCTGGAATTGACGTACAACGAGGCTCTGCTGTACGACTCGCTGGGCCGCTACGATGATGCGACTGGCGTGCTGACCAAGCTGGTGGCCGACACAGCGCATGCGGATGGGAAGTATTCGGACAGCGAGAAGGCCAACCGTTCCATCTTTCTCGATCGGCTCGCGATCATCTACCGTGAGGAGAACAAGACCGCGGAGGCTGTCGCTGCCTACAAGCAGCTGGTCGCGCTGGGCGGCGAGTACGTGAAGAACGGCTATCAGGGACAGATTGACGCTTATCGCGACGCGCACCAGTGGAAGGAGGCTTCCGCCGCGGCTGCCGAGGTGGCCAAGGCGATGCCGAACGACCATGCGATCCAGTTGATGTACGCCGGCCAGCTTGCCGATACTGGTCAGGTCGATCAGGGCGTCGCGCTGGCCAAGGCGCAGCTTGCCGTCACCAAGGGAACTGCGGACGAGCGCGACTCTCATCTTGCGCTGGCTCAAATCTACATTCGCCTAAAGCGCTGGAATGACGCTGCGAGCGAGTTGAACAGCGCGGAGGCGTTGGCTAGCAAGCCGGACGACAAGCTGTATGTCCTGTTCCTGCGCGGCACTCTCTACGATCGCCAGAAAGAATACGATCAGGCAGAGGTGGAGTTCCGCAAGGCCCTTGCAATCGATCCACAAAATCCGACCATCCTGAACTATCTCGGTTACATGCTGGCCGATCGCGGAGTGAGGCTTCCGGAAGCTCTGACGATGATCCGCAAGGCGGTCGAACTCGATCCCCAGAACGGCGCTTTTCTGGACTCGCTCGGCTGGGCTTACTACAAGTCGGGACAGTATGGCCTGGCCGAGGAAAATCTGCGCAAGGCCAACGAACGCATCAACTCCGATCCCACCGTCCACGACCACCTGGGGGAGGTGTATGAGAAGACCGGCAACTTGAAGCTGGCGGTGGCGCAGTGGGAGCGATCGATGAGCGAGTACGCCAGTTCCTTACCGGCCGACGCCGATCCCACGGATGTGGCCAAGGTGCAGCGCAAGCTCGAAAATGCGCGCGTCAAGCTGGCGAAGGTGAATCCTACGCCGGCAAAATGACCGGCACACGATACCGGAAGACGCGACTCACCCGGTTACACTGATAGCTGACCATGGCCATCGATCTGCATCGATGCGCGGTCGCCGGAGATCCGGACGATCTTCTTCTGACTCGCGTCTACCCCGCGCCTTTACGTCCGTCGCGTACCCAGTTTCAGCGCGACCGCGAGCGCATTGTCCAGGCGCGCGCCTTCCGGCGGCTGGCGGGTAAGACGCAGGTGTTTACCAGCCGCGCCTCGGACCACTTTCGCAGCCGGCTGACCCATACCATCGAGGTGGCGCAGATCGCTCGAGCGGCTTCCGCCGCGCTTGGCCTGAACGAAGATCTTGCTGAGACGCTGGCGCTGGTTCACGATATTGGACATCCTCCCTTCGGCCACGCCGGGGAGCGCGCACTGGACCGGTGCTTGAGCCGCCACGGACGTAGATTCGACCACAACCTGCATGCGCTGCGGATCGTGGAGCATTTTGAGCAGCGCTATGCGGCCCACCGGGGGCTGAACCTTACGCTGGGCGTTCGCGAGGGCATCATCAAGCATTCGCGGGACTATACGGCCGAGCAGCATCCGGAGCTTGCGGAGTATCTGCTGGACCAGCGGCCGCCGCTCGAGGCGCAGTTGATTGATCTCGCCGACGAGATTGCGTATCTGACGGCTGACCTGGATGACGGCGTGGAGTCGGGGCTGCTGGAGATTGGGCACGTCCGCGACAATGTGGAGATACTGGCTCGCTGCTACAAGTACGTGGAGCGGCAGCATGCAGGCGTGGAGGAGAAGTTGCTGTTCAATGAAGCGCTGCAGCTAATGCAGAATATGCTGACCGACGATCTCATCCAGACCACGTTCCAGCATGCGCAGGCAATCGGCGCGGAGTCGTTGGCCGATGTTCGCAGAAATCCCGAGCGGCTGGCGATGTTTTCGCCGCAGATGGAAGCCGATCGGGTGCAGGAGAAGCGCTACCTTTATGACACCCTCTACACCTGCCAGGCTCTGGAGAACGAGCATGATAAGGCCGAAGAGGTGGTCACCGCGCTGTTCGACTACTGGATCAACGATCCGGAGGAGCTTCCCCTTAGCCATTTCGACACGGTGGAGAACGAGGGGCTGGCGCGCGTGGTGGCGGACTATATTGCCGGGATGACGGACAGTTTTATCTTGCTGCAATATGCGCAGGTGAAGCGCGCTGTGCGGCGGTAG
Source organism: Edaphobacter sp. (assembly GCA_965277335.1). Taxonomy (GTDB): domain Bacteria; phylum Acidobacteriota; class Terriglobia; order Terriglobales; family Acidobacteriaceae; genus Edaphobacter. Next base: position 37,755 of record CBDICJ010000001.1, on the reverse strand, counting down.
CTTCTCTTTCTCCAATTCCTGTATGGAAAGACATTCACAGGCGGTAGAATTCGAGCCACATGAACTTCAGTCCGGCTAACATAACGGCGCTGGTGATCGCGGCAAGTTTTGCGGCGGGGCTGAATATCTACGCGACCGTTCTGACGCTGGGGCTGCTGGCCCGTACGCGGTGGGTGGCGCTGCCGCCTGGTCTCGATACGCTGGGGCATACCTGGATCCTGGTGGTGTGCGGGATCATGTTCGCCATCGAATTTGTGGCGGACAAGATTCCCGGCTTCGACATAATTTGGAACGCATTGCACACGGTGGTGCGGGTGCCGATCGCGGCGCTGGTGGCCTACCATGCCAGCTCGCAACTGACGCCGCAGATGCAGATCCTTGCGACGGCGATCGGCGCGGTGGTGGCGCTGGCGGCGCATGGGTCGAAGACTGCCCTGCGCGCTGCGGTGACGCCAAGTCCCGAGCCGATCTCGAATATCGCGCTGAGCACGGGCGAGGATGCCGCGGCGGTTGGGTTGACATGGTTTGCGGCCCATCATCCGCTGGGGGCGGCCGGGATTGCGCTGGCGCTGCTGGCGGCGGCGATTCTGGCGGCGCGGGCGTTGCTGCGGGCAATCCAGCGTCCGCTGCGGCGGCTGTTCGGCACCGACTTTGAGCGGGAAGGCGCTCCGCCGAAGCCTCTCGCCTGAGATGAGGGAAGTGCTGCTTCGTGCGTTCTCCCTATGCCGGCGTTTGCGTCCTCGCGCCATCTTCTCGGGTCTACCCCCCCCACCCCCCCCCGGTATATTGCGCAAAATCTTCGATTCAAAGAACTTAGGTCTGAACTATTAGGTAAAGTCCCAGCAATAAATGTGATTCAAATCAATCCGAAGGAGAGGGGAATTGACCATGCGGCTGGGTCCGGAGGCTCTCTTTTGTCAAGCCCGGAGGTCCAGGGAGGCGAGAGCGGGCCTTGAACTTATTGTCGAGCGAAGACCGGCCTTGGGCGTCTGTCTGGTTAGAAGGGACTTATGGTGTCGATCGAGGGATGCAGCTTGGCGTTGGCTTCTATGGAGGACCTGGGATCGAATTTGGGATCGAAGATCGACGTTACGGTCCTGGTGGAGACCTACTCGTCCCTTCTGTTCCGCGTAGCTCACTCGGTCCTGCGGAGTCGAGCAGAAGCTGAGGATGTGGTTCAGGATGTCTTTGTTCGCGTGATCGAGCACCGCCGCTCGCTGCCGGCCGTGCGGGATATGCGGGTATGGCTGATTCGGATTGCATGGAATCTCGCTGTAGATCGCAGGCGGCGCATACGGCCGGAGCAGATGGACGAGAGCTTTGTGAATGGCCTGGTCGCGGCAAGCGTGCCGGCGGATGAAGCGCTGGAGAAAGCCCAGCGGATGAAGGCAGTATTGCGCGAGCTGGAGAGATTGCCGAAGGGAGAGCGCCATGTCCTGCTTCTTTCCGCGGTGGAGGAGCTGGGGACGGCGGAGATGGCGCAGGTTTTGGGAAAGAGCGAGTCGGCGGTTCGAGCACTGCTGTTCCGGGCGCGGACGCGGCTGAGGGAGCGGCTGGAGAGAGGAGGAGCATGATGGAGAAACCTGACGAAGCGATTGAGGGTCTGCTGGCGGGACTGCGAGATGCGGAGGCTCCCGCGGGAATGGAGCGGCGAATTCTGGAGACGGTGCGGGATGGCGCCCCAGGCAGGCGCGGGTGGAGTCTGGAGAGTGGGTGGCATCTGGCCGGAGTGCGGACCTGGGCGTTTGCCGCGGGAGTAATTTTAGTTTCGTCGGTAGTGTGCTGGACGGTGTTTCACGGAGCTAAGCCTGGAAGACGTGGGCCTGGAAGCGATAGAACTGTGTCGAAGACTCATACAGTTGTGGCGAATCCAGCGGCTCAGCGCGCTCCGATGGTGGCAGCTGGGAGAGCGCAACCGGCGTTGCCCGCCCGGACGGGGTTGCAAGCAAGGATTAAGACGAATGGCAGGAGGTCCGGGTCGGTTCGTGAGGAGGAATCGGCTGTGCTGCGTGAGGTGCGGTATGGCAACCATCCCGCGCCGGAGGCTCCGCTAACGAAACAGGAGAAGCTGCTCCTGCGGCTGGCCCACAGAACTGACCCGGTGGAGATGGCGGCGCTTAATCCTTCGCTGTGGGCGAAGCGGGATGCGGAGGAGAAGGCAGAGGTAAAGAGGTTTTTCGAACCAGCGGGAGATGACAAATGAAAGATATAAATCTGTTTTAGGAACTATAGAGTTGAGGCGTAAAGACGTGAAACAAGCAACGGCAAAGGCGAAATACGGGGATCTCTCCACTCCGCCGTGTGATAAAGCCACACGGCTTCGGTCGAGATGACGATCTTATGGAGTTAGCGGAATGCGGGGGATCTCTTTATGACTCCGTGCGGTAAAGCCACACGGCTTACCACCCCAACGAGCAAAAGCGCTCGCCCGGGACCCCGGAGGGCTCCGGTCGAGATGACGACTTCACTGGAGTTATTTAACAGGTTCTAAGAGCGATAGAAAGCGGAGACAAATGATGAAGCAGTTTGCGAGCGGGATTTTAAAAGTGGCTTTGATTTTGGGGTTGATCGGGACGGGCGCATGGGCGCAGACGGGACCTGCGGCTGTGAAGCCGAATTCTGTCGAGACCTTTTACTTGGCCAATGTCAACGGATCCGAAGAGGTCAGCGAAGTAGTGGTTGCTCTGCGCAACATACTTGACCCAGAGGTAAAGATATTTCTCTTACCAGCGCAAAACGCCATTGTGATGCGTGCTACCCCGGACCAGCTCATGCTTGCGCGAAAGGTGCTGAAGGATCTTGATCGGCCGAAAAGGACGTACCGGCTTACGTACACGATCGCAGACATGGATGCCGGCAAGCTTGTCGGGAAGCAGCACTATGCCATCATCGTGGTTTCGGGAGGAAGAACGACGTTCAAGAACGGAAGCAAGATCCCGGTTGCGACAGGATCTTACAAGCCAGATAACTCGACGGTTCAATCGCAGATGACCTATCTCGATGTGGGATTGAATATCGATGCTTCGCTGGATGAGTCGGTCAACGGAGTAAGGCTGCGCACGAAGGTGGAGCGATCGAGCGTCGCGGAGGAGAAATCGAGCGTCGGAGCAGATGACCCTGTGATACGGCAGACAGTGCTCGAGAGCACGTCGATCCTGATTCCGGGCAAGCAGGAGATGCTGGGGTCGCTGGATGTTCCGGGCAGCACACGTCATCTGGAGTTGGAAGCGGTTGTGGAGATCGTTCCGTAGATGTGGCGGGAGCGCACCGAACTGGTTTCAGAGGCTTTCTAAATACTCGGTAACGATTCAGACGTGATGGAAAAAACAAGCAACAATAGAGGCGAAATGCGGGGATCTCTCCACTGCGCAGCTCACGATGAGGCTGTGAGCTGCTTCGGTCGAGATGACGATCCTTTGAGTTCTGCATGGGCTTTTATGGTCGGGGCTTTTGGGCGTAAGAAGCGGGAGGCTGGGGCGGGTGCGGTGATATTCTAGCCAGAATTCCGAGAACGAGGCCCCGCACTTCCATGTCCAACCCGATTGTTCCAGAGACCGATCTGACTTCCGAGTCCGGCGAATCGTTCGACCAGATTCTTTCGCAGTTTGAGCAGAGCCACTCGCGGCGTTCGGGGCAGGACGGGAGGCAGATCTCGGGTACGGTGGTCGCGGTGTCGGCGGACTCGGTGTTTGTCGATATCGGGTACAAGACGGAGGGTGTGCTGCCGCTGGCTGTGTTTATGAAGGCGGGGACCCAGGCGGGGGAAAACACGAAGGAGACGGTGGAGCCGGGGAGCAAGCTGCTGGTTTCGGTGAAGGGCAGGAACGAAGAGGGGTACTACGAGCTTTCGCGGTTGCGGGTGGAGCAGCCGAAGGATTGGACGGCGCTGGAGACGGCATTTGCGGGGAAGACGGTGATCCGCGGTACGGTGACCGGGGTGGTTAAGGGCGGCTTGACGGTGGACGTGGGTGTGCGGGCGTTCATGCCGGGATCTCGGAGCGGCGCGCGGGATGCCGGCGAGATGGAGAGGCTGGTGGGGCAGGAGATTCGGTGCCGGATCATCAAGCTGGATGCGACGGAGGAGGATGTGGTGGTGGACCGCCGGTCGGTGGCGGAGGAGGACGAGCGCACGACACGGGAGCGGAGGTATGCGGAGATTCGGGAGGGCGATACGGTCTCGGGAACGGTGCGCAGCCTGATGGAGTATGGGGCGTTTGTGGATATCGGCGGGGTGGATGGGCTGCTGCATATCAGCGATATGGCATGGGGCCGGGTGGAGAAGCCTGCCGATGTGTTGACGGTGGGGCAGCAGATCGACGCGAAGGTATTGAAGATCGAGCCGGGAGGAAAGCGGATTTCGCTGGGGCTGAAGCAGATGCAGGCGCATCCGTGGGACGCGGTGGCCGGAAAATATCAGGCGGGAGAGCGAGTGCGGGGCGTGGTGTCGCGGGTGACGGACTTTGGCGCGTTTGTGGAGCTGGAGCCGGGGATCGAAGGCATGGTGCATCTCTCCGAGATGTCGTGGGCGAAGAAGGTACGGAAGCCCGGCGATATGGTGAAGCCGGGCGAGGTGGTGGAGGTGATGATCCTGGGGGTGCAGCCAGCGGAGCGGAGGATGTCGCTGGGGCTGAAGCAGACGCTGGGCGATCCGTGGGCGGATGCGGCGGAGAGGTTTCGGGTGGGGTCGCAGGTGGAGGGTCCGGTGGTGAGCTTTACGAAGTTCGGGGCGTTTGTGCAGCTTGCCGAAGGAGTGGAGGGGATGGTGCATGTGAGCGAGATCAGCGCGGAGAAGCGGGTGGAGCGGCCGCAGGATGTGCTTCGCATGGGACAGGAGGTGAAGGCGAAGGTGCTGGATGTGGATAAGGAGAAGCGGCAACTGAAGCTGAGCATGAAGCAACTGGCGCCGACGGGACTGGACGAGTATCTTGCCGAGCACGCGGAGGGCGATGTGGTGACAGGTCGGCTGCTTGAGATTTCGGGGGACCACGCGAGGGTGGAGTTGGGTGACGGGATTCAGGCGAACGGGCGCGTGGCGGTGGAAGCGGCTGCGGGGGAGGAGAAGCCGGCGGCGGCGCTGGGCTTGCCGGGATTGGATTTGTCGGGATTCAGCTCGATGCTGGCGGCGAAGTGGAAGAACGGACCGACGGCGAGCGAGACGAAGCGAGAGCCGGTGCGGGTGGGGCAGGTTCGCAGCTTTCGCATAACGCAGATGGATCGTGAGGCGAAGAAGATGGATCTGCAATTGATATAGAAGTGGCTGGAATTTCCGATCGCCGTTGCGCTCCACGAAAACCGGTGTCTTTCCTGAGAACCTACGGTCGAGATGACGACGGTGTGAGTTTCTAGACGGATTGGGCTGAGATATATTGAATCTATCGTGTCTCGCCGGAGCGCCAAACCGAAGCAGCAGAAGATAGGGAGAATTGTCCTCGCGCTGCTGTGCGTTCTGCTGGTTCTCGCTTGCGGAACGATCCAGGCGGTGCACGTTCATCCGGATGGGGATGTCTCCCATGCGGATTGCGCGCTGTGCGCGACGGCCCACGTTGCGGCGCAGGCGGTTACCCCGGCGGTGACGCTGTTTGTCGCTCCCATGACTTCGCGTGTGGAGACGGCGGCGCCGATTGTACGAAGCACGACCCTCAGTACGTATGCACTCTTTACCCGACCGCCGCCTGTCGAGGTTCTGTTCGCTTAGAACCGTTGAAACTCAGGCTCAAACGCAGGTCAGTTATCTGCAGGTCAGTTATCTAAGGGGGAAGTGTATGTACACGTCTATCCGACGCGTCGTCTTCGCAGCACTGGTGTTTCTGTTGTGCGGTATACCGGGGCTTCGGGCTCAATCGGCAGGAAACGCGGGCACATTAGCGGGCACGGTCAGCGATCCGACCGGCGCGATCGTACCGCAGGCTATCGTCACCATCTTGAATCCGGTCAGCGGATATGAACGGAAGAGCACGACGGATGCCGCCGGACGCTACCAATTCACCAATATTCCGCTGAACCCATACCACCTCACGGTCAGCGCTCCCGGTTTCTCGTCCGTGGTGCAGGATGTCAGCATACGATCTACGGTGCCGGTGGTTTACAACGCATCGCTCGCGGTGGGAAGCTCGACGACGGTGGTCAATGTGGAAGGCAGCGATCTGCTGGAGAACGATTCCACCTTCCACACGGACCTGGATCGCAACCTGTTCCAGAAGCTGCCGCTGGAAAGCCAGTCCTCGACGTTGAGTTCGCTGGTGACGCTCTCCTCGCCGGGAGTGACCGCGGATTCGAATGGCTTGTTTCATGGGCTTGGAGACCATGCCTCGAATTCGTTTTCGCTCGATGGGCAGCCCATCACGGATCAGCAGAGCAAGGTTTTTTCGAATCAGATTCCATCGAATTCGATCCAGTCGATCGAGGTCATCTCCGGCGCACCACCGGCGGAGTACGGGGACAAGACGAGCCTGATTATCAATGTGACGACGCGGTCCGGCGAGGGGGTCAAGAAGCCGACCGGAAGCATCACTACCTCGTATGGCGCCTTTGGCACGGCGACGGGGTCGGTCGACCTCTCCTACGGCGGAGAGAAGTGGGGCAACTTCATTGAATTGGACGGTCTCAACACGGGGCGGTTTCTCGATCCGGCGGAGTTCACCGTCTTTCATGCCAAGGGCAATGAGCTGAATATCTTCGATCGGATCGACCGGCAGTTCACCCCGAAGGACTCGGTGCACCTGAACCTGACGTACAGCCGGTCGTGGTTCCAGACGCCGAACACCTACGACAATCTGAACGTGCAGAATGTCGTTGCGGCAGGGGAAGGCAGCAACCCAGTGTTCGGCAGCGTAGGCGATGCCGATCAGAGGTCGAAGATTGAAACCTTCAACATCGCGCCAACCTACACCCGGATTATCGGAGCAAACGCCGTCTTCAACTTCGGGCCGTATGTGCGGCGGGATGGATACAACTACTATCCGAGCGGCAATCCGCTGGCCGACCTGGGGCCGATTCAGGCGCAAAGCATCTCGCAGTACCGAACGCTGCTGAACGCGGGCGTGCACAGCGATCTGTCCTACGTGAAAGGGCGCAATACCTACAAGTTCGGGGCGGTGTATGAACACACGTTCCTTCGCGAGCACGACAACCTTGGGGTTATCAACTCGACCTTAAACTCGCCTTGCGTGGACGGCAACGGCAACACTCTGCCTGGCTTCACCGACCCGGGCCAGTGCGCTGCCGCAGGTTTCGCGCCGAACGATGGATCGGATCCAACTGTGGCCGCGACGCCTTTCAACCCCGATCTGCTGCCGTACGATCTGACGCGCGGCGGAACTTTGTTCCACTACTTCGGACACACGGATATCAAGGAGCTGGCGCTCTACGTTCAGGATCAACTGAAGGCGGGCAACTGGGTCTTCAATCTCGGGATTCGCGGAGATCTTTACAACGGCCTGACCACTTCGAGGCAGCCGGAGCCGCGGCTGGGCGCTGCGTACACGGTGAAGCAGATCGGTACTGTGCTGCGCGTCTCTTACGCGAGGACGCTCGAGACGCCGTTCAACGAAAACCTGGTGCTCTCAAGCCAGGGCTGCGGCAGCAATGTTCTCGCTCCGCTGCTCGCCTGCACACCAGGAGTTTCGACGGTGCTTCAGCCTGGATTCCGTAATGAGTTCCATGCCGGGCTGCAGCAGGCGTTCGGCAAAAACCTCGTCATCAGCGGAGACTATATATGGAAGTACACGCACAACGCCTTCGACTTCAGCGTATTGGGCAACACGCCGATTACGTTTCCGATCGACTGGCACAACTCGAAGATTCCGGGGTTTGCGCTTCGTGCGGATGTGCCGAACTTCCACAATCTCTCGGCCTTCGTCGTGATGTCGTCGGTGTCGGCTCGGTTCTTCCCGCCCCAGGTCGCGGGAGCTGGGGCAACGGTTGGGCAGAGCGGATATCCATTCCGTATCGATCACGATGAGCGTTTCAACCAGACGACGCATCTTCAGTACCAGATCCCGATGAAGAGGGGACCCTATGTTGGCTTCAACTGGCGCTTTGACAGCGGCCTCACCGCGGGATCGGTTCCGTGCTACAACGTTACGGATCCGAACAGCCGATGCAATCCGATCAATGGCGGACCCTCGATTACGATCAATGGACAGCCGGCAATCGACTTGAGCGGTCTGACTCCGGACCAGCAGTTTCAGGCGGGGCTTGTCTGCAACGGCGTCAAGGCGACTCCGTTTGTGGGCCTTCCTGGAAATGCGTGCCTGGCTTCGGAGTTGACCTCGAAGCTGGTGTCGATTCCGGCTCCGGGGACCGAGAACGACGACAAGAATCCTGCCCGAATTCAAGAGCGCAGTCTGTTCGATGTCTCTGTCGGTGAGGACGATCTCTTTCACGGCGACAGGTATAAGTGGAGCCTGCGTCTGACCGGCGTAAACATCACCAACAACTACGCACTGTATAACTTCCTTTCAACCTTCAGCGGCACGCACTATGTTACCCCGCGTGCTTTGACGGCGGAGGTAGGGTTCCACTTCTAGGGGCAAATGTCCTGATACTGTGGAGCGGGGATGGCGGCGGTCGCGGCGAAGATTCCGAGCAGGAGCAGCGCGGGAAGGACCGGGAGGACTGTTCGATAGCGGAAGGTTTGGAGTTGGAGCGCGAAGTCTGATTCTGCTCTAGTCATGCTGGGCCGCCGCTCTGTTGCTTGGTCCGGCGGCGATCCTGATTGGCGCTGTTACCTGGAAGCTCTGGTGAAGGGAGGCGCGGGAGCTGTCGCCGATCCAGAGGTCGAAGCTGCCCGGTTCGACGCCCCAGGCCTGGGTGGCTGGGCTCCAAAACTGCAACTGGCTGGGGCCGATGGGGAATCGAACAGTCTTCGATTCGCCGGGCCGCAGAGTGACTCGCTCGAAGCCCTTCAATTCGCGCACGGGCCTGACCGCGCTTGCGGCGCGTTGATGAAGGTAGAGCTGGACGACTTCTTCGCCGGGCAGCCCGCCGGTGTTCTCGACGACCGCGCTGGCTGTGAGCGAGCCGTCGGGTTTGATTTCGGCGGTGTTGAGCTTGAGGTCGCGCAGGGAGAAGCTGGTGTAGCTGAGGCCGTAGCCGAAGGGGTAGAGGGGAGTGGTGGGCTCGTCCCAGTAGAAGGATTTGAATTTGGGGGATTCCTGATCGACTTTGGTTGCGTTATGGGCGTAGAAGATGGGGATCTGGCCTGTGGAGCGGGGCCAGGTGAGGGGGAGTTTGCCGCCGGGATTGGCGTCTCCGAAGAGCAGGTCGGCGACGGCACGGCCACCTTCGGTGCCGGGCTGCCAGACCTCGAGGATGCCGGGCACGTGGGTGGAGGCCCAGGTGATGTTCAGGGGCCTGCCGTTGACCAGGACGAGAGCGACGGGCTTGCCAGCTCTTTCGGCCGCCTGGACGACGGCCTGCATCATCTCCTCCTGACGCCCGGGCAGGTCGATGGAGGCGCGGGAGGCGTACTCGCCATTCATGGAGGCGTCTTCGCCGAGGACGAGAATGGTGAAGTCGGCTTTGAGGCTGGCCGCAACGGCTTTGGCGATGAGGCTGCCGGATGTTCCGAGATTGGACTTCGGGTTATCTGGGTTATCCGGATCATCTGGGCCATTTGCGTCAATCATGTCGGGGTTCAGCTCGGCCTGGAGCTTGCGAGCAATGGGAACTCCCGGCTCGTAGAGCACCTGGATGGCGGCCCCGGCTCGCTCGCGGATGCCTGAGAGGATCGAGATGGTCTCGGCTTGTTTCGACTTGCCGGGCCAGGAACCCATGAGGGCTGCCGGGTTGTTCGCAAGAGCGCCGATCACCGCGATGGAGTGAACGGTGGGGGCGATGGGCAAGGTGTGGGCCTGATTGCGCAGCAGGACCGCGGTCTCGCGGGCTGCCTGGCGCGCCTGGGTGCGATGGGAGGGATCGGCGAGGATGGCTTCGGTCCTGGCCGCGTCCACGTAGGGATGCTCGAAGAGGCCCATGAGGATCTTGGTGCGCAGGATGGGGCGGACGGCGTCGTCGAGCTCGCGGAGAGAGATGTCGTGGTTGGCGATCTCTTCGGGCAGGAATTTGAGGTAAGTCCGGCTACCCATATCCATGTTTTCACCGGCTTTAAGGGCGTGGAAGGCGGCCTGGGCGGGACTGTCGACATAGCCCTCCCTCTGCATGGTGTTGATGGCCCAGGAGTCGCTGACGACAAAGCCGCGGAAGCCCCATTGGATGCGCAAGATGCCGCGAAGCAGAGGCTCGTTTCCGCTGGCCGGGATGCCGTTGAGCGCCATGTACGCGCTCATGACGCTCCCGGCGCCTGCCTCGATGGCCGCGCGGAAGGGAGGAAGGTAGACGTTCTGCAACTGGACCTCGGGGAGGTAGACCGAATCGTAGTCGCGGCCTCCAACGGGCGCGCCGTAGCCTGCGAAGTGTTTGACGCAGGCGAGGATTCTGCCGGAGGTTCCGAGCCGCGGTCCTTGCAGGCCGCGAATCTTTGCGACGGCCATGCTGCTGGCGAGGTAGGGATCCTCTCCGGAGCCTTCGACAATGCGGCCCCAGCGCGGGTCGCGCGCGATGTCGAGCATGGGAGCAAAGGTCCAGTTGAGGCCGACGGCGGCGGTCTCGTGGGCGATGGTCGCGTGCACGGCTTCGACGAGGGCTGGATCCCAACTGGCAGCCTGGGCGAGGGAGATGGGGAAGAGGGTGCGGTATCCGTTGATGACGTCGTAGCCGAGCAGCAGGGGGATGTGAATCCTGGCCTGGTCCGTACTCTGGTCCATGGCAAGGTGCTGCACACGATCGATCTCTACGGGGTCGGTGAGGTTGAGAAGAGCGCCAACCTCTCCGCGTCGTATGGCATCGTCGGTGGCATTGACGTAGTCGAGCTGATTCAACTGGCCGATCTTCTCGGCGACAGTCATCCTTTCGAGCAGGACGTTGGCGCGGGCGTTGGCTGCTGTCTCCGCGGCTCCAGGCCTGGGCAACTGCGCGTTGGCGAAAAGACAAGGTAAAACCAGCAGGAGAACGGCGGCGATCAGGAGAGTGGGTCGGCGCATCGAGGATGTTTTGCGTCTTTCCGCAGCCGGAAGAGGCGAGCGATGCGGAAGGTTCGGGACGGAAGTCGTTCTGTTTAGTTCCTGCATGGGCCTCGCCAGGCGGCTCGAAGCACGGAATACCGCCGGTTCGGTCGCTCTTCATGCGACAGCCTGAGAGAAGAGGAGGCAAGTTTTACCGCGTTAAGGTCAGTTTGAGCCGGGGCGGCGATGTTAAGGCGGTAGCGGAGACAAGTTAGGTGTATCCAAGGATGGGAGAACAGACCAGGACGAGATACAAGGGGCCTCTCCGCTGCGCGGTGGACGAGGAAGCTGTTCGCCGCGCCGGTCGAGATGCGGCTCTTTAGGATGGATACGGCTATCCCAATGCCGCTCCGGTGGATGGGGGGGTTTTGGCCGACGCTGGCGGGCTGGTGTGGATTTGCGGGACTTAACACCGTGTAACTTGCCGCTTCTACTCGCGCAGCACGTAAGGTGGTGCCGGGCCATGTTTGCGGCCTGGGAGAGAGATGAAGCGGATACCGAGTTTTTGCTTGTGCGCAGCGCTGGGGATGGCGAGCGCTTTTGAGATGAGGCCCGCAGCCGGCCAGAGCGCGCCTTTCGCTCTGCATACCGGAGACAGGGTTGTCTTTTATGGCGACAGCATCACGGAGCAGCAGTATTACACGCGGGATATCGAGCTTTACCTGCTGACCCGGGAGCCTTCGAGCGATGTAATGTTCATCATGTCCGGGGTGTCGGGAGACAAGGTAAGTGGAGGCGGAGGCGGCCCGATCGACCTGCGGCTGCCGCGCGATTTGTTCGATCAAAAGCCGACGGTGGTGACGATCATGCTGGGGATGAACGACGGCTACTACCGCCCCTATGATGCCGGCACGATGCTGGCCTATGAGCTGGGGTACGCGCATATTCTGGATGAGATCAAGGCGCATGCTGCGGAGGCGCGGGTGGTGGTTCTGCGGCCGTCTGCGTATGACGAGGTGACGCGGCCGGGGAGCGGAGTGGCGGGGTACAACGACTTCCTGGTGAAGATGGGGGATTCGGTGGCGCGCATGGCTGCGGAGCGGCACCTGGCCGTGGTGGACTTGAACGCTCCAATGGTCGCGGCGCTGACCGGCGCGCGGGCGAACGATGCGGTTATGGCTCCGATGTTGATTGCCGATCATGTTCACCCCGGGCCGGGAATGCATTGGGTGATGGCGGATGCCATGCTCAAGTCGTGGAACGCCTCTCCGGTGGTGACGAGCGTAACGCTGAGCGCGGGGCGGGGCACGGTGGTGTCGTCGGTCAACAGCAGGGTGACGGAGGCGAAGGCTTCCGGGCGCGGGCTTTCGTGGACGCAGATGGACAAGGCGCTGCCGCTTCCGCTCGAGTGGGCCGCGACCGATCCGGTGACGGACCTGGCGCTGCGGTCGTCGACGGTGGTGCAGGATCTCGACCAGGAGATGCTGACGGTCGGAGGCCTGCGCGAGGGACGCTACCAGCTTCGGATCGACGGCGCAGTAGTTGGCGCGTTCACGAGCGACGAGTTGGGCAAGGGCGTCAATCTCGCGCTGCTGGATACGCCCATGCGGCGGCAGGCGCTGCTGGTCTTGCTGGCAAACGCGGGAAAGATCTCGCTCGACACGACCCGGAACCATCTTCTACGCAATGTGTCTAGCCCGACGAACGATCAATCTCTCGCCGCGGTGTGGACGGCGCTGGGGGCGGCCGAGGCAGAGCAGCGGCGGCAGGCACAGCCAGTCCTGCACCGGTATGCGCTGGAAGTGCAGGGTGTAGGGAAGAGCGAGTAGGGAGTAGAAGATGAAAATGTCCGCTACTCCGGTCGAGAGGACGACATCGCGGGTACGGAGACTCGACTCAGCGCAGCGGCAGGCTCTTCCTCGATGGCAATGGCGTTAATCATGGCGTAGTTCTGGCTGGGCGTAAAGCTCAGCAGGAGCTTGCCGTTGCTGGTAGGCGCAATGCCGGTAAAGCGCTTGGTGACCTGGAATCCGGCGCCATCGGCCTCCTGCAGGATGTCGAGCTGCTTCACCAACTCCTTGCCGTTGCAGGTTACATCAAAGCGGCGATGGCCGGCGCTGACCTTGAGCTTCGGCTGATGAGAAAACCAGACATCCTGGAAGTAGAGGGTCAGGCTGTAGGTCCGGTTGGGCAGCACGGGGATGGAGTAGCTGAAGTTGCCGAAACGCTCGTGCTGGTAGAAGCCCGGGAGTGGAATCTCAGGAAATATTTCTGTCAGTTGGCTGGTTCGGCCGCCGTTAAACCAGGCGTCGGGCGTCCAGACCGTCCCCTGAGGGTCGAAGTAGTAGGTTGGCAAGGTGGTCTGGCGAATCGGCCGCATGAGGTTGCCGTTGCCGGGGAGGATCTCGATTGCATTGACGAAGGCGGACAGGGTAGCTCCCGCGAACTGCAGGTGCACCTTGCCGTCGGCCGCTGGCCAGATTGAGGTGTAGACCTTTCCGGTTGCGGTTCCGAATCCGCCTGCGTCGGAGGTGATGTCCAGCAATTGCTCGACCCGCTTGCCGTTGATCGCGATATTCATGGCTCGAAAGCCTTCGCCGTGGACGAGGGATTCAGCGAAGTAGAGATGAACCTCATAAGCTGCGCGGGGCAATGGAATATCGTAGCTGAAGTCGCCCTCGCGGCCAGTCCGGTAGATGGCAGGGTCGCCTGCGCCGCTTACCTGCGTCAGCTTCCGGTGAAAGCTTTTGCCTCCGCTATAGTAAGCGTCGGCGTTCCAGGTGCGTCCGCCCGCGTCTTGAAGAGGCCGGCTGAGGCCGCATCCGATGCGAATGGCGGCGTCGGTCATGATAGGCGGCGGGTTGGGAGGGGCTTGACGTCCGATCCAGAACCAGGTGATCGCGGAGCCCAGCAGCGCCATCCCTATCAGGGCGAGGATCAGAGGCGCGGTGAACCTGGGCTTTGGCTTCGCCGCTGCCGCACCTGCCGCATGCTCGATCGCGCCAGGAAATATACGATGCCGGCTTGTTTCTCCGGCGACTCCACTTGACCGCGTTGACTGTGGAGCGGTCGACTGCAGACCGTTCCGGTCGGCGACGGGGAGGGTCTCGGTTGCGACCGGCAGTGCGTGATCCTGGCCGCTCTCTGGCGTCTGCACGACGAAACTTGGCAGGCTTTGGCCGATGGGCAGGGAGATCCAGACCGCGTGGCCGGCGCCCTCGGTCTCGTAGAATTGCTTCAGCTTCTTGCGGAGATGGTGAAGGTTGACCCGGACACTGCCGTCCTGCTGGGGATCGAAATCGTGGCTGCGACCCATTACCTGGGTAGCGATCTCGTATTCCTTGATGAACGTCTCCCCGCGCATCTGGCTTTCGCAGAGATATTCGAGAATCCGGGCCAGAGTGGGAGCGCGGCGGAACATCTCGGAGGCGAGGACTGCACTCAGCTCTGATCGCTCAGTGTGAAGGGTGTCGGGACTCGAGTGCGTATCAATCATGTCGCAACGCGGGTTCGAGTCTACCATAACGATTCGGTAGGGGAACACCGCTTGAGGGGTGGGCGGAGGAGGAGGTGTTCTGGCGAACTGCCTTTAACATTTGCCTTAATATGCCCATTTCTTGAAAACGCGCCCATTAACGTGGTTCAAACTTGATCCGGGCCAGGCGTGGTGGTTCGATTGGATGCTGGCTCGATTCGTGGAGCAGAAAGGCTTGCGAGAGCGCACCCCAATGAAGTTTGCCCGCCTCTGTTCGATTCTCTTTGCTTGCGTCGTGAATTCGCTTTTCGCTGGGTTGATAGGTGTGCCAGCGTCTGCGCAGGAGGAGCTTCGGGGTAGCACGCAAGAGACGCACTTCCACCTTGCGCCGCGCCTGGGGGCGGTACAGCCGATCACGGCGCAGGCGATGCTGGACAGGCTGTATGGCCTGTGCCGTTTCACGGTGCAGTGGCAGGATAGGAGCGGCGCGATCATCGATCCGTACGTGCATCGCGAGTTCCAATACGCCACTCCTTACTTCGCCTTCGCGGTCGGCACCCTGGTTCAGGCAGGGCGTTCGCGCGATCTGCTGGCGCACGGAGTTGGGGCGATGGAGAGCGCGACCCGCCAGCTGGGCGGCGGCGATGCCGCAGTGCCGGACGGTCATGGGGAGTTCTTTCTGGCTTCGTTGAGCGAGGCGCTGCCGGTCTACAAGGGGCTGGTGCCGGAGGAGACCTGGCGGCGGTGGAGCGATCGACTTCGCCTTCCGGTCGCACAGATGATCGGCGCGACGCACCTGGGGAACTGGCGCAGCTATGCGATGAAAGGGGAGTGGCAGCGGGCCAAGTTGGGGCTGGTCTCGCGCGCGGATGCTGTCGCCTTCATCGAAGATAGCTGGAAGAAGGATCAGATAGGCCGGTTCGCTGCGGAGGGCGCACCCCTTTACCATGACCGGAGCAGCGATCCGGATACCTTGAGCGTGGCCCTGGTGGGCGAGGGCAATCTGCTTGCGCTGGTGCTCGAGGATTACGACGGCCCCAGCGCCGCGGAGATCAAGAACAAGGTGCTGGATGCTTTGCGAGCCACGGTGCTGCTGGTGGACCCGAGCGGGCAGGTGCCGGCGAATGGCCGCACGGACGATCATGTCTGGACCGAAGTCGGGCTGCAACTGCTGTTCTCGGCGGCTGCTCCGATGGTGCGGGCGCAGGGCGACACACGTACCGCGGATGCGATGGAGCGGCTGGCGGACCTCAGCTTTGCCGGCATGGAGCGTTGGAGGCGCAGCGACGGCAGATGGAGGGGGAGCTATTTCATCACGAAAAATCACTTCGATCCGCAGCTTCGGGTGGGGTATCAGAACGCGTCACAATACTCGAACTACACGGGATCGCTGATGTTTCACTTGGCCGAGATGTACCGGCTGCGCGCCGAGCTTGGCAGCAAGATCGAGCTATCGGTCGAGGCGTCTCCGGCCGAGGTTGGAGGCTATGCCACGCAGCTCGATTCGGAGTTTGCCGCTGCGTTTGCCGATGCGGGAGGATTGCAACTCGAGTTCAATCTTCGCGGCGAGACGAAAGAGGTCAACGACACCTGGTGGACGCCGCTGGGCGTGGTGCGCATCGCTCGCGCGGGATGGGACACTCGCCTGGGACCGGCGGACGGGGCGCAGACCGCGGCGACGGCGGTGAGCTTCGCGCCCGAGATCGAACGGGACGGCGAGTGGATCCGGCTGCCGGCGCTGTCCGAGGCGTATGAGGCGACCTGGAGCGTGCAGATGGTCAATCCCGCCATCGTTCGCTGCACGCTGGAGTACCGCCCGAAGCCAGGGCACCAGGGGCCGAGCTTTCGCGACCGGTTCGCAATCACACCCGATGGCGTGCTCTCGACGGTCGAGGAGATATCGGGCGAAGCTATTTCCTGGGGCGTTACGTGGCCGCTGCTGATCGACGACGGACGTCCGCTGAAGACGCGAGTCGATGATCGTTTGGGGAGCCGCGTTGCGGAGACGAGTTATGCGGCCGGAGGCGACACGGAGAGCTTCCTGGCAGTTGATCGCGACGGCACGCTCGATGCCGGGGCGAAGCCGGTTCGGTCGACCTTCGGCGATCTGCTTCCGATCCGCATGACCGTGCCGGGCGGGGCATCGCATACCTTCGTCTATCCGCATAACGCCGGGCAGCCTGACGCTGATGCTGTGCTGAAGAGCTTTCGCCTTACTGACCGGGGATTTGCGTCGGTTCTAGGCCGGGTGGAGGGCGATGTGTATATCAGTCCGAGGTTCGCGGGTGGGCGGGCGAAAGAGGTCGATTTAGGCAGGGCCGATCTCCGCTTTGACCGCGAGTGCGGCTTCGTGGTTCAGAGGCGCAGCGGCAGGGTGACGGCGCTGGAGGTCGATCGGCCAGTGACGGCTCGACTGGAGGGACGCAATTACCGGCTGAGCGCGTATCGGCCTCTGGTGTTTCGTCAACAGCAGGGAGCCAGGGAGTAGACGGCTACCGCGCGGGGCACAAGCGGTTCTCCACTCCGCTTTGCTTCGGTCGCAATGACGGGGTTCTGATGGTCTGGATGAGGCGAGATGATCTGAAGTTATGTTAAAAGAAGACGTTAACGCAATCGTTTGCAGTAAAAGCCTTGGCAATAACTTTACTGTCATTCTTTTCGCGCAATAGACTCGGCTCGCTTTTACTTTGGAGGCTTTACTGTATGCGAAGGATGGATGAGAGAGGCAAAAAGGGGCGAGCGTTCGGGTGGGTTCTGTATTTACTTCTCCCTGTTCTTCTGGTTCCGGCCTGCAGCCTGGTGGCGCAGGTGAACTCGTCGACGGTGACTGGAACGGTGACGGATGCGTCGGGGGCGAGAGTTTCGGGGGCTAAGGTCCTCATTACGAATCAGGCTACGGGGGTTTCAGTATCGACGGTGACGACCGGGAGCGGCGACTACACGGCGCCGTACCTGATCAGCGGCAACTACCGGGTGCAGGTGACGGCTCCGGGTTTTGCGCCGCAGGTGGCGGAGAACGCGCAGGTGGGCAATAACGCGACGGTCCACGTGGATGTGGTGATGAAGACGGGGGGAGTGGAGACGACGGTGCAGGTCGACGCGGGCGCGGCGTCGCTGCAGACCGACGATACATCGGTGAAGACCTCGATCAGCGCCCAGCAGATCGACGCGCTGCCAAATATCAACCAGAACCCGCTCCTCTACGCCACGCTGCAGCCGGGCGTGGTGGCGGAAAAGTCGGCCCACCAGACCCAAAGCACAGATTCGTTCGGGATTGGCCCCCACGCTCGCCGGGTCGAGTCGCTGATCAGTGTTAACGGCGGTCTTGGATTTACCACCGATATCCAGCTAGACGGCATTCCTATCCTGGCGAGCGACTACAACGAAGAAGGCATTACCCCCAACGAGGAGAGCATCCAGGAGGTGCAGGTGCAGACGAACACCTTTTCGTCAGAGTACGGGCGGGGCACGGGTATCGTCGAGTACTTCTCGAAGAGCGGAACCAACGCGCTGCACGGCCAGGCGATCTACCGCAGCCGCAACGAAGCGTTCAACGCAAACGGCTTTCAGAACAACTTCAATCATTTCGTCTCCGCGCAAACGAACCCGACGACGACAACAGGTGTGCGCGGCCCGTTCAAGGTGAACTACTACGGCGGCTCGCTGGGTGGACCGATCATCAAGGACCGGCTGTTCTTTTTTGCCAGCTATGAGGGGCTCCGCAACATTGCTCCGATCAACAAGGCCATCACCGTGCCGACGGCCAGAGAGCGCGTAGGCGACTTCAGCTGCACGAAGATCGCCGACAACAACGGCCAACCCGTGCCGGTTCAGATTTATAATCCCTTCACCGCCGCTCCGGTTGCCGGAGCACCCAATGTTTACCAACGGAGTCAGTTTCCCTCTCTTTCCGGCCCTGCTGCCGACGCGGCATGCGCCGCGAGTAATTTCGGTGGAGGTTCGACGACAGCGGGAGGGTCGGTGATCCCCGCGGGCAACGTGGATGCGGTGGGCGCCAAAGTTTTCTCAAACTACCCGCTGCCCAACCAGGCGGCATCAGACATCTACGGCGACAACAATTATCAGGTGGTCACCGAGCAGACCTTCCTTCGCAACACGGGCCAGATCCGCGTCGATTACAAATTGAACAGCCGCAACAGCATCTACCTGACGGGCGGCATCTCGGAGGGTTCGGTGACGGTCCCGAACTTCCTTGGCCCCAATGACCCCTTCTATCCGACCATCACGTGGGGGCAGGTCATTACGGATAACAACCCCTACGCAGCCATCGGCGACACGGTGATCTTCAGCCCGACGCTGGTGCTCGACGTTCGCTATGGCGTAAACCGCATGCAAAGCGTGGAAGGATACGGGCCGAAGTCGGGAACCTTCGACCTCTCCGGTTACAATCAGCCGGCCGCCGTGGTGGGTCTGATCAACGATCCTAGCCAACCGTTCGACTTCTGCGCGGACGGCAAGTACCAACCCTGCCTCAACTACACGGTGGGACAGCAACTCAATGAGCACCAGACCAACCATAGCGCGGTCGCCAGCATTACGAAGACGCGCGACCGTTTCACCTTCAAGGTGGGCGGCGAGTACCGTGTCGGTCTGCTGAACACATCCGCTCCGGGACATGCCAGCTTCGAGATCGGCAATCTCTACTCCGACCAGAACTACACCTCGCAGTACACCGATGCGAACGGCAACAACGTGGGCTCGTATAACACCACCAACGTGCAGCAGGGATTCCAGCCGGCACAGTTTCTGACGGGGGCGGGGTACGAGGTAGCGGGGAGTTCCGTCGCGTCCGCGCTGGCCATGAAGTATACGGCCTTCTATGAGCAGACGACCTGGAAGGCAACGCCGCGGCTGACGCTGAACTTCGGCCTGCGGTTTGAGATGCAGCCCGGTCCGACCGAGCGCCACAACCGGCAGTCGGCGTTTGATACGGAGGGCACCAACCCATTCGGGAATGGATCCTATGTGTTCTCGGGGACCAACGGCTATTCCCGCAACCTTTACGAGTCTCACTACGACGACTTCGGACCTCGGATCGGAGCGGCATATAACCTGAACAGCACCACGGTGATCCGCGGTGGCTTCGGGATCGCGTACCTTCCCACCAACTCGGGCTTTGGCGCCACCTCGCAGAACAACTCCGCGTTCACGACGCACAATGTGGCTAATTCGAGCGCTGTGTTTGGGACCAACCCGAACGGTATCCCGATCGGCAGATTCTACGATGGCTCGGTGTCTGGGAACGTTGTTCCCGCGTTGGGGGCCGATGTAACCAACCCCAAGCAGTACGGCGGCTCGAACTCGTACCTGCAGGACTACCGCAATACGTATGATGGCCGGCTGCTGCAGTGGAATGCCTTCTTCGAGAAGACGCTGACACCGTCAACGATCTTCTCGCTGGGCTACTCGGCTTCGCGAGGGGACCGTCTCCCGTTCTCAAACGTGCCGGTCAACGGTGGTGGGGCCAACGGCTCAGGAACGACTCCGGCGGGCTATCAAACCATCAATCCGGCGCTGCTTGCCTCGTGGAGACAGTCGTACATCGCTTCGAATGGGACAAATCCCGCGACACTCCCGATTCCGAACCCATATGCTGGCAATGGGTTCCAGGGTGGCGCGCTATCGGCGGCTACCGTGGCAGCGTGGCGCCTGCAGGTGCCCTATCCGGAGTTCCCGGATCTCAACCTGCTGGAGCAGATTGCCCACTCGAACTACCAGTCCCTGATCGTCGATGTAAGGCACTCGCTGTCGCATGGCATTCTGTTTGACGCCAACTATGTATGGTCCAAGGAGATCGACGACGCGCAGAATATCGGGCAGAGCAACGACGCGTTCAACAACGCCGGCGAGCAGAATACCGGCTACTTATTGAACTTGAACCAGAACACCTATGAGAACCGTCACGTCGGCTTCAACGATGTACCGAACCGCGTGGTGATTACGGCTCTGTTCGAGTCTCCTTTTGGACGCAACAAGCAGTTCCTCGCTGATAGCAAGGTGGCGGACCTGGTGCTCGGCGGATGGCAACTGGGAACGTCTTTCTCGGCCCAGACGGGCACGCCGATCGAGATCACCTCCCAGATGGGCAGCTTGAACAATCGGCCGAACCGCGTTCCCGGGGTGAATCCCATCTTGCCGAAGTCGGAGCGCCACTTCTACTACACTCCTACAGGCAGCACGGGCTCCACGATCCAATTGCCTGGAGTGGGTAACAGCGTTGGCGGCACAACGACTATTACTTGCACGGCTTGCGAGCCCTACCTGAATCCGCTGGCGTTCTCCGGCCCAACGGTGACGCAGGCGAACGGTAAGCTGGCGCCGGACGTCTTCTGGTATGGCAGTGCTCGGGTTGCATACGACGATATACGCAGCCCGAACAACACGTTCTTCGATGCCCAAATCCAGCGCGATTTCCGGCTCACGGAGCGCTTCCACTTCCAACTGGCGGCGAACGCCTACAACATCATGAATATGACCCAGTTCACGCCGTTCCAGGCCATTGGCGTAGGCGGTATCAATACGACGTCAACTTCAAGGCCGATCGGGTCGTCGTCTTCCACGACGCAGGGTCTTGGGTTTTATGATCCGCGGCAACTGCAACTGCAGGGGAGGATCACCTTCTAAGCGGCATTATCGTCGGCAAACGGCGGCCACGATACCTGTGGCCGCCGTCGTTTTTCAATGGATCTAACCGGGCGAGTAGAATCGGGATCGGGAAACTCTGCTGTGCACTGTGTTTGGTCGCATGTCGTGAAGCTCCGGGAAGAGGCGGGGACCTGTCTTAGAAAGTATGGTTGCGGCTGGGTCGGGCAGGAGTTCGGGCGAGGCTTCGGTGGGTTTTGCGGGATGAGCGGGTGGGGCGGGATGGCGGCGCTTCTGCTGGTGGGCGTGGGGGTGGCTTTGCCACAAGGTCCAGGGGCTACGCAGCAAGCGGGCGATGCATCGGCTGATGCCCCTCCTTCAGGCAAAGAGAGTTCGGAGGCGATGACCGCGGCGGAGTTTGCGGGGTTGCAGCGGCGCGCGGCCAGCGGGGATGTGGCTGCGGAAGCGAAGCTGGGTTCGGTCTATATCAGCGGCGCGCCGGGACAGGCTCCGCAGCCGGCGTTGGGATTGCCGTGGCTGCAGAAGGCGGCAGAGGGTCGCGATGTGCGGGCGCAGTTTCTGCTGGGCGCGATGTATGCGCAGGGAATCGGGACGGCGCAGGACTACGGTACGGCGGTGAAATGGTTCACGAGGTGCGCGGAGCGGGATGATGCTGCGTGCGCGCTCGATCTGGGTCTGCTGTACGGCCGCGGCTCCGGGGTGACGCGGGACTACGCGGCGGCGGTGAAGTGGTACAAGGTCGCTGCGACGCAGGGGCAGCGCGATGCGGAGAAGATGCTGGCGTTTCACTATGAGCAGGGGCTCGGGGTGGAGAAGAGCGAGAGGCTGGCGGCGGAGTTCTGGGAGAAGGCAGCCGCGCAGGGCGACGCGCCGGCCCAGTTGGCGATCGGCAAATGCTATCTGCTGGGCCAGGGGGTGGCAGCCGATCCGGCGAAGGCGGTGGAGTGGATGCGGCGGGCGGCGGATCAGGGGCAGGTGGAGGCGCAGTACAGCTTGGCCATGCTGCTGCTCGGGGGCGATGGCGTGTCCGCGAACCCCGCGGCGGCGCTGAAGCTGCTGCGCGATGCCGCGATGCAGAACAACGGGCCGGCGCAGTTGGAACTGGGTACGCTGTATCTCGAGCAGGGCGTGGTGCCGCGCAATCCGAAAGAGGCGTTGAAGTGGCTGCAGCAGGCGGCCAGGAACAAGGTCGTCGCAGCGGAATATCGTCTGGGAATGCTGCTGCGGAACGGCGATGACGGCGTGGAGAAGAACGAGGCGCAAGCGGAGCGATGGCTGCAGGCGGCTGCCGCCGGAGGAAGTATCGAAGCCAGGGCCGCGCTGCAGCAGGCGAATACGGGCGACGGCAGCTCTCCCGCAGTGCAGGGACCACGATGAAGATGAATCGCCGCAGCTTTCTCCTAAAGGCGGGTTTGGCACAGGCGGGGGCTGGGCTGGTGTCGCCTTATCTGTCCGGGAGGATGGCTTTCGGCGCTGCCCCAGAGTTCGAATCTTCGCCGCTGTTCCGGAGGGTTGCCGCCGCGCAGAGCGGAATTACCTGGATGCACGACAACGGAAAAAGTGCGATGCGATGGCTGCCGGAGAGCATGTGTTCCGGCTGCGCGTTTTTCGATTATGACAACGACGGCTGGATGGATATCTTTCTGGTGAATACAGGCCCGAGCGACTTCTACAAGCCTTCGAAGCCGACGCGCTGCGCGTTGTACCGGAACAACCGCGACGGCAGCTTTACCGATGTAACCGAGAAGGCCGGTCTAGCGGGCGATGTGTGGGGTGAAGGAGTTGCGATCGGAGATTATGACGGGGATGGATGGCCCGATCTCTACCTGACCGCGTACGGCGCGAACAAGCTGTATCGGAACAACCGCGATGGGACCTTCACCGATGTGACCAGGCACGCCGGAGTGGCCGCGCAGGGCTGGTCCACCTCGGCAGTGTGGTTCGACTACGACAACGACGGCAGGCTGGACCTGTTCGTATGCAGCTTCGTGGAATATTCGCGGGAGACCAAGGTCAACTGCGGAAATAACGCCTTGGGGGTGCGGTACTACTGCACGCCGCGCATTTTTTCACCGCGGCCGAGCCTGCTGTTTCACAACAATGGCGATGGCACGTTTACCGAGGTGGGGCATACTACGGCGATTGGGGAGAACCCTACCAAGGCCCATGGCGTTGTGGCGGCGGACCTGAATGGCGATGGCCGGATGGACCTGTTCGTGGCGAACGATACGGCGGCGAACTACCTCTTCCTGAATCGCGGGGAGGGAAAGTGGGAGGAGATCGGGTTCAACGCAGGCGTTTCGTTCGGCGAGAGTGGAAATGCGCGCTCGGGCATGGGAGTGGACGCGGCGGACTATGACAACGACGGCAAGATCGATCTGTTCGTCGCGAATATCGATCGTGAGCGGTTCTCGCTGTACCACAACGACGGCAATGAGAGCTTCACGGATGCTGCGGCGAAGACCGGCATTGGGTTGGCGACCGCGGAGCTGAGCGGCTGGGGGCTGAAGTTCTTCGACTATGACAACGATGGAAACCTGGATCTGATGCTGTCGAATGGACATCCCGACGATATGGTGGGGGAGTACTCGCCGAATGTGACGTGGAAGGAGCCGCTGCTGTTGTTTCGCGGAGACGGCAAGGGAGGCTTCGAGAATGTCAGCAGGCAGGCAGGCGCGGAGTTTGCGATGCACTGGGGAGCGCGCGGGCTGGCGCTCGGCGACTTCAACAACGATGGCGGCGTGGATGTGCTGATCAACAATAATGGCGGCGCGCCGCTGCTGCTCGAGAACCTTGCGGGGAAGAAGAATCACTGGCTGGGGCTGAAGCTGGTGGGCACGAAGGCGAACATCGATGCGGTGGGGGCGACGGTGACGTGGAGCTTTGCGGGGATGAAACGCACGCGGCAGAAGGTGGGGGGCGGCAGCTATCTGTCTTCGCACGATCCGCGAATGGTGCTTGGGATCGGGCAGGCGGCGAAGATCGACTGGATCGAGATCAGGTGGCCGCTTCCTTCAGGGCGGGTGGAGAGGTTGGAAAAACTGCCGATCGATCGGTATGTCACCGTGATCGAGGGGAAGGGGATACAGGCATGATGGCGGCGCAAATCGAATTCGGCAGCGGGGCACGAGTGCTCGAAAAAGTTGTCTGTGCTTGGTGAAGTTTGGATGACCTATTCGAATGACTTCTACCCATAACTCTATCTCTTTCTCCGCCCGAGGAGCGTGTGCCGTGCTGTGTGGCATTCTGCTCCTCATGGTGGGCGTGCTTGCACAGTGGTCCCGTAAGCGAAGCGGCGTGGTCATGGCTTCCGAGCAGCGGGCCGGCGTGGCTTTCGCTTCCGCGCTGCATACTCCTCCGGCGGCTTCGGCCTTTGCCGGCGATTCGGCGTGCCTCTCCTGTCATAGGCAGATCTCCGAAAGCTACGGGCACACGGCTCACCACCTTACGTCGCAAGCTGCTTCGGCGGAGTCGATCCGAGGAGATTTCAGCGCGGGAGGGAATGTCCTGAAGACCGCGAATCCCCGGCTGACGTTCGAGATGGCGAAGACGCCGGAGGGCGCGTTTACCGAGACGGCGAAGTATGTCACGCATGCAGGAACGCTCCAGACGCTTATCCAGTCTATCGATATCGTGACTGGCTCCGGGCGAAAGGGGCAGACATATCTGTACTGGGCCGGCGATCTGCTCTTCGAGTTGCCGGTTTCGTATTGGACGGCAAGCCGCGCGTGGATCAACAGCCCGGGCTTTCAGGATGGCACGGCGCACTTCGACCGGGTGATTGCGCCGCAGTGTCTGGAGTGCCATGCTTCTTATTTTTCGCCGGAGGCGCCGCCGGTCAACCGATTCGATAGAGCGCAGATTGTTCTGGGCATCGGGTGTGAGCGGTGTCATGGTCCGGGGGCCGAGCATGTGCTTCGCGAGCGGCAGAGTCCGCGCCCGCGGCTGGGATATGCGGACGAGGCGATCATCAATCCGGCTCGGCTCGCTCGCGAAAGGCAGATTGACGTGTGCGCGCTGTGCCATGCGGGGGCGGGCGAGGCGCTGGCTCCGGCGCTGTCGTTTCAACCGGGCGATGTGCTGGCGGAGTTTGTGAGGTCGCCCGATGTGGCTCCGGATGCGCCGTTGGATGTGCATACCAACCAGGTGCAATTGCTGCGGGACAGCAGGTGCTTTCGGGCAAGCGGCATGACCTGTTCGACGTGCCATGATACGCATGAGCAACAGCGCGATGCGGCGGCGTTCTCGTCGAAGTGCATAGGGTGCCATCGGGTGACGGCGTGTCCTCAATACAAGACACTGCATGCGGCGATCAAGGTGCGCTGCGTGGAGTGCCATATGCCGCTGCAGCAGTCGAATACGCTGTTCTCGGAGAACTCGGGCGAGCGGCTGGCGCCCATGATCCGCAATCACCGCATTGCGATCTATCCGGGGGCCGAAGGACTTCCGAATGGGTCGCGGAGGCAGTGAAGCGCTGCACTGCCCGATCCGCTTTCCTGCTACGTGCCTCGGGCGGAGCTTACTGGGGGAGATTCTGCTGTGTCTGTCGATCGTGCATCTGCTGGAGCCGCTGCAGGTTCTGCTGCGTTCTCTCTTGAGGATCTTGCGGGGGCTCCGGCGGAGCGTCGATGATTGCGCCCGGGCCTGGAGGCTCTTCGTCGGATGAATTTGCCTCTGGGTTGTCGCGGCGATTGAAGGCAGTGACCGTCTGCGTGGAGGCGTTAGCGGGCGTAGAACCGCCGTTCTGAAGAGTAAGCAGAAGCTCGCGCGGCGCACCTTGGTGAGTGATGCCTACCATGATGAAGTTGTAGCCTGAGCCGGTCAGCAGATCGGTGAGAATCTCGCGCGGGTTGCCGGGCCCATAGATGCCAAACACGGGAGGGCTGCTGATGAACCCGTTGACGGTCATGCCGCTGAGATCGGCTATCTTCTTTAAGATCCGATTCAGGTCGGAGTTGTTCGCCTCTATGGTTAGAGTTTCATTCTTCAGAGTCACTGTGGAGTGCGTTGCGCCTGCCTCCGGGGGGGATGGCATGGGCGGGGTCTTGCTTGGCAATCGCTCTGGTCCCGGTGTGCCTGCGGCGGCTGTTTTCTTGAGAGAGGAAGGGGCGGCTTTGGTTACTATGTGAGGGGGAGAGGTCTGGGGCGGCGAGCCGGGAGCCTGGCTTGCTGCGCAGTGAGCCGCGGCGAGGCAGAGTGCCCAGGCGGCACAGCGGCGGTAAAGCTTCACCCTGCTTTTCACCAGATACTCCTCACCGACACAACCAAGATTCATCTCAAATCCCTCGGAATGTTGCGAGCGGGCGCCAGCCTCCCTTATAAGACGAACAACAACGGGATTGCGCTTGCGATTAGCCAGGCTTTGGCGTTCGGGAAAGGCCTTGCTGGAGCTCCCTTCTGTTAAGAGCCAAGAGTCGGCTGGGCAGCCGTAGGATCAGCGCTCGTCGGTTGGGAACTTCGAGCAAACGGCTCACGAAATACGCAGCGCACTACCTCTGCTTTTGCTTCATCGATCGCCATGGGAGGGATCACAGTCATGCCTCCCAATAGCTGGCTCAGCTTGAGATAGGAATTTCGGTTGGAGTGGAGGAAGTCGAGTGGATATTCCGGTTTGCGGGCAAAGGCATGCTCCGGATCGGCGTCCAGCACAAAGCTGATGTCCGGCCTCGGCGCCAGCTTTATGAGTCCTCGAATATAGAGCCAGGTTGCTGGGTTTGCCAGATTTAGGTTCGCGAGTTCGTCATAGAGATAGCGATCGAAGATGACAACGTCCGCCTGGGATCGAAGCGCGGCCTGGGCTGTTTTGCGGAGCGAGAGCGCATCGAAGACATAGAACGCCATGCGAAGGAGGGTCATCCAAGGCGAACGTACGTTTTTGTCCCGGCGGCGAATGGGGGCTTCCGGGGTTCCGACTCCTTTATCTCCCTTGAAGACCTTGTGCCCGACGCCTTCGCGAAGCGACTTCAGCGTTGCGACGTCGTCCCAGAAGGTAATCAGGCGCACTTTGAGACCGGCTGCGTGGAGGCTGGCACAAAGGTTTGCGATCTGTGTGCTTTTTCCGGCGCCGTCGATTCCAGAAAAACTGACGAGCCTGGCACGAGGGCGCTTCAGAGTGTCAGACATGATTTTGCCCCAAGTAAAGTAAGGTGCTCGCGTTATGGAAGATGTAAAGGCAGGTAAGCCGGCTCGCGCTGTTTTCTCTCAAGGAAAAACAGCATACTTCGAAAATCCCGCTCCACAGTATCAGGAGATTTGCCCTACTGCGGCCGGCTGGGACTGCCGAGCGAGGCAGCGGCGACGACTCCGATAGCAACGCCTGCGCCTACCAGGAGAGCGGCTCTAATCGCGAAGGTATGTATGCGTCGTTGTTTCGCGGGCGCAATCGCGGCTCCGGCTGGACGGGACGCTGGAACGCCGTCCGGCTTCTCATAGGGCGCTGCCGCTGTGCCCACTGGCGGTTGGGCGGAGTTCTGCCGGCCGGGCTGAGCGCTTTGGGAGGTGGAGGTCTGCTGCGTCGGATCCGCAGTTTGCTGGCCTGCTGGGCTGGGGCTGGCTGTGCCGGGAGCGTCTGTGCCGGGAGCGTCTGGAAGGGAAGTGACTGGAAGGGCTGCTGGGGCTTCCTGCTTGGCGGCTTGCGATGGAGGCTCAGATGTGATTTTACTGAGGTCTGCTTGCGACTTCTGTCGCGGCGGTGAGATGGTCGCGGCCGCGCCGATGGGGACAACCAGCGACATCGCAAGGCCTAGAGCGATCAACCGTTCCAACCGAGAATTCGAGACTTTCATCGATCGCTCCAAACCTTCCCAGCTCCGCTTTCCGATCCGGCTGCGACCGGACTACGCTGCATGTTCAGAGGCATGATCGAAGGCTTCGGTCTCGAGTCCCAGGGGCGCCAGGCTGATCGGGCGTTGATGGAAGCTCTGCACCGCGCTCTCGGTGGTCGCATAGGTCTCGAACAGACGATGGATTCCCGCGACACGCAGCGCCAACTCCGCTGCTGGACTTAATGACGCGAGCCTGACGTCTCCATTGTACTTCATCACCTCTTCCAGGCAGGAGAGCAGCAGGTCGATCGTAGGGTAGTCCATAACGAAGATCATGGAGCAGTCGAGTACAAAGCGAGGGCGCTCAGCCTCTGCGTGCATCTGGAGATCGCGCAGAAAGCTACGTCCCCTCTTCGCGGTTAGTTGTTCCGGCACCTGGTGCACCCTGACAGCTCGTTTTCTAATTGACATCGGACCCTTCCTTCTCTCTTTGAATATTGAATCTCTAGATTGCCGCGCTGCTTGCGGTCGGCTTGCGAGACCGCGGAGACACCCATTCCGCGCTGGCCTAGCCGGAACGTTCGAAGAGGCTCTCCAACTCGGATTCGGGATGGCGAACAAGATGATGCAGCAGGTTTCTGCCATATCGCGTGAGATTGAACACATTGGTTTTGTACCAGCAGCACCGCGCCATGCTTGGCGACAGCCCACAGACAAACCGCAGCCGATCGACTCTGCCTTCGAGCATTGCCGCGACAAAGCGATGATTGCCGTCGAGGATGGTCAACGGCTCGGTTCCATTGAGGCCGATCAGGACCACGGAGCCCTGATTGGGTTTCTCGGAGTTCTTCTTAGAGAGCTTAAGGCGTATGTTGGCGATCTTGAGGTGGAACGGATCTTCGCCGGCCTGCTTACGCCGCATCCGCTCAACCACCTCGGTGATGGCGAAGTTTCCGCGCGCGAGTTTCCGCCACTGGGCGCGCGGGAAGACTCGAATCCGGGCGAGGTCGGGATCGCTTATGGTGGCTTCGTACCATTCGGTGTCCTCGGGAAGCTCCTTCCACAACGCCCGGTGACGCACGAAGAGCAGAGCGCGCCGTTTCGGGCCTTCGCTCTTGTCCTCTGGGTCTGGCGTGAACACGATAGGACCCAGCGCCTGGTGATATTTGCGGTAGGCGGCATTCTCGAATTCGCTCTTCAAAAATTCGGCGATGACCTCGTCTTCGGAGATGCGGCGGATCAATTGAAGCGCGCGCGAATCGGCGCTGTCGAGCGTCTTTGCGTTGCGCAGCGCATCCAGGAGAAACGGAACTGCAACCAGGACGAGCAGGATGGCTACAAGCACCAGCTGCACCAGGATGACCTGTTGCAAGGAATCGTGAAATCGGCAGATGCTCGCGATAAGAACGCCGCTGAAGATCAACTGAAGCCAGCTGGTGTTCGCAATCTTATAGGACATCTCGTAGGTAATGATGACGACGCTCAGCGAGTAGACGACGGTCATGATGGCGTAGAGGGCCAGGAGGTAGGGAAAGCCGTGGGGTCCGGACAGCGCAAAGCTGGATCCGAAGAACATGGTCCAGACCCAGGCGGGAGTGATCCGCAAGGCGATGGCAAAGACGGAACCGACGCCCAAGACAAGCAGAAGCGAGGTGGTGATGAGCGATAGGTTCTTACGCTCTTCTTTGCCCGAGCCAGCTACCACGGGGAACATGCTGTTGACGACGGCGGAAGAGAAGGCGAAGATGACTCGCCCGACCATGGCCACGGCGGCGTAGAGACCAGCCGATTTGGGCTCGAAGAAGTGTTTTACCAGCACGATGTCGCAGTTGTTGATCAGCACCTGGCCGGCGAAGAAGACCATCGCCTGCGAAATCTCACGAAAGGCGTATGCGAATCGAAGAGGA
The DNA here is from genome assembly GCA_965277335.1 of Edaphobacter sp. Taxonomy (GTDB): domain Bacteria; phylum Acidobacteriota; class Terriglobia; order Terriglobales; family Acidobacteriaceae; genus Edaphobacter. Next base: position 7,982 of record CBDICJ010000001.1, on the reverse strand, counting down.
TTGGGAACCCGGGCAGAGAGCTTGGGGGCGACGGCAAGATAGGCCACGACGATGGCGCCGGCGTTGGCGGCAATCACGCCGGTCACGCCGAAGCCGAGGAAGATCATGAGCAGCGATCCCACTAGCCGCACCGCGCCTTCGAGCACGAGATTCTTGGCGAGGCTGCGGAACCCGTAGGCTCCCTGAATGTATCCGCGCCGGCTTCCCAGAGGAACGTAGAAGGCAGCGCCGATCGCGAGCAGCACGACCAGCGTGGCGCTGGGCAGGTTCAGATAGGCTGTGATGCTATGCCGAAACACGAGCAGCAGGAGAGCCACGAGGCTGCCGCATGCCCATGCGCCGCGATGGAGGTCGCGATAGACGGCATCTCTGCCTGCTGGGGACGACTGTTGCGCAACGGCCTTGGAGGAGATGATCTGAAAAGAGAGCGTGACCGCCGAGGTGATGGTAAGCAGCGTGTAAACGGCCGTCGCTTGCCCGAAGCTGTTGGGGCCGAGAAAACGCGCGACCGCGACGTTATAGGCGAGGTTGATCGCGGTTGCCAGGCTCGAACCCGAGAGCAGGACGAGGCTGCCGGAGATGATCCGCGCTTTCAGTTCTTTCGATTTGTCCGTCGGCCCATTCAACACGTTTTGCGTCCCGCTATGTATTTTATTTTGTGCACTGGTTGGGATGAATATGGGATGCAGAAATCCCGCATATCAGCCACTTCGGTCATCAGAGATCGATGCAGTAGATCTCTGCTAGCCTGTGTAAGCACGTTCGATGCCAATTAGTTGCGTAGACGTAGGAGAGGGAACGCGCTGTGGCGGATCGGACACACTGTCCAGCTCGCATGGACGATAAACGTATCTTTAGAACCGGCTCAGACCACTCGGCGTGTTACGGAGCAGAGTCATTCCGATGAATATTGGTAGATTCTCGACATAATTTCCTGCTACGAAGAACTCAAATCGCCCCGAGGGTGCGGGAGATGGATAAAATTTTTCCCTTTTCCTGTAGCAAACATTTGCCACATCGCAGTCGCTGAGCTGCTTCTCTGGACGATTGCTTTGGCTCCCGCGGTCTTGCGATTGTGCGCTGGCGTGACTAACGGCCCACTTCAGGGCGCTTCTGTTAGATACTGATTCTATGTCTGCCGGCGCAAGCGCTACGTTTCTGTTCTTTCTTCTACTGTTTCACGGATGCACGGGGTCCCCACAGCCGGTGCAGCTGAAGTACAAAGCAACCGGCAAGAACCCCGCGACCCTGGCCGTTTACGAAGCCTGGTTCGGGCTCCCCAGTCACATCCCGGCTGGATATTCGTCCCGTGATCCCGAGGTGATTCGGACGCAGATCCGGAAGGCAAAGGAGATGGGAATCTCGGGGTTCGTGGTGGATTGGTACGGAGACCGGGAGCCCTTGATCGATCAGAGCTATGCGCTGGTGCAGAGCGCCGCGGCGAAAAACAAATTCAGCGTCGCCATGATGTACGACGAAAGCAACCAGGAAGACGGCGCGACCGACGAGGTGATTGCAGACTTCACGATGTTTCACGACACGTATCTTGCGCCGAACGCGCCGGGGCGCCAGGCGTATCTAACCTATGAGGGAAGGCCGATCATCTTTGTCTTTCCGCATGGCGGCCATACAGATTGGGCGAAAGTGAGGACGGTGGTGGACAGGTGGAGTCCCGCCCCGCTGTTGATCCAGGAGAACCTTCCCGGGCCGCATCCGGATGCGTTCGACGGCTTTTACCCGTGGGTGCAGCCGGGGCCGCAAGGGTGGTCGGCCGATGGCGGTAACTGGGGAGAGCCATACCTGGCGGACTTTTATCATATGATGGCGACAAAGTATCCCGACAAGATGACGATAGGCGGGGCATGGCCGCAGTTCGACGACAGGAAGGCGTCATGGAGCCTGAATCGTCACATCTCGGCTCGCTGCGGGCAGACTTACAAGGACACGGTTGACTTGTGGCGCAAGTTTTTCCCTGTCGATCAGACGATTCCGTTTATGTTGATCGAGACCTGGAACGATTACGAAGAGGGTTCGGAGGTAGAGCCGGGCTTGCCTACGTGCGCCGGGCAGGCGCCAGCTCCATCGCAGAACAGCGTTCCGACGCGGACAGGAAAGCGATAGAGATCGAAGTACCTGTCCAAATACTCGGTTATCGGGGTTCAGATAATCAACAGCAAAGACGATGCGGGATCTCCACTACGCCGCTTGCAGTCATGCTGCCGTAGGATGGTTTGACGAATGCTGTTTGAGATGCTGCCGATCATGGTTACGCCTCTGACGGAGCTTCTTCGCCGGCGCGGGCGCTTGAATGGAGTTCGATATCCGATGCCAGTAGGGGCCAGCCTCGCCGCAGCACGAAGTCGAGCCATGCACCCGCGATCTGCGAGGTGAGCACCGCAGCCACGACGAGGGTGGTGTAGAACTTCGGGCTGATGATTCCAGCATCGAAGGCGACGCTGGCGAGGACGATGCCCGGACCGCCGCGGGCGTTGGTGGTGATCGCAAGGTTAATGAGATCCATGCCGCGGAAGCCGGCAAAGCGACCGGCCACGGCTACCGAAAGCACTTTGACGAGGCAGCTTCCGAGGAGAAAGGCCGCGATCATCCACAGCGACAGGCCATGGACCAGGTCGAGTTTCAAGCCAACGATTGCGAAATACACAGGGATGAAGAAGGCAAACGAGACTTTTCCGATGGCGTCGAGCGCCTCGGAGAAGAGCTTTCGCTTCTTGTGGACGACGGCGAAGCCTGCGAGGAAGGCGGCGAAGACCACGCTGACATCGAGCGCTCCGGCGGCCACACAGTAGGCAAGAAGCACGGCGATGGCATAGGCTATCGGCGAATGAATGGCGATGATGTTGAATCGCGATTTGTTGATTCGCTTCACCATGCGGGGAATGACCGTGAGTCCGAAGACAAAAAACAAGATCGTGCTTAGGAGGTGAACCAGCATGGCGCGCGAGTTGACTACGGTTTTGCCGGCGACGGCGGTTGCGACAGCCAGCGCGAGCCAGAGCACGATATCTTCGAGAACGGCCACTCCGAGGATGAGTCGCGCAAAACGGGTGTCGAGTATCTTCAGGTCGGCGAAGATCTTCGAGATGACGGGAACCGAGGTGACGGCAACCCCAACGGCGAGAATGATGGTGAGAGAGAGTGTGTTGCCGTTGGGGCCGGCGAGCGCGCTGCCGGTCAGCCGTGGCCCCAGGACCAGTCCGAGAAGAAACGGCACTCCCGTTCCGACGATGGTCAGCCAACCCACTTCGCGGCGTTCTTCGCGGCTGAAGAGCTGGCGGGCTTCGGCACCGGAGAGGAACATGAGCAGCAGCAAGCCTAGCCAGTAGACGAAGTTAAGAATGTTCATCTGACGCCTGGTGGCCTCGATCAGCGGCGCAGCGAGCGGCAAGCGACCGAGGAGAGCAGGGCCCAGGACGACTCCGGCCAGGATTTCGCCGACCACCTTAGGCTGTCGCAGCTTGACGAAGAGGAAGCCAAGCAACTGCGCCAGTGCGACCAGCAGCAGGAGAAGAAGCAGGATGGAGGTCAGATCGGAGTTGGACACGCTTGTTCTCCTGCGTCAGGATACCTTCGGCTGCAGGACGTTGTATCGGCAGTTTAGGCTGAGGTCTGAATTGGTTTTCTGAGCGAAAACGGAATCAAGTCGGGTGTACTCAAGAGCTGACAACAGCAAAGGCGAAAAAGCGGGGATCTCTCCGCTCGCGTAGCGGACGACGAAAGTATCCGCTACTCCGGTCGAGACTACGGCTTTTCTGGTACGGGTACACCAATATTGATTCTGTTTAGGTGACTTACTTCGAGATTTATTGAGGTAGAGAGAGGTTCTGGAACTCTCAACCAACCTGTGCTTGAACCTGGGCCTAAATGTTTAGTCCCGGCATTTGATGGATTGGGTTGAGAGTAAATCTGTCTGGGGTTTGCGTCCAGAGTTTGCAGAGGTATTCGTAGGGCGTGAGGCCTTTGAGCGTCTTGAGTCTTCGGGCGAAGTTGTAGGCTCTGAGGAAGTCGGTCAAGTGCGCTTTGAGTTGGTTGTGGGTGTCGTAGAAGTATCGCTTCACCGTGGCGTCCTTGATGGTACGGTTCATTCGCTCGACCTGTCCGTTGGTCCAGGGATGGTTGGGTTTGGTCAGCCGGTGTTCGATTCCATGAACGAGACAGAGCCGGTCGAAGGGATGGCCGCGCCATCTGGCGGTAAGCCTTCCGCGGTTCTTCGGCAGATCGGCGAACTGGATACCGTTATCGGTGAGCACGGTATGGATGCGATACGGAACGGCTTCGACGAGCGCTTCGAGGAACGCTGCTGCGGCTCGCATGTCTGCCTTTTCGACGAGCTCGACCACAGCGAACTTCGAGGTTCGATCGATGGCCACGAACAGGTAGAGCTTGCCTTCGGCGGTCCTCACCTCGGCCAGGTCGATATGGAAGAAGCCGATCGGATAGGTATCGAACTTCTTCCTCCTGGGCTTGTCGCCTTCGACTTCAGGCAGACGGCTGATGCCATGACGCTCCAGACATCGGTGAAGAGAGGAGCGGGTGAGCTGCGGAATCGTAGCCTGAAGAGCGTAGAGGCAGTCGTCCAGCGGCAACAGCGTGTGCTTGCGAAACGCCACGATGATGGCCTCCTGCTCGACGGAAAGAACCGTCGATCTCGAAACGGTTGGGCCGGTTCGGCGGTCGGCAGTGGACTCGCGCTTCTTCCACTTGGCGACCGTCTTCTGGTTGATGCCGTGACGACGGGCCAGAGCCCTCATGCTCTCTTGACTATGTTGTATCGCTCGACGGATCGCCTCTGTCGTTGTGGCGCTCCGGTGTAGAACCTGTCCCATAGTGCCTCCTTCTCCCGCTCAGAAAAGTATGCACCATCAAATGCCGGGACCAAACACCTAAACCTGGGCTTGGAAGATGCGCACCCTCCATCGCACCTCGGAGGGAGTAAGCACGATGAGATAACGCTGCCGCATGGGCTTGGTCGCGAGAAGTTTGTCGTGGTCGAGCACCTGCTCGTCGTACTCGACGGTGTCGGTGATCTGGATCGATTGGCCGTCGGGCGAGTAGAAGACGATCTGAAGATCGTGCGCGCGCTCCACATACCGGGTGTGGATTTCCAGCTTTGTCTGTTCGTCGATCGTATTGGCCAGCTTATCGCGGGCGGTTCCGACAAAATACGCATCCAGGAGAGCCGCTTGGTTTCGATCGAGCGCGGTTCCGAGAGTCTTCCAGGACTGGAGATAGTCGCGGATCACGGCGGTTTCGGTCTGCTTCTCGAGCTGCCGGGAACCCTGGACCTGCGGAGGCTGGATGCGGACGGAAGGTTGATCCGCGAAAGCGGACGCCGGCATGGCCAGAGCGCAGCACAGGACCAGGAGGCGCCTGATCATCGTCCGCCCTCCCATCGAATCTCGTTGCCGGCCACCACGCCGCTTGCGGCCGAGATCTTCGATCCTTTGTTGGCCGGGATAGCGACGCGAGCGACTCCCTGCTTAAGCGGAACGTCGACTGTGGTCTGGGTGTCGCCGAAGCTTTCGGTAAAGGTGACGATGGTGCCATCGGGGATGGCATTGCCGCTGCAATCGCGCACCGGAGCGGTCTCCACTTCGAGCTTGCCGGCGTTCGGTTGCGCGCTGATAACGATGCGGCAGGGGTCTCCGGGAACCTCTACGATCACGCGCGTGCTCGAGGCGCCGACGACATGGGCCACGAACTTCGCGGTGCCCTCTTTCGGCGCGGAGTCCATCGCCGTCCATGCCAATCCATTCCGCGTATTCACGGTTCGGGACTGGACGGCTCCGGAGGGGATGGAAAGCTCAAAGGAGGCCGGCATGGGCGTGGTGATCAGGTTGTGATAGGCGTCGAAGACATAGACCGCGCCGCTGATACCGTTGTGCAGCCCGACGGGAAGCCGAGAGGGCTTGGCCAGAAAACCCAGCGTCTCGGGTTGAGCCGCGGGGGTGACATCGAACTCGCCCGTTTCGGTCGAGGTTGGCCCCGCCAGAACGGCCAGGTAGTGACCGGCGTTATAGAGGACTCCCGCCGGGAAGGAGGCCGCTTCTCCCATCTGCAGATCACGCCGCAGCGCCTGACCGGGACCGACGATGTAGAGAGCGGCTTTGCCGCTTCCCGTGGTCGGAATGGAGAAGGCGGTTCCAGCGGTGACGGTCTGGGGCAAGCTCATGCTTCCGCCTTGCGCCAGAGCCAACGGGGAGGCCGCGAGCGCGAAGCCAGCCGATAACAGCAGCTTTCGGGATAGGCTTCGCGACCTCACAGGGAGCTCGCAGTGGTATACGTCGCTACCACGACCCGCTGGCTGTTGATCTTGCGCGCGAGATCCTCCGGGACTGGAATACGGAAGTCGACCGGTGTCTGAGGCTGGAGCGCGCGGTCGATATATTGCCCGGCGACCCAGACCACCTGCCCGTTCTTGTCATAGAAGGTGGAGAGGACGTGCGCTACGTTGACCGTGTGCCCGCTTTGATTGGAGAGCTGCCCGGTGACAGACGCTCCTGGGGCGGAATTGAACTTCTGGTTCTGAATCTCGACCACCGGATCGGCAGAGGCTGCGACCAGAACAGAGAGAGGCTCGATGCGGATGCTGCCCACCTGAGACAGGTCGGTGCCCGGATAGTGAATGATAAAGGGCGTGACCTGTTTGGGTAGAAGGGTGTGCGAGATCATGTCGAAGGTGCCCTCGGTATCGAGAGGAGCGCCATTCTTCGCCAGCAGGGTGGCTCGCACCGACACATAGGCCGGCACCACATCTTCGTTCAGCAGTTCGCCCATGACGACGACGCCTTCGGCACGATTGACAGGGTGCATGTCGATTATGCGCACATGCGGAGCTTCCACATCCTGCGCGCCCCATTCGTCGCCCGCGCCGCTGTAGATGACATCCCACCGCAGGTAGTTGACCGGGATCACCTGGGGAGGCACGTGCTGCTCGGGCTCGATAGGCCAATTGACAGCCCAGCGATCGCCGCTGCGTACGACGTGCAGATCGCGCGTGTCCTCGAAGGCGCCGACGACGGTCGACCAGCGCAGCTTCATGGCTAACTCCGCGTCGCTGGCGGACTGATGGAGCGGCTGCACCTCGAATCCGTCGAGGGTGGCATAGGTGCGCAGGCTCAGGGCATATCCGGTCAGATCATGGACGAACTGGTCTTCGGTGAACTCGGCCTTGTTGGCGAGGCCGGCGTACGCCTTGGCAAAGTTCATCAAGCGAATCTGAGTTCCGAGATCCTGAACGGCGGATTCCGGGGTGGAGGCCGAACCCAGGAGATTCTCTTTACCTCCTCCGGCAAAGGCAACTGCCGCAGGAACCGGCCAGATCGTACCGATCGCCACAAACACCACGGTTGCGGCAAAGATCCCAAGCGCCAGCAGGCCTCCTTTTTTCACGAGATCACCCCGCGCGACACCAGATTCTCCTGCGAAACCGCCGCGTCCTCCGTGGTATAACTTCGCCTCTTCTCCTCTGGAATCAGCACCACCAGAATCGCCAGCAGGCTCGACCCGAAGGGCAGTGTTCCCCAGAGGATGCCCTGCCAGCGAGGAGGGATCTGCGCGGAGTTCATGGGAACGGCCGGGGGTACGCCGTCTTTGCTCCAGACGGTGATTGTCTTGTCGCTGAGTACGTCGACTTGGCGCCAGCCCGCGAAGTAAAGAAGCGGATCATAGTACGGGTCGCGGACGATGACCCACTTCAGCCCATACCGGTCGGCATGATTGAGCATCGCCCGCAGGGAGTCCAGCCCCGGCTTTCGGAAGTATTTCGAACTGGTGAGCGCGGCTCCGCCAAACTGCGTCAGCTCCGGCAGCATGCGCGACGAGTTCGATTCCCCGTCCACGCTATTCGCGTCCGTTAGGACGGCCAGCTGCGACAGCTTATTCCCGAACCCCAGCGTGACGTAGCGATACTTGTCATGGCCGTCGCGATTGAGCCACAGCGCCACCGCATCCACTTTGAAATT